>JACPOY010000030.1 GCA_016191245.1 Gammaproteobacteria bacterium | reverse complement strand
TAACAGAACCTTAGGGGTGGGTGCATTAGATGATGATCCCCTGGGTGCATTAGCTGCTAATAGGGTGGGTGCATTAAGTGATGATCTGGTGGGTGCATTAGATGCTAATCGAAAGGGTGCATTACGGTGCTAATTAACAAATGCAGAATTAATTTGATTTGCACCTTCAAAGTCTCCATTTTTCAGACAAATTTCAGCTGCTTTAACATAGAACTCAACAATTCTTTTTTGATGCTTTTCACTTTGTGCTAACAAAATATCCTGAGCTACCATTTGGCTTGTAATATTAAATGTTTCCATTACATCAAGCAGTCCTAATCTTTCAACAATTGCTTCCTTTGAAGCATCTCTTGTCCACTTTTTATTGTATAAATCGGTAGAGGCTACCTTGCGCAACAAATGCAAATTGGATTCTAGTAAATCAGCAGCAAAGGCTTGAACATTTTCATCCAAACCTCTACTACTCTTGGCCAGGGAGCCATGAATAAAGGAGTCCAATGACGTTCGACCAGGTGCAATACGTTCACGCGCTGTTTCTAAGCGCTGAATTTTTGTTTCTTTGGCTATTCTTAGAGCATCTTTAGCGTTGTTTTCTATTTCTTCAAAAACAGAGGCTAATTGAGGATTTTGGCTTTTTTGTTGCAAAAACTCAGTCACTCCAACTTGTAAACTTCTATTTAATTCAATACCCTGCTCTGGAGAATTTAAAATGAGCTGTCTGATAAAAATATTTGCATTGTGAAGATAATTATTCTGAGCTTCTACATCATCCGGTGCGATAGCAGCAAATCCTGCTTGAAGCTGAGCAAATATTTCTTTCGAAGGTGTAATGACGGTATGAATAGTTTTACTAATAAGCTCGAAGTCACGTGCGGTAAAAGGAAGCCCTCTCTCTTTCGAAGTATCATTTGGATCACGCACACCAGACATTAACTGTGCAACATAATTTACTTCGGTCTTTGGATTTTGATTAGATCTGACTATATCGGCTTGTACATCCAGCATGCGTTACCTTTTAAAGTATCTTAATACTATAAAGATAAAGTACCTAGTTATGAAAAATCATTCAAGAATGATTAGTAATAGGTCGGAAGTTTTAAGTGCATTTTTGCTGCTGTTTGATGGTTTGCTCTAAAAATGCAGGAATTTTGCTTGTATAAACACTTAAATTATTGCAAATATGTCTTGAGCAAATATTAAATAAGCTGGGAACACGATTAGCTTGTAATGCTACAGCAAGATTTTTATTTCCAAATTGCATAGCACCTTGTTCCGCAAGCTGGTGTTGATGACAAATTAAAGCTGCTTTTGCCCCATGCTCAAGTAATTTGAATAATATACGTTGCTTAGTTTCTTCATCTACTGCCTGACATTGAGCAAGATAATGAATAGCTGTGCGTCCACTTGCATCAGCAGCATTTACTTTAGATCCAGCAGCCAACAGAATGGAAATTGAGATTTCATCCCCTTTGAAACAAGCTACTTGTAATGGGCTTTGCCCCTGCTTATTGGCAATGTTTACGTTTGCACCTGCCAATACTAAAAGATGTAAAGCTTGCGGATTACCAGCAATAGCTGCCATATAAACTGGGGTTTCATTATCAAGAGTGAGAATATTAACGTCTATTGAATCTTTTTTTTCTTTTAACAGTTTTTCAAGATATTGTAAACGTTTGCTTTCACTTTTAGCATAATAGCTAAGAAAATGAAGAACTGACTTCCCTTCTGCATTTTGAGCATTTATTTTTGCTGTACTATGAAGTAAAACTTCGAATAGTTTTGTACTAACAATAGTATGCTTTCTATAAATTCCAGCCATTAATGGCGTCATGTGGTATCTTGAAAAGGCATTATCTGACAATTGAGGTTTGCGGGTGAGTAATTCTATAGCTTGTTTTTCATCAGTTTTACGATCATTGAGTTTAAGATTGCGCATTAAATTAACAAGATCATTAGTGTCTGTGTTCGCACCAGCTATCATGTACTCTCCAAAACCCGTTAATGACTTTACATTTTGTGAAATATTAACATGCTCAGATATCTCATTAAACTAATACTCGACAAAAGGACTAATCAACTTTGTCTTCAGTCAATCGTGTATTATCACATGATTACTTGATTAATATTATAGCCATAAGGATTGCGTTTTTCTCCATTGGCCCTCTTTTCAAAATGTTGGTAATCTTGAACGTCAAACCAATTTCCGCCCCAATCCCAACCACGTTCTGCAAATAAAGTAACAATTAAACTGTTTTTGTTAATCATTCCCTTATGAGCTTTTGAACGATCAATAAAGGGTTTACCTTCTTTTGGAATGGATTCACCTTCTTTAACATAAGGATTAACTAATGGGTTAATATCAATAGCGCGTCCATAACTATGCTGTGACAACATCTTTTGCCCTGTCACCTTTCTGCAATTGTAGGCTATTGTATAATTTGGGACAGCAAAGGACATATTTTTTTGTTCAGAACCGATCGGATGTATTTTTTCTATCGGAAATTGTGCTTTTAGTAAAATTTGAAATATTTCTTGAATATCTTTTGCTAATTCTTTATGAACAATTAAAACACCGGTATGTACTTTATCGTCATATCCAAAATATTTTACTTTGACGAGTTCTAAATTATCTAATAGCTTTTGACAACATTTGGGCTCATAAGCCTGCATGCTCTTTTGTAGTTTTGGAACTGCTGATAACGAAGTAATACCATCTGGATAACTATCTGCATTAGCATATGAAATCGGAACACAAAATGCTATCGAGGCAAAGATAACCGCTTTAAACAAGAACACGTTATAAATATCTCATCTTAAAATTTCGCCCTTTAATTTTACCATCTTGCAAATTATTTAATACTTTTGATGCAACTTCGCACTTAATGGCAACATAAGCATGAAAATCAAAAATATCAATTTTACCAACCTGATCCGCAGTTAACCCACCTTCTCCAGTTAACGCCCCCAATATATCTCCAGGACGAATTTTATTTTTCTTACCACCATTGATGCATAATGTACGCATTATAGGTTGCGCAATCGCATCATTGCTCATCAATGCATCTTTTTCGATTTTTGTGATTGTTGTTTGCGTAAAAGCTTCAATCCCTTCAATTTTAAAATTCTCTGCATAGGCAAAAAGACTCACGGCAACTCCTGATTTTCCACCGCGACCTGTTCTGCCTATACGATGAACATACATTTCAGGACTTGAGGGTAAATCATAGTTAATCACCAATGGAAGATCTTTGATATCCAATCCGCGAGCAGCAACATCAGTTGCAACCAGTATGGCACAGCTTCTATTAGCAAATTGAAGAAGAACTTCTTCTCTTTCTTTTTGCTCAAAGTCACTGTGAATAGCTAGCGCGTGAAAACCTTTCTCACAAAGAAAAATGGCCACATCATCGCATTGGGCTTTTGTTTTACAGAAAATGATTGTAGATTGCGGATTATAATGAGCTAGCAAAGAAATCACGGCATCATTTTTTTCATGTTCTCTTACTTGAAGAACAAGCTGTGTAATATCAGGAATATCGTCTTTTGACTCTACTGTAATTTCAATTGGATCCTTTTGGATTAATTGACTGATTTCGGCAATTTCATTTGGGTAAGTAGCAGAAAATAATAGCGTTTGCTTACTTGCAGGCAAAAGTTTAATAATATCGATTATATTATCGTAAAAACCCATATCTAACATTCTATCAGCTTCGTCTAGTACGAAAGTTTGAATATGTTTTAAATGCAGAGTCTTTCTTTCAATATGATCTTGCACACGGCCAGGCGTCCCCACAATAATGTGGGCACCATTTCTAATCGATTCTGCTTGCATACGAAATGGCTTTCCCCCACAAAGTGTGAGTACACGTATATTGGGGGTAAATCGTGCAAGTCGCCGGATCTCTTTACTGACTTGATCGGCTAATTCTCGTGTTGGGCATAAGACTAATCCTTGCGATGCAACATTTAGGTCAGAAATTTTAGCTAAAAGACCTAAACCAAATGCCGCTGTTTTCCCACTACCCGTGTTTGCTTTGGCGACGATATCTTGATTTTTAAGGATACTGGGGAGGCTTTTAGCCTGAATTGGGGTCATTTGTTCATAACCCAACGATTCAAGGTTTTTAAGCATCTCTAAGCTGAGCCCTAAGCTCGAAAATTGTATTGAATTCATATGTCGCCAGTCTGTCGTTGAAACTGCCGCATTATGTCACTTTAACAACTAGCTTACAAGCTAACCTAGCTTGACTACAATTAACTTAGTCACCCTTTGTTATACCTGTTTTACTGATAAAAACGGCAGGCTTAAAATATGTTTAAAAGAATCTTAATTCCCATCGATGGTAGCAAAGCAGCAAATCTTGCTTTAAGTAAAGCAATCACTCTCTGTAAAAATCAAAAAGCCAGGCTGCTTATTGTGCATTCCATTGATTATATGAAATTAGCGATCGGAGTTGAAGGAGTAGATGCGGTTACCTTACATAAAGGTTTAAAAAAAACTGGCAAAAAGATGCTCGAGAAAGCACAAAAATTAGCTGAGAAAAGGAAAGTTAAAGCTGAAACTCGCTTAATTGAATCATTAAAACTCACCAGTAGAATTGACAATAAAGTGGTCAAAGAAGCTAAACGTTGGCGAGCTGATTTAATTGTTTTAGGAACGCATAAAAAACATGGGATTAAACATCTCATTTTCGGAAGCGAAGCTGAAAATATCATGCATAAAACAAAAATACCTATTCTTTTATTCCGTGCCGAAAAATGAACGAAATCATCACCTACTTTATCATCGGCTTTTTCGCACAGATAATTGATGGTGCATTGGGAATGGCTTATGGCATCATCAGTATGAGTGTTTTACTTGGCGTTGGCATTCCCCCTATGGTTGCAAGCGCCTCTGTTCATACTGCTGAAGTAGTGACAACCGGCATTTCAGGATTATCTCATGCACTGTTTAAAAATATTGATTACAGATTATTTCGTCGGCTGGTAGTACCTGGCGTCATTGGTAGTATTATTGGCTCATTTTTGCTAACTAAAATTCCACCAAATGCTATTAAACCTTTTATTGCCTGTTATTTATTTCTCATGGGAGCCATCATTCTTTATAAAGCATTTCGTGAAATGCATTGGATGGAGAAAATTAAAAATCTCATCAATAAAGCTTTAAAACGCGAAAAATCATCGCATGGTCTTGCTCGAATTATCCCTCTTGGCTTAACTGGTGGGTTTTGTGATGCTGTCGGCGGAGGCGGTTGGGGAGCTATCATTGCTTCCTCATTGCTTGCACAAGATGGTGAAGATCCCCATTATACAATTGGTTCAACCAATGCCGTAGAATTTATGGTTACATTGAGCTCTTCAATTACATTTTTTTCAGTCATCGGTTTTTCTCATTGGCGTATTGTTTTAGGATTACTTTTAGGTGGAGCGATTGCCGCTCCGCTTGCTGCTGTTGCTATTAGAAAAATACCGCCCAAAATAGTGATGATATTTGCTGGCACATTAATCACTTTAATCAGCATATACAATATCGTTAAACAATTTTTATTATAAATCCATTATAAAGATAAAATCCGCTTTAGATGTTTTTTTGCTTTTTTCCCATGATGTGCTAATTTTTTAGAAAGTTTGGGTTTTCTTTTGTCTTGGGCTTTTTTCTTTGCTTTTTCTTTTAATTTCTTTTTCTTTTCCGCTTTTTCAAGTTCTTTGGCTTCCTTCTTTTTAAGCCTCTCTAACTTTTTCATCAATTTATCTAATTCAACCGCTTTCGTTTTTATTTTTTTTGAAAGCATCTTGATTTCATGTTTAGTTGTTTTCAAAATTCAACTCCAGCTTCTATACTTTTATGATCTAAATATAGTCATTTTTTAATTAACCAACAATACATAGGCACCATCGCCAGACATAAAACCAGATAAACCATTGGTAATAATATCGGTTGCATCGCAAAAGATCCTAAAGCTAGCACAACCACGGTTGCCGCCCCCATATTAATAAAATTCATCACTGCCGATCCATGTGCTTTATCAGATACAAAGCTCATCGCAACACTTGATGCATTTGACATGACAAAAGATAATCCAATGTATATAAATACCATGGGTAGAAATAATGAAAAAAGCGCAGGCAGAGAAAACCACAATGCCAAGGTCATTAATCCAGCCCCAACAGCACACACCAATAGACCTGCTTTTATTAAAAAGGCAAGGGGATATTTTTTTGCACAATAGGCCGAACCAAGTGATCCAATAATAAGGCCAATGGAAGGTAAAATATTAGCAATCCCATATTGTTCACTACTCATATTCATTATATTCATGGCAATAAAAGGAGCTATTGCTGCAAATACATAAACAAAGCATGTTGCGCCCCCCATTAATAGCCCTCCAGCTATTAATTGTTTATTTTGAAATTGCTGAATATACGTTTTTGTTAGATGAGACCACTTTAAGGCCTGTAAATCTAATTGTGTTTCTATCTTTGGTAATTTCAAAACAAACAAAAAAAGAATCGCACCATAAAACGAGCCAGCCATAAAACAACTCATCCAACCAAATTGCGTATTTAAATAACCTCCCAATGCCACTGCTAATCCAGGTGTAATTGCAAATGCTAACAATAAATATGAAATTTTTTGGCTGGCTATTTTGGGCTCATAACATTCATTCACTAAAGTAAACGTCATTTTTAAGCCAACACCAGAGCCTAGCGCTAACAGTACGCGATTAATAACCAACATCGGATAGGAATGAAAATAGCCCGATAGCATACAACCTAAGCTTGCAATAATTTGCAAGACAATACCAAAATATAATGCCTCTTTTCTCCCATAACGATTTGCTAAAGGACCATATAATAACTGTCCTAGCGCATATCCAACCAAAAATAAAGAAATTGTGTATTGTGCTATTTCTTCAGAGACCGCAAAAAAGTGAGCAATTTCTGGCAGCGCAGGCGTGAAAAGCACCGCATTCACCGAAGCAAATGAAATCATCATAATAAGGGTGAAAAATGGGAGATCCGGCTGAGTTTTCATGTTGGCCACCATTGAATTTGATATAACTCGCAGTTTAGCTGCTAAACCAAGTCACAACAATGGCCATTTTAGTTAAGGATTGTTAATAAAAATGCAACAATGAGTTAAGATTCTTTTTTCTCGCAAAGTTTAATCGTAGCTTTCAAGGCAGCAATATCATCTGCTGTGAGGCTCGCGATTTCTTGATGTTTTTCCATATTTACTGCTATACCACCAAAAGTCAATTCAACATTGAGGGCGATGGCATCTTGTATAGCCTTTAACAATTTTTTATCGGTGATAGCAGTTGCTTCCCCAATTTTCGTTTCTTTATTGAAATTAACGGATGCTTTCGAAGATGCTTTTTTGGGAACATCTAATTGTAAACCCGTTAAAGAAAGATGGTTCAAACTTGGATCTAAACGGGAGGCAATATTGGCATTGATTTGTATTATCAAAAGTGAGGACTTTAAAAACCCTTTGTTCTTTTTATAAAGGAACGTTAAATCATAGGGTTTGGTAATATTATTCATGCCCTTGGTTGTTACGCGAGCAGATTTATAAGTGCAGGTTTTTGAATTTTTATCTTGCTCTTCGTAGATATAACCATTTGAAGCAAGATACATTTGAGATTGATTTTCAGCGTAACAAGACAGCGAGATAATAAATAGTAAGATGCAATATATTGTTTTCATTTACCTATTCCATTGATATTTGAGCTACGAAAACAAGGCATCCTTGCCTTCTATATTAATAGTCGTCCATTTCATCCAATAATGCAGAATAAGTATTCATCCAAGGATAAGCAGCCATGACAGCATCAGGATCTGTTGCAGCGCTTGCAGCAAGATCGGCAAATGCTTCTAAAAACTGACTAAATGTAAATTCAGCGATTGGCTTGTTTACATTATCCAAGTTAAGACCGCCAGCAATGATGTTAATTTCATTATTGTTTAAAGTTCTCATAATACGCCTCTTTGTTAGGTGAACACCTTAATTTAGGAAGCTTTAGCATAAGCGAGTTCATATTCGTTTTCAACAATAATACTGTAAATATCAGTTATTTCTTTCATAACTTATTTGAACTGTTAGGGGTTTTTTTATCAACCTCAGTAGTGCCAGCTGGATTAGTGGGCACCTGCTTTTCATCGACAACAAGCGCAGATGCTTTCTTTTTTTTCCTTTCGCTATACATTAGCAAAGCATCATCACCATTCACATGCCTTCTATAATCATGAACGCCTTCAGGTGACCCTACATAAAATGCACTGGGATCTCTTACCATTGCAAAATCCGCGTAAGATAATCTAGGTCTACTATCTTCTCCACTATGCTCATCGGAATCTATTTTTTTTGGGCCATGAGTTGCCATCGCTACCCCCTCTCACCATTTCCCGTGTATTTACATCTAATCTATTGAATTTTGCTATTTTACCCACATATTAGAAATAGATAAATCTGTTATTATAATACGTGATTGAAACAAATGGTGTTTAGATGGACTTCTTGCTTATATCTAGCTTACCCGCCTTATTATATGTTTTCCTAGGAAAAAGTTTCTCACATGAAATGAGGGTTGTTTTAGGGCTATTATCTTTGCCATTTGTGGTGCTATTGTTTTTTTATGCATTTACAATAGGAATCGTTCTCTTAGGCGGGTACTTGCTCTATATCAAACTCAAACCTTATTTTGCAAAATCTACAACTTATATACCGCGAAGTTAATGGGACTCAAAAATTCTAATTCTTTGTGCTGTTTGAGAAATGACGCCATCAATTTCACGTTCTAAAAAAGCATAAAGTGGTGAAAAGCGGCTATTTAGCACAAATCTCAATGTCCATTCTTTAATATTTCCGCGATTTGCTTTAAATGCTCTGGTGTAATCCAATAATAACCTTGCATAAGCTGCATCTATTTGAGAAGGCTGCGACACTCTATTGGCCAGCACGATGGGAAACGCATCTTTGATTTGTGCAGATTTGCCTTGAGCATTTCTGCCATAGGATAACGCAAATTGTACTAAATCTTTTACTGAAACACCTTTAAAAGCATTGGCTGCTTGATAATAGGTTTGTAATTTTGTTTCGTCGGAAGGACTTTTTACTAACGGTTTTAATTTTTTGATCTCTTCTAAATAATGAGATACCAAAGCATCTATCGTATATTTGTTTTTCATAAAACTTGTATCTGTCATCATTTACACCCTTTTGCATTCATTACAGGCGGTTATTTAGAGTATATCCTAACTAGATACCAATAATCACTTGGATCAGATGTATATGCATATATCATCAGGATTTCCAAAAGAGTTATACTATAAAAAATAAATAGCAATATTTTTTGTTGAAGGCAAAAAAGATAAATATGGCTTACCGAAATCTATTACTCAAAGACTTAAAGCGTAATGGGATTACCAATCAAGCCGTACTTGATGCAATTTCAGAAGTTCCTAGAGAAAAATTTGTGCTTCCTGCTTATAAAAAAAGAGCCTACGAAAATACTGCACTTCCGATAGACAAGGAACAAACCATCTCTCAACCTTTTATCGTTGCCCTGATGACGCAAGCATTGCTTGAGCATGCTCATCCCCATAAAATCTTAGAAATTGGCACAGGTTCTGGATATCAGACGGCCATATTAGCGACATTATTCGAAGAAGTGTGGACGATTGAGCGTATTGAAGTTCTTTATACAAAAGCAAAGCAAACACTTGCAAAATTAGGCTATAACAATATTCATTACAAACTCGGTGATGGTACTTTAGGTTGGAATGAACATGCGCCTTATGATGGCATCATTGTGACTGCCGCTGCTCTCTCACCTCCTCGTAAATTGCTTGAACAACTTAATCCAGAGGGTGGTCTGATGGTTATCCCAATTGGACGCCCCAATCAAGTACAAGAGCTAACTATTATTTCAAGAAATGAAGGGGAATTTGCAAAATCTGTTTTGGAACTCGTCACTTTTGTGCCCTTGATACCTGATCATCATTAGTAATATATTAATTAATTCATTCATAAAATTAGAAAACACGTGAAAAATAATATTTTTCTAGCTGCATTACCTAGTCACGACAATCGCTTGGCGTTAGCGCAGAAAATTCTGGCTTGCGAAGCAAAGCGTTCACCTCTTACTCGTGTTGATTGGGCACATACGCAAGATTTACATTTAACGATTGGGTTTATTCCTGCTGTTGACCAAACAGATTTACGAACGATAGCTTTAAGCTTTGTCAGTCTCGCTCAAAATAGACCAATTATGGTAACGGTAGAAGATATTCGATTATATGGTAATGCCATTGTATTAAGAGTAGAACCGACACAAATACTTCATACTATTCATAAAACAATGAATCAAAAATTAATGGAGGCAACAAACAATAAATATCAATTTCAAGTCAAAGGAAGATTCGATCCTCATTTAACCATAGGGCGTGTAAAAAACTTATCGGCGTTAAATCCACAACATAAACATCAATTAATGAGTCTTGCTGAGCAACAATGTAAAGGGTACTCTTTCTTAATCCAACAAGTTGCTTTAATGCATCGATTGCCTGAAAAAGCCGTACCCGCTTATCAAAGTATACAGTTATATACTTTTAGAGCTTAATGAAATTTTGTTATCATTTTTTTACTATCATTTTTACTATCAGCAGCGTCGCTTTGCAAATGTTGTGAGGTATTAACCGGTTCTTTGACTAATCTTATCTCAAACATTCTTCTACTTTTACCATCAATACCCACAGCAAATGGTGCTTGGCATAACTCATCCAAATTAATTTCATCTATGTTGATAGCAAAATTTACTTTTGTAGGATCTTCTGGATTAAATTTCATTAATTGTTCAGAAAGTGGTTTTAATATTGCAGCATGCTCTGGGTTTTGTTGACGCTTTGGCATTGCCCATGCTGGTAACATGCTTCCTAGGCGAGTATTGGCAATATTCTGATGAGCAGTACTCACCATATTTGTGATCTTATTGAGAGTATCATTATACCAACGTCTGTTGTAAGCACCATAAATACCGAATACGGTTCCAACACCCAGACTCCATAAATAATTGCCGGTTTTTTCAACAAAAATATAAATAGGCTCAGGTTCAGGCTCTGGTGCTTTAAAATAAGATGATATTAAAGATGGAAGTTGATAAGTTGCAATCGCTGTAACCCCAATAACAACACCACCAATCATTAAATGAAAAAACGTTGGTTGGATTGGTTGGTTGATGTAATTTATTGCGCCTTTAATTTTTGAGAACAAGCCCATTGTTTCCACCATGCATAGTCAAATAGTTAGTAAAAGTCTCAATTCAAACTTGAGACAAATGATATAGCCAACTAAATTTACTAGGCAAGGCTTAAAGGATGAATGGTAAGCATAAATAGATAGAGCCTGATATTTTCATAGCAGTCCTATCTATTGGTGAATACCCTTTTAGCGCTAATGCACGTGTTGTGATGGACTCGGCAAAGCCATCAAGATTAAATCCTTTAATAAAGACTGGATTTCATCTTGTGGTTTTTGCTCTACAGCACAACTTTGTATTTTGGTTTTTGGGAAATCGAGATGAATTTGGTTTTCTTTAGGAACAATTTCATCAATAGTGTCAATCAAATTTTCTTTATTCATTATGTACAACCCTTTCTTATTCTACGATCGCCACATTCCCTGTGGTCGCCTTTACTCTTTCGAGTATATTACTGCCTATGCTTGAGTAAGTTATTAACTTCCCGATTAATATACCTCACCTACTTTGCAATAAAGTAGCCCCCTAGAAAGATTTTTTTATTTGTTTTAAAACTTACTCACCCAGGGGTTATTTCTGATCCGAAATCGCCAAGGCAAATCTCGATGTTCCTTAGCATAATCAATACCAACCCGAGGACTTGCGATAATATCTTTCTTCATTACCTTGATGCCTCGATCTTCTATCCATATCGGAGGATTGGTCAATAAATGACCATCCCATTCTCTTGTTATCCCTAAGGCTGCCGAAAGCACGCCTGGACCGCTGGAGAGTTTATAACTCACCTGCTTGTGCTTGCGACGATTTAACATAATAGAGATACCCTCAAGCGGTTCGATAGCTCTAATAAGAACCGCCTGAGGCACATTTTTAGGACCCGTCACAACATTAAAAAGATGATGTAATCCATAACACAGATAAATATAGGCTACGCCACCTTCAGAATACATTGTTTCAGTGCGGTCAGTACGACGATTATTATAAGCATGGGATGCCTTATCGAGTGGACCATCGTAGGCTTCAGTTTCGACAATGATCCCTGAAGTGATATGAGCATGCAGCTTACTGACGATAACTTTGCCCAGTAAGGAAGTACTTACCGATAGCACATCGGGGTTTTGATAGAAGCTATTGGGTAGAATACGTTTTGTCATAAATGACTTATTGACATTGACAAAAAGACTGAACATTATAATAAAGCGCGAGAGTATTGGGAAATATAATAAAATTCATATATTTTTCAATTAGTTACAAGCTTAAAAAAAATGATTGTTAGGTGTTTACTCAAAACAGAATACAGATATAATCACTTTCGCAAGAGTTGTCTTTCAAATGATACTAACTTTTTGGATATGCCATTATGCCAATGCATACACATATTTTAGAAAATATTCATGCATTATTAGATTTTAACAATGTTTCAAAAGAAAAGAATGAACGTGTAAAGATCTTTTCACAACTATTTTCTCTCCCCTTGCAAACAAGTGAAAATGTATTAAACGGTGAACAAGTGCCTAATAAAAAACTGCTTAAACAAATTGCCGATAAATTTGAGGTAGATGCACTTTGGCTTTTAGAGAATTAAATTGACAAATTCAACCAAACAACAAGCTAATTTTTTTGATTTACCCCTTACTTTACATGATCTCAATCCCTCAGCGATTTCACAATTTGAACTTTGGTTTTCGCAAGCAAAAGAAAAAGGTGAAATTGAGCCAAGCGCGATGACTTTGGCCACAGTGAACAATCAATATGATGTTTCTGCTCGCATGTTATTATTAAAATCTTTCTCTGATGATGGCTTTGTATTTTTTACCAATTATTTAAGCTTAAAAGCCAAATGCATAGAAGAAATACCTAAAGCAGCAATGGTGTTTTGGTGGCCCTTGTGCCAGCGTCAAGTCCGCATCACCGGGCAAGTTATTGTTGCTAGCACAAAACAATCTGATGAATATTTTAATCAACGAAGTAGAGATTCGCGTATTGCAGCAATTATCTCAAAACAAAGTGCAATCATACCTAATCGAGAATATTTATTAGAACAATTTAATGCCCTTGCAAAAGAAAATGATGACAAACTGGTTCGCCCAGATGTTTGGGGTGGTTATGTGCTGCAAGCTCAAACCATGGAATTTTGGCAAGGTCGCCCACATCGTTTACATGACCGATTTTTGTACACGAAAAAAGATTCAAAATGGAATATTGTGCAATTGTCACCTTAGTATGATTGTTATTTAATTAACAAACCACGTGTTTGTTATCTTGTTAGCTGATTATAAAAAATAGACTGAGCCGTTTAATTATTTATAATGTCATCCAGTTCATCTAAAAAATAAGCAAACCTCATGCGAGTGGCTATCCCAAAGGAAATTACAGAATCAGAACAACGCGTTGCACTGGTGCCACAATTAGTCCCTGCCCTACTTAAATTAGGTTGCACTGTACTATTTGAAACTGGTGCAGGAAATGGTGCCTACTATCCAGATCCCCAATATCAAAATGTTGAGTTTTATCAGGATGCGACGAAACTCTACCAAGAAGCGGATATTGTTCTAAAAGTTGAAGCACCGTTCGAAAATGAAATATCCAATTTAAAAGAAAAAAGCATCGTCATTGGTCTACTTTCGCCCCATCGTTACCCAGAACGAGTCAAAGCTTTACGCGATCGTCATATCACCAGTTTTGCCATGGAGCTTATTCCCAGAATTTCCAGAGCGCAAAGCATGGATGCTCTATCCTCGCAAGCAACTGTTGCAGGATATAAAGCTGTCTTAATGGCGGCCAGCATGACTAATCGATTTTTCCCCATGTTAACCACCGCTGCTGGCACTATTCGTCCAAGCAACGTGTTAATTATTGGTGCAGGTGTGGCTGGTTTACAAGCGATTGCAACGGCAAAAAGATTAGGGGCTATTGTAAAAGCCTATGATATTCGCACAGCGGCCAGAGAACAAATCGAGTCCTTAGGCGCAAAGATGATTAACATTGATGTCAAAGCCGATGCCTCAGGTGGTTATGCCAGAGAATTGACAGATGAAGAAAAACAAAAGCAACAAGAGGTGTTATTTGAAGCTATCTCTAAAACCGATGCGATTATTAGCACTGCTTTAATTCCAGGTCGAAGTGCTCCTAAAATAATTAGCACAAAAATGGTTGAGGCCATGATGCCAGGTTCAGTGATTGTTGATACTGCTGCCATTGCTGGTGGAAACTGCGAACTGACTCAAGCAGATAAAATTGTTACTCACCATGATGTCATGATTAATGGTCCAACCAATTTGCCCAGTATGATGGCAAGAGACGCCAGTAACATGTATGCCAAAAATCTCATTAGTTTTATAGAACTCCTGGTGAAAGATGGCAAGCTTAATCTGGATTGGAACGATGAAATCATCTCCCAAAGTGCACTTACCCACGAAGGTAAAATAAACCATCAGCCAACTCGTGAAATGATAGAAGGCAAATCTTAATGGATGCATTCATCACTTTTTTATATATTTTTATGTTAGCTGCCTTTACCGGCTATGAGGTCATCAATCGTGTGCCAGTTATTTTGCATACGCCTTTGATGTCAGGAACCAATTTCATCCATGGCATTATTTTAATTGGTGCCATGATAGCACTTGGCCAATCTCATACTTTTTTAGAACAAATAATTGGTTTCTTCGCAGTGTTGATTGCGACAATTAATGTGGTCGGTGGATTTGTAGTCACCGAACGAATGCTAGAAATGTTCAAAACAGAGCGCAAACCGAATGAATAATTTTATACAACCTATTTATTTAGGCACAGCCATTTTATTGATCCTTGGCATTCGCAAAATGTCTTCTCCCAAAACAGCTAAAAATGGTATTACCTATGCTGGATGGGGAATGCTCATCGCCATTGTCATTACCTTTTTAGTGCCAACAATTCATGGATTTTGGAATCACTTTTTAATTATTGCTGGTATTGCTATAGGCACTTATATCGGTTGGTCTTCTGGCAATAAAGTTCAGATGATTAATATGCCACAAATGATTGCGCTCTATAATGGCATGGGCGGTGGTGCAGCGGGTGCTATTGCTGCCATCGAACTGCTTGGCAAACATGGTGATAACTTTACTATGCGTGCGTTGGCTGTGTTAGGGGCCATTATTGGTACCATTTCTTTTAGCGGCAGTATTATCGCATTTGCTAAATTACAAGATCTGATGAAACGCGTCATCGTATTACCCAAGCACCAAATGGTTAATATGGTTTTATTAGGTTTAAGTGTTGTATTTGGCTGCATCATATTGTTCTCAGCTAAAGCTTCACTTGTCCTATTACCCTTCTTTATCGTATTACTGATATTAGGCGTTACTTTTACTATTCCAATCGGTGGCGCTAACATGCCTGTGGTTATCTCATTGTTTAACGCCATGACTGGCCTTGCAGTGGGATTTGAAGGATTTGTATTAAATAATTACGCGCTGATTGTAGCAGGAACCGTGGTAGGTGCTTCTGGTACGTTGTTAACTCAATTGATGGCAAAAGCGATGAACAAATCGGTTTCTTCCATATTATTCTCACCCATCAATGAATCACAAACCTCTACCATAGAAACTACCGGTAGTCTAAAACCCATCGAAGTCAGTGATGCTGCAGTCATGATGGCCTATTCTAATAAAGTGATTATCATTCCAGGTTATGGGATGGCGGTCGCGCAAGCGCAACATAAAATTTGGGAATTAGCGCAACAATTAGAATCTCGTGGCGTCACTGTAAAATTTGCTATCCATCCTGTTGCCGGTCGTATGCCTGGTCATATGAATGTGTTATTAGCTGAAGCAGGTGTACCTTATGATAAATTACTTGATTTAGAAGAAATCAATTCAGAATTCCCAACAACCGACACCGTACTTGTTATCGGTGCAAATGATGTTGTGAATCCTTCGGCTAAAACAGATTCAAATAGTCCCATTTACGGCATGCCAATTTTAGATGCTGCCCTTGCTCGTAATGTCTTGATTATTAAACGTGGACAAGGCAAAGGGTTTTCTGGCGTCGAAAACAGTCTGTTTACTATGGATAATTCCAGAATGCTTTATGGTGATGGGCAAGATATTGCAAATAAATTAGTTCACGCTGTCAAAGCGATATAACCCTCCTCTTTCTCATCAAAATTGATAAAGATGCTATGTTTATCTTTATCAATTTTGTTTGGGATGTAAAATATGAAGCGTGCATGTAAGCAACAGTTTATATTGCCAGTTTATCTTGGTTTTATAGTTGCAGCTTCATTTAATACTTGTCTTCATGCTGAAACTACTTTTGGCGTAACCAGATTAAATGATCTCAAAGGTCAGGTGAGCTTTTTACCTGGAGGTGAAAAGACTTGGGTCGATGCAGAGCGAAACCGTCCTCTCATTCCAGGTGATAGACTTTGGAACGAAGAAAATTCTTTCTCGTCACTTCAATCAGCAAATGCTATAACCTGTACTGGTTCAAATAGTTTAGTATCTCTCTTAAATGTGAATGAGTTCATTGTACAATTACAGCTAATATCTGGAACATTAGAATTTTATGTTGGCAATAATAAAAATGAACAAGAATATGAAATAAGCACTCCCAATCTTGTCTTTTATGTTTACGAACCCGGGCATTATCAAATCCGCGTTTCCCCCGAAACAGACTCTACAACCATCCATGTCCTTGAAGGGACAGGCGAAATTTATGGTGAAAATTCAGCTTATCATATTGGACCAAATCAAGGGATCCAGTTTTTTGGTACGAATCTAAAGAAATTCAAAGCCGTTAAAGCAAACAGTAAAAATGAGCTTAGTCATTGGTGTGCCAATCAATTACCCGAAAGTAATAATTCTGTTAATAATGTTTCTCCAGATGTTATCGGTAATCAGGATCTTAATTACTATGGTTCATGGACACAAATTGAAGGCTTAGGCATGGTATGGTCACCTAAAGGTGTCGAACCAGATTGGGCACCTTATCAAGAGGGGCACTGGCTATGGATTGAACCTTGGGGCTGGACTTGGATAGCACATGAGCCCTGGGGGTTTGCGCCATATCATTATGGTCGTTGGGCGCAAGTAAGCGATCGCTGGTTTTGGGTTCCCGGCCCCAAATCTGATAAAGCTTTTTATGCGCCAGCATTGGTTGGCTTTGTGCTGATGGATAAAAATTCTGTTATTGGTTGGTTTCCATTGGCACCAGGTGAACTTTTCTGGCCTTCCTATTATGTTAGTTTTGATGAATTTAACGATCTCAATTCCTATAATACGCTGGCAAGTAAGGATGTTATTAAGGATACTTATGATAACCCGGGTAAAGAATTCAAATATCTTCATCAAAATAATGTACATAATATTATAGCGTTAACAACGGATGCATTTTCTGATGCCTTATTGGCAAGTAAATACAAAATTCCCGTTACAAAAGATTTATTAGAAAGCGGATTTGTCTCTAATGTGGCAGAAGTAACACCGAATGAAGTCAGTATCTTAGGGGCAAAACGTGGAACAACTAACATTCCCCCCAATGAATTACTCTCTCGGTCTTCCTTGATATTAACACCCGTTGTTGCATTATCTGTTCCGATGAAAGCTAAATCAGAATTATTAGCTAAAGATCCAGGCCGAGGTCTTGAGTCTGACGCTTACAAATCTCTTCAAGAAAAATCAGGCGAAACCTTACCATTTTTACTGATAAAACAAAGCAAACCAACCAAACAAGTTGACTCCCTACTCGGCGCGCAAGCAGAAAGCTCATTAGAAGAAAATCGAGCAAGACTCGCCGCTCAACGAGCAAGGGAGGCAAGAGAAAGAGAACGCCTTGAAAGACAAATGAGAGAGGAAGAACGCCGGCGTATCGAAGCAAGAGAAGAAAGGCGCTTTCGTGAAGAAATGCATCGCCGTGAATTAGAGCGCAGAGAAAGGTATTTACGTGAAGAAGCACGTCGCCGACATGATGCGCATGAAGAAAAACGATATCAAGATGAATTACGCCGTCGTGAACACGCACGCCAAGAAAGACAAAGACAAGATGAACAACGCAGACGCCATGAAGCTGCCCAAGCAAAAGCGTTGGAGAAGAAACGTCAAGATGATGCACAAGCTAAAGCAAAAGCCTATGAGGATGCAAAAATAAAAGCTGCCGATGAAAAAGCTAAAGCCTATGAAGATGCAAAAATAAAAGCTGCTGATGAACGCGCTCGCGCACAGGAAGAAGCAAAATTAAAAGCAGCTGAAGAAAAAACTAAAGATCAAGAAGCTAAACAGCGCGCGGCAGAAGAAAATGCAAAAGCACAAGAAGAAGCAAAACTTCGTGCTGCCGAAGAAAATGCAAAAGCGCAAGAAGAAGCAAAACTTCGTGCTGCTGAAGAAAAAGCAAGAGCACAAGAGGAAGCAAAACAACGTGCTGCCGAAGAAAATGCAAAAGCACAAGAGGAAGCAAAACAACGTGCTGCTGAAGAAAAAGCAAGAGCACAAGAGGAAGCAAAACAACGTGCTGCTGAAGAAAAAGCAAGAGCACAAAAAGAAGCAAAACAACGTGCTGCTGAAGAAAAAGCAAGAGCACAAGAGGAAGCAAAACAACGTGCTGCTGAAGAAAAAGCAAGAGCACAAGAAGAAGAAGCAAGAATGCGTGCCGAACAAGAAAAAGCCAAAGCTATTGAAGAAGAAAAAAGAAAAGCTGAAGAAGCGCTACAAAAACAATTAAAAGATCAGCAAGATGCTGATAAAAAAGCCCCTCCTCCACCCCCATAATTATAAATACGTGGAAATCAAATTGAAATAAAAACGCCCAGGGGCATTATGATGCTTGGAATGTAAAGATTATTATCAATTAACCGATAAATACTGTATAAATATTTTTTCGCTGCGGCCACCTATTTATATATAATGAAACGTTCAGTACTGAATAGACATAAGGAGAAGTGATGAGAACCCCACTTAGCGTACTTCTGAAAGATAAAGGGGGTAAAACCCACAGTATTACTGAACAACATTCTATCTTTGATTGTGCATCAAAAATGAATGAAACTGGTGTCGGTGCTTTATTAGTGATGGAAAATGATATATTAAAAGGGATCATTAGTGAGCGTGATATCGTCAGAAAGCTTTTTAGCACAAACAACGATCCTACCAAAGTACTCGTTCAGCACCTTATGACAAAAGATGTCGTGACTGTTCCTCCAACAATGACAGTACAAGAAGCCATGAAACTGGTCACTGAAAAGCGTTTTCGTCACTTACCAGTGGTTGAAAATGGTAAATTATTGGGTATTATCTCAATTGGAGATTTAACTCGCTGGGTGATGTTGCAACAAGAACAAGAAATTGCCGCTTTAACAGGTTATATACATGGTAATGGCTAAAATATGCTAATCTAATTGCTTGTTCCTTCTCTATCCTAAAGCACATTATACTCAAACCAGTTTGGTTTTCCCCTCAAGGGGGACCTCGTAGGCTAGGCGCCAAGCCTCGATCAACCGGAGTTTACATGAATGTAAATGAGGATTGCGAGGTGGCGAAGGCAACAACGTCTGAAAGCAAAATGGAAAGAGTATGCCAAATTTAAAAGTTAACGATATTAATCTTTATTATGAACTCCATGGCCAAGGTGAGCCCCTCCTTTTAATTCACGGCTTAGGCGCCAGTACCCGTGATTGGGAATATCAGCTCGATTTTTTTAAAACGAGATATCAAGTTCTGATTTTTGATTTACGTGGGCATGGTAAATCAGATAAACCAAATTACCCATATACGGTATCGTTGTTTGCCTCAGATACATCAGCACTCATTCGTCAGCATTTTCCGCAAGGAATGCATGTGGTTGGACATTCTCTGGGAGGAATGGTTGCCTTTCAACTCGCCGTAGATGAACCTGAGCTGGTTAAAACGCTAACTATACTTAACAGTGCACCAGCAGTAATTTTTCCAAGCATTAAAGACCATTTCCTATTCTTCTTAAGGACTTATAACGTTAAGCTCTTTGGTATGCATGCGATGAGCGTTCAATTGTCTAAAATGCTATTTCCAGAATCTTCACAAGAATCATTGCGTGAACAATTTGTTGAACGTTGGAGCGAAAACGATCCAAAAGCCTACGTCAACTCATTACGGGCTTTTCGTGGATGGACAGTAATGCATCGTCTTCATTCTCTTCTTTGTCCTACTCTTATTATTGCAGCTGATCAAGATTACACCCCTGTTACCTTTAAAGAATACTATACAAGGTTGATCCCAAACGCTGAGTTAGTAGTAATTAAGAATTCAAGGCATATTACTATCGTAGATCAAGCCGAAGAATTTAATAGAGTGGTAATGAATTTTCTGATGAGAAATGATATCAAGTGAAAGCGTGCTCTTTAGATGTCTAAAGAGCAGCTTAGATTTGAAAATAGATTAGCCAGCTTTGTCTGCAGCAGCTTCTACTTTACCACCTTTATCTGTGCAATCTTTTTCAGTTGCAACCATTTCATAGCCTTTACCTTTGCAGCTATTTTGTCCTTTGCAAGCGTTGTTAGCAGTCTTACAAGCGCTTTGACCTTTGCATGCATTTGAACCAACGCACTTTACACCGGTATCTGTTGTGGTGTTGGTTGTGCTGGAAGCAAAAGTTGAAGTTACGAAAAGCGCGCCAACTGCAGCTGCAAGTACCATCCCAGTTTTCATAGCCATTATTACTCTCCTTTTGTATACAAAGAATTCAATATCTACATTTTGAAACTGCATTACTTCTTTACCAAGGGTTAACACCATGGTATGCCTATGGTTGCAGGTAAACCTATTTGGGTCAATAGCATTTCTTATATGAAATTACGAGCCTATTTTAACCTTGGCTCTCCATAGGCTAAGTTCTTGAGCGCGCAATAATTATTGACTTCGCGTCATAAAGCTTGTAAATTGCATAACTAGAAATCTTCGTATAACAAGACCCTATACTCGTTAATTTCCTCCTTTTGAGTATAAACACCTTCAGATCATCTTTACTTGTTAGACAAAGATAACTATATGGTCAGCTATATAGTGCTGGCCCTAACAAGAAACATTACATCCACAAATACAATTTGGACCTATTCATGACCCAATTTAAAGATTTTGGCTTACCCGCTTTTGTCGAACAATCCCTAGAACGCATGCAAATTACTGTGCCCACGCCTATCCAAACCCAATCTATTCCTGTAGCCCTTGCTGGAAAGGATATTTTAGCGTCAGCCCAAACAGGTACCGGTAAAACTATTGCTTACCTATTACCAGTTATTTCAAAGTTAGTAGATTGTGCTCATGCTACTGCACTTATCTTAGCCCCAACAAGAGAGCTGGCTGACCAAATAAGAGCTGCTTTGACGCAAATTCTTGGTAGAAATGCTCATTCTGATATCGCTCTCCTTATCGGTGGTGCCCCCATCTTTAAGCAGTTTATGGCTTTGAAGAAGAATCCTCGTTTTATCATTGGTACACCGGGCAGAATTAATGATCATTTGATGCGCGGCACGCTTAATCTGCGTAACACTCGCTTCTTGATATTAGATGAAACAGATCGAATGCTAGATATGGGTTTTAGTGAAGCATTAGAAAAAATTGCTAAACATTTACCTACCGAACGCCAAACAATGATGTTTTCAGCCACGATGCCTGCCAACATTATTAAACTATCGCAGAAATATCTGAATAACCCTCAACATATTAGTATCGGGGAAACGACGAAAGCCGCGGCTAAGATCGATCAAAAAACCTTACAAACTTCTTCAAATGACAAATTCCCTAATCTCTTAAAAGAACTTGAATCCAGAGAAGGTTCTGTCATTATTTTTGTTCGAACTAAAATTAGTGCAGCACAATTAGCAGAAAAGCTAAGACGACAAGATCATAGTGCAGATGCAATTCATGGTGATTTAAAACAACGTCAACGTGACGAAGTCATTCGCGCTTTTCGAAATCAAAAAAGTCGTATCATGGTTGCAACAGACATCGCCGCCAGAGGCTTGGATATTCCCCATATTATGCACGTGATTAATTATGATTTACCGCAATGCCCTGAAGATTATATTCACCGTATCGGTCGTACAGGTCGAGCAGGAATGGAAGGACATGCCCTTTCTTTTATTGGTCCAGGTGAAAATAGAAAGTGGCAAGCTATTTACCAACATGTTAACCATGGTAAAGCTTCAGAAACCGGTGGATACCAACATAAACCTCGTTCAGGTGGCGGCAAAGAAAATCCGCGCAGACGTCGTTATGGTGCGCCAAGTACTGGTGGTCCGCGTCGTTCAAATGCTGAAGGCACTGGTGGTCCGCGTCGTTCAAATGCTGAAGGCACTGGTGGTCCGCGTCGTTCAAATGCTGAAGGCACTGGTGGTCCAAGACGTGCAAACGGTGAAGGTGCGGGTCGTCGCAATCATAAAGAAGGCGGCGGTCAACGACGTACTTATGAAGGAAAGCCGGCTTCTCAGAGAAATCAGAGAGATACAAGGGATTAACTAATTCTCGATGCCCAGAAAATAGCACTCTTACTCCCTCTCCCCTTGCGGGAGAGGGCGGGGGTGAGGGGGGTAAAATCTGAAGATTAAAAACCCCTCATCCTAACCTTCTCCCGCAAGGGGAGAAGGGACAAGAGTTCTTTATCCTTTCAATAATAATTTTTAATAATCTTTGTTTTAAATTAATTCTGAATCAGAATATTCAGATTTTCTATCCCACAAAAGAAAATGCCGCGTTGCATCAGAGACACAACGCGGCATTTAAAGATAAGTTAAGCTGCTTTAGCTTTCTTAACTTTTCTCTTACGAGCTTTTGGCTTTTTAGCCGCAACGCTCTTCTTAGCAACTGCTTTCCTTTTAACCCGTCTTTTGGGTTTAGCGGTAGCAGCTTTAGCAGTCTTACGCTTTTTAGCGGTAGACTTACGAGCTTTCTTAGGTGCTGCAGCTTTAGCAACTTTCCGTTTTACGGTCCGTTTCTTTGCTGCCTTTGGCTTAGCTGTCGCTTTACGTTTAGTTGTAACTTTACGTTTAGCGGTAGCCTTACGTCCTTTTGTTGCTGCCTTCTTTTTACGAACAACCATCCTGGCCTCTCCTCATACTAGGGTAACTACCTCAAACTTAGCACAGAAAATAAAAAAAATAAAATTTTATATTGCATTATTTTTATTTATGCCCTTCTTAGGCGATTTTCATGTCTCGAATCTTGGATATTGATGTGCTCAGCTTGAGTAAAAGTTTCTCTTGATGCTTCAACTTGCCCTCTAAAAAATGGTGTCATGGACCGTGGGTTCAATTCAACCACTTGCCTATCATCTGCTTGGTGTGAACCATGCGAATATCTGGCAACTTGTTGGGCGGGTGCATTGCCAAACACGCTTTTGAATACGTCGACCCTTAAATCAAAAACAGCCGCGATACTACCAAGCGTTATGCCAACCACATTCCAGACTTTCTTCGCCGCAGTTGTCGCTACCCAACGCACAGCCCGTAAAGTTTCTAAACTTAACTCTTTTAAAAATGGGCCGATATTCATTAGAATCTCTTTGCCTAGGCGATAAAGGCCTTTGAAGAGATCCACGGTGAAATTCTTAAGAAATCGTCCAACATTAATGGCTATTTCAGGTAATTCTTTTAAGAACTGATAAATCCCGTTTAAAAACTGTCGAGCTAAAGTTCCAAAATTATTGAATACATAGCGACAAAGTCTTCCAATAGTTTTAACTACTTCGATAGCAACGTCTTTCAATTCAATTGCAATTGATTTCAAAATCCTAAATGTATTTTTAATCAGCCATTTTCCAATTTCGAAACCTTGCTTTAACTGGCGAACACATTGTTTAGCAAACGTGACAACATGCGTAGGCAAGTTTAGCAACAGATCCTTCAGGACGTTTAACAAGGCCATCGTTGTACGATAACCAAAGTCAAAACCTCTTTGCAGAACCCTTGCGCACCAATGAAGTGATTGATTTAAGACTTGGGGAAAGTTTCTTAATATGTAAGATACCCTTTGCCAGCCATAAGTTATTCCTGCGCGGATAGTCTGTGCACTGGATTGAATAAAGCGAATCGCATTTGCTTTGAAGCCACCTAATTGCAAAACCATCCAAGCAGATGTTTGTTGAATCAAGTTTTTAATGTGGTGCTTAGAATTCTTGATAACATTGAGGATATTTATTATTTGCTGTTTTATTTCATGACGAAATGAGTTGATATACTCCCAAACAGAATCGTTATTTTCTCTGGCCATTTCAGTTTCTCCAAGATATTGTAGAATAATGAACGCATGGTATGTGACTACTCACTCACAGTCAATAACCCACAAGACAAAAACCGCAAAATAATTCAGTTTGTTGTTTGACTTATAAAGATGAGAGAGCTATATCTTCTCAGTTATATTGATCTCTTTTGCTACATTAGCTGTATATTTCAATCAATTAGGTATCGGGGTATATATGGACTCAAACAAAATTAGCAATCAGGATATATCTGAAAAGAAAAGTTTTACTAAAGCAGAAGAAATTCGTGAATTTCCAAATGGAAAGCTTGAGATTATTACCATTGGTGGGGTTACCATTGGCAGGGCGACCTTTTTACCGGGCTGGCGTTGGACGACTTCGATACAACCCATTGCAAAAACACCTAGCTGTGAAGCACCCCACTTTCAATATCATGTTTCAGGAGTTTTAAAAGTAAAAATGGATGATGGTAAAGAATATGAATGCCATCCTGGTGATGTTTCATTATTACCCTCAGGTCATGATGCCTGGGTCGTTGGGAATGAACCCGTTATCGTTGTTGACTTCCAAGGTATGTATAACTTTGCAAAGCAGAATTAATAAATAGATAAAACCCTATCCTTTATCAGACATTAACCCGTCTAAACAGAGTAAGTGTCCACTGTTGCTTATTATTAACCTTTGTTATAACAAGAAAAGTATATAGTTCCATGGAGGGACTTTATGACGACCACGCGCAAAGAAGTAAAAGATGTCAGTCACACCAAGCCTTCTCTCGATTATATTATGAAAGAATGCGTCAGCTGCCAGCAAAATTTTATCGAAAAATATTGGGATAATGGATCAAATTGGTACATTGAACTCAACCTTACTCGATATTGCCATCGATGCCTTGAAAAAGTAAATCAGTAACTTACTCCAGTATGTAAAATCAGGTATTTTGCTTCTCTCTAATTATATTTTGCTAAAATTTATAAAAGGTTATTTTGGAATAAGGCTATTTATGGACACGCCTAAATCTCGGTGTTCCGCATTCGTTAAAACTGATTGGGCAACAATTAAAACTGAAGATGACACTGACATGCGTCTATATACAGCTAAGCCAATGGAAACAACCAAAGCACCTGCATTGATGATTTTTCAAGAAGCATTCGGCGTAAACGCTCATATACAAGATCTTTGTCAGCGCTTTGCTCGTCTTGGTTTTTTTACAGTGGCTCCTGAACTTTTTCATCGAACGGCACCCGCTGGATTTGAAATACCTTATGACAACTTTGATCTTGCAAGACCACACATTCAAGCCATGGAGCATGAAACACTCAAAGCTGATTTAAAAGCTGCTGCCAATTTTTGTTTAACACATCCACAAGTCAATTCCGATTGGTTAGGCAGTATTGGATTTTGTATAGGTGGTCGTGTTTCTTTTATTGCCAATTCTATTCTACCGTTACAAGCCGCAGTTTCATTCTATGGCGGACAAATTGCGCAAAATCATTTAGCCTTGGCTTCAAAGCAACAAGGCCCCCTGCTCCTTGTATGGGCAGGTCTTGATAAAAACATTCGGCTTGAAGATAGAAACCTAATTAAAGAAGTGTTATATAAATCTAAAAAGAATTTTGTCGATATTGAATTTTCACATGCCGATCATGGCTTTTTCTGTGATGCCAGAAATAGCTACCACCCACATGCAGCCAAAGAAGCTTGGGCACTTACCCTAGCTTTTTTACAAAGTAACCTAGCCTGAACATCTTTGTTTATGGCATAATGGGCACCCATGGAAATACTCGTCGATGCAGATGCTTGCCCTAATCCCGTTAAACAGGTACTGTTTCGTTCCGCCGTACGTCTAAAAATTACTACGACATTATATGCAAACCACACTTTAACTATCCCTAAATCGCCCTTTGTTAAGTTTGTACAAGTACCAGGCGGATTTGACGTTGTTGATCATAAAATTGTTGAGCTCGTTAAACCGGGGGATTTAGTGATTACCGCAGATATCCCTTTGGCATCTGGTGTCATTGAAAAACATGCACATGCCTTGAATCCCCGAGGTGAAATGTATACAAAGGAAAATATTCAACAAAGGCTGACCATTAGAAATTATATGGAAGACTTAAGAAGTCAGGGAGAAAGAACCGGTGGTCCGGCTCCGCTTCATCCCCGAGATATTCAATCCTTTGCGAATGCATTAGATAGTTTTTTAGCGAAAAATCATAAATAAACCAGCCTTGCTCAGCTTTTACTCCCCCTGAGATCCTCCCCCTGGCCTTCTTGGCTTAAATGTCTGAGCTCGTTGAATAGGCTTAAGATTCGACTGGGCTTGCGAAAGAGGATTGACAGGTTTTTCTATTTTTACTTGTTCCTTCTCCTTTGCTTCATGCTGATGCTTGCTTTGTATTTTATCTTTAGATTTTCTATCAATTGTAGAACTTATATTCACTGAGATAACGAGAGGCTTCATTCTAATTTTGTCTTCCTTTTCATGTAAGTATTTTTCTAAGCTTTTTAATCCATTTTCTTTTGCGAAAGTAGCAAGGCTGACTCCGTCAACTTTTGTTTTTAATAAACGACGATTTTCCTTCATCATTATCTTAATTTCTTTAAGATTGGCTTTATTCGGCTTCTGCTTATATTGTTGAATTAAATCAAGAAATTGATGGTTAACTTCTCTTTTCTTATATTCATCTACTCTAAGTCCTCTTTGTCTTTTATTAATCTCATGGAATAGATTCATATTTTCCATTTCTAATGCCTTATAAGCACTTAAAAAGTTCCTAGCCTCATTCAAACTTTCCTTTTTCACTTTCTTAGGGTTCATGGAAGTAAGCGCTTGATATTTATTTTTTAGATCATTAATTTCTTTGGTTAATTGAACACTGATGACTGGAATTTTCCCTTCTTCATTTCTAATTCTTTTTATTTCATCAGTTAAGGCGATAAGATTATCTGCAGTTAAAGTGGTATCAATTCCCTTTTCAGATACAATATCACTTTTATTAATTTCTTGAGTATTCTTTCTAATATCCTTTTCTAAAGTCTTAACAATCATTTGAATTGAAGCAGAAAAAGAATCTGATTTTTTGGGTTGATTTTTCTTAGCACCTTGCCATTTACTCTGAATTTCACTAGCTAATGCTAAAGTTCTACGTCTGGCAATTTGTGGAGTCTGAGGTAATCCTCTGGTCTTGACACTTTTAAACTCACGGAGCTGTTCTGGCTTTTGAATGCCAGAGACAATGACATCTTCGGCAGCACTTGAGCAATTATAACGATGCATTTCCCATTTTTTACCCGCCTTTACAATTTCCGCCATTCTCTCTAACATTTTTCTCGCATCAAGCGCTTCTTGATCTGCTGGCGTTGCTAATTGACCTTGTGAAATAAAAGAAACAGGAATAATAATTTCATCATCACCCAAATCGCCTTCTTGAGAATCATTATAAATTCGCTCATGATAAGGGACGCTTCTAGATGCTTGAGTTATCAATTTCATAATCTGAGTTACATTTTCAGCTACCTTAATTGCCTCTTCCATAAAAGTTGCTTGATTAGTGATACGGCCCTTATCATCATATAAGGAATGTAGTACGCTTAAGTCTAATTTATTGCGTATACCAAGATCTGGAAAGAAACTATCAAGTTGATCAATGAAGGTAAAATCCGGCATCTCTAAAAATGGCATAC
The DNA here is from genome assembly GCA_016191245.1 of Gammaproteobacteria bacterium. Lineage (GTDB taxonomy): Bacteria > Pseudomonadota > Gammaproteobacteria > Berkiellales > Berkiellaceae > Berkiella. Next base: position 164,434 of record JACPOY010000030.1, on the reverse strand, counting down.
TATCAGCGACATTATTTTGATTTTGAGCTTGACTTATTATTCGCATGAGATTTGAATGAAAATCAGCCAAGCCTATTTTTAATGCCCCTATTTCTAACGCCTTTTCATTAAATGTATTAGTATCTCTTTTAATCGAAATTTGTGGACTAAGTAAAAATACTCTTTTTACTCTTTCATTTTTATCATCCATTACTTCTTGAACTTTAATTCGACTAGATTCAATAAGATCTCTTCTTCTACCTTCTTTCCAAAAAGTTCTCCCATCTCTCTCACTTTTATAATCCTCGTCAGGTGTGTTTAACGAATATTTCGGTGCATTTTTGTCTTCAACATCAGATTCAGCAGCTGGCCAAAAGCTAAAATAAATATGGTATTCAGTTTGGGATGATACATTTTCTTTTCTATCAGAAATTTTTACATCTTCATTTGAATACTGAAGATCTGCTGTTGAAACAGCGTGATTAACAACATAATAAGGAATATTATTAGCTTCACAAATTTCATCTACTAATTTTGTAGTCTCATCATTAACGGGTAAAACTAAGGTAACCGCTGCATGGCCTACGTTTTCATGTTTAAAAGTAGAATCAATGACCGCTTTTTTATAGCCTTTATTATCTTTTGTGGTTGTTTGCCAGGTGGTGAGTTTTAGATATGGCATTTCATTATCCCCCATTATCTGTCTATAGCTTAGTAAATAATGAGTTGGACAATCAGATCCCTTGAAAGGTTCCAACTTTCAAGGGGTACTTGCACCTTATTCAGGTTTGAAAAACAAGCAATTCTACAAAGAAATCTTTAAAACTCCATTAAATCTACTTGAATAATTTTTTCCATCTTTAGCAAATTGTAAACAGGTGTACATCATTAGTTCTCTTCTGTTAAAGATATTCTTATCATCCATTGTACTTGAAGAGGCTTGGCTACTACTTTGTGGTTGATTTTCTCTGGCTGGACTAAAATAAACAGAGTCATCATCGCTGAAGTTGCATTTTTCACTTAACTGTTGAATAAAATTCTCAAATTCACTATCAGAGTCTTCTGCTATAGAGGATATTGCTTCCTGTTTTAATGCAGAAAGTGAAGCAATGAGATCTTGAGTACCAATTGGGGTTAAAGCTACATGATCGACAGCCGGATCGATATGCACATGAGAATACTTAATTCCATTAAGCTCTTGATCGCAGTGTTGATCTGAATGATCTTCAAAAATAAAGGGCTTATGCAAATTTTGATCAGAAAACCATTTTAAGGCATCTTGCATCTCACTACGAGTTGGCTTGTAATGACCTGAATCATTGCTGACGGTAATTAAGCGGCCTCTTTCAAAATACATAATGCCAGCGCCTTTTAAATCTAAACCAGAGCTAATATGAGAATGATTTAATTTAGCATAGACAGATGCGGCGTATAATCGATAATCGGGAAATAAAACATAAACCAATGGACCTTCAAGTAATCTGCCATCTGCATTATAAAAAAGTCCATCTTTAATGGTTACTTTGTAAGCTGCTCTTTGCGCTGAATCTAAATAATGGTTTTGATGGATACTTTCTGCTTTTAACTCATTATGAAATGGCACTTTAAGTGAGATCGTCTCTTTTTTCATCAAAAAATGTGGAATAAATTGTTTATCTTCTGGACTTAATGAAAAACTTTCTTCAGTTGATGATGCTAATTTTCGAGGCGGTATGGATATGCCTATCATGGGGGTTACTCCTTTAACCTGTATACTTATCGAGAGGTATTGTTTACAGAAAAGATCCTTCCTTTCTGTAAACACCCTCTACTGTATATTCAAAAGTTAAAAGAATAAATACTGTTTATTTTTCAATTACATCATTCTGCTTTGCACAGTAAAAGTGGATCCCTTCTTCGATATCGCTAACCATATGAAGCCAAAAACACCCATCATTAAGCCAATAGGGATCACCATCAATGCTAAGGTATATGCATGAGCATCATAAGCTGGCACATCTTGCACCATGGTACCGTCCCAAAGATGAGACATGATTTGACCAATCACACTATGAAATACATATCCAAATGTCATGATAATCATGTTAGCGCAAGCTGTTGTTAAACCCACTAATTGCTCGCCACCATAGGTACTGGCTTTATAAATTGCCAATATTTGGTAGGCACAAAAAACGCCAACAATAATAAACATTACTGTTAAAAGGCTAACGGGAAGTTGACCAGTTAACAACAAGAAAAATGAAAGGCTCATTACCACGCCACTTAAGATAATAAACCCAAAATAAGCTTTCGTTTTTTCCGTGATCCAACTCAAGATGGGAGAGCCAAAACACATCCCTAAAAAAATAAGTGATGGTAAAGAAGCTGCAACATTTTCATTTAATTTATAAACGGATTTGAGGTATTCCTTACCCCAAACATCGGCAAACCCTTCTAAGGGGCCGACCATAAAGCCTGCAAATAAACAAACAAAAATAATTTGAGGGTTTGTTAATACTTCTTTTACGCTGGCCACCCAACCTTGCGAAGCACGGTTTGTTGTTTGTTTAGGTACCGCAAAAAAAGTTGCGATAGCAAGCAAAATACCAAGCAAAATGATAAATTGAAGAACGATTTCTGAACCAAAAGTATGCATTAAATAATTGACAGGTTGCCCACCATAAATCGCGCCAAGCAATCCAATGGTGACAGAACACCCAAGAATAAATGTAAATTTATCTTCTGGAAATGACATTCTGATAATTTTAAAAACACCTAAAATGGCTGCAGAAGATCCCATACCAATTAATAAGCGACCAATTCCTGGATAAATCCAATGTTCAGCGTAAAGCAATGGCATTAAACCAATGACGGTAAGAATCATGCATAAAGGCAATATCCATTTTGGACCGTATTTATCTAATAAGATCCCAACAGGAATATGCATTCCAGCATAGCCTATATAGTAAAGGCCAGAATATTGACCGAATAAGGAAGCATCAATTTGAAACTTCTCTAAAATGTCGGACATCATAATATTGGGTAAGACTCGAAGGATGTATTGATAGGCATAGAAAAAGGATGCCAAAGACCACATTAACCAAACTGAAATTATATTTTTATGTTGCTGCATAACATTCGCCTCAATCCTATTAAGTCTGATAATAAGTTAAAAGTTGCATCATTTGAATGGGTATAAATTAGCAGCCGCAGCTGCGCAGCGGAAGGGAAAGGCTTTGTAAGAGTGTGAACTTTATTTTCATGATTTTTAACATATCAAGTTTAATGCCTGAACTCAAGCATAAAAAAAAATGTTAGTTATGTAAACAAATTGACTGGGATTAGCGATAAAAGCTGAAAATTCAACGATATATGGTCTAATGCTCACAGAGCGATGACTACATTGACATGAAAATCCTAATCAATCCTATACTTAAACAAATATTCCTTAATATATAACCTCAAACGAGAGATGATAATGCCAAGGATGGCTTATTTTAAAATCTTCAGTCTGCTTGGGCTATGTCTATCCATGGCAAGTTGCACTGTGGGACCCAACTTCACCCCCCCCCAAGCCCCGCAAACGCTAACCTTTACAGAAGATCCACAACCTGAAAAAACAGTCAGTAGTAAAGGTGACGGTGGTAATGCCCAATATTTAATAACTTCGCGTGCCATTCCTGATGCATGGTGGATGCTGTTTCATTCAAGTTCCCTTAATCAATTAATCATCAAGGGTTTTGCCCATAGCCCAAATATTGAGGCCGCAAGTGCAGCACTTAGACAATCACAAGAAAACTTTCGTGCACAAGTTGGAAACTATCTCTACCCTGCTGTTGATTTACAACTTGGGGCACAAAGACGACAAATATCAGGGGCAAGTACTGGTATAGGTCTTGGTACAGGTGTTGGTACAGGTGCAGGTTTAGGCACATATATTGGTAGTACCAATTCGCCAACCCAGATATTCAATTTATTTAATACACAAGTGAACGTCTCATATACGCTTGATATTCTTGGTGGTAATCGACGTGAACTTGAAGCGCTCTGTGCACAAGTGAATTATCAACGATACCAGTTGGAAGGCACATACCTCTCACTTGCTGCTAATATTGTGACCACTGCCATCACAGAAGCCTCATTGAGTGCCCAAATCAAAGCAACACGGGAAATAATCAAACTTGAAGAAGATCTTTTAAAGATCACAAAAAAGCAAAATGAATTGGGTGCGATTGCGCTAACAGACGTATTAACGCAAGAATCACAATTAGCTCAATCAAAAACTGCGCTATCACCACTTGAAAAAAGTCTTGCGCAAACCAGGCATAGTTTGGCTGCGCTCATCGGTGAAATACCATCACAAGCCGATATCCCCTGCATTGATTTAAATGAATTACAATTACCAAGAGAATTACCTGTAACTTTGCCATCTTCGTTGGTGCAACAACGTCCTGATATTCGTGCCTCAGAGGCGTTACTTAGACAAGCCAGTGCTGAAATTGGTGTTGCAACAGCTAATTTATTACCTAAAGTGACTTTAAATGGCTATTATGGTTGGCAAGCAAATCAAATTGGTGATTTATTTGATGCAAGCACAAATATCTGGAGTATCGCGGGTCAAATATTACAACCGGTCTTTCATGGTGGCGCATTATTAGCTCAACGTCGTGCTGCTATTGCCGCCTATGATCAATCCTATGCGCAATACAAACAAACTGTTATCACTGCTTTTCAAAATGTTGCCGATGCGCTTAAAGCAATTGAATTAGATGCCAAAGCCTTAGCTGCACAAACTGAAAATTTAGATGCCGCAAAAAGATTATATGATCTTACAATAAAACAATATAAATTGGGTGCGGTAACTTATCTCTCTTTATTAAATGCCGAACGTCAATACAACTCAGCTTTAGTAAGTCGTATTCAAGCACAAGCTGCAAGGTACACAGATACTGCAGCTTTATTTCAAGCTTTGGGTGGCGGTTGGTGGCAACTTGCTTCAAATGGAGATATTCCAAATGACTAAAAGAATGATATACATGCTGATTGGTGTCGGCATATTATTTGGCTTAATCTTTGGGTATACCGCATTTAAATCATATATGATGAAAAAATATATGACAGCAGGTGGTGTGCCACCTGTTACCGTTACAACCATTGAAGCCAAAAATCTCTCCTGGCAGCCAAAACTAAAAGCATCCGGAAGCTTACGTGCTATTAAAGGTGTGAATGTCACAACAGAAATTGCAGGACTTGTTCGTACCATTCAATTTACTGCTGGTACAAATGTAAAAGAAGGTGAATTACTTGTAAAACTTAATGACGATGCAGAAGTTGCGCAATTAGTATCTTTAAAAGCCGCTGCTGACATTGCAAAAATTACTTATGACCGTGATAAAGCTCAATATGACGTTCAAGCAATCAGTAAACAGACGCTTGATAATGATGAAGCAACTTTAAAAGGCGCTGTCGCTCAAGTTAATCAACAAAAAGCTGTAGTAGCTAAAAAAATCATCTTAGCTCCTTTTAGTGGTCGACTTGGCATTTCATATGTTAATCCGGGTCAGTATTTAAATCCCGGCGATAAAATTGTTACCTTACAAACCCTTGATCCTATTTATGTTGATTTTTATTTACCTCAACAAGCTCTCAAACAAATTTCTAAAGGACAAAACATTATTTTAACTTGTGATTCATTTTCTGGCCAAAAATTTACAGGTAAAATTTCAACGATTAGTCCTCTTATTGATGTTGCCACACGTAATATCCAAGTCGAGGCAACCGTTAACAACCCTAAGCATCAGCTTTTACCAGGCATGTTCGCTTCAGTTGAAATTGAAACAGGAAAACCCATCTCCTATCTGACTCTTCCTCAAACCGCGATTAGCTACAATCCTTATGGGGAAATTGCCTACATCGTTAAAGAGAAAACTGAAAGTGATGACAAAGATAAGAAAAAACAGAAGGATAAAAAGAAAAATAAAGACAAAGATAGTGCGCCAACATTAATTGCACACCAAACTTTCGTTACTGTTGGAGAATCACGTGGCGATCAAGTAGCCGTTTTAAAAGGTATTAATGAAGGTGATATTGTTGTAACTAGCGGGCAATTAAAATTAAAAAATGGCAGCACCGTCATCATTAATAATAAAGTTGTTCCTAGCAATAATCCCTCACCACAAATAGTAGACGAGTAAGCAAGGACTGATGTATGCAATTTACAGATCTCTTTATTCGCCGTCCCGTACTCGCCACTGTTGTGAGTTTAATGATCTTAGTGCTTGGACTTCGTGCGATGGGACTCTTACCCATTCGACAATTTCCATTTACTCAAAATGCTGTAATTACTGTCTCTACAGTTTATACCGGAGCAGATCCAGCATTGATAGCAGGTTTTATCACAACCCCTCTTGAAAACTCTATTGCTCAAGCTGATGGTATTGACTACCTCACTTCTACAAGTACCTTAGGGTCGAGTTCCATTCAAGCTACTTTAAAACTAAATTATGATCCAGATAAAGCAATGACTGAAATCAATACAAAGGTCAATGCTGTATTGAATTTATTGCCCCAAGAAGCGCAAGTGCCAACACTAACCGTTTCGATTGGGCAAACTATTGATGCCATGTATATTGGATTTAACAGTGATGTACTCTCAAGCAATAAAATTACCGATTATCTCGTACGTGTGGTGCAACCAAAATTACAAGCCCTAGATGGCGTACAAAATGCTGAAATTTTAGGTCAACGAACTTTTGCGCTACGTGCTTGGCTTGATCCAGAAAAGATGTCTTCTTACAACGTTACTGGTGCAGATGTTACTGCTGCTTTAGCAGCGAATGATTTTATCTCAGCCGCAGGACGTACTGACGGACAAATGGTGACAGTTAATCTTATCGCGGACACCGGTCTACATACTGTTGAAGAATTTCGTAACCTTATTATTAAATCAGAAAATGGCGCCTTTGTTCGATTAAGTGATCTAGGCAATGTCACTATGGGTTCTGAAAATTATGATACAGCCGTTGGATTTGATGGCCAACAAGCGGTTTATATTGGTATTCAAGTCGCACCAGCTGCAAACTTATTAACCGTGATTGATAATGTGCGTAAGGCATTTCCTGCAATTAAAGAACAATTACCTGAGGGTTTAAATGGCGAAATAGTGTATGACTCCACCAAATTTGTTAATAGCTCCATTAAAGAAGTAATTCGCTCATTACTAGAAGCCATCATTATCGTTACAGTGGTCATATTCCTCTTTCTCGGATCTGTCCGTTCGGTACTTATTCCTGTCATTGCAATCCCTCTTTCTTTAATCGGAACATTTTTTATCATGTTAGTGTTGGGATATTCCATCAACTTATTAACTTTATTAGCATTGGTTCTTGCTATTGGCCTAGTCGTTGATGATGCTATCATTGTTGTTGAAAACGTGTTTCGGCATATGGAAGAAGGTGTTTCGCGTCTTCAAGCAGCATTGTTGGGGGCAAGAGAATTAGCCAACCCTATTATTGCTATTTCAGTGGTCCTGATTGCAGTCTATGTGCCCATTGGCTTTATGGGTGGTTTAACAGGAGCCTTATTCACCGAGTTTGCCTTTACCTTAGCTGGTGCGGTAGGGATCTCTGCTGTAATAGCATTAACACTGTCGCCCATGATGTGTTCAAAATTTCTAAAATTAAGTAACCATAGCGATGGTGGTTTTATTGAATACATCAATAAAAAGTTTGCAGCTCTTGAAACGCGCTACGAAAATGTTCTACATAATTCACTAAATTATTTACCAGTCACTGCCGTTTTTGCCGCTCTCATACTCCTTAGTAATTATTTTCTTTATGAAGTATCTAAAAAAGAACTGGCACCTCAAGAAGATCAAGGGATTATCATTTCACAATTGACAACGGCTCCTAATGCAAGTCTTGGACAAACTCAGCTCTTTTCACGTCAGATATATGAGACTTTCGCCACATTCCCAGAGACAGATCATGTGTTTCAATTAGATGGTATTTCAGGTCTTAATTCAGGGATTGCTGGTATGGTGTTAACCCCTTGGGATGACCGTAAACGTACTGCGGATCAATTACAACCTATTGTGCAAAATGATTTAAATAAAATTTCAGGAGCTCGAACCGCAGTTTTTCAACCTGCCCCATTACCTGGAAGCAGTGGTTTACCTGTACAATTTGTAATTCAAACCACCGAAAGTTATGACAGACTGAACGAAGTGACACAATCAATGATGGATAAAATCCACGCAAGTGGCATGTTTATCTATGTCGATACTGATCTTAAAATAGACAAAGCGCAAACATCAATAAATTTAGATAGAGATAAAAGTTCGGAATTGGGATTAACCATGTCTGATGTCGGTAATGTTCTATCTTCCAACTTAAGCCAAAATTATGTCAACTTTTTTAGCATGGCAGGACGTTCTTACAAAGTCATTCCGCAAATTATGAGAACTGAACGTCTGAATGACGATCAACTATTGAATTATTATATTACCACTGCCACAGGAACTTCAGTGCCACTATCAACGATTGCCTCTCTAGAAACAACTGTTGTACCTGAATCGGTTAACCATTTTCAGCAACTTAATTCTTCTACCATCTCTGGCGTACCTTTTCCAGGTGTACCGATGGGACAAGTCTTGGATTATCTCACCGGTCTTGGTAAAGAAATGCTTCCTGATGGCTATACCATGGATACAGCGGGTCAATCACGTCAATATATGCAAGAAAGTAGCGCTTTGGTTGTAACCTTTTTCTTTGCATTAATTATTATTTTCCTCACCCTTGCCGCTTTATTTGAAAGCTTTCGTGATCCATTGATTGTTTTAATCAGTGTACCTATGTCAATTTGTGGCGCCATGATATTTATTAGTATTGGTATTGGTGGTGCAAGTCTCAATATTTATACTGAAGTTGGTCTTGTTACTTTGATTGGTCTTATTAGTAAGCATGGTATTTTAATCGTGCAGTTTGCTAATGATTTGCAAGAAGAAGGTATGAGTAAACGTAAAGCCATAGAACGCGCCGCCACTATACGTTTACGCCCTATTTTGATGACGACAGCTTCTATGGTACTTGGCGTTCTACCTTTAATTACCGCTTCGGGTGCAGGTGCTGTAAGTCGTTACAGCATTGGCTTAGTTGTTGCCACAGGCATATCAATTGGCACATTGTTTACCTTGTTTGTCGTTCCGGCGATGTATATGATGCTAGCGGACAACTTATGTGAAAAGAAAAAAGAGGCAGAAGAGATAGATCATAAACCTGCACCAGTGCAGTTATAAATTGGAACAAAAATGAGTATTAGAGATATTGTTCTTGCCGGCACACCCCAGCTTCGCCAAATTGCTAAGTCTGTAAACTCCCAATGGTTTGGTACAAATGACGCCATTAGTTTAATTGCTGAGCTTTTTGACACCATGAAAGCCCGTAACGGCGTTGGCTTGGCGGCACCTCAAATTGGTGTGAGTTTGAGAGTGATTGTTTATGGCTTTCAAATCAATTCGCGCTATCCTGATCAAGATCCTGTCCCTCTGACCTTAATGGTCAATCCAACAATCATTGAAGCCAGTAAAGATGTAGTTTATTTATACGAAGGCTGTTTAAGCTTACCCGAAGTAAGGGGATTAGTCCCTCGACATGAGTGGTTAGAAGTGCAAGCACAAAATGAAAAGGGACAACTCTTTCAAAAACGTTATCAAGGTTTTGAAGCTCGCATCATTCAACATGAAATCGATCATCTTGATGGGAAGATTTACCCCGAGCGCATGGATAATATGCGCACGCTCGGAATAACTTCCGCTTTAAAAGAAGCTGGTCTAATAAGGTAAATATTAATCAATGTGGTCGTTTTGGACTTTGTCTTGCGTTACTATCTGCTGGCGCTAATGCTGTATTGATAGCCGGATTTTCTTCTTCTTCAGCTAAAAAACTCAACGTAGGGCCTACCACATAAGCATTTAAAAATGTTCCACCTGTTTGTCTTACACTCTCAAAAGTAGTTTGTGCTACAGAACGTAATTCACTTAAATCCAATGCAACTCTTTGCATAAAAGTGGTTAAAGAAGCAATATCATCATGAGGTGTCACAAGTGGTTTTGCTAAGAACGCTCTTAATGCGTCCATATTATTAACATTGTATAATGGAATTTTGATATCAATATGTTCAATATAAGGATTTTGTCCAATAACACCTAACAACGTTAACGTGTTACCTTCATGAATTTCCTCAATAGCAATTTCAATAGAAGAAAATTTGCCCGAGTTAATTATTTTAATTAATTGTTCAGCCTCTATTATAGACAGTGATTTTACTTTTATTTTTAAAAAATCTGTATAAATTACTTCCGCATCACCTGAATCAATATTTTCACGAACGCTCACATGGTTGCCCAAAGTTAATTGTTTAGTTTTCAGATTGTCATTTCTATAGGCAGAAAATAAAAGTTCTAATGCTGAGTTTCGATCTAATTCTTCAAATGCAAGGTTGGCGGTATTGCGTTTTGTTTTTTCTAGTGCATAGGCTATTAATTTTGCACTAGGTAAATCTATCTGTTTATATTTTATTTCTTGTTCAGGCTCAAATTTTGCCCCCACAGGCATAAAATAAATAAAAAGATTTTTTCTATCCTCTTTATCAAAAGCTCTATCGTGTACGTATACTGATGCACCATCCGTTGACATAGCAATTCATCCTTGTTTTATTCGTCTTCTTCTAACAAGTGTTCATGTTCAAGCCAGACGACATTAATAATACCGCAAGCACAAGCAAACAGCACGCCTAAAATCCAGGTAAAATACCACATAATGCCCCCTAATAAGATTCAGCTTTGCTGAGCGTTTCGTTGGTTTGCATTTTGCCTCTCATCACGCGAAATACCCAAAAGGTATAAGCTAAAACAATCGGTAAAAATACAATCGTTACCCAAAACATATATTGTAAAGTGCGATGACTAGATACCGCATCCCACAATGTCACACTATGTGAGGGTTGAATAGAAGAAGGTAAAATAAAGGGAAACATTGCTGCATTCGCAGTAAATATGGCACTGGTAATAGCAATGGTGCTCATTAGAATGCTAATGGAAAGCCACTCTTTCATCGAACTTATCATTGCAAAAATCACAGCAAACACGGTCACAACAGGCAACGCCCATAAGTATGGATACTGATTGTAGTTTGTAAGCCAAGCTTTAGGAGCAGCAATGACTTCTTTACTTAAAGGGATAAGACCGTTTTGCAGATCTCCAATGCTCAATATTGTAAACCCGCTTACACCCCATGCTATCCAAATACCAAGTAATAAAAATAAGGTAATAAACGCTAAGCCAAAAGCAACATTGAATTTTTTAACGTTACCAGCTAAGGGTAAAGGTAATTTCTTCTGTAAATATACTCCGCCATGCATGCCCAAAATAGTCACTGCACTTAAGCCAAACAAAACAGCAAAAGGATTGAGTAGTTGAAAGAAATTGCCATCGTAACGCGATATTAAATTATCTTCAAAGTGAAATGGCAATCCTAAAAATAGATTACCCAGCCCCACGCCAAAAACAAGAGCAGGTACAAAACCACTTAAAAATAATGACCAATCCCAAAAACTACGCCATTGTTTGCTCGGTAATTTGCTTCGATAATCAATACCCGGCGGACGCAAAATTAAAGTAAAGAGAACTAATATAAGTGCATAATATAACCCTGAAAAAGCAGTAGCATATACAATTGGCCAAGCTGCAAAAGTGGCTCCCCCTGCAGTGATAAACCATACTTGATTGCCTTCCCAAGTAGCACCAATGCTGTTGATAAGGACGCGTCTGTCTTCATCTGTTTTCCCTAAAAAGGGCAACAGAATACATACACCAAAATCTCTACCACCAAAAATAAAAAATAAAAGAAAAAGCAAAGAAATAAAAAACCACCAAATCACTTTTAATGTTGCATAGTCTAATATCATCATTGCCTCAACTTATGTTTTTTCAAAATGGTATCGCTGAGTTCCTAAGGTACTGGGTCCTAATCTTGCATACTTAAACATCAAATACATTTCAGCAACAAACAACAGCGAATAAAAAATCACAAAACCACTAATACTCGTTAACACCTGCCCCGTCGTAACAGATGAAACGCCCATGTATGTTGGCAAAATCTCACCTATCGCCCATGGTTGACGACCATACTCTGCAACTATCCAACCACATTCCCCTGCTATCCACGGGAAAGGAATGCTAATCAGTGCGAAACGCAATAACCATTTGCGTTGCTGTAATTTTCCTTTGATGTTGTAATAAAAAGCCAGCACAAACAGCAACAACATAAGCATACCAAGCCCCACCATCACTCTAAATGTCCAAAATAAAGGAGCAACTTTAGGGACACTATTTTGAGCAGCAGTGAGGATCTCTTCATCTGTTGGATTTTTAATGTCTTTGGTAAAACGTTTTAAGAGCAATCCATAACCTAGAGAATCTTTTACTTTATCAAACTCCTCTAGCATTGCAGGCTGAGGCTCTTTTGACTTTTTGATGTCTTCTAATAGTTGCTGAGCTTTCACACCAGTGCGAATTTTCTCTTCATGTGCTTTCATTAAATCATTAAGACCAATGACCGGCTCATCAAGTGAACGTGTTGCAATTATGCCTAGGAGATAAGGTATACGAACAGCATAATCCATGCGTTTTTCTTTATCATTTGGAATACCAAATAAAGTAAAGGGTGCTGGAGGTGTGTGTGTTTCCCATTCACCTTCAATTGCGGCTAATTTAGTTTTTTGCACTTCGCCGACGGTATAACCACTTTCATCGCCAAGTACGATAACAGATAAAATCGAGGCTAAACCAAATCCTGCTGCCACAGCAAAAGATCGCCTTGCAAAATGAACATCACGATGTCGTAATAAATAATAACTACTGATCCCCAAGACAAAGATAGAGCCTGTCACATAACCTGATGCCACCGTATGAACAAATTTAACTTGCGCTACAGGGTTAAAAAATAGTTCTGAAAAACTGCCTAATTCCATACGCATGGTATCGTAGTTAAAGAAAGAACCTACAGGGTATTGCATCCAGGCATTGGCAATTAAAATCCATAATGCCGACATATTTGCGCCAATAGCGACTAACCAGGTGACAGTAAGATGTTGAGCTTTACTTAATCTATCCCACCCAAAGAAGAATAGGCCTATAAAGGTGGATTCTAAGAAAAAGGCCATAAAGCCTTCAATGGCCAAGGGTACGCCAAAAATATCCCCCACAAAGTAGGAATAATAGGCCCAGTTGGTGCCAAATTGAAATTCCATGGTAATGCCAGTTGCTACGCCCATGGCAAAGTTAATTCCAAACAACTTACCCCAAAATCGTGTCATGTCTTTATAGATAACATTTCCCGTAAGGACATAGACAGATTCCATAATAGCGATGATAAAGCCAAGGCCTAACGTCAATGGAACGAATAGCCAATGATATAACGCTGTTAAAGCAAATTGCAGACGTGACAGTTCAACCACTGAATCATGCATTATTCATTGTCTCCAAACTGTGTAAAGTAGATTTGATGAATACCGATTTTGCGCTCTTCAATCGGCAAAGGCTTGTCAAAACATATTTTCCATAGACATATAAGCAAAAGAACTTTCGTTAGTAACAAAAAAATAATTTTCCTCGTAAGAGTGTTTTGCTTCACGTCGCCTCGCCGCAAGTATGCTAACTAAATTTAATAATCACAGCTTATTGCTTTCAAGTGTGACCTAAATTACTTAAAACGTCTACGGTTATTAAACCGCAATTTAAATGGGTGTCCCCCTAAGAATAAAGTCTTTCATGATGATTTTGGGTTAATTAAGTTGCTAAGACTGCGAGCGTTTGTTATATTGCAAACTTTCAGAAAATAGAAAGAAATGAAGATGCGATTAAATCCCTTTGAAACTTTTAATGAATATATAAACGTTCATATACAAAGTATTGAGAAAAGACAGTTGTTCTATAACTGGTTCCAATTATTATGGGCTGCTCTTAATATAGGCCTGTGTTCATATCTTTTGGGAACACCTTTACTAACTTTACTTTATTCAAGCATTATCATTTTTAATATACCTATCGATATTTCAGTTTGGTTCATTACCCTTTCCGCCTATTGTTTTGCCCTTTTTGAACTCAAGCCTCTTTATTACGATAAAATCAAAAAAATAGATTCTTTCAAACTCGCACCTGAAAAAATCACTTTCATCAAAAACCAAGTTTCAAAATTAACGCAAAGAGCGGGCATATCTCTTCCTGAAATTTATGTCAATGAGAACGAAACATCCCTTAATGCTGAATTTAAATGGAGTTTATTCACCGAAGGAAAAATAATATTAACAGCTGGTTTATTACGTTCCTTTGGATTTGGAGAAACAACAAAGCGTGATCTACGTGCAACCATAGCGCATGAACTCGGTCATAAAATTGGTAAAGATTTTCAGCTCATGATGGCTCAGGCATTCATCATCGCAACGACTGTTGGAATTTATCTTTCATTGATCATAGCGATGATAGATTTATCGCTACAACTAATGACGCTATCGTTGATGACTTCTGCAGCAATCCCACTTGCAGTAGGCATTGTTGGCTTATTCATTTATGGGGCAATAAGCTCTTCGGTATTTCTTCAATATCGAAAAAATATGGAATCGGCAGCTGATATCAGAGGAGTGCATTTAACGAACGATGTTGAGGGCATGACAAAATCCAATAAAAATATGAAAATCCAAGGTCGTAATTTGGCTATTTATTCTTGGCTTAGCCTTTTTAATAAGACTCAAGTTCGTAACTTTCTTTCTTCAATAAAAAAAATCGGCAGCAATTTTCAATATGAACAACTAAAAAATATTCTTACGTCAAAAATTCCTTTCAAAGAAAAGGAGAAAGCACTTATCAATTCTTCTTTTTTAGATAAAGATTGGCAAAAAAAATTCAAAGCCCCGGCTCAACAGGCCATTAACAAACACTATGATACCCTATTAGAAAAAGCTAACGAAAGTTATTCCAGTGAAAATAAGGGTTATTTTACTCGTTTTCAAAATAGAATGATTTACATCATGAATCCCTATCCAAGCACCAAACAGCGTAACAACGAAGTTCGTAAAAATTTCCATGGACGTAGTCTATAAAGTGTAAAGCAGATTTTTTATGCAAACGGCCCCTCATCTGGCTCATTTTGCTTAGGATACACTCTGACTTGCAAAATTCGTGGACCACGAATTTTTTTTACAACAAGTGTAAAATCGTTAAAATCTATTTTTTGGCCTTCAGTTGGAAAACCTTGCAATTTATCAAAAACTAAACCGCTAATTGTCTTCGCTTTGTCCGATATATGAACACCTAATAATTTTTCCAAAGTGTAAACTGGCGCATTTCCTTTAATGATAAAACTTGCATCATCAAGCATGATCCAATCTTCTTTGGTAATATGAAATTCATCTTTAATTTCACCTATAATGGCCTGTAATAGATTGTCAAGCGTCACAAAACCTATAGGAGTATTTTCTGAATATACTATGGCAAATTGTGGTTTTCCTTTGCGAAACTGATGAAAAATATCCAATAGATTATCATCAACTTTCACTTTTAAAATTGGTCTTATAAAACTGGCAAGACTCTTTACTTTATGAATGTGCAACATAGCTGGAAAAAAATCTTTGATATGCAAAACACCAACTATGTTATTGGGATTAACTTTATAAACTGGATAGCGCGTATATTGATTATTGCAAATTTTTTTAATATTTTCCTCGATCGATAGGTTCAGATCTAAAGAAACCATTTCAGACGAAGGTCTCATCACATCCGAAATTTCTAGATCAGTAAACATTAAGCTTTTAGTTAAAAGTTCCAATTCGGATTTATCAAATTCACCATATCGATGACTTGCTTTGAGAATATGTTTAATTTCTTCGGTACTATATGAAAGATTTTCTGTATGCACCTTGTCAAGTCCGAAAATTTTAAGAAAAAAATTGGCACTTAAATTTAATATCCAAATAACAGGATACATCATCCAATAAAATACATATAAAGGAATGGCAGTCCACAATGATAACATTTCTGTTTGTCTTATCGCGATGGATTTGGGCATTAATTCCCCTATCACAATGTGTAGATAAGTGATGATAAAAAAGGCACTAAAAAAGGAGAAAAAAGCAATCGTCTGCGAGGACTTTACCCCTAATAAATTAAATAACGGCATTAAAATTTGAGCAAAAGCCGGTTCCCCAATCCACCCTAATCCCAATGAAGCTAAAGTAATTCCAAGTTGACAAGTAGATAAATATGAATCTAGTTGATGATGAATTTTTGCCAAGGTTCTACCACGCAAGCCTCTTGTACGCTGAAGGCTCTGCACACGAGTATGGCGAATACTCACGATTGAAAACTCTGCTGCAACGAAGAATGCATTAAGTAAAACAAAACCTATTGCTAGTAGGATATAAAAAAATGTGGTCATTGTAGCGCCTTACAAAGCACTTTAGGTCACGTTCATTGAAAACGGCACTGAATTTAATATCAAGCCATTCGTTTTTATTTATTTTCATATACTATCTATAAAGACTTAGCTCAAAACTTACCCAAAATGAAGCTATCTTAGCTATTATCTTTACATGCAGTTGTAACATCGCCCTGAAAATATTATCGGTTCTATTTAAAAAGGAACATCCGTATGAAAACTACCACTCAAATTCTTACCACATGCTTATTAGCCTTTACATTTCAAAATGTTTGGGCCGATTGGGTAGATCATAATGTAAAAGATTTTTTGGATAAATTATCAAGTGGCGGCGGTAAACCTATTGAACAACTTCCCCCCAAAGAAGCTAGAGAAGTGCTCATTAACGCTCAAAAAGGCACAAAAGTTGATTTAACAGGCGTGCAAGTTGAAGAAAAAATGATCGAAGTAGATGGTAGTCCACTTCAATTAACCATTGTACGCCCTGAAGGTAAAAAAGGGCCTTTACCCGTTTTCATGTTTTTCCATGGTGGCGGTTGGGTACTCGGAGATTACGAAACACATGCACGTTTAGTGCGCGATCTTGTTGTTAATTCTGGTGCGGTTGCAGTGGTAGTTAACTACACCTCTTCACCTGAAGCACATTATCCAACAGCGATTAATCAAGCTTATGCTGCTACGAAATGGGTTGCTGAGCATGGTAAAGAAATCAATGTCGATGGAAAAAAATTAGCCGTTGTTGGTAATAGCGTCGGTGGTAATATGGCTGCCGTCATGTGCTTAATGGCGAAGGAAAAAGGAACACCCAACATTAAATTTCAATTGCTATTGTGGCCAGTCACTAACGCCAAATTTGACACCGATTCTTACAATAAATTTGCAAACGGGTATTTTCTCACCAAAAATATGATGCAGTGGTTCTGGGATAATTATACTACCGATCCTAAACAACGTGAGGAAATTTATGCCTCCCCACTTTTAGCAACCACTGAACAATTGAAAGGGCTTCCCCCTGCTTTAGTGCAAACAGCTGAAAACGATGTCTTGCGTGATGAAGGAGAAGCTTATGCTAAAAAACTTGATGAAGCGGGCGTCACAGTCACAGCAGTTCGATATAATGGATTAATTCATGATTATGGCTTATTAAATGCGCTTAGCACAGTTCCTGGAACTCGTTCAGCACTCATACAAGCCGGCGAAGAACTCAAATTACATCTCAATAAAGACTAATAATCATGGCAGACTACCCATTTATGATGAATAGTCTGCCATTTTTTTTATAAAACAGTTTCAACAGTGATAACAGGTAAAATTGACTCTTGTATAAAAGTCGTTGTTTGAATTTGATTCATATTGTTGTTTTGAACTGGCCCATTTTCTGATAACACATCATTAACACTACTTTCAGAAATTACATCGCTTAGCTTAATTACTTCAATTTTGCTATATTCTTTTGTTGATGGAAATTCATTTGTAGCATGTAAAGAATGATCAGAATGATGCTCTTTAAGGTAAGTAGCAATATCAGTATGATTCGTCTTTAGCGCCTCATCAACTGGGGTTTCGCCATGAGTATCATGAATCATTAGGTTAGCATGGTGTGCTACTAACACTTTTACTGCTTCTAAATTGCCATCTGCTGCTGCTAAATGGAGCGCTGTCTCTCCTTGATTATTGACAGTATCTATAGATGCCCCAGCATCAAGTATTTTTGTCACAAATTCCGCTGAACCACCATGTTGTACAGCATAGTGCAACGGCGTATTACCTTGATAATCAACACCATTAATTTCCGCATGTAAATTTACCAAGGTATCCACAACACTCAATTGATGTACCATCGCTGCTAAATGTAAAGGTTGATAGCCTTCATAGGTAGTTTGATTCACGAAAACACCATGATTCACAAATTCTTGAATCATTTCTGGATAACCATTAAGAGCAGCATAATGTACGCCTGTCATACCATGACTGTTAGTAACATCCGCTGATACCCCTTTATCAAGCTCCACTTTAACAGCATGCACATCATTGATGACTACCAATTGCAAAAGCGTATTATGCGCGGGCAATTGAATAGTCTCTAAAATAGGTATAGCAAATATTTGTTGAATGGTTTGACTTGCGGTATGTGCGATATCAATTGGTGTATGGTTATATTTATCTTTGATGTAAAGATTAGCCCCAAACTCAATCAGCAACAAAATCTCATTGGGATGATTAGTGACGATTGCATCATGTAAAGGCGTTTTTCCGACGATGTCTTTAATATTGACATTAGCCCCTCTCATCAGCAAGCTATCAAGCGCACCAATACTGCCTAATCTTGCTGCAGTGTGTAAGGCTGTCTGTCCAATTTTATTTTGATTATTAATATCAGCACCGGAAGAAATAATGAAATCAATAAATTCTTTAGAACCATTGCTTCTAGCAGCATAATAAAGAGGTGTATTATTATGGGGATCTTTTGCGTTAATTGCTGCGCCGTGATTTACTAGTAAACTAAATATCGCCGGTTGATTAGCCATTGCAGCATAATGTAATAAGGATAAATTGTCTTGGCCAATCATATTGGGGCTGGCACCATGAGCGAGTTCATATTGAACGCCAATGAGATCACCATTGATGACAGCTTGAAAAATATCTACCATGATTGCCCTCTCCCATATTACATACAAAAACCCTGAAATATTTTAGCTTAATTGCTAATGTAGTTAAAAATACTACAATAATCAGGTTAAACCATGTCATATATCTTGTCTACATGGCGAAGTTGAATTGCAACATGGTCGTTAAAGCGAAAAAAATGCTGATTACTTTCTAGCAATTTGAATGAAATGCATTTTATCAAGATGCCTTACATAAAACGAGGTGATAGCCCAGATGCATTGTTTTGAAGATCTGAATTTTTAAACTTTTCTATAATCTCAGGTACTCTTTGCAAGCGATCCACGATGGGGAGAAAGCGGGCATACATTTTACTGTGCGTCAGTGCATATTGATAAATAAAATTATCATTATCTGTAATTTTTGATACAAGATCTGTATTTTCCAAGAGTTTTTCTAGGTCATCAAGTTTACAATTTTTAACCGCACATACTAAACCATGATATCCCCCAATTTGAACAGGGTTTGCATTATCTGCTTTTGATTTAAAATGATAGAAATTATCAGCAATTCTTGTACGAGTTATCAAGCTATAAGCCCAATCTTTGATTTTTTTTACAACAGTCAAAATCATACTTAACATTTACTACTCTCTTCTTTTAATTATTATTGCGGGCAGCGATAGTAATGGATCATGATATTCATCACAATAGGAAATTTTCTTAGTTTTTTCCCATAGAAATGCGGCTATAATCGACGTACAATTTTACTAAGTATTGGAGTCATTAATGCCTTGCGATGGTCCTAGCTCAAGTACTTCAACACCTCCTTCTCCAACAACACCACGCGGCGGCATTAAATTTGCACTTCAAGATGCTGTTGTTATTACGGCAATAAACGCAGTCACAAATCAATCTGAAACTTTTTTTTTAAATTCCAAAGGAATGATAGGTAAAGGTGGTAAAGGTGAAGTTGTTTTTGCTCAACATTCACACGGCGACAAGCTTGTCGTCGCAAAAATTATTGGAAGAAATTCCCCTTCAGCATACATTGATTATGCGAGAGAATGCAGAAATTTAAAAAAATGTGATCGATTGATTGCAACGGCTATGACTGATTTTGGTTACTGCATTTTTATGGATCATTTTCCTGGTATAAATTTATTACATTATCTGTATCAAAGAAATCCCGACGCTGAGATACCTAAAGATAATATCAACTACTTTATTAGCAAAAATCAGTACGATATTATCGAAGTTTTAAGTATGAGTATTTTGGCCGTTAATGAGGTATTATTTTTTCATCAGCTGGGATTAGCACATCGAGATTTGAAACCAGAAAATTATGTATTAGAAACAGCAGGAAGTACAAGACATCGAACGAAAATGAGACTTATTGATCTGGACTCCGCTGTTTTAGTCGAAAATGAATTGGTAAAAGATCTAGCAGGTACAGATGGCTATTTTGCGCCTGAGCTTGTTAATGTATCAACGAAAGAGAGAATCGCCTATAATTTTGCTTGTGACTATTTTTCATTGGGGATTGTTTTAGCTGAAATTTTAACAAAATTCAATTATCAGCGTGAATTAAGAAGCATTTTACATCATCAAGCATTGAGCGGAGCTAGAGATCCAATCTCATCTTCACAAATCAAATCATGTATGCCAGATATATTTGATGAAAATTCCCCCCATTTTCTTTTGAATCAACCTGATTTGAGTGTTGCACAAAAATCAATAACCGCTGCTTTACTTG
The DNA here is from genome assembly GCA_016191245.1 of Gammaproteobacteria bacterium. Lineage (GTDB taxonomy): Bacteria > Pseudomonadota > Gammaproteobacteria > Berkiellales > Berkiellaceae > Berkiella. The sequence continues at coordinate 143,624 of JACPOY010000030.1, read as the reverse complement.
ACCTCATCAACTGTTTGACATTTGAAGATCCCACCAAAAGACCAACCATGATACGCTTACTTGAACTTAACCGTCTTTTAACCAGTCTTGAATGCAAATTTCGTATTGAAGAACAAATGACAACGCCATTGACACCAATGCAAAAGATCCATGCATATCGTTCTAATAGCAGTTATAATATATTATCATCGTCTTCAATATCCATACCTCAAACTTCAAGTGCTAACCTAGAATCTGTCACTGTAAGACAGCTTCGTTCTCATACCTCTCCTCCAAAGTTATTGGAACTTCGCTGCAATATTTCACAAAATAGTAGCGCCGCATCTTGTTCGAGCCGTGATTTACCAAGCAAGCATAAATTGAAATCTAAAAGCTATTTGAAAACCAAGGCTTTAATAGGCGGGATTAAAAAATTAGGAAAATCATTCAATCTATTATCATTATCACATCATAAGCCAACTGATGAGGTCGAACAGCGAGTCGAAAATTCCATTTATCGGACATTTATACCAGCAATGAATACTATTGCTATAAGGCTTGATGAGCCAAACGAAGATAAAGAAATTGATAATTCAGAGGATTCTACACCTTCGGCTTCGCCAAGATAATTTTACTCTGTTGCTTGGGTGCGCTTTGCGTTGCAGGTTTTTCAGTTGATAAATTATATGCAGTTAAAATAGCAATCGCAGCCCCTGCAAATACATCCGTTGGGTAATGTGCTTGTTTATATACTCTAATACAACCCACCATGGAGGCACACATATAGGCAGGAATAGCTTTTTTAAGACCATAGCGCTGATGAACAAATGCAGCAGCAGCAAAGGTAGCAGAAGAATGTCCTGAGGGAAATGATTTATAATCAGCACCATTAGGTCGAAGTCTTTGTACGGTTCGTTTCAAAAATTCTGTAATAACACCTACTGAAATCTGAATTGTGATTAATTGTTTTAACCCTTGCCAGTCCTTTTCGTAAAGTGCAGTGCCTGCAGCGATAAAACTTAGAAGGATACTTTGTAAACTAACAATGATTAATTTTGGATCCCAGAGCATCCAATCAAGCAAAATGCTTAAAGTCGTCGCGGGTAAAATTGAAGCAAGTCCAGATGATATTAATAGAAAATAGAGTCCCATATGGGAAGCTAAAATAAATAAGCCAATTGTGCAGGGATACCAATGTGTTTTGAGAAACTGAAAAGTATTTTCGATCTGCTTACTCATCAGGATCCCTGCTTTAAATATTAACGCCCTAATTTATGAGCATAACCATCTAATTTAACAACCGCTTTATCTTGAGCTGAGAAAAAGCTTGAATTTTCTTCGACAATCTTCTTCGCATACTGATGAGTCAGCACTTCAATTTGCTGTTTATCTGTTATTGAAGAATCTTCAGTGATTAAAGATTGAATATCTTTTTCAAGTGATTCTAAATCTTTTTGGTAAGGCATATGCACACCAATGAAATCACCAAAACCTCTATGTTCTAGTTTATCTTTCACGACTGGTTTACCATTTTTCTTCTCAAGCACAACTGTTTTTTGTCCAAAAAATAATTCTGTTAACCGCTTATAAAGTAGCGTTGAAACAGTGAGTCCACTTGCCAATGCTCCCGCAATAGGGAGTAAGGGGTTTACAAATACTAATGCCATTCCAGCGTAAAAGATGGCTCCTGAAACTAAACCTAAAAAGGTTCTGCCGACCAGCGAGCCAGACTTATTACCAAAGTCTTTAAAAACGGCAACATAATTATCATCTAATTTCTGAGCATTTTCAGTAATGCAAATTTGATTTTTTTGAGCAATTTTCTTTAACTTTGGCTTTGCTGTAAAAAGAATTTGGTGTGCATTCGTTACATCTCGATTATTAAAGAAATGACGAAGATTAGCTGAAGTAGGATGTTGCTTTTTAGGCTTTAACAAACCATATTGAAATGCATTGTATACAGACCAGTCTCCACAAGTGTTGCCACTTTGTCTTTGGCAATCCATTGCAGAAAATTTAGCTTTATGTTTCTTGGCAAAAGTTGACACAGATTTTGCGACATTGCTTGCATATGTTGTTTTCTTGCCCAATGAATCAAAATGATTCAATGCAATTTTTCCTACTTTCAAAGGTAATTGATTATTTCCCAAACCATTGCTACGAGGATCACTATTTCCATTAAAACTAATCTTTTTATATTTTTTCACGAAATTAACAACATTATTTCTAATAATATTGATTGGCTTTGCTGAGCCATCTTCATATTGATTTTCTTTTGTGGTTTTTGCATGCTTTTGATAAGCATTAAATAGAGTTTTATATTCAGCTTGATTGATAGTTGAAAATTCAGCTAAAAGAAGCGTCCAGTGTGTATTATGATGATTAATGCACATACCAATTTTCATGTTATTGCTTGGTAGCGCGTTTTTATCTGTGGCAATAAAATGAGAAATAATATTTACAAAATTTTCATGCAGGTTACTTCCCACAACTTGTCTTTCTGTAGCTAGCTTCTGGTCGACTATTTCTGGAAAATTAAATAAGGTAAAAATGCTATTATCTTCAGCACGAAGCAGATAACCTTCCTCAAACTTGCCTACATTCCAATTATTATCAATTTCGCTTTCCGCTTTGTTAATTTTAACTTTCTTCTTGCGCAGATAAGCCAAGCTGTAAGCGCGAGCTAAATCATTGATATTTGTGCTGTCCAAAAAACTAAATGTACTTAAGGTCATTATAAGTTGCTCAACTAATTAATCAAAGTTGAGTTATCTTACATAAAAACATGCGTACTTACAAGTTGCAAGACTTAATAGGCGATAAAATCTCTATTTATTAGTTGTTCTCTTAGAGTCAATATCATTGATTCATAAAGGTTGTTGAATTAAGAGATTCATCAATTCTTCACTAGGCAGGATATTATCCAAACAAAAGTTAGCCAACTTAGTGTTTAGTTGTTTGGCGCAAAAAGTCAGATAAGCGGCATTGTTTAACTAACTAATTTTGTTTACCTTTACAACATTAATTTAAAATGCACTAGGGGTAGCAATAATGCTCGGCTTTAAAGTATCTCCAACAACAGAAACTAATATCAAATCTTTATTAGTGATGACAGGTTTCTTAACCATAGTAGGTGCACTAGGCAGTTTAGCCGCAGGAACATCGGGGGTTTTATTCGGTATTGGATTGACCGTGGCAACTTCTGCCACCGTTCTTTGGCTTTCAAGAGAAATTGCTTTGTGGCTATTTAAAGCAAAAGAAGTCAAACCTGGAGAAAAGCCAGAAGGATTTGATTTAGTCGCCATGGTAGATAATCTGCGTCAATTAGAAAAAGTTAATTTAAGCACCATGCCTAAAGTCTGTGTCATGGAAAGCAAAACCAAAAATGCTTTTGCAACGGGAAGAAATCAAAATCATACCGCTATCGCAATTACCACTGGACTCTTAAAAGAAGCCAAAGCTTATGCTAAAGGTGATATGGTAAAAGCAAATCGTTGGATTGAGGCTATTTTATTACACGAATTAGGACACATCGTTAATCGAGATATCACCACTAAAACGGCAGCATCTATTTTAATTGGTAGCATTCGTGTATTGAGCGAATCTTTATATCAACAAAAGAAGCGAGAACGTACTGCCCATAAAAAGTCTAAAAAGGATGAACCTTCATTTATCAGTAAAACAGGAGAATATTTACTCTATCATTGGATTGTTCCTTATACCGGTACTTTGTTAGGTTTATGCTTATCACGTACTCGTGAATTTGCAGCCGATGATATGGCTGCAACATGCGGTCGTGCAACTGATTTGGCGGAAGCGTTTGAATTGCTACGCAAACCCGGAAAAAATGGACTACATGATCATGATCATGCTCATGATCACGATAATCATATGGAAGCTTTCTCAAGCATGATGTGTGCAAGTTTACATCCTGAAATAGATCAAAAACTCGCTGATCGCGCAAAAAAATCTGATGTTGGAATGATTGAATCATTCTCTTTAGGAGTGAATAACTTGTTTTCAACTCACCCTCCTCTTGAGGCTCGCATCGCGCGAATGAGAGAGCAAGCAAAAGATAAACATGTTGTAAATGATACACCTCGTACTATACTCACTATTCACTGAAGAAAGTCAGTCGAGCAAGTATTTTACTGTATAATTTATTGAACACATCGGGTAGGCTTATTATTCTTATAATATAAACTTCTTAAAGATTAGATTAAAGAAAATAAGTTTACTTTCTAATTTTTATTCTAGGTATGCATACAGGTATTAGAGAGAGAATATATTTAATTACAAAAATCTAGGGACAGAACATGAATTTTCTATCAAATTTCTCAACACATATTAGTCCTCTAGCATTCTTTGGATTAATTTTGTTACTTGGGCTAATTGGTGGGGAAATAACACGCTTAATACGATTTATACCTAAAATTTCTGGGTACATTGCAGTCGGCTTTATAGTAGGACCTGGTTTATTTAACATCGTTAATTATTCCGAAATTGTCGATATTAAAATTTTTGTTGATATCTCTTTAGGACTCATTTTATTTAACTTAGGCAGGCAATTAGATTTTCAGTGGTTAAGACATGATCGTAACTTATTCTTTATGTCTTTAGCTGAATCAGGTTTAACTTTTATCTTTGTATTTTCAGCATTTCTATTATTAGGCTTTTCAACTTTGTCATCATCATTTGCTGCAACAATCGCCATGACTACCTCACCAGCCGTTATCATGCTTATAGTGAATGATCTCTCATCAGAAGGCCCAATTACACGACGAACTTTAATGTTAACCAGTTTAAATAATTTTTGGGGATTAATCATATTTACTTTGCTTTTGCCTATAGCAAATCCAAAAATACACGGCATCGCAAGCATATTTGAGAATTATGGTTTCAAAGTTTTTGGATCAGTATTTCTAGCATTTTCAATTTTTTTGATTTCAATCTTTATAGGAAAAATAATTGGGAAAAAAAAGCAAAATCAGATTATTTTATTTGTTAGTATAGTTCTACTCACAATAAGTTTGGCGAATTCATTAAATTTCTCTATTAAATTATCTCTATTTGTGTTTGGTGTAATCGTCAGAAATTTTGATCGCAAACATACTTTAATTGAAGTAGATTTTGAATGGGGTATACGCTTGGCATTTATACTTTTATTCGTAGTCACTGGCATGCAAATATATCTTCAGGGGTTGGCTAAAACTACTTTAGCAGTAATTGTTTTTCTGTTTGTGCGATCGTTAGCAAAATCTTTAGGTATTTGGCTTTTCGCCAAAAGAAGTCGTTTGACAACAAAACAAACTGTTGCAATAAGTCTTGCGCTTACCCCAATGGCAGGAGTCACTTTTGGAATGTTAAGCACTCTCACTGATTTTAATCAAGATCTTGGGAAACAGCTTACAATGATAGTTGTTTCTGTTGTTGCAATTTTACATATTTTAGGTCCGATTGCTACACAATATGCTTTTATAAAATCTGATGAGACGTCTTCTACCAAAAATTAAAAATGGGAATTTTATGACAAACTTACAACCATTTGAAGGTAAACCTTTTCCAACAATGGGTGTTGAATTAGAACTACAGCTAATAAATTTATTTAATTTTAATTTAGCGACCGAGGCTTCAGACTTTTTAAGAAGATTAGACGAAAAACCACATAGTGGTGAAATTAAACCTGAAATTACACAAGCAATGATAGAAATTAATAGCTCCATACATGAAGAATATTTTTCGTTAAATAAAGAGCTGGTTGATTTACGAAATCTCATCGCTAATGAAGCATACCAAACTCATATTGGTGTATGCGGTGGTGGCACACATCCTTTTCAAAAATGGAAAAAACAAAGAATTTTTTCTACTGAGCGTTTTGCGCATGTTTCAGAGCAATATGGATATTTAGCAAAGCAATTTACCGTTTTCGGACAGCATATTCATATCGCTTGTCCAACTGGAGATGATGCGCTTTATCTTTGCCATGCTCTAGCTCAGTACATACCACACTTTATAGTTTTATCTGCAGCATCACCATTTCAACAGGGAGTGGACACTTCATTTGACTGTTCACGTTTAGCTGTTATAAGCGCTTTTCCATTAAGTGGCACCCCCCCCTGGGTATTATCCTGGAAAGAATTTAAAACTTATTTTGATAAGTTATTTAATCTAGGCATAGTCAAAAGCATGAAAGACTTTTACTGGGATATTAGACCAAAGCCTGAATACAGTACGATTGAAATAAGAATTGGAGATACACCGTTAACTGTTGAAAAAGCTGCTGAGCTAGGTGCATATGCTCAATTACTGGTCTATTGGTTATTAGACAAAAAACCAATACTCCATAAAGATATTTATTATACTTATCTTATTAATAGATTTCGCTCTTCTCGCTATGGATTTGATGCAATCATTGTTAATTCCATCAACGAAAGTCAAATTCCCTTAGTCGATGATATTTTACAAGTTTGTGATCAATTAGGAGATTATGCTAAAACACTTAAAAGTTCGGAAGCATTAGCACGCATACGTGAAGCCGTATTACATCGCCAAAATGGTGCCACATGGTTAAGAAAACAATACGCCGAGTTAGAAACTTTAGAGGATACTGTAAGACGTCAATCTATTTTATGGATGAGCGATAATAGCCCTGAAAACTATGAACAATCAGTTTAATTAATAATTTCTGTAGTTAGCGTGTTCAATTTATAATTTATGCGTCCTACCTAATTCATTTATTACTTACATTTTGATTAATCACTAGGTACAATCGAAAAGTACTGTGGTTTAGTGCGACTATTAAATAATAATTAATGACATGGATGGGTTTATATGAAGGCAAATAATTTTACCTTATCGCTACTTAGCCTCGCTTTTGGATCTTTTGCTTCGACAACTTATGCTGCTGTTACAACACACCCAGCAGATCCTTTTCTAGTCAGCATTCCACATTTTTCAACAACCTATGAAATCAACGCTTCTTTGCTCTGGCAACAACCTACCAGCACTAGTAATGCATATGCCATCTTAACCCACCCCATGCCAGTACCTACGCCTAACTGGATTATTAATAGCGCTAATCCACAATATCATTTCGGATTTGATGTTGGTTTAAGCTATGCTTTCAATAATACCGGGAATGATGTTCAATTAAATTGGACACGACTCAAAACCAATGATTCAACATCAGTGAGTATTGATGATAATGGTCTACTACAATTTGTTGGCCCCTTCTTTCAAATAGGACCCACTGCAGGCGGTGCAGGCGGATTTGCTCCCATGATTGCTTCAGCTGCACGAAATCATTTTGATTATGATGTCGTCAATCTTGACGCTGGACAATATGTTAATTTTGGTCATCGTCTACAAACAAGACTATTTGGTGGTGTAAGCTATCTTCGCATCAAGCAAGATCTACAAACCACTTTTTTTGCACCAGCGGATGTTAATTTTAGCTTTGTCAGCAATAACATCTCCGAATTTACCGGATTTGGTCCACGATTTGGCTTTGGTGGAACATACGATCTTTGCTATGGTTTTGGCATTGTAGGTCAAGTTGCAGCAACCGCATCTGTTGGCAGAATAAGAGCAACAGATCACTTCACTGAAACCTCTACGGCATTACTTGGCGCAGCTCCTTCCATTCCCCTTAATGTGCAAGCAATTACCACACATCATGAAACTCGTGTTGTGCCAGGAGCAGATGCTAAATTAGGCATCAGTTTTGCCTACGATGTTAACAAAAATTCTCTGCTCACAGCAGAACTAGGTTATAAAGTCGCAGCTTATGAAAATGCCATTAGAAAAGTTTACCCTAATTCTCTTGTTAATCCACCAAATGCTTTGCAAACCGGTACGATAGCAGTCGAGACCATGGGGGAAAGTCAAAGTGACTTTGGCGTGAATGGTCCTTATTTTAATCTTTCCTATAGTTTCTAAAAATTGCTATTTTGATAGAGCCATCACTGTAAACAATGATGGCTTTTTTGTTTGATATATTAGGAATTTTCTTTGTTCACTTTACTAAAATGACGTGTCTTGCTCCAAAAATCCCATGCCATTATTAAAGCACCAATTGCAAAAATTATGTCACCAGGCATTCGCATCCACTGCCAAAACAGTGTTGTATTGTAAAATTCCATGCTTCTAGCATATGCATATCCATGCTCATAAGATGCAATCAGTTGCGGCCAACCGATGGGAAAGAAATTGAGAAAAATCCACATCACGAGTCCCAAATTATAAAACCAAAAAGCCCACACCCCTAGTTTTTCAGACCATTTAATGCGATCACCTGCCATATAACGTAGTGTCAAATAAATAAGCCCCAAGGCCAAGAGTCCAAATGCACCAAACATTGCCGTATGCGCGTGATTTAGTGTTAAAAATGTTCCATGTTCGTAATAGTTGACTAAAGGCGCATTGATGGTTGCACCTCCAAACACACCAGCACCAACAAAGTTCCAAAAAGCAGCCCCTAAAATATATAAAAATGCTAAACGATACGGGAAATTAGCATTTTGCTTAAGATGTAAATACTGCTGGATGGCTTCTAAAATAAGTAGAAAAAGTGGCAAAACTTCTAAAAATGAAAAAACGGTTCCTATGCTAAGCCATAATTCGGGTTCACCAGCCCAGAAAAGATGATGACCTGTTCCTAAAATTCCACTTCCTAAAATGAGGATCCATTCAAATAATACTGCTCGTTCTGCAAATCGCCTGGAAACTAGTCCAACAGCCATTAAGAAGTACCCTGTGATTGCGGCTACAAATAATTCAAATGCCCATTCGACCCACAGATGCACGACCCACCAACGCCAATAATCTGTTAAGGTAAAAGAAGAATGAATTTTAGTAAGAGGAATCATCCCAAATGCGTAAATAACAGCAATACCAAACGTGCTATACCATAATAAATTTTCTATATGGAATAAACTATAAAAGGAATTTGACTTGAATAAACCTCTCATCGTTGGCCATATTGCCCTAAGCATGATTAAGCTCCATGCTACAAGTCCAATGAAAAATAAGATCTGCCAAAATCGACCTAACTCTAGATATGACAAACCCTGATTACCAAACCAAAACCAATGTTTCTGAATAACACCTGTTATACCCAGATAATTTCCAATAAAAGCACCACCCACTATAATCATGGTGATCCAAAATAAAAGATTAACCAGAAATTTTTGCCCTACAGGCTCTTTGCCTCCGATTAAAGGGGCCAAAAATAATCCCGATCCTATCCAACCTAACCCAATCCACACGATAGGTGCTTGAATATGAATGCTTCTTAAAAATGCAAACGGTAAGTAAGGTGTAATATTAATCCCATAAAAGCTTTCTCGTTCGGCATAGTTATGAGCCATCATTGTGCCTACCGCAATTTGAACTAACAGTAGCAAAGAAACAACAATAAAATATTTACCAAGAGCTAATTGGCTTGGGGTTAATTTTGCAAAATTATTTAAGATTGCCTCATGTGGCTTTTCAATTTCTGAGGTATCAATATAAAGTCTGAAAATAACGACCACAACTCCAATTGCAAAAAATAAAAGCGTTAATGATGCCCATGTCCATACAAATGTTTGAGTCGTTGGCGTATTCCCCACAGAAGGTTCAGGAGGCCAGTTATTAGTCCATGAAAAATCTTTACCAGGCCGGTTAGCTACTGTTGTTAGTACACAGTAGAGTAAAAAATCAGCTGTTTTTTCAGCTTCCATTTGATTTAAACTTGCTGCTTTTCCCCATCCTTTTTCAAATCGATCGGTTAAGAGATCATTGGCAATTTTTGAACGTAATGTCGTTATTGCCTGGCTTACAATATCTGGTAATACTACGGTTTCACTATTTATATTAATATTTTTTAGCAACTTCTGCATTTCTCGTTGCAATGTCAAATGCTCGGGATCGCTTAAATCTTTTAGTGATTTATGATGATGCTTCTTTGCTAACAATCCCATGATTTCGTGACTTAACTCTACAAGATATTGTGCAGTATAATCTTCACCATAATATGAACCCATACCATATAAACTGCCATAATCCATCAGATCTGCTTTCTGAAAGCCTTCTTTGCCTTGCACAATATCTTCCAGTGTCATAATCAATTGACTATTTATCGATTTCATCATTTTTGGGATGGGTGGTGCTTCCTGATAAGTATGATAGGTTGACCAAATCATCGTTAACCAGCAACCTATCGTGACTAAAAGTAAGAGAACAATTAATGTCTTGGCGGTATTATCTTGTTTTGGAAGTTGTAATGTATCCACATTCACTCCTTGTTATATAGATAACTTCAGGTCTCTTTATATTAATAAAACTATATCACTTTAAAAATGATCTAAATAGATTCAAATTAGAGTATTCACAAAGAACGCAAAGATTTTTATTCTGCTAATGTATTAATAGGAAGATCCTGAGAAGTTTCGCGAAATAAATGTTTTTTATCATTATTTAATATCCAATAGTTTTTTTGCTGCCTAAAAGGCATCACTAACAAATTGATAAGCGTATTATCTTTTGGTTTTTGATAAGCCGGCACACCAATATTAATATTTATTTGAGCAATATTTAATTTTATTGTTCGATGCATGTGGTCCCAAAATGAAAATACAATACCATAATTTCTATCTGTCTCATCTCGATAATCAGAATGGTGGATCCCATGCATTCTTGGTGTCACCATTATTTTATTGAGAATTCGTTCTAGTTGAATTGGCAATTTAATATTACTATGATGAAAAAAAGTATTGCACTGAAATACCAACTCATAGCTAATAAAAATAATAGGATCAAGGCCAATTAAACTTATTTGTATTATTCTAAATATACTAGAATAAGCTATTTCAATCATATGAAAGCGCATTGAAGTAGTAACATCCAAATCAGGATCAACATGATGAACATTGTGAAATCGCCATAACCAAGGAATTTTATGATTCATCCAATGCCAGTAATACATTGTTAAATCCATTAACAAAAATCCTAAAATCATAGATACCATTGCTGGAATTGGATATAAATGTAATAAGCCAAAGGAATAATCATGAGTAAATTGCAACATGTATTTCACTATTGGACCAATCAGTAAAGCAGCTATGCATAAAACGAAAATGGTGAAAATTGCATTAACATAAATTCGAGGTTGTTGAGGGTACTTTCGCTGGCGCAAAGGCCATACTCTCTCGGCTACAAAAAGCACGATGTAACTTAATACAAGGATCAAGCCAAAAAGAACTGAATGAGTCAATTGATATCCCTGGTCTTAAATATAGTTAAAAGTAAGATAAATGATTTATAATGCCTCACCTGCAAATACCTAGTACAAATGGAAATTGAGAAGTACTATTTCATAATAGATCATAAGGATATAAAAATGCAGGAATGGTTTAAAACAAAAATGCCATGGCTTGTATTAAGCCTAATCTTGATAGGATTAGGCAGTGTCTATTATTTTCATTGGTATGAATATCTTAGCTACGCTTCTTTAAAACAACATCATGCACAATTGCATCAATTTGCTAAGCAACAATATTTAGTAACCGTTACACTCTATATGTTGCTTTACATCGTTTCTGTTACCCTTTCAGTACCCGGGGCAATTTTTTTAACACTTGCTGGAGGTTTTTTATTTGGTCCATTAGCTACCTTGTATGTAGTAATCAGTGCAACAATTGGCGCAACTATCCTTTTTCTTGTAGTTAGTACCACTTTAGGTGATTGGCTTAGAAAGAGAGCAACAAAATGGACTCACCAAATGAAAAATCAAATGCAAGAAAATGCTTTTTATTATTTACTTTTTCTAAGATTAATTCCTTTATTTCCATTTTGGGTTGTTAATATTGTTCCTGCATTATTAAATGTGAAATTAAAAATTTTTATAATGGCTACCTTTATTGGCATTATTCCTGGCTCTTTTATCTATGTGATGGTAGGTAATAGCTTAAATACTGTATTTCAAACCAACCAACAACCTAATCTTCATATTATCTTTGCACCTTCCATTTTTTTACCTTTAATAGGCCTTGCCCTCTTAGCCTTGCTGCCAGTTATCTATAAGAAATGGAAAGGAAAAAATGTATGAGTAATACTTTAAAACCTGATATTTGTATCATTGGAGGGGGCTCAGGTGGATTAAGTGTCGCTGCCGGTGCAGTACAAATGGGAGCTAGTGTTGTCTTAATTGAAAAAAATAAAATGGGCGGCGATTGCCTCAATGATGGATGTATCCCGTCAAAATCTTTGTTAGCTGCAGCCAAGGCTGCACAAAATTTTCGCATATCGGAAAAATTTGGTATTACTGCAGTTGAACCTCGAATTCATTTTCAAAAAGTGATGCAACATGTACAGAGTGTTATTGAGAGCTTACGATCTCATGATTCACAAGAACGATTTGAGAAGTTAGGAGTGACTGTAATCAAAGAACTCGGTTATTTTCATGATCAAAGAGCTGTAATTGCAGGCAAAACACAAATAAAAGCTAGGCGTATCGTAATTGCAACCGGTTCATCTCCCGCTATCCCTCCAATACCGGGTTTAGATAAAGTTCCATTTTATACTAACGAAACAATTTTTAATTTAAAGCAAAAGCCTGATCATCTCATTGTCATTGGTGGCGGCCCAATTGGTTGTGAATTAGGGCAAGCATTTTCGCTTTTAGGGATAAAAGTAACCATTTTAGAAAGCAAGCATATTTTGCCACATGATGATCCAGATTTTGTCGAAATATTGCGCACCGAATTAAAACAAACGCTATCACTCCATGAGAACATAAACATATCAGAATGCTTAAAGCAAAATAATCAAATTGAAATACGTTTTACAAGAAATAACCAAAATATATCAATAACAGGTTCTGATATCCTTATTGCAACAGGACGCAATCCCGAGCTACAGCACTTAAATCTTGAAGCAGCAAAAATCAAATTTGGACCAAAAGGAATCAATGTTGATGCAAGTTTACGCACAACAAATAAAAATGTTTATGCCATAGGTGACATTATTGGAGGGTATCAGTTTACTCATATTGCCAATTATCATGCAGGTATCGTTATCCGAAATATTTTATTTCGCTTGCCTGCAAAAGTGGACTATCGTGCGATTCCCTGGGTAACCTATACCTTGCCTGAATTAGCCCATGTTGGATTAACAAATGATGAGATAAAACAACAAGATCCTAATGCTAAAGAAATAACATTAGATTTTAATCAAAATGATCGCGCGCATACAGAGCACCAAACCATTGGAAAAATTAAAATCACAATCAGTCGTAAAGCTCAAATATTGGCAGTAACTATCTTGTGCCCGTCTGCCGGAGAATTATTATTACCTTGGATATATGCAATTCAACATAATAAATCTATCAAGAGCATGACTGATGTTATTGTTCCTTACCCCACTCTCAGCGAAATATCGAAAAGTGTTGCTGGTGAGTATTACAAACCAAAACTCTTCTCAAAAACAGTGCAAAAAATAGTGCACTTTTTAAGAATATTAGGATAACTTTATGCTAGAAACCTATTTACGCCCAATATACCAACAATGCTTGGTCATGCCTATTGCAAATAGAATTAAAGATATTTCAGCTGATAGAGTTACATTATTTGCTTGTCTAACAGGCATCATGGTTGCTCCTTTTCTGATGCTCAACTTAACAAGTATTGCTCTATTCTTTTTACTGACATCGGGATTTTTGGATACCTTGGATGGTACCATAGCAAGAATTTCAGGTAAAACGACCGATTTAGGAACCGTGTATGATATTGTTTCAGATCGAATAGTCGAGTTAGCAATTATAATAGGATTATTTGCTGTAGATCCTGAACAACGGGGCTGGCTGTGCTTACTTATGTTAGGAAGTTGTTATATTTGCGTCACAAGTTTTCTTGTTGTGGGAATATTTAGCCCAAACAATACACAAAAAAGTTTTTATTATAGTCCAGGTCTCATCGAACGAGCAGAAGCATTTATCTTTTTTGCATTGATGATATTGTTTCCATCCATTTTTTCATGGCTTGCAGCAATATTTATTATTTTAGTCCTATTAACCAGCTACTTAAGGCTAACAGAATTTATAAAACAACGATAAAAACCTAAAATATGTATATACATGAATCAAAATTGAACTTCTTGTATTAAAAATAAATCTAATTCTTTAAAGCGTATAAATGCATTTTTTATACTTTAAGGCGTTAGCATGAGTTTATCACAATTAAATCAAGGTACAGATATAATTAAGCTCTTTGAAGCAGAGGCAATGAGAGCCGAACATATTATGGGGCTTGATGGCAAGATGGAATTCAAGTCCAATAATGGAATAGTTAGTCGCAAAGGAAGCGGGAACTATGCATCAACCTCATTGGGATATTTAAACGAAAAACTTAATGCATACATCCCAACATTACAATCAGAAGATAGACCAGATTGGCTTAAAATTAGAAATGCATTTACAAAAGCGCAACAAGAAGCAAAAAATGGTAACCCTGTCGATTGCGTAAAAGATAATTTAAAAAGAATTAAAGCAGGTGCAGATAAAGACTCCCGCGAACTTGTTCATCTTGGTAATTCAATGTGGTTTGGCGAAGACCCTCATAGTATTGGCATTACTTTTTATGGTAACTATATGGTGGTTTGTGATAGAGGGATGTATGGAGGTGAAAAAGATTGCACAAAAATTTATAAAATTGATCCTAAAGAAATCACATCGGATCAATTAGAAAGACTACAAAGTACACCTAATGATCCCAAAGTTATTTTAGGAACCATTAGTGAAATTGCAAACAATAAAGAACCTATTGCTACTTTTCCTTCAAAATTACAAAAATTTGGCACCTGTAATTACTCTAATAGATTAACCTCGGTTGAACCTATGCTTTGTCTTGTTAAGCTTGACAGACAAGGTAAATTAAATGACGAAGCGATAAAAGAATATTCACAAAACAAAGATCGCAAAGCATATAAAAGTTTCACAAGATACAATCGTGATACTGAAGCAAATAGAATAATAACCAAAATGAATGCTGCAAATAAAAATCCAGAATTACAAGCTATGTATGCTAACTTAGTCATTGAAATTGTAAAAAACAGACAGAAATATATCGACAAAATGAGCGATCCTGATAAAGCTGAAGCTGAAACTAAGCGAAATGATAAATTCCTTTCCGCTGTTGCAAAAATATACACTAAACTTGAGGAAAGTATAACGCCCGCTAATAGGCAATTTTTTGCGCAAAATATTTCAAAAGTACTCACAAAACCGGATTCACTTGAAGAACCCCAAGCAGATCCAATTGATTCCCTGCTTGAACAAAAAGACACTACATTTGTTCCTGGACATGAAAGTACATCTCATCCAAATTCATCTTTAGAATCTGCTCTTCAACAACTTTCAATAACCATACCTCAAATCAAAAATTATTTAGAGAAAGCGGAAAACAAAGCATTACTCAACATTACTAAAGTTGAAGAACAACAATTAGGATTTAAACCAAAAGGTAGACTTAAAATAGAAATACAAGCATCTACTGATGCCTCACCTATCAATGTGTATATCGATGACAATGGTAAAGGTGGCGCAGATTATTCATTAGATGAAAACGCCTCACCAGAACAAAAAAAGCGTTCAATAGAGTCAATATGCAAAATAGCGGTTCAAAACTCAACGAAAGAAACCGAATTTAACTTAGAAGATACGCCAGATGATATCAAAGCTGAAATGAAAACAGCGCTTGAGAATGCCATTAAAGAAAAATACAAAAATTCAGAAGAAGCTCCTAAAATCATCTCTAGCGAACCAAGCAAAAGTTTAAAAGTTGGGTAATGTTGTACTAAGACTTTTTTCTGCAATAAAAACACCATAGCGGATCCTGCCTTGTTCAAAGGCATTTTGCAATAGTTCTATTTTTCTAATCATTCTTATCCCATCAAAGCCACTGAGTTTAAATAATTGAAAATATGACAATTCATTTAATTTATCAATTCCAATTTTCCAACTCTCTTTCACGTTTTCAGACCAATCTTGGGCTGATATCAAATGAAAGTCTTTACCTAAAATTTGACGATAATATTCAATAGTCGGCATATATGGCACACAAAAGATATTACACAGCGCTAAGTATTCTTTGGCTTCTTTTCCTTCGTAAGTCTCTTTATCAGAACACCATGTTGCAATTAGTAATTTGCCACCAGGTTTTAAAACTCTAAAAGCCTGCCTAAGAAACAACTCCTTCTTGGTATATTGCTCAGCACTCTCTATAGACAACATAATATCATAATAATTATCCTCTAGTTTATGCATTAAGTGAGCATCGTCGTGAATAAAAGTAATATTTGTAAGTAACGCTCTTTTTGCTTCAGTTTTTGCTATTTCTAATTGCGTATCACTAATGTTGATCCCAGTTATATTAATAGGATATTTTTTAGCAAAATAAATAGCGGTTTCACCCATTCCACAGCCGACATCTACAACATTACAACCTTGTATAAAATGGAAACTCTTAGTTAAATTTTCTAATAAAATTTCTTGGGGAGTTAGTGCTGAATTTTCAATTTTTGGATAATAATAGCCATGATGAATGTGTGGTCCCCAGACTTTACGCCAAATATTGGATAAAGCATGCCACTGACGCTCAATTTTTTTTACATTTATAGCATGATTACTTTCAATTGGTATGTTGGTCTGAATCATTTATATTATTTGGTTGTCATCATTGAATTTAAGTGTTTTATCATCAGTGCAAAGACTAATGCTAATACGCCTGCCATTAATACTGAACCTGCTGATGCGCTAAGGTGTTCAAACCATTGAGTATAAAAATGAATACCACCAAAAATGGCAACCACATTGACGACCCAACGGCGATTGTTTTGCCATGCCCATATGCCAGTTGCGATAAGAGCAATTGCCCACACAACAGAAAAAGCCACATCAGATACAATAACAGGTGTTGCCGTTAATTTATTTAATTTATCTCCCCATAGTGAGCCTATCCAGAAACCAAGATTAACCATAAATAAACAAGTCCTAGAGGCAATAATGGCTAAATGCGAATAAATAAGATGCAAATCCTTTGCAAGCGGCAATTTCGTAGAAAGCCAATAAAATACGACTCCCATAAAGCTAAAAACAATAATACTCAATAGAGGCTCTTGCACGCTTAACATATAAGTTGCATGTCCATAACCTGTGCTGGCACCTAAGATAGGACCAATAGACAAGACTGCGAGTACCGTAAGTAAACTGCTATGCGCAAAAACGGCAGCAATACTATAAATAGCAGCGATTGCGATAAAACTTCTTGCATTACCATCATCTGCAACTACTATACCGCCAGCTAGCATGAGAGCACCGACCAAGATACAAATCTGAGCTAATAATTTCCATTGTTCATGCCCCAATCTAAGAAGGCTTATTCCCCCAATTAAAACCGCCGCTCCAATGATGATGGCCGTGATGGGTGCAGGTACAAGTGCTAACGCTGCGCCACTAACGGCGATGACGCCAAATCCAATGAGAATGCTAAAAGCGAGCGATCCTGTTGACTGGGTAGCAAGTACTTTTAATTTGTTATATTCTTGCTGAGTAATTTTTTCGTCAGCTAATAGCTGCTCAAGATCAAGCGTGACTTTCATAAAATAGATCCCATACCAAGAATATTAATTAATTATATCGGCTTTATTTAGAATGGCTATAAAACACCTCTAACTGGAATTATTAACAATGAATACTAAATCAATGAGTGATTTTAAACATGTATTTTCAGGAATACCGAACTCTACTTCAAAAAATACATATAGTAACATTTTGCATACGGCTTTAATGAAAACACCGCTTGGCGATATGCTAGCCATTGCCGATCAGAAGCATCTTTTTCTTTTAGAATTTGTAGATTGGCGGGGTTTAATGCGTGAAATTGGACACCTTAGAAACAAGACTAACTCTGTTATTTTCGCAGGACAAACTCCTCCTCTTGTCTCTATTAAACTTGAATTAAAAAAGTATTTTAAGGGTGAATTAAAGCGTTTTAAAACCCCATTATCTAATGTAGGAACACCGTTTCAAAAACAAGTATGGAATGAATTAAAAAAAATACCTTTTGGTCAAACCCGCTCTTATTATGATATTGCTATCTTATGTGGAAAACCAACCGCGTTTCGCGCCGTTGCCAATGCTAATGGTAAAAATCAATTTGCCGTTGTTATACCTTGCCATCGGGTTATCAATCATAATGGCAAATTGGGCGGATATGGCGGTGGACTTGAACGAAAAAAATGGTTAATTGAGCATGAAATGAAATATCGCTAGCATAAAAAATCATCAATCTATATCTGCTATCCTTCAATACATCCCCATGATTCATTTGGCAATAATCATCAAAATTATAGTGGTTCTGGAGATATCTATTGATACAGTGGCTAAAAAATCTGTATATATGGTTAGTGTTAAAACATCCTAGCATTACTTTAATACCAATCTTCATTTTAGCTGCTTGGATGGGTTCTTATGCCTCAAAATTTCAATTTGATGCCTCAGCTGAAACGCTACTTCTAAAAAACGATAAAGATTTAAATTACTACAGATCGATAAAAACAAAATATGGATTAGATGATTATCTAATACTAACATATTCACCTAAAAAGGATGTATTTAGCCAATCAGTACTTGACGATTTACAAAAGTTAAAACAACAATTAAAACAGATTAAAAATGTTAAAGATATTACAAGTATCATAGATGTTCCTCTTATCAAAAGCCCTCCTGTCACCTATGAAGATCTCAGTAAGCAAATAATCACGATTGAGAACAAAAATGCAAATTTGACATTAGCCAAACAGGAGCTTCTGATTAGCCCATTTTTTAGAGGATTGCTTTTAAGCAAAGATGGAAAAAGTACAGCGCTACTAATAGATATAGTTGATGATAATAAAGATCCTAGAAAATCAACAAAATCTTCATCTAAAAATGCAAATCAGATAAAACAAAATATAAAAGAAATATTCACTAAAGAAATCGATCCCAATCGATCAGAAGCCATTAGAAAACAGCATGATACTATCGAGAAGATACGTCACGTGATGCATAATCATAGTAAGAATGCATCTTTACATTTAGGTGGCATACCTATGATAGCGGCTGATTCAATTACCTTTATCAAGCATGATTTTTATCGTTTTGGTCTGATCGTTACAATATGTATTATTGTCTTACTTTTTTTAATATTTAGAGAGATTCGCTGGGTTATTTTGCCGCTTATCACTTGCTTACTTTCTGGTTTATTCGTGATGGGCTTATTAGGTCTCATTGGATGGCCTGTAACGGTTGTCTCATCCAATTTTCCACCTTTATTATTGATCCTTACATTTTCATTGATCATTTACTTGATAGTATCTTACAGAGAGCTGGAATTAAAAAGCAAAAGCGAGGATGAGAATGGGGATGAGCTAATCTTATCTACTTTAAAGTCTAAATTTGCGCCTTGTTTTTATACCTCAGGAACCTCTATTTTTGGGTTTGGATCATTAGTAGTTAGTGGTATTCAACCATTGATTGATTTTGGTTTAATCATGGCCATTGGGTTAACGATTAGTTTCATCCTAGCTTTCACTTTTTTCCCCGCTTCTCTTTCACTTTTCAAAGCTAAACATCCAGCGAAATTACCCAATCTTTTCACTGAAAAAATTACTCTTTTTATTGCAGATAGCATTCAGCGCTGGCCAAATTCGATCCTTCTTGTATTTGTTGCGTTTGGTATTGTTTCTGCAATAGGAATATCTTTCTTATCCGTAGAAAATAGATTTATTGATTACTATAAGAAATCAACTGAAATCTACCAAGGAATGGAATTGATTGACAAACAATTTGGCGGAACGACTCCATTAGAAATCATCATTGATGCCCCCCGTTCTTCTAAAAACAAACAAATTCAGCAGAATGAGGAAGGATTTGCGTTTGACAGTTATTGGTTGAACCGAGAAATTCTCGGTAAAATTACAGCCATACATTTATATTTAGAATCCCTACCACATGTAGGAAAAGTATTATCTATCGCAACCACAATGGCTATTCTTGAGACCATAGATCCTAAAACTACGCTAGATAACAAATTTCTGTCTTTGGTATATGAAAAATTTCCGCCAAATGCCAAAAAAGAATTAATTTCACCTTATCTCTCAAAAGATGGAGATCAATTGCGTATTAGCATTAGAGTGTTTGAATCTGATTATAATTTAAAACGAAATGAACTGCTAAATAGAATACGTCACGATTTAACTAATAAATTTAACTTGGAACCGCGACAAATCAAACTGACTGGCATGTTAGTCTTATATGATAATGTTTTGCAATCTTTTTTTAAATCACAAATTTTAACCTTAGGGTTTGTTTTTATTTATATGTTTTTCATGTTTATTGTCTTCTTTAGAAGCTTAACGATAGCTCTTATCGCTCTCATTCCCAATATTTTCTCAGCAGTCTTTGTGCTGGGTCTAATGGGCTGGGCAGGTATCTCCCTAGATTTGATGACTATTGTTATCGCAGCAATAACTTTAGGTATCGGTGTTGATGATAGTATTCACTTTACTCACCGCTATATGGAAGAATATAGAAAAAGTGGAGATTACTGGCAAGCAGTTAAAGACTCTCATCGCACCGTTGGGTTATCCATGTTATTTACAAGTTTCATTATTGCTTTAGGTTTTTCAATTCTCATTTTTTCAAATTTTGTTCCAACTATTTATTTTGGCTTACTTACAAGCTGTGCCATGTTGGTTGCCTTAGCTGCAGATATCATTCTTCTACCCATACTACTCTGTAAATTTAAACCGACCATCAAATAATTATAATTATCAAACTCATCATAAATAATGAACTTTTTTTATATTAATTCTTCTAATCATAAGAATAATTTACTTCTAAAAGGTGAAATTATGAGAAATGAAATATTAAGTGCATTCATATTGGTCATGGCTACATTATCTACAGGTTGTGCAAATATGACTGAGCAAAGTAGTGGTCCAGGTGCTGTGGCAGGATCCCCAGCAGGCCGCCAAGCAAGTACTAAAAAAGGTCCTGGCAGCTTGGGAACCTTCTTGCACACCCAAAATCAAAAATCACAAGTCAAATCATCTAAATGAAATAGTTTTTTGACTAAAATCAGTGCGACCATAAACCTAAAATAAGACCATAAAGCGTAAATTGACAAGTATGATAACCCGCATCAATCAGAAATAATTTAAGACTGCGATTGGCAAATAAGTAATTAATGCCAAAAGAAGTACTTACCCAGCAAACACCGGTTAAAATGCCCGTATGAAATGCCATATAAAAACCAGGTTTACGTCGTAGTAAAAGAGCGAGTGCAAAAGCGGCAATGAATGATAGTATGAACGAAAAAATAAATACGTATGCGCGATGACCTTTGTCTTTATTATTTATTTGCATCCCATTTTCTCTAGCCCAGATATTACCAAATAATACTTTGGAATACCAAACACCTCCTAGTAAAAATGCAGAAAGTGCCGCTGTTAAAACAGCCCATAAATTAATGCCATCAATCATATTGCTTCCTTATGGGTAATTACACTTATTAACATTGAACTTCACGCATCCAATTCATGTCTTTATATTATGATGATTAACTCTGAGGCAGTGCGATGGCCTTTAGTGCTAGCGAAATTGAAAATGCACAAAAAAGCATACAAGCGCTGACAAACCTGCAGCATCACAGAAAGGAACTGGAGATTATCTGGGCTCAAAAAAATGAAAAAATACTTGAACCAACCGATATTAATTTTCCGGATATCGAGGGTTTTACCCTGCTAGATTATGCCATTATTTTGCAAGATATGGATCAGATTCAACAATTAATTTCTGAAGGTGCCAAATCAAACAAAGCTAGTGATTTAGCAAAAAGATCAGAAAATGAAGCTATTCTTCAACACATACCAACTATCTCAAGTGATGCTAGCAACGATCCTAATACAACACTATTCCATCTAGCAGCGCAGCTCAATTTTGACACATTTCATGAAAAGATGAATGAAGTATATGGACCTACAAATTGGGGAGATGCTTTAGATACATATGATAGCAATGGTTACACTCCCTTAATGATAGCAATCGAGCAGAAAAATTTCCCTTATATAAAATATCTTGTCGAACAAGGATGTGATGTTAATAAATTATTCAAAACAGCTCCTTTTACAGCAATTGATTTTGCTTTGTTTGCTGGAAACATCGATGTCGTAAACTATTTGAAAGAAAATGGGGCTAGGTTAGATCTCATTGATCATGAAGGAAAGTGTTTACTATCTAAAGCGATAATGACTGGAAATATTGAACTCGTTAAGTTTGCCCTATTACAGGAAGTTGATTATACAATGACAGATTTTTATGGTCGAAGCCCAGTTCACTTTGCAGCATCCTGTACTAATCCTGAAATAATTGAATTGATTTTAAAAGATAAACGGTGCGAACCCTTTAAAAGCAGCTTGGATTTATTAGGTCGAGATCCATTTCAAGTTGCAATTAATCATGATAATCACGCTTTTATTAGCCAAATGGAACCTACAGTTCAAAATCGAGAAAAAAGAGACGACATATTGATAGCTCAAGGGCATCTCATTAAAAAATTAAAATATTATTTAAGATTAACTAACCAAAATCCTGACACTTTGTCAGCGGAAGGTTTATGCAATGGATTAGAGTTTTTATCATTAGTTTTAACTGATAAGGGAAAACAAAAAGATTTTTTGGATACCCTTAAAATCATTTCCAAGTGGGCTGGCTCTTATGAAGGACTAGATGATACGAGAGCGGTATCAAGTTTAATCGACAAGTACACTGATGTTAAAGATCTTTTCAGGCTCTTTAGCGATCATGCCATACTTCTTCAACAATCAAACCTGGATGAGGAATTAACAAAACTGAACCCTTCTCAAAAGTCTAGAAAAGAACAATATGCCATTATTGGTGAAAATGATAATGATTTTTCTTTAGCGCAACATTTCTCTTTAAATTATAATGATAATCATGCCTCTTTAAATGAAGCGCAACTTGCTGAATATATAACGATATTAAGTCGATTACCGAATACTAAAGTCTCCTTTGGTGGATCAGCTCATGCAACCAGTTTATATATTACTGATCAGAAAAATTTATTCTATTACGATCCGAACATTGAATATGAATTAGCATCATTAGAAAAACCTGAAACAGTAGCAGGACTAATTAAAAACTTTAAATATAAAGCTTTACATTTAAATAGCGATTACATGCTTATCAATATTACAGCCTATCACTCTCGTGGATTTTCTCACGATACCTATTCATTTTTTAAAGAAAACGAAATTCCTCAGACTATAGAAGAAGCAAATTCATATCAAAATAATTCACCAAACAAATTTACGCATTTACATGTGGCAGTATTAACCGATAGCATATCGGATTTAAAAAAAATATTAATGACTGCAAAAGTAGATGTGAATGCTAAAGATGATAACGGTGATACGGCTCTTGATTTAGCAATCATGTATAATAAGCCAGATATGCTTGCTGAAATTCTTAATTCACCTGAATTAAAAATATCAATTTCTACCTTGAATTATAAATCAATACTAGCTAGCGACCATAACATAAAAGAATTACTTCGCCATGCAATTGGCAAAATGTTAAATTCAGAAAATGATTATTCTGAAGAAATAAAAGCATTATTGTTACGAAATACTGATGACTATACCGATACTATTTTAGTTAGATTTTTGAAAGAAAATTATCTATTAGAAACAACAAAACAACTTGCTAGAGGAAATGTTAATCAAAACATAAATGAACTGATGAATGCCGCTGCCCCTGATCAGATCAAAGAATTTCTAGTTGAGCTTATTAGAGGCTCACCTGATATCAACATACCTGCCCAAGATGGTATTTACCCCATACATGCTTTCGCTAAAGGTAATATCTCGACAAGCGATGCTAAAGAGGTAATATCTGCTCTCCACACCAAGGGGGTTGACGTTAATGGCATATCATCTGAAGGAGAGACTCCTCTTATATCAGCACTCAAAAAATCAAGATTTATGCAACGAGATGAATTCATCAACTGGCTGATAGATAGTGGAGCAAATGTTAATACCGCCGAATCACAATATAAGATAACCCCTTTGTTTCTTTCTCTATTTTATTATGGAAATCGGGAAATTGCTGAGAAATTATTAGAACATGGCGCTAACGTTAATCATCAAATTTATAATGGTGCATGTGTTTTACATCAAGCAGTTCTTAGTGGTGATACTGACATGGTTAAAATGTTATTGAAATATGGAGCGGACTTTACTATTAAGGATGAAAACCAGAAAAGTCCTTTAACCTATGCGATTGAAAATAATCATGAAGAAATAATTAAATTATTTACAAATAAAAAACTGAAGATTACAGAAATTGTTGATTTAGTTAATCAATCTAAAACACGAAATACTGAAAATAAAGATAATATACCTCTGGTTGAAGAAACTAGGGCGGCGGTAGATATCAAAGATACAAATCCTTTGTCATTGCCTGTTGCAAAAAGACATCACCTATTTTTTGCTAGCCATGAAATACCAGAATCTTTGTCATGGTTTCAAAAAGCGCTTGAAAAGCAATCTCATCTTCAAGCCGATACAAATAAAGATGATCATGAATCAGAACATGTAAAACCATAAATTACTAAGCTGAATGTTCTTTAATCTGTTTTGGCTGATAGCGATCAAGTAAATTAAAAAGGATGGGATTAAGCAGTATTGAGATAATGGCTCCCGCTAGAATGACATCTTGCCCCTCTGGTGAAAGGATCTTTAATTTAACGCCCAGATCAGCAAGAATAAATGAGAATTCACCTATTTGAGCTAAGCTTACAGATATCGTAATAGCTGTATGTTTGGGATACCCAAAGGCAATAACAATTAAATAGGCAGCCAGTGATTTTCCTAAAACAATAATAGAAACTGTCGATAAAACCAGTAATGGTTTAGTGATAAGAATTGTTGGACTTAATAACATTCCCATTGCCACAAAGAAAAGCACAGCAAAAGCATCTCGTAATGGTAGTGAATCTCTGGAAGCTTTTTGACTGAATTCAGATTCACTTAAAATCATACCGGCAAAAAATGCCCCCAGAGCAAATGAAACGCCAAATAATTTAGCAGCTCCATACGCAACACCTAGTGCGATAGAAATAATGCACAATATGAAGAGTTCAGAAGATTTTGTTTTTTCAGTTATTCTTAATACCCAAGGTATTACGCGCTTACCAACCACAAGCATCAGAATAATAAAAGCACCAACTTTAAAAATCGTTAAACCTAAAGTTTGAAGGAAGTGACTATCCATTAAAACGGCTCCCACAGAGCGGGATCCGTCTGCTTGTAGAATTCCCGTCATTGCAGGTAGAACAACGAGTGCAATCACTACTATCAAATCCTCGACAATAAGCCACCCTACTCCAATTTGCCCTCGCTTGGTTTTCAGTAAATTTCTCTGCTCAAGTGCACGTAATAAAACAACTGTACTGGCAACTGATAAAGAAAGACCAAATATAAAGCCAGCGCCAACAGTCCAATTAGTAAAATGAGCCAAGCCGCAACCCATTAAGATTGCAATGAGAATTTGGCATAAAGCACCAGGTAGAGCAATATTTTTAACACGAACAAGATTTTCCCATGAAAACTGCAAACCAACACCAAACATCAGCAGTATCACACCGATTTCTGCGAGCTCATGTGCTATTTTCATATCAGCGTTATATCCTGGCGTTGCGGGCCCTATTAATACGCCAGCAAGAAGATAACCAACAATAGGTGATAGTTTCAAATGATTTGCAATCATGCCAAGGATAAAGGCAAGCCCAAAACCGGCAACTATCATTGAAACAAGGGGCATCGATTGCATTGTGATATATCCTGCCAATGAAACAAAGCATTATAGAATTTTCCAGGATACAATGAGGACATCCACTCTAGGATGTCCTTTCTTGTTTATTAAAATATCTTTTTAATAATGAATACTTACACGAGTGCTACCCACTCTCACAAAATTTTGATTTAACCATTGCGCATCTGCATAAGGCACCCTGACACAGCCATGGCTCGCATTATAGTTTGGTACATTGCCGCCATGTAAAGCATACCCTCCTTTGAAATGCATGCAATAAGGCATTGGTGCCCCACCTCTACCCACGGGGAAACGACTTGATTTACAGCCAGGCCCTTTCTTGTTGTAAAAGGTGAACGTGCCAGTGATTGTTCTGCACCCACGTCGAATATCAGGGCAATAGTTTTTCCCACCTGAAGCCCTTCCCCATCTCACAAGATTACCTTGGCTATCATAAGCCGCCCATGCACGTTTACCTAAATCTACTTTGACAATGTTGCTGTTCGATATTTTTGCAGGAAATGGTGCATAATGTGAATTGCGCTTTTGATTGTCTGGATGCGAATAATAACGAGCATTTGCAGGTGAGATAAAGGCTAGCATCGTAATGGTCCATATTACCCCCAAAACTATGTTTCTATTCAGCATGATTGCCTCCACAGCATTATTGCAATTGTTTTTTTTGTATCGCAAGTTATGACAATGGAGATCTGACGTAAGTTCCTTTATTTAGTTCATTTTAAATACATCGATCTTCTAATAAGTAATATTCACTCGAGTGCTACCCACTCTTACGAAATCTTCATTCAACCATTGAGCATCTGGGTGTAATAATCTAACACAACCATGACTGGCGTTGTAATTTGGAACTTGGCCACCATGCATCGCATAACCACCATGAAAATGCATACAATAGGGCATTGGTGCTCCGCCTTTACC
Organism: Gammaproteobacteria bacterium; assembly: GCA_016191245.1. Taxonomy (GTDB): domain Bacteria; phylum Pseudomonadota; class Gammaproteobacteria; order Berkiellales; family Berkiellaceae; genus Berkiella. Next base: position 116,797 of record JACPOY010000030.1, on the reverse strand, counting down.
TACAGGAAAACGATTTGATTTACATTCCGGACCTTGTTTTCTATATATTGTGTAAGTACCAGTAACTGTTTTACACCCTCGATTAATATCGGGGCAATAATTTTTGCCACCTGATGCCCTTCCCCATTTAACTAAATTCCCTCCATCATCATAAGCACCCCATGCCAGTTTGCCTAAATCGACCTTAATGATGTTACTGCTTGAGATCTTACTGGGGAATGGTGCATTACCTAAGGCATTATCATTAGAGTTTGAGTTTGAGTCGTAGTCAGAATCATAGTCGTTGTCTGAATTATAGTCGCGCTCTCTATTTGAACCTCGTTGATAGTCTGAGTAATTATTATAATGTGAATTTCGTCTATAACTTACATCTCGACCATAACGATTAGCATGTCCATAATAGGCAACTCGTTCATTATTTCCTGTGCGTCTGTAATGTGAACGTGGATAGTTTGTTGAGTAGCCATAATTTGCAGCGTGATATTTTTCGTAATTTGTTTTCTTAACAATAACGACATTGCGTTTATAGTTGCGGTTTTGATATCTATCTTGCGCATACGAACTAATGGAAAGCAAGGCCATGCTTAACATTACCCCCAGTGCTATATATTTCTTCAACATGATTGTCTCCACAGCCTAAATGAGGTTGCATTTTCAATGAACCTTGATATGACATTTAAGCTGTGGCGATAGTTCCATTATTCAAAAAATATATTTAACGTAAAATATTAATCATCTAACACATAACTTCGGTTTGTCTTCACATTTCTTCGCTAACTTTATCATAAATGTCGGGTCTATCCCCGATATTTAATTTACAAAGAATTGATTACGAAATTGAAAATGACCAATCTGGTTTGCGACATTCAAATTCAATTATATTATGACGCACTACATTTTCTAGGGATTGTGTCAATTGATAAATATTACGTTGTCTTTGAGAACTCGTACCATTTTGCAGAATATTGGAGAGCGTCTCAATATATTTTTCATAATCTAGTTGTTTAATGTAAGAAGATATTTTTTGTAACCAATCTTCTATGTCTTGTTTAATTGGTTTTAGATTGCCACTACCTGATGTGATAATTTCAGCATCAAGTCCATAACGCATCACTCGCCATTTATTTTCCCTGGAAATCCATGGCGCCGGTAACTGTACCTGATCAATCCAATCACCATTATCCCGAAACCAATGAGCAAGTGCATGAATAAATGAAACAATGGCGAGCGTTTCATCAAGTGTTGCTAAACCATCACACACCCGGATTTCAAGCGTGCCAAAACCTGGGCTTGGGCGAATATCCCACCATAAATCCTTCAACGATTTTATTGCTTCACATTTTTTTAAAGTAAAATAAAGATTCTCAAAATCTCGCCAGTTTTTTACACAATATGGCTGACCTGCTGTGGGTAATGCTTCATACGTTGTGGGACGACATGAAGCAAGACCGGTGTCATTTCCTTGCCAGAAGGGTGAACTTGATGACAAAGCTAAGAGATGTGGTAAGAAATGCATGAAGAAATTATTAAAACGAATACAATCATCCCCATCTTTCATTCCTAAGTGAACATGCAAACCATACACGGTCATGCGCCTGGTGAGCCATTGATTGCGATCAATTAATTCATGATAACGTTCTGTGGGAGAAATAATACAATCTGCATATCTTGCAAAAGGATGACAGCCCGTAGTAGCAAATTTAAGCCCTAAAGTTGTTCCTAATAGTGATAAATAATGAAATGATTGCTGCAAATCACCTTTTGCTTGGTGAACAGTGCTACATATATCTGTATTCACCTCAATTGTGCTTAAGTAAAATTCTTGCTTTATTTTTGGGTTAGATAAAGATTTTTCAAGTAAACTCCCAGCCTTGGGACTAAGATTAAGTGTTTGATCATCAATCAATTGCAATTCAATTTCTACCCCTAAAGTAAGTGCCTCGCTTTGAAGAAATTTAATTTCATCTTGCGGCTCATCCTTATGAAATGTAGAAATTTTTGATTCAACTTGTTCATTTGTATGATCTAAGCTTAATGCATCCGACATTCATTCTTTTCCTTCTTCATCATTTCAGTACGCTACATAATTAGCATTCAAATCATTTTTGCACAAGTTTTATGTGTTCAATTTATTTGTGTACGTAACTACTTTATATTTTATAGTTAGCATGCTATTATTCGAGTCCATCAGAAATTAATTGCATGATCAAAATGGAAAAAGTTGATTTAGATATCGTTAACAGTATCGAGGCAAGCAAGGAAAATGATATTCCCGCTGACGAAAAGTTACTAAACTACCAAAAAAGAATTATCTTAGCATTAAGATCCATCATGCAATCGATGGATTCTCATTCACGAAAATTAAATAAGCTTTTTGATATTACTGTCCCTCAAATCATATGCTTATATGAAATATTTGAAAAAGGCGCCATGACCTTATCTGTTTTATCTAAAAGTATTCATCTAACATCCAGCACACTTGTTGGTATCATTGACCGATTAGAAGAAAAGAAACTTGTGACTCGCATGCGAGATGTTGTTGATAGGCGAGCTATTTTTATAGATATAACTGAAAAGGGCCGAGATTTTGTAAAAAATGTGCCACAATTGATGCATAATCGTCTCTATGGAAGCTTAAGCTCTCTATCGGAAAGTGAGCAGATTATCATTGCTAATTCGCTTGAGTTACTTGTTCATATTCTGGAAGAAAAAAATTAATAGCGAACATAAACGCGATAATACAACCTCTCAGTGAATTAGAGTGCTGGAATATCTTCTAGATAGTTTTTTTCCCAAATCTTCATATAAGTACTAGCATCTATATTTCCACCAGATACTATAATCAAAATTCTTTTGTTACGATTTCCTTCTCTGATCCACTGAAAGGCTCCAGCCATACCGAGTGCACTTGTAGGTTCAAGATTAATTTTCAATAAATGTGTTAACCATTGTGTCCAATAGATAATTTCCTCTTCTGAAATCTCGTAAAAACCATGTAGCATTTTAATGTACTGAAAAGTCCTTTCTGAAATGCTCAATGTTCTTGTGCCATCAGCTATGGTCATAGGAGAAGTTGTAAAACGGCTTATCGTCCCCGTTTTGTAAGATTGTGATGCATCATTTGCTATTTGAGGCTCTGTGGCATAAACCTTTGCATTTTCAGAAAAAAGTTGTGTTGCAAGATACGTTCCTGAAATAAGTCCACCACCGCCGCAAGGAGCAAATACAGCATCAAAATCACCCTCTTCTTCCCATGCTTCTAAAGCCGCTGTTCCTTGACCAGCTATCACATCATCATGATCATAAGGTGGTAGTAGAAAGCTATCCTTTGATTTTTCATGAGCCAAATCTTCAGCTTGTTGTCGTTCTTTTGTTATTATCACTTCTGCGCCATAATTTTTTGTGGCAGCAATTTTAATAGGTGAGGCAAGTGAAGGAATAATGATAGTGGCCTTAATACCAAGTTGCTGCGCAGCCCACGCCACAGCTTGCGCATGATTTCCTGAACTGTATGCCACTATCCTTTCGGGTAATTGATTTTGTTCTTTTAGGTGCAATAAAGTATTAATTGCACCACGGGCTTTAAAGGCTCCTACTTTTTGCAGTCCCTCAAATTTAAAATAAATTTTGGATGCAAGCTTCATGTTGATAGTTTCGCTTTGCAGTAATGGCGTCTTATTGATATATTTTTTAATTCTATTGTATGCTGTTTTTACAACAGAGGGTTGCATAAGTTTTAATTGAGACATAAAAAACCTTAGCAGAACAAAATTAAAGTAAATCTATATTAATCAAAGAAATCGTTCAAGTCGGTTTAAACCTGTCCCATAGATGCTAATATTGATATAGCATTGCAGATACCTAAATGGCTAACTCATGAACAGCACTGTTAATAAATCTACCAATACTTACCATTTGGCACTTACAGGTATCAGCTGCGCTAGCTGTGTATCAAGAATTGAGAAAGCACTGCAAGCCGTCCCTGGTGTTCAAGATGCACAAGTTAACTTAATAGAAAAAAGCGCTATTGTTTCAACCAAGAATGAAATTTCGGTTGATGTTTTAATTCATGCGATTAAGGCTATAGGTTACGAAGCTAGTGTCATAAACAACCTTGAGGAAGAAGAAAGTACTAAAACTTCGCTGGAACAATCATATTATCGTCATTTAACTTATAAAACTGCACTTGCTACAATTGTTGGGATCCCGTTATTAGTCGTAGGTATGCTCAATATAATGCCTTCATTCAGTACCCCATTGGGTCATCAGATTAATCTGGGATTATGTTTGCTGACATTTTTAACCTTGGTTTATTCCGGTGGTCACTTTTTTATTGGTGCCTGGAAAGCATTACGTACTCATGCTGCGAACATGGATACGCTCATTGCCCTTGGTACTGGAGTCGCTTGGCTATATTCCCTAGTTGCTATTTTATTTACAAAATGGTTACCTCCATTAGCGCAACATGTTTATTTTGAAGCGGCTATAATTATCATAGCTTTGGTAAATCTAGGTGCACTCTTGGAGCTGCGAGCACGAAGGCACACTTCCTCATCGATAAAACGATTGATGTCATTGCAACCTAAAACCGCTCGTGTCATTCGAGAAAAAGAAGAAATTGATATTCCTATTGCACAGTTAATCATCGGCGATTTTGTGCGAGTAAGACCTGGCGAACAAATACCTGTTGATGGAATTGTGATTGAAGGCCAATCACATGTTGACGAATCGATGATAACAGGCGAGCCCTTACCAAAAGAGAAAAATATTAATGATAAAGTCGTCGGTGCAACGCTCAATAAATCAGGTAGTTTCATTTTTAAAACGACTCACGTTGGTAAAGATACTATCCTCGCTCAAATTATTCAGCTAGTTCAGCATGCACAAAACTCAAAACCAGCGCTAGCTCGACTAGCAGATCAAATTGCTGGTGTATTTGTACCTACAGTCATGATTATTGCTATTCTAACAGCATTGATTTGGTTTAATGCAGGGATTGAGCCCAGAGTTGCCTACATGCTGGTAACCTCTATGGCTGTACTTGTTATCGCTTGCCCGTGTGCGTTAGGTCTTGCTGTCCCCATATCAGTGATGGTTGGGGTAGGCAAAGCAGCCGAACACGGTATTTTGATTCGACAAGCAGATGCCTTACAACAAGCATGTCAATTGACAACGATAGTACTTGACAAAACAGGCACAATCACCCAAGGGCAACCTCAAGTTATAGGTGTTTACCCTGCACAAAACTGGGATGTTCAACAGATTTTAACATATGCAGCAAGCCTTGAAGTTGGTTCGGAACATCCTCTCGCAGAAGCCATTGTTAAAGCGGCTAAAGAGAAAGGTTACTCTCTACTTCCAGTTACAAATTTTCAAGCAATTTCCGGATATGGAGTAAATGGCTCAATTCAAGAAAAAACAGTATGGTTAGGAAATAGCAAATTAATGACATTACAAAAGATACCTACAAACCCTACTCTTGAAAACCAAGCTGATCATCTTGCAAAATTAAGTCAAACGCCAATTTATATAGCAGTTGAGAATCAAATCATAGGGATTATCTCTATAGCAGATCCCATTAAGTCGGATTCAAAAGCAGCAATTATTCAATTACAGCAAATGGGTCTCAAAGTGATAATGATTACAGGAGATCACCATGGCACAGCACAATCTATCGCATCTCAGGTTAATATACATGATGTTATGGCTGAAGTTTTACCACAAGATAAAGCTAAAAAAATTGCAGAACTCCAGGCTTTGAAACAGAGAGTTGGAATGGTTGGTGATGGTATTAACGATGCTCCTGCATTAGCCCAAGCTGATGTTGGCTTTGCTATAGGGACAGGCACTGACATTGCCATTGAAAGTGCAGGCATCATTTTGATGGGTGGTTCTCTACAAGGAATAGTTGATGCTATGTTGATTTCCAGACACACCGTTCGAAATATGAAACAAAATTTATTCGGCGCTTTCATTTACAATATTATTGGAATTCCAATCGCTGCAGGCGTTTTATTTCCTTTTACAGGTTTATTGCTAAACCCAATGATTGCAGGAGCGGCCATGGCATTGTCTTCTGTAACTGTTGTTGCAAATGCCAATCGTCTAAGGTTTTATCACCCAAGGAAAGTAATATGATAACAACCATTGTTAACATAGCTGGGTTATTACTTATTGGATTAATTGTGTGGTGGTTCTGGTTTAGCAAATTAAACACCATAACTAAAGTAGAAGACTTTGTTGAAATTAAAGTGAAAGATGGCGTATATCAGCCAGCTTTTATTCAAGTAAAAGCTAATCACCCTGTTACACTTCGCTTTATTCGTGAGGATGCCACCCCCTGTGCAGAGGTGGTCGTTTTTAGTTCCTTAAATATTAGCGAAATACTAACCTTAAACAAACCTAAGGATATTGTCTTAACGTTCAAAAATCTTGGAGAATATGAATTTACTTGTCAGATGGGAATGTATAAAGGGAAAATAGTAGTGAATTAACGGTTAAAATCATTATTAGTAGAAACAAATAAAGTAGAGATTATGAATAATAGTTTTTCCAATCTTGGTTTAAGCACGGAAGAAGCTACCAAGAAATTAATGAAAGATGGGCCGAATACTCTACCAAGTAAAAGCCGTAGAACATTATTTGTTATTGCTTTAGAAACATTGCGCGAACCTATGTTTCTTCTATTATTGATTGCAAGTTTAATTTATCTTTTTGTTGGAGAACTTAGGGAAGGATTGAGTTTATTTGTTTTTGTCAATCTGATCATTGTTATAAAACTATACCAAGAAGGCAAAACAGAACGGGCCTTAGAAGCTTTAAGAGATTTATCAAGCCCCAGAGCTCTTGTCATTCGGGATGGGCAATTGATACATATTAGTGGCCGAGACGTCGTTCGTGATGACGTTATTCTGCTAAAAGAAGGGGATCGCGTTCCAGCAGATGGGTATCTTATCTCTGCAAATAATTTACAAATTGATGAATCCCTTCTCACTGGAGAATCAGTCCCGGTCAACAAGATCGCCTCAACCTTCACAAAACCTACCGCTGCACCAGGAGGTGATAATTTACCATTTGTTTATTCTGGGACGCTTGTTGTTGCAGGTCAAGGAATGTTTCATGTAAATGCAATCGGCGTAAATACTGAAATGGGTCGTATTGGCATTGAACTTCAATCAATTGAGACCGAAGTATCCCCCTTACATAAACAAACAACTTATCTTGTGAAAATATTTGCTATCATTGGTTTATTATTTTGCATTCTGCTTATTCTCATCGATGGAATAATGCATGGCGATTGGTTGAAATCCATTTTGCTCGGCATTGCTCTTTTGATGTCTATGATACCTGAAGAATTCCCCGTTGTACTTACCATTTTTCCCGCCCTCGGTGCATGGAGATTATCTTCCAATCAAGTACTGACTCGTCGTATATCGGCAATTGAAACCTTAGGATCAACATCCGTTCTATGCGTTGATAAAACTGGAACAATAACGCAAAACAGCATGGTCGTTTCACAGCTATGGGATAATGGTTTTTTATATCAGGTTCATTCTTCAAATGAAAAATTTCCAACATCATGCAATTCCTTAATTGAATACGCAATTTTAGCAAGTCAAGCGCAAGCATCTGATCCAATGGAAAAAGCTTTTCATCTTTTAGGAAAACAATATCTAAACGAAACTGAATACTCACATTCTGATTGGGAACTTGTTTATGAATATGCACTTACTCCTGAGCTACCGGCTATGTCACGGATCTGGAAAATTGATAACGCTGAACATTATGTTATAGCAGCAAAAGGTTCTCCAGAAGCAATTATGGATCTTTGCCATGTGAGTTCAGATGATAAACAGAAAATATCTTCTGTGCTAAAGAATATGGCTGAGAACGGGCTACGTATTCTTGCTGTTGCGAAAGGTGAGTATTTTGGAAACAATTTTCCGAAAAATCAGCATGATTTAACTTTAACCTTTATAGGGTTATTAGGTCTTTCAGATCCACTTCGTGAAGGGATCTCTCAAGCCATGCACGAATGCCTCGACGCTGGTGTACGAGTTATTATGATCACCGGAGATTATCCGTTAACAGCAAAAGCTATTGGAGAGCAAGCTGGGCTCTCTACAAACGAAATTTTAACAGGTGATGAATTAAGACTATTAAGTGATAATGAACTAAAAAACAAAATCCAATCTACAAACATTTGCGCACGTATCACTCCAAATCAAAAATATCGGATTGTTAAAGCACTTAAAGCAAATAACCAAATAGTTGCGATGACAGGAGATGGGGTTAACGATGCCCCTGCCCTTAAATCCGCTCATGTCAGCATTGCTATGGGTAATCGGGGTACTGATGTAGCCCGTGAGGCATCTACTCTGGTGCTGTTGGATGATAATTTTGCCTCAATCGTCAATGCAATACGATCGGGTAGGCGCATTTTTGATAACATGCAAAAATCAATGGCATTTATCTTAGCAGTGCATGTTCCAATAGCTGGTATTGCCCTTTTTCCTATATTATTAAATTTACCGCCTGTATTTTATCCTCTGCATATCGCTCTAATAGAATTGATTATTGATCCCACTTGTTCAATTGCATTTGAAAATGAGCCCGCAGAAAAAAATTTAATGCGTCGACCACCAAGAAAATTTGATGATCCCATTCTCAATAAAAAAACAATTTGGTCAGCTCTATTACAAGGACTTGGTGTATTTATAGTTACGCTAATAATGTATGTTTTTGCATTAAAAATAATGAGTGAATCTGAGGCAAGAACATTTGCCTTTACAAGTTTAATCATATCAAATTTAATGCTCATTTATTCAAATCGTTCAAGCAGAAAATCGATTTTTACATTACTGGCAATACCCAATAAAGTTCTTTTTGGGATAACGATAGCCACTCTCATCATTCTGTTCTCTACCGTTTATATACCATTTTTTGCCAATATTCTTCATTTTTCTCCACTGAGCATTAATTATCTATTATTAAGTTTTGGCGGCGCAATGGTATGCGTTCTATGGTTTGAAATATTGAAAATAGTATTACGCCGACTATGATCCCAACATTGTCTGGGAATTAATAACAAATAGGTCGCATTTACTATTGTAAACCCCGTATAATTCACTACATAATCTTCGTTTTCGAATGTATGTCCTTATATCCACGACTTGCAATTTTCAAATATCGTCTATACACTTTAAAACCGCTAGCAATCACTGTGTTCGTTTTCCAGGTAAAATATTGTTGAAACTGTTTCTCTTATGAATAAAAATCGAGATCGTGCCTTAGAGATGCTTGGTCTGGTCAAAGGAAGTACGCCTACCGATGAAGCGATTATAAAAGCATTTAAACGCAAATCCCTTATTTATCATCCTGATAAAACGAAATTTCCAGCGGGCGCAACTGAAGAAGTACGGCAAAAATTGTTGGCAAAACAGAACAAGAAATTTCTATCTATTTCATCAGCTAAAATGGCGTTACTCAACCCAGAAAAATTTAGTGGATTTCAACATTCGAATCACAGCGCTGAATTTTTTAAGGCTTGGTTAGAACGCGTCTTGAATGATGCCAAAATGGAGTTTCAGAAACCCTATGGAATGTATGTAAAAACGGCTTACAGTAATGATGGGGGAAGCAGAAACGGATTTTGGGGTATTACTGATGTAAAAGAACTAGTTTATAAATGTAATGAATTTCATCGTATTCCATCAGGCCATAAGCACCCAATCAATGAAATCAAGATTTCTAATGGACCAGTCCCATGTCCTACAATAAAATTACCTGTTAACGCCTCTCAGCTTATTCTTCAGGCAATGAAAAAAAATAAGCATTTAATAAAAGTGAATGTTCCTAAATATTTTTTTAATCGGGATCAAAAAAAACGCCTTATAACACATTTATTAAAAAACCGTCAATCCGCCAAATTAGCAGATGCATTAGCTAATAAATTGGCAACACAAAAAGGGAATAAAATCTATCAACGAAAAAAAGCACAGCAAGCAGGATGGATAGTCCTTGGAGCTTTCGTTGGATTCAGCATAGCATGCATCATTGGATTTAGTTTTTCGCTAACAATCGGGTGGGGAGTCGGCGGTTCAATCATCGGAAGCGCCCTGTGTTTTGGTTATCAAGCCTATGCTGCATGGGCGAGCTTACAATACAATAATGCTTATAAAATCAATTCTATTGCTGACGAAAAAGAACATGATGCCCTAAAATCCGGCATAGAGGCGCAATTTTGGCCAGGGTATTTTAAAAGTTATTTTCGAACAGCAGGATACTTTTATCCTATCGCTTTTGCAGCAGCCAAAGAACATGCTATGAATGGAAATACTGAAATTATTGGTAGAATCAAGTCATTTTCTCTTAAAGTTTAAATATGCTGTAACCTTTCAGAAGCTACCTATCTTTTTATGGATAAGCAGCTTACCTTGCCATTTCTTATTTACTTTTATGCATAATTGTGTCTTGATAAAAAACCCACCACAAGGTATGACCTGCTTGATCAATTGCTCCACGTGCTGCGGGTGTTTTAGAAAGTGCATTGAGCATCACAAAATCATGAAGGGTACCAAGATAGCGGGTTGCAGTGACAGGCACTCCTGCTTGCATTAACTTATTTGCGTATCCTTCGCCTTCATCACGTAACACATCATTTTGATCAGTAATAATCAGCGCAGGGGGCAAACCTTCTAAATCTTTAATCGTTGCTTGCAAAGGCGAAGCTGTGATTTTCTTTGCATCTTCTTTATTCGGTAAATAAGAATCCCAAAACCATTGCATGGCTTTTTTGGTTAGCCAAGGGCCATTCTCAAATAATTGATAGCTTTCAGTTTCAAAATTAGCGTCTGTGACTGGGTAAAATAATAATTGAAAATCAATTTTTGGGGTTTTCTTTTCTTTTGCCAATAACGTAACAGCAATGGCCATATTACCGCCAACGCTATCACCTGCAACGGCTATCTTTGTCGTATCCAGATTGAGTGTTTTTCCATTTTCAGCAATCCATTTCGTTGCGGCATAGGCTTCATTTATTTGCGTAGGGTATTTTGCTTCAGGGGCAAGGCTGTAATCAACAAAAACTATAGCAGCATTAGCAGCATTGGCGAGTTCACGAATAAGTCGTTCATGAGTCTTATAATCGCCTAACACCCATCCACCACCATGAAAATACATCACAATAGGCAATGGTTTGGTGGCATTTTTAGGGCGAATAACATGTAATTGAATTTTTTTGCCATCAATTTCAATTGTTTTCTCATCAATATCGGCAGGCGCAAGATCAACTGTTACCGCTTGTACATTAGATAAAACCGCTCTTGCATCAGTTGGAGTCATGGAGAAAATCGGTTTTCCTGCATTTTTATTTAATGCATCAACAAATTGTTGTGTATCCCATTGTAAAACAGCTTTTTCTGCAAAAGCTAAAGGGGCATTTAACAGTAAAGCTACAGCATAGATGACTAATCGTTTCATTGTATTATCCTTAAGATGAGCATTTACATAGAAATAGACTTAATTAGAATTTAATTCAACAAATTTACTTTCCTGTAAGGATATTCATATCTGAGACGCAATAACGAGATTAAAAAGAGTGATGAACTAAGCTATGTCATGAAAAAAGCGACAAGTAAATCAATATTTTCATGTTGTATTTCATCAAAATAATGTAAACAACATAAAACAATTGAATTATCTCAACAATGATAGTATTTTCCATTTCCATTTATTGGTAAAGGAACTTAGTTTATGCATGTTTACACAGCGAGCGACAGAAGTGACATCCGAAATCATATCAAAGTAGTTGAGGCAATGATTAGAGCTAATCGACTTGATAAGGATTTACAACATATACTTTCAGGATTAAAGCACGAGCTATTAAATGTTCCTCGTTTAGCAATTATTGATTATCTTAATGCTCTTCCTTCACAAGAAGCGATGCAAACATCTTGGGCACACACATTTGCTAAGAGTCGTATACACTTTATGCTTCCTTCATTGCAAAAATTTTCACCTGATGAAGTCGCGGCTCCCCAGCCTGCTGATAATAACAATCACCCCCCTGCTCAAATAAGAACCAAACTTAATCAAAGCCAAGTAAACACTCTTGCAGAGATTTGCAAACATACAAGTTTCGGTGATGGGATGGCTAACAGATACGTTTCTATTGGTTATCTGAAGGATAGCTTAAGTTTACCTATAAGACATTTGCAAGAATGTCTCAGCGAGTTATTAGTAGAAGGTTATATTACCTATGATGTAGAAAACCACAATAGAATTTACATTACTAAAAGTGGTGAGGATTATTTGAAAGAAAATGAAAACTCATTACAACAAAACATAGGGGATACCATACCTACTTTGAATGTTGCTCTTCATCAATATAGAACCAAAACAAAATCATTGATTGAGCAATTTTTGCCAGGGCTTGGAGCATATCCTGTGGTAGACGCTATTGCGACATCAAACAATTTACAAAATGATGACGAATTAACACCTTTACAAACTGAGTCCAAATTATTGCGTTTTACTGATACTACAAGAAAAGGAAAAGAGAAGGAAAAAGATGTAGAGATTGTTGAACCAAATCCAATGCAAAAGTTAAAAGAAAAGTGTCGCATAATGTAGAAAAAGGGGTGGTTTAGAGAGCGTTTACGAACAAACTCTATCTCACCTGTTTCTAGTTTTTTTCCTGCTTTTATTTCCTCATGATTTCACGAAATATTAATTTTTTGCTCTAGATTCTTAACAAATGAGGAAATAAAGGAAAGAAAATGAAACGATTTATTACCTGTTTAATTATATTAGGCTTTTTTGCTACCAGTATTGTCAATGCAAACCCTCCCGCAAATAAGGGTATGGGTAAGGGAAAAGCTAATGTAACTGAAAATTTTAATAGCTCAGATACCCCTCCTGGTCTACAAAAAAGAAGTACTCCTTATGGACTGGAAAAACAATCTAAAACACCTTATGGGTGGAGTAAAGGAAAGAAAACAGGTTGGCATAAAAAACATTATCGAAAACATCATGGGAAAGGTTATGGAAAAGGTCATTCCCATATGCAGAGACAGCATGGTCATTAATTATTCAATTGGCTGCGGTTGCTATCCAAAATACAATATCGCTGTCCCTTATCGCATTTTTCAAAGAACTTACTGCAAATAATAATTTGCAAGAACAGTTCTATCATACAAAAGAAATCTCACTGTCCTTTTTTTAACAAGTTCTATCCTCAAGATTAAATGGTCTTGAGATTTAATGACGCATTTATTGCAGATACAACTGATTTCTATATGCTATTCTCAGTATTCATCATATTGCAAAAGGTTTAAGCTATGTCATTTTTTAAATACATATTTGCTTTACACTTATTAACCAGTCTATTAATTTCCAGCAGTGCATTTGCCTGTTCTCGTATTGTTTCAAATACTGTTGGCAAAGATATTTTGGTGGGTCGTAATATGGATTGGTTTGAGCCAATGCAAACGAAGCTTTGGATCTTGCCGCGTGAAATGAAACGAAATGGAGAAGCTGGTGAGAATTCTTTGAAGTGGACTTCTCGTTTTGGAAGTATTGTTGTATCTGTTTATGATGGCGCAACTGCCGAGGGAATGAATGAAAAAGGACTTACTGCTTCTGTGCTTTATTTATCAGAAAGTGACTTTGGTAAAAGAGATCCTAAAATACCAGGTCTGAGCTTATCATTGTGGGCTCAATATTTCCTAGATAACTATGAAAGTGTAAATGAAGCATTAACTGATATTGAAAATAATCCCTTTCAACCTGTTATGGCATCAGCAGGGATTAAAGAAAAAAGACAGGCAACTGTTCATTTGGCCATCACAGATAAATCTGGCGATACAGCCGTTATTGAATATATTGATGGCAAGATTCAAATTCATCATGGTCCTGAATTTACTGTTATGACCAATTCACCCCCCTATGCTGCTCAATTACTTAATCTCAATAAATACAAAGGGTTTGGGGGTACTGCACCATTGCCTGGGACGACAGAAGCGGCTGATAGATTTGTTAGAGCGGCATATTACCTAAAGCAACTTCCAAAACCAAAAAATACAGTAGAAGCAGTTGCTGGAGTTCTTAGTGTAATGAGAAATGTTTCTCAACCTTTCGGTGTTGCTGATAGTAGCCGTCCTTATATTTCAGAAACATTGTGGCGAACAGTGGCTGATTTAACAAGCGGATTATTCTTTTATGAGTCTACGCTTAGCCCTAATATTATTTGGGTTAATATTACGCAAGTCAATTTTGCAAAAGAGGCTAAAACCTTGATGCTTAATCTTGATGATCATCCTGATTACATCGGTGACGTAACAAATAAATTTGTGCCATCTACGATGTTTCATTTTATACCAGGTAGTGTGGGAAATTAACAAATCTAATGGCTTGCTATGCGTAGTCCAAATTATTGCGGTTGAATATAAATCAAAACAAAATAGTTTGGACTCTTAAACTTCCTTCGGTTTGATATATACATTAAGCCTTTATTTTATGAAGTATCTTATTTTTAACTTGCGCTGAACAATTTTCTGATTTTTTAAGGCTGTCTATTAACTCATTTGATATTTTTTTCATTTCAGACTCGCTACCCAAAGCAGGTGCTTTTTTATTAACCTCATTCAACATGACATACATATAAGCACCGTAAATTTCTGCAATACATCTTTGTTGCTGGCTGTCTTCAACTTCACTTCCAAAATAGATGTGACCAAAAGTTCTTACACTCATTTTATAAATCTCTTCGTTACAATCTTTTTTAATAATGTTGAAGCTATTAATAATTTCAGTCTCTTTTCCGACAAGAGGGTTATCTCCATTATTCTGAATTAAACCAGTTGCTAAAATTGAATAATGAGTTCTAAATGAACTATCCAATGCATTAATACAGGAATCATGAGTAAGCATGCTCTGTGTCGTCGTGGAAAATGCCAATATGCTAATGGCAAAAATAAATGATGATTTTTTCATGGATAGCTCATCTATAAGTTAAAAATATAATTGATATTTTATTAAACCCAAATTGGTGATAAAAAATAACCTGTAGCATATGGTTCTCTTACAGTTATTATCTCCATTCCGTTATAGTAATCGATATCTCGAGCCAAATAATATCCACCAAGGAAACATCCATCCCAAGTAAATACGCAATTGTTATATATATAATAATCACTAGGATGATCTAGTATGATATGCACACCATACGGGTTCACACCTGTAGTTATAAATCCCCCCGATATCTTAGCAACTTCATTCTCTGTTAAATTTCTCATTATATCTCCAGAATTTCTTGTATTTTGAAAAGTTAAATTACGTTGCAATAATAATCGTTTAAGCTGCATACTGAAGTTATTTGTCTTTATCTCACACGCAAATTTAGCTATATGTCCAATAGCTTTGAATAGATTGAATTCTTCATATATTTTTATCAATAATTTAAAGCGGCTGATATTAACTACATTTTTTGATATTGCCTATGGCTCAAACAAATTTATTAGGTAAATTAGTAAAAATTGTTTGTTTATTGCTTAAAATTTTTTGAGGCGGAATATTTGCCCAAGGGTTCGATATGCTTGTGTTGCTAATAGTGATATTACAACATTCGCCACTTTGGATTTATTTTGTAATTACTAATTATCTTTTTTAACCTAATCAAACATTCATTAGACTTCCCAGATTGACATTCTTCATCTGGATGATATATTCACGCATTAATTTTAATGGTTGTTGATTACCTCACTTACAATAAGGCAGTGCCAAAAATGCTAAATAAACTTATATCTTTTCTATGCGCCATTTCATTATTAGCTGGCTGTGCTGGTCGCGCAGCAAACCCTGTAACTGTTAACCAATTTGGCGACGAGAAAAAATCTTGCCAAGCAATTAAAAGTGAACTTAGAAACATTGATAATAACGTGCAACGTTTAATACCTGAATCTAACAAAACTGGGAAAAATGCAGCTTTGGGTGTTGTGGGCTTAATTGTATGGCCTGCATGGCTATTCATGGATTTATCGAACGCTGAGAAAGAAGAAATAAATGCATACCGAAATCGTCATGATCGATTAGTTTCAATTGCAGAAGCCAAAATTGTTCAATTCAAACTAGCTAATGCGTAATTTTTAAATAATTAAATTCAATATCAAATGTCAGATATCTTAAAGAAGGATCTTTAAGATTGCTCTCATATTATTTTGCTCAAAGGTTTATTATGAAACGAATGTTTTTTTTAACGTTAGTAGTCGTTTTTTTGCAGGCTTGTTCTGCTACTCCATACCAAAAACAAAAAAGTATCTATTCTGGTGGATATACAGAAACTCAATTGGATGAAAATGTCTTTAGAGTATCATTTGATGGCAATGAGTATACTGGTGCAGATCGTGTAGCTGATTTTACATTACTAAGAAGCGCAGATTTAACTCTTCAACATGGTTATAGCTATTTTGTAGTGATTGATGCAAACAGTTATTCGAATTACAGCGCATTTACAATGCCTACGACTTCTCATACCACAGCAAGCGCTCATGGCTTTGGGAATTCTGCTTATGGAAGTGCCACCACTACCACAACAGGAGGTCAAACATTTCTTGTTTCAAAACCTAGTTCAACAAATACAATCGTTTGCTTTAAAGAAAAGCCAAAAAATGTATTTTCTTATAATGCAAAGTTTATCTATAAAAATATTAATGAAAAATATGATATAAAAATCAGTCAAGGTAACTGAAGTTTTAAATAACGAGGAAGTGATAATAAACACTGAGGATATCTAGGAAGCTTAAGCTTCGTAGGACATAAGTTGTTGTAATTTCTCAGATTCTAAAAATTTGGCAGTAATTCCGGGCAGTCCTGCGATGCTAATACATTCTAGCATTTAGGTTTTAAATTAATTTGTCGTAAATTTGAACATTGAGAATTAAACAAGATGCAGGACATAAGATTTTGTAACGTTTCGCAAAGCGAAACTAACAAAATCTTATGGTGCCCGGGGCCGGAATCGAACCGGCACGGCAGGGATTTTAAGTCCTGTCTGCACTCAAACGTACTAGAGCAAACTATATAGTTCAAGTGGGTTTGTGTGGGTTTGCGTTAATTTGGGTGGATTATTACGCACGAATTACGCACGAATTACGCACGAATTACGCCCAGATTATCTTACTATACTTAATTTATGGTGGTAATAATCAGAGGTTGACACATGTCTTGCGGCTCAATTTGAATATGCTATTCCTGCTTTTATTCTTCTCATAGCTAACGTTTATAGTGGGGATCATGAAAACCGTACTTATCAATTAATTACAACAATTTTTGGATGGACAGCTGGAATAAGCCTAGCATTAGTGTGTTTACTTGAAGTCTTTAGCTATTTCAAATTAATTGAGATAGGGAATGGGCTGTGCAAATTACGAGAAATTTCGGCATTCAGCCTGATAACTGCCATGGCGCGAGATTATGAAAGAATACTTTTTAAAATAAAAAAATTATTTGATAATGGTTAAAGATATTTTTTGAGATTTAAGAGATCATATGCAAATCAAAGATTTTAATATGCCTCTAGGATATTTAAATTTTATAAGATTTTCCCTATCACTTTGTATTTACAATTGTCACAGTAATTAGGGAAAAGCAGAGACACCTTTATTAATTAAATGAATAAAATATTCCTAAGCGCCCCTCAAAAACTCTTATGGTTTGTTAATCTATTTCCAATAGACCTAAATTTGGTGGAATTAACTTTCTCCGTAAACAATCTCTAATTCTTTAATCATTTCACTAGTCATGGCATTTTCAATACTATCAAGGTAAATATTAAAATCTTTCACATCCTCAATAGAATAAACATTAAATGTGTATTTAGATTGAGGTTGTTTAAACCATTCTTTTAATGAGCTTGTCTGTGGTAGTGTTGAAGCTTTTCTTAAGGACCCTTCAATTTTAGGAAATTCCAATATTGATCGCAATTTTGAATGGATGCGGACAGTCACTCCTGAGGAAGCAAAGGCCTGCAAGGAACGCATGCTTTTATGGGCAAAAAGTGATAAACAACCCTCTGGCGGTTCCTTGGGAGAATGGGTATACAAACCTATTCGTATCCCAATCCGCTTACCAAAAACCTCAGTAAGAACTTCCGATATTGAAATGTTCAAGACTCAAAGCAACCCGTACATGCCAACTGGATTTTCCGCTAAAACTGCAGAAGAAGAGCTAATCTTAATTTATGCAGAAAAAATGAGAGCATCCGGTTTGGTCATGGCAAAGACACCTGGCGCAGCTCAGCGCAACTGGTCCACCCCCAGTGAATTTCCTTGTTGCCCGCAAAGCACGGAAGAAAATCCAATCACAGCCTATGCTGAAAAATTAACAACGGGTGTTGTTTTTGCTCGCAATCATTTTTCAACTTCAGTAGTTCTGGAATCTGCGATAGCTGATGACAGTCATTCAATCTGGGTGATGAACCAACAAGCCGAAGCTGAGGCTCTCAAGCGGTGGTCGGTTGCGAAAGTCACTTATGAAGATGGTTTGTATGTGCATACAAGTTGTGGGTCATTTTTCACGAAGGACGGAGCAGAAAAGAAATTCTACATTGCTCGAGGGTTTCAATGGGCAGGAGGAGACACAATTGATGATTACTGCTAAAAAACTCAATGCTTAAATCCAGAAAAATTTAATTTTTGTATTAAAGCACTTTTCTCTCGAAGGCTATGCATTAACACGTCTTTTTGCTTAGCCTTCGTGAAAGTTACTTATTTCTTGCTTTTATCCAACATCTCTTATCTGAAGGATAGATGCATAAATTTCATCAAATGTTGGCGCACCGTTAAAATACAATGCTGAATTTTGTGAATATTTGTTTTTATATAAATCAAATAGCTGAGGATTTGAATCAAAATTAAAAGCGATATTATCCTTCAAATTAATCTGATCTTGCTTTCTAAACCTTGATTGCTTGTGATTAACATAATTTTCAGTACCAATGAATTGTTTCACTCTATCTTGCTGAAAGAGATGATGAATATCATAAAAATGCCTTAAGAAGTTTTTACCAAACTCACCTGTTTCCACTTGCTGCCGCACTTTTGTGCTTATTGTTTGTAACTTTTCTACAAATGTATACTCTGGCAAATAACATTTTACAGCTTTTGCTCTATTGTCAATCAGATTTGAAACAGCACCTTTTCCTTCTTCATAGGCCCATGAACTTATGTCTATTGGTGTGTTAGGTGCCACTGTATCAAAACCAACTTCAAGTAGAATACTTTGCTTTATACCATTTGGCGGTTCAAAGAAGCTTTTATAATCAAGGCTAATACCTGCATTCCTAAATAATTCATCATCATATTTTGAATCTCTTATAGATTGCATATTCGGGATATCAATTTGATTTGATAAATCATCAAAAAAAGACTGTCTAAGATCAATATATTTTTTATCTGTCAGTTTAGTTTTAGTCGTTAACTCGTACTTTGGATCAGGTTGGATATGTATATCAATATCCTCAGAAAAACGATCGATGATCTTAAATCCTTTTGAAAGGGATGTTCCACCTTTTAGCTCAAATTCGAAGCTATTTTGCTGCAATCCCCACAGGGCATGCATGATCCAGTAATCTTTTTCAACTAAATATGGGATGATTCCCTTTTCATCTGCAATAGATCTAAATAGTACTTCAACATCATCTAATTCATGTAAAAACTTCATGCAACCTTCCTAACTGGATACTGCTTACCAAGTTCTAAGGCAGCAAAGAATTTCTTTGTATAAACGTGCCCATACTGCTTAGCTAGCATAAATAATTGAGTGTTATTGAATTCATTTGCTTGCACGCTATCAACTACGTTTCTCAAAAGCATTGATGGAGATTCGCCAACTTCATCAAGATTATTCACCAAATCAACAAGCAAATATTCCTTAGTCAGCTCTTTAGGATAACCCTTTACTTTCACTTTGAAGCGGTATGTCTGGTTTGATAGCTTTACGTTACCATGCCTCTTTTTGTTATATACAAATACCTCGTTTTTTAACTGAGTTAACCCCAAGCCCAGACCATTATAATAATTAGGTGAGACCAATAAAAAATCATCTGTTTTTAAAAAGCCACTAACAAGCTGTTGCTCTTTTGCCGGTACAGAGCCAAATCGACTTTGTTTAGGAGACAAATATAAACCAGGGCCTACTTTATTAAGTAACCCTTCTTCGAGGAGTCGCTTTACATCTCTACCAAGCGAATTTGAATATCCCTTGAGATCATCCCAGGAGTACACTTGTCCGGCAGAGAGCTGCGACAATAGTTCATAGCATCGTTTTACTTGTTTCATACCCTGTAATATAGCAAGCTAATGAGCTTAATGCAACTATTTTAAATTAAAATAAATGCATTAAGATTTAAAATACAGAAATATCAATCTAAGCAATTGATTCTGCTAAATATTTTTTATGTCTTATACGTGTATATTATCCAAATTACGCAAAGTGTTTGGGTAATACTTCAATTGAATATGAGAAAACTACACACCTGCACCCAAGCCTTCAAATGTCTTAATGACCACAGATGACAATCGCTTATTATCTAGGTGGGTATACCGCATTGTGGTTTGAATACTCTTATGCCCAGCAAGAGATGCTATTTCATGTAGCTCAGCACCTGTATTTGCTAAAGTTGAACAGAACGTATGGCGCAAGCTATGAAAGACTAGCTTTTCGCCCTTCTCGTTAACTAAAGCAATCTCTGCGTGATCAAGTGCTGTCATCCATTCCATTCTAAAATCGTAAGCGCCAGCGTTATTAGGACCAGAGAAAATTAAACCATTTCCAATATTACGGTGCTTTTTTAACTCTGCCATAACAACATCAGTCAAATGTAAAATCTTATCAGATCCATTTTTAGTGTTTTTACAATGTGCCTGAGCAAGCTCCCAATCAATATCGCACCAACGCAGTTTTTCAAGTTCTCCACGTCTTGCTCCCGACGTGATAGCCATCATAATAAGAAGATAAAGCATATTCCATTTGCTTTTCTTTGCGGCTAAAACTAACCGTTCCTGCTCATCTGGAGAAAGATAACGCTTTCGTCCTTTCCCTTCAGGCTTACTTTTAATAAAACGACATGGATTCATCTTTAGGTGATATTTGTTTTTCCCAAACTCAAACACTGACGAAAGATTAGCTTTAAAACGATTGGTGGTTTGAGGTGAGACAGGACTCTTCCCTGTACTACCAACAGTTAAAAGCTTATTGATGCCGTGACGTACATGATCTTCAGATACTTCATTCACCAGCAAGTGACCATAATGAATGCTCCACCACTTAAGCCGCTTTTCTATGTTTGGATCTTTTTTCTCGTACTGAAACATGAATTGATCAATAAGACGCGACAGGGTTAATTCATTGCCAGCCACCTCCCCCAATACACGGGCAAAGGTAGGCATTAACTGAACAACCTTTTTTAAATCTGGATGGAGGGTTCTAAAGAGAGCAGCCATATCAATTGGTAACTTAGCTTTCTCTGCATCGCGAATTGAATTCAGTTCTGACTCAATACGAACAGCATAAGCATCAGCTTCTTTTTCTGTGGGGAAAGTACTTGAGATGGACTTTAAGCCCTTTACACGAATTTGAATGCGGAACTTACCGCTATTAAGACGGGATTTGTATGCCATGTTTTTGACCTCGTATCGAGGCGAGTTACGCACGTATTACGCTCGCCGGATTAGTTTAGGTGCAAACATGAACTAACCAAACACTCGAGATACATCAAAAACACTGTAAAATTCAATATTTATGGTGCCCGGGGCCGGAATCGAACCGGCACGGGGGGATAAGCCCCGAGGGATTTTAAGTCCCTTGCGTCTACCAATTTCGCCACCCGGGCATATTTTCTTCCTACTTTACTTTTAAGCTTCGTTGGCTGCGCCTTCTCGCAATCCTCATGTATCTTTTATACACTCCGGTTGCTCGAGACTTGCCGCCTCGCTTAAAACTAAACTAGTTCGAAATATGTTTGCCTCTTTTGGAGGCTGAGGCCGGAATCGAACCGGCGTACACGGCTTTGCAGGCCGCTGCATAACCACTCTGCCACCCAGCCGATTCTATACTCTTCTCAATTTGCTTTTATGCGATGTTGGCTGCGGCTTCTCTCAACTGTCATGTATCATATATACACTCCAGTTGCTCGTAGCCTTGCCGCCTAGCCTAAAAACAAATTGCTTTGAGTATACGTAGCCCATCGTAACTAAATTTTTGGCTCTGGCTTACCGCCCTAACCAAAAAATAATTTACTCAACTATATGTAACTCTTACAAGAAAATGGAGCGGGAAACGAGGCTCGAACTCGCGACCCCAACCTTGGCAAGGTTGTGCTCTACCACTGAGCTATTCCCGCACCGTAAAGAGGTGGCCATTGTTAAAGATTTCACTTCCCCTGTCAAGCACTAAATTCCTTATCTATTAAATGCTTATATCTTTAACGGTTGTCTAGGGGGTTATTCTCTTTCTAGTTCTAAATCTTTTGCTTTAGGATCGGTCGTCATCCCAGCTTCTTCCAAAATAGCATCCCATGCTGCACGCATATAAGACGCCATAGACCACAAAGTCAGTACCGCAGAGATATACATTAAAAATACCCCTACTTTGACCCATGGAAGGTGCCATTCAGCTGGTTGCGAGAGCAAGATGATAATGGAGATGATTTGTAAGAACGTTTTTATCTTACCTATGTAACTAACAGAAACTTTGGTTCGCTTGCCAATTTCAGCCATCCATTCTCGTAGTGCTGAAATAGCTATTTCTCGACTAACAATAATCGCCGCAGGTATGGTCATCCAAAACTTACCGTACTCCCCAACCAACAGCACTAAAGCGACTGCCACAATGAGTTTATCGGCAACAGGATCTAAGAATGCACCAAAGCGAGAGGTTTGATTTAGGGCTCTTGCAAGAAAACCATCTAACCAATCTGTAAACCCAGCCAAACAAAAAATCCCAGCCGTGATAACACCAGCATGTTCGGTTGGCATATAGAATGCGATAACGAAACAAGGAATTAATAAAATTCTCGCTGCTGTAAAACCATTTGGAATGCTAATTATTTTGCCTGACATGTGTTTGCGCTACATCTCAACGTTTATGTAGGAAGACTAGCATGCTAGTTACTTCTCATCAACCACTATTTAGTCACCGTGTAGTGCCCTATAAATGGTTGTAGCAAGATCTTCCCCTATACCAGGAACTTTTGCAATTGCTTCCTGACTCGCCCCCAGTAATCCTTGTAAACCACCAAAATGGTTTAATAATTTCTGGCGACGCTTGGCCCCCACCCCAACGATGGATTCAAGGGAGGAGACAGTGCGTGCTTTGCCTCTTTTTTGGCGGTGTCCTGTAATGGCAAAGCGATGAGCTTCGTCTCGGATATGTTGAAGTAAGTGCAATGCAATGGAAGTAGGAGACAATTTAATCATCAAATCTTCATTGTCTTCTACACGTGTCACATAAAGCGTTTCCAGACCCGGCTTTCGCCCTTCGCCTTTGGCAATCCCCACTAACAACACATCCAATATTTGGCACTCTCGCAACGCTTTTTGAGCACGATGTAATTGCCCTTTACCACCATCAATAATAATAACTTCCGGCATTATCAATTCTTGCGCTTTGCGTTTTAAATAACGTTTTGTTAGCACTTGTTCCATTGCTGCGTAATCATCGTTGGCTTTGACCTCAATGTTATAGCGTCGATACTCGGATTTGACTGGACCATTTGCATCAAAAACAACACATGATGCCATCGTGGCTTCGCCTTGAGTATGACTGATGTCAAAGCACTCCATGCGATTAAAGCCATTGACGATGCCTAATACTTTTTTCAATTCTATCCATCTTTTTTGCACCACCCCCACAGCCGATGCCTTGCGCTCTAAAGCCTGTTTGGCATTTTCAAGTGCAAGAGAAAGCCATTTTACTTTTTCACCACGGGTGGGTTGCATTATTTTGACTTGTCTTTTGGTAATTTGTGACAAAGCTTGTGCAATCAGTTCTTGATCTTCAATCTTCTCATTAATAATGATTTCATTTGGATAATCAAGCTTATTTTCCTGATCCAAATAAAACTGAATAAGAAACCCGCGTAAAATTTCTGCAATTGTGCCCTCTCCAACTTGTTTTGGATAAAAGGACTTACTGTCTAAAATTTGGCCATGACGAATATAGAGCAACTGTAAGCAAAAATGTCCTTTCAACTCACAAGCAGCAATCACGTCGGCATTGCCTTTTTGTTTGTAAACAATTTGCTGTTCATGAATATTACGTAAGCTTGCTATTTGATCGCGCAAAATAGCCGCTTGCTCATATTGTTGTTCAATCGATGCTTGTTCCATGCGGTGAATTAAATTTTTGATGATGTCTGCTTCTTTACCTTCTAAAAATAAAGTCACATTTTCCACATCCTTTGCATAGTCTTGTGCTGCGATGTAACCAACACAAGGCGCGGTACAACGTTTAATTTGATATTGCAGACAAGGTCTTGAACGGTTACTAAAAAAAGTATCATCGCATTGGCGTATCTTGAACAATTTTTGCAAAATATATAAAGAGTCTTTGACCGCAGATGCACTAGGATAAGGGCCAAAATATTTACCTTGAAATTTTTGTTTGCCTCGAAAATAAACCAAACGCGGAAAGACATGATTGGAGATAAATAAATAAGGATATGATTTATCGTCTCTAAAAATAACATTATAACGAGGCTTTAACGATTTAATCAGAGAATTTTCAAGTAATAATGCTTCTTTTTCACTGTTGGTGACAGTCAGATCGATATGAGCAATCCGGCTCACCATCTGTGCAATACGATTATCTTCTTGAGTGCGAAAATAGCTTGAAAGACGTGCTTTTAGATTTTTTGCTTTGCCAACATAAAGTACTTTATTGGCAGCATCGCGCATACAATATACGCCAGGACGCGAAGTAACATTTGATAAAAAGGTTTGTGCATCAAACACAGAGATTAACTATTGGTAGTTTCGGTGTCTAATATGCCATGTCGAATTGCAAGATGAGTTAACTCAACATCACTATGAACATTTAGTTTATCAAATAAGCGATAGCGGTAACTGTTAACTGTCTTGGGACTCAAGCAAAGCTTGTCAGAGATTTCTTGAACTTTTTGACCGCTGGTTATCATCAGCATGACTTGAAGTTCACGTTCAGATAAGGTTTCAAATGGTGATACTTTTTCATCAGACAAATGTTTCAAAGCTAATTGCTGAGCTACTTCTGGGCTGATATAGCGTTTGCCATGATAGACAGAATGAATAGCTTGTACCATTTCATCCAAGGCAGAACCTTTGGTTAGATAACCTGCGGCCCCGGCTTGTAATAATTTTGAGGGGAATGGTTCCTCACCACAAACAGTAAGCGCAATCACTTTAATATCTGGATCTGCTCTAAGCAATTTGCGAGTCGCTTCTAAACCACCAATGCCAGGCATACGAACATCCATTAACACTACATTGGGATGCTTTTCGCGTGCGATTTTAACTGCTTCTTCACCGGTAGAGGCTTCACCAATGACTTTCAGTCCATTGACACTTGAAAGTAAGCTGCGAATCCCCGCTCTTACGAGTTCATGGTCATCAACTATCAGTATTGTGATCAAGCTTATCACCCTTAAGGTGTGGTTTAGTAACGCATTCAGGATAACTCACGGCGTAATACAATGCTAGAGCTAGGTTTCATCGGCCTATCATCCGTCCTGCTACGCTCGGAAGCTTTGCAGGACACAAGCATCACTAAGTCGCTTCGCGATAAAGTGCTGCTAGTGGCGGAGAGGCAGGGATTCGAACCCTGGAAGGGGGGAAACCCCTTAACGGTTTTCAAGACCGCCGCATTCGACCGCTCTGCCACCTCTCCAATGGATTCGCAGTCTACCCAAGCTATTCTACTATTGCAAATACCCGAATGCATTTAAGACCCATTAATTATAAGCTAATGATTCTATTATGTTTATTTACTGATGGCCTGATCTTAATATATAGTGACCTTGGCATCGTGGTTATTGTTACATACCGCATTGTGGTATAATTACATCAACAAGTATCCTAAGGAGGGTGTTATGGCTGACCGATTTCCCACAGTAACAAGGGCTGGCCTAGATTCTATTTTAGAAACTAACTCAGTCATTAGAAATACCTATATACTTCTTGGCCTATCGCTTGGTTTCAGTGCACTTACAGCATATGTTGCGATGATTACCAATGCTAAGCCTTTGGGGTTGATCACTTTAGTGATTTATTTTGGTTTGATATTTTTAATCAATGCTACCCGTAACAGTTCCCTTGGCATCGTGTCTGTTTTCGTTTTTACCGGCTTTTTAGGTTATACCTTAGGGCCGCTATTAAACTTTTATCTTTATACCTTTGTGAACGGTAAACAATTAATATTTACCGCTTTAGGTGGTACAGGTATTATTTTCTTTGCGCTATCTGGCTATGCATTAACAACCCGTAAAGATTTCAGTTACCTAGGTGGATTTTTACTGGCCGGTATGATGGTCTTAATGCTGTGCATTGTGGCTCAGATCTTCTTCCCCATGCCAATGCTACAACTTGCCACTTCAGCTGGTTTTATGTTGTTTAGTGCTGGGATTATCCTATTTGAAACCAGTCAGATTATTCATGGTGGTGAAAGAAACTATATTATGGCAACCGTTTCAATTTATGTTGCGCTGTACAATATGTTTATCTCATTACTACAGATCTTGTCTTTCTTTAGTGGTCAAAGAGAATAGTGAATATTCTCTAGCTACAAAAAAAGCCTCATAAGAGGCTTTTTTTTTGGATGATTTATATGAGATTAAGGCGCGGTATACACCACTTTGACTGATCCATCCACAAACGATCTATCTACATAACCCATACAATTTGGATTCTTGGCAACTAAATCTTTCACTGCAGCATCATCTATTTCTTGAATTGGTGGATATCCTTGGCCGGTAAAAATCACCCGGGACCAATAAGATTTGATTTCGGTATCACTCTTTTTAATAACATCAGTATAAAACTTATTTCGAGAAGCACTACCGGATTGTTGATCAACAGGTATCACTTTAACACCATTGGATAAGAATTTAGTTTTACCCATATATATTCGATATATTTCGTTCTGCGACAAAGATGAAATTGGCATGTCCTTATTTGTGATAACAACTAAATCTGCAAAACTTGCAAATGGCACCAATGGCGCTACTAAAAGTAAAATGGTTATCAATGTCTTTGTTTTCGTTATTTTGTATACCATGACTCTGCCTTACATCACTGCATCAACAGCGACGGAGTAAAGATTCACTGACCGCTGAGGATTAACATTAAATAAGCCAGGTGAGCGGTTATCAGGATGAATATGTTTAAATTCTCCCTTGATAGCTATCCCCTCGAAAATATCCCAACGCAAGCCAAGTGTAACCGAGCTTTGTGAACCTGCTCCCCCTTCAAAACTTACGCCTGTTGAGATCAAATTATATGCAACCTCATCTAAGGTGACAGGGGAGTTAGCAATAAATGGACTGGTGAAAGCAGCATTAACATAAGACGGAAAACGACGAATTTTGTTGTCTATCACCCTTTCTCTGGCAAAAGTAATATGTGGCATCATTTGATTAAAGCGATAACCACCCATCAAGTACCATCCAATCACATTAGCAATAATAGGTGTTGCTGTTTTTCGTTTTACTATTTCGCCCATACTCACCACATTTTTCCAGTCAAACTGATACCCTAGTCCCATAAAATCAGCTCTAGAGTTGTACGCTGAAAAATAATTGACATAGTCCAGTCCAAAAGGAGGTATTCCCAGAAAAGGTACACCAAATAGTGCCATAGAATTTAAAAAGGTATTCAATCCCTGCATCGCAGTGCCGGCATTAGGATCGAGAGTCACACGAGTGGTTTCATATCCTGCGCGAATACTGAAAACCTCATCACCAAACTTTAGGTTTAAAGAATATAAATCTCGCAGGCGCAGCCGTATGTTATCAAAAATGGTTTCGTTTATACCCGTTGGAAACGCTAAATTAGTCGGGAAATTGAGATGAGTACTGGTTGCGCCATAAAAGGCTGACAACGTAAGATCACGCTTTAAAATTTCCATTCTAAATCTAGCATCTAAGCCGGTGAGATTGCTAAATGATGAAGGTACTTGTGAATACACTTCTTCTGGTGGACGGATCCACGGATAGGCATAACCAACATTGACATATTCAGATAGCATGTAAGGGTTTGTGCGCACCCTTCCTGCGCGAAATTGCCAATTGTCGTTTGGCTCCCATTTTATAAAAGCCCAAACAGCTTCAACATCCCAGTTCTCAGATGCTAAAGCTAAAAATTGAGTAGTTATGCTGATATCTTCGCGTAATTGTTTTGTGATCTGAACGCCAACATCAGAGTCTTCTTCAAAGCTTGGTCGTTTTCTAACATAGGAATTGTAAACCGGCTCTATTCCCGATTGTAAATACTCGACATTCGTCCAAGCCATTCCTACAGATAAAAAGCCGTTGATTTGGAAATCACCAATACTAGTATTTATATTAGCTAAAGCTTGGAAACTTCCAAATGTTAGGCTTAAAAATGATGCAGATACTAATTTTTTCATTGCATACCCTTCTGGGCAAAACACACAACGTCCCTTGTTCTATTGAAGCAATAGTATGCTACACAGTATCTTTTAGGCAACTCTACTGATTAAGGGGCCTATTTAATAAGACGAATAATTTTGGTGTCGCCCATAAAAGGATAAAGCGCTTGCGGCACATGCACATTGCCATCTTTATCTTGATAGTTCTCCAAAACTGCTATTAACGTTCTTCCTACTGCAAGTCCTGAACCATTCAAAGTATGAACAAGTTCTGGTTTTGCATTAGAGGTAGGACGAAATCGTGCCTGCAATCTTCTCGCTTGAAAACTCTCTGTGTTTGAACAAGAAGAAATTTCCCGGTACTTTTGTTGACTGGGTAACCAAACTTCAAGATCATAAGTTTTCGCTGCAGCAAAGCCTATGTCTCCACTACATAACGCTAATACCCGATAAGGTAACTCTAAACGCTGTAAAATCGTTTCAGCATGACGAGTCAATTCTTCTAAGGCCGCATAGGAATTTTCAGGGGTGACTATTTGGACCAGCTCAACTTTATCAAACTGGTGCTGACGAATCATTCCTTTTGTATCTTTACCATAAGATCCTGCTTCACTTCGAAAACAAGGAGAGTGACTCACAAATTTTAATGGTAATTCCGTTGAAGCAAGAATACTATCGCGAACCAAATTGGTCAGAGAAACTTCAGCAGTAGGAATAAGTGCAAGCTTCCTGTCGCCTTTTATGTGAAATAAATCATCATAAAGATTTGGTAATTGACCAGTGCCATATAAAGCTTGCTCTTCTACCAAATAGGGAACATACATTTCTTGATAACCATGATCTTGTGTATGCACCGTCAGCATAAATTGCGCCAAAGCGCGATGAAGTTTCGCAACCTCGCCTTTTAAAACCACAAAACGCGAGCCAGACATTTTCGTGGCTGCTTCAAAATCAATGTGATTATTATCTGCCGTTAAATCCACATGATCTTTGACTGGGAAATCAAATTGCTTGGGACTTCCCCATTTTCTTACTTCAACATTTGCCGTCTCATCCTTACCCATAGGCACACTCTCGTGCAATAAATTAGGCAGTGTTGCAAGATATTGGGTTAATTCTTCATGGATCTTTTCAAATTCTTTTTCGATAACGTCTAAATCAATAGCTACTTTTTCTACCTGCTCTAATAACAAAGTTGCTTCTTGTTCATTCTTTTTTGCTTTGGCTTGTCCAATTTCTTTAGACAAAGTATTACGACGATTTTGTAGGCTTTGAGTTTTGACTTGAAATTCCTTTCGTTGTTCTTCCAGGTGTCGCAACTTCTCAATATCAACCTTTACGCCTCGCATTCCTAAATTTGCAACGACTTGTTCTAAATTGTTACGGAGTAAATTTGGATCGATCATTTCTCTTTCGCCCCTTTATCTCTTAATCTACTTAATTTTTCTTTAATTTTTATTTCTAAACCTTGTTCAACAGGAGAATAATAAAGTTTCTCCCCCATTTCATCCGGAAAGTATGTCTGGCCTTTAGCAAATCCATTGGGTTCATCAGGATCATAACGATAGGCTTTACCATACCCCAATTTCTTCATCATTTTAGTGGGTGCATTACGCAAATGAATGGGTACGTCATAAGAAGGAGTGCTTTGTACTTCTGCTTTGGCTTGATTAAATGCCACATAAGATGCATTGCTTTTAGGAGCACAAGCAAGATAGATCACCACTTGTGCAAGCGCTAATTCCCCTTCAGGCGTCCCCAATCTCTCAAAAGCATCCCATGCTGATAACGCCATGCCTAAAGCTCTTGGCTCAGCATTGCCAATATCTTCACTTGCCATGCGAACTATACGTCTTGCAATATAACTAGGTGAACAACCCCCATCTAACATTCTACATAACCAATAAAGGGCTGCATCTGGAGACGAGCCGCGCACCGATTTGTGTAATGCAGAGATCTGATCGTAAAAAACTTCCCCTTGCTTATCAAAACGTCGATAATCTTGCTGTAAAACGTCTTCTACAATTTTTTCTGAAAGATGTTGCTCTTCTCTTTCACTTAACACTTCAAGAATATTCAATAAACGCCTTGCATCACCATCTGCAGATTGCACAATACGTTCAATACTTGCTTGTTCAAGCTTCATGCCAAGTGAGTCTATGCCTCGATGAAGCACGTTTTTTAAATCTTCGGGAGTGAGTGCTTTTAATACATACAAACGGCAGCGTGATAGCAAAGCATTATTGACTTCAAAAGAAGGATTTTCAGTCGTTGCACCGATAAAATACACCGTGCCATCTTCAACATAAGGCAGCAGTGCATCTTGTTGCGCTTTATTAAAGCGATGAATTTCATCGATGAATAATAGCGTGTCACGATTTTGTTCTGCTCGAATAGATTTAGCGTGCTCTATTGCATCACGAATATCTTTCACACCGGCTAAAACCGCCGATAAGTGAATAAATTCCGCATGGCAATAATTAGCTATTAATTGCGCTAAAGTTGTTTTACCAGTGCCAGGGGGGCCCCATAGTAACATTGAATGGGGCTTCCCTTTTTCAATGCAAAGACGAAGCGGGGCACCCATGCCAATCAAATGTGATTGGCCAACAAAGTCTTCAAGCGTCCTTGGTCTTAACCTGGCAGCTAGCGGTTGACTCATTAAAATCAACTTCCATTTTGAATGATATCGACCCCTTTTGGAGGAACGAAAGCAAATAATTTATCTTCAACGTCAGCATTGATCTGTACGCTTGTAAAAAGAGTATGTACATCTTGCCCCAAAGGATCATGCATTCTCACTTCAACTAAATTTCCTTTCATAAAACCAATAAATATATCAGCGAAAGGCGCATCTTTTTGACGGGGTTTTAACATATAGCATTCGTCACTCTTTTTGCATTGGCCTTTTTTGCCACGAGCGATATCAAAATTTTTGTTTAAATCAACAAGCGATCCAGCCAACAATGCTGCTGGAGAACTACCAAGCGCTTGTTTGAGATCTTGTTTGGTGACTTGTGATAAATCAATATCGTAGGTCCAGAGGAATTTTCCATCTGCGACGACAACAATGGGATCAGGTTTTTCACTTTTCCAGTAAAATTTGCCTGGTCGATGCACCATAATTTGCCCTTGGGATTTTGAGATATGTTCACCATTGGCATCATGAATTTTTTGGCTAAAATGTGCTTTGTAGGTTTGTATTTTTTCCAAGGCTTTGGTTAACCCTGTAGCATCTACTTCTGCTGCAACGCTATTTCCTGCAATCGCAATAAAAAATAAACCTATTAAACCTTTAAAGAATTTCATTTTCATTTTCATTTTAAACCTCAATAAAAAAATATCACTATAGATTGCTCTTTGCTCTTGTCCCCTCTCCCCTTGCGGGAGAGGGTTAGGGTGAGGGGAATTAAATCTCAAAAGATTCAGAGTTTTTACCCCTCACCCCCGCCCTCTCCCGCAAGGGGAGAGGGGGTAAGATGAGCAAACTCCAAAATTCAAACTGTTCTCAAATGTATTAGACAACAGGCGGTGGTGCTAACACTTCTCTTGTACCATTTGATTGCACGGAACTAACCACCCCTTCGGCTTCCATACGCTCTATCAAACGAGCAGCGCGGTTATAGCCAATTTTTAACCGACGTTGTACCAATGAAATGGAGGCTTTACGCGCTTCGGTTACGACCACTATAGCTTGGTCATATAACTCATCAGCGTCTTCATCATCCATCATTAGCGCACTGGGGGTAGATTGTACCACGCTTTCAATATAAGTTGGCTTCCCTAATTTACGTAATTGATCGGTCACTTTATGCACTTCATCATCACTCACAAAGGCACCATGGATCCGATGCGGTACCCCAACGCCGGGAGGTAAATAAAGCATGTCGCCATGTCCCAGCAATTGCTCTGCGCCAGATTGATCTAAAATGGTGCGAGAATCAATGCGAGAAGAAACTTGAAAGGCTATACGAGTTGGAATATTGGCTTTAATTAAACCTGTTATCACATCAACAGAGGGTCTTTGAGTGGCAAGAATAAGATGAATACCTGCGGCTCTGGCCTTTTGGGCAATACGTGCAATTAATTCTTCAACCTTTTTACCGACAACCATAATCATATCGGCAAATTCATCGACCACGACGACGACATAAGGCAATTTTTCTAGTGGTTCGGGCTTCTCGCCTGTTTGAGGAAGCCAAAAAGGATCTAACAGTGGATTACCATCTCCTGCTGCAGTTTCAACTTTTTGATTATATCCTGCTAAATTTCGAACCCCGATGGCTGCCATGAGTTGATAGCGACGCTCCATTTCTGCCACACACCAACGCAAGGCGTTTGCTGCATCTTTCATGTCAGTCACCACCGGCGTCAATAAATGAGGGATATTGTCATAAACAGCTAATTCAAGCATCTTCGGATCAATTAAAATCATACGTACATCTTCAGCAGAAGACTTGTATAAAATGCTAAGTAGCATGGCATTCAAACCAACCGATTTACCCGAACCCGTTGTGCCTGCAACTAATAAATGGGGCATTTTGGCTAAATCGACAATAACGGGACGTCCTGAAATATCCTTACCTAAAGCTAAAGTCAGTGGCGATGGCGCTTGCTGATAAGAACTATCTTCTAGCACTTCTTTGAGTCTGACCAATTCTCGATAAGTATTTGGGATCTCCAAACCAACAACTGATTTACCAGGGATCACTTCCACAACTCGCACACTCACCACGGATAAAGAACGGGCCAAATCTTTTGCTAATCCTGTGATTTTATTAACCTTGATGCCCGCCGCCAAATCCAACTCAAAACGGGTAATAACCGGGCCAGGGTGCACCCCCACCACTTTCGCATCCACACCAAATTCTAAGAGCCGCGTTTCAACCAATCGAGAGAGTTCTTGTAACTGTGCAGAAGAATATCCCTGTTTTTGCTTTTTCTCAGGCATTTCAAGTAACAATAACGACGGGATTTCATGTGAAAAATGTTGATGCTTTGGCTGTACGCTCACCGGCTCAGGCAAGGTCTTTTGTACCGCGCGTTTGGGAAGTTTTACGGGTACAACACTTTTTTCTTCTTTTAATTTAGCCTTTTTGGGACTTCTGATCGGCGGTAACGGTTCATCTAAAATATCATCTTCCATATCGTAATTTTTGAAAGGATGATTTTCAAAAATAGGCGTTTTCGACTCCTCTTCAGATTTAACTGAAGGCGTCATTAAGCTTGGAAAATCTTCCCACGTAATGGGCAACTTCATTTGCTTGGCTCTTTGTAAGGCCTTTTGAATTAATGGCCGTACTGTATTATCACTTTTCACTGCACTATAAGATTTTCTGCCAGCACCATTGACTAGCGCAAACCAAGATAAACCTGTGAACAACGTCACACCACTTAAAAATAAGGCTGATAAAATGATAGTAGCGCCAAGGGGGTTCAAATAGGCAACCATGCCAGATTTCACCGCAGCCCCTAATAAGCCCCCGGTACTCATTGGCAACGTTTGAAATGGCTTAAGAAGATGCATCGTTGTTAAACCACAACTGGAAGTTAAAGCTAAAACTAATCCAAATCCTCTTACCGTCCAAATCAATGGATGAGACTGTTTGGCTTCAGTATTGTCTTGATAGACAAAAATTGCGCCCAAAATCATCGCCATCGGAAAGATATAAGCCATATACCCAAATAAGGATAATAAAATATCTGAAAACCAAGCACCTGTGAGACCGGCAGCATTTTGGATCTCTCCAACCATACCCGAATGTGACCACGCGGGATCTTCATCGTGGTAAGTAACTAAGGCAATAAAAAGATAAATGGCAATGGAACAAAGCAAGATAAAAGCCCCTTCCCGGAGGCGGCGGCTAACTTGCAAAGATTTAGTGGGATCGTTCCTTCGTGTGGTGGCTTGCTTCATGCTAAACATTTCACTTAATCGGATTTTGATTTTATTTTAGCACGACTTTGCTTCTAACCTAGCTTTTGACCTTAATCAACCCATTGCGTAATATGGTTAACCCAAAGACAGGCAAGTAATGGCATGAGTGAAGGTATAGAAATGGTTGAAAAAGTTCATCATCAATTGATTATTCTCGGCTCCGGTCCTGCAGGATATACCGCAGCGATTTATGCCGCCAGGGCCAATCTCAAACCCGTTCTTATCACGGGAATGCAAAAAGGAGGACAACTAACCACCACGACGGAAGTGGATAATTGGCCTGGAGATGCTCATGGCTTACAAGGCCCTGATTTAATGGGACGAATGGAAAACCATGCTACTCGCTTTGATACCCAAATCATTTTTGACCATATCCTTGAAGTTTTTTTAGAAGAAAGCCCTTTTGTTCTCAAAGGGGATTCAGGAACGGTTTATACCTGCGATTGTCTTATTATTTCCACTGGAGCGACTGCTCGCTATTTGGGACTACCATCTGAGCAACAATTTATGGGCAAAGGTGTGTCAGCTTGTGCAACCTGTGATGGATTCTTTTACAAAGGTAAAAAAGTTGCCGTTATCGGCGGTGGGAACACCGCAGTTGAAGAAGCGCTATATCTTTCTAATATTGTTTCAGAAGTCGTATTAATCCATCGACGTGATAAATTACGTGCCGAAAAAATCTTGCAACAAAAGCTTTTTGAGAAAGAAAAGAACGGCAACGTATCTATTATGTGGCATCATCATCTGGATGAAGTATTGGGTGATAAAATGGGCGTGACTGGTATAAAGCTCAAACATGCTGAAACAGATGCCATTTCAGAACTTGCTGTAGATGGGGTTTTTATTGCTATTGGGCATACACCCAATACGAAGATATTTGAAAACCAATTAGAGATGAGAGATGGTTATATTGTTGTTAAAAGTGGTTTAAATGGCAATGCAACAGCAACGAGTATCCCTGGTGTCTTTGCAGCAGGAGATGTTGCCGATCATGTTTACCGTCAAGCGGTCACCTCTGCTGGTACAGGTTGTATGGCGGCGCTGGATGCCGAAAAATATCTAGATAGTCTAAAGTAAATATGTCACTTCAGATCCCTTTTTATCTGACAGCTGATGAAGATTATTTTCCCAACCCGAACTTGGCATTATCTGAACCCAATGGCTTACTAGCCATTGGGGGTGATTTAAGTCCCAAACGATTATTGGCAGCTTATCGACAAGGGATTTTCCCTTGGTATGACAATGAACCGATTTTATGGTGGAGTCCCCATCCCCGCACAGTATTGTTTTTAAATGACATCCATCTGTCAGCAAGTCTTAAAAAGACAATTCGTCGTCATGATTTTGAAATAAAGTTGGATGAAAACTTTCCCCAAGTCATTAAAGAATGTGCTACCCCGCAAATACGACAAGGAAAAATGCAAGAAGAGACTTGGATTACCCCTAAGATGCAACAAGCTTATATTCAATTACATCAATTGGGTTACGCGCATTCTTTGGAAGTCTATGCACAAGACACGTTAATTGGTGGGATCTATGGGATAGCGCTTGGTAAACTTTTTTTTGGCGAATCCATGTTCAGTAAAAAACCTAGCGCATCAAAAATCGCTTTAGTGTATTTAGCACGCCAACTTCAATCTTGGGGTTATGAGTTTATTGATTGCCAATTATGGTCTCCTCACCTGGGGTCAATGGGGGCAATTACCCTCCCACGCCCCTTATTCCTTGAAAAAGTTATGCAAAACAATCAATATGAAACCACCGCTGAAAAGTGGAAGTTGGATCCCGGTATCATAATCTGATAGGATCCGGCGCCAAAGCCGAGTTTTTTCATATAAGTTTAGGGGAGAATATGGCAAAAGAAGATCATATCGAAATGGAAGGTACTGTTACCGAAACATTACCAAATACTATGTTTAGAGTTGAACTGGATAATAAGCACATTGTGACTGCCCACATCTCTGGCAGAATGCGTAAGAATTATATTCGTATTTTAACCGGTGACCGCGTTACTGTTCAATTAACGCCATATGATCTCACAAAAGGTCGTATTATCTTTCGTAACCGTGACGGCAAAAGCAGCGATAAAGAAGCACCTGCTGTTACCGAAGACGAATAAAAATTCCTCTGCCCTACATCCAGCGTATCTGTAGGGTAGTTTCCTTATTCACTGGGCTCAAATACAGCTAAATGGATCCCATTCGCGTCAACGGTTACTTCTACTGAACCACCCATTGCTAACTTACCAAAAAGTAATTCATCAGCAAGTGGTTTTTTCAATTGTTCCTGTATCAAACGCGCCATGGGTCTTGCTCCCATTTTTTTATCGTAGCCTTTTTCAGCTAACCATTTACGAGCAGCGGCATCGACTTCAATGGTGACTTCTTTTTCAATGAGTCTTGCTGATAATTCATCAATGAATTTGTCAACAACGCGCGTAATAATTTGCTCGTTGAGTGCATCAAATTGAATGATAGCATCTAAGCGATTTCTAAATTCTGGCGTGAACATTTTTTGAATCGCACCAAGACCATCTGTTTGATGTTCTTGTTCTTTAAAGCCTATCGAATTTCTATCCATTAGTGCAGCACCAGCATTGGTCGTCATAATTAATGTCACATGACGAAAATCTGCTTTACGACCATTGGTATCTGTTAATGAACCATGATCCATCACTTGCAATAACAAATTGAATACATCTGGGTGCGCTTTTTCAATTTCATCTAATAAAACAACTGAATGAGGATTTTTTGTTACCGCTTCTGTTAATAAACCACCATGATCATAACCAACATAGCCAGGAGGAGCACCAATTAATCTTGATACGGTATGGCTTTCCATATATTCAGACATATCGAAACGAATTAACTCTACGCCTAACGATTTAGCGAGTTGTTTAGAAACTTCTGTTTTACCCACACCCGTTGGGCCTGCAAATAAAAAGCACCCTGTTGGTTTTTCTGGATCACCAAGCCCTGAACGCGCCATCTTTACTGCAGCGGCTAAATAATGAATCGCTTTGTCTTGACCAAAAACTTTAGATTTGAGTTCAGATTCTAAACCTTCTAATAAAGATTTATCTGAAGTCGAAACTGTTTTTGATGGGATCCTTGCCATGCGAGCAACAATTTGTTCTACATCCTTCACGCCGATAACTTTCTTACGACGACGTTCTGGTAATAATCTTTGGTAAGCACCTGCTTCATCAACGACATCTATCGCTTTATCTGGTAGAAATCGATCCTGGATATAGCGGCCCGCTAATTCAGCTGCGGCTCTTAATGCTGCACCGGTATAGCGAATTTGATGATGTTGCTCAAAATGGATTTTAATCCCTTTTAAGATCCTAACCGTTTCTTCAACAGAAGGCTCACGAATATCAATTTTCTGAAAACGACGTGCTAAGGCTCGGTCTTTTTCAAAAATACCTCTGTATTCTTGATAAGTCGTTGAACCTACACAACGTAAATCACCTGTCGCCAACATTGGTTTGATTAAATTAGAGGCATCCATCACGCCACCTGAAGC
The DNA here is from genome assembly GCA_016191245.1 of Gammaproteobacteria bacterium. Lineage (GTDB taxonomy): Bacteria > Pseudomonadota > Gammaproteobacteria > Berkiellales > Berkiellaceae > Berkiella. Next base: position 78,693 of record JACPOY010000030.1, on the reverse strand, counting down.
GGCCCCTGCACCAATGATGGTGTGGATTTCATCGATAAATAAAACAGCACCTGAATCTCTTTTTAAATGTTGGAGCAATGATTTAAATCTTTTTTCAAAATCACCACGATATTTGGTTCCTGCTAGGAGAGATCCTAAATCCAAAGCGTATACGGTGCAGTGCGCTAATGCACGTGGTACCTTCCCTTCTACAATTGCTTTGGCTAACCCTTCTGCGATAGCAGTTTTACCAACGCCTGCTTCACCAACATAGAGCGGATTGTTTTTTCTACGACGGCATAAAATTTGTACTGTTCGTTCTAATTCTTGGGCACGACCAATCAATGGATCAATCTTACCTTGTTTAGCTAAATTATTAAGATTAATTGCATAACTTTCTAATGGGCTCTTATTAGGCGCTTCGTGAGCACCTTCATGTTCAATAGGTTGTTCAATATCAGGTTCATCCATTTCACGAGGCTCTTCCACTTTGGAAATGCCATGCGAAATGAAATTAACAACATCCAAGCGGGTAATATTTTCTTGTTTTAAGAAATAAACTGCCTGACTTTCTTGTTCACTGAAAATAGCAGCCAACACATTGGCACCTGTTACTTCCTCGCGTCCTGCAGATTGAACATGAAATACTGCTCTTTGCAATACACGTTGAAATCCAAGTGTCGGTTGAGTCTCGCGATGAGATTCAGTAGAAGGTATTAAAGGAGTGGTTTCATCTACAAATGTTTGTAAATCTTGTCTAAGGCGTTCAACATCCGCCCCACATGAACGCAACACATTAGAAGCTGCCGAGTTGTCGAGCAATGCTAGTAAAAGGTGCTCAACGGTCATAAACTCATGACGCTTTTCCCTGGCCTCTTTAAATGCGAGGTTGAGCGTCATTTCTAATTCTTTGCTCAACATGGCACGAACCTCCCAGCGTCGGTATTATTTTGAGTTAAACTTTTTCCATTTTGCAAAGCAATGGATGATCATTAAGCCTTGCAAATTCGTTTACTTGTGCTACCTTTGTTTCAGCGATGTCTCTTGTGTAAATTCCACAAGTTGCTCTTCCGTTTTGGTGAACATCTAACATAACTTTCACCGCACGTGGATAACTCATCGCAAAAAATTCTTGTAACACAATGACTACAAAATCCATCGGTGTATAATCGTCATTCAATAGATACACCAAATACTTCGAAGGGCGACTGAGCTTCTGTGCTTTCTTCTCAGTCTTTATTGCTGGGGTTACTGCGCCCCGACCATATTGTGTGCCCATAATCTGATATTAGCCAACTATTGGCTACCTCGCTTTCCATTGACGTAAATTCTTTTAATTTTATTGTCGCATAGTTATTTTAATTTGGATACATAAATTACTTTTTCTGAATTTATGACTAAAGTCTTGACTGAATAACCGTTTATGTACAACAGTTATGATGTTCTCATCCTACATTGAGCGGGATGAGTGCGTGTTAAATGTAAGTTTAGCCTCTAAAGTGGTTTTTCAAGGCTTATTATCGATTGAAAAGGATTTTATATGCCAAGCGGGATAGTGAAGTGGTTCAATAGTGCAAAAGGTTATGGCTTCATATGTCCAGAAGATGGTGGACAAGATGTATTTGCACATTTCTCCGCCATAGTCATGGATGGTTATAAATGCCTCAAAGCTGGTCAGCCAGTCTTATATGAGGTAAATGAAGGCCCTAAAGGCCTCCACGCATCGAATATTCGAGCGGATACCAATACATCAGCTGAGAGTGAAGCAAGTAAACCCAGAACAAAAGAAACAGCTACGGCTGAAGCCTAATGGATATGCCCCCTTTTCCCTCCCCCTTTACAGGGGGAAAGAATAGGGGATATTTTTACATATGCTGAATAATCTCATCCCCAAAGGCTGAGCAACTGATTGTTTTTGCATTTTCCATTAGTCGGCCAAAGTCATAGGTGACTTTTTTACTGGCGATCGCTCCTTCCATTCCTTTGAGAATGAAATCAGCAGCTTCAAACCAACCTAAATGACGTAACATCATTTCAGCTGACAAGATTAATGAACCAGGGTTCACTTTATCTTGTTTGGCATATTTTGGTGCAGTGCCGTGTGTTGCTTCAAAAACAGCTACCTCATCACTTAAATTGGCGCCAGGGGCAATACCTATACCACCGACTTGGGCTGCAAGGGCATCAGAAATATAATCGCCATTTAAATTTAATGTCGCTATCACGCTATATTCTTTAGGACGCAAAAGGATCTGTTGTAAAAACGCATCTGCAATCACATCGTTAATAATAATGTTTTTACCATTTTTAGGATTTTTGATGACTTGCCATGGTCCCCCTTCAAAGGGCTTTGCTCCAAATTCTTCTATAGCAAGCGCGTACCCCCAATCTTTAAAAGCACCTTCAGTGAACTTCATAATATTGCCTTTATGCACTATCGTGACGGTGGGTTTATCGTTATCGATGGCGTATTGGATAGCTCTTCGAATTAAACGCTGTGTACCTTGTTTTGAAACCGGTTTAATACCTATCCCACAATTTTCTGGGAATCTAATTTGTGTGACATCCATTTGTTCTTGCAAAAAAGTAATCAGCTTTTTAGCTTCTGGAGTCCCCGCTTTCCACTCAATCCCAGCATAAATATCTTCAGAATTTTCTCTGAAAATCACCATTTCAGTATCTTCAGGACGTTTTACTGGACTCGGAACGCCTGGAAAATAATGAATAGGGCGCAAACAAACATAAAGATCTAATTTTTGACGAATAGCAACATTTAAAGATCGGATCCCGCCACCAACCGGGGTGGTTAAAGGTCCTTTGATAGCAACAGCAAATTCGCTCATTGCTTTAAGGGATTCTTCTGGTAACCATTGATCGGGGCCATACACTTGGGTGGCTTTCTCACCTGCATAAATTTCCATCCAAGCAATGTTACGATCACGACGATAAGCTTTAGTGACCGCAGCGTCCACCACTTTGCGCATAACCGGCGTAATATCAACACCAATACCATCGCCTTCAATAAATGGAATGATAGGATTGTCCGGCACACTCAAAGATGCATCTTTGTTAACTTGGATTTTATTTCCCTCGCTAGGAACAACTAATTTCTGATATGCCATCACTGCCTCTTTAAGAATTTGTTTACCAATCAGTGTTTTAGTTTAGCGTAAAGGATAAAAAGTCACATCAGGAGGGCAAAAATATTTTAGGATATGTTAGAATGCATAGTTACCAACCAAGAAGTTGATTAACCTACTTAATGACTTTAAAAACAAAACCTACTGTATTTGTCGGCCTATCAGGTGGTGTGGATTCCTCTGTTAGTGCTCTTCTTTTGAAAGAACAAGGCTTTGATGTCCAAGGCTTGTTCATGAAAAACTGGGAAGAAGATGACTCATCCACTTTTTGTTCAGCAGAAACTGATCTCGCTGATGTAAAATCTATTTGTAAAAAATTAAATATTCCCCTCCACACTGTTAATTTTTCACAAGAATATTGGGAAAATGTTTTTAGCTTGTTTCTTGATGAATACAAAGCCGGTCGCACCCCAAACCCGGATATCCTTTGTAACAAAGAAATTAAATTTAAAGCCTTTTTGCAACATGCCTTAAAGCTTGGGGCAGATTGTATTGCCACAGGTCACTATGCTCAAACTGCAAAAAACCAAGATAGTTATGCCTTATTAAGAGGTCAAGATCAAAATAAAGATCAAAGCTACTTTTTATATACACTCACGCAAGAAGCATTAAGTAAAACTTTATTTCCCGTCGGACATATTGAAAAGCATATTGTAAGACAATATGCCAAAGACGCCGGTCTTATTACGCATGATAAAAAAGATAGCACTGGGATCTGTTTTATTGGTGAGAGAAAATTTAAAGTTTTTCTTGAAGATTTTCTATTGGCAAAGCCAGGAGTAATGAAAACTCCTGAAGGCCACACGATTGGCAAACACGACGGGTTAATGTTTTATACCCTTGGACAACGACATGGTTTACAAATCGGTGGCTTAAAAGGATTCGATGAGAAACCCTGGTATGTCGTGGGTAAAGATATTGCTGATAATATTTTATATGTCACCCAAAATAATGAACATTCGTGGCATTTTAGTCGTTTTGTGAAAGCAAATACATTGCATTGGGTAACACAAATTCCGCAGACAGCATTTCATTGCAAAGCCAAGGTGCGATATCGACAAGCTGATCAACATTGTTTCGTGAGAATATCTGAAGAAGGCGCTCTCATTGAATTTACGGAACCACAACGGGCCGTTACACCTGGTCAATCCATTGTATTTTATAACGATAGACAATGCTTAGGTGGCGGAATCATTCAAGGAACTGATTCAGAGGGTGGAATTTTACAAAGCGCAATAAAAATGCCAAACATGGAGTCGATATGAATCACAATTTCTCATTAACGGCAATTTCTCCTTTAGATGGCAGATATCAACATCAAACCATCGAATTAAAAACTCTCACCAGCGAATATGGATTAATGCATTATCGATTAATTGTCGAATTAAAATGGCTGCAAAATTTAAGCGCTCTGAAAATCAAAGAAATACCTGCGCTTTCTCAAGAATCAATTTCTTTTTTGAATAAACTCATTGCCGATTTCGATGAAACCCAAGCCAATCACATTAAGACAATTGAAAGCAAAACCAATCATGATGTGAAAGCGATTGAATACTATATCAAAGAAAAAGTATCTAACATCCCTGAACTTGCAAAAATATCAGAATTTGTTCATTTTGCATGTACTTCTGAAGATATTAATAATCTATCTTATGGACTGATGATGCTGGATATTCGGCACAAAATTTTACTTCCCTCACTGCATAATCTCCAGCAACAATTAACTTTATTTGCAAAAGAACATGCCAATACACCAATGCTAGCGCGAACCCATGGCCAAGTGGCTTCTCCAACCACTGTAGGCAAAGAAATCACTAATGTAATAGCAAGATTGGCGCGTCAAATTGAACAACTTATTCATATTCCTATTTTAGGCAAAATCAATGGTGCAGTGGGAAATTATAATGCACACATAGTAGCCTATCCAGAAATTGCATGGGATAACGTGGCTGAAAAATTTGTCCAAAGCTTAGGGTTAACATTTAATCCGTTAACAACACAAATTGAACCTCACGATGCAATGGCAGAATATTTTCATTGTTTGATGCGAACCAATACCATTTTAATTGATTTTTGCCGTGATGTATGGGGTTATATTTCTTTAGGCTATTTCAAACAAAAGATGATTGCCCATGAAGTGGGTTCTTCCACGATGCCACATAAAGTCAACCCGATTGATTTTGAAAATAGCGAAGGCAATTTTGGTTTGGCCAATGCGCTATTTGATCACTTTGCTCAAAAATTACCTATGTCCCGTTGGCAACGCGATCTTTCAGATTCTACGGTATTAAGAAATATAGGTGTCGCCTGTGGTCATATGTTAATTGCTTTGAAATCTTTACAAAAGGGATTACATAAAATTGCTGTCGATAAAACTCAAATTGAAGAAGATTTGAATAATAATTGGGAAGTACTATCTGAGGCCATTCAAACTGTAATGCGCCGCTACCATATTGACCAACCCTATGAAAAGCTTAAAGAATTATCGCGCGGTAAAAAATTGACCCCAGAAATTTTAGAAGAGTTTATCAATAAGCTTGAACTACCTCCTGAAGTTAAAATCAAACTAAAAGAGCTTACGCCTGCAACTTATATTGGGTTGGCTGATAAATTAGTCTAATCTTCTTTGCATAAAGGGGGCGTTAAGCCCCCATTTTCGGTGAATTACTTGCACTTGAAGATTTTTCTAATTGCATTCGAAGTAATGCAATTTCTTGTTTTTGTAATGCAAGTTCTTGATCTTTTAATGCCAACTGTTTGCGAAGTAATTCTATTTGTTTGTCTTTAAAATCTGAAGGCGCCTTTGTCGTTGAATGAAACATTGGACTAAATTGAGGATCGCGAGGTGCAACGACAACTGGGTGCGCAGGCTCTTGAGGGTTTTGAGCTGGAATGGGAGCGCTCTGTCTTTGACTTAATTCCTTGGCTTTTGTGTAGCATTCTTCGGCTCTCTCCTCAGATTTCAATGTGCCCATGGGTGCAAAATAACAGCTTCCTAATGTTTTCCATCCCTCAATATTTTCTGGATCTAACTCAGTTACTTTTTTATAACAGTTGAAGGCTAAAGTCATATTCGCCATGGTTCCAATGCCGTTTTCATAGCAATGCCCCAATTCATTCCAATCTTGTGCTGTCGCTGAATTGGTCTGAGATAATGCGAAAAGACGATGAAACTTATCCTCATTGCGTTCTGCTGTGACAGGAGGAAGAATCGATAAATTAGGATGTAACATGTTTTTTGCCTTAATAGGTTTCTCTTTTTTAATTTTTCTTTTAGCTTCATTTTCAATTTTTACTTTATAACCTTCAGGAGGAATTGAAGCTATATAAAAAATCTCTGGGCGAAAACCTTGAAGATTGAGTTGTTGGCTTACTTGTAGTTCTTTTATTTGATGCTGAGCATCGATAAAATAAACTTCGTTATCTTTATCAACATAAAAATTAATGATATGCCCTATTTCATTTTGACTTTCATGTGTTAAGACTATAAAACCATAAGCTGACTCATCTTTTTGACGACGTGGTAAGGCTTTTAACCTTTCTTTAATATTATCGACTCCAGCAGCAATGAAACGTAATTGTCCTGTTTCATCTTTCTTTACAGTAAGATCAATTTCATATTTAATTTCTTTATCATTTAAATCAAAGACAACACGAAAATCAGCAGGCTCTTTGCTACATTTATCAAGCAGTCTTGTATCATATGTGGATGATCGAGTGATTCTTCCGGTCTTGATTAAAGCATGTGTCTGTATTCCTGCGCTTTCATAAGGCACTGGACCTAATCGTAAATTTGCACCATGAGAGATATGATCATCTAATCGAAGCGCACAATGTCCGCAATTCACTGTACCATGATAATCATTAATGCCATCAACCAGTGCTAAAAGAAAATCTGTAGTTAACATATCAAACCTTCTTTACATAAATTCGTAGTCAGCGATTGTAATTAGGTGGTCTGATATTGTAAATCTTTTTAGACAATAATCGCTAAAAACAACAGCATTCCCCATTTTTCAGCGCAATTTCGTGAAAATCACTGCTGACGAAAAACACGACGTTCAATACCTGACAATAGAATTTCATCTATATTTTAAAGATTCTTATTTATAATTTTGAATGCATATCATGAAAAATCCAGTATTATTACATATAGCTGTATATATATTTATTATATTTACCATCTGCGGTCAGGCGTATGCTACAGACGCGCCAAAACTTGAAACAACGGTAGTGACTTTGCAAAATAGATTACCGCAAGACATCTTACCCGGTATCACCCCCTTTTTAGATAAAGGAGGTCAAATTAAAACATTTGAAAATCAGTTAATCATTCAATCATCTGCGAGTAATATTGCCACATTGAAATCCATTATTGCGCAATTAGATGTTGCAGTTAAAAAATTGATGATTACAGTGTCTAATGGTCATGATAAACCCAGTGAAATGATGTCTATCTCACCCAATGGAGATGTCACTTTTGGTCAAGAACCAGATGGACCTCATAATCTCACCATTAGCACAAGTCGTGAAACCGACAGACAAGTCGATACCATTCGCGTCGATAATGGCCAAGTCGCTTTTATCAACTCCGGTGTAACAATTCCACTTATTACTGATCAATTTGCAGCCGATGATCATTATCAACGCAATGGGCAACTCAACGCTACAAGCATAGGAGCAGCCCAAGAAAGCAATTTGGTGGGAGTCAACAGTGCCAGCGACATTGCCAGAGCAGCAGGTCAATCTATTGATTATCAAAATGTTTCAAACGGTTTTTATGTACGACCACAACTTATTGGCAAAGAGGTAAAATTAGATCTGTTAACCAAAAACGATCAACCTTCTGATAACTACAATAACAATCCTGCAATGAATCCTGCATATACAACATTTAAAGCTGCCACCACTGTAATGGTACCTGTTGGAAAATGGACATATTTTGGGGGAAATCAAAATCAAGACGATATGAATTCTGGTACAACGATTCGAACGGGCTCTCGCGATGACAGCAAAAAGTCATTATGGCTGCGTGTCGATCTCATACCGGATAGTTAACCATCCCTAAATAACGACCTTTTATCTGCTTTTAGTTGCTCAAAATTCTCAATACTAGAGAATACTCTTTAAGTTTATTTTCTTACTTATATTTAAAGAGATCTCATCAAATGACAACCCTGAAGCGACAAGACGATGAGCTAACGCAAGAAGAAGCTTTAGCCGCACTAGCCTCACAGGTAATAGAATTTGTCACGCTAGAAGATCTGCAAAAACAATCGCTTTCGCTTGATGATTTATTTGGTTTCCAAGAATCTATCCTTGAGCAAAATAAAAACCAAAATATCGATGAACAATTATACGATGCTACTCACCTGTTTGAACATATGCCCACTAGTAGTGATGAGGGTCCTCATAAGCAGGGATTTCAACACATCAAGGCGATTCAGCACAACCCGCTTGCATTACATTATGCCGCCAAAAAAGGTGATATGGATGAAATAAAGCGCCTTGTTGAAAAACAAGGTTATAACGTTAATAAAGACGAGGGTGTATTAAGTGCTAGGCCACTTTATTTTGCATCCTTTTTTGGCCAAAAAGCAGCAGTTCAGTATTTACTCAAACAGGGTGCTGATGTGCATGATGATAGTTATACGGGACAAACAGCATTACATGGTGCAATTTATAGGCATCATTATGATGTCGCTCGCATTCTAGTTAATGAAGGAAATGCGTTAGCTAATCTGCCGAATATGGATAATAAAACACCAATCATGATGATTCATGAAAGATTGCTTGAAGTAATGAAAAGTCCTGTGCAAGATCGACATGAAATAAATGAATTAATTGAGACGCTTGATGTGATCTCAAATCATTTTACAAATCATGTTAGTTATCAATTACCCTCTGCAAGCAAAGAAGGTATTCATTCCATCTCGACTTACTTAAAATTATTTGCCCATATCGCTCCTTCTTCCGACATAAAAGCTAGGCTTGATGGACTTTCAAAGAAAATTGCAGCCTTTAATCCAAAAAAAGAAATTGAATTCACTGAATCAGATATTTTAGCTCTTCTCCATGAAGATCAAAGTAAACCGATGAAATCTTCATTTAGCTTAAGCCAAGCAGCCTTACATGAAGCGCTTGACAATCAGCAATATGAGATAGCAAGACAAATTGTTATCAAGGGTGGCGCCAAACCAAATATTTTTACAAATAACGAACTCCCATTGAACACCGTTATTATCAGGCTAAATCATCTCATGAGTGAAAAGGTTCAGGTTAATCAAGCTGCCAAAGTCAAAGAAATATACGAGCTTATTCACACTATCGACGTATTCTCAGCCCATACAGGGAAATATTGCCATTTCATCGTTTCAAATGATGCTCATGGTACCATCGCAAAACCTGTGTCGATGTACTTAAAATTATTTGCCACCCGTTCACCAACAATTGAAATGAGAGATAAATTTCTGGCAGTAGCAAAGAAAATTGAAGCTTTTGATAACACAGAAAAACTTTATGCAAATGCCAAAAATTTATTAAATACCTTTCCAAGCGATGGCTTTTATAAACTTAATTTAAGTGACAACAAAACTATTTTAGTACAAGGAAATGGACATTTTGGATTTATGACAACGCATTGGGCAGCTGAATCCATTAAAGCATTTACCACATATTTACATTCCCATAGCAATGATAAACTAAAGCAAGATATTTTTACTAAATTATCTTCTATTTTTGAGGCCACGGATCACTTAAAATCAAATGCTGAAATTGAACAATATTCACAAGATACTTTAAAAAGTTTCCAGCGTAATGAAACCGTTTTATTAGCGACAGGATGGGACACTCATTTTTATGATGCTGTTCTTTCTCAAAAGCAAAAGCTATATATCACCGGCAATACTGGCGAAAGATATTTCAATCATGCTCCAGGATTAATTTGTTATCAAATGAATGAACCCAAATTAATAGATGCTAAATTCATACATGATACGACAACCAATCAAAATCAAATGGTTTTAGAACAAGATAAAATGCTTGAATATGAATTGATTGAAAAAGTAGGCGAACATCTTAAGCCAGAACAAGAATTTGGAAACTGTACATGGTTAGGTCATTCACATGGGGTGCAAGCAGCTGCTTATGTAGAGCTACTCAATCTAGGGATTGAAGAACCTCAAGCGAAATCTTTAGCAAGTCATTATACCCAAGAATGGGAAAATTTTCATGCTAACTTTCAAATTGATCAATATATGAAAGATGGCGCAGGACTTTCGGTCGAAGCCATGACCGCCATTTTAATTAACTTAAATGTTAAAGCTGTGAAAGAACATTCCCCTGTTGTTAAACAGCAAGCACAGAAGATAGCTGATGCATTGGATACTCATCATTATAAAGGTGAACTGCAGGCATGGCTTGAAGCTTGCCCTAAAAAACAATGTGATGCGATTAAAAATATTATTGAACAATACGGTGTAAAAGTTGACATTCACCCTCACCATGAAGAACCAAGTCAAGGTTTCTTTTCAATATTTACCAAACCCTTTGCTAAATTGTTTGGTCATAGTGATCCAGTGAGTGATCAAGCCCAGGTTCAACATGATGATAGCGCATCTTTAGTTTCTCAACATCCTGCGATAAACATCAATATTGTGCCACAATTAATTACTGAATCGCATGAACAGCTTTTGGTAATGTAAAGGCAGATTCAATGTCTAATCCGCATCAAACTGATTCTTTAACTCAAAGCGAATTGGATTTAATTCTTCCTAAAAAAACAAGTGAATCACTTGTTTTAGAAGATATTGTATCATTTGATCATAACTCATCAAACAAAACATATCACAGTAAAAAAAATTTACACCCTTGCATTTTAAATAACCATTACGAATTAGCAGCCCGTCTTCTTAATGATGGTTATGACGATCCACATCATGTTGTCAAATCAAAAAGCATTCAAACATTTAATATGATATTACATGATTTAGGTCAGCAAATGACAGACTATACCCAAAATCCTCAACAGGAATCATTAAGCGCAATTGAAAATACACTTGATACTATTTTGTTATTTGCAAATAAATCTGGAAATTTTTGTTACACTAAAGATTTGACTGATAATGCTATATTTGATAATACTGCTTACCCTCTTTCTATGATATTAAAAGTATATGCTTCTCTTGCCCCAGATGAACTGCTAATAGGTAAAATAAATCAAGTGATCCAAGCTGTTGCTAGCAGTGACAATTCAGAATCAATCTATATGAGTGCCAAAGAATTATTACAAGCTTTTCCTACTGGTAATACCTATCCACTAGAAATTTCTGAGCAAGATACTATTTGGTTTCAGTCAGAAGGGAACTTCGGAATTTTTTCAACCGACAGTGCTAGAAAATCTCTTGCTGCATATGTTGATATACTCAATAATTCAAATGCTTCATCTTTACAATTAGATATATTTAAAACCGTATATGAGATATTAGAGCAATCTTATGAATTTTGCACCAAAAGATTACTTCCCGAAACTTTTGAGCAAGCAAAAAACCTTTATCATGAAGGCAAAACGGTTTTACTGCCTACTGGTTGGACAAATCACTTTGCTGAAGCTATTGTATCAAAAAATCAAAAACTTTATATAGATACAAACTGTAGTGAATTTACTGAGCAAAAAAATATAATTCATGGTGATACTTGTCATACATTGAATCAACCCGATATGTTAGAAACAGATTTTTTCGCAAACATTTTAACAAATAGCTCACAGGATTTCTTAACATCAGATATTTTTAATTTATATAATATCAGTAAAACACAAGATGTTCTGCCCAGAATTGGACAAAAATATGGTAATTGTGCCTGGAAAAGTCTATGTGACGCCGTTGAAGGTGTCATCTATGTTGAATTATTAAATCGTCATATTGATGTTTCTCAAGCTAAATCATTGGCTAATAGCTTCAGCAGTGAATGGGAATCCTTTCACTTGCAGCTAACTATCGACAACTTTATGAAAAACCAGCCTGGCTTACCCTTAGACGCTTTATTAGATATTTTTTGTGAATTGCAGACAAATGAAAATCACCCACATTTCAAAGAATATTTTTCGAATAAGATTTTTGAAGCAATCACCTCAGAACGTTACGCCGATGAACTTCATCGCTTTATGCAACCTTGTCTTACTTCAGATGAAATGCATCCCTACTCTGCTCCCGAAACATCATTATTAGCATCTTGTGTTCATTTACCGGAGATTATCGTCTCCCCCACTGCCGAGACAGTGTTAGTCCAATAACTTTTAAGACGATATTATTATTTTCTATTCAATAAAAACAACATAAAATACTTCTCTATTTCTGTATTTATCATAAGAGAAGAATGACTATGAACTCTTTCATCTATAACACGAAAGAATTACTGCAATTCCAAGATACATACTTTATCCAGAAATCTCGTGATGATATACACACGTTATCACTAAAAGATATTTGTTCAGATAATGAAGATGTACTTCTACATGCAGAAAATTACATCCAAATGGATGTGCCTGCTAACATTGAAGAATTAATAGCATTTTATAATGAACCAACACAAAGTGAAGATGTATTAAAAAATAATGGACTCAATCCAGGTAAAATCGTTCACCAAACACAACATCCGCTTCATATTGCAGCCCGTGATGGTGATGTTGATACCATTATAAAGCTATTAGATGAAGGTTTTGATATCAACGATAAAGATACTCGCAATATCTTACCTATTCATGTTGCAGCACTTTTTGGTCAGCAAGCGGTTATCTCGGTATTGATTTCCTATGGCGCAGATGTGAATGCAAAAGGTTATGAAAGTAATACCGCATTACATTTTGCCTTAGTAAAACAACACTACGATGTCGCAAATACCTTGGTGATTAATGGCGGAGCCTCACCCACCCTAACAAATTATGACGGCAAAAGTCCGATTACACTTATTATTGATAATTTAGGAAGTCATCTTTTCTCTGGCAAAATTGATAAACCAGAGGTAAATGAAGAAATAAATCAAATCATTGATCTTTTGCAAACAATGCAAGATCATAGCACCGAAGCATTATTATATTCAGATATTTCTGAATATAATGATGTACTTTATGTCACACCATTCCCTGCATCAGCTATTTTAAAAGTATATGCAAGTATGACCTCATCAGCTGAGATTGCTGTGAAACTTAATGAGCTTGCCGCAAGCATTGCTGAGCATGATGGTAGCGATATCTATATCAATGCAAAAGATTTATTGCATCGTTTCCCCACAGGCGAAATATATAAAATAAATATAGGACAAGATAAAAAGATATGGTTCATCTCTGAAGGGCATCTAGGAATATTCACAACCTCATTAGCTGTTGAATCTCTTCATCAATTTACAGAATCATTGACTTTTGATACTGCTATCAAACAAGAAACTTTTTCTTCTTTGCATTCAATTTATCATCAAGCACTTGAATTTTCAAATTTAGCAGGTCTTGAAGAAACTGCTGAAAACGCATTACAAATGTATAATGAAGGTCAGACCATATTACTTACATCAGGATGGGATGGTCATTTTGTTGATGTAATTTTATCTAAACCTCACGGGTTATATATTGTGGCAAATAGCGGTGATAGATATCATGGCGAATCCCCTGCTTATGATGGCGATCCTGCTGGTATTATTTTCTACCAAATGCATGAGCCAGATAGAATTGATGCTCAATTTATGTACAATATTTTAAATAATACTGACAAAATGGTATTTGAATATGAAAATGCTTACGAATATGGCATATTTGAAAAAATAGATGAGATTGTGCGTGATACCCAGGAATTTGGTAACTGTGGATGGGAAAGTCATCGCGATGCTATAGAAGGGATCCTTTATATTGAATTACTCAATCGAGATATTGATAGCGATTCAGCAAAACAATTAGCGCATGATTATTATGAAGAATGGGATACATTCCATGGTAATTATGTTATCGATAACTACATGGAAAATAATCCTGGCTTGCCTTTAGAAGCGATGCTCGATATTTTCACTCAGCTTCATCAAAAAGAACACTTTACAGATAATGATCATCAACATGCGCAAAAAATTGCCGAGACCTTTGTATCAGATCACTACATTGAAGATTTTAAATCATGGCTAGTGAATGATGATAATGGCTTAGCAGAAAAATTGTTGAGAAACATTTTACAAGAACAACACGGTATTGATATTGAAGGATTACTATCTGGCTTACCTCAAACGCAAGATATGACTCCCCATCTTGATATTCAATTTGAAAATTTGAGTTTAACGACAATTGATCAGATGATCCCTACCATACATCAAGAGCAGCTTATTTAGCTGCTCCTTTTGTGCCTCTTGTCCCAGGACTTTTAGTATCAGGATCATCAGGTTTAGATTTAAGTTCTTTTTCAAATATCTGCTTCAACTCCTGAACTTTGCCTTTAGCAATACCACCATCAGGGATATAAGATTGGCGTTTTTGCGGATCTCTTGGAGCATCTACAGGGTTTTCAAATTTTTGCTTAACCTGCGCCACAACACCACTTTGTTCGCCAAGTTTTTGAGTATCAGATAGCGGCGCAATAACTGGATCAGAGTTCGACGTTTCTGGTGGTAATGGTGGAGGCCCAAAATTTGGAGGTGGCAATATATCTTTTACACTTTCATTTTCTTCGTGAGCAATTTTTCGTGTTTGCGCTAAAATAGGTTCTTGGCGCACTTCTTCTGTTGATGCTTGCCTTACTTGCTTAAATACCGTCTGGCTTGGATTAGCACTTGGTATGTTTTGAGAACTTTGTGGAAAACCTGCCTGCCTTGTTTTGGATTCTGTTTCACTTTTTCTTTTTTCTTGTAAAGCAGTAACCGTCTGTGCTCTAAGCTGTTTTGCAAGTTCATCGCTTTGATTACGCGCTTTTTTAGAACTCGTTAGCTTTTTAATTGCATTACCAATAAACTTAGGCATTTTAATGCCAAATATTTTTACTGGTTGTGATATTGATTTATATTGATGAGCTAATTCGTTAGCCGCTTTAGGATATTTTTGATCAAACGTTTGCGCAAACGATTTTTCTTCTCCATTTTTTGTGGATTCAGTTCTGTTTATTCCTAATATATCTTCTGTTGTTTTAGCCGATCGAGCATATGCAGATAGACCCATTTTAGCTGCTTCTTCCATAGTATTAGGATTTACATTGATAATCCTATCAAGCTGAGGTGCAAAAAATTGAGCAGCCATATTATATGCTGTTGCTTTATTTTTTTCTGAATTAACAACGACAAGATAGCTGACGTGCATTAAGTTATGCAATAACTTCGCTTCTTCCATATATCCTGCTTGAATCAATTCTTCAATACAATTTTTCAAGTCAATGGGTTTGTTACCCTTTTCTTTTGTCACCGGATCAATATCAAGATTTTCTAACAAAATTTCAAGAGGTCTTCCTTCCCATACAGGAACATCGGTCATGGCCTTTTTTAAAACACCTGCCACTTGCATACCGTCATCTTTAAAACTTCCTGAGTTTACCAAACTATTTGCAGTAGGATCTTTTTTCATTTTGGCGTAAAATGCTGCCGTTTCCATTTCTTTACTAGATTGTCTGAAAATTCCATTTACTGATAATATGGAATTTACTCCTGGGGAATTTGGGTTCCCTGCGTTATGAATAACCGACAATCCCTGTTCAATAATTTGATTTGATTTCTGTAAAGGTGATGCTTCGGCAAAAGATATTTCTGTTACTGCGCTTTCTTCATTTACATTAGGCATGGCACAACCCCTACTTAACTTAAATCATTGATATTTCGATTAATATTTATAAATGTGTTAAAGCATTTAATGATTGGATATATAAAGTAGGAAAAAAGTTGCATAAAAGAGGTATAGGTGTAGATGACGCGGATGACACCTTTATATTCTCATACAAAGGTGAATGGATATTCATTTGCGAGAAATACTTATCAGTGTTTTGCTAATTCTTTTGCTAAAAACAACCATGTTTCTAAAACTGTATCAGGATTTAACGATACACTATCAATGCCTTTTTCGACTAGCCACAGCGCTAAATCTGCATGATCGGATGGGCCTTGACCACAGATCCCGATATATTTATTTTGTTTTTTACAGGCTACAATTGCTTTTTCCATCAGAAATTTCACAGCTCCATCACGTTCATCAAATGAACCTGCAACGATGCCAGAATCTCTATCTAAACCTAATGTTAATTGAGTGAGATCATTAGAACCAATGGAGAAACCATCGAAATGTTCCAAAAATTCTTCAGCCAAAATCGCATTAGAAGGTAATTCACACATCATAATGACCTTGAGGTCTTTTTCACCACGTTTAAGGCCATTTTCTGCCATGACTTCCAGTACTCTTTTACCCTCTTCAACAGTACGAACAAATGGCACCATCACTTCTACGTTGCTTAATCCCATTGTCTCACGCACAAAGCGTATCGCTTCACATTCAAGTGCGAAACATTTTTTAAAACTTGGGGCGGCATAGCGAGAAGCGCCACGAAAACCTATCATAGGATTTTCTTCTACAGGCTCATATAGCGCTCCGCCTATTAGATTCGCATATTCATTAGATTTAAAATCAGAAAAGCGAACAATAACCCGTTGTGGTGTGAAAGCACATGCTAAAGTAGAAATACCTTCTACTAATTTTTTAACATAAAATTCAAGTGGATTAGCATATCCTGAAATACGCTTTTCAATTTGCTCTTTTAAAGTATCAGATAGCTTTTCAAAATCTAAACACGCATTCGGATGAATGCCAATCATTTGACTAATGATAAATTCTAACCGTGCAAGTCCAATACCTGCATTAGGTAAAGATTGAAAATCAAAGGCTCTATCTGGATTGGCGATATTCATCATCACTTTGATTGGGATAGAGGGCATATTATTGAGTTCAATTTTTTTCACGTCAAAGGGAAGCTTGCCTTCATAAACAAAACCAACATCACCTTCGGCACAGCTTATTGTCACCTCTTGATCATCTTTTAATTCTTTAGTTGCATTGTGAGTTCCCACGACAGCAGGGATCCCTAATTCGCGCGCAATGATGGCAGCATGACAAGTACGTCCACCCCGATTTGTCACAATCGCTGAAGCACGCTTCATGATAGGTTCCCAATCTGGATCGGTCATATCCGCCACTAAAACATCACCAGGCTGTACTTTATCCATTTCATCATGATTGTGAACAATTTTAACAGAGCCGGCGCCAATACGTTGACCAATACTTCTGCCTTCAACGATTATTTTCCCCTTCCCCTGGAGGTGATAACGTTCCATCACTTGTGCTTTAGCGCGGCTTTTTACTGTTTCTGGTCTTGCTTGAACAATGTAAATTTCTTTATCAACACCATCTTTGGCCCATTCGATATCCATAGGACGACCATAATGTTTTTCAATAATAATCGCCTGTTCAGCTAATTTTTCAACCTCAATATCACTTAAAGAAAACAAGCGTCGTTCGTTTTCTTCAACTTCTTCTTTTGTGACGGCAGCATGATTACCCGGCGCAATACTCTCTTCCTGATAAACTAACTTAACTTGTTTACTACCAATGTTGCGTCTTACTATTGCTGGTCTTTTCGCAATTAACGTAGGTTTATGCACATAAAACTCATCGGGGTTGACTGCACCTTGTACAATCATTTCACCTAAGCCATAACTTGAGGTAATAAACACAACTTCTTGAAATCCTGATTCTGTGTCTAAACTAAACATCACCCCACTTGACGCTAAATCACTTCTAATCATTTTCTGTATACCAACAGATAATGCGATTTGGCTATGTTCAAAACCTTGATGCACGCGATAAGAAATTGCTCTATCATTAAAAAGAGAAGCAAAAACATGTTTCATTGCACTTAAGATATTATCTAATCCACGTATATTTAAGAATGTTTCTTGCTGGCCTGCAAATGAAGCCTCTGGTAAATCTTCGGCGGTGGCAGAAGAGCGCACGGCCACAGCACAAAAGGGTGAGTCCTGGCATAATTTTTCATAATATTCGTGAACGGCATCGACAAGTTCTGGTTGAAAAGGTGAATCAACAATTCGCTCTCTAATACGCTGCCCAGTTTTTTTTAGTTGCGCAACATTGTCTACATCTAATTTATTCAATAAATCGATAATCTCTTCTTTTAAACCACCTTGGTTTAAAAATTCACGATATGCATTTGCTGTGGTTGCAAATCCAGTTGGCACTTTCACACCCAACTTCGTTAAATGGCAAATCATCTCACCTAATGATGCGTTTTTTCCACCGACGACATGAACATCTTTGATACCTAGCTTATCGAATGGAATGACATAACCTTCAGCTACTGACATGTTGCCTCCAAGATGGCATCCTAAGTGAGTCTTAACTAATAACAGGAATCCTTTGTGAATCGACGAACTGCCATTTTTCTTTCAGACAGAACGGGGATTACAGCTGAGACATTAGGTTTAAGCTTAATTTCTCAGTTTGAAGGCATTCATTTTACACAAGTGACCTTACCATTTGTGGATTCTATCGAAAAAGCATATGAAGCCACAAATCGAATTAATCAAAGCAAATCAGCTAACGGTGTTAAACCTATTGTTTTTGCAACCATCGTCAACCCTGAGATCCGTCACATTTTGCAAAAGTGTGATGCCTATTATATTGATTTTTTTGACACTTATCTTCCTGGTTTAGAAAATGAACTTCAAACAAAATCGGCGAATGTCATGGGACGTAGTCATGGAGTAGGAAATACACATAGCTATAATACAAGAATTGAGGCAGTTAACTTTGCATTAAATTACGATGATGGGGCTCGCACTTCAGGTTATGATTCTGCTGATGTTATTTTGGTGGGTGTCTCACGATGTGGTAAAACGCCAACCAGTCTTTACTTAGCAATGCAATTTGGCATTAGAGCTGCAAACTATCCGTTTACAGATGATGATCTGCATGCAACAACTCTCCCTAAAGCGCTTCGACCGCATCGTACTAAATTGTTTGGTCTGACAATCGATCCTAAAAGATTACATGCTATACGCCAAGGTCGCAGTCCAAACAGCAATTATGCAAACCTAGAACAATGTCAAAAAGAGATCCAAGCTGTAGAAGATCTCTTTCATCATGAGAAAATTCCCTTCCTCAGCTCAACCAATTTGTCCATAGAAGAATTAGCAACGAAATTGATGGTCATTTCGGGGCTCGAAAGACGTTTACGTTAACCATTGCTCAATAAATGTAGGTACTGACATAGCTAAGAGTTCCTCCTCTTGCTGCATTACTTTCATCAATTTTTGAACCCTTGGGATTGGGAAGAGCTGCAGTAAATTCTGCTCGAATTTTTCCCATAAAAGAGGAATACCATCCTCACGCCGTCTTTTGTGGCCAATGGGATATTCTGAGGTTTGGGTGAATGTTGAACCATCTTCTAAGTAAATTTCAAGATGATTTGCAATCGATCGTTTGTCAGGATCAAGGTAATCTTTACTGTATTGCGGATTTTCTTTCACTTCCATTTTATCACGCAAAGCTTCAATCAATTCATCCTGGGCTCTAGTATCTTCATAAGATTGCGCCGTCAATTTACCATCGATTAATGCACAAGCTACCATATATTGTAAACAGTGATCTCTATCTGCAGGATTATAAAGGAGGCCTGTTTTATTAATAATACGCATCGCGGCTTGATGTGTTGTTATCACAATTTTATTAATTTTTGATAATTTATCTTTCACATCTTGATGTAAATTTAATGCACACTCTACAGCAGTTTGTGCATGAAACTCTGCAGGGTAAGCAATTTTAAATAAAATGTTTTCCATCACATAGCAGCCTAAATCCCTAGCAAAGGAAATATCTTTCCCCTGAAAGCTAACATCTTGAAAACCCCATTGTTTGGCTGTCAAAGCACTGGGGTAACCTATCTCGCCTTGCAAAGTGAGCATCGCTAATCTTAGTGCACGGCTTACAGCATCTCCTGCCGCCCATGATTTACGACTGCCAGTATTTGGCGCATGACGATAAGTACGTAAACTTTGTCCATCTACAAAAGCTTGCGATAAAGCTGCAATGACTTGTTCTTTTGTGCCTCCCATTAATTTTACAGCCAAACCACAACTCGCCACTTTCACCAAAATGACATGATCAAGACCAACTCGATTAAAACTATTATCCAAAGCCAACACGCCTTGAATTTCATAAGCTTTAATCATGGCATCTAAAACGTCTTTTACTAAAAAGGTTTTTCCTTGGTAACTTTCGCTTCGTCTTGAAACAAAATCCATGACGCTTAAAATAGCACCTAAGTTATCAGAAGGATGTCCCCATTCAGCTGCCAACCAAGTATCGTTATAATCAAGCCAACGAATTGTTGTACCAATGTCAAAAGCAGCTTTAATAGGATCTAATTCAAACGACGTACCAGGCACTCTTGAGCCCTTCTCTATCGTCATACCTTCCACCCAAGGTCCTAATAATTTTTTGCAAGCTGGGAATGTTAGCGCAAGCATCGCACAACCCAAACTATCAATTAAACAATATTTGGCTGTTTCAAAGGCCAATGAACTTTCGATTTGATAATCGAATATATAATCAGCAATTTTCACTAATGCTGAGTCATAAGGGGGGCGTGTATTAGTAGAATTATTCATAAAAGTCTCTCTGCTTTCAAGCCGAACTAAGAAATTTCTGATCTTACCCCCTCTCCCCTTGCGGGAGAGGGCGGGGGTGAGGGGTAGAAAATCTTGAATCTTGAATTAAATTCCCCCCACCCTAACCCTCTCCCGCAAGGGGAGAGGGGACAAGATCCTAAAATTAAATTTGAAGTTATTTATCATCTCTTATCTATCGATACATATGCCAATCGTGCTGGCCCAATATAATCTGCTGTTGGCCTGATTAATTTATTATTTTTCCGCTGCTCAATACAATGAGCCACCCAACCCGTTGTTCTTGAAATCACAAAAAGTGGCGTAAACATATTGATAGGAACGCCACAAAAATAGTAAGCGCTAGCACTATAAAAATCTAAATTGGGGAAAAGCTTTTTTTGTTCCATCATTATTTTATCGATGCACTCTGATATAGCAAATATCTTTTTATCTCCTAAAGCCTCACTTAATGCTTTAGATTGAGCTTTAATAATATCAGATCGTGGATCACGAATTTTATACACCCGGTGACCAAATCCCATGACCAGCTCTTTATTTTGAAGCTTTTGCATCATCCCTTTTTTAGCGTCTTCCACTGATGCATATTGCAGTATCAACAACATTGCTGCTTCGTTCGCGCCACCGTGCAAAGGACCTCGTAATGTTCCTATTCCTGCTGTGATGCTAGAATAAATATCTGAAAGGGTGGCAGTACAAACTCGGGCTGCAAATGTAGAGGCATTGAACTCATGTTCAGCATAAAGAATCAGTGAGACATCCATGGTTTTCACCATAAGCTTACCTAATTCTGATTTTGCATCAAATTGTTTACCATAAAGGAGTTTTAAAAAATATTCAGCCGTTGTTGTTGCTTCAACTTTCACATCAATGCGTTCACCACTTAAATGAAAGTGATGCCAATATAATAGCGCTGCCGGGAACATAGCTAATAATCTGTCTGCTACATCTTGAGCGATATGCTCTTTGGTTTCAGGCTCAATAGTGCCTAATAATGAGCAAGTGCTTCGCATCACATCCATAGGATGCGTTGCTGCAGGCATCCTTTCCAAAGCATGGGTTATTTCAACTGGCAAACCACGTAATTTTTGCAATTTTTCCAGGTATTGATTAAGTTGTTGCTGATTTGGCAAATTACCATAAATCAGTAAATAGGCTACTTCTTCAAATGATGCCTTTTGAGTTAAATCAACAATGGAATACCCGCGATAATATAAACTACTGCCTTCATGACCTACAGTACAAATAGCGGTAGTACCCGCAACAATATCTGCCAACCCACCTTCTTTAGTCGTTGCCATGTTTACTCTCCATGAGTTGTAAATATGCTTCCAATTCGTTTTCAAATTTTTCGTAATTCAGATAGTGATATAAATCTTGACGGTTTTGCATTAAATTAACGACAGATTGTTGTGTTCCATCTTGACGAATGGTTTGCAATACTTTTAAAGCCGCTGCATTCATTGCCCGGAATGCACTTAAAGGGTACAAAATAATACTAACGCCAGCATCACTCAGTTGTTGTTTAGTCAATAGCGGTGTTTTGCCAAACTCTGTCATATTTGCTAAAACAGGAATGTTTAAATTTTTCGTGAATAGTTCGTATTGCTCTAGTGTTGTGAGCGCTTCTGCAAAAATGGCATCTGCACCTGCATTTTGATAAGCGATTGCTCTTTCAAGGGCTTTTTTTTCACCTTCCACTGCAACAGCATCAGTACGAGCCATGACGACAAAAGAATCATGATTACGACCATCTAGTGCCGCTTTAATACGTGTCACCATTTCATTGGTGCTAACCAGATGTTTGTGATCACGATGACCACACCTTTTTGCTTCTTGTTGATCTTCAATATGTGCGCCAGCGGCACCTGCGGTAGATAAGGCTTTAAAACTTCGACGGACATTTAACGGGCTACCCCACCCTGTGTCGGCATCAACGATTAAAGGTAAAGTACAAGCAGACGTAATATGTTCTACCTCCTCTACCACATCGTTTAATGATGTCATCCCCAAATCAGGTAAAGCAAATTTGCTATTGGCAACTCCCGCTCCCGATAAATAGATTGCTCGATAACCATTTAATTCAGCCATGCGTGCGACATATGCATTGATCACACCGAGTAATTGGAGAGGTTTTTCTTGTTGAATAGCTTGACGAAATTTTAGCCCTAGGTGTTCCATTCTAAAAGTCTCCTTCTTTAACCCTCATTCTATACTGGAGGGAAGAACACAACCACGAGAATAGATTCTAATGTTGTTCAACTAATTAAATTGATGGTTTTTGTTTTACACAATAAGGCAGGCAAGGATAAAAGGATTAATCCTATAATCAAATATCCCTCAAAAACGAAAAGATGTTGTAAAGAAAGCGAATGTTTAAATTGCTCTGGTGGTACAAAGCCCAATCCAAAACACAAAATACAAACCACAATACCAGCCCCTGCTATTAAGCAAAGTCCGACATTTCCTCCCGGAATTTTATAAGGTCTATCGGCATCAGGTTTAGAAAATCGCAGTTTGATGGCAGAAGCAAAAACAAGAATATACATCGCCATAGCAAATTGTGTAGTAATTGCAGTTACTAACCAAAATGCCGTTTCAACAGAAGGCATAGCAAAAAATGCTAAGGCTAACAAAGTACCCACCATTGCTTGCACAACCAAAATTGCCACGGGCTGATCTTTTTTATTTTTCTTAGATAACCACTTTGGCATCGGACCTGTCACAAGTGCATGATGCATCCCCTTGGCGGGCCCAATAATCCAAGTATTATTGCCAGCAAATGAACCAACCATCGCCATAAATGCAATCAGCTTCACGGCCCACCCTAAACCAAAATCATTAAAAAACACATTAAAGACCTGCATCACACCAGAAACAATACTAATTTTAGGAACAACAATTGCCATCGACAATGATCCTAAAATAGAGATCCCTAAAATTAATAATGTTGAAAGCAAAATCGCTTTTGGATAGACTTTTTTTGGCTCTTCGGTTTCGTTTGCATAAAATGCAGACATTTCCATGCCTGCTAATCCCAATACTACTGCACCAAAAAAAACAATATTTCCCAATGATAGATCAGGCACTAGAGCTTTGGTTGAAATCTCAAGTTCAATTGGTTTGCCAAGAAAAAGCCAAATACCAGCAAGTACAATAATTAATAATCCTGGAATAACGGTTCCGAATAATGCACCAATAGTTGAAACCGCTGCCGATGTTTTCATGCCTAAAAAATTAAGTAAGGTTAAAACCCAAAAAATGCCGACAATGGCATAAAACATAAAATATTTATTTTGTGCCAACGTAGGATCGATTAAGTAAGCGATGGTGGCAGCAAGAAAGGTAAGTACTGTTGGGAATGAAGCAATTGAGAACATCCAGTTCATCCATTGAGCAAAAAATCCAATTCTTGGACCAAATGCACGAGCCACCCAACCATAGATCCCAATTGCTTCTGGCCAAGCAGTTGCAAGTTCAGCACATACTAATGCAGTGGGTATAAAAAATAACAAAGCAGCAACAATATAAAATAAAATTGCCCCAAAACCATATTCAACCATAAACGACAGGTTTCGTAATGAAACAATTGCCGCCACGTTAATCAAGGCTAACGAAAAAACGCCTAAAAATCGTTTTGATGGCTTCATGAGACTACTCTGTTTTAAATTTTGTTATTCAGCTTGTAAGGTTTCCCCTTGGATTATAGGATTTAAACACAAGCTGAAAATATATGCAAGATAAGTGAATATTTATGCGAGGTTCTTTCGTCTCTACAGTGATTCGCTTATAAAGAAAAGGCTTTATAAAGAATTGGATTCTCTAGAAAAAATAATTGATTACATAGCCCAAAGCACAACCCGTAGCCCACACGATGGAACTACCCATAAAAGCGCCACCAAAAATTCCAGCACCTAAAAACCCTGCTGAAATCAGCAAAGCACCTGAGGCGGCAAGAGGAGCGGTAATGAAAAAGCCCAATGTAGCGCCTGTACAAGCCCCAATAACAGCACCTATCACACCGAGAGTCTCTGAAATATCTCTATTTAAGTCTGTTCGTATTTCTGAAACTTTGAATGTATTCATGGCTCCACTCATTCATTTTCATAAACTTGATAGTGAGTGAATATTCGCACTCACTCGTGTTCATGTCAATGATTTTGAGTAATCCGCCATAAAAAAATTAATTTAGCCTACTTTGATCAAAACGATTTATTTTAATTTAGTTCCCTCAGTTTGTTTACAACAGGGATCTTTATTTACATCGCACTGACAAGTAGAAGTATCGGATCGCTTAGTCTTATCCGTTTCGACAGTTTTATTACTAGACTTACCTAAAGGGGGGATGCAACAAGGATCATTTTGCGGATCACATTTGCATACCACGTCTGCTTTGGAATTAGGCTCCGTGACATCACCAGAGGGATAGCGCCCTGAAGCAAAACAGTTATTAGCCAAAATCAAAATAAAAATCGAAGATAAAAAGTATTTCATTATAGACTCCGATTAGAGTGAAGGAAGAGTTTGTTTTAATTTAAAAAAATCTTTCCAAGGATCAGCCTTTAATTTTTCTAAACGATCCGGTAAATTCGTCAATGTAAAATGATCTGATTTCACTTTTACAGATAATTCTTCCCAACTAATGGGCGTTGAAATTGGTGCATTTTCTCTGGCTCTAGTAGAGTATGCGCCAATGGCCGTTGATCCCATATGATTGCGCAAATAATCAATAAAAATTTTTCCAGAACGTTTTTCTTTAGACATAGTGCCAATATATTCCTTGGGATATTTATTGACTATGTATTGAACAAATACTTTTGTAAAATTCAATACCGTATCCCAACTATATCTGCGTTCAATAGGGATAACGATATGCAGCCCCTTGCCGCCTGTAGTTTTTACAAAGGATTGCAAACCCAGTTCTTCAAGTTCTCTTTTCATCATCAAAACACAATCAACCACCTTATTCCATTTCACATTGGTAGCTGGATCTAAATCAAATGTAATTCTATCTGGTTTATCAGGCTTATCCACTTTACTCCCCCAGGGATGAATTTCAAGTACTCCCATTTGTACTAATTTTAATAAACCTTTAACATTTTTAATATAAATAAATTTTTCAGTATTATTTTTCTTCTTGACTACGGATTCAAATAAATCTAATTGTTTATTATCATTTTTATTCAAATGCTTTTGAAAAAAACATTCTTTCACTATCCCTTCTGGACATCGTAGCAAAGACAACGGACGATTGATTAAGTGAGGCAAAATCCATTGACTAAAATTTTTGTAAAATTCTGCTATTTGAAGTTTAGTAATCTTCTTTTTTGGATACATTATTTTATCAGGATGGGATAAGTTTATATTCAAAGCAGAGGATTTCACACGTTCAGATGATTTGATATTCCTTTTTGTTTCACGTTTAACTTCTTTTGACGCTTTATCCATACGTATACCTTTAAAACTGGGATGTCTCAATAATCCATCTTGTGTCCATTCCGTAAATTCGACTTCTATTACAATTTTAGGTTTGACCCAAGATACAATATTGCTTTCTTTAGGTTTATTTTCAAATGGCATCTCTTTTGTTTGTTGCTTAATCAACATTTTATGTATTGTATCTAAGGTAGCATCATCAAATCCTGTTCCGACATGCCCACAATAAACTAATTTACCATCTGAATACGTGCCCAGTAATAATGAACCAAAATACTGTCTTGCGCCCTTAGGTTTCGTAAACCCTCCGATCACAAATTCTTGTCTATGAGTACATTTTACTTTTAACCAGTTTTTTGTTCTTTTTTCAATATAAGCGCCATGAATTTCTTTTGAAATAACACCTTCTAAGGATAATTTACAAGCGTTATCAAAAAAATCTTTACCTTTACCAATAACATGATCACTAAAATGCAAATATTGTGAATCATTTTGCATCAAGATTTTCTTTAATATTTCTTTTCTTTTCAAAAGTTCAAGCCCTGTCAAATCGTATCCATTATAATATAAAATATCGAAAATATAATAATGAAATGAATCATTTTCACCATTAGAAATAGCATTTTGCAGTAATTGAAAGTTGGATTTGCCTTGGTTGTCTAAAACAACTATTTCCCCATCTACAATAGTATCTTTTAAATTCAATGAATTGAGAGCTTCTTGTATATTGGGAAATTTTTTAGTCCAATTTAATTGCCCTCGAGTGATAAGTTTAACTTTTGAGTCAATATGAGCAATTAATCTATACCCATCAAATTTAATTTCGTGAAGCCAATCATCACTCTTAGGTGGTTTGTCTACTAATGTTGCCAATTGAGGAAAAACTTTCGTAGGAAGTGTATTTTTTGAAATTTCTTCTCCTCTCAGTATTTTTTCTATTCTCTCGGGATTTTTTTTATTATTTTTTATTGGTATCGCTTTCTTTTTGGTGCCACTCTTTGAAACGCGCCAAGCCTTTTTAGGACTTTCCTTAATTTCATCTATGGACTTTTCAGATAATACACTTAATGGCTTTTTAGTTGTTATATCATAATCTGTTAAGGAACGTGCTTCTTTATCATCAGCTTTCATTAATAACCAATTCTCAGGATCACTTTTAATTTGAATTAATTTCCATCTTCCTTTTAATTTTTTTCCCTTTAATATAAAACTTAAATTTCCTTGGCGATATCCTTTCTTAGGTTCTTGAATTTCTTCCCAAGTTCCTTTGTCCCACACCATTACCGTACCACCACCATATTGCCCTTTCGGAATGATTCCTTCAAAATTTCCATATTCCATAGGATGATCTTCAACATGCACGGCTAATCTTTTTACTTCAGGATCAAGACAAGGCCCTTTAGGAATAGCCCAGCTTTTTAAAACGCCATCTATCTCCAGGCGAAAATCATAATGTAAATGGCTTGCTGCATGTTTTTGAATAACAAATCTTTTTGATTTCTTCGATGTTTTTTTTATCTTGCCATGGGGTTCCGTTGTAGCTTTAAAATCACGCTTTTCGTTGTATTTTTTGATGCTCATAACAAAACCTAATGTTTTTTACCTTTCTTTTTAGTAGGTGATTTTTTATCATGATGCGTTACATCTTTCGATGCGGTTTTCTTTTTCTGCTGTACACTTTTCTTTAACAATTCCATAAAATCAACCACATTTGTTTGTTTCACAGCGACTTTTTTGCTCTTTTTATGAGAAGATTGTTTGCCACTAGCCGCTCTTTCATCAATTAATTTTAACAACGCATCATGATATTCATCTTTATAATGTTCAGGTTTCCATGAGGTCGTCATCGATTCTACTAATTGCTGAGCAATTTCCATTTCTTTTTTACTAATTTTATAACTTGCGATTTCTTTATCTGGCAATTCAAATTCTTTGGGCTTTTTTAACTCATGAGCATAACGAATAATATTTAACACAACCGCATCGCCATAGGGAATGATGGCGGCTAAATATTGACGAGATCGAATCATGACTCTTGCAATACCAATTTTTTTGGTTTTACTAAGTATTTCACGTAACAATACATATCCTTTTTCACCGCGTTTATCTGGCAATAGATAATATGGCGTCTCAAAAAATACAAAACTTATCGAATCTTTAGGAATAAAATCCTCAATTTCAATTAATTTTAAATTTTTACTGGCCACTTCATCAAAATCTTCATTAGTAAGGACTACATATTGACCATCATCATATTCATATCCTTTAACAATATTATCCCAAGTAACTTCCTTACCAGTATCTTCATTCACTCGTTGATAGTGGATTTTTGCAAGATTTTTACTATCAAGAAGTTTAAAATGTAGATCATTTGGCTTTTCGGCTGAATAGAGCACAACAGGAATATTGACTAATCCAAAAGAAATATGCCCTTTCCAAATTGCATGTGGCATAGCCCCTCCATGAATTTTTATAGTAGGTCAACAAAATTTAAGTACTAATAAGAAAAATAGAGCAAATTTCACTCTTCATCGTCTAGATTATTAGAGTAGTTTTTAAATTTTGGATTTGTGTTGTGCAATACACTGATTATTTAACAAATGTAGGATCTGAGAAACCTAAAGTACCTGTTAAAGAACCAGGCAAACAAGGACCTGGTAATCCTGAAAAAGATCCTAATAAACCGGAAAGACCTACAGTTCCTCCTCAAGAACCAGTGCCTGGTGATCCTGAGGATCCAACTCCTATACCAGGTGATCCAATTGATCCACCATTACCAAGTGATCCTAAAGATCCTATATTTCCCCCATTAAAAGACAACAAATAGAAAATATTTTGTCTATACTTGGTTGTTGAAACGGAGCATAGCAAAAGCAGGATAAAATTCACTGTAATTTTAAAATGTGAGGAGATTATTTATGAACAAAGACATCATTCAAGGTCATTGGAAAGAAGTTAAGGGTAAACTCAAGCAACAATGGGGTAACTTAACAGATGATGAAATAGCTAAAATGAATGGAACTCGTCAAGAGTTACAAGGATTATTGCAAAAGAAATATGGATATCAAAAGGATAAAGTTGAACAAGAAATTGACAACTTTTTAAAGAAGAATGGCTGGGATGAATAATCATCTCATCAATAATATTAAAGCTGGGAGTAGCCGACCAGACAGGGATCCTAAAAAAGGGGATCCCATTCGAGATCCTCATAAAGATCCGGGTCGTGCTATTCCAAGCCCTGATAATATTACTCATGAACCATCACAAAAACCTACCCAAACCGATAAGAAACGCAATAAAAAATCAAGAGAATAAATTTTATTCTACAATTTAATTTTTCTATTTTATGAATGGAAACTTATCTTTATCACTCTCATTTTCTTGTTGTAGCTTCTCTTATGACTGCAGGATATGCACTATTGAGTAAATTATTGATTAATAAATTCATTCTATTTAGGCATTATAAAGTATTATAAATATCAATTAGTTATAATTTCTCACAGTAAAAATTAATGGGGAACAGCAGACGAACCTAGCAAGTCAGTATAGGTCATAGTATGATTAAGTGTATTAGAATATCTAAAAGGATTTTGTGTGAACACCCATGAAAGTGTTAAACAGCTAATAACACTGTTAAACAGCAAAACAACGCTTCAGACTTATCTAGATCTTCGGCAACTAGCAACTCAGCTCCCTATTCATATACCCGCTCAAAAAGAAAATTCGATTCATGCTTCAGTTTTGATCCCTATTATTCAACATCATGATGCCCCTACAATTTTATTAACCGAGCGAACCTCCCATTTAAAGCACCATCCAGGTCAAATTAGTTTCCCAGGTGGCAGAATGGATGAAAAAGATGAAAATGCTAAAGCTTGTGTTTTGAGAGAAGTTCATGAAGAGATAGGACTACAAGAGAATCAAATTGAAATTATTGGTGAGCTGGGACAGTGGCCTTCTTTTACCGGCTATATGGTGACTCCATTTATTGGACTGATTACTCCACCCATTACTCTCACGACTTGCCAGCACGAAGTTGAAGAAGCTTTTGAAATTCCGCTGCATATTGCTTTTAATATAAGTAATTATGAGCAAATCTTTAAAGATACTCCTATTGCGCATCATTATTTTGAAATGCATTACCAAAACAAAAGAATATGGGGATTTACGGCAAGTATAATGGTACTCCTTGCTTCTTATTTGCAAAACTCGTTAAAAAAATCTTAAATACTATTCATTGGCTATCCCATAGGGTACATGTCCTGAAGTCACACTTTTACTTGCATTTTCACAATGCATTTTTTGATCATCGAAAAAGACATCCGCCTTAAAAGCTGCCAAAAAGTCGGTTTTAGGTAATCCTCCCAAAAATAAAGATTCATCAATGCGGATCCCCCAACCTCGAAGAGTGCGAATAACGCGTTCATGAGCTGGTGCAGAGCGTGCAGTAACCAGTGCTGTGCGTACAGGAAGAGAAAGATTATCTTGCTGCTGTAATGATTGCAAAGCCATGAGAAAACCTTTAAAAGGTCCTGCGTTCAAAGGTAAGTGAGCTGCGTTTTTTTCAGACTCATTAAATTCTTGTAATCCTTTAGTTTTATAAACTCGTTCAGCTTCATCTGAAAACAAGACCGCATCGCCATCAAAGGCAATATTTAGTGATGCTGAATCATGACTATTGTTATCACCAGGCCAAATAGTGGCAGCAGCACATCCTGCATGGAGTGCCTGTTTCACATCATCAGGATTCAATGATAAAAATAAATCCGCTTTAAATGCTTTGGCATAACCATATGGGCTATTACCTCCAGCAAAAGCTGCTCGTATAACGTCTAATCCATAGTGGCGTAATGAATGAAATATTCGCAAGCCGGTATCTGCCGTATTTCTTGAAAGCAATAACACTTCTACTAACGCATTGTTGTTATCGCGATTTTCATTGAGTTTCAAAAATTTCTTTACTAAGCCAAAAGCTGAACCAGGCTGTAATATTTCCTTTTCATGAGCTAATTGATAATCTCTGTAGGCTTCTATCCCTTCTTTTTCATAAATTTGATTGCTTTCGTCTAAATCAAATAGTGCTCGCGAGGAAATTGCTACCACTAATTTATTAGTAAAATGATTAGACATAATTTCTTACCTATTGATATTCATACCAAACTTTAGCGACAGGAAAATATAAACCACAACGAATGTCTCTTTTTTCAAGCAATTGCATTGCTTTTCGGTATTTATTTAATTGGGAGCTATATTTTTCAATTTCTTCTTGTAATTCGCTATCTGTCAATAACTTTTGATGCGTTAATTTATAATCAATTATCCAACGTACATTATTATTATCTACAAAACAGTAATCTATAATAATATTTTCAACACCCTTGTGCGTTTTGATAGAGAGCTGCCATTCACTGTGACGATCTCGATGACTCGGATCTATAATCCATTGTCCTTTAGGGCAACTTTGTATATTTATCAACCCCTGCTCTACTAAAGAGCTTGCCTTTTCTAGCACCAGGCCATGGAGTCCATAGCGTTTCAACGCAATCAGAATCGACTGTCCTATTTCACGGTCAGGGCTATTGACCCATCTTTGCATCATACGATGAAAAACAGAGCCCGCAGATCTTGATATGATATCAGAACTTGGGGGCTGATTTTCTTGATCGTACACTTTTGACATATTTGCATGTAAACGTTCAGACATTTCGTGAGGTAATACCATGTCAACCGGCAGACGCTTTAACATGTTTGTTTTAAGTGTTTGTTCAGTACTTTGCTCTACCATGGTATTTTGTAACTTGTCTGGCTTGACAATATGAGGCCATAACATTTTCAAAAAACTTCCTTTGGTTGGATTTTTGATCTCTTGATTCTCATCAATCTCAACGCGTGCGATAAGGTGCAAACTCTTTTTTGCTCTGGTTGCGCCAACATACAGTAATCTTGCATTTTCAAAATCAGATTTCTTACGAATTTGCTTTTCAACATAACGATACAATTTATCTGTCTCTTGTAAAGAGGAACGCCTTGGCGCCAAAATGAGATCCATGCCTTCTTCATGCGATCTTTCAAACCACGATAATAATGCAGGTTCTTGATTTGGTGATCTCGCACCTAATTCTGGCATTATAACAGTATCAAATTCTAACCCTTTGGCTTTATGAATAGTCATCAGTTCAACCAGACTATTATCTTGCGTATCAAGAGAAACATCCGCATATAATTGAGATAATCTGGTGGTTAATTCTTCAATGTTTGGCTTAGATAAGCCTAAAGTAAATATACTGATTAAATCTAATACCTTATCAATATCATTTAAAAAATGTGGATCAGCATAGCTCTGTGGGCCCTGGATCCCTAACCAAAGACCGCGAAGAAAGGCACTTATATTATGCCGTGCCCGTTGCGTTAACCAAAACTGCATAATAGGAACAAATTTTTCCAGACGGTTAAGGCCATCTGAAGATAGACCAATTAATTTCCTATAATCGCTTATCGTTTGCCATACTATTCCTTGATTTTGTTTAGCAATGACTAATAAATCAGCTAAAGTGAGTCCCAGCCAAGGTGCACGTAGTATGGAAAACCAAGCAATGCTATCGGACCAATCACAGACTGCCCGTAGTAATGAAATCATATCCATGACATGTGGGCGAGTTGCTAAATGTTCTATTTCAATTGCCACAAAAGGAATACGGACTTGTTTTAAAAGCGAAACAACTTCTGCTAGATGTTTTTTTGCTTTAACCAAAACACCTATACGTTCATTTGGATATTCCTTTACATATGCCGCAATTAACTCAACAATGAGGGCTGATTGCGTCTGTAGATCTTTCACTGGATGAAATTGAATCCCTCGATTTTCTAAAGCTTCATGATGAGCGACTGCTGTGGAATAACTCACCCCTCCTAAGGATTTATCATCGAAGGCTGGAAATATATCAATAAATGCTGAATTAACCCAATCAATAATATTAGTACTTGATCGAAAATTTAATGCTAATGTGATTGGGATTGGCTTGATATGTCCAAGCCCTTGTTGTTGAGTTTGAATGAATAAACTTACTTCTGCTCCTCTAAATTTATAGATAGATTGCATGGGATCACCAACCAAAAATAATGTTCTTCCATCATTGGGTTGCCATCCCATCACTAATTTTTCGAACAAACGATACTGAATACTGGAAGTATCTTGATATTCATCTATTAATATATGTCGCAATTGATAATCTAAGCTTAAAGTGATATCCGAGGGATTCAATTCATCACCTAACGCTTGCAGTGCGCGCAGATTGACTTCAATAAAGTCAACTTTCCCCTTTTCCTGGAAAATAACTTGTAAATGAGCAACTAAAACGGGTAAAAGTTCTCCTAATGCATTGAGGATATCACTTTGCTCATTGCTCACCTGTAAAGGGGGGAGATCTCTTACTTCAGATAAAAGCTCTAATAGCCGATCATTCGCTGACAATGCCACCACCAAAGCAAGCATTCCCTCTTTGCGCTCTTTACGAAGACTTTTCTCTTGCTTGTCTTTAGTGTCGCTTGGACTGGGGAATCCATTTTTGATCGTATATGATTTTCGCCATGTATTTTCTTTTGTTAGCAATAACTCAGCAAGCCCTAACCATGCTGACATATTCTCTGGATAGGGTTCTGGAAATTCGTCAGTCTCGATACAATCGGCCAAAGCTCCTGTAATTTCTTGCTGAACACAATTATTTGCTGCATATTGAAGATGCGTGAGTAATTCATATTTATCGTTATCATCAATCAGATCGACCATCGCCTCTAAATGAGATTCAATAATCCTTGCTATGCATTCACCAAGATAATCTTGAATGGGAATATGATGATGATTGAGTCTTCCTAAATGAGGTAACCACTGGTCTCGCTTAGCAAGCATATGTTTTAATAAACCCGAAATAAAAGTTATCCGATTATCAAGATGTAACAATAATTGACTTAGCGCATTAGCCCATTTTTCTTGCACGCTCGTTTGTGTTAATAAGCGCTCCACTGCTTCCCGATAATATTCTTGAGGAAATTCAGCAATATCGGGACTGCCCCCTAAATGAGAGAGAACTGGCATCCTATTAGCAATATATGCACAAAGAGCATCGATTGTCACAATCCGTAATCGATTTGGGTATTGCTGCAAATCCCAAGCAAGCTGCTTATCTTTTACTAATACATCACGAGCTAATTCCCAAGTTTGTCGCTGGTGCGGCGATTCAGGTGCGGTGACATGTTTTGATGCAAATTGTAAAGCACCAACAATCCGTTGGCGCATTTCTGATGCTGCCTTTCGCGTAAATGTCACTGCCAAAATTTCTTCGGGGGCTTTTTCAACACTACTGAGTAACTTCAAAAATCGTTGTGTTAAAAGTTCTGTTTTACCAGAGCCCGCTGGAGCTTGAACTATAAAAGACTGCCTTGGATCTAGCGCCTTTGTACGATTGTGTTGATCATTCATCATAATCACTTTCACCAACTCTACATAATGAGCTTAAATGACAATAGCGGCATGATGCAGATCCTAATAATGGTGTTGCTTGCGCATTCCCCTCTTTGAATTGATAGGCTAAATTCTTTAGCTTTTCTTGCCAATAGGATTGTAAATGATGCCATTCTTTAGGAACTTCATAGTCTCTAATCTGTTCCAAGAGTGACACTCCAGGTATATTCAAATCATGTTCACTGATGCCTTCAAACCCACACGTTTGGCTTTGAAGCTTTATCACAGCAACCGCTTTTGGTTGTTGTTCAATGTTTGCAAGAAAATAAAGTGGTAATTGAGGTTCTTGGGATCTCTCACCCCATATGTCGGATAAATTAAAATTTCCCGTCTTATAATCTAAGATGATAAGTTCACCTTGACTTGTTTTATCGATTCTATCAAGACGAATTGAAAAAGAGATACCTGCTAATTCATATGATTGCTTCTTTTCCATTGCTATGACAGTGAAAGGCTCTCTTTGTTTTTCAAGATCAATGTAATTTTGCAAAATATAAAAAAGCCGATTTTTTTCTACAGCAATATAAGGAAGAGGCGCTTCCTTTGAGAGCTTATTTTGCATATGCTTTTCAATAAGGTTTTGTAGATTATTTGTCAGTTCTTCTTCAGTGAAAGTAAATAGCTTTTCTTGTGCTTTTACTTCTTGCCAAAATTCTTCCAAGATATCATGCAATATAGTCCCTTGTTCATGGGCTTGTAACCAAATATCAGGGATCTCTTCATTTCTTAATTTAAGTCTTAATTCTGCAAATGCTTTAAATGGACATTTTGCCTGTAAAGCAAGTGTTCTTGAGGTTCCTTTGAATGCTTCATCAGTAGTCAGTGAAGGAGCTATATCATCTTGAATGAGCTGGATCTTCGATGTGCCTAACAATTGAGTTTCACATCTTGAGATATCAGTATTTAATGACGAAGATAAAAGAGGTATATCTTGGATAAGTTCACTTACACTTAAAACTTTTTCTTTTTCTTTTAGTGCATAACTAAAAATAATTTCGCTTGCACTTTCTTTAAAACGGTTGGTCACCATTTCGGCATATTGCATTTCTCTTTGAGCCCCAGCATGTGGCATTTTTAATTCTCGCTGCAACTCTATGGGTATAAAGGGATTAGGCGTTGGATGTGGCGGCCATGCTTCACTATCCATACCCATGATCCATAAATGTTCATATGATTGCCCAGCAGCCTCAAGCAAACCTAAAATCTGAATAGGAGCGCCTTTGTTTTCGGGTTGAAATGGAACATTAGAGCTAAGTTTTTGGAGAGTATTGAGGGCCATAAAATAATTTGGTTCTTCTATAATATTGTCACATAGAATCAATTCGTTAAATAGCTCATCTAGTCTTTTTACAAGTTGATACTCAACACTATTAAGTGGACGCTCACCTGGCCAGCCACATACAGCTAAAACTTCTCTAAAGCACTGCGACCACTGTTGATAGGATTGCAATTTAGGAAATTTTGCAAATAATTTCGATAAAGATTGCAGCATGTTATTTAATACTGGAACTTCAATATCTTGATGATTTTTTATCAGCGTAATAATGCTGTTCAATGTCATCTTTTGAGCTGGTTGCGATTTGATTACTGCAGTTATTCTTACTCTTGCAATAGCTTCTTCGGTACTACCTTTTGTAAAAACAGATGTTAAGACAATTAACACATCATTTAAGGGTAAATAGGGCTTGCCCAATTTTAATAAGCTCATTGCTTCAAATATAATAGGATACTGAATGAGTGGGGTTGCAGCAGAAATATTAAAATAAGGACATACTTCAAGACTAGGTGATAACATATGATAAGGATCGAAAATATCTCTAAAGATGACATCGAGTTTACTTCTCATGTCAGCTAGATTTGGCACTACAATTGCAATATTTTGTCGGCCTTCATCTAACAAACTTTTTGCCCAATTAGCCGCGGCATAGCATTCTTGTTCTTTTTGTAAAAATTGAGCGCGCATCAGTGAATCTGGAATTTTTTTTGAAGCTTCTTGATAATGCACGAGCCATTGATTCATGCTAAGTGTATTAAAAAATTGAGATAATAATGGTGACAATTCTTCAAAACCAAAAAGAATCAGCTCTTTAGTGGGTGAAACTCGCTCTATTATTTTTTCATTATTATCTATCATCAAAGGTAATAGCGTTTGACTGAGATTGGTGCTATCAACAAATTGATTGTCTTGTAACCATTGCTTATATGCGATAGCCCATTGCCCAAATGCATTTTGATCTATATTTTCAGGTGGTTGATAAATAATATTCGGCATTAACCAATGATGAAGATTATTCCAAGCTTCTACTGCTGTTTTGGCTGCTTGGTGTTGCCTTAAGAGTGTTTTGCCAATATCAGATTGGGCAATAATTTCTTCAAATCGTAATAAAACTTGAGTTTGATTTAATAATAATTTATCAACGATGCCTTCGATTTCAAATTGATCCCACAGGGCATGAAGCCAATCATCTAGAGCATATATCCGAGGAGTTACCCATACTTGCTCAGAATGCGCTATTTGGGCATTTACGTTCTCGCGCAAGCTTGCCGCCAGTCGCCGAGATGGCGCTAACAAAGTTGCATTATTATGAAGGTGTGGTACTAATATTGAATTCATGCCGCATTATCGCATAAATGGAGAAAGGGACATAAAATGAACAATGATACCTTCTCGCCCACCCCACCCAAAGGAGGGCTCATCGGCCATCGAGGCATTGCCGCTCATGCCCCAGAAAATACACTTGCAAGTTTTCAGCTTGCTGCCCAACAAGGAATTGAATGGGTTGAGTTTGATGTTAGACTAACTAAAGACAATGGCTTGGTGATTTTTCATGATGACAAGCTTGAACGCACGAGCAATGGCAAAGGTTGGGTACACGAACATACCACGGAAGAACTGTTAACATTAGACGCCGGTAGCTGGTTTAACCCTCACTTTAAAGATGCAAGAATTCCGGTTTTTGAAGAAATCCTGCCACAGTTTCTGCAATTAAATCTATTTCTGAATATTGAATTAAAAATGCCCCCTAAAGCATCTTTGGATCATAAAAAACGCCTCGCCTCAACCCTCACTGATATACTGATTCGACTTTGGCCTTTCCATCATGCATGGCCACTTATATCAAGTTTTGATTGGGATATCTTAGCCTATGTTAGAGAGCTTTTACCTCAAGCTCCAATTGGATTTTTGCAGGAAAAATGTACCAAAACCATGATTGAGATGGTTTCAAATACGTATAATGCTGCCCTTCATTGTGAATACCAGAGTTTAACTGAAGAAATGCTCGTTCTTATCAAAAACAAACAAATTCCAGTGCTTGCTTACACTGTCAATCAACCTGGAATAGCCAAAAAGCTCTTATCTGCTGGCTTATATGGTTTATTTTCGGACGATCCCCAGTATTTGCTGAGTTGAGCACTCTGCCTGAGGTACCCTCAATCCTAGGGCTGTGTTACGATGTTCCTCTAATTTAACGGACGTTCTGAATTCTTATGATCTCTATTAGAAATTTATCTAAATATTATGAAATTCATCATAAAAAGATCCCGGCACTCAAGCATGTCAATCTTGATGTAAAACCCGGTGAAATTTATGGCATTATTGGTCGTAGCGGTGCTGGTAAAAGTACGCTTATACGTTGTGTGAATATGTTAGAGCGTCCTTCTGAAGGAAATATCTATATCGAAGGTACCTGTGTGACTGAAATGGGTAGTGCACAGTTACGTGAAGCCAGGCGTCAAATGGGTATGATTTTTCAACATTTTAATTTGCTGCAATCACGAAATGTTGTCGACAATATTGCACTGCCATTAGAATTAGCTGGCCTTAGTACAGACAAAATTAAAACTCGCGTCGATGAATTGCTTGGACTTACTGAGCTTAGCAATCATGCCAAGCAGTACCCAAGTCAATTGAGCGGAGGCCAAAAGCAACGAGTCGCTATTGCAAGAGCGCTTGCCTATTCTCCGAAAGTGCTGCTTTGCGATGAAGCTACCTCTTCACTAGATCCACAATCAACGATGTCAATTTTAGAATTGTTGCGTTCCATTAATCATGAACTCGGCATTACCATTTTACTAATTACTCATGAAATGGATGTCGTTAAAACCATTTGCCACCGAGTCGGTGTCATTCATCAAGGTGAAATTATTGAGCAGCGTAATGTGATAGAGCTGTTTACTGATCCCCATACACAAGTAGCAAAAGATTTAGTCAAAGCTTCTTCTAGAATGGAAATACCTCGTGTCATTAAAGAGATGCTTCAATCTAGCGGTGATCATGATAGTGGCACGATTATTCGAATTG
Organism: Gammaproteobacteria bacterium; assembly: GCA_016191245.1. GTDB lineage: Bacteria > Pseudomonadota > Gammaproteobacteria > Berkiellales > Berkiellaceae > Berkiella. Next base: position 39,614 of record JACPOY010000030.1, on the reverse strand, counting down.
CCTACCATGGTGAATCCGCCTCTCAACCTATCATTGGATATTTGATTCAACAATACCGAATTAACATCAATATTTTGCAAGGCAATATAGAAACTATTCAAGATCAAATTGTTGGTGTGATGATTGTCGAAATAAAAGGTGATAGAACAAGCGTTGAAAAAAGTATCAGTTTTCTAGAAAGAAACGGTTTACATGTAGAGATATTAGGTTATGTTCAACGAGATCCTTAAAGCATTCATAGAAACCTGTGTTATGGTTTTTTTCTCAGGTTTATTTGCAACACTCGGTGGGCTTCCTATCGGGATCGCTCTTGCACTCACCAAAGCTGGCCAACTTTGGGAAAATAAATTTTTGCATATCTCATTGGGCGCTATCGTCAATGCCACGCGATCAATCCCTTTTATCATTTTAATGATCGCAATCTTTCCATTAATGAAACTTCTGACCGGTAGCACTATTCAAGTAAAAGCCGTCATTGTACCTTTGACACTAGCTGCAATCCCTTTCTTTGCTCGAACGGTCGAAATAGCATTAAATGAAATTCCAAAAGGATTAATTGAAGCTGCCAAATCGATGGGTGCCACCCCTTTTCAAATCATACGTAAAGTATTGCTTCCGGAATCTATGTCGGGTATTGTGAGTGGGCTAACCCTCACATTAGTAAATTTAGTTGGGTTTTCAGCTATGGCTGGGTTTAATGGTAGTGGTGGCTTAGGGAAGCTCGCCATTGAATATGGTTTATATCGGTATAACACTGAAGTTGTTCTGATTACTGTAGTCATAATGATTGCCTTAGTTCAATTTATTCAAAGCGTGGGTGATTATGTCGCACGTAAAATTCTTACTCATTAGTCTATTTTGTTTGATTGTTATTGCTTGTTCTCATAAAGAACGAGGCGAGAATGAAATCTACATTGGTACGATTTCAGGGCCTGAAACGAAATTAGTTGAAGTAGCCCAAAAAGTGGCCAAACAAAAGTATAACCTTGACGTTAAAATTATTACTTTTGACGACTACGTTATGCCAAACACTGCTTTGGCTGAAGGCGAAATTGATGCCAATATGTTTCAACATCAACCTTATCTTGATGTTGTGATTGCAAAACAAAAATATGCTTTAGAATCCATCGGTAAAATGTATATTTATCCCATGGGTGTTTACTCAAAAAAATATAAACATCTTGAAGACTTACCAAAAGGCGCCACCATTGGGATCCCAAATGATCCAAGTAATGCAGCCAGAGCTCTTCGTTTGTTAGCCAAAGCTAATTTGATTAGCATCCCGCAATCAAATGATTTGGAATTAACGCCAAAGAAAATTTACGCAAACCCTCACGAATTAGTGATTAAAGAAATTGCCGCAGCTCAATTACCAAGAGTACTGGGTGAAATAGATGCTGCTGTCATTAACACTAATTTTGCTATCCCAGCCGGTCTTATTCCTCAACGAGATGCAATTTTGTTAGAAGGCAGTGATTCGCCTTATGCTAATATTGTTGTTGTTAGAAGCATGGATAAAGATAAAGAAAAATTTCGCCAGTTAATGCTTGCTCTACATTCTCCTGAAGTAATGGAAGAGGCAAAACATCTTTTTTCAGATCAGGCTATCCAAGCTTGGTAATATGCAGTGGATAATCAACAAGACAATCTAGATGATACCTTAGCTAATGACTCACGTTGGTATTTCCAAGGTTGGTTACTTTGGTCTATCGCAGCCATTTTCTACGCTTATGAATTTATTCATCGTGTCGTGCCGAGTATCTTAACTGAAGAATTGCGCGCAACGTTTTCAGTAAATGAACACCAGTTAGGCTTGATTGGTGCTATGTATTTTTATGCCTACGCTGCTTTTCAGTTACCTGCAGGTATTCTTGTTGATAGGTATGGGGCAAAAAGATTATTGATTATTGCATCGACTGTTTTAACATTAGGCAGTTTTCTTTTTACAACAACATCCTCAGGTACGGTTGCTCAAATCAGTCGCTTTATGATCGGTACCGGTTCTGCATTTGCATTCGTTGGTTGCCTCAAAATTGGTGGCCAATGGTTAGCGGTAAGTTCGTTCCCTCTCGTTGTGGGTTTAACAAATCTTTGCGGCACACTAGGAGCTCTTTCCGGTGGTAAACCCCTTGCCTATATGATCCAAAATTATGGTTGGCATAATGTCATGATGCAAATCAGTTTTGTCGGATTATTTATCACTGTACTCATGTGGTTGTTCTTAAAGGATAGCCCACCCAATTCTTCTAGCGCCAATGAAGAACCACATCATAGCCTGTTTGCTGGTTTGAAAGTGGTCATGTCCTGTCCACAATCTTGGTTAATAGCAACTTATAGTGCATTGCTGGTTGCACCCATTGTGGCATTGCCTGAAATGTGGGGCGTAGAATATTTAAAAATCACCTACAATATTAGTGCCACTCAAGCATCAGCTATTACCCATACCATCTTTGTCGGAACTGCAGTGGGCGGTACATTAATTGGTTGGGCAATGACTTTTATTGAAGATAAAGTGAAATTTATGATGATTGCTTCCTCTGGCGCAATGATCTTGCTCTCTGTCTTTTTATATTGGAATAACATTCCCTTTTCCAATCTTTATGCCATTTTATTTTGTTATGGTGTGTTAACTGCCAATATGCTGCTTTCATTTACCTTAATTACGAGGCTACATCCCAGTTGGGCCCAAGGTGCTGCAATTGGTTTTACAAACATGGTCATTATGGCCAGTGGTGGACTGATGCAACATGGCATTGGCTGGCTACTACATACCTTACGTGTTAAACATGATGGCGTTGCTTTTGTTGAAGATTATCATATTGCTTTTAGCATTCTTCCTTTTTGTTTACTGATTGCCGTTATTTTGACGTTTTTTATGAAACAAGAACAAGAACCACTGAACATAAGGTGATTATATCTCATGCCATTTGATCTGCAGATGACTGACACTTTTTTGGGGATATCTTCTGTTATCATTTTTGTTTTTGCCTATTGCTTGGTAATGGGAGAAGAACTCCTGAGTTTGCCTAAATCAAAACCTGTTGTCTTTGCGGCAGGGTTGATATGGGTATTAGTGGCAATTGCCGCCAAGTCCAAAGGAGTAAGTAGTCAAGCTCAAGAAGCTGTTAAACATAATCTTCTAGAATATGGCGAATTATTATTATTTTTATTAGTTGCCATGACTTATGTTAATGCAATGGAAGAAAGAAAAGTTTTTGAAGCTTTACGCTGCTGGTTAGTTCGTAAGCAATTCAGTTATCGATCATTATTTTGGATCACAGGTTTTTTAGCCTTTTTTATCTCTCCTTTTGCTGATAATTTAACAACCGCTCTGATTATGTGTGCCATTATTATGGCAGTGGGGTTAAACCAACCTCGTTTTATTGCAGTATCCTGCATTAATATCGTCGTAGCAGCCAATTCAGGTGGCGCCTTTTGCCCATTTGGCGACATCACTACCCTCATGGTGTGGCAAAAAGGTGTACTACCGTTTACAGATTTCTTTAAACTATTTATCCCGGCATTGGTGAGCTTTGTTATCCCTGCTCTTTGTATGCATTTTGCTATCCCTAAAGGCATGCCAGCTTCCTTAAATGAAAATATTAAAATTGCCCGCGGTGGCATTGGTATCGTTATTCTCTTTTTAATGACTATTCTCACGGCGGTTTGTTTATATAACTTTTATAATCTCCCGCCAACGATTGGGATGATGATGGGTTTGGCTTATATTAACTTTTTAAGTTATTACTTAAAAATGAGAAATAATAACTCTGAAGAGCCTGCATTTAATGTTTTTGAGAATATTAATCGCATTGAATGGGACACCCTACTCTTTTTCTATGGCGTCGTTTTATGTGTCGGCGGCTTGGCGGCATTTGGGTATTTGCATATTGCTTCAGAGACAATGTATACCTCATGGGGAGCAAGTTTAAGTGAAATGCATCGTCAAACCCCAGCCAACGTGACGATAGGAATTTTATCCGCCATCGTCGACAATATTCCGCTAATGTATGCGGTATTAACGATGAAACCGGCGATGTCAGAAGGTCAATGGTTGCTGATTACCCTCACTGCAGGTATTGGTGGTAGTTTATTGTCCGTAGGTTCGGCAGCAGGAGTAGCTTTAATGGGTCAATCAAAAGGCAATTATACTTTTATGAGTCATCTCAAATGGAGTTGGGCAATTCTTCTTGGATACTTTGCTGCAGTTTTCGTCCATTTTTGGGTAAATAAAGGGTTGTTTTAATTCTATGTTTAGTTATATTCACCGTTATCACGCCGGTTCTTTCTCTGATGTTCACAAGCATTTGGTACTAACTGCCATCTTGCTGCAACTACAGAAAAAAGAAACTCCTTTTTGTGTCTTAGATACCCATGCCGGCGAGGGATTTTATGATATTCATTCACCCGAAAGTCAAAAGACCACAGAATTTACACTTGGATTTAGAAAATTATTAGATTTAGAAAATCCTCCAGCGCTTGTGAAAGCTTATTTAGAAGTGATTCAAGCCTGTAACCCCGGCACAAGCAAACATATTTATCCCGGTTCTCCTGGAATTATTGAACATTTTTTGCGATCGGGTGATAGAGCACTTTGTGTTGAAGGGCATCCACAAGCGATTGAACAATTACGTCAGAATTTTAAACGCAGCTCATCAGTTCATGTACATCATCGCGATTCATTAGAAGCTCTTGTTGGATTAGTGCCTTTTAAAGAAAAACGTGGTTTGATATTTATCGATCCTAGCTATGAAGTTAAAACAGAATATAAAACCCTAGCAAAAACATTACTCACAGCATATGAGAAATTCCCTCAAGGGATCTATGCAATTTGGTATCCACTCCTTGAAGCAAACCATCATATAGATATGCTAAGTGTTATTCAGCGCTCAAGCCTCACTAAAGTGTGGTATTGTGAATGGTGTCCCTACCCTACTGAAGATAAAAAGATCCAAGGAAGTGGGCTGGTGATTGTGAATATGTCCTGGCAAATGGATAAATTGCTTAATGAGACTTTTGCTTGGTTAAATAAAAATGTATTTAAACAAGGTACATTCAAGCAAGGATGGATGTAAGTTACAATCTATTTGAATAAGAAGGCTTAGAAGCTTGCTCACTATCAAATAAGCAAATAAGATTTTCTGTAAAGTAATGTTGGAAAGGATAAGTTTCTGGTGTGAATACCCCTTCCCAGCCTAAAGAGGCAAGCCAAGGATCTGCTATCATTATATCTTTTTCATTTTGATTATTTGAAATTAATAAAAAACAATGCGCTGTCATCCCTTGTACAGGGGATGCCACCATTTGCACTCTTAAATTGGGGTTTTCACTTAATAATCGATGTAAAGCAGCAATTGCAAAAGTTGTACAACATCCAGATTTGGCTTTATCAATGAGTAGCGATATTTGTTTTAAAGTGAAAGGAGTATATATTCCTCTTGCGGCATCGCTATTCGCTTTAGCCTCAAACTGAAGGAGATGAATGGGTCGATCTTTATATCTTTGTAGTATTTCATTTTCTTTACCAGGATAAATACATTGAGAATAATTACGCGCATCTGAACAGGCATAGGTTTTATATCTTTCAACGCAATTTCTAATCAAATCAGGAAATGAAACTATATCTTGCTCAATCATCTCAGAACTAGAGTCTTCAGCTTGACGATAGGTTTGAAATGATGTGGTCATGGGAGAAGGTTTCACTTCTTCATCAACGATTACTCGAACTTGGCTAGTTGAGATTTCTGCTAAAGGAACATCTTGTGGCCTATTTTTCTGTTGCCAGATTTGAAAATCTTTTTTGGATTCCGTATATATTGCAATGTTTGCTTGCAAAAAATCATCAAAGGGGGTTTTCATAACATTTTGATAGTGAGTTAATAACTGCTTCAATTTAACTTTTACTAGTTCATCATCAATAGGTTTATTTAAAAACAAACTTAATAATTTGTTTGCTTTTCTATTACCAAGTAATGCTATCATTTTCTTTGCCGTACCGAACTCCAAATCATATAAAGATTTAACAAAAGCTTTAGCATAGTCTTCAGCGCTGGGATAATCACCATATTTGACAAATTTGTTTTCTAGAGAGATCCCAATCATCACTCTAATTAAATTTTGACTAATACCAATCAAGGAAGCATCTTTGTCAATTAAAATATAACTATTTTGATGTATAGAGACTGGTATATTAGCTGGAAGTTTATCCTTGCCAACAAAAAATGTAGACATGATTTTGTCTTTTGTCATTCCCTCAATTAAACTTTTAAATGTTCCCATTTGTACTAAGGTCTCAAAAAGTTTTTTAATTTGAACCTGCTTACCAGCATCAAGCCCCCTATAATCAATGTTTAATTTAGCTAGAGTCAAATGATCTTCTTGCTCTGGCGTTAACTCGGTAAAACCTGCTCTCAAACAATATTCAAAGATTAAATTATCTGGTGTAATGTTAACTTTACTTGCCAAAAGATTAAATGCTTCTGGTGAGTTCTGTTTCGCTCTTAACATCATAAAATATGCATCATTAGCCAACTTACCTGTCATTTGGCAAAGCATTTTAGCAATATTGTTAAAAGAAACTACAGGCGATGAATTTAATAAACTAATAGGTAACATTATTTCTCGTGTTTCAGGAAACCACCCCACATCAGGTTGGTTTCTAAATGCAAATGTAATATCCCCCTCTTTAAGTACTTGGGAAAAAAGTGCTTTGATTTCTGGAATATCGTAAAAAGCTTGAAATGCATTGCTAAATTCAACTGAAGATGGCTCAGGATGACCTTGCCCAGGTACAACTTTAATTAATATTTTTGACATAACAGGAAACTCTATTAATAAAGTTAATATTTAATCCATAGACTAAAGCTCGGTGTAGATAATTCAACAAATATAAAAGCATATACACGGTAGGCACATTCAAGCAAGGGTGGATTTAGGGCATATCACTGCTTTTTAGGTGATTCTATTGAGTTTCGGTAGCTTCTTGAACCGCGCGCCACACGCTTTTATTACCTTTTTTCTCAATCTTATCTAAGAAGGCTTCGTGAGCAGCAAGTTCTTCTTCTGTGGCTTGAATAAATGATGTTTCAATAACCGCGATAACATCGTGGTTTCTTTCGCTTTCTTTGGCAACTTGTTCCTGGTTGGTTTGTACTTCTTCCAGAATCAAGGTTTCTTGGCCACCTGTCATCGCCAAATAGACTTCAGCTAAAATTTCAGCGTCCAGTAACGCGCCATGTTTTTCACGATGTTGATTTTCAACATTATAACGCTTACATAAAGCATCTAAATTGTTGCGCTGCCCAGGATGTTTCTGGCGAGCAAAGGTTAAAGTATCAAAAACTTGGCAATGCTTATCTAAAGTTGCCCACGCTTTGTCTTTGAGTAGTTTAAACTCATGTTCAATAAAGCCAACATCAAAGGGGGCATTATGAATAATGAGTTCTGCACCTTTGATAAAAGCTTTAAAATTATCCACAATTTCATTAAAACGAGGTTTATCTACTAAAAATTCATTCGTGATCCCATGCACACGCATAGCACCTTCATCTACTTCACGATCAGGCTGAATATATGTATGGAACGTTTTTCCAGTTAAACGCCGGTTGATGAGTTCAACACAACCAATTTCAATAATGCGATGACCTTGCTGTGGCGATAGTCCTGTGGTTTCTGTATCCAAGATCACTTGCCGCATTATTCGGTTTCCTTATTACTCAACAAAGCATAAATAGCATCTCTTGCTAATTGATCTGCAAGTTCATTTTCAGGATGACCGCTGTGCCCTTTTACCCAATGCCATTTTACTTGATGGCGCTGTACCTCTACGTCAAGTTCTTGCCATAAATCTTGGTTTTTTACGGGCTTATTGCTGGCTGTTTTCCAACCTTTTTTCTTCCAATTTATCATCCATTCGGTAATACCCTTTTTAACATATTCAGAATCCGTGGTGAGGTTAACTTCACATCCTCTACTCAATTCACGAAGCCCCATAATTGCAGCCATCAATTCCATACGGTTGTTTGTTGTATTATCCTCTGCACCTGATAATAATTTTTCATGATCCCCATAACGTAATAGAACTCCCCAACCACCAGGTCCTGGGTTACCGCTGCAAGCACCATCTGTAAACATGTCGACTTTTTTTTCTTTCATTTTTTTATCGTTATTGTTTTTTATTATTTTGTAAGGTTGTCGTGGTAGGTTTAGGTAACCCTGAGCCCTGCCAAATAGGCTCAGGACGCCATTTAGCACGAATAGGCGTTAATGGTATAACGCGTTTCACAGCCAAAAGTGAATAAGCTCCCCCAAAAATGGGCCAACAATGCTCGCCCCATTTCTCCATAAATTTTAATTTTTGATTCACCCTTTCATTATCAATGGGGGGACGAAAATAAAACATCCGACCTCCGATAATTTGAAAGTTTAAAAGTTTAAGCCAATCTCTCACTCGATTTGGGCTCAGCATTTTACCCTGATTATGGATCCGACCCAACATATGCTTAAACCCATACCAAGTCCCCCACATACTGATGGGGTTAAATCCTGTGATAACAACGTGCCCTTCGGGGATCAGAATACGATGAGTCTCTCTTAATACTTCATGCGGATTAGTCGCTTGCTCAAGGGTATGGGGTAATACCACCACATCCACACTGTCACTGAGTATTGGCAAGGCCTCTAGAGCACCGGTTAAACCGCTAATACTGCTCATCTGCCCCATCAGATGGGGATTAATTAATACCCGATGCGAAATCAAACTGCTTTGCACTAATGAAGCAAGATCGGGTTCTCCTAAGTACACGAGATGATACCCATATAGCCTAGGAAGAATGTTAGTTAACTCTTCTCTTTCTGCAGACATAAACCTCGATCCCACTCCATGTTGATACCATACATGGGAGGGATTTTTTTCTGATACCATTTCTTTAGGTCAACCCCAAAATAAGTAAGTTTAATGAATAATATTGTTGCAATTCCTGCTTTCAAAGATAATTACATTTGGGCCGTGCACAGTCTAGACGGCAATCAACTTGTTATTGTCGATCCAGGCATAGCACAACCTGTGTTAGATTACTTACATTTTAATAATTTGACCTTACATTCAATACTAATAACCCATCATCATAATGACCATAGCGGTGGCGTATTGGACTTGCTTAAAGAATATCCACAAGCCCAAGTGTACGGACCAAGCAATGAAAAAGTTTCTGGTGTGACAAATGCTATGAAGGAAAAAGATCGCATTTCTTTTACACACTTTGATCTTCATCTCAATGTGATTGATATCCCAGGCCACACTTTAGGTCATATTGCATTTTTTAACGAGTCTGTTCTGTTTTGTGGTGATACATTATTTTCCTGTGGATGTGGACGCGTATTTGAAGGCACTCCCGCACAAATGTATAATTCTCTTGAAAAAATCAAGAAAATAGGGAAAAACACGCTGGTTTATTGTGGTCATGAATATACCTTGGCCAATATTGCATTTGCAGAACAAGTTGAACCAAATAATGTGGCTTTGAAAAAGCGACATGATGAAGCAAAAAAATTGAGACAACAAAATTTACCTTCACTTCCTGTTACACTTGCCTGTGAATTTGAGACAAATCCGTTTTTACGTTGCCAAGAGCAAACGGTGATTGATGCTGTTGAAAATCACTACAGAGTTAAGATGCTTGATCCTGTCATGGTATTTGCACATTTGCGTGAATGGAAGAACCAATTTACCCTTTAGAATTTGGTTGCTTAAATGAATTAAGACTTGCTTTTTTCAAGGTTTTTATTTACCATAGGCACGTAACTAATTTAGAAGATTAAATCTTCTGAAATACTTCAGAAGAGGAAAAGAAATTGAAAACAGCGCTCATTTGCACCACTTTTTTTATTTCGAGCCGTTGTTAATACAAGGCAAGTGAAATGCAAAAATCTCACATGAATAAAATAAATAAACAGTCTTTCATTTGCGCACTTTGTGCGTTCATTTTTCTATATGGGTATTGCAGTACCGTCACTTTAGGTGCTTCCGCTTATCAGCGCGCACCCATGACCAATCAAGAAGTGAATAATCAAACAAGAGATATATTGTCTAATATCTTCAAACCCAAGAATCCCGTTGAAATTAATAGCACTCAATCTTCGGTTGAAATCTGGACTCGCGTTCGTGCACGTTTACATTTAGGAACAACGCAAACAACACAACCATTATTTCAACGTCATGTAAAAAGTTTTTCGCAGCATCAAGATTACATCAACAAAGTTATTAAAAATGCATCACCATATTTCTTCTATATTTTAGAAGAAGTTGAAAAACGTGGCATGCCAAGTGAAATTGCTTTACTCCCTATTATTGAAAGTGATTTCAACCCTAATACTTTAAGTCACGCTGGTGCCGTTGGTTTGTGGCAAATTATGCCAACTTTGGGCAAAATGCATGGCCTGAAACAAAATGCATGGTACGATGGCCGCAAAGATGTGTACCAATCGACCAAAGTAGCCCTCGATCATCTCGAATATTTGCACAAAAAATTCAATGGTAACTGGCTATTGGCTATCGCCGCTTATAATTGTGGCGAAGTAAAACTACAACGCGCGATTAAACAAAATCGTTCTGCCAAAAAATCAACAGAATTCTGGGCGTTGAAATTACCTAAAGAAACAACTCATTTTGTGCCCAAATTGTTAGCACTCGCTGCTATTATTAAATCGCCGAAACAATATGGCGTTGTGCTACCAGCTATCCCTAATAAACCAGTTATTGCTCGCGTTCATACAGGCAAACCCATTGATATTGCACATGCTGCCAAATTAGTGGATATCAGCGAAACTCAACTACGTCGCTTGAACCCAGGGTTTAAGAAATCCATGAGCGCCAATACACCATTGCATTTAGTGGTTCCTATCCATCATGCTGAAAATTTTAAAGAAAAAATTAACAAGACCGCTCCAGCCAAAACTGCTGCACCGACGACAATAACGGCAACAACTACAAAAGCAGCCAAATCTTCAACTGCACAAGCAAAAGCGACGACCAAAACCAGCAATAGTGATGTGACTGTGGTTTCTTCAAGCAAAACAACAAGTAAAAGCAATAAAGCTTCAGGAAAGACTCACACTGTGAAAAGAGGTGAATCTATCCCCTCCATTAGCAAAAAGTACAAAGTGAAAATTAGTACTATTGTCGCTAACAACAACTTCAAAAACCAAGATGCAATTATACAACCTGGCCAAAAGATTGTAATTTCAAAAGGCTAGACCGGTATATTTAACCAGCATATCTTACCAAGTTAACTTGCTTGGGCCTTTCTAAAGTCCTAAACTTTAAAAAGGCCCCTACTCCAATTTTTTTTCACCAAGACAGGATCCAATGCTAGTACCAGAGCATGATCTTTACCGGCTCTATAAAGCCGAACCCAGCTTAACTTACAAGCTGAAACAATTTGCTAAGCATCGTGGCATAGAATTAACTATCGCCATTGTAGGCATCTTCGTCGGTATTGCTACCGTCTTAGTAAGCTATAAGGTGGGGAAACATCAAGAAATATTGCAGGCCAGTAGAATGACTGACAGCTATTTCAATGGTATCGTGGAATTATTTGCCAAAAGCCCAGACGACAATAATCAAAGGATCAATTTATTGATGATTGCTCGCACTGAGGCAATTTTGGAAGATCTAGAACGGCTAAATAAACCTGATAAAGTAGCCAGTGTTATTATTTTTATTTCAAATTTAAAACCAAAATTATTTTATGAAGATAGAGAATCTGAAGCCATCAGAGAAAAATACATTTATTTAGGTGCAGTGAACTTATCTGATACTCAATTAGCGAATATTGATTTACAAAAAGCCATGCTCCCCTCAGCCAACTTAAAAAATTGTGATCTTTCTCGTACAAATTTACAAGGTGCGACATTAAGAAAAGCAAATCTACAGGGCGCAACTTTAGACTTTGCAAACTTAAATGATGCAAATCTTTCAGGTGCAAATTTAAATAAAGCCTCTATTTTTAAAACAACATTTGAAAATGCTAATCTAGAAGATGCAATATGGGTCAATGGGATCCGTTGCAAAAAAGGTTCCGTGGGGCATTGCATTTACTAGTTGGAAGCAACTTTGTCCTGCGTAGCTAAAAAGCGAAGCAGGAAACGCATAAAATTAAACTGGAAAGAGCGTATATGGAAATTCAATTTTTTGGAGCAACCCAGGAAGTCACCGGTTCTTGTTTTCTCATCAAGAACCAAAACCATTGCATTTTAGTTGATTGCGGTCTCATTCAAGGTCGCTACGCAGATGAATTACGAAATAAAGATCCCTTTCCTTTTGACCCTCAATCCATCGATGCTGTTGTTTTAACCCATGCTCATATTGATCATAGTGGTCGGCTGCCATTACTTGTCAAACGTGGTTTTAAAGGCCCAATTTTTACACAACACGCCACCATTGATTTATGCAATATAATGTTGCAGGATGCCGCGTATTTAAATGAAAAAGATGCACAAATAGATAATCGTAAACGTGAGCGAAAACTTCTTAATCCTGTAGAACCACTTTATACAATTGAAGATGCCAAAGCAGCAATTCAACACTTCAAAGGAATTGATTATAATCAAAAAATTGAAATCATACCGGGAATTGAAATTTGTTTACACGATGCAGGACATATCCTCGGTGCTGCTATTGTTGAAATGTGGCTACATGAAAAAGGCGTTACTAGAAAAATAGTCTTTAGTGGTGATCTGGGAAGAAAAGGCCTACCTATATTACAAAACCCAACTTTTCTTCAAGCAGCTGATCTTGTTATTATGGAAAGTACCTATGGTGATAGAAATCAACGGTCTTGGCAATCATCTGTAGAAGAATTTGGCGATGTTTTGATGGAGATAAAACGTAATAAAGGAAATATTCTTATCCCTGCGTTTGCTGTAGGTAGAGCACAAGAAATCATTTATTTGATGAGAGAAAACTATGATAAATGGAAATTAAATGATTTAGCAGTTTTCTTAGATAGTCCTATGGCAATTCAAGCAACTAAAGTATATGCCAAACATATCAAATTATATGATAAAGAAGCACAAAAAATAGTGCAAAGAGATGGTGCCTTATTTCAACTACCTAATTTGTATTATAGTGAAACAACAAATGACTCAATGAAAATAAACCAAATAACTTCGGGTGCGATTATTATTGCTGGCAGCGGAATGTGTAATGGTGGACGCATCAAACAACACTTAAAACACAATCTATGGCGCAAGCATTGTCATATTATATTTGTGGGTTATCAAGCAGAAGGTACTTTAGGAAGAAGGCTTGTTGACGGTGCAAAAAAAGTGACGCTTTGGGGCGAAACAATAAAAGTAGCAGCTCATATTCACACCATCAATGGTTTTTCAGCCCATGCTGATCAAGCAGCCTTATTAAATTGGTACAATAACTTTCACAACAAGCCTCCGTTGATATTGGTTCATGGAGAACAACGTTCTATGGACACCTTTAATACGCTAATTGCAAAACAAAATCATCAATCGGCTTGGCTCCCTCATTCTGGTGAAAAATACGATGTCATTAAATTAAAGCCCATAAAAAGGTGAACAAAAATGAACACCACTCACCTTGAATTAAAAGACATTGACGGCAATCTCCAAAAACTACGCATCAAACGACTCGGTATTGATACTTTTCAAGAACCAGTCATTTTTTTACAAAAAGATAGCTATATTTGTCGTTCTGAAGGATTCTCGGCATTTTCACGTGTAAGAATTAGTAATGAAAAAGAGAGCATTGTTGCAACCCTCAATGTGGTGACATCTCCTATTGTGACGACAGATGAAATCGGTTTATCTGAAGAAGCATGGTTTTTGCTCAAAGCCAGCGAGGGCGAATATGTCACTATCTCGCATACAAAATCCGTAGATTCTTTTTCTTATGTTAGAGGAAAACTATATAACCATAAGTTCAATTCTAAACATTTGTATTCAATCGTCAAAGATATTGTGGCTGGCAATTATACCAACATCCATCTTTCTGCATTTATAAGCGCCTGCACTGCTAATCAAATGGATATTCAAGAAATGTCTGCGCTTACTGATGCCATGGTAAAAACAGGAAAAACATTATCTTGGCAAAATGAAATTGTAATGGATAAGCATTGTATCGGTGGCTTACCAGGCAATCGTACCACGCCTATTGTAGTTGCAATAGTCTCAGCTTGTGGCTTAATCATGCCTAAAACATCTTCTCGAGCAATTACTTCTCCTGCAGGAACCGCGGATACGATGGAAGTACTTGCTCCTGTTAATCTTGATTTAGCAACGATGCGTAAGGTTGTTGAAAAAGAAGGCGGCTGTATCGTGTGGGGAGGTTCTGTGAATATGAGCCCTGCTGATGATCTACTTATCAAAGTTGAACGAGCACTTGATATAGATAGTGAAGGTTTAATGGTTTCGTCAATTTTATCAAAAAAAATTGCAGCAGGATCAACCCATGTTCTCATCGATATTCCTGTTGGACCAACCGCCAAAGCAAGAAGTATTGAATTTGCTAAAAGTCTTTCTACCAAGCTCAATGAAGTTAGCAAAAATTTAAATATGAATGTTAGAACCATTTTTACTGATGGTTCACAACCTGTTGGTAAGGGTATTGGACCTGCTTTAGAAATGTCAGACGTTTTATCAGTAATACAAAATCAACCTAATTGTCCTCAAGATTTGAGAGAGCGTGCTCTGTTGTTAGCAGGTGAAATATTAGAAATGGGTAAAGTTGCCAAAAACAATCAAGGACTGGCACTTGCCACACAGGTATTATCTTCAGGCAAAGCTTGGCAAAAATTGCAAGCTATATGTGAGGCTCAAGGCGGCATACGAGAGGTGCCCATTGCAAAATATCAATATGAAGTGAAAGCGAATCGCTCTGGTATAGTTACTTTTATTAATAATCGATTTATCGCCCAATTAGCAAAACTTGCCGGTGCACCACACAATAAAGCTGCAGGAATTGCGTTACACCAACATCTAGGGCGTCAAGTGAATGCTGGAGATTTGTTATTTACCATCCATTCAGAAGCAAAAGGCGAATTACAGTACGCTTTAGAGTTTTTAAAAACTCATACAAGTGAGTTTAGAATAGAAGATGAATTAGTATGAGAAAAATACTGGTATGTTTACCTGGCAATGAAATCTTACAAAACAATATTAGTAAAATATTAAATATCCCTATTGGTGATGTAGATTTTCATATTTTTCCAGATGAAGAAACATGTATTCGCTTATTATTTGATTGCCACAATGCAGAAATTATTATTATCGGCTCTTTAGATAAACCTAATAAAAAAATGCTCCCTCTTATTTTACTTGCACAAACTTGTCGTGACTTAGGGGCTAAAAAAATTGGCTTAGTAACACCCTATTTAGCTTATATGCGACAAGATAAACGATTTCAAGAGGGTCAAGGTGTGAGTGCTGGGTATTTTGCAAAGTTGATTTCGCCCTTTTTCGATTGGCTCTTGTGTGTTTCTCCCCATCTACATCGCATTAAAAATTTAAATGAAATTTACACTATTCCAACTTTTGTGCTTCAAGCAACGGTGGAGATTGCAAACTGGATTAAGCTCAACGTTCATCATCCTTTACTTATTGGTCCTGATAGCGAAAGTGAGCAATGGGTAGAATCAATTTCAAAGCTTGCCAACTCACCTTGCTTTGTTTTAGAAAAAACTCGACATGGTGATAAAGATGTTAGTATACAAATGCCGGATTTTAAGCAATGGAACTCTGCAACTCCTATCATCGTCGATGATATTATTTCCAGTGGGCAAACACTTCTGACTTTAGCTAAGCAACTCGTGCAAGCACATTTTCCTCCTCCTATTTGCATTGGTGTCCATGGCTTGTTTGCAGAAAATGCTTATGCTCAACTTCAATTACTTGGTTGTGAAGTCATTACTACCAATAGTATTCCGCACCCTTCGAACAAAATTGATCTCTCTAAATTGATTGCAACGCAATTAAAGAGCATTCAGGTTGACTAGGGAAAATATCCTGCGCAAAATGTAAGTAATGAAATTACATTTCAAGGATGAATAATGTCGTACAAAGGCATCTTAGTTAGCGCACTTATCTCGACATTTACCTTGCCCCTCACGGCCCAAGCTGCTTTTTGGTCACCTCATATTGGTGTTGATTATAAATGGTGGGGCTTAGAACCAAATGAGGGCGGCCTTAAAAAAAATGGGGCTCTATTCACCTTTTCAGATTACGAAGAACTATTTCCCTATGTAGACCACTCATTCAACATTTATGTTGGTACGAGAATCAATGGCTATTTTGGGGTTGATTTTGGTTACGAACAATCTGATCGTGTTCAAAATGGAAAAGTGTTCGATGGCACAGAATTATATTTTGCAAAAAGAGAAGTTAATCTAGATGCTGCTAACGTTAATATGCGCTTAAGAGATGTTCATCTTGATATTAATTTCTACTGGGAAGTGTGGAGAAATTTTGAGCTTATTTTTATGGGTGGGCTTGCATTATTGCATATTGACACGCATGTCAACCACCTCACAAGTGGCACCTGGATTGAATATCGAAATGAATCTGAAAACAAAGCAATGGGTCGTTTGGGCATTGGGGCTCAATACAATATACTGCCCTGCTTAGGAATTAAATTCTTGGTTAATAGTGAACCAGATGGGCGCATCAATGATGTCGGCTTTGATGAACTTGATAACTATTATGACATCACGCCTTATAAAACTGCTATTTCTTATAATATTGGTATCGTATATTCATTCTCAAATCCAAGACGTCATCATCATGTTGATTATGAAGATAGATACTATGAAGGCGATTGATTTAAAAAGGTACATTAATAACTTTGCTTTTCCCGTTTTCTTACTAATTCAATATTTTCATTTATTGAGGTGCAAAGTTCAGTAAATGCATCATAGCTTCTTGTATCAAGTTGACGAGCCGTAATACATCTATCAGCAAAATAAATTCCAATCCCTTTACCATCTAGAATCATTGGAGCGACAAAAAATTGTCCTTTCCCCACTTTACTATTGAAAGCTGTGTTTCTAAATTTTTTCAAAACAACTTCACGTTTTCCACCCAACCATGCGGGACGTTTTTCACGTAAAATATGTTGAAACAACCACCCTTCTGGCATGTCTAATTGAAACTGAAATTGTTGAAATATATCCGTCTTATGCTTTTCAAAAATAGATTTAGCAATTAAAATTTTCTTATTAGAGCTTAATAAAGCAAACAAGACTCTATCAAAATCAACGCCATCGAAAATTCCTTTTAGACCAACATTCATTATATCATTCACAGTCGGCACTTTTTTACTAGTCACTAATATTGAGAGCTGTTGAATAGTTGCCTTGATACGACTTGCTATTGGCGTAACATTTTCACCTTCCAAATGATTATACTCAATCAATTCTTCTTCTGCAGGCAAAGGAATAAAATCCATAAGCCTTGAACAATGATATAATGATGCTTCTTCAAGCGATTTCTCAGCAGATTCTAATGCTAAGGCACGCGCATCATCAAAGTTTATACCTAAATAAGTTTCAATACTTTTCAGTGCGCTGATTGCCTCAGGTGATTCCCAATCATGTTTTAGATTTAATGCCACATCGCGTGCGATATGTACTGAATATGATATATCTTCTTGATTAACAATATCATGAACATGAAGTGATTGCTGACCTAAATTCCAAAACCTAATCAGCGCAAGCGTTAAATCTTTAAAAAGAAAACCAACCAATTTTCGTTCATCTTCTTCATTCACAGGGGCCTGGGCTTGGTGTTCAAGATATTCTTTAGCTGTATCTCCACCGAAAAATAAAAATAATAGTTTTCCTAAATTGTATGTCAATGCAGCAACAGCAATAGGCTCAGAATTTAATATTTTTGATTTGCGTTGTGCAATCAATGCAGCTAATACGGCAGCATGAATTGATAAATCAATTTCCTGCAATATATCATTATTGGGCGCAACTTCAATAATATGAGTAAAGATGGCAATACAAAGCGCAATGTTTCGTATTGATTGAAACCCCAAAATGACTGTTGCCCTTTGTATCGAGCCCAATGTCGCATGAGTTTGTGTATAATATATATTATCAGTAATTCTTAATATTTTATTCTTTAACGCCGATTTTTCTAAAATTTTTAAAGTCCCATCAAAATCCAAATTTGGATCGTTTGCATTTGCATTACCCAAATTTCTTACAAACACACCCAATGGATAATGAATTTGATCAGTTATTAAGGCCACCCAATCATCTAAATTCTTAGTACTGTCAAATGTAAAAATTTGCTTTTGAGTTGATTTTTTTCCTTTGTCCACAGACGGTTTAAAATCCATTACTAATCTCCTTTTTGGTTTCCTTAGTAATTTCCTCCGGTGAATAAAGAAAACAGCTAACTTGTTGTTCCAAACTTGTAAAGTAACTATCTGGATATTTTTCTAAACAACGTGCATGTACTTTTGGACATCTAGGAGAAAAATGGCAACCTTTGGGAGGATGCATCGGTGAAGGCAATTCCCCTTTAGGAGGATGGAAAAAATTATTTTGTTCTATTAACGAAGGAACTGATGCTAACAATGCTTGCGTATATGGATGCTTAGGAGAATTTAATACTTTCTGGGTTGGGCCATACTCGACAATACGTCCTAAATACATAACAGCAACATAATCAGCTAAATACTTAACAACCCCTATATTATGAGTAATAAATAGCAAACTTATACTCAGATCTGATTGCAATGATTTTAAAAGATTAAGAATTTGAGCTTGTACTGAAACATCTAATGCGCTTGTTGGCTCATCACATACAATTAAACTTGCCCCTACTGATAATGCTCTTGCAATTGCAACTCGTTGTCTTTGACCACCAGAGAGTTCGTGTGCAAACCGATCTTTTAATGCATGGCTAAGGCCTACTTGTTCTAGCAATACATTAATTCTATCTTGCCTCTCGAAGGCATCAGTGCCTATATTAAGTGCAATCATTCCTTCTTCTATGATATCACTCACCCGCATTCTGGGATCCATTGACGAATAGGGATCTTGAAAAATCATTTGCATTTGAGCACGCTTTTCTCTGAGTTTACGTGCACTTAAATTCAAAATATTTTTTTGATTAAAAATTACTTTGCCATGAGTCGTATCAACCAATCTTAATATTGCTTTCCCAACTGTTGTTTTACCACATCCGGACTCACCAACCAAAGCCAACGTTTGCCCTTCATTCAATTTAACCGATAGTCCGTCAACCGCTTTGATATATCCTATCGTTTTTTTAAATAGACCTTTTTTAACGGCAAAATGAACTTTTAATTCATCGATTTCTAAAATAGATTCCTCTAGATCATTGTATGGTTCTGTTAGTTCATCACTTGGGATAGCCGTCTTTGAAAGGTTATCATCGTAAATTGTTTCAATACGAAGCGGTGTTGGGATCTTTCTTAACTGAGATTGTGAATACCAATGACATCTTACTGAGTGAATATCATTTAATTTAATTAATTCTGGCATTGAGTGTTCACAGGCACTAAATACATATTTACATCTATCTTTAAATCGACATAATGTAAATTTTTTATTTAACCTAGGAACTTGTCCAGGAATGACCGCTAATTCATGTCCATGTTGAGTATGTTCAGGCAGTGAAGCAAATAATTGCTTGCTATAGGGATGACTGGGCTTATTAATAAAATCTTCTTTGGAAGATTTTTCAATAATATGGCCAGCATACATCACGGCAACCGTATCGGCCATTTGCGCAACGATACCTAAATCATGTGTTATTAACAAAATTGCCATATTAAATTTTTTATTAAGATCTTTAATTAAACTCAATACCTGTGCTTGCGTTGTCACATCTAATGCCGTCGTTGCCTCATCAGCGATTAATAACAACGGCGATTGAGCTAAAGCCATCGCAATCACTACACGTTGTTTTAATCCACCAGAAAGTTGATGAGGATATTGATGCAAAATTGCATTTGGATGCGGCAATCTCACTTTTTCAAGTAAATCAAGTATTTCAGCTTTTATTTGACGAGAACTTTTTTTATGCCCGTTGCTTTTATTAATGGCTTCTTCTAACTGCGCCCCAATGGTCAGCACGGGATTCAGGGCTGTTGCAGGATCTTGAAAAATCATGCCAATCTTATCTCGCCTAATGTGACGCATTTGATTTTCATTCAGTTCATGGATGCGACAATCTTCTAAATAAATTTCACTTCCCTGACAAATCGCAGCATTATCTGGCAAGAGTCGATTAATAGATAATGCGGTCATTGATTTACCACAACCAGATTCACCAACCAAAGCAAAAATTTCTCCACGATGTATTTCAATATCAACACCATCGACAGCTTGAATAACTCCACTGGGTGTGCGAATTTGAACCCGTAACTGCTTCACTTTGAGTAATGGGTTATTATTCATTTTCCACCTGAATGTTGCATTCTAGGATCAAAAGCATCTCGTACCGCATCAGAAAAAACATTCGCAGCTAAAACTAGCACAAACATAAAAATAAATGCAGCAGATAAGCTCCACCAAACCACGGGCACTCGAGCTAATTCTAAACGAGCACTATTAATCATAGTCCCCCAGCTAAATGAAGTCGGATCGACTCCTACACCAACGTAAGATAAAACCGCTTCGGCTAATACGAGTCCACTAAAATCAAGCACAACTGTGATTAAAATAATATGAAATACATTTGGTAAAATATGTTTCAAGATAATTGAAAAATGAGAAAGACCCAGTGAGTGCGCAGCAGTTATAAAATCCATTTCACAAATTTTTAGCGTTTCACCGCGAAGAAGTCGACAAAGTCCCGTCCAACTTGTGATCCCTAATATTGCACAAAGTGCTAGTAATCTCGCATCTGTACGATGAGCCACAGTTTCAAACCAATCACTATGGCGCCCCATCACTATTTGTAAGGTTAATACTGCAGCAGCAATTAATAACACCGCAGGGATTGAACTTAATGTTGTATAGACATATTGAATCACATCATCTATCCAACCTCTAAAATAGCCGGCCATCAGACCAAAAAGAATTGCAAACGGCAAAGTAATGAGCGTTGTTAGCGTGCCAATAATCAAACCTGTTCGAATGCTTTTTAAGGTTTGATAAAGAACATCTTCACCCACCTCATTCGTACCAAAAATGTGATAGTAGGGCATAAAGCCATAAATAGAGATAATTATAAACGTGATTATACCAACGGTAAGAAGAAATGATCGCCATGGAAAATTGGTTTTTCCCGTTATGACGTGATAAGTGAATGCTTTCAATGCTATTTGATGTTTACGACTGCCCATCAGTAAGAATAATATTGAAATAGTGAACCAAACAAGCATTGTTTTTAAAACAATTTGTCCTAAAATATGGCAAATATCACTGATTTTATCCTTTGTTGAAACTAAATGTTGTCCACCAAATTTCAATCTTGGGAAATCTCGTATCATTGACCCATTTTCTAAAGTAACTGTTTCTTTGATAAAAGAATGCGTTGCAAATGGTTCCGAATAAGTTTTTTCTGTATTTAATATTAATGGCATCAACAGTTTATCAAGCACACTCACCATACCATTGGTGCTTAATTGTATAATGGCTGAAGATTCACGAAAGTGAATGGTATCTAATAAACCTATAACTGAGTAAAATCCTAGGATAACAAGCGCTGCAATATTTAAAGGACGATATATAATTTTACGCCACGTGGCACGCAACTGTTTATTGTTATAGATATGAAATATCAGCGCAATCATTAACGCTAACAACATATATACTAATAAATCTGACCATAAGGCTGTGAATTTCATATTTAATTAAACCGCACCCGTGGATCAACTACAGTATAAGAAATATCTGTCATTAATAAACCTAATATATAAAGAAATGATCCTAGAAATACCATCGAACGTACAATGGCGAAGTCTTGTTGCTGAATCGCATCAATCGTGTAGCTGCCAAGACCCGGGATCCCAAAAAAGGATTCTGTAAGTAAACTTCCTAAAAATAACAACGGCAGAAGCGCAACAACACCGGTTAATATCGGTATCAGCGCATTACGTAAAATATGCCTAAATAAAACAACAGATTCTTTTAACCCTTTCGATCTTGCAGTTCTGACATAATCTTTACTTGCTTCTTCTAAAAATAAGGTGCGATACCACCTCACTCCCCCACCGATACCACTAATGACGCCAACAACGATAGGAAGCACTAAAAATTTTCCTAATTGCCAACCAGGTACATATCCAGAAATGGGTACTAATAAAAGTAATTTTGCGATTAGGTATTGCCCACCGATGATATAAAACAATCCTGAAATCGACATTAACATCACACAAAAAACCACACCCGTAATATCAAGATAACTATATCTGAAAAATATCATGACAAGAGCAAGAGAAATATTAACTAATAATCCTACGATGAGACTGGGAATTGCAATAGCCAAGCTTGGCCACATTCTTTGCGATATATCATATCCAATGTCACGACCACTATCAGAAAATCCAAAATCAAATACAAATAATTTCAATGATTTTTGAAAAAATATGGTCTGTGTTATTTTATCATCACCTTGCAATTCTTCGTTGATAAATAATGGAGTATCATAACCATGGTGATGCTTCCAAGTATCGATAGCGGCTTGGGTAACATGTTTTTGTCCCAAATGAACACGTGCTATATCTTCGGGAGTGTTCACTAAAAAAAACAATAAAAATGTAAGTAAGTTCACCCCTATTAAAATAGGAATCATATAAAGCAAACGACGAAGAATATATCCAAACATATTTCTTCTATTCCTTAATTTCTTCTGGTTCTTTGAGCACCAGAGATTTATGCATTTTGCGCCAATACCCTATTACTGCTGGAATACAAAGAATGACAAAACCCAATACGCCTAGCAATAATGGCCAAACAACCGCTTGATTCCATTGGATGCGAGATTGCGCTCTTAACTTAGGATCGATTGCCATGTACTTTAATGTGTTTCTTGACATGGCATTAGTTTTAAATGGACTCACCCAACCTTGTCTTAATACATATATCTTAGGATGAAACCCCCAAATCCAAGGTGCATCTTCTTGCACTATTTTCATCATTTCATCGATAATTTTGGCGCGCTCGGGTGAATTCTCCATACTTTTCATTTTTTCATATAAGGCATCAAAAGCTGGATTTTCATAATTGCTAGCATTCTCTCCGCTAAATTTTACCTTACCGTTTTTGCCATATAAGAGAAAAAGAAAATTTTCTGGATCTGGATAATCTGCATTCCAACCCCAATGATAAATCTGAAAATCACCATTATGCATTTTGTCTTGGAATCGATTATATTGGGTCGCTCGAATTACTAATTCTATCCCTAATTTTTTAAATTGCTTTCTAATCCATGAAAATTGCGAACTTGACTCTGGGCCGCCTGTCATAACCGCATCAAAATATAAAACTAAGGGCTGATTTGTTTTTGTATCAATACCATCAGGGAAACCTGCTTCCGCTAATAATTTCTTCGCTTGGTCTATAGATTTTCGTTCAAATTTTTGTAATTTTGAATTGATGTTGTAGATAAATTTATTTTTGGCTTCAATATTTTCATTAAAGCCAAATATGGATGGGGGCAATGGTCCTTGAGCAACTATCCCATTACCATTAAGAAAGATATTAATGTATTCTTCCATATCAACTACCATTGAAATAGCTTGACGAAGTTTTTTCTTCGATTGGGTATAACCTCCAACGACTTCATCAGTCATGTTAAAACCCCAATAAAAAATGGTTGGTTGAACTGAGGTATTCAATCTAATACCTTTGTCCGACAATTCTTTTGTCAAATCAAGACTACCTGCAGGTCCTGTATTCAAAACCTGATCAAAATTTTCAGCACTGACACCAGATTGATCATAGTAACCTTGTAGAAATTTACTCCAATAAGGGATACTCTCTTTTTCTAAAATAAAGATGATTTTATCTAAAAAGGGTAAATTTTGACCCGCCTTTGCTAATAAACCATTTTCTTTATCTCCTGGTTCACCGATATTTGGATATTTTTCACCATGAAAATTTGGATTTTTTGATAAAATCATTTCTGAATTGGGATTATTCTTGGTTAAAATAAACGGTCCAGTTCCAACAGGAAACCAATCTAATGAAATATTTTTTTGCAGTAATACTTTCTGTGAATAAAATTTCACCGCTTCCCATGGCATAGGCGCATAAAATGGCATTGCTAGCCAATAAAGAAATTGAGGATATTTTCCATGAATTTTAATTTCATAAGTATATTTATCAATTACCGTCACACCATCTAGCGGAAATTGCCTTAAATCCAAAAATGCTGTATTACCTTCTGTCACTCCAAGTCCATGATATAGCTCTTGTAGTTTTTTGGAATAGTCTTTTATCCCAACAATGTAATTTTCCATCAAGCCTAAAATTGGAGAATTAATGGTTGGATCGGCTAACCTTTTTATCTGATAAACAAAATCTTCTGCGACTAGTTCTCGTGTAGAGGTAATGGGAAAATCCAGAATGCTATGTTTATCTTTTACATCGCTTTTTGTTAAACCATCATATAAGAATTCATCAGAATCTTTTTTTCTGGCAAATGCTGGATGTGCTTGAAAATAAATACCTGGTTTGATTTTAATTTGATAAATACTAAATGCAATATTTTCGATGGGTGAATCTTTAGGTAGCTCTTTACCCAGGGCATCGATATAGCGAACATCTGGCATGTTTTCTGCTATCAGCGGAACCAATTCATATGGTCTTTTTAAATAATGATACTGTAATGGTGCTTCATAAATTTGATTGATGAAGATCCATTCTTCTGCTGTATAGGAGACTGCCGGATCAAGGTGTTTAGGGCGTTCAGAAAAAGAGGTATAAA
Organism: Gammaproteobacteria bacterium; assembly: GCA_016191245.1. Lineage (GTDB taxonomy): Bacteria > Pseudomonadota > Gammaproteobacteria > Berkiellales > Berkiellaceae > Berkiella. The sequence continues at coordinate 14,675 of JACPOY010000030.1, read as the reverse complement.
GCGTATTGTCGCTCCCATCTAATTCTGGATATGGATTGTTCCATACCCCCTTCTCACAACCTTGTGAAAGCAGAGCACAGGATAAAAGCACTATAATTTGTAATTTATCCAACACAGAATGTCTTCCTTGGCATTCATTGCTCTACATATCCCACACCAACCAAGGTAGAATTAGCAACCTATTTAATTTAAGTCTTAGAGGCGACTCATATGGGATTCTTGGCTGGTAAACGTATTTTAATTATAGGTCTAATTAGCAATAAATCGATTGCTGCAGGTATTGCGACTGCTTTGCGTCGCGAAGGTGCTGAACTTGCTTTTACTTATCAAAACGAAAGATTCAAAGATCGGGTAACTGATCTGGCAGCAGAATGGGACTCTACAATCACGCTTCCTTGTGATGTCGTCAGTGATGAAGAAATCACCCATATGTTTGAATCATTGCATGCTAAATGGGGCCATTTGGACGGTTTAATTCATTCCGTCGCTTTTGCACCAGCGGATCAATTGAGCGGTCCTTATCATGATGTCCTCTCAAGAGAGGGCTTTAGAATTGCTCACGATGTCAGCTCCTATAGCTTTGGTGCTCTAGCTAAAGCTGCCTTGCCAATGATGAAAGATCGTAACGCTTCTCTTTTAACGATGAGTTATTTAGGTGCGGTACGGGCTGTACCTAATTACAATGTGATGGGTTTGGCTAAAGCTAGTTTAGAAGCTAATGTTCGTTATCTTGCTGCAAGTCTTGGTCCAATAGGGATCCGTGTCAACGGTATTTCAGCTGGCCCAATTAAAACATTAGCTGCTTCTGGAATCAAAGGCTTTAAAAAGATGCTGACTTACAACAAAGAAGTTAGTCCTTTAAGAAAAAATGTGGATGCTCTGGATGTTGGAAATGCAGCCGCTTTCTTATGCTCTGATTTAGCATCAGGCATAACAGGTGAAATTCTGAATGTGGACGCAGGATATAATATTACCGCAATGCCTGATTTTGCTGGTGATGAATAAACATCACTTTACAGACCCTCACCCGCCGTTCAGAAACGACACCCTCTCCCGCAAGCGGTAGAGGGCAAGATTAAGATCTTCGTGTCCGATCCCCTCTACCGCTTGCAGGAGAGGGCTAGGGTGAGGGTCTTATTTGGAGCAACCGGAATAAGTGCTACCTGCGGGTTAACCTTGGAATTTATAAGATGGGATTAGATTTAATGCAGGAGACGATCCTATTCTTGCCTTGGCGTCTCCTACATAGAAATCAGGAAAAGAAAATTAAACTTGATCTGAGTCTTGCTTTGCTTCTTTTTTAGATTCTTTGCGCTCCACCTTGGCTTTCTTCACCAAATCAGTGGCATACAAAGCAAATTCCAATTCACCATAATGTTTGGTTAATTGTGCTTTAAAATTATCTTGTTCATCTTTTGACAATTTTGAATAATCGCCATCTACTACTTTTGTTAGCCATAAAACAGCATAATCACCATTTTCCATATTCACTAACGCAAACTCACCTTCTTTTGATTGCGTCACAGGCAGAGAAAATGCTTTTTCGATAATTTCTGTATTCACTGTGGTGCTTGAACGGGTTAAATCGTTTTGCTCTTGCCAAGTATATTGCGTCTTTAACTTAGCAGGATCGTTTTTCTCTTTTAGGATAGCTGTGTAAAGCTCACTTGCTTTTGCTAAAGCCAACTGCTGACCTTTTTCTGCCTTCATGATCTTAATGATATCTGCTTGCACTTCTTCAAGAGGCTTCTGTTTTGAAGGAATAACTTTAGATACACGCAATACCATATAATTTTCATTATCCAGCTTTAACATATCACTATTATTTTTATTATCTTTCACATTTGCACTAAAGGCTGCTGTCATGACAATAGGATTTTGTAGCAGAGGTTCTTTAGGCCCTTGGCTCTTTGTAAATAGATCAGTTTTTTGAAGCGGCAAACTTAATTTTTCTGCAGCAGGCTGCAAGCTGTCGGGATGATCAAAAGACAAATCATTTAATTGATCGCCAAGTGTCGCCAATTGTTCTTGGGCCCATTCTTGTTTCATTTTTGTTTGAATTTCATCTTTCACACTTTCAAACGATTTTTCTTTTTCTTTTTGCTTATCAAGTAACTTTATTAAATGAAAACCAAATTCAGTTTTTACGATAGGGCTTACTTGATTTTTATCTAAGGCAAAAGCTGCTTGTTCAAATGCCGGAATATTTTCACCTCGGCTGAACCAATCAAGGTCGCCACCCTTTATTCCTGTTGCTTTATCATCGGAATATTGTTTAGCGAGAGATTCAAATGATTCGCCACTCGATAATTTTTTCTGGATATCTTTAATTTTTTCATTTGCTGTCGCAATGGTTTGCTCATCGGCATTTTTGGGAACAGCGATAAGAATATGCTCAACATGAACACGTTCTGGTTCATTAAATAGAGCCGCGTTTTCTTTAAAGTATGTCTTTAATTCGCTTTCTTGCGGATTATATTTGTTCATTAACTCTTGTAATGATAATACGACGTATTCTAAGGAAACTTGCTCATCAGTTAAAAAATCTTGTAGATGCGCATCATAGTACTGTTTTATTTCTTCAGGTTTGAGAGCGATATCTTTTTCAAAAGGTTCTTTTGCTATAGAAATAAATCTAATATCTCTTTTTTGTAAAATATATTTAATTAATGTTGAAACATCATTATCCAAGGAAAATGAGGTTTGCATGACACCTTGTTGTAATTGTTGTTTTATAATTAAGTCACGCAAAAATGAACGAAAACCTGAATCAGAATATTCTGCATGCATCAGATAACGATGATAGGCTTCCTGAGAAAATTGATTGTCTTGCAAGAAGAAAGGAACACTTTGCAAAGTTAATAAAACACGCTGTTCTCCAACTCTTAATCCCATTTCATGCGCAGCACGTCTCATAATGGTTTCGTCAATTAAGGATTGAAGTATTTCGCCTTTTATAACGTCTGAATCAAGTTGTTGAATGGATTCATTGCCTGGTTGACGGAGAAAACGTCGATAGGCGCCTTCTAAATCACGTTCAGTGATTTTAACACCCTGAACTTTCGCCAATACTTTTGAATCACCATTGCCGCCGAACATACTTTCTGTACCAAATAAAACAAAAGTGATTGCTATTAATCCGATGATTATCCATGCAATCCAACCTTGTGCCTTATCTCGTAAGTTCTGCAACATGGTTTTTTCCTTAAAAAGGGTATGGTGCGCAAAGCTGCGCACTATAGAAATGGCGGAGCGGACGGGACTCGAACCCGCGACCCCCGGCGTGACAGGCCGGTATTCTAACCAACTGAACTACCGCTCCCCAATTTAGTAATGGTGGGTGCTGAGGGGCTTGAACCCCCGACCCTCGCCTTGTAAGGGCGATGCTCTGCCAACTGAGCTAAGCACCCAAGAGTGAAGAATAATGTAAAATTAAACTTCTTCTTCTTCAACCATAACGGTGCCGGAGTTTACAGCATCTTTCAATGCTTTACCAGCTTTAAACAATGGAACATTGGCTGCTTCGATATTTATAGGTGCGCCAGTTTTAGGATTACGGCCAATGCGCGCAGCACGAGCTTTAACAGAAAACGTGCCAAAACCTAGTAAGGAAACAGACTTCCCGCTACGTAATGCACCGGTAATAGCATCCAAGAATGAAGTTAATGCTTTGCCAGCTGCTGCTTTTGAAATTTCAGCTTGTTCAGCCATCGCTTCAATAATATCAGTCTTATTTACTGGGATCTTACTCACAGGGTCCCCCTTAACGAGATTGAATTGTTGCTCAAAATGAGTAACGGCAAGTTAACACGGCAGTAGAGACTGTACAAGCTTATATGAGAAAAATAAAAAGTAGAAAGCTAGCCGAATTATTTAAGGTCATATCCCCTCTCCCCTTGCGGGAGAAGGTTAGGGTGAGGGGTGTTAAAATCTTGAGAATTGAGATAATTAAACTAAGATTTGATTTCATACCCCTCATCCTAACCTTCTCCCGCAAGGGGAGAAGGGACAAGAGGAGATTTAAATCTTAGTGATGCAACATATCCGACGCTTGATTATCTTCCTTAGGAGCTTCCTCAGGCGTTTCTGATTTGGTTCCTTCAGATAATGGTTGCGGCAATCGCGTTAGAGCAATTTGAAATACTTCATCTATCCATTTAACACAATGTATTTTCAAATCTTCTTGAACATTTTTTGGAATTTCTTTTAAATCCCGTCTGTTCTCTTCAGGAATGATGACTTCTGCAATTCCAGCACGTCGAGCCGCCAGCAATTTCTCTTTTAAACCACCGATGGGCAATACTTCACCACGTAAAGTGATTTCTCCAGTCATAGCAACATCTGCGCGTACAGGAATGTTTGTGAGCACTGAAACAAGTGCTGTACACATTCCAATACCAGCACTTGGACCGTCCTTAGGAGTTGCCCCTTCAGGAACGTGGATATGAATATCACTCTTCTCATAGAAATCTGTTGGTATGCCAAGCAATTTTGCTCGACTTCTCACAACAGACATCGCGGCTTGAATAGATTCTTGCATCACCTCACCAAGTTTACCGGTTGTCGTGGTTTTACCTTTACCAGGAATCACAACAGCCTCAATAGTGAGTATGTCTCCTCCGACTTCTGTCCATGCAAGACCGGTCACTTGACCTACTTGATCATGATCTTCAGCCAATCCAAAACGAAAACGTTTTACGCCAAGATAATTCTCAAGATTATTTTCATCGATGACCAGTTGTTTGGCTTCTGTTTGCATTAAAATTTCTTTAACAACTTTACGCGATAGTTTTGAGATCTCGCGTTCAAGATTTCTCACACCAGCTTCACGGGTGTAATAGCGAATAATGCCCAAAATTGCTTCTCTGGTAATCGACAACTCACCTTCATTTAATCCATTATCATGTATTTGTTTTGGAATTAAGTAACGCTCGGCAATATTGAGCTTTTCATCTTCTGTATATCCGGCAAGACGAATTACTTCCATTCTATCCAATAATGGTGGCGGAATATTTAATGAGTTTGCTGTTGCAACAAACATGATATCTGATAAGTCATAATCAACTTCTAAATAATGATCATTAAAAGTATTATTTTGCTCAGGATCTAGCACTTCCAACAATGCAGCAGCAGGATCGCCACGAAAATCCATCGCCATCTTATCAATTTCATCTAATAAAAACAGAGGATTACGAACGCCAGCTTTTGCCAATTTTTGTAAAATTTTACCTGGCATCGCTCCAATGTAAGTACGACGGTGTCCACGTATCTCAGCTTCATCTCTAACGCCACCTAAGGACATTCTCACAAAGGTACGTTGAGTTGCGCGCGCAATAGATTTACCAAGAGAGGTTTTACCAACACCTGGGGGCCCGACTAAGCACAATATCGGACCTTTTAGTTTTTTCACTCTCTTTTGAACAGCTAAATATTCAATAATGCGTTCTTTAACTTTTTCTAGACCATAATGATCTTCTTCTAAGATAGCCTCAGCTTGTGGCAAATCTAATCGTAATTTTGTTTTCTTTTTCCATGGCACTTGTAGCATCCAATCTATGTAGTTGCGAGAAACTGTCGCCTCGGCAGACATAGGTGCCATCATCTTTAATTTTTTGAGTTCAGCAGTTGCTTTGCCATAAGCTTCTTGAGACATGCCGGCTTTTTCAATTCTATCTTTTAAATCTTCATGCTCACTAGCCTCATGACCTAATTCTTCTTGAATAGCCTTCATTTGCTCATTGAGATAATACTCTCTCTGGCTTTTTTCCATTTGACGTTTAACATTTGAACGAATTCTTTGTTCAACTTGCAATAAATCAATTTCAGATTCCATTAACGCCATCAAACGCTCTAAACGCTCACGCAGCGGAATGATTTCTAAAACGTTTTGCTTTTCTTGTATTTTAAGCGACATGTGAGCCGCTATGGTGTCGGCAAGTCTACCTGGATCATCAATACTGGAAACAGAGGTCACAATTTCAGGAGGAATTTTCTTGTTTAATTTAACGTATTTTTCAAATTGCCCCATTAGAGTGCGAGTTAAAACTTCAGCTTCTTCTTCTCTAGAGGGTAAATCATCTACATTCTCAACATTCGCTAAGAAGTAAGGATCAGTATGGATATAATCTAATACTTTTCCTCTTTTGATACCTTCAACTAGAACTTTAACTGTACCGTCAGGAAGTTTAAGTAACTGTAAAATCGTAGAGACAGAACCTAATGAATAGATGTCATTCACTGAAGGGTTATCTTCAGTAGCTTCGCGTTGGGCAACTAGCAGGATTTGCTTTTCACCATCTGCCATTGCTGCATCTAAAGCCTTGATAGATTTATCGCGGCCAACAAATAAAGGAATTACCATATGCGGGTAAACAACAACATCCCTCAATGGCAATACAGGCATTGCAAGTACATTACTTGATGGCCCAGATGTCGGTTTCTCTTGGTCCATATGGTATTCCTTAAGGGTGTTTAAGACTCTCTATTTTCTTGTAACATTGGTTTATCAGGATTTTCATACATCAAAAGAGGTCCTGAATCACCAGTGATAAATCCTTCATCGATCACTACTTTGCTCACGTTCTCCATGGAAGGAAGATCGTACATAAGGTCTAGCAATACTTGTTCTAAAATAGAACGTAAACCTCTGGCTCCGGTTTTTCGTTCTAAAGCTTTTCTCGCTACAGCTCTTAAAGCTTCTTTACGAAATTCTAGAACAACATTTTCCATATCAAATAATTTTGAATATTGTTTTGTTAAAGCATTTTTTGGCTCAGTAAGTATGGAAACCAAAGCATCTTCGTCTAATTCTTCTAACGTTGCTAAAACAGGCAATCTGCCAACAAATTCTGGAATGAGTCCATATTTAATTAAATCTTCAGGCTCAACCAAGGCAATTGCTTCGCTAAGCGCTTTCTTATCTTTCTTGCTTCTTACTTGTGCACCAAAGCCAATACCACTTTTATCTGATCTATCCATGATCACTTTTTCTAAGCCAGAAAAAGCACCACCACAAATAAATAAAATATTCGTTGTATCAACTTGCAAAAATTCCTGTTGAGGATGTTTTCTGCCACCTTGTGGAGGAACAGAAGCAACAGTACCTTCGATGAGTTTTAATAATGCTTGTTGAACACCTTCACCAGACACATCTCGAGTAATCGATGGATTTTCTGATTTTCTAGAAATTTTATCTATTTCATCAATGTAAACGATACCGGTTTGAGCTTTCTCAACATCATAATCACATTTTTGCAATAATTTTTGAATGATGTTTTCAACATCTTCACCGACATAACCTGCTTCCGTTAAAGTGGTTGCATCAGCAATGGTAAAAGGAACATCTAAAAGACGTGCAAGGGTTTCCGCTAATAGTGTTTTACCACAACCCGTTGGCCCAATAAGCAAAATATTGCTTTTTCCCAGCTCAATATCGTCAGTTTTATTACTATTTTGTAAACGCTTGTAATGATTGTAAACAGCAACAGACAAAGTTCTTTTGGCTTTTGATTGTCCTATTACATAATCATCAAGAATTTTATTAATCTCATGCGGAGTTGGAAGCGCAGATGATTGGGTTGGAGAACTACTTTCTTCAATTTCTTCTCGAATGATATCATTACAAAGTTCAACGCATTCATCACAGATGAAAACTGATGGACCTGCAATTAATTTTCTTACTTCATGCTGACTCTTTCCGCAAAAAGAGCAGTAGAGTAACTTACTATTATCATCTCCGCGACCACCGTGATGATTACTCATTGGCCCACCTCAAACAAATTTATCACTATATGTATCTTTATATGGGGACATAACATACAGGTTTCAACCCTTATCTTTGCAACTACATGAGAGGATACTCACCCATTTAGAGAATTTCTCATCCCCATATTTAATCATTAGCGCTTTTCAATGACCGAATCAATGAGTCCGTAACTTACTGCCTCATTTGCATTCATAAAATTATCTCTATCAGTATCACGTGCAACTACATCATAAGACTGGCCCGTGTGATGTGACAAAATCTCATTCAAGCGTTGTTTCGTTTTCACAATTTCTTTGGCTTGAATTTCAATATCACTAGCCTGCCCTTGTGCGCCTCCATGTGGCTGATGAATCATCATTCTGGAGTTTGGAAGCGAGTGACGTTTACCTTTTGCGCCACCTGTTAATATGAGAGCTCCCATACTTGCAGCTAAGCCTACGCATAAAGTGCTAACATCTGGCTTAATAAACTGCATCGTATCGTAAATTGCCAGACCCGCAGAAACTGAACCACCAGGAGAATTGATATAGATGTAAACATCTTTATCAGGATTTTCTGACTCAAGAAACAACAGCTGCGCTACTACAAGATTAGCCATGTAATCTTCTACCTGGCCAACTAAAAAGATAACGCGTTCTTTAAGTAATCTTGAATATATATCATAAGCGCGTTCTCCCCGAGCTGATTGTTCTATCACGATAGGAACGCCCAGGTTATAAATAGGAGGTACTCCCCCTCTTATAGTTTTATCGGCCATCACGTATTCTCCCTTTATATTTCTATCCAACTCTTAGATGAGTGGAACTATACAGCGTTTAAGCCATTCCCTTTTCGTCTTGAGGGTTCATTACATCGTCAAAGCTTGCTTTGACTTCTTTCACTTTTGCTTCCCCTAGAATGGCATCAACTGCTTGTTCCAACAAGACCAAACGTTCCACACTATAGAGCAAGTCATTGCTACCATAGTAAGCCTCTACTATCTCAGATGGCTTAGCAAATTTAGAGGCAATTTTTTCAACCTCAGCTCTTACACGTTGCCCATCAGCTTTCAAGTTATGCTTTTTAATAACTTCATTCAAGAGCAAACCTAACTCAACTCGTCTTCTTGCTGAATCTTCTACACCAGGGGCATTCAAAATGTCTTTTGAAACCTTTCCACGTTTATTTCGAGTCATTTCACGGTAGATAGCTTCTTTTTCTTGCTCAATCAGTGCATGTGGCAACTCAATTGGGTTCTTCTCAAGCAATTTTTCGAGCACTTCTTCTTTAATTTCATCTTGTAATGCTTTATCAAGCTCTTCTTGCATACGGCTGCGAACCATATCCTTTAGTTTTGAAGAATCGGCGTCTTCCAATCCTAGTTTTTTTGCCAACTCATCCTGGCTTAGATTTTGTTTTTCAGCGATATCATGAATGCTAATCCACAATGTTACAGCTTTACCTGCTACTGGCGCATCAGCCCAGTTTTCAGGATAGGTAAGCGAAACTTCAACTGTTTCATCTTTCTTCTTGCCAATGAGTGCTTCGCTCAAGCCTGGCAAGACACCTTCAGTGCCAATAATCATTTGAACATTCTTTTGTTCTTCACGACTTGCGCCTTCATCTTTTAAGAGTCGCGCAAAATCAACCGTTAATCTATCACCCGATTGAACAGCACGTTCAACTGGCAACCAATTTGCCAACTGATCTTGCAACTTATCAATCATAGAGAGAACGTCCTGATCAGTTATTTCAACCAAACGCTTCTCAATCTCAACTTCTGAGAAATCTTGTAAAGTAATTTCTGGATAAACTTCAAAAGTTGCAACAAACTCTAAATTTTTGCCTGATTCATTATTAATTTCTTCAATTTTAGGCATGCCAGCTGGTTGCAATTGCTTGTCTTTCACTGCATCGCCTAATGTTTGGCGAATAAGTTCATTAATAACTTCCATTCTAACCGAGTTACCAAACTTTTTCTCAAGTACGCTCGTTGGAACTTTTCCTGGACGAAAGCCTTTAATATGGGCTTCTCTAGCCAGCTTTGCCATTTTTAATTTAATTTGCTCAGTAACTGTCACGTCAGGAACGCTAACTTTTAATCTACGACCCAATGTGCTGGTGTTCTCCACTAACACTTCCATGAACATATCCTCTCTATGTATATATGTAGGGACAAATTGGTGCGAAAGGAGAGACTCGAACTCTCACGGGTTAACCCGCTGGTACCTAAAACCAGTGCGTCTACCAATTCCGCCACTTTCGCATAATTAAGATGTGCTTAATGGTGGGTCGTGTTGGGATCGAACCAACGACCCGCTGATTAAGAGTCAGCTGCTCTACCAACTGAGCTAACGACCCATCAAACACTTCCCCCTTCGGATTTTTTTATAAAATCACATAAGGGGATTGAAATTTGGGGTGAACGATGGGACTCGAACCCACGACAACCGGTACCACAAACCGGGGCTCTACCAACTGAGCTACGCTCACCATAAGTAATCTTTCAGGTTTTAATTACAACCTGGCGCGCTTGGCAGGATTCGAACCTGCTACCCTCGGCTTAGAAGGCCGATGCTCTATCCGAATGAGCTACAAGCGCATATCCCACAAAGTGGTCGGGGTAGAGGGATTTGAACCCCCGACATCCTGCTCCCAAAGCAGGCGCGCTACCAGACTGCGCTATACCCCGGTGTCGGATTGCACTTTAGCAGAAAACATCATGACAATCATCTAGTTGCCACTAATTATAAAAACTGTTTCTGCCGCCATACATTGATTTGAACACGCGCATGATACGCATTCTATTTTTGGCCGTCAAATTGCCTATGACTATTAACTTAATTAATTTAGGTAAATAATTTATTGGTCGTGCTTTTATTAAAGGTTTATGATATTAGCCTTGGAAAATTTTATCATTTATAAAAAGTTAAAAAAATGACTGCAAAAATATTAGATGGCAAAGCAATTGCCAAACAAGAACAAGCTTTGATTGCCAAAGAAGTAAAAGCAAGAACACAAAGAGGGCAACGTGCTCCAGGACTTGCTGTCATATTGGTGGGGCTTGATCATGCATCACAACTTTATGTACAAAAAAAGCGTCATGCCTGCGAAGAAATAGGCTTTCATTCACAAGCTTTTGATTTGCCTGCTGATATTTCAGAAAAAGCATTATTAAATAAAATTGAAGAACTCAATCACTCAGATTTAATCGATGGGATCTTAGTTCAGCTTCCCTTGCCATCACATATCTCTACGGAAAAAGTAATTGAAACTATCGCACCACATAAAGATGTTGATGGCTTTCATCCTTACAATTTAGGAAAACTTGCACAAAACCAACCTGGCCTGCGCCCATGTACCCCTGTGGGCATCGTCACTTTATTATCTCATACAGATATAAAGCTGCAGGGCGCATCGGTTTGCATGGTCGGTGCATCTAGAATTGTTGGTCGCCCCATGGCTTTAGAATTACTGAACCAAGATGCCACTGTTACAATTTGTCACCGCTATACACGCGACCTCGCTAATCAAGTAAAGCAAGCTGATATCGTTATCGTTGCAGCTGGCAGCCCTATGCTTATTCGGGGTGATTGGATAAAAGAAGGTGCTGTAATTATTGATGTTGGTATCAATCGTCTTGACTCTGGAAAAATAGTTGGCGATGTCGATTTTGAACAAGCAAAATTACGCGCCAGTTGGATCACTCCTGTTCCTGGTGGTGTGGGCCCAATGACAGTCGCGTCTTTACTCAAAAATACGCTACTTGCTGCCAAGCTACATACTGGATGAAAATCTCAAAAGCACACGTTAAATAAATGATCAGTTAAACATTTTCAAACAAATAGCTAAGCTTTGTTCTAAATTATTATTGTAATGAAAATATTAGGACAAAATTTATGAACAATAAAGCACTTATCTCATTTGTACTTGGCTCATTTATCGCTTTTAATGCATCCGCAACGCTAGCAGATGCCCCTCAAACTCAACCTGGACAAATGATCAAAGCTTTAGAAGATTTAAAATCTAAAGGTTATGTTATTGTTAAAAAAATAGAATTTGATACAACCAATGGTGCTTTTGTTGCCAAAGTGGTTAATGGGGAAGGAAAAAATATCGAAATTCAAATCAATCCACAATCTGGCGAAATGACCAAGCCCAAGAATGACATTGAAGGTTTTACAGCAATAGAAATTGCTAAGAAAGCTCAAGATGCAGGCTATAACAATATCTATGAAATCAATACTGAATTGCTAAGTAATACTTATGAAGTAAAAGCGCTTGATGATAAAGGACAAAAAGTTTCCTTAAAAATGGATGCAAAATCAGGAAATATCACCAAAGTAAGTGAATAGCAGGAGTCAATATGACGTTACAAAGTGATACCCATTGTTCAAAATGTTTTTCCTGGAAAGCCGTTCTGGTAGGAGCGGTTGTTGCCTTTGGATTAATATTTTTATTCAATCTTCTTACCATTGGCGGCGGCTTAGCAGCTTATACCCGAACAGAAAAAGGTCTTGAAACATTAGTAACTATCACCTATCTATGGACTGTGGTAGGTAGTTTCCTTATGTTATTTATTGCAGGTTTAGTCACAAGTATGATTTTATCTCACGGACAAAACACACATGCAGGACATCATATTTTACATGGTTTTGTTACCTGGGTGCTTTATATTCTTATCAGTATAATCTTTTTATCTCATCTTAATGAAACCTCTATTGCTACAGTACCCCAAAATTTCATGAGTATGAGCGTAACAAGTGACAGTGTAAAAGTTACGGCAACCGCTCAAGAAGCCGAACGAAATAATGCTACAACTTCATCATCAGCAGAAAAATTAGCTGAACAAAAACAAGCCCACAAACTTGGGCTGGCAACGTTAGCTTCTTTCTTTATATTTTTGGTTGAAGCGATTGCCTGTTGTTTTGGTGCGCATGTGGGAATTGAAACATGCCGACGAAAATGTTAAGCGATTTGACTATTCACGCATTAAAAAGGTGACATATGTTATATTGGGCTCTTGTATTTTTCATTATTGCAATTGTTGCTGCCCTACTTGGCTTTGGTGGTTTGGCCGCAGCAGCTGGACAAATTGCACAAGTGCTATTTTTTGTTTTTATCGTATTATTTATCCTTTCTTTGCTTTACTACCTTATTGTGGGTCGAAGTCCTCCACCACCGCCAATGTAGAAGGAGGTTAAAATGTTTAAGTATTTTATTGCTTGGCTACTTGGAGTTCCTTTTATCGTATTGCTCATTATTTGGATTATTTCTCATAGTTGATGACAACTCTTGATTTTAAAAAATCACATGAGTTGTCCCTAGGGATGGAACTTGAGCTTCAAATCATTTCTCCAGAAAACTGTGATCTTTTAACAAAAGCAAAAGATTTAATTCGTAGCATCAATAGAAGTTATTATAAAACTAAAATAAAACCAGAAATAACACAAAGTATGATTGAGATTAATTCCTCAATTCATCTTTCTACAAAAAATATATTAGAAGAGTTGCGTGAAACTTGTCGGTTTCTCACCAAACAAGCAAATCAATTAGATGCCTGGATTTGCGGTGGTGGGACACATCCATTTCAAAATTGGTCTTCACAAAAAATATTCCCTACTTCACGGTTTCGAAACATTTCCAGGCAATATGGTTATCTTGCCAAACGCTTTACTGTTTTTGCATTGCATATTCATATTGGCTGCACCAATGAAGAAAATGCAATCTATCTAACGCATATGTTATCTAGATATATTCCGCAATTTATCGCATTAAGCGCTTCTTCACCGTTTTACCGAGGGATCTATACTGGCTTTCATTCTACTCGTGTCAATGTTGTTTCTGCTTTTCCTTTAAGTGGCGTAATACCCCTAGTAAGAGATTGGCAGGAATTTAGTGAATATTACAATAATATGTATGAATTAAATATTATTAATAGTATGAAAGACTTATATTGGGATATCCGACCAAAACCAGAATTTGGAACGGTTGAAATTCGCGTTTGCGATATGCCATTAACTCTTGAAAAAGTGGTGGCTATGACAGCTTATATTCAAACCATAGCTAGATACATTTTAACTGAAAAGCCGCATAAAATTACCGATGATCTTTATTTAGCTTACAACTACAATCGATTTCAAGCATCTCGATATGGATATGAAGGCGATTTCATCTGTCCGTTTACAAAAACCCATGAAATGGTATCTGAAGATATTCTGAATACCCTACAAATCATAGAATCTCACGCAGATTATTTAGGTAATACCAATTTTCTTTTGGATATTTTGAAATGGGCTTCAAAAAAGAGTAATGATGCTAAATATTTAAAAAATATCTATTCGAGAACAAATAGTTTAGAGGGGGTAGTAAAAAAACAATGCGAAACTTGGGCAAGAAGTAATATTTAAATTATTTTGAGGTTTCATTGGAAAGAAATTTTTCTAAATTATTTAAACAACCTTGCCAAGATTCATAATAACGAGTGCGTAATTCTGGATCTGGAAAATTTTCATGGGTTAGCGTAATTTGAGTTTTACCATCAACTTCATTAAACTCTACAGTAATTAATGTATCTTGCATATCAAACACATTCCATGTAAAAACGATTTTTTGATTGGGAATTATATCTAAATATTTTCCAGTATGTGTATGAAGTGTACCATCTGTTGCTGTGACAATATGGGTATATTGACCACCAATTTTAAAATCATTTTCAGTTGTTGATTTCCAATCTTGAAAAGGAAAACTCCATCTCATGAGTAACTTAGGTTTACACCAAGCAGCAAATACAACATCCGGTTTTGCATCGACTTCTCTTTTAATTACTAGCATTGGTTTGGTCATTGATTAGTCCATTCATGATAAAAATACAGTTCTTAATATTAAGACTTAACGCATATTAAAAAAGTTCAATAGGGACCATTTTAAC
>JACPOY010000011.1 GCA_016191245.1 Gammaproteobacteria bacterium | reverse complement strand
GAAAAAACAAGTATTGCAACCTGAAGAGATTTAGCAAAAAATAGAACCCGTTTGATGCGCTATTCGGTGGGTGCAATAAGTGCCAATCAAGAGGGTGCATTAAGTGATGATCGGTGGGTGCAATAGAGTGCTAATTAACAATATCTATTAAGTTCTTTTAGATATTCTATTTGAGATTCTATATTTTGGAGCGAGAGATAAAGTTCAGGTGGATTCCTTCCTGAAAAATGAATGTTTTTGACTTTTTCAGTTGAGCCAAAATATGGATTGCACCAGATCAAAGCATCTTTAGAGACGGAGTGCAAATTGTCGCTTAATATTCTTTCAAGATATCCTCTTTGTAATGAAAAGTTGCTAAAATTTCTTTCTAAAATTGGAATGTTCTCAACTTTTCTGAAATGCTCTGAATCTACATGCTTTATACAATATCGTCGGATTTCCCAAACTGCTTTATCTAGCTTATTGAGCATTGGTGGCGATATAGCTGTTGCTAACTCTAAATATCGAGCACTTGGTGATCCATATTTATTTATATAAAGAATAAATTCTATACTGTCCTTATCAATATGAAACAAATCAAGTCTTTTTGCCTTTTTTAGACCCTTTCTAAGATCATGTCCAAATTTAGCCTTTTTTCTTCTTAGAAGAAGAATACATTTTATATATTTTTCGATTGCTTGCAGAGCTAACCAATGGAAATTAATAGAACACTGTGCTTTAAAAGCCATTCGTGCACAGATATAATCCTCATCTGCAACATCGCGCAAACAACTATAAGCTTTTTCATCTAAATATTGTTCAATATCCATTGAATTTCCCGTAATGATTGTAATAGTTTTTGACCATTATACAAATCTTCTCATTCAAAAAGCTTACTTCTCTTAACCGATCACACCATCTTCTGCGGATCTTTGCATAATCCATATTTGCCGCTACATCTACTGCCCCAGTCAATTCAAAGTTTGCCACCCACCTTTCTTTAAAAATAAATTAACTTCTTATTGTAAAACGATAATTTATTATCTATTATTAACTCGTTCAACGCTTAATCAAACCTATTGTTAAGGATAAGACAATGCAAAATCAGCGTATTAAGGTGATGAGCCATCGTTTCAGAATTCTCTTTCAAGTTCTTTTTTATTTAACGCCCCTTATTGTTTGTTTGAATTGGTCTAATGTCAGTTTATGGCTACAGTGCGCGCATATTGATACACAACCATTTAACACTTCGCTTTTTACCTTGCCCTTATCATCTCGCATTGGTGCAATTTTCGTTTCCATGATATCAGCCAGCTTTTGGATGATGGCGCTTTATTATTTGATTCAATTGTTTAAGTTGTATGAGCAGAATAAAATTTTTACCGATAAAAATGTGTTTTATTTTAGAAAAATTGGGATAGCCTTATTTAGTGAAGTGGTTGCCCGCTTTTTGTCGGAGCCATTATTAGCATTAGCGGTGACCTTTCATAACCCCCCAGGGCAAAGAATGATAGCCATCTCATTTGGTGTGCCGGATTTTTACGCGCTAGTATTTAGCGGTATTGTTATCCTTATCGCTTGGGTGATGCATGAAGGCAAACAATTAAAAGAAGAAACAGAATTAACGGTGTAGAGGTAAAAATGGCTATTGTTATTGATCTTGATGTCATGTTAGCCATGCGCAAGAAGAAATCAAAAGAGTTATCAAAGTATATTGGCATTACAGAACAAAATTTATCTACGCTAAAAACAGGTAAGGCAAAGGCGGTAAGAATGTCTACTCTTAACGCCATTTGCAAATTTTTGGAATGCACGCCAGGAGATATTTTAAAATATAAACCAGATGAGGAATTGAGTGAGGCGTAAGTCCCCTTACCTCCGCAAGCGGCATATGCGTCAAGTTAAGGAAGGTACCTTTAAATAATTTTTCTTTGCAAATTTAGGATCATACTATTATTGCGAGCTCTTAGCGAAGCAATCCATGCTTTATCATGATAATTTCTGGATTGCTTCGCTAAGAGCTCGCAATAATAGTATGGACCCTGCCACCTTTAAAACGGCTTCGTAATGAGCCAGAATGAAGATGTTAAGTTTTTCATTCAACAAAAGATGGAGAGTCCAATGAAGAATATTACTGTATTAGGCATAGATTTGGCAAAAAATGTTTTCCAATTGCATGGAGCTGATAGTAAGGGTAAGCGTGTTTTGAGTAAGAGGCTTAGCAGAGAAAAGCTTATCGAATTTACAACAAAATTATCTCCTTGCACTATAGCGATTGAAGCATGTACCGGCGCTCATTATTGGGCAAGAATGTTCAAAGCATTGGGGCATGAAGTAAGGATGATTTCACCTCAATTTGTAAAGCCTTATGTGAAGTCGAATAAAAACGATCGTAACGATGCTGCCGCCATAGCAGAAGCGGCTACTCGTCCAGAGATGAAATTTGTGCCAATTAAACAAGTTGAACAGCAAGATATTTTAGCATTTCATCGAGCGAGAGAACTTGTGGTAAAACAAAGAACTGCACAAGCCAATCAAATCCGGGTATTATTGGCCGAATATGGCGTGATCATTCCAAAAGGAATAAGAAACCTTAGCAAGTTAAGGATAATTTTAGAAGATAATAAACAGAAATTAACTCCCGTGGCTGAACAACTATTTGTACAGTTACACGAGCAGTTTAAAATATACAACGCTCAAGTTGAAAAATATGAACAACTAATAGAGACTTTAGCTAAAAAAAATCACATGTGCCAAGAGTTGATGAAAATAGATGGCGTAGGGCCAATGGTAGCTTCAGCGGCTGTAGCAACCATTGGAGATGCTAATGTATTTAAAAATGGACGAGAAGTTTCAGCTTGGTTGGGATTAGTACCAAAACAATATTCAAGTGGAAATACAATACGTTTAGGTAAAATTAGTAAACGAGGTGACCAATATATGAGAAAACTGCTGGTTCTCGGGGCACGTAATGCAGTGAGAGTCTGTGAGAAGAAAAAAGACGCCCTGAATATTTGGGTTGCTGATAAACTGCAACGTTGTGGCTTGAATAAAGCTGCTGTAGCACTGGCTAACAAAAATGCTCGAATAATTTGGGCAATATTAGCAACTGGTGAGTGCTACAGAAAAGCTGCGTAGACATAGTGTAGTAAAGTTAGTAAATAAAAGTTCTGGAGATTGCTTTAGGTAGACCAAAATTGATAGCAAAATAGGTAAGACCGACTTTTACAAAACCTAAGTCTGTCATCGGCCATTATAGGCCGTCGCAATGATGAGGAGTAAAAGTGCAGATACTATCAGGGCCCGAATGGACGTACATCATTCAACTAGAGGCCGAATATATGACTGCATCTCAACCATAATTTGCTACCAATAAGGGAAACTTCTTGCATCCCCGGCAGGGTCCATATATGACAGAGCAATTTTCAACGTGATGGGGCCAGGGAGGGACAGATCCTAGATGAACGAAGGATTACTTATTTACCGTCCTCGAAATCTTTTGCATCTTTCTTCACTGGCTGTGCATCTGCGCACTTCTGGCTGGTTGCGTTTACTTGTTGTCGGTACATCATCGATAAGCTCTTTAATCGGTATGCTTTCTTTGGGGACAATACTGCTAAATTGCAGTGTTGGTGCGACATCAGTACTACAGCTTGCTACAGAACTGGAGGAAGAGCTGCTTGCTGTTAGTGGCTTTTTTATATTATCAATTTCTTGCTGACATATTTCCCTAACACTATCTACTATCATGCTAGGTGATGCATATACTTCGAAGCCTTTCAGTAATTCACATGTTTGATAAACACATGGAGATATTTTGAACCTTTCATAAGAGTTTCGAGGAATAAATTTACCGTAAAGATATTTAGATATACTAGGCGCAAGATTGAATGCTTTGACATAAAAAGCAGAATGTAAATTGGTTTCTTGAACTAGGCCTTGCAGATGGTTTGCCCCTGTAATGAAAACAGCATCACCTTCGTGAGATTTTGCAATAGCTTTTTCAGCCATACCGCTGTTGCGTATTTCTATGCCGGCTTTAGATAAAGAGTTAGGAAGACCAGGATGCATGCCTAATCGATAGGTAGCGCTATAAAAGTCTATTCTGTTAAGTTTGATTTTCAATTTTTCACATAGTAAAACTATTATTCTATCACTAGTATCATCAGGAAATACTCTCTTCTTATAGTGAGGAATCAAAAGTAATTGCTCTGCTGAGAGTACATCAACTGGTAGTGTATTTTCTGTCATCACTGACGTTAAATTAAAATATTGATTGGCAAGAGTGATAATGATTGTTTCAAGTAAGCCAGACATTCTTGAATGATGATTTTCACCTAGCAGTAACAAGAGTGGTTTTCCTTGAGCGTCGGCCTCCTGCTTTAATGATGAGATCAATGTAAACATTTCATTAAATATTTTTCTAATTTTATCTTTAAATACTACTAACCATTCAGGAAGTAGGTTAGTGATTAAAAATGAAAGAATATTATCATTTAAAGCTGATTTGGCCTTGGCTGATTTGAGAAAGATTCGTAAATTTCTATCATTTGGCTTAATATCATATTCAAAAAGCAACTTAAGAAGGTTAAGGTTACCTTTAATGATATCATTTACATAATAATCTGTTGGGTCAATATTGTCATAATAATAGCAACTTGGCATAGAAAAGCCCGTAATCGGTCTATACCCTTCTTCTAATAAGCGTTTAATCTGAACAAATTGAGTATAATATTCTTGGATTAGCGTATTTAATTTGCTGCTATATTTGAAGATGGCGCTCTCATCATGATTTAAAATTAATCTGACATAATCTCTTAAACCTTCACGAGAAGGATCAGTGATTATATCGACAACATTGCATAAGGTACGATATGAAAATGGTCTGAGATTTAAGAGAATCGAACCAAAAAGGCGATAGTTACCATATCGTGCAGCCCAAAGTAGAGCATCATCTGTTGTAATATAATATTCTTTTGTGACCGCATTTAATATGATGATGTTCCAAGGATCTTTTATTAAGCCAAGAATATCAGCAGGGTTTTTGCCTACACCTGGCACGTCGCTAATATCTTGTGCATATTTGATGATTTTTAAAATCTCTTCTTCATTTCCAGAGCTAAGAGCGGAATACAGCTGCTGGCCATTATATTCTGGCGTGTTTTCAGGAAAACTAGTGGAGCCTTCTTTCATCGATAATTACCTCTATATTTCCAAAGGATATATAGATTGTAATTATATAAATACAGCCTCTTTGCTTATATAAGATATTTTCTTAGCTTAAAAATGCTGATTGCATAACTTGTTGATAATCGCTATAAAATATAGCAATTATCAACAAAATACCTGCTAAACGGTTAAATTGTCTGATTCAAAGGCAATGAAATAATGGGCGGAACTGCCACTTATAACACCGTATTTTTATAATTTGGCAATGCAGCGCGCGGCGTTATTTCCGGTGTAGGTTCTGTTGTGGTAGGAGCAGATACTACAGCAGCAGGAGGCAGTAATGGAGTGCTTTGTGTTGCGTGTAATTTGAATGCACTCATCAGCACAGGTGCAGGTTTAGTGGATTGCTGTTCCTCAACTTTAGCCAAAGCAATTGGATTGTTTGCAGTTAACAGAGAAGCTAATTTTTCATGCAAATCGGGATCTGTTTGTAATGGCTCACTTGTTCTATCTTGTGGCTCGGGTCTACCAGACCTTTCTTGTAATGCTGGCACAGGAAACCGCACTTGTTTTGCGGTGAGGTTACTGTCTGGAGGTAATGTCATATCAAATACCATTTTGAGTATTTCCATGAAATGATCTTGCGAGGTGACAGGCAATTCGGTGACACCCTCAGGCCTGGATATTTTATAGAGATTAGGAAGCAAAGTGATTCTACCCGTTATATCTTCATCCACTTTAATAGGCAGTGTAACAAATAGTCTTTGCAAGAATGGAGATTGCTCGCTCACCGTCACAAAATGGTGCCCACGTGCAAAATCTTCAGGTGTGCACTCTACTGCTGTTTTAAAAGCATAAAGTGGTTTCCAAGGGCTTTCTGGTTGCCAGTCGGTTGTTACTTGGCCTTGTAGTTGAAAATCACCATCATCATCTTTAATGAACCGAAACTTCTTCACTTCATGCTGGGGAAAATATTGTTCTACTTCATATAATTTTCCATCCACTTTGAAAAGTAGCGGCTCAATAGGGCCAGGTGCGCCAAATCCAGGCTCAATAAGATATTCGCAAGAGCCTATTCTTACAATCAACATTTCATGACAAGGAGCAAGCTTTTGTGATTTTAACCACATAACACCCGCATTAAAAGTTTTCACATCAAAGCCAAGGGAAAGCAGTACTTGTCTTATCAACTCATTGGTTTCAAAACAATACCCGCCTCTTGCGCCTGTCACCATTTTTTTAAAAATATCATCTATGTCGATGGAGCTAGCACGTTCATCGGGGCGATTAAGCACATTGTGCATGTCTAAGTTTTCAAATGGAAAAGTGAAAACATGACTCATTTGAATTTTTCTTAACGTGGCAAAGCTAAGTTCGCTTTCTCCAGATAGTAATGAATCATATAGTGCAGATTGCCCAATACGTGTAAAATATTTTTTTAATTGTTTTGCGGTTAACATAATCGTCCTTTACGCTTTTTTTAAGATTGTTCGGACCTTCATTAAGGCAAAGCCTAATAAATTTAACCCTAACCAATGTTCAGGTTGAGCTGCATGCTCATGATTTTCTGCTAAACCAATGCCCCATATTTTATCTACAGGGCTTGCTTCAACTAAGATCCTTTGTTCGGTGTTTAATAAAAAAGTCATGAGTTGAGGATTTTGCTCAAACTTTAATAAATTCCCTCGCACCACAATATCAAAGCGAAGTTCATCCCACTTAGCTTGATCAAATTTGCTTACCATTCTGCCAAGTGCTTTGGCTTCCCCAGGATGTGTTGCATTGATGATTTTATTTTCAATATCTTTATCATGAAAAAGCCTTGCTTTTTCTGCCATCATAAAGTGTTCGGCCGTGAGGTAGGTGAAATTATCTTTACAAAAGGAGGCTTGATACCATTGGCTTAAACAATTTTTAATATTGTTAGGGTGATGCCCCCAGAAAAAAAGATATTTTGGCTTGAAGCCATTATCGATAGCTTGAATGAGCGAATCTTTTGAGTGGGGGAGCTTATCTTGTGACGTCATTGGATAACTCTTGATTTTTTGTGGTACTTTATCATGGCAAATAGAACAAATAAATGGGTTTTTACGGCGCGGTGAGTTGCGTGTATTAGAACGACAGATAAATTGAACTTATTTCGGTGTTAAATGGTCCTTTTAAATAAGGATAAATGATATTAGCGAGATATCCATGATAGGTGACCCTGAAAGCCAATTCCAAAATTCAAATCAATTTAATGAATTTATTGAACGTATTGAAGCTTCTAAATATCGCCCCATCGGGGAAAAATTATCTGAGAAAATTTCTCCTACTGATTTACAAAAAATTTATGATTATTTTTTGACTAACACTGAAGAATGGTATACCACTCATACTCCAGAACAACAAAGAGAAATACAAAATCATTTAACTAATATTGCTGCACTACGACCTGGTCAAGCCTATCAAATACATAAAAGAGATAAATCTATTTTACCTCGCACGTTGACTATTCTTCATCATAGGGATGGTGAGTTTAAACTTATTGTTGATACCAAACGTAAACTCGCTGACGATACAAAAATACCCAAGGGAAATGAAAAGCGCGGCGCAGTAAAAGGTAGTGGCAAAACTGCTTGGAGAATAGATACAGGAGATGTTGAATATTTTTCTTTGATTGTTAAACCTAAATCTAAAAAAGAGCTCGATGTGCTCATTGATGAAGTTAATATTTCACAATCTTTAGCTTCAGATTATGTCAATGAAAATGAATTGGGCCAATTATACGTTTCTGGGCCAGATTCGAAAATAGCAGTTTACTCTCTTAAAGCAAATGACAGTTTGGCAGATGTTTTAGATGGAGGGAGTATTAATTTCACACCCGATGATATAGATCAAATGATATTAGATATGTTGGAAGGTGTGAAAACACTTCATGATGCTAATTTAGTCCATCAAGATCTTAAGCCAGCAAATCTTCTTGTTTATGGAGATCCCGTTCATGGTTACCGTATAAAATTAACTGATTTTGGTAAAACACAAATTCAAAATGCGAATGCTTGGCCAGCTGGAACGCTAGGATATCATTCACCTGAAATGGCTGTTTGTTATTCCGATCCTGGTTCAGGATATTATGAGTACTATCAATCAGAAGCGGGTGATTTCTTTGCGACCAAATGCATGGATTTTGTATCAGGCATTCCAGAGGATTACGCAGCCCCTGACAAAGCAAATGATGTATGGGCACTGGGTATGATCATCTATGAACTTAAACATGGCGCTAGGATAGTTCCTGAAACAATAGATGATCTAGCAGAAATTGCCAAAGATCCTTTGACAAAAGGATTGTTGGAACCTATGCGGGAAGAAAGAATCACCGTTGATGATGCGATTACACTCCATAAACAGCAAATGGCATTAAGAAATCCGGAAAGATTTTTTCTCTCTATATCTGACTCAAAAGAAGAGAAGCCATTACGATCCAGAATGAATAGCCTGACGAGATCTTTTGAAATGATGCAAGCAAGCCAAGAGGTACACCCAAGCTCTACAGCAACACCCTCTGGAGAAAAAGAAGAACACCTTTGTAAACCTAAAGGTCGATGAGATTTATACCATTATCAACGGACAATATGTGATTTTGTGTCGCAAGTTTTAGGTTGCTTCATACAACACGTCAGTGGTGTATATTTTAAATGAAGTGATGAATAATCAATAAATTTCCCTCTTCCGCGAAGCGGTAGAGGGAACAAGAACATGATAGGCATGATGTGATGTGACGTAATTGATGAAATAATAAAAATGTAAAAGGTAGTCATTCGTCAACTCATCCAGATTTCCCGTCGATTTGTCTTATATTATAACTTTTTACCACATACATTAGATTTGTATCTTATTAAAATGACACAATTTAGTCACTCAGACGAGGTTATAATGTTACATCCCACTTTTGGTAATTCCGATTCATGCGCTGAAGAAGGCAATAATGCTCAATCCATAACGGAACTATTTTCTAATTATTTAGAACGCTTCAGAGTAGATAAGGACCATCAACAGATCCATGAAAATCCATATCTTAAGAACATGGCCTCATCAAAAAGAATGCTTAATTTAATTTTCTTCCCGTCTTTGAAATTTGCAAAAGTTGAAGAAAATATAATAAACATCATCGAAATAGAGGATGAAGGTGAAGATAGCGAAATGAAAGAAAAGCCACGTTTGCAGAAATTGCTATAATCAGTTGCGCTTCGCGCAAAAATGTTCCCCTTTGATGTCAAAGGGGAACGAGCTAAGGTTTTAGTAATGCTTTCTATCTGGCATTTCAGAATATGCTTTCCACACTTTGACTGCCTCAGGACGTAAGTTTGATAAATCCGTGCATTGAATGGTTCTATTCTTGGGATCCTTTGCCAACTCCTTAAAATAATCCGCATCTTCAAATTCACCATATTTCAATGCATCTTCAATATGAGCGGCATAATAAATATGATCAAGATGGGCCCAATATGCCGTTGCTAAACACATTGGGCAAGGCTCTGCACTGGTGTAGAGTACACATCCTTCTAAATGTGGTGATTTTAATTTTTTACACGCTTCCCTAATCGCTTGCATTTCACCATGCCAAGTGGGATCGTTTTGTTTAATAACCTGATTGTAGCCCTCGGCAATGATTTTACCATCCTTAACAATGACACTGCCAAAAACACCACCGGTTTTCTCTTTGATACCGGCAATTTCACTGAGTTCAATTGCACGACGCATAAATTTTTCATTGGGATGATCTGACATAAAGCCTCCTTATGAGGATGAAACACGATATGACTCTTGAATAAAATAAAGTAGAAGAATGGAAAACATGACACTACATGGTAAAACCCATAGATAGGTAAAAAATATTTGCGAAGTTTTGGTGAGAAACAATAATGGAATAAACATCATGCCTGCGTTCATGAGAAATACACCGGTATTGGTTACGCTAAGGGCAACACCGCGAATGTTATCTGTGGTGATTTCACTGACCACCGTATATAACAGCATTGATCCTGATAATAACAAGCCAATCAGAAATGAAACAATTTTAACAAAAATCAAAGAATGGCTTTCAAAATGGGGTAGATAAATGCCTGCGAGCAACATCATGGTCCCTAATACTAAAGTGACATGAATAATCATGATTCGAGATTTCGCTAAATTTGAAATATAACCCCACAAAGGTGTACCAATCCCAATACCTGCAAAAATAATACTACTGATGATAAGTGAATCAGAGGTATTGACCTCGTAAAATTTTTGCACAGGTAAATACCAGAGGCTGGCATAAGCGAGCAATATACCAAAAGAAGTAGCTGCTGTTAGCATACAAAGTATTATTTGTTTGTTTTTACAAACGTCGGCTAGAGAGGTACTTAATGAAACTGATGTTGAGATGGATCTGTTTGCGGGACTTTTAACAAAGGCGATAGTCAAGAGAAATAGAATAACTCCTACAATGGCTAAATATTGATATAACGAATTCCAAGTGCTAACGGCTAATCTTTGCGCCATTACATAATGGAGTATACCGGATAAAATACAAGATAATGTTTGCGTTAAGCCAAATAAAATAGGGAAATACCTTGCTGGAAACCATTGTGAGATTAAAACCGCTACAGCAATAAAGGCAAACGAGCCTCCCATGCCTTGGATGAGATTAGAGAGAGAAAACATAACAATATTATTTGAATAGGAAATGAACACATTACCTACTGCCAACAAAAACACCCCAAAACTTACTACATATCTGGCGTTAAACCTATCTAATAAATAACCAGCAGGGATCTGCATACAAGCAAACCCAACAATAAACGCACCCATCGCAATTGAAACGCCGACATTGCTGAGATGAAGTGAAGATTGAATTGACTCTTGAAATACCGATGCCGCTGTATTTAAGCAAAATGCATAAATAACAAATAAGGTGGCTATCAGCCAAACGAGGAAGCCATAAATAGAATTTTTCATATCCATAGCTTAGAGCAGAAAATGAGCTATCTGTTTAAAAAGTGAAGAAAATAACAAATATAACTGTAGATAATAACCTTTGTGCAAATACACATTCATCTAAAATGCTTTGCAAATGGTCCGTATATTGATAGCGTTTATCGTGACTATCATTTTTTACCACATACATTCCCCCCAATTGAAATACAATACTTCTTATACGCGAGCCATCATTTTGTAGAGGTACCAATGTTACTGAATCAACCATCCCCAAACACGACTTGGACAGTGGCTAAAACGCATTTGCCACCCAAAAAAATATCGACACCAGCACTTGAAAGACCTAAGCTTGGTTTTAACTTGCAAGGTAAAATTGATCTCTATATATTAGGTGATAGAAAAGCAACGACTACTGCTGTTAACAATCCAGAAGATCTTGATTTTAGCAAAATGTCACTTGCGTCCGGTTCTGGCATATTTTCAAAATTATTTGAATTTACTGATGCACAACGCTTATCGGCGGATCAGTTTTTCCAAGTAGGACTGCTGTATGCAATATGTCAAAAGAAAGGTTTGCAACCAGGTCGAACCAGACAAATAGATGATGCTATCATTAGGGAATTACATGAATTATTAAGCGACAATATTAGTAATCCTACAGAGGTTGTTGCTGAATTCGTGGCTCGCTGGAATGAAATTGCAGCGCTGCCTTATGCAAAAAATAACCTTGATAAAAATAAAGAACCCCAGGCTGAGAATTCATGTATCTTTACTTATCACGAGAATTTTGAAGAAACGGCAAGAGCGTTTATACGTGGATGCTTTGAAGAAAAGAAAGAAAGTCATGCATTTAAAACATTTATGTATAAAGTCATTAAAGCGGCGGGCATGCGAATTAGCGCTATTGCCGAAATTCCACAAGAATTGATTAATGCTGCATTGGAAAAAGCTGTTGAAGCTCAACTGAACTTTATCATCAATCCCATGCCAATCGATTTAATTGCTGCTGTTAAAAATAAATCTGTGGCTGAAAAATTAGAGACGGTGTTTGATCCAGACAAGCCTTTTGATAGAAATAAAATGTTGTCGACTTTGCAAGAAGCTGAAAAGCATAATGAAGCAAAAAGACAAATCTATGCCACACATGGTTATGAGATACATCAAAGAAGAGGTCGTGATGCTTATACTAGCGAAGAACAACAAAGAGCTCGCTCTAAAAGCCCTGAACCTTCAAGAGATAATGATATCGAAGAAAGAAAACGAGATAGACGTCCTGGCTAGGAAATTAAGAGGTTGTCTCTTAGTTTATCTGCTTAAAAATTCGTTATAGAATAGGCGCCAACTTGCAAATAAGGAAGGTGCCATATGCCTAAAGTATTAATTGAAGTAAGAAATAAATACAGCCCTGAGCACGAAGTGGCGTTAATGAAGGCTGTGCAAACCGCTATTCAAGAAGCATTCAAAAATCCTGATGATGTTAATGTGATCCTTGTAGTGCATGAACCTCATCGTTTTGCAGTTCCTGAGAAGAAAGCACATCCTGAGTTTTATACCCATATTAGTATCGATTGTATTGAGGGACGCACCTTAGAAACAAAGCGTTCTCTCTACCGCAAGATTGTTGATAATTTAGAAGCTCTTAGCATTCCTAAAGATCATGTCAAAATTTTACTAAGAGAAAATCGCAAAGAAGATTGGGGTATACGCGGTGGACAAGCAGCATGTGATGTCGAGTTAGGCTATTCTGTTGAAGTGTAAGATAAATCCCTCTGCGCTAAAAGCGGTCTCCCTTTGATTCCAAAGGGAGAAAAGATGTGCACTTTACATTTCTCAAATTAAGCCATTTTAGCTTATCGTAATTTTCTTAAAAACTGCATTCTTTGCTCGCTTCTATCATCTTTATCTTTATCGTCATGATGTTCATTATTATCATTACGACGTTCAGACAGAGGCGATTTTTTAACCTTGTTATTGAATATTGTTGATCCATATGACTCTAGCAATGCAACAACACTAAATTTGCTATTTATCAACGCAAGCTCAACTGGACGACGCCCATCATTTCTTGGTGCATTCAAAGGTAACAGGGGAATGCTAAGTAGTAAACGAACGGTTTCGATGTTTCCTAAGAAAGAAGCGACATGCAATGGCATACTGCCATCATTTGCAGGTATGGTTGCATCAGCATTATTTGCTAATAGTAATTTAACCAATAAATGAAATAATCGAAGTTCCTTTGTACAAGCGCAAAATAAAGCAGTTTTACCACTTTTATTTTTATTATTTATTTGATTCTTGAATAAATCATTCGCAAGTAACAAAGCAGCAACTTTAGGATAACCATTTAACGCTGCGTGATGAAGTGCATTATTGTTCATTTCATCCACTGCATCTAAATTTATACCTGCAATATTAAGTAAAATATTGACAACTCTATGATGCCCTCTCATGCAAGCATTATGAAGAGCTGTGTGCCCAAACTGATCACGTGCATTGATATTGAAACCTGATTTTGCCAATAAAGAGGAGACTTGCTCTTCATCACCTTGATAGGCAGCAGTTCGAAAATCTTCTTCAAGCATTTGTTGATTGGTGGCTTCGGTATTACATTCGAGCATATTCAAAACCTATCAAGATGTGGGAAAGGGGTTAATCATAACAAATTTAGCAAGCTAGAACTATAGCTATTACTAATGGTTTCAAGCATCCAATAAGTCGAACTTTTAGGGGCATTCTATAGTCAAATAGCAAAAATGTTATATAAATCAAAGGAAACCGCGATGCCTAGTAGTCGAGTCGGAATGAATGTATATACATGGGGTACCGATAATTATGGTGATGGATCGACTGATTATAATAGGGGGATGTCGAATGCCGCAGGATCTCTTGTTTGGGGGAGTAATGTAGGGCATGCCTCACTTTTGCTTACCCTGGCGGACACCCAACAAAATAGGGCTTTAGTAGAAGACTATCTCGAGGATACAGACATCCCTTATGAATATAAAACATATCGTACAAAGAAAGTAATTTTTCAAAAAAGCGGTGAGTCTAAGATAAGCGATGATAGTGCTTATGAAGAAAATGTGATTGAGATATATTTTAGTTGGTGGCCCAATAATGAAAACGGTTCTTTTAGATTCAATACTTTTTTACAAGATTGCGAACAAGAAAGATCTGGACTTGATGTTTATTATGAGCCCCAGTGGCGTGAATATTTAGCACCAACCATTGAAAAAGCTCCTTG
Source organism: Gammaproteobacteria bacterium (assembly GCA_016191245.1). GTDB lineage: Bacteria > Pseudomonadota > Gammaproteobacteria > Berkiellales > Berkiellaceae > Berkiella. The sequence goes on along the minus strand of JACPOY010000011.1, from coordinate 25,902 downwards.
GGGCGTTGGGCAATGGGTAAACCCCACTATTACCCTGGGACCTGGATTAACAACTCACGAAAAAGATCTCCCCTCACAAGAAGTGAATGTGTTAAGAACTTATCAACGAGCCTATGCAAATAGAGAAAAAATTAAAGCAGTGTTTCTTTTGATAAATGATCTTAATACAAAAAATGAGAAAAAAAATTTTACAATCAGCCCAGCCGAACTCGCCATCGCAAAAAATATGTTTCCCAAAATCGCGTGGGAGAAAATGAAAGCGGACAAATTCATAGAAGCCCTCAACCATGAAGCGCAAAAGCTTGCAATCGCAAATATTCGTAGTATCTATGATTATACTCGTGCCTTAATAACACTAGATAATCATGAGATGATACCCAAGTTGAAAAGTGAATTAAAAATAATGGAAAAACGAATCAAAAAAATGAAATCGTTAGAAGAGAAATTAACGCAATGTAATATCGTTCTTGCGACACCAGAAGAAATTGCGAGTATCAATAAGCTAATAAAAGCAGATGACAATTTAAGCACGCGCTATCCCAAAGGCGTAACAGGAGGTAACTATCATGAAATGATAGAATATGTTAATTTTGAGCTTCACTCTAAAGAAGAAGATTCTTTGAGTTTTGAATATAAGACGAATCGTAATAAGTTAGAAATATTGACTCAATTATACGAGTGTATTGTAAATATAGAAGGAGCGAAGGATCTTCTTAACAAAATAGACTTATATGAAAAAACGCAAGGAACGATAAGAGAAAAACTGAAAAGAGAAATTCAACAAGCCATTAGTGTCAATCATGAGTTAACTGAGTTTGCATCGCAAGGGATTGATAAGAAAAATCTTCCTTTATTAAAAGATAAACTGCGGGCTTTGTTAACCCCTCCTCAGAGTATATATTTCAAAGCATTTGGCCAAGCGATAAATTCACCAAAAGCAAATATAATTCCTGAATTAGAAAAAGAAAAAGCATCAGAACTTTTAGAACAAACAAGAACACAAGGCACGCCACCTAACCATTCTACTCTTTTACCTTTGCAGACATCACACAGAATTGGTCTTGATCCTGAAGTAATGATAAGAAAAATGGCAGAATTTGCAACTCAAGGGAAAAAATTTACTCTTTTAAATAATAATTGTGCCGTAACGAGTTCTGAGATCTTAGCCGAAGGTGCTAAAGAAAATGGAAATATATTTCAGCAACGGGCTTTTAATATGATTGCGACACCACAAATGGTTTATAATAACGCGGTGCAATATACGGGTATTGTAACTGAACAAAATCATCCTCATAAAAAGGCGATGAAATTTTCCCCCACTAAAGTAACCTCGTACCAAGATGTAGAGATAGATATCGACCCACCCGATAAACATGCTCATCCACGCAGAAGAAGAGGAAATTAAGCTCTTTCTTTTTGATAAGAATCCAAGTATCTTTGCTACTTTGAGATTTGTGAGCAAAAAGGAACTGAAGATGCCTTCACTTTCTCCAAACTTGGATGACCGTACTGTTTCTAATGTCACCCATCCCATGCAAAATACAATTCAACCGCATATTTATTTGATAGCACAAACAATAGAAAAATTAATTCTACATCGCTTTCGACTTCAACTATCGGCAGCATGCTTGACTTTGATACGCAGATATATGATTGAAATGTGTGAGATCTATTTAATTGATGCAGAACTAACCAAAAAGAAAAGTGCGAATAGATCAGACGATGGTCCTTCAGGATTTACTTGCTTAACCATGTTGATTAGTGCTTTGGCTATTTTTCAAAAATTAGTTAATAAAAGGCGCACACTTGATAATCTAATTTCAGTTGCAGAAAATGGTGACGATAACTTCGATATAGAAGAATATGAGTCTGAATCTGATTCGGAAATTGTGAGTATTGAAGAATTAAGTGACAGTTCCGATAATGCAGAATTTTCAGATCAAGATAAAGAAAATACTGTTTTTGCTGCCTTTACATTTTCACTCTTAACTGCGTTTAAAACATATTACGATGAAGAAGAAACTTGGGTGTCGGATGTTTTTGATATTTTTGCACGCATGTACAAAGATGCAATAAGTAAATTAGATAAAATTTTAGATCATGAACGATTACAAGGTTATCCTTCATGGAAAGAGAAAAAGCATGCTTATGAAGAGGCAATTACCTATTACAAAAGAAGTTATGAGCCTTTGTATGAAAAGGATGTAGTCAGATTAAATAGGCTTGGCCAAAATTTACCGCTAAGCTTAAAGCCCAAATATCAACAGCTTTTTAATCAAATGAAAATATTAACTTCATTTGTTTCTTATAATTCAAGACGTAAATATGTATTTTCACTTTTTCAAATAGAACGAAATGCTTTAAGCGTGCTGTATGATGATCTTTATCTTAGTATTTCAGTATCACAAGCGTATCAATGTATTCAAAGAGCACAAGAATTTGTCGCACATAGCACTCGTCTTGTAAGTTCATTTGGGGAATATCTACTTAATTTTGGGGAATTGGAAATAGGTGAGGAATCAAGGCAGCATCGCATAGAATATTTATTTACTCTTTTTAAAATATCAAATGATAATCCATTAAAAGTATTATCTGGCCCAACATTGCAGATTAGCGATGAACAACAATTAACAAGAAAAAGGAAGAGCTCGTTCTAAATAGCAAAGGGAGTGCATGCCTGATCTTTTATCATCCGAGAAATGAATATGAGAATATGCACATAAGTAGCATTTCTTCAATATTTATCAAGATTATTTAACTTTTTCCATTTTTATCCGAGATAAGTAAAACCCTAATAATATTTTATCTAAATTTAGGCTTAGTACTTTGATAGAAAGGATGTGACTATGAAAAAAGCAAGCGTGCATAATTTTAAGTGGATATTGGCTTTAACCATTTTGCCACTGTGCTCAGTTCAAGCAACGACGATGAAGCCAGATGATATGAGGCTGCCAGATGATATCAAAGTATATTACAGTAAAAAAGTTGGCTTAACTAACCATGCTGTTAAAGGTGCAAAAGCCGAAGTGTTGCCAACTAACAACGAATATACGGCCTCTCCTGGATGTTATATCGCTTGTTATTCAAGCAATAAAGATATTGCTCCTAAATTAGGTGCTTATCCAGTAGATGGCAATACCTATATTATGGGGCAGGTTCGAGTGAAAGGACATTACCGTGATGGTCTTTGTATTCCATCAGGCTATGAGAACAAATCAGTAAATGGTTCCAAAGAGATGAAGGAAGCTTGTGAAAAAAGTTTTCCTGCAATGTGTGAAAAAGGCACATGCACAGTCAATGGCAAAACCTCACAATGGTTCTATTAGAAGATATCTGAACTCTCCACTCAATCTATTAACTCAGGGGTAACAACCCCTGGGTTAATTGAATGTTTCACAACAATAATTTCAAATATATTCAATATTCAATCACGACATAGAAGTACTGGTTATATTTTAGGCAACACCAGGTATTATCGTGTTGTTCTTTTATTGTCTTTTGTCCGAAGTCATGTTCTTATACATCGTCCTTTCTTATCTGTTTTTCATGGGATATCTCAATGATAAATATGCACTATTATAATGTTGAACAACTTATTGCTATATTGCGACTGACAATGTGCTTTACAGATTTTGCTTCTGAGGGATTGTCGCGAGATCAAAACGCTTCTATATGTTCTGGTGATCTTTCACCTGATTATTTCAAAGGAATTTTGTTAAAAGTCGGTTTGGCTATTATTGAAGTTGATTCCAAGGATATTGGAACTCATTTTAAAAGAGAATTAGATTTCGATTTTGAACAATGGTCACTTAGCTTAAGAAACATGTTTGGAAATTCAAATATCCAAGCCATTTCATACACACCAGAATTTACTACAAAGCTATTTAAAGTTATCACCATTTTTATTGATTCAAATCCCAGAATCGATGAATTTAATCAACAATTAGGTTTAAACTCTGATGATTGGAGTATAATCATCAAGTATGCCTTTAGAAATACAACCTTGATTAATAAAAAATCAAAGGAAGCTCAAAGGAACTGGCTAACATTTTCAAATAGAATTATGATGCTTTGTCTCAATGAAGCTCAAATGAATGATCCATCTGATATCGTTATAGATGATCCATTTTCTAAATATATAAAATATCCAAATATTTCTGGAGAATTTAAGAATTTTATAGGCCAGCTTATAAAAGATAACTGTATCAAAGAAGCTGAAGCTATACATTTAATGCTGCAATATTGTCGTAAGATTGTCACAACAGAGAATGGTGTTCCAGTCGATAAGCTCTCTGCAATGGTATCAGATGTATTTTTAAAAGGGCTAGAAATTTTCGATGCTTATGACCAAAATATAATTAAAACTGGCAATGTTTCACAATTAGAACGCTATATGCGACATTTAAAAATATTCACGCCAGGGTTTACTTACGTTTTGCAAGACTCTGCGTTTTCAGTAGATTTCTCAATCGAGAATTACTTGGGCTGTCGGCAATCGTATGTACTTGAAGAGGTTATGGAAGAAACGAAGGAGCAAAAGCGTGAAGGGGATGTTGCACAAAAAAAACCTAAAAAAGAAGGAATGGTAGGTAAGCTTGCTCAACTTAGACTCTCCGATATTTCGAAAAAGGATAAGAAATACGTCGAAGGAAGAAACATCATATTCGATGAATCAGAACCGCCATATAGTACTAATCCTATAATAATTTCTAGTTCACCTCGCATCACTGAATCGGTTACAAATAATAATTCCCCAAATTCTCGTGATGGAATAGAAAAAAAATCGAGACAATTAAGAAAATCTGAGTCGCCATTTTAAATGAAGATATTTTTAGTGAGAAGCAAAATACGAATGATAATAAGGATTCATCGCCGAAAAAAAGAGAAATTTATGATAAATTTAAAAAAACATTTTAGTGACATGTGTTATGTTCATTAACTTTTTGCCAGTAACTTAACGCTAGCCATAATAACCTCCAGTATATTTAAGTGAACCAAAAATTACTTAACTGCTGTACACATATTCCAGCGTTTTCATAATTATTTGAGGTTATTAATAGCATATAAACGAGTGAGCAGATTAAAAATCATAAAATTTTATTGTTTAAATATTAAAAAGGCTGCGTTTGCCTGATATTAAAATAAGTACATATGTTGCCAAGGTATTCAAATTGAACTAATTAAAATAAAGCCCTTATATAACGCAGCTCTACTGTCAAAAATTTCAAAAGGGTATATGAAACTACGGAAAGAGGTACACGTAAGAAATTGTTTAAAATCATTTTGCAAGAAGCAAAATTGCATGAAATTGGGGATAAAATATTAGCTTACAAAGAAAAGCACAAAAAATAGTGAAAATGCAAGGATGGTAACACTTAAAAATTGAACTCGAATTGCTTTCAAACATGTGGAGGTGAATTATGAACCATTTAATTAAAAGCGTTATTACAACCGTGTTGGTATTGGCTTCATCGGTACTTTTTGCCACTGGAACAACAAGTGGTACAGCGGCTGGAGCAGGGGCATCAGGAGCAAGCAGTGCAAGTGGCACGAGTAATGCTAATAATGCAGGAACGAGTAGTAATACAACAGGTACAGGTGCTAATACCAATAGTGGAGCATCGAGCCTTGATAGTGCTACTCAAAACAATACTGGCTCTACTATGAATAATAGTCAAAGCAGTACTAATGCCACGACAAATAAATCCATTCAAAATAATCAAAAAACAGAAGAAGAAAGATGGAACGCACAGAGAAGAAAGATAGATCAACAAGATGATACTATTAATCAGTATAATGATTAACTGACGTTTTCTCGTTACAAGTTGAAGGTATACGAATTCAATTCGTATACCTTGGCTCAACGTAGTAAGTTGAGAATCTCAGGTCTGTCACGCCATAATTTCACCAAATGTTTTGCATGGAACCCTAACGATGGCCAAAAATATTGTGGTTTGCTGTGATGGAACAGGAAATGAATTTGGTATTCATAATTCAAATATTGTTCGAATTTCACAATTATGTGTTTATCAAGAAGAGGGGCCAGGAAATCAGATTGTTTATTATGATCCCGGCATTGGTACATTAGATTTGCCTTCTGAAAGTTTCATTGATAAATATTGGACTTCAAAAATATTAGGCGAAGGTTTTGGTTATGGCCTAGAGGAAAATATTAAAGACGCGTATTTATTTTTAATGGAAAAATATCAAGAAGGAGATAGAGTTTTCTTATTTGGATTTAGTCGAGGAGCTTATACGGTAAGAGCTTTAGCTGGCATGTTAAGTAAATTAGGATTATTAAGAAATGGCAGTGAAAATTTATATCCTTATGTTTCACAAATATATCGAAGAAAAGATTATAAGATAATAGCAGATCAGTTTAAACAAAGCTTTTGTGTTGAATGTAAGCCTTGGTTAATAGGGGTGTTTGATACCGTTGCAGCTTTAGGAACTTTTTATAGAAAAAAAGTTTTTCCTAACGGCGTGCTTAACGCGGATGTCAAATATGGTTATCACGCACTTTCCATTGATGAAAAGCGCAAACCCTTTCAACCTTTTTTATGGGAAAAAACAACCGATATCCCCGATCAAATCATCGAACAAGTTTGGTTTGCAGGAGTTCATAGTGATATTGGCGGAGGATATACCGCAACAGGATTATCAGATATCGCGCTCAAATGGATGTTGAAAAAGGCACAATCAAAAGGGCTATTTCTTAAAGATAATTGGGAAGATCAAGTTCATCCAGATCCTTTAGGAAAAATGCATGAGTCCTATAATTTATGGTGGAAAATAATAGGACCTGGAAGTAAAACAAGAACAATACTACCGAACTCATTAATTCATCGAAGCGTTTTTACAAGAATGGAACACAATAATAATTATCATCCTGCTTTACCGAATGATTATACTATTGTTGATTAAGTTGCAGCTGTTTTAAGGACTGATTGCTTTGTTTTCCATTGAATATATTAAATGGGTAACTCTTGGCCAGTGATATTAAAAATAATATCAAGGAATTGGTCATAATCTGCCGTCAACCCATGTCGTCTTAATCATGACAAATACATTTTGTCGATATAATTTCTACCTCTTTTCTTTTGCGCATTTCGCCGATTTCTGAGAAACGAGCTATTTTTTTCTTGCACTTCATCAATGAATCTCTAGATTTTATCGGCCTTTCCTTCCGGCTTATCTTGTAAAATCAAATACACCCCTAAAAGCTATACAACTAACACTTGTAACGTGATAAAGTGTTCACTCACAAAAAATTGAACTTAATATTTATTGGGGGTCCTATGACTACAATTAAAGAAGCCATTGAAAAAGGCTTAAAGAATTTAAATCCAGAAGCACATTTTCCATTAATTCATTTTGCGCGCAAACATTTAGATATAGAAATGGAAAATGCTAGCCGCAATATGGTTATAGAATGGGCAAAGAAATATATATTTTTAAATGGTGATTTTCATTTATCAAAGAAAGTGTTGTCTTCTTTAGACAATACCATTGAATATGTACAAAAAGCGATAAGAAAATTTAATCCAAGCTATGCTAAACGATTTTTTAACTTTGTCAAAGATAAATATGCAAAAAGCGTGGTGAATAAATTTTTTTCCAAGCCAGCCAATATAGACAAATTTGTTCAAGAAACAACTAAATTTGCTAAAAAAGAGATAGTCCATAAAATTTTGGGTAAATGTAAGAAAGAAAAGATTGTACTTCCCTCTACACAATATAAACCACTTAAAAATGCTTTAGATAAACTAGTGAATGAGATTGAAGATAATACTAAAACTTTAGCCAATATTAATAGCTTGAAAACGGTAATGGCTGGCTTGCCTGCCAATGTGCAAGAGATTGTTTTGAATAGAATTGTACAAAGAAAAAAATTAGACGAAGATTTGGTTGCTACATTTGCTCAGCCAATCTCGGCTGATTTATTAGCTAATATTCAAGGAAAAGTGAGTAATTATGGTATTCATTTAATCAAGAATAAGCAAGCTCAAGAAGTATATAAATATGATGGTTTGATTGAGCGCATCGTGCCTGCAAGTATTCGTGGTCTTTATGATGTTGATAGAAGCGTTGTTGAAAGCATTGCCTTAAAAGGTGATACCTCAAAAGTAGAAGACTTATTTAATTTTGAAGTAGCCTCTAGTGCTCGAAAAAATAAAACCTACAAAGTTGGCCATACTGGCTCATCGAATCGTTCTTCTACAACGCTTGCCAATATCGCCATGTATTTTGCCTCAAAGCATGGATTAAAACATGGCAAACCCAAATCAACATGGGTCATGATTTATGAATCCAGCAAGGGTATTAATACAACGGAATTAGTTGATAAAAAAGTTGATTGGACAGAATTTGAATTCGCCAGCACAGAATTAAAGCCAGGCCGATTTTTGGGCGCTGTTAAGTTTGAAGTTGACGATACCAATTCAGATAAACGCAACATTGCGTTTAAAGCAGTTGATGGATTTGTGGCACCTAAAGTGCATACGGGTAATTATAGAAAAGAGGGAATAGATGGCGATATTAAAAACTTTCTTGAAATTGCCAAGCACTATGATAAGCCCAATTTACATGCCAAACCAAAAGTGGAGTTCAAACTACCAAGAAGCGCTAAAAAAGTTTCTGATGAAAGAACTTTCTTTCAGAAAATTTATGATTTTCTTGGCTTGTCTCATGATCCTCATCGCTACAAAAAAGAGCGTTTAGCACAATTAGATGTAGTTCAACATGAAACAGTGGCTCAAAAAGCAGCAAGACTTGCGAAAGAAAAATCGGAAATGTATTTTTGGCAAGCGTTTTCTGATCAGCTTTATCAAGGTGCAGGTAAAATTAAATCTTGGTTGCCTTCTTTTAATGCAATAGTTGGTAAAATGGAGCCAGAGCATAAAAAAGAGGTCAAAGTTGCGCTTAAAAAAGCATTAAAGGCAAAGCCATAATGGAGTATAAGTGATGCAACATTATTATAAACATAAAGTAGCGCAAGCGAGGCTTGCGCTCAACCGAGATTTAAAATCCGTGAGGAAGCATGTTTTTTTGAACCACTTAATCAAACCTTACGATCCTACCTTCGTCAAACTTTTCCCAAAAGCGGCGAAATTAATTAAAAATAATCGGGTAATTGATAGGCCAAATCATGATTTAACACATACTTTGCGTTGTGTTAAATTAGCTCCTGTTGTAGCGGATTTTTATGCAAACTATTCAGCTCATCCTGCTGTTTACCAATTTAGCAATGAAGAAATGAAAAAAATGCAAGTAGCTTTATTGTTTTTCGTTGTCGGCAGACAAAATGAAATGGGTTTTCATGATAATCCTGACATTTATGGCCAGTTTCGCCTCGCCAGCGCTCAAGCTTTTAAAAAGTATTGTCTAAAGCACATGATGCATTTATTTAAAACACCACAAGAAGTAGAAAAATACTATGGGATTTTATTAGATTATACGAACCCTGAAAATGGCGCTGAAGGTGACATCATTCGAATTTGTCATTGCTTAGATCTGGCTCGCTGTCGTCGATGGCGTGATTTTGATGTTAGCGTTATTCAAGAAATGAAGAAAGATCTTCCTCAAGAAAGAGTTGACGAGTTAGTAGATTATGCAGCTAAACTCATCCAAGCCAATGGAAATCGAATTCCAGATGGACCTTACAAAAGAAAGCTCAATTTCAATTTGTTTGAAAGGTGTAGCCATAACGTTGATTATTGTTTAAGAAGACTAAATAGCGTTAAAAGACCACATTGCGGGAAGAAAGCCAAAATAAATTTTAGTGTTTAGTTCTTTGGTTGGACATTAAGAGCATTATATAGAACACAAGTATAATCATTAGCCTGCATGCCTAATGATTATACTATTATTGATTAAGTCGCAGCTATGTTAACGGCCTGATCGCTTAGTTTTCCATTCCCTTGCAATAGGATTACCGCCACGATTAAACATGTAAACATCCCGATGGCAATTGACAAGAAATTATCATGATAATAATAACTTACCAACTCCAGCATTCCAGCTGTGATAATCAAGCGCATGGCTTGAATTAAAGCAGATGCTTTTGCTTTGCTGTTGGGAATAAAATCAAAGCTCATCGGATAGAGAATATTGACTGGAAAGACCGCACCAAAAGAAAAAAGTAAAACCGCAGCGGTTACCACAAAGGGATTACTTATTTTTAAAATTCCCACTATTAATATGATAATGGCGCTGACAAAACAAACCCATTTGCCCATATGAAAGCAAAATTGATGGCCAAATCTTTTCAAAATACTTGGGCTTAAGATACTCACCGTGCCAAATAAAAGTGAATTGGCACCTTGATATAAACCAAAGTGTTCTAAAGAAACACCCATGGCATCCATATATAAAATAGGTGCCATACCAACAAACATCCAATAAGGAGCATTGATAAGACATATGCCAAAAGCCATGGTCATAAATTTACCGGATTTTAATAAAGGCTTATATGCATTGATAGCAATTGAAACAGCGGGGTTGCCAGGTTTACTTGGAATGGCAATGTAGCTGGTAATAAGACAAAGTACACTTATTGCACAGATAATGGCGAAGTTCGCATGCCAATCAAAGTAAAGATTAACATAACATCCAACAACAGGTGCAAGACATATTGCTAAAGTCATAATGCCACTTAATGTGCCAAGCACGCCGGCTTGTTTATTCGGTGGATAGTCATCAAGTAACACTACCCAGGCAAGTGTTGAGGGGGCCGCAATGCCAATGCCTTGCAATACTCGACCGATAAGCAACATGCTATAGTGCTTCGCAAATACGCAAGCTAAACTGCCGATCAGAAATATCAATAAACTACTCAAGATAATAGTACGACGATTAAAACGATCGCCCCATATACCGGTAAGCAAACAAAAGACACAGTATGCAATAAGGTTAAGACTTAAGGTTTGTTGGACTAAAAAAGGCGTGAGATGAAACACTTCCTGTAGCTCTGGAAAGCTAGGGATAAAAATATCGATTTCTGCGCCATACAGAATAAGAAGTAATGTCACGGTGATAAATTTAAACATAGAAATTGATGGTATGCCTTAGATCTAGTAATGATGTCAAAGCGCGGTTATACACATTCTTGCAAGTACAACTTATATGGGACTATAAGGTAAATATCAGAGCAAACCAAGGTTTGGCTAAGAAGAAATAAAGAAAACGCGAGCTAAGAATTAGCTCGCGGTATAATGACGCTTATCGACCACCCAATCTGAAAGTTGTATTTGTTTTATAACCGAAAACACAATTATCGATATTCACATTAATGTGAAGTCTATTTCTATCCACTTTCAACCAGCCGCGATGAAAAGCATAGGCACCCAAGCCAACAAGAGCAGCGCAAGCCACAGGATGCTCTTTCGCCGTATAGGCAGTGTTGATTGCAAGGTTGCTCACGGTGTCAACGACAGGACGTACAACACCATTGAGTAATTGATCTAATAAATCGATAGCCATGACACAATTCCTTGTAGAAGTTGAAAGGGCGACAGTATAGGAAAGAATGAGGAATTCTAAAAGAGCATTGTTGACATAAAAAAAGCCCAGAACAGGAGAGGACTGTGCTGGGCTTTGGACTTGAAAACTTAATTTGCTTGAGAGGTAATGTTTGTCTTCAGTTCATGAATGCATTCTATCAGGTTTTTACTACCAGTCAAGCTAGTTGCCTTAGTTTTTTATAGTTTTTCACATCTTTTTGAGTGTATTTGCATCGGAATTTCACAAGCTTAGAATGATTTTTTCCCTTCTCTCTTGGGAGAAGGGCGAGGTGCATCGATTTACAATAACATGCTTTTTTTATCGTCGGTCAATTCCGAAAGCGGTATTTGTTTTATAACCGACGATATCAAAACATAGACGGTCGTTGCTTTTGCTCTACTGTTAGAGGTTTCCCCTGATCAGAAGTCGTTAACGCTGTTGCTGGCAAGATCGGTGAATGCTCATCGGTGGGTCCGCCACTTAACAACAGAGAGTTTTGCGGCTCTAAGAGCGCGATGAGATCAAGCTTGCTATCATCAGATTTAGCAACAACCGGTTTGATAAAGGATTTCACGCCTTCTTCTACTGCAGAAAGTACTTTAGGTTCATCGCCTTTTTCAACGCCACAAATATGACATTGTTTAGTCAATTGTAAGCCTGCATAATTTAAAGCCATCACTAAAGGATAGGTTTGCGCCAAAGTGATCAATTTATCGGTTTGAACTATACCTTCCTCTTTAAGTGATTCTAAATTTTGTGAAGGTAACAATTTTTCAAAATTTTCTCGACGTACTTCTTGGCTAAAACCTGCTGTCGTAATAATCATCACTTTATGATCGCCGCCCCACCGTGGATTGGGACGTCCTTCGCCATCAACACGAAATGAAACCGAGCGAAATACTTCTGAAACCCAGGTCATCATAAAGGGAGGCAAAGATTCCCACCAAATAGGATAGGCGAAAATAATATGCGTAGCATTAAGCACTTTATCTTGGTCTTCTTTAATGAGAGCTTCATTTTCGACAGTTCGATGGCCTCTAAACCAGTCAGCGGTAGATGCACTAAAATCTTGCTTATTATTGCCAAGATGTTTTTTGGTGAAAGCAAAAGTATTAATGACGTCGATCTTATTAATGCCACTACGCATTAATTCTTCTTTTATGGTTTTTAAAATCGCACCATAATGATCGTCTTCATCGTAATATCCATAGACAATTAGCGCTTTACTCATGTTAGATCCCAAAAAGGTGGCAAAAGAAACAAGAGGAATGATGTAATGGTGCGGGCATTTTATTACATCCATGATTGCTAACCAAGTGAATTGAAACCCATAAAAGAAAGCCCAGCACAGGAGAGGACTGTGCTGGGCTTTAGATTTGAAAACTTAATTTGCTTGAGAGGTAATGTTTGTCTTCAGTTCATGAATGCATTCTATCAGGTTTTTGCTACCAGTCAAGCTATCTAACTTAATTATTTTAATATTTTTTCATGTTTTTATGTGTATTTGCATCAGAACATCCCTTGCTTACTCCGTTCGCCGGGTCGTGAGGCAATTTAAGTAAACACACGATTCGAGGCGCCTTCGCCATCATCGAAGTTAAACCAATCATCTAATTTGGCATGAACTTCTTCAATCCCAAAGCGATGCATGGCGGAGAAGGTTTGTACCGAAATCCGCGAGTAAGCACTTAATGCGCGCCGTGTTTCTAATAAGACGCTTTGGCTTGCTCCTCGTGAGAGCTTGTCACATTTGGTGAGTAGGATGTGCACGGGTAATTCAATTTGATTGGCAAAATCGATAAGCGTTTTATCGGGCTTGGTTAAAGGATGTCTGATATCCATTAATAACACCAAGCCTTGTAAACAATGACGCTGACCTAAATAGGTATTCAAAATATTTTCTAATTGCTTTTGCACTTTGTGTGGCACTTTAGCAAAACCATAACCAGGTAAATCCACCAAGCGCCTGTCATCATCAATTCTAAAAAAATTAATCAATTGGGTACGGCCAGGTGTTTTACTGGTACGGGCCAGTTTGTCTCTACCGGCAATTGCATTAATAGCACTCGATTTTCCCGAATTAGAGCGACCAACAAATGCCACTTCAATCCCGATGTCAGCTGGACTTTGGGATAGTGATGGGGCACTCTTGATAAACTCAATTTGTGAAAAGTTGAAGTGCTTTAGGGCGGGGTTATTGAGATCTGCCATCTTGGGCACCACTTTATTTTAAAATTATGCTAGTAAATCAACCTACAGGACGTTATTGACCATCCTCTATGGTTGTTGGTATAAGTTGGCATTCTTTTTAGCTACGGTTATCTTACCATGGGTTAGCAAGTAGACACTAGCAATATAAAGTACTTTTCGCCCCATGCCGCATGATGAAATGAAAAATTGGAATTTATAAAGATGAAAAGCCGCTTATCACTCTTATTCTTATTATGTTTGATAGTAAATCCTGGTTTAAGCATGGCAGATGCGGGTAAATCCGCAGCTAAGGCCGATGAAACAGCCGTAAAGAGTGAGGCTGATGCTAAACCCCAAGATGCAGCAAAAGATACTTCCAAAGAAACACCAAAAGAGGCAGGCGCAGCGCCAACCAAGTCTGAAGAAGCGGCAAAAGATGCTAATGCTGAGGCTACAAAACCTGCAGAACAACCAGCCGCACCACCACCAGCAGATGGCCCGCAATTAGTTGGCAATATTGAAGCTGGTAAAGGCAAAACCCAAACTTGTGTGGCATGTCATGGACCAGATGGTAATAGTACCGTACCTAATTGGCCAAAAATTGCTGGCCAATATGAAAATTACCTGGTTAAACAACTAAGAGAATTTCGTTTAGGTGAGAAAGGTCCTCGTTATGAACCTTCTATGTATGGCATGGTCGCCAACTTAAGTGATCAAGATATCGCTGATTTAGCCGCTTACTACGCCAGTGAAAAACAAACTCTTGGTAAAGCCAATAGTGCTTTAGTAGAAGTAGGACAAAGAATTTATCGCGGCGGTAATGTGAAAACCGGTGTGACAGCTTGTCTTGCTTGTCATGGACCAGAAGGGCTTGGTAATGAAGCTGCGAAATACCCTAAATTGAGCGGACAACATGCAACCTACATCGATCTGCAATTGCATGCATTTCGTGATGGTAAACGCAAAAATAGCCCGAATGAAATGATGGAAAGCATTAGTCATCGTTTAAGTGATGATGAAATTAAAGCGGTCAGCAGTTATATTGAAGGATTGAGATAAGGATTTAACATGAAAAATCTCAAGAATGTTCTCTTTACTGGAGTACTTTTTTTAGGTTTGGCGATAGCATCTTTGGCCAATGCCGGTGAATTTATTGAAGGTAAGCATTATCAAAAAATGCCAAAAGACGTGGTTGAGAATGAAGCTGTAAAAGAGCTGATGAATCAAACACCAGGCAAAGTACAGGTGTTAGAATTTTTTAGTTATGGCTGTCATTGGTGCTTTAAACTTGATCCTTACATGGAAAAATGGCGCAAAACCGATCCTAATATTGAATTCCAACGAGTGCCTGTTGAATTTCATCCTACCTGGGGCAATCTAACCAAGTCTTACTATATGTTAGTGGATTTGAAAGCAATCGATAAAGTGCATTCTGCTTTCTTTGATGCGGTACAAACAGAACGGATCAGTAATACCGGAGAAGATACCCTAAAACAATTTTTTATTGGTGCAGGGATCCCAGAGAAAGCATTTACCGAAACATTTAATTCATTCGATGTGACTCGAAAACAAAAATGGGCCAATTCCATTTCACGTGCATATAAAGTGACCTCTATTCCAATCATTGTTGTCCAAGGCCCCAAAGGAGTTTACATGACAGCCGTACGTTTGGCTGGTAGCGAAGACAATGTGGTGAAAGTAGTTACAGAATTAGTCGAAATGCAAAATAAGTCTTTGGTTGCTACACCTTCTGGCGCTTTGAAGAACGAGAAACAGCGGGCGAAAAGCACGCAATAATTTCTGAGACTTTGTTACGAGTGTGGGTTTTGCAGCTAATGGTGCGACTGACCTCGATTTCCTGACAGCGCGCTCCGCGATAAATTTCTCTGGTAAAAGGTGTGTCATGATTACTGATCAACACCTTTGCCCCTTTCTTGGCTAATGCTTTAGCCAATTGTGCTAAACGTTTTTGATCTTCTAATGTAAAACGTTTTGCTGCATAGCCCGTAAAATTGGCGGTTTCACTCAATGGAGCATATGGGGGATCGCAATAAATTGTCATCTTCTCAAGCTTTGGCGATTGTAAAAGCTGATTAAGCAAGTCTGCATAATCTTGGCAATGAAAAGTCACATGTTGTGCGCGCTTTGAAAAAGCCTGCATTTCATATTCAGGAAAATAAGGGCGTTTATAAGCTCCAAAGGGCACGTTATAAAAACCTTTGGCGTTATAGCGACATAATCCATTGTAGCCATGACGATTCAGGAATAAAAATAATAATGCACGTTCCCATAAGTCTTGACTGTCATTAAACCTTTCACGAAAACGGTAATAGACTTTGGCCTGATTATTTTTTGTCACAAAAAGCTTTTTGGCTTCTTTCGTTAAATTGAGACTGTTATTTTGCAATTGACAAAACAGGTTAATTAAATCTGTATTCACATCATTGACAACCACTCGGGTATGTTGCGTATTTAAGAACAATGCCCCTGCGCCAACAAAAGGTTCCACCAAACAAGATTCATTCCCAAGATAAGATTTTAATGTTGATACCAAACGATATTTGCCACCAGGCCATTTTAGAAAGGGCCTTACTAAGGGGAAATTTACGGTCTTCACTTATTAGCCTCAAAATCCAAAAGTGGGCCTTTAGGGATAATTTGCGTGGGATTAATTTGTTTATGACTATAGTAATAATGTTTTTTAATATGATCAAAATGCACAGTTTGAGCAACCTTTGGCACAGCATAAAGCATTTTAAGATAACGCTGTAAATGTGGATAATCCATGATGCGCCGTAAGTTGCATTTAAAATGACCAAAATAAACCGCATCAAAACGAATCAGTGTGGTAAATAATCGCCAATCGGCCTCTGTTAACATATCATCGATAAGAAACTTCTGATTGGATAACCTTTCTTCAATTTTATCCAATGCTGAAAATAAAGAATCAAAGGCTTTTTCATAAGCTTCTTGGGTTGTGGCAAAACCACAGCGATATACCCCATTGTTAATATTCTCATAGACAAATTGATTAATCTCATCAATTTCTTTGGCTTTGGTATCGGGATAATAATTTTCTTTATTGCCAGTGATGTTATTAAACGCAAAATTAAGCATGCGGATAATTTCCGCAGATTCATTGTTGACAATTGTGTTTTGTTTTTTATCCCATAAAATTGGCACAGTGACGCGACTGGTGCATTTGGGGGAGGCTTTTTGATAAATTTCAAACAAATAATGGCTATGAAAAAGCGAATCACTGTATTCGGGTTTAGTGGGATCAAATTCCCAACCTTGTTCAAGCATAAAGGGATGCACCACATCGACACTGATATGCTCTTCTAAATTTTTTAAAGCTCGAAAAATTAAAGCACGATGTGCCCATGGGCAAGCATAAGAAACATAGAGATGATAGCGGCCACTTATCGCTTCAAAGCCGCCGACACCTGAAGGGCCCGGTTGACCGTCAACTGTAATCCAGTTTCTAAACTGGCTTTGTTCACGAACGAATTCGCCATGATTCTTTTTGGTGTCATACCATTGATCATGCCATTGGCCTTCAATTAGTAGCCCCATGCTATTGGCTCCTTGCTCCTTTCAACATCTACTCAGTATACTCTCGCCTCTGTCGATGAGAACTGACTTTATGCCATTTATTCAAATAGAAGATGTGATTGTAAACTTTCGGCTGCGCCGTAGCCACCGCGCTAAGCGGTTACAAATGAGTGTGCGTCAACAACAATTTGAAATAGTGGCGCCACCGCGTATTCGAAATGGTGAGATCCTCCAGTTTGTGTTTGCTCACCAAAGATGGTTGAAAAAACAAAGCAAACAGTCCGCCAAACACAAACCTGTTCCCAAGATCTGGCCAGAGGAATTTCTCCCAGGTGAAACCATCCCATTTAGGGACATGCATCTACAACTACACATTGAATATGGTTGTAAAGGGATCCCTTTGCAGCAAGACGATATGCTTATTGTGCCAGTGCCTTGGGAAAAAACGGCTACTTCAGAGATAGCTAAAAATATAAAACAGCAGATCTTAAAGTGGTATCAACAACAAGCCTTAACTGCCATTCAAAAAAGCATTGAAGATTTTTGCCCCAAACTTGGACGCTGGCCTAGTAGCTATGCCTTAAAGCAACAAAAAACACGTTGGGGTAGTTGTGGCATTACAGACAAAATTTATATTAATTGGTTACTCATTTTGGCTCCAATAGGTGTTTTAGAATATGTGGTGGCACATGAGTTATGCCATTTGTTTCATCGCAATCATGGAAAACGCTTTTGGGCCAAAGTGGAACAACTCTTCCCAGGGTATGAACAATACGAAAGATGGCTGCGACAACATGGTCAGCGTTTGTTACCGTTGAAGTAAAGTTATTTAATATTCAAAATAAATTTAGCGCATATCAGTAGTTTTCTTCCATGTTTGAAAGTGAGTGTTTTCGTCGCTAGGGAGAGTGGGTATACTATGCGCAAAGTTAAAGTTTGAGGGCTTTCAGGAGATGATGGTGAGAAAGTTTACAACCCTATTAGTTAATTGCCTCGTGTTATTTGGGGTGCACTCTCTTTCCTATGCAGGGTGCGGTGACATCACCGATTCTATGACTCCAGAAGCTATTTTTAGCCGCATTAAACCAGTTGGAATCGTTGAAGCTGAAGGCGGTATGGTTGCTGCAGCACCTTCTGCTGCTACGGAGTTAAGTGCCACCGCTGGCGAAGATCGTTATAAATCCACGTGTGCTGTTTGCCATGAAACGGGTGTGGGCGGCGCTCCAAAATTCCGTAATGAAGCTGACTGGAAAGTTCGTATGGAAGCAGGTATCGATGGTATGTTAGCTATAGCTATTAAAGGTAAAGGCGCAATGCCGCCTAAAGGAACCTGTATGCAGTGTTCGGATCAGGAATTGAAGCTGGCTATTGAGCATATGATTCCGCAGAAAAAATAAGAAAATCCACCCGCTCGCAGACTCGCACCCTCCTTTGATATCAAAGGAGGGGAATTGTCTCCCTTTGATTCCAAAGGGAGACGCCGCTTTTAGCGGCAGAGGGATTTATTCAGACTGCAACATTGCCTTAATCGCCGCTAAATGTGCTTGACCTGAAACACGTTGTTCTTCTTCGGATTTCTCTACCATTGCGCTATCTTCCCACTGTACCAATTCTTTGGGTAATTCTTCTAAGAAGCGACTAGGGGTGATAGTTTGTAATTCACCAAAGCGCTTACGATGCTTAGTGTAGGTTAGCGTCAAAGTTTTTTGAGCACGTGTCATGCCGACATAGGCGAGACGACGCTCTTCATGAATATCATCTAATTCAATACTGGTTTTATGGGGGAGAATTTCTTCCTCCCAACCAATAATATAAACATGTTGAAATTCTAAGCCTTTGGCCGCATGTAACGTCATCAGTTGCACCGTGTTGACGTCTTGTTTGGTTTCCCTGTCCAATATATCTAACAACATCATTTTGTTAATGGCATCGCCGAAGGAAAGTCCTTGGCCCTCGGCACTGACAAGACGTTTTAACCAAGCGAGCAAATCACGTACATTATCAATGCGCTTTTGAGCTGCATGCGGAGAGGGTGAGTTCTCTGCTAAGTGCTCAGAGTAACCAATATCTTTGACAAATTCTTGCAACACATTGACGCATTCATCACTATTGGCTTGCTCATACACTTGTTGAATTTGCATGACAAAATTATGAAGTCTGTCTCTTGCTTGATCACTTAAATATTCAGACAATCCCATTTCAAAGCTAGCCGCAAATAAGCTGGTATTTCGGCTTTTAGCATATTGGCCTAACTTCTCAAGCGTGGCAGGACCTATTTCTCTTTTAGGCGTGTTAATACAACGCAAGAAAGCAGAATCATCATCATGATTGACCATCAGGCGAAAATAAGCGAACAAATCTTTAATTTCAGTGCGTGCAAAAAAAGATGTGCCGCCACTGATTTGATAAGGAATACCTTGTTCACGCAAGGCTTGTTCTAAATTGCGTGCTTGGTGATTGCTGCGGTATAAAATCGCAAAATCAGCATAAGAGAGCCGATAACGGAACTTCTGATTCATCAGTTCAGTCACCACACGTTCAATTTCATCTTGATCATTAGCCGTGGGAATGATTCTAATGGGTTCTCCCTGACCCAGGGCACTCCATAAACGCTTTTCAAATAAATGAGGATTATGACCAATGAGGTGATTTGCCGCTTGCAAGATAGTGCTGGTAGAGCGATAGTTTTGTTCTAACTTAATCACTTTTAAATGCGGATAATCCTGTTGCAGCAGCTCAATATTTTCAGGTTTAGCGCCACGCCAAGCATAAATAGATTGATCGTCATCACCTACAACAGTGAGTGCGCCTCTGACTCCACATAATAATTTAATTAAGCTGTATTGTGCGGTATTCGTATCTTGATATTCATCAATCAGCAAATAACGAATTTTATTTTGCCAATTTTCTAAGATATGGGGATGATCTTGAAATAATTTAACCGGCAATGCAATTAAATCATCAAAATCTACAGCATTGTATGCGCGCAAGGTATTTTCATAGGCGATATAAAATCTTGCAGCCAAATGAGCTTGATCATTATTTGCTTGTTCAAGGGCATGCTTTGGGGAAAGGAGATCATTTTTCCAGTTGGAAATACAGTGTTGAACAAGCTGTATACTATCATCACTAACGGCTGTAATTTTTTCACTCAATTCTTTTAATAAATTTACGCTGTCAATAGAATCAAATAAAGTAAATTTTGCATTAAGCTCAATATGTGCTGCTTCCTTTTTTAAAATATCCAAGCCCAAGGAGTGGAAGGTTGAAACATGGATATTGGAAGATCTACTTTTGGCAAGCAACTTTTGTGAGCGAGAGGCCATTTCTCGGGCAGCTTTATTAGTAAAGGTTACGGCATAAATATGTTTAGGATTTAACTGACACTGCTGAATAAGATGTGCAATTTTATGCGTGATAACGCGCGTTTTACCGCTACCAGCGCCAGCAATCACCAGCAAGGGGCCATCAATATAGGTGGCGGCGGCTAACTGCTCAGCATTAAGTTCAGACATAAACTTTTCGGCTCTTTTGCATCTTCGATAGGGTTGCGTAGTCTAAAATAATCGCCTGGCGAATGAAAGGGGTTGTCCCTGATGAATCCGAAAGTGGTATGATTTAGAATGTGGCTAAGGGCTAAATAATTGAGAATAATTTTTTTGAGGGCATGCTAACTTTATGCAAGAAGAATCCAGCGAAGCGCCGACACAAAATCCAATCGACGGATCCGCATTAGGATTAATGAAAGTATTTGCAAGATCTTTGAGATTAGAACCAAGATTTTTACATTATTTTGGCAAACAAAACTTGCAAATTGTCGAACACATTATTCAATCAGTCAAAAAAAATATGCCGTATCATTTTAGCACTTCTCGCCCAGGGCAAGTATTGTTTTTTATGCTTCCTGATGGGTTTCAACGTTGGTATATCAACCTATTTCTTAGAAAAGGTTTTGATACATTTATTATGGCCCGTAAAGTTATGATAGATGCAAAAATAAAAAGTGCTATTGAAAACGAAGGTGTGAAGCAAGTTATTTTCTTAGGTGCCGGATATGATCCGAGAGCTTTCTTGCAAGCGCAAAAATGCAAAACAGTTAATTTTTTTGAAATAGATCGTGGATTTACTTATGAGCAAAAAGTAATTGCGTTGCAAACAGTTCCTGCTCACATCGGATTTGGCGCCATAGATATATCGCGCAATGAGAATGCTGTTGTTTTTAATCAAAACATGATTTGCATTAAATGTGATTTAATTAAAGATAATTTAATAGAATACCTGAGAAAAAATGGTTTCGAACCTTCATTAAAAACGTTGATTATTGCTGAAGGTTTGACTTTGTACCTTCCTAAGAAAGATGTTGATGCTTTGCTTGAGTCGTTACATGCATTAATCACTGATCAAAGTGAAATTATCATAAGTTTTGTTGGAAAATTTAAAACGACAGCAAAACGTGAAGCTTTATTTAAGAAAAAGGAAGAACAGCGGTTATTCTCGCTTATGTCAGAACACGTCCTTTATTATGTTCATGCTCGCGGCTTTGAAGTTAAAGACAAGTTCACCACAAAATTATCAATGACCCTAGAAAAAGAACGATGGATAAAAAAATACTATGAAGATCCAAGAAGAAGACAAACCGCGTATTATACCCTCGTGAAAGCAAATTCCAATTTTGAATATAAATCAATCGATGAAGTTCCTGAAATGCAGATTGATTTAGTTTCCATTGTGAATCAAAAAAATACTACCAACGAATGACAGAAAGCAAGTAATTAAAATCATCTGTCCAAATAGGCGTGATTCTTTTATCTGGGAAAAATAGCGCATTATTCTGATAAAGATATGCGCCAATTTCCGGTCGACGAGAAATCAAAATCCATTGGGAAGCAAATACGCCAGTATTGATGTCTTCAGCATTATGCGTGGAAAAGGTAAATAGATTAAGCTTTGTTGCCAAGGATTGTAACGGCGGATAAAGATCGATATAGCGGCTAGAAATATGAAAAGCTAAAATGCCGTTTTCGGATAAATGAGATAAATAAATTTTAATTGCTTCAATAGTTAATAGATGTAAAGGAATAGCGTCACCTGTAAATGCATCTATTGCTAAAACATCATAATTTTCTGAGCCGCTCTCTTGTAATTTATCTTTTAGGGCAACCCGTCCGTCACCGATAACAACATCAATTGCAGATTTGGCGTCTTGTAAATAGTAAAAATAATCTTTGGCTATCTTCGCAATGTCTGCGTCGATTTCATAAAAGCGTAAGAGATCACCTTTGGCGGTTAATGCTGCAATGGTGCCCGTTCCTAATCCAATCACCCCAATGCGTAAGCCTTGATAATGAGGTTCAGATTTTTTGCTGTTGCGCGCAAATTCAAGTGCTAAACCAATACCACTTTGTTGACTGTAATAGCTAGTGGCCAAATTGCGTCGACTTGCTTCTAAATATTGCTTGCCATGCAAAATGCTACCATTATTTAAGGTCCGGTAATGGTATTCAGGAATATTTGGATTTCTTTCTGCGATTTCAAACACACCGAAAAAATTTCGATGTTTATAAATAACATCTTGATGTAAATTTCTTAAATGCAGATATAGCGTCAAATTAAGTGCCGCAAAACTTATTATCCAAACGAATCTCAAGGAATGGCGCACTAAAGTAGATTGATTGCCTACTGTTGTGTAATAAAAGAAAGCTGCGCATAAAAATATTCCAAGCAAAGTTATATAAAAATCCCACCATTGATTAAAAAGAAAAGGTGCAATGACATTGACAAAAATACCACCTAACACTCCGCCAAGAGCAATTGCCAAATAATAGGTAGTCAGCCACTTTTTATTGGGTTTGAGTCGAATTAATTCACCATGACAAATCATACAACCTGAAAATAATAATGAAGAGTAAACGGCGATTTGAAATATCAAAGTGAGCTTATGATGGTGAGGTTCATAAAAAATGAACAAGCATAGAATGGTAAAAATACCTACCCATATTGGACGATAATACCAATGTGGTTTGGCAAAAGTGATGATGTAAGAAATCAAATAGAGTGATAAAGGGATGATCCATAATAATGGAAAGCTCGAAATATCTTGTAAGGTCACTTGCGAAGTTGTTAGTAGTAAGGAACAGCTTAACATTGTCAATATTATCCATTTTAATACAGATAACGCAGACAAAGGAGCTTCTTCGATTGCTTGCTGTTGAACAATTGGGAGCGATTGATTGGAACGCAACAATAACATGACACAAGCAGCAGAGCTTAATATAAATATAATATATAACCCAGACCAAAGATAAAGTTGGACGCTAAGACCTAACAAAGGTTCTAGCACAAACGGAAAAACCAACAAGCCTAATAAAGATCCGAAATTTGACAAGGCATAATATCGATAAGGAAAATCAGATTGGTAACATTGACAATACCAATATTGAAATAATGGGCTTGAAGCACAAATAAGGATACCAGGGAGTAATAATGTTGCACTGAGTACTGTCATGACACCGATAGGAGGCCACAAGGTCATTGCAAAAGCACTTTCTAAAGGTGCAATGGGAATAAATAATAATGAGCAGACTAATAATATGCTATGAATGATAGCTTGAGTGGATTGCCGTTTTATTTTGGTAAGCGCAAAAGCATAGAGATAGCCAAGAAGTAATGCCGATTGAAAAAATAAAACAATAGATAACCAAACAGTAGGTGAGCCGCCAAACCACGCTAACAGTTTTTTTGCCAACAGTGGTTGGATAATAAAAAGTAAAAATGCGCTTAAAAAAATGGCAAGGCTAAATGCTGGCACAACAATAATTCCATTTCAAAGTTGTCTATCATATTTACGAAACTGAATGGCTTCGATAATATGAGGTCTTAGGATGTTCTCTGAATCACTCAGATCTGCAATTGTACGAGCTACTTTTAAAATTCGATGATAAGCCCGTGCAGAAATTCCAAGTTTTTCTAATGCTGATGTTAGCATCTGTTGTGCATCCGTATCTAGCTTGCAAAATTCAATAATGGCACTGGTGCTAAGCTTAGCATTGATGTTTCCATAACGGTTCTGCTGATGTTGACGAGCATTTATGACACGCTGACGTATTATTGCCGAGGTTTCTTCTTGCTTGGGATGAAATGTAGATAAACGTTCAGGAGGAACGGTGGGAACTTCAATATGCATATCGATTCTATCTAGCAAAGGTCCAGAGATTTTGCTGCGATAGCGTTGAATTTGTTCTGGGGTGCAATGACAGGTATGACGTTGGCTAGAAAGATAGCCACAAGGACAAGGGTTCATCGCGGCAATCAACTGGCAGTTTGCAGGATACTCGGCTTGTCCTGCTGCACGTGAAATATGGACTTTACCGGATTCCAAAGGTTCTCTTAACACTTCTAATACATGTCGGTTGAACTCAGGTAACTCATCTAAAAATAAAACACCATGATGTGATAATGATACTTCCCCAGGTAAAGGATGACGTCCGCCACCTACTAAAGAAACAGCTGAGGCCGTATGATGAGGTTGTCGAAAAGGGCGCTTCAATAATACTTTTTGTTGAAAGCCATGTAGACTGATGGAGTAGATAGCTGCGACTTCCAAGGCTTCACTTTGTGTTAGTGGAGGTAAGATATGATTGAGCCTACTCGCCAGCATGGTTTTACCCGTGCCAGGCGGCCCTATCATTAATAAACTGTGACCACCAGCTGCTGCAACTTCAAGTGCACGTTTAGCATGGTGTTGCCCGCACACATCCGACATGCAACTGTTAGGTTCATTTTCTAAGGTAATAAAAGGTGTGAACAGAGCTGGAGTGGCAATATCATATCCTGCTAAGTGCGCACACACAGACAGAAAGTTTTTAAAAGCAAAAACGGTTAATGATGATACCCAGGTCGCTTCTTCAACGTTACCCTGTGGAATAATCAATTGTCTCAACGCTCTTTGCGTGGCTAAAGCAAAGGGTAATATACCTTTAATAGGACGTAATTCTCCGCTTAATGCAAGTTCACCTGTCAATTCATATTGTTCAATTTTATTGCAAGATAATTGTTGTGAGGCAATTAATATGCTGATGGCAATAGGTAAATCGAAACGCCCTCCTTCCTTTGGTAAATCAGCTGGAGCAAGATTGACAGTGATGCGCTTTTTGGGAAACTCAAAACCACTTTGCATAAGAGCACTACGCACTCTGTCTTTGCTTTCTTTTACCGCAGCTTCTGGTAAACCCACAATAGTAAATTGTGGCAACCCATTGGTAAGATGCGTTTCGACAACAACTTGTGGCGCATGTATGCCAACATTGGCGCGACTGTAGACAACGGCGAGCGACATAGTGACATCCTTTTCCATAATGGCGCACTATAGCGCCAAAAAATTCATTCGCCAACCACTTAATAGTAAATTATGCGCAAATGCATATGAAGTTGCTTGTAAGGAGGAGTAGGACTAAAGAAACTTGATTTATTGACTATCTATTCTGATATTATGAGCATAGCGAATAAATTATCTCTCCTTGTAAAGGCTGTCTCTTGATCACATCTGAGCAGCCAAATAGCCTTCTAGGCGATCTTGTAATCTAAACCAACCGTGCCAGATTGTTAACCAGCTGGCACGACCTGTCCGTTTAGAATTATTCCAACCACCTAATTTAG
>JACPOY010000029.1 GCA_016191245.1 Gammaproteobacteria bacterium | reverse complement strand
TGGGCTGTAGGGTAATCATTAAGTTTTGATAAGGCGTTTTCTAGGTTCATAAAAAAATAGAGCGTATTAAAATACGCCCTATTCTGATCTCTATTTGCCTGATTTTAAAGTCTTTTTTGACTTATCTGATCGGCATTAGGCATTATGCCCCATTTTTTTAAGTTGGTATCAAGGGCGCAGGTTCTGGCGCCTTTTCTTTTTGTTTCGGTAAATGTACTTTGATATGCAACTCTTTTAATTGTCTTTCGGTGACTTCAGAAGGCGCCTGCATGAGTAAGTCTTGCGCATTTTGATTCATCGGGAAAGCCACCACTTCGCGGATGTTTGGTTCATTCGCCAATAACATGACGATGCGATCAATACCTGGTGCGCAACCACCATGAGGAGGAGCGCCATATTTGAAGGCATTTAACATACCACCGAATTTATCTTCAACCACTTCTTTACCATAACCTGCAATTTCAAAGGCTTTATACATGACTTCTGGTAAATGGTTTCGAATGGCACCACTGGATAATTCAATGCCATTACAAACGATATCATATTGAAAAGCTTTAATAGTTAAAGGATCTTTGGTTAACAAAGCTTCCAAGCCACCTTGGGGCATTGAGAAAGGATTGTGAGAGAAATCCACTTTCTTTTCATCTTCGTTGTATTCAAACATGGGGAAATCAACCACCCAGCAGAATTCAAAACGGTTTTTGTCGATCAGCTCTAATTCTTCACCTAAGCGAGTTCTTGCAAAGCCCGCCAGCTTTTCAGCGGCCGATTTTGGCGCACAGACAAAAAATACCGCATCACCTTCTTTACAGCCTGAGATTTTTTTAAGTTGTTCTAAACGCTCTGCATTTAAGAACTTAGCAATCGGGCCTTTGGCTTGGTCTTTAGTGAAGATAATGTAACCTAAGCCAGGCGCACCTTGCGCTATTGCCCAATCATTCATTTTTTCAAAGAAGCTTCTGGGTTGGGATTCAGTATTAGGAGCAGGGATAGCACGCACATGTGCGCCTTTTTCAATTGCTTTAGCAAATGCATTGAATTCTGAACCATCAAACACTGAGGTAACATCAGAAATAATAATCGGGTTTCGAATATCTGGTTTATCATTACCAAATTTCAGCATCGCTTCTTCATAGGTAAAATGCGGGAAGGGCAAAGCACTGACTTGTCTGCCTTTAGCAAATTCAGTGAAGACACCATGTAAAACTGGTTCAATGGCTTGGAACACATCTTCTTGGGTTACAAAGGACATTTCAAAGTCGAGTTGATAGAATTCGCCAGGTGACCTGTCGGCTCTTGCATCTTCATCACGAAAGCAAGGCGCGATTTGAAAATATCTGTCAAAGCCTGCCACCATCAATAATTGTTTAAATTGTTGTGGCGCTTGAGGCAAAGCATAAAAATGGCCTGGATGCATACGAGAAGGCACTAAGAAATCACGCGCACCTTCTGGGGAGCTTGAAGTCAAAATAGGGGTTTGAAATTCTAAAAAGCCTTGTTCAATCATGCGTCGACGCAAGGAAGCAATGATTTGTGAACGCAGTAAAATATTGTTGTGCATTTTCTCGCGTCGTAAATCGAGAAAGCGATATCGTAGGCGCGTATCTTCTGGAAATTCTTGATCACTGTTGACTTGAATGGGCAAAACGTCAGCTTGAGAGTCTAAGACAAATTCATCTATGACCACTTCGATTTTGCCGGTTGCCATTTTGCTGTTAATGGTTTCTGGCGAACGTTTCACCACGTGACCGGTTATGGTGACAACGCTTTCATAGCGGGCTGCTTCTGCTGCTTTAAAATAAGCTGAAGTCGTTTCGATAACACATTGGGTGATGCCGTAATTATCTCGTAAATCGATAAAGAGTAAATTACCATGATCTCGTGTACGATGGATCCAGCCTGATAAACGTACAATTTGACCTTCTTCGGAAACAGTCAAGGCGCCGCAAGTGTGTGTTCGGTAACGATGCATTTTAAGCTCTTCTAACTCATTTAGGTAAAGAGGAAGACTTTAACTGATACGCCCATGTTAGTGAAGAGTTAACCTTGCATTGACTCTAAAAAAGGTGGTATCTTTTCGCGTCTCTCTTAGGCACGTAGCTCAGTGGTAGAGCACCACCTTGACATGGTGGTGGTCGGTGGTTCGATCCCACTCGTGCCTACCAGTTAACTATCCAGCACTGTCTGGTAAAATCCAAAATCAAAGTAAAATCAATAAGTTAATCGTAGTTGGTTGGCCAAGCACGTCCAGCATTGTGCGTTGACATCCAGTAAAATTAGGGGCAACATTTGGGGCAACTTCAGTAATAATGAGCAAACTGAACAAGTCCCGAACGCTTTAAATAATAAAAAACCAGGGCATGGGCGTATGTCACACCATGTTTATAAAAATTTCACTGAAATAAAACTAACCATTAATGGAATGCAAATTGGTGACCCCTGCCCACTAGATTGCGGTGGAATACTGCAAGAATATGAACCCGGCATTTTGGTTCGTATTCGCGGTCAAAACTTTGCAGATGTATCAAAATATGTTGTTGAAAAATTACGGTGCAATTTGTGTGAAACGCTTGTTACTGCTGACATCCCTGCAGCAGTTGGCGACAAAAAATATGATACTTCATTTATCGCCATGCTGATGTTAATGAAATACTACATAGGCATACCTTTTTATCGGCAAGAAAATTTTCAGCGTATGTTGGATTTTCCTCTATCTGATTCAACGCAATGGCATTTAATAGAAGGGGGGGCGGGATTTTTTTATCCGGTATTCAACAAGCTGAAGTACTATGCGGGCAATGCCGAGGTAATACAAAACGATGATACAAAAAATCGTATTTTAGAGGTTATTAAACAAATCAAAGAGGGTACTTCAGGTGATCGCACCGGCATGTATACCACTGGGATAATTGCTCTCTACGAAGGCCACCAAATTGCCTTGTTTATGAATGGCAGACAACATTCAGGTGAAAATGTAGGTGATATTCTTGAACTTCGGGATCCAGAAAAAGGCCCTATTATACAAATGTGCGATGCTTTAAGTGCAAATATTCCAAAAAAATTTGCAACCATCTTATGTAATTGCTTGTCTCACGGGTTCAGAAAATTTGAAGAACTAAAAGATTTTTACGGTGAAAAGTGCTTTATCATTATGAGCCTGCTTTCTAAAGTATTTGAGAACGATGCCAATACGCGCGACATGAATGCTCAAGAACGATTGACTTACCATCAGGAAAGCAGCCAACCTATCATGGCTGAGCTAAAAAACTACATGGCAAACTTAATAAGTGACAAACAGGTTGAACCTAATTGTGACTTAGCAAAAGCAATTAATTATATGCAAAACCATTGGAAAAAACTCACGCGATTTTTGACGGTGGCCGGTGCCCCGATAGACAACAACATCGTTGAGCGCGCCCTTAAAATTGCAATTCGAAATAGAAAATCAGCCATGTTTTATCGTACCGTTTATAGTGCCAGTATTGGTGGGATGATAACCAGCATTATTTATACTTGTCATTTGGCCGGAAAAAATCCCCACCATTATTTGGTTGCTCTGCAGACCCATTATACCAAGGTGCTCAGGGAACCAGAGCAGTGGATGCCCTGGAATTACCAAACTACTCTTGCCCAGAAGCAGGCAGACGACGCCAATGCTCAGGGACTTTCGCCTCCAGGGGATTTCCCTGTTGCAGCATAACGAGCAGTTTGCTGACTGGTCGTCAACTGGACGTAAACTGATTCAGGAAATTAAAACGCTTTCAGAAAAGAGGGGAGCAACACAAATTCTGGTTGTCTGTGGTGTCCATGATGAATCAAAACGTCACTTCCTTAAAGGCATGGGGTTAACTGTTGCATCAGAATGGTATGTGGGAGAGATGGTGTGAATCACGATTATCTCAAACACTTAAGCCAACACTTCAATTTGGGATCACTAAAACGGGATCCACAAAGAGTCTATGGCGGCTTGCTCCACATTATGTGGCGGATAGACACAGACAAAGCCTCCTATGCAGTTAAGCAATTATCTAAAGATATTAATCTCTCAAATGAACATATTGTGAAAAATTATGAATTAAGTGAACACATTGCCTCACGTTTTGTAGCGCTAGGGATCCCAGGTGTTTCAGCTATTGAAAAATCTGGCAAATATCTTTTTATGATAGATGGGATTGGTTTTTTGGTGTATCCATGGATTGATGCAAAAGCGTTAGATCAGCATGCTGTTTCAGAAAGTCATGCCCTGAAAATGGCTGTGGTCCTAGCCAAAATGCATTGTATGAATTTGGATGATCCGGAAATTGCTCAGCAGGAGTTTTCTAACTGCACAAAAGAAAATATTCTTGAATTAATTGACAAGGCGATGCGTTTTGATTGCCCCTTTGCCAAAGCCTTAAGGAAAAATCAGAGCAATATACTGGCAGCAAATGAAGCCTATCAAAATGCAATACCAATTCTAAAAACACACATTGTTGTCAGTCATGGTGATTTGGATCAAAAGAATGTCATATGGGATAGCAGCAATAATCCAATCCTGATCGATTGGGAGTCTGCCTGCAAGGTGAATCCAACTTATGATATCATCAATACAGCATTTTATTGGAGCGGTATTACTATCAATTTTGATAAAAACCTGTTTTTCAAAATGATAGATGCTTACCAAAAAGCTGGTGGTGTTATTAATAAGGATTATGCCATCGCCGCTTGTTATGGTGCATTTAGTTGGATTGGATGGCTGGTTTATAACATAGAGCGTGCCTGTGTTAAAGGTGAGTCTGAACATAAAACTGTAGGCATTGAGCAAGTCAATCAAACTTTAGCAACGATCTTGCGGCTACAAACTGTTATTCCTGAAGTCATCAAAATGATTGAAGGCAGATTATGATCACCATCGATCTTCATAGCGGGAATCCATCATGACGCATCTAATTCATGAGAAGATTAAATTTTTAGAAGCGCAGCTGAGAGATTTGGATAGCAAAAAATCTGCTTTACAGGAAGAATTAAAAAATGCGCACGCAGAATTAGCTAAGTTATCGTCCGTCACTGCAACGGAGGTTCACAATGGTTTTTCGTCAGAAGAAAAAATAAAGATCTTTATGGGGCTTTTTCGAGGCCGAACAGATGTGTTCCCCAAAAGATGGGATAATGTTAAAACAGCTAAATCTGGCTATTCTCCTGCTTGCTTTAATGAGTGGGTTAGGGGTACGTGCAATAAGCCGCGCATAAAATGTTCTGAATGCCCTAATCAAGCCTTTACCCCCTTAACAGAAGGAATTGTTCGCAAGCACTTAGGCGGAGAAGATTTTAAGGGGAGCAAGAGAGATCATACCATTGGAATATATCCGATGCTTGCTGATGATACGTGTTGGTTTTTGGCGGTCGATTTGGATAAAGACCAATGGCAGCGCGATGCTGCTGCATTCATTAAAACTTGCCAACAAAAGTCTATACCCTACGCTCTTGAGAAGTCGAGATCTGGAAATGGTGCTCACATTTGGATTTTCTTTGACAAACCAATTTTAGCATCACACGCCAGAAAGTTAGGGGCGGCGCTTCTAACCGAAACGATGGATAACTGTCCAGAGATTGGTTTTGAATCTTATGATCGATTTTTTCCTAATCAAGATACTTTGCCATCTGGGGGTTTCGGCAATCTCATTGCATTACCCTTGCAACGTTTCCCAAGAGATCAAGGCAATAGCGTTTTTTTGGATGATAATTTTAATCCGCATCTAGATCAATGGGTGTTTTTGCAATCCGTTTCAAAAATGTCGGAAGAGGCTGTTAATAGCCTCGTTGAAGATGCTGTTCACAAAGGCAAAGTTCTTGGTGTTCGCATGCCAGCTGAAGAGGACTTCGATGCGCCATGGGATATGAAGCCATCTCGTAAGGTAGCTGAGATACCGATTAACGAAGCGCTTCCAAAATCAATTAATATTGTTGTCAGCAATCAAATATTTATCGAAAAACAAAATCTTCCTCCGGTGCTTATCAATAAACTGTTACGCTTAGCTGCTTTTCAAAATCCTGAATTTTATAAAAATCAGGCAATGCGTTTACCTACATTTGGAAAACCTAGGA
The DNA here is from genome assembly GCA_016191245.1 of Gammaproteobacteria bacterium. Lineage (GTDB taxonomy): Bacteria > Pseudomonadota > Gammaproteobacteria > Berkiellales > Berkiellaceae > Berkiella. Next base: position 61,328 of record JACPOY010000029.1, on the reverse strand, counting down.
TTATTGCTTGTGCTGAAGATTTCCAAGAATATATTGGCCTTCCTAGAGGATGTTTCGATGAAGTCAAGGATCTGCTTGATTCTCTTAGCATTGAGGTTATAGTTGACGATAAAAAATTCAGTGGAAAGCGCATCAAAGTGAAATTTCTAGGAGAGTTAACGGATGAACAAGAAAAATCGGCCAAAAAGCTCTCCCAACATGACATAGGGGTGCTTGCAGCCACAACCGCCTTTGGCAAAACGGTGGTTGGTGCTCATATGATTGCTAAAAGAAAAGCTAGCACATTGATTATTGTGCATCGTAGGCAATTATTAGATCAGTGGATTGAAAGGTTAAAAGTATTTTTAGATTTAAACTCCGATCAAATCGGTATGATTGGGGGTGGCAAGTATAAACCCAGTGGTGTTGTTGATGTTGCAATCATTCAAAGTCTCATTAAGAGCAATGTCGTTAATGATGTTGTGGCTGAGTATGGTCACGTTATTGTCGATGAATGCCACCATTTATCAGCTGTCAGTTTTGAGCAAGTAATAAGAGCTTGTAAGGCAAAGTATGTATTGGGGCTTACTGCTACGGCAACCCGTAAAGATGGGCATCACCCCATTATATTTATGCAATGCGGACCAATACGATATAAAGTAGATGCTAAAAAACAAGCGTTACTAAGGCCATTTAATCACAAGATAATATTTAAATATACAGCGTTTAATCTCATCACAAATACAGAGAAAAAACCAGATATAAGTCATATTTATTCAGAAATAATTAATGATCATCAAAGAAACGTGTTGATCATTGAAGATGTTTTGCAGTCCTTGAAGTTGGGGTGTAGCCCATTAATATTAACGCAACGTAAGGAGCATGCTGCATTTTTTGAGCAACATTTAACTCAATTTTGCCAAAATGTCATTGTCATGGTTGGCGGGCAAAATGCGAAAAAGCGAGCAGAAATTAAGCTGCAACTTGAAACCCTATCTGACGACGAAGAAAGGGTGATCATTGCGACGGGGAGCTATATTGGGGAAGGGTTTGATGATAAGCGTTTGGATACATTGTTTTTAACGATGCCGATATCGTGGCATGGTACATTAGCCCAATACGCTGGCAGATTGCATAGAGCACATGCTCATAAAAAAGAAGTGGTTATTTACGATTACGTCGATAATCAAGTGGCCATGCTTGCAAAAATGGCAGAAAAGAGATTAAAAGGTTATTCAAAAATTGGTTATGTATTTTAATGCCTCTAGGGAGCAATTATATGTACGCATTTACTCCCTTAAACTATAAAGATTGGCAAGGAGTAGTTGCGTCGGCACTCATTTTCAGCTCATTTAATCTGTCAATTATATGATTTTTATCAGTTACGCTTTTGATAGCTAAAGCTTTTTCCAAAATGTTTATTGCTTTTGTCAAATTTTTGTTTTTGCTACGGAATAACCAATAGCGATCTGACCAACCTATCCACCCCCAACCCCAGTCTGGTTCATTTGCAAGCCATTGTTCATATAATCTGTCAAAACTCTCAAAATCACCTAAGTCAACATAACACTCAGCATAAGTTCGTCTGACATTGCCGAGATTTCTCATGTTTTTATTTAGAAAATCTTCATGCATCTCAACATATTCCTTACAAAAGAGGAATTTTTTTTGAAAAAACGATTTATCACGTATAGCAGCATTGTGCAAATTATGAGCTAATGAAGAAGCCCAATAAAGCAAATCAAACATGGTTCTATATTCAAGATCACATATGTTCTTTGCGTCTAATATTTTCATTAATTCTTTTAGGGACGACCAAGTTTTTAGGCCTGCATTAGCTGCGGCAATGCAATTGTTGTTTTGTTCACAATCTGCTTCTTCTGCGACACTATCATTAATCCTATTAATTAGCGCCCTTTCTGTCATTATTTTTCGGCTATTAATGTTCATTATCAAACTGACCTTAAAATTGCATAAGATGTGATTTTTTTCTCAAATAATTATTCGGTAATTTACGCATGTACATCAGTTTGCTAAATTCCTCAAATTGTATCAGAAAGGTTCTGTATTTTAAGGAAATTTTTATTTTCCATCAATATGAATACAAACAAAATGTCTCGCGGAATCTTTCTTCCTGGGATGATTAGCTCTATGCATGGTCTTTCTGGATCTTAAAAGTTCTTACAGAATTATAAAATAAGTTTTTCAACTATGTTCAAATTTTGTGGAAATGCTTACAAAGATTGAAAAAATTGTCGAACTGACTAGAATAGGCCGCATTAAAATAGCAAATGCTTGGAATGTAAGAGATGTTGAGATCTAAAAGTAAAAAAGTTAACAAGAAAAAGAAAAAAATTAAACTCAATATCACGGGGTGGAATACGACGGATGAGGATGAGCGGGCACTGAGGCGTTTCCATGCCGAATCTGAGAAATTTCGTGTAAAAAACACTGAGTCTAAGGATACATTGTTTGATTCGTTTTTGGTGACTTCTCAAGAAAAAAAACAATATCATATTGAAATTCGTTCATTAATGGATCACATCAATTCTTGCAATTGCCCTGACTATGTGAACAATCAATTGGGTACGTGCAAGCATATAGAACATGTCCTTTTGCGTTTAAGAAAAGCCGGTGCAAAACATTTCAAACGGGCACAAAGCACGGGTAGTCCTAAAACTGAAATTTTCTTAGATCATCGAGATTTTACCGTACGAATTCAATGGGCCCCAAAAGCATCACCCGCTCTGAGACGCCGCATAGGATCTTTTTTCTCTGTTCAAGGGACATTATTAGGAGAATCGCATTTAACATATCGCACGTTGCAAGCGAATATAAAGAAATGTTCAAATTCGCTGAAAAGACAAATTCGTGTTTCTGGGCATATTGAACATTTTATTGAATATAAGGGGAATGCTCACAGCAAAGCATTGGCAGGCAATACATTCCGCAATGCGATCGCAAAAAAGAAGCAATCAGTCGATTTAGTGAAACACCCCCTTTATGATTATCAGCAAGAAGGGTTGCTGCACTTGGCATTTACTGAGCGCGCTTTATTAGCCGATGAAATGGGATTGGGGAAAACCGTTCAAGCGATTGCTGCTTGTGAGTTATTGCGTCGGCATCAAAAAATCAAGAAAGTATTAGTCATTGCAACTGCCTCATTAAAAACGGAATGGGAAGAACAAATCCAGAAGTTTACTGACTTACAAAGCATTATTATTAAGGGGTCACGTCCAGAACGCTTGAAACAGTACCAAACACCCGCTTTTTTCTATCTAACGAATTACGAACAAATCATCATGGATGGTCAAGAGATCCAGCGTTTATTGTCACCTGATGTGATTATTCTCGATGAAGCACAGCGAATTAAAAATTGGCAAACCAAAACCGCTAGTGCAGTAAAAGAACTGAAAAGTCGCTATGCGTTTGTCTTGACAGGGACACCTTTAGAAAATCGTATTGATGATATTTATTCATTGGTACATTTTTTAGATCCTTATCTTTTTGGTCCCCTGTTTCGATTTAAGCGTGAATTTTACACATTGGAGGATAATGGCAGGCCCATCGGCTATAAAAATATTGATAAACTGCATCAGCAATTGCAGCCTATTATGCTGCGTCGACGCAAGGAGGAGGTTGATGGTGAACTTCCCAAACGCACCGTTAATAATTATTTCGTTAAAATGGAGAAAGAGCAACGACACCGTTATGATGAATTTCAAGATATGGTTGCCCGTCTTGTTGCGCAGTCTAGACATCGCGTGCTTCACAAAGAAGAATTTGAGAAGCTGCAAAGGTGGTTAGCATGCATGCGGATGATTTGCGATAGCCCCTTTATTTTAGATCCCAATTGTCGGATTTCACCTAAAATAAATGAACTTGAAAGTATCCTTGATGAATTGCTTGCAAAAAAAGACACAAAAATTCTCATTTTTTCTGAGTGGGCGAGAATGTTAACACTTGTAAGGGAACTGGTCGACAGTAAAGGGGTAGGCTTTGCTTGGCATACCGGATCTGTTCGGCAAGACAGGCGTCGGCAAGAGATTAATCGCTTTAAACAAGATCCTAATTGTCGATTATTTTTGTCTACAGATTCGGGAAGTGTGGGTTTAAATTTACAAAACGCTAATGTCGTCATCAATTTAGATCTGCCATGGAATCCTGCTAAATTAGAGCAACGTATTGCTCGTGCATGGCGCAAGCATCAAACTCGTCATGTGCAAATCATTAATTTTATTTGTGAGGATAGTATTGAGCATCGTATGCTTGGCCTATTGAATCAAAAGCAAACATTGGCCCAGGGTGTTTTAGAGGGGCTTGATGGACTAAAAGAATTAAAATTGTTTTCCGGACGAGAAGCGTTTATGGAGCGAATGGAAAGTTTAATGGGTGATGCTTCCACTAATCATAGCGTTTTACCTGAGAGAATAAAAGATAATATTGATTTTTTACAAGCGTATCAAGATGAAAAATCAGGACAAAAAACGATGTTAGCGGTTGTTGAACAATTATCGGGTGATTTGCAGCAGCAATTAACGCAGTATATTCATCCGCCTTTGATGTTGGAGATGTTAGATCGTCAGACATTTGAGATTATTCAACGTTTAGAAAAAGCAGGCATACTCACTTGCCATCATCCCCTGGAAACTCTGCATGCTTCACCTGAATTCTCTCAAGGTCAACAACTAAAAATTCAGCAAAAAAATCTTTCTCAGGCGAAATTTTATCTTGAGCAGGCAGCGCATAAACAACGGTTGGCCCAAGTTTTATTTTCAGGTGATTTTCATAGCGAAGCGCTGGATCCACTGCGTGAAGCACTGGCCGCCACACTCAATTCATTTTCTTGGTTAATTGGTAGAAATCAAGAAAAAGTAATTTTATCTGAGGATTTTATCCAGAGAGAATTAATTGAACAGCACGGACTTTTAAAAATTGCCGCTACATTATACACCCAATTAAATCATCCACTCCAAGAGGCGGGGCAGCGTTCTCACATTGAAAAATGGGTTGCCGATCAAACAGAAATATTTCAGTATGTAAATGGCAAGCTAAATACTCTTGTACAGTAGGATCAATATATTATCTACATGACTTCTTTATAGGGCAATGATTTCCTGAATTTTAGGTTTTGTATATTCAGCCGCACCCGCTTTAATTGTAAGATTATCACATGGTTGCCAATTGGCTTTACTATGCGTGTGGCCACAAAGCGCCAAAAATGCGATATCTGTATTTTCTTGTGCCATTTGCATGAGTACATCGCCAGTTACTTTTGACGCAAAAAAAGGAAGGCAATCATCGCTGCTTACTTTCCCCTTATGTAGGCAAGCCTCTTTAAAAGGTGGAACATGTATTAGAATGATCACTTTTTTAGGACGGTGGTTTTTTATTGCATCAGCCAGGCTACTTTTTAATTGTTTGGCGTCTTTGTCGGCTAATTGCTGCATTTTTTCAAGTAACGGATATTTGCCAAGGATGTTGCTTTGAAATAAATCATTGATCAATCGACTATCATTTAGGGATGCACGACTATTGACATAATCGCCATAACGTCCATCGGCCCAGCAATCCTCACCCAATAAAATGGTTTGATCCCCTAAATCTTGTGCACCAGATGCTGGAAGCCAATGAAGTAGCGCTTCATCCTTGGTGAGATCACGCATTTCTTGGCGTAGCGAATCGACTTGGCCATGATAATAATCATGATTGCCCAGCACAAAGTAAATGGGCTTTTGAATTGTTTCAGCCATTTCTTTTAAGATTTCTGATACCGATGGTGCTTCAGCAATATCGCCGCTAATAAGGATCTTATCGCCAGAGGTTGCTATTATTTTTTGGTAAAAATCCATTCTACTTTTTTTGTTGAGAAAGTTAAGATGAATATCTGTCAGCCAAATTAACTTCACGGTAACCTGCTAATGATTTTTTGTGTGACAAAGTCAAAGGCTTCTTCAAAATCCCAATTGATCTTGGAAGGTAGCAAGATTTTCATATCCAGCTGAAAATCTTTATTTTTCTTCTTGAGCTCCAAATTTTGCTTAAATTGTTCACCTGATACTTTCAGTCCATCATTAGTGCAGTATTGCTGAAAAATATCAATGACGCGATCTATATTGATAAGGTTCTGTGATGACACATACCACAAATCAAACAAATCACGGCCTTTTCGACGTTGATATAATGCGCGCAATTTAGTGGCTATTAATTCGTCAATTTCATAGGTGATAATGTCGGCTTTCCCCTGAAACCACTCCGAATTGACGGTAAAGGGCTCTATTTTGAGCGGTAACACCTGAAAATGTTCTGTGGTATTGATTTCAATTTTTAATTTTGCAGGTAATTTATTGATAGCCTCATATTTATAAACCAACTTGGCGCTGCGTTCTGTAATTTTTCGTTTAGGTTCGCCAAGCCAAGGTTGTAATATATTTCTGATGCTATCAATGGTTTGTCCGATGGGCTCTGGATTTTTCTGTACAAAATCAATATCCTCACTGTAACGGGCAGATGGTTGCAAAAATAATTTGTTAAGGGCAGTGCCACCACGAAAAACCAAAACATCTTTGATGTGCGGATCATTATACAGATCTATGAGGGCACGACTTAACACCAGATCTTGCTCTACTTGAAGAATGGTTTGCCACTGGGCGTTTATGCGCCAACTTTCAATAAAACTTTCTGGGATCATAAATCGCTCTCAATGTCGGTATTTTCAATAATCTTCCATTTTTTAACTCTAGGGTATCCAGCCTTGGGCAGCTCTGCTGCAAGTGGAACATATGCTTTTAGTTTATTAGTTAAATATTCTTCTAATTTAGCAATAATGCGATTGGTTTTATCGTCATCCATCGTTTCGATTTTTTCCAAAATATAGCCAAGGCGTTGAAGTTGATATTTTTCGGGTGTCTTGTCTGCTAATGAAATTAGTTTATTTTCATCCATAGATTCTACAAGTTCCGATAATACGGTTGCCACATGGTTGAGGCCCCCCGATCGATTGGGATAATTGAGTAGATCAATCGCAACCTGTTCTGGAGTAGCAACCTTGAGATAACCTGTACTAACAGTGAAGTTCTGAGTTGGTACATCAGCTAATAATTTTTTATAAACTAACTCTAGCTTCACCTGGCCAAATTCTAGTGGATGATTAATCCGTTTGCTGGTGATAATTTGGAACTTGGCAGGTTTTTGATGTGACGCGCCATGAAATAAAGCGGCGGACAGTAAAGACACATAATAATCAGTTTGCAGGTATTTCATTAAAATAGGCACTAAGTCTTCAGCAGGAATACAGCCATAAGGTTGGTGTTCAGGCGGCACAATGACATATAGGCCTCTTGCTGGAGATATCAGATCACCATGTTCCTTAATGCGAGAAATAGCGTTTAGAGCCGCATTTTTTGATAGGTTAAGATCTGACATGAACTGTTCTACGGTGAAATAGCGTTGCCCCTTTTGCCTGATCTCTTTAATATAAGCCGGTAAATTCATTATGCACCAGAAATCACGTTTATCGTGATAATAAGTACATGATATACTCAATAATACCTATTATCAAGAATGGGTGAAATGAATTCCTAGTATCAATATTTTGGGGCAACTATTGGGGCAATAATGGAATATATAAATAATTTATACTATTAATATCAATAGGTTAAATCTAAAAATAGATCCCACTCGTCCTCCAATCTCAAAAAAGCCAGTTTACTTTCCTTTTTTGATCTTATTACAACTCGATTTATACCCTTAATTGCATAGCTTGAAACAACGTTGAACTGAAACCGGAAGGGATCGGAGAAATGATCGGTGAAAATAGATCGGAGAAAGTGCTTTTATAGATCTTCTAATTTAACTGAAATCGCTTTGTGTATCTGCTTTTGGCGCTTTCTTACTATTTCAGAGAGCACATAATCTTCAAGGATGTTTAGCATTTTTTCGTATATTTTAGCTGGAACAAGGTATGCAACACGCACTTCACGATTTAAAATAGCTATAGGCTTTCCTTTAGGTCGTTCTAAAACGGTCATAGGATTTTTCTTAAGATCAGTAATATTTACTGAAGCAATTGCATCAAAACCTGCCATAAATTAGCCTGAACTTTGAGCTGATTTGGAATTTTGCAAGGATTCAATTTCCTTAAATTGGCTAATATGCACTTCACCATCAGGGAAACGAGCAATAATATCAAGCTGTCCACCCATTGCTTCAATGTAACTTCGAAGCGTAGAGATGTACATGTCAGTTCTTTGCTCAAGGCGAGAAATATTAGCTTGCTCGGTAGATAATACTTCAGCTATGCTTTTTTGGCTCAATTGACGAGCTTTTCGCAGTTCTTGTAAAGGCATTTCACTAAGCATTTTCTTAGCTTTTTCTTCAGAAGCCTTTTGAGCCTGAGGCGACATTTTATCGCGTAAATTTTTGAAAGGTTTAGCCATTTTGTTACCCTTCCTTCTTTAAAGTTTCAATATGTTCATCATATAAATCGTCAGCTATGGGAACATATTCCTCATACCAACGATTATTTCCTGTTTTATCTCCTCCAATAAGGAGGATACCTACACGTTTTGGATCAAAAGCATAAAGAATGCGATAGGGCCTTCTTTTATGTTGAACTCTTAGCTCTCTCATATGAGAGTGTTTTGATCCATTAATCCCTGAAGAGTGGGGGAATTTTAAATTAGGGTCACATTGCTCTAATAACCTGACAGAAGCGTCGATATCGGTTTGCTCCCCTTCGGTTAAGTCTTCCCACCAATCACCAAATTCATTGGTGTACTCTACTTCCCACATCTCAGAAACCTTACTAAAGTATTACACAAAAGACATATGACTTCAAGATTATATTATAAACAGCAAAAAAGGAGAAGATCCTCTTGTTCGGGCATGTACCTACACTTCTTGCAGGGTGCTTACTGTTTCTCTCGTTTCTATTCATCGAAATTGCTATAATTCCTTCCCCTACAAAGCCACATTAATCCTGCGAGTTTGTGATGAGAAGCCTATTAAGGAACTTAATTTTTTTGATATTAAGCCATTTTTTTGTCTTGGTATCATATGCAAAGGTGGACAACCCAGAGGTGAAAATTGTAGAAGCTCTCATAGCCACTAAGGGGGATATTAGCCAAAATATTCGTTTAATTGGCACCATCAAAGCTAAAAAGCAAACGGCACTAATAGCTAAAAAAGAAGGGAGTGTGGAATATTTGGCACCCATTGGCCAGATGTTAAAAAAAACAGAAGTGATAGCCAGATTAGAAAATGCAGATCTAAAGCATCATTTTGAACTTGCACAAGAAGCAGAAAGATTAGCAAAAACGCAATATGAACGTGTGTTAAGCCTAGCAAAAACCAATGCCATTAGTAAGCAGATGGTGGAAGAGAAAAAAAATTTACTGATTGAAGCTCAAAAAGTTTTATCCATTGCCAAAATTGAATTAGGAAAAACACAATTCATTGCTGCATTTGATGGGATAGTGGGCATCAGTAAATTCTCTGTAGGTGCACAAGTGCAATCTGGTGACATAATTCTTACCTTTTATGATCCTCATCAGCTAAAAGTTGAATTCGATATTCCCGCAGTATACTTTTCTCAAATCAAAAATGGGCAGCCTGTTGTGATTAATGGGCAACCACTACAATTAACCAACATACAAAAAATGATAGATCCACAAACCAATATGTTGCAAACACAAGTGGATTTTTCATGTGAAGACTGTGTGATAGGTGATACGGTTGATGTTGAATTAACTATCACGAAAAGCAACGATGTTATCGTTTTACCAAGTAGCTGTGTATTTTTGAAAAATGGAAAGAATTTAGTTTATCTTGTTAAAGAAAATAAAGCCGTTGTTTCGCCTGTTGGGTTAGGCATCAGGGAAAAAGATAAAATTGAAATCACCTGGGGCGTAGAACAAGGCGATGTCGTCATAACGCAAAATCAAAACAGACTCTACCCTGATATTGCTGTAAAAGTTCATCATCCTGATTCGAACACGAAGATAGAATCTACATGAAATTAACAAGCTTTTTTATTAAACATCCTGTTATCGCCATTATTTTGAATGCGATGATTGTTATCGTGGGACTTTTGTCATTACAACATGTGAACGTTCGAGAATATCCCGACGTCAAATTACCTGTTATATCAGTGTATGCTCGCTATCCTAACGCGAGCCCAGAACTGGTCGAAAATAACGTTACCAATGTAATAGAAGATCAATTAGCAGGGATTGCAGGTATTGAAAATATTGTTTCTCATTCTCTTCACGGTATGTCTAGAATTGAGCTTAAATTTCAAGAAGGCGCCTCTATAGAACGAGCCTTGATTGCGGTGAATGAGGCAATGACGTCTGTTCGAGCCAATTTACCTAAGGAAGTAGAACATCTTAAGATCCAACAGAGCAAACATTCAGATGGGCTTCCCTTTATCGCAATTTCAATATCTTCAGATAGTTTGACATTTGGTGAATTAAATCATTATACCAATCTACATTTGAAAAATGCTTTTCGAAGTATCAAAGGAGTTTCTTCTGTAGAGGTATGGGGGCAGCCCTATACTATGCAGGTGACATTAGATCCTCGAAAAATGTATGGATTTGGTATCAATGCCGATGATATATATGCTGCAATTGAAAGAAATAATGTGTCATTACCCACAGGTAAATATCAAAATCAAATTCCAACAACATTGGATCTTAATTTATCCAATGTCAGTGATTTTGAAAATCTCTTTATTAAAGAAAAGAATGGACAGTCCATTTACTTGAAATCTGTTGCAGATCTTGAATTGAAAACAGATGATCAACAATTTAGAATTAGAATCAATGGCAAAGAAGGCCTTGTTCTTGCAATCAACCATGCCATTGATGCAAATCCACTGGAAGTATCGCAACAAATAAACGAACAACTAAAACATCTTCAGCAAGTGCATCAAGATGATGTTTCACTTAGTACGGTATTAGACCGTTCGGAGTTTATCAAAGCATCATTAGCGAATATTAAATTCACCATATTAGAGGCGATATTACTCGTTGTTGTCATCGTATTTTTATTCTTAAAATCAATGCGTGCTGCAATCATACCATTGGTAACCATCCCTGTTTCACTAATTGGCGCTATTATATTTATAAAAATAATGGGCTTTAGTATTAATACAATCAGTTTGCTGGCAATGGTATTGGCAATTGGACTTGTCGTTGATGATGCTATTGTCGTATTAGAAAATATAACACGACATATAGAAAACGGCTTGTCGCCCATGCAGGCAGCTATCAAAGGAAGTGGAGAAATAGGCTTTGCTATTATCGCCATGACGTTAACGTTGGCTTGTGTTTATGCACCAATTGCTTTCGTGACAGGTGCCATTGGTCAGCTATTTATTGAATTCTCAGTGGCCCTGGCAGGTGCTGTGCTCATTTCAGGCATCGTTGCGCTCACGCTCACACCTTTAATGTGCACTAAATTAACACAAGCAAAACCTCGCGCATCGAGAAATAGTCTTGATAATAAATCGATTGATGTGATTTATGGAAAATTGTTATCAAAAACATTGGCATCAAATAAAACGATAGTAGGAATAACGTTATTTACACTTTGCGCTACTATTTTTATGTTTTCCATCTTACCCAAAGAGATAGCGCCCAAAGAAGACAGAAGCCTCATGGGGGTTTATATTCCAACACTCCCAGGAAAAGATATAAATTATTTTGAGCAAAAAGTGCTTGCTGTGGAAGATACGCTTAAATCCATCCCTGAAGCAAACAGCTATTTTACTTTCATGGGAGATTGGGGAGCAAACATTATTTTTTCACTGGAAGCTCAAGATGAAAGAAATCGCACACCAGAGAAAATTATTGAGAGTCTGCAAAGTCAATTAAAATCTTTTCCTTCAATCGATGTTTGGCCGTGGAGTTGGGATTCAGGATTGCCAGGATTAGATGATGCAATAGATGGCACACAGTTAACATTAGCAATTTCAACATTGAAAGATTATCGCGATTTATTCACACAGGTTGATCAAGTGAGAAAAGAGATTGAAAACGAAAAAATATTTCCATCTGCTTTTCATAACTTAAGATTAGATAATCCAGGGCTTCAAGTGCAGCTTGATAAGGATAAGGCAAGTAAGCTTGGCATTAAGCCATCCCAAGTTTCAAGTCTGATAGAAATATTTTTCAGTGGACAACAGGCGTTATCTTTTCAAAAAGATGGTATTCGATACCCGGTTACTTTAATTGGGCGTACTTCTCCATGGACATTAGATGAGCTTTATATTACCAATGCACATGGTAAGCGTATATCGTTAGGTGCTATTGCAAGTTTACAAACATCAGTGCAACCCAAAGAGTTATATCACTATAATCAAATGCGAACTGCTCTTTTATCAGTGACGCTTAATAAAGATCAGAAAATTGAATCTGGCATGAACGCTTTTTGGAATAAAATGTCATCATCTCTTCCTCACGACTTAAAAAAGGAATGGATAGGAGCAGCAAAGTCCTATACAAAGTCAAATACAACAATGACATTTTTATTTATTCTTGCTCTATGTTTTATTTATGCAGTATTGGCAATACAATTTGAGAATTTTGTCGATCCCTTTATCATCATGATGACGGTTCCATTAGCATGTTTTGGTGCGCTATTGGCTGCTTTGTTCTTTAAACAATCGATTAATATTTATACTCAAATTGGACTTGTTACCTTAATCGGTTTAATTACCAAACATGGGATCTTAATGGTGGAATTTGCCAATCAATTGCATAGGGCAGGACAATCACTTGAGCAAGCAATACAATCTGCAAGCACACGAAGATTAAGGCCTATTCTGATGACAACGGGCGCAATGATTTTAGGTGCGTTACCGTTGGCTTTCTCACAAGGGGCTGGGCATGAGGCGCGACATGCAATTGGGATCATCATCATCGGTGGCTTAACGTTAGGAACCTGTTTTACCCTGTTAATTCTTCCTAAAATATATCTCATGGTAAAATCAAGGCGTTATTTTAATGCGCGCTGCTCTATCGACTTGGCCGTTGGCTTTAATCACTGAGAGTATATAAAATCCTGCATGTAGTGGCGTAAAAATTGTGCCAATTGTTGATAGTGGAAATATTTATCAAAGTTTCCAAGCCAGCGCCAGGTATTTAGCGTCCACTCGTGCCTACCAAATTTACTGTAATCAATTGAAGCTTCTGATAAAAAATACAATCTCATTGAAGAAACTCCTAACTAGGATGTTTTTGGTAGCCTCAAGGTTCTGTAAGAAAAATGCAGATTCGTTTTAGGCTTTTTTATTCTTACTCTTGGTTACAATAATGTATTTTTACTAACTTATCTCGTGATGGTTTGTTGTCAAAATTTATCGGTTTAGATGCATAGTAAAGCAGTTGTTTAAACTGAATGAGCCATTGTAGTTTGCTTAAATTGATGAGGTACTATTCACTGAACCGGATTGCTTGGGTAATAGCGCTTTTTCTTCATCAATGTTATTTTCAATGGTTTTCTTGCTACATTTAATTGCACAATACAAACTGAGCGCTGCGCCTGAAAGCAACAAAACCCCTGAAGATGCCGATGCTAATATTTCAAATGTTGTGAAGTGATGATTGTTTGCTGGGTCAAAATGATGATATTCAGGTAAAATAGTTTGATAAAATTTAGCCTGATTGGTAACACTCATTCCTAGAACGTAAATGTTTTTCTGTGCCTCGGTTGCATTCTCATTAATTTGAATTTGGCCAACGTTACCTATAGAAGCAGCTATTCGCGTCACATCATAAAAATCTGGATACAAAAAATTCGCAGTCGCTTGTAAATCATGCATGGGGTATGTTTCATTAGGAAAACATGGTGCGTCAAGATAAGGAACGACATTGGTCACTTTAGCCATTTGCTTTGCCACAGGATTGTTAGTTCGATTTAGCGTATTCACCTGCTCTTTGGTCCATAGCAGTCCTGGTTGTTGAGTTAAGTCTAATGGTGCAAGCAAGATAGGTATCCCATATTTTTGACAAATAGAGAAAACTATTTGCGCTTCTTCAGGACCAAAATAAAAATTTGCTTCTGAGTTCTTTTGATTATCTGGAACATTAAACGGAGCATTGCAACCCACCGCTGGATTTAAACATCCACCCATAATGGAGATGGCATTGATTTTCTTAGCAAATGAACCGGCAAGTAAACCATTTTCTTTATCAAGACGCTCTAATTCAACAAATGTTTTTGCTAAATTGGTCAATACAGAAGTTGAAACTAGCGTAATGGGTTTATCTGAAGAAGTTGCATATATTGTATCCGCCGCAAATTTATAGCCAGGTTTTGCTTGCATTTCTATGTTCACTTGTGGCCAACCACCAATATTCTCTTCACCATCACCACCGTAAAAATGCGTGGCATTAATTCCTTGTTTCATTTCATTGATTGCAGTCTGATTATTTTCAATAGCCAAAGGCGCTTCTGCCCCGGGATATACTTTAATATTTTGATTATTTGTGATCTCGAGAAATTGTAAAGTATTCTGCTCTGTTTGAGGTAAAATGGCATTTCCCACTGAAGGAATAATACCCATTATTTCAATTTTTTTACCATTATTCAGTTTTGAGCTATTTGCTTTTGCTGCTAATAGTTGCAACAATGCAGCGCCGTCATCAACACCAGGATCAAGTTCAATGTATATTACTCGTAAGGTATCTTGAGGAAATAATTGATTGTAATAATTTAAAAAAGGCGCAGTAATATTTACTGAATTGTTAAGATTTTTAACTTCTTGTTTTTTTATTTTTTTTGAGTTGGGAGATCTTGTTTTTGGTAATTGAACTTTCCTTTCGAGCTCAGGTTCATTTTTTATCGTGCCGATTAATTTTCCAATAAAATACCCAAAGCCATAAGCAACATTTTCTGCTCGACGATTCATTTCATATTGAACTTTTTGTACGCTATTGTCAGGATCTTGAGTTGATGCGCTAGCATCAATTGAAGCCGCAAGCCCCATATTGGACAATGTTGGCCCGGGCATTGCCGTATTAATTGTGGCTAAAAGATTGTTTAAAAAAGTTAACATTCAATTTTCTCTTGCTTTAAATGATGTAACCTACGGTTTCTTTACTTTTACCTTAATAGCCGAGGCATCACTTGACCGATAATTTTCCAAATATTGTCCATAAGTTACCTCTTCCTCTTTTTCCTGGTCCCCGGAAGTTAAGAATTGAGTCATCAGTTGATCCTTATTTTCGAAATTCATGTATAAATCCATAAATTTTGACTTCAATGTTAATTTTTCACTCTCTCCAGGATTTAAGAACAAAGCCATAGAATATCTGTCTGCTCGTCCTTCGGGTATTTCAGGAACGCGATGGATACCAGGCATAAATGAAGGATCGCCTACTTGTAACCGGAACCAATCACCTGGATTAATATAAAAGCGCAACTTCTCTGTGGGGAGCCAGTTCCCATCCTTTTTTTGCACTTCAAGACCAGTTTGATCGGAAAAGACTAATGTCAAACGGCCATAATCACTATGGGCTGGGATCCCCGTTCCACCAACCTTTCCTGCAAAATATCTTCGTGTAGAAAGGGCCGATTTAGTGTCATTCTCATATGGTGAAATTCTACTAGGATCTACTTTTAAGATAGTGATCAGTTTACGATAAAAACTTTGCAGTACTGCCATCCCTTGCTGGTAGTATTCTTCAATGGCTGCGATATTAATCCCTTCTGGGGCACGCGGTGATAAATAAGGCTTAAAGTGCCAGGCAATTTGATTACGAATCGAACCTTCTCCTTTAGCTACACGCGCCTTTGATTGTTCTCTAACATCTTGAAATCCATTAAAGCCTTGATTCTCTATTGCTTTTTGCTCGGCTTCAGAAAGTGCGGGGGCTTTGATAAGGATCTCTTTCGTTTTTGCCAAAGCGTCTTCGGCGTACTTTCTCAACTTGTCAATGGTTGGACCCACGAGCTCAAAGCTCCCAAAATTTCTCAATGCATCGTTTATTTCTTCAATAGTAAAATCATCCAAATTGATTTGAGGCATAAGTTGCTTTGTGCTAAGTAATTTTTCTAATTTATCCATAATAGGATTTCTATCTTTGTCTTCTTCTTTCACTTTTTTAATTTTGCCGTATTTAATCGGCGTTTTCTTAGATAATAATTCAAGAACTTCCAACGATTTATCAAAAGGCTTATGGCTGATCTTATAAGATTCTTTAGGAGGATTTTTAAGCAACAAATCAGCTAGGGCAAGACCTCTTTTATAGATATCTTTTTCTGCTGGATTATGCATTGTAATTTCTTTAAGCAGTCCATAACTAATAGATTCAAAAAATCTTTTTCTATCTATTGGGCTGTTAGAATATTTTCCGGCATGAAAGTATAAATGGGACATCTCGGTTCTATAACATTTTCCTTGTGATTGGGTAAAATAAGGATCATGAATAGCGGCGACTTTCCGAGTTTCATCATCATACTCAACAATTATCTTATAATTAACTTCTTTTTGATTTTGAGCTTCAGCCAACGTTGAATAGCTTGGTAATTTAGCTTCGCGCAATTTCAGATTTATTTTGCCATCTTTTTCTATATCAAAATCGAATGCTTGATTCAATCCCGAAGCGACTGAAGCAAAGAACGACCCTTTTCCAAGCTGAAGATCATTCAATTCAGTGCTACTTGCAATAATAAGTGGAACATACTTCTTAACCATAAAACCTCATTTACTACATTTATCCTTGTCGAGAAGACCTATCACACATTGACAGTCATAATACTAAATCAACCATATTGTGTATGTAGTAAAAACTTATAGATAATTATTTACATGATGAAAGATAAGAATGAATGGATGGATGGTAAATCCACGAAAGAATTTACTTCAGCTGTATTAGCGATTCACCTTTAAAGAATACCACTATTTTAAGGGATAGTTTTTGGGGCAACTCTTGAAAGATTCAAACATAAAAATATTAAATATCAGAATATTAGCTGTTTTATTCGATCCCGCTCGTGCTTGCCAAATTTACTGTAAGCAATTGAAGCTTCTGATTTAAGCTTCTTCATCTTCAGTAATATGATTATTTATTCTTACTCTTCGTTCGTTACCATTAAATGTTATATTGTGTGTTATAATGCTAACTTTTTGATAGGGTGCATATATGCCCAAATCCAAAAAAACTAAAAAACTTGATAATGGGTTGGTATTAACTGAAAAGTATATAGCAGAAAAAAATCTCGTTGATGCTTTTGATTTATACATCAAGATGATTGAAAATCCCAAAAAATTCCAAGCACCCCCCGAAGCTCTTGCAGCCTATATTCAAAAAAATATAAAAGCCTTAAAAGAATTAACTTTTGCTGATGTTACCAATGGCTCTAAAAAAACGCCTCGACAATTGTATCTTCAACTTTATTATTTATCACAATTCAATGAAAATCTTACTCTGCCTAACAATGTAAAAATATTTCTAGTTGAAAATGTCGACAAAATAAGAGGAAGTTACTTTGATAATACTAAAAAAGTAAAAAATTTTAATCGACATGATCCTTTAATTGAATCACTCACATGGCATAGTCAACTTAATCTACCAAAGGGATCATTGAATAAAACGCATTCAGCTTTAGCTGCATTTTATGCCGATGCTAGGGATCCGAAATTACTCACTGAAGTTACGAAGCACTTAAGGGCATGTAGTTTTATTGAACTCGAATATTTAGATTGGATAGCAGATGATGTTTTTAAAACCGCAAATAAATTTTCAAAAAAAATATCTGAACGCTCAGAAGATGAAATTGTTCGATTTAACGAAGACTTGCAAGAATTTTTGACGTTATCATCTCCTCAACAACCGTTCATTACAGAGAAGTTGTCTGAAAAAGATAAAGACTCGATTCTAGAAGATGTTTCTGATAACCGAAAAGATATAGCCAAAATCTACTTCAAGACTAAGACAACCAAGTATACTGAAAAGGACTGGCAATTACTGAATGATATTCAGATAATTAAAGCAATTGAAAACAAAAAGGAGATAATTGAAAAGGCTATAGTAGATATAAAAATTGTTAACCCCAATTATTATAAAGATAGAAATAATTGGCTTGGGATCATATTAAGCAACAACAAAGAAGAAATTGAACAACTTAATAAGTATGTATTAAGCTTGGATGCGATTGATATTAGCTATTTAGCCAGGGTTTACGATAAAATTCTTGATAAGAATATTTCAGATAATAAAAAAGCACACCGAATTGAACGTGCCAAATTATTACGACATGCTGCATTACGCGGGGATAGCTACGCGATTGGCAAACTTGAATTTTTTGCTAAAAAAACCAAGAGAAAAAATGAAACCACATTTTACATCCGCGATAGGGGCCGTGATATAGAAAAACACTTGTCATTTTTGTATATGGCAAGAAATGCCACAGGCTTTAAACGATTAAAATATTTAGGTTCTCTAAACAAAATCGATAATAAAATTAAACTTCTCAAAGAAAAAAGACAAGCTCTTTACCGTTTAGGTGACGATTGGTTAGCAGAGGGTGCCAATCCAGACAAAATGAATGAAATCAAACAAAACGCCGACAATATCATTCTTGAATCAATGAATGACTTTAAAATACGAAAAAGACGATTCAATAATGTTAGCATGATATTTAATGTACTATCATTTGGCATTA
The DNA here is from genome assembly GCA_016191245.1 of Gammaproteobacteria bacterium. Taxonomy (GTDB): domain Bacteria; phylum Pseudomonadota; class Gammaproteobacteria; order Berkiellales; family Berkiellaceae; genus Berkiella. The sequence continues at coordinate 42,674 of JACPOY010000029.1, read as the reverse complement.
TTCCATTACATGCAAAATTAAAACAAATAATTGCCAATCAACTTGCAGAATCGAGTGGAATGAGTGGTTCTGGTTATAAATATTGGAACAAAAATTACTTTGCTGTGATTGACTCGATGGATGACAAAGTAAAAGCATGCAATCGATTGGAAAAAATTGAGAAAAAAGATATTAAAGCAGCTAAATTACAAATCAAACAGGCAAAAAACAAAATAAATGAGGCTGAAAAAGCAATTAAAAAAGAAAAGAAATCGCTGTTGGGAAGATTAGGTTTTAGAAGAACTGCAAGGAAAGAACTATCTAATGCAAAGAAGGAATTAGCACTTGCTGAAAAGCTTAAATATCGTGCACAAAGAAACAAAGATAATATTGTAGATAATTCGTTTTTGTCTGATAATTACCCAGGTCTTGAAATTGAGCAACATTCGATTCGAACTCAAGATGGAACTTATCTTGATGTTCTCGTTATCAACAACAAGCATGCACAAGTAAAAAATCCAGGAAGAGTTAAAGATTTAATACATTTTTCTGGTAGAGGGTGTTTTTATAAACTAGATGATAGATCTTTTCAACATGCTATGGCTAAAGGCTGTAACCTGATCGTAGTACAAGATAGATTAACTAGCTCAAACAGTTACGCGACAACAGCTTCTCAAGAAACTCTTGCACGTGATGGCGCAACAGCTGTCAAAGCCGCTATCAAAATGCGGCAAAAAGAAGCTAAAAGTAAAGGGCAAAAATATGATGCTGAACAAATGCCTATTATAAATGGCTATTGTGGTGGTGGTCCGATTTCAGTTCTCACCTACGAAGCCTTACAAAAAGAAGGCTACAATCTAAAATATTTAGGTGACCGCACATTTCATTCTTTAAGTGGTATGTTAGAGGGATGGTTTTCCGGCGACTCGGCATCAGAAAAACTTAAGCGTTGGGGAACGTAAATACTCGCAAAACCGTTATTAGCGCTGTATGGATGGGATGTTGATGTGGCTGGAAAGTTAGCAAAAATACCTGAAGACAAAAGAATCTATGTGGATGTGAATGCTCCTGAAGATGAACAAGACTTATATTACGAAGACGAAACTATTGATAAATCAGCCAGTGTACATACCGGACTTGAAAAGCAACGTGCAAAAAAACTTGAGCAACTTAGTGACTATCAGCAAAGTGTTGAACATTTAAAAGAAACAATAGCTAGTTCTCAATTTAAGGGTACTCAAGAAGATCGAGATATGCTCTTGAGTTGCATAGAGCAATTAAATAAAACCATTGATTATGTGCGAAGCTCCTATGATATTACTCAAATCAAAGCTAAAGAAGATGATGCACATATCGATGCAACTAAAAATTTCTTATTGCGAGACAATACGCCTCTTGACGATAGAATTTATGAGTTTATTAATAACCCATCTGAAATTGATCATCAATTTTTTGCCCCCGCCAAATTGAATGACGGTGATCCAATGAAAGAGATATTTTACGATTTATGGATCCAATCAAGCAACATTTTCAATTCGTTTTATGAAAATGGCAAACAATCTGTAGAACTTAAGCATGAAGATTATGATATTCGATATCGTATCAACGCTCTTATTTATGCAATAAACCTTTACCAAATTCACAATACAGAACAATATAAAGGGGAGCAAAAACAAGGGTTTCAGTTAGCTCAAAAACCGGTAAAAGAGTTTATTTCGCCTGAATTACCTAAAGCAAAAACTCACAACCGAACTCATAAAAAATCATATGTACCATCTTTTCGAGAAGCAAAAGAACTTTCTAACATTTCAGTCGATGAAGTTCCTGCTCCAATAGCAATGTTAGATAAAAAAGAGACAAGAAAGTCAGGACATCACATTTTTTCTATTAAAAGCAAAAAGAAGTTATAACTATTTAGAGGATTTAACGGGAGTGGAGTGTAGGTGTACTTGGTCTTGAACAGTTTATGCAATGTAGAACACTCAATTGACTCCCACTTCTGCCTTCAAATAAAATAATCTAAATAACTTATTCTGTGGCTTTCTCGAATAAATCAACACGCTTACTCTTAGGTTAAATTGACTTACCTATCAGATTAACTTAATATTTCATGCTTGATTAATTAACTAAGAATTATTAACAATGTACATCCTTAATGAAAGTGAAATAAAACAAATTTCTGGTGGCTATGAGCAAAATCTTGCTGATGCTCTTGAAGTGATGTCGATTTTGTCCACAGCGTCTGGAATCGCTGGCGGTATTATTTTTGGCAGTTTGTATTCTCCAAGTTCTTCTATTGTTGCAACTGTTTTGGCTGAGAGTTCTGGTTTAACAGTCGTTACTTTGCCGATGGCTATTTTTACTGGCATTGGTATTGGGGCAACAATTGGAACTGTTTTAGGTGCTGGACTCTACTATTCAGGTATTATCTTTAAAGAGTAATCAGCAACCATAAACATTCTTGACGCAAAGAATGGAAATTACTTTTCCTCTTTAGTCTTTTAATGTCTAATAAGCCGAAGTTTGATCATTTTGAAGGAAGCAAAAGATGTTAGAAAAAAGAAAACTCGGCAAACAGGGACTTGAGGTATCAGCATTAGGGTTAGGTTGTATGGGCATGAGCCAATCCTATGGTGTGCCAAACGATCCAGAATCGATTAAAACTTTACATCGAGCTGTTGAGTTAGGGGTTACCTTTTTTGATACTGCTGAAGTTTATGGTCCCTTTACCAATGAAGAATTAATAGGGCGTGCTTTAAAGCCTTTTCGAAATAAAATCATTATTGCTACAAAGTTTGGATTTCATATTCAAGATGGCAAAATGAATGGTGTCAATAGCAAACCTACTCATGTTAAAGAAGCGGTTGAAGGTTCTTTGCGACGCCTACAAACTGATCATATTGATTTGTTATATCAACATCGCGTTGATCCGAATGTTCCCATCGAAGAAACCGTGGGTGCGATGGCAGAGCTAATTAAAGAAGGAAAGGTGCGCTACCTTGGTCTGTCTGAGGCAGGTATTGCCAATATCCAAAAAGCACATGCTATCCATCCCATCTCAGCATTACAAAGTGAGTATTCCATTTGGGAACGTAATTTAGAAAAAGATATTATTCCTTTATTGAATAAATTGGGAATAGGGTTGGTGCCCTTTTCGCCGCTGGGTCGTGGATTTTTAACCGGAACGGCCAAACGTGCTGAAGAATATCCAGAGAACGATTTTCGAAGAATCGATCCCAGGTATCAAGGGGACAATTATGACGCAAATATGCGTGCTGTTTCTGTCGTTCATGATATAGCCAAAGAGAAAAATGCTACACCTAGCCAAATAGCCCTTGCTTGGATTTTACATAAAGGAAACGATTTTGTTCCTATTCCTGGGACCAAACGCCCCGCATATCTTGAAGAAAATTTACAGAGTTTAAAGATTGTTTTAACTACAGCGGATATCCATAAATTGGATGATGCAATCAAGTTAAATAAGATAGCAGGTCCTCGATATAATGAACAGCTGATGAAACACGTTGATCGCTAAAGAGAGGCGCAAGAATCATGAACATTTTATGTATTATGCATGCTGATTTTGAAACACCTGGTGTGATTGAAGAATGGGCAATGAAAAATAATCATCATTTTCACCTTTGTAAACCTTATAGAGGTGAAAATTGTTTAGAAGCTGCTGATTTTGATTTATTAATTATGATGGGCGGGCCGCAAAGTCCGCTTGAGATAGATAAAGCACCTTACCTTAAAGATGAAATCACTGTAATTCAACGCGCCATCAAAAATGATAAAAAAATCTTAGGTTTTTGCCTTGGGGCGCAATTGATAGGTGAAGCCTTAGGGGCAAAAACCCAAAAAAGTCCTGAAAAAGAAGTAGGCGTATTTCCCGTTTTCTTAACCAAAGCCGGCGTGCAAGATCCTTTATTGCAAGATTTTCCTTCCAGTTTTCCCGTTATTCATTGGCATAATGATATGCCAGGTGAAACGCAACATTCACAAGTTTTAGCCTATAGCGAAGGATGCCCTCGCCAAATTATCAAGTATTCCCCCAAAATATATGGCTTCCAATGTCATATGGAAATCACGTTGGAAGGGATGAAAACAATGATAGAGGCTTGTGAAAATGATTTACAACCCAGTCCGTTTACACAAACTGCTCAAGAATTAATGACTCATTTCTATAATGACATTAATAAAATGATGCTGCTGATTTTGGAGAAGTTTATCAAACTTTAAGCTCAGGTTTTTTGAGCACAAAAAATAGCGAAATGATGGCAATGAGTATGAATGCTGAGAGAATAATCCCAATATTTCTAAACGTTCCTACATAGCTGTAACCTGCTAGTTGAAGCGCCAGTGAGGATAGAATAAGTCGACTTCCCTGAACAATGGCTGCGACCTTTCCTTTTGCCTGTGGTAAATAATTCAGGCAAAGCGGGAAAAGAATTGTCGTTGGGATAATCTGGCCTATGACAAAAATTAGCAAGGCCCCGGTAATCAATAATGGATCAGTGCTATCCACAAAAGCGAGTCCAGCAATCAAGATGAAGCTAAAGAGGAAAAGAAGATTTGAAAAGTTGAGTGTTTTTTTGTGATCAACTTTATTGAGAATCAAGCCATACATGACACTCCCAAGTGCGAAGACGACAGCCATCGAACCCTGGTAATACCCAAAATGAGAAAGACTCACGCCTAAATTTTCCATGTACAGTAAAGGTGACATGCCGACAAAGATCCAATAGGGCACAAAGATAAAGATGATATTCACTATCAACAGCATCAAGGGTTTTGATTGAAATATGGGGAGATATCCTTTCAGCGATAATGTTTCTTTATGTTCAGGGAGTTTATGCATTGGGATGAAAAGTAGAGTCATCACTAACGTTAGCAACCCTAAAAGTAAAAGAGCCATAAAATTACCCTGCCAATGGAAATACATGGTGATATAACTTCCGATGACGGGAGCCGCCCCTGCTGCTGCATTCATTAATCCATTAAGCATTGCCAGATAAAACTGCTGCTTCGATAAAGGATAGGAGTCAGCGATAATTAAAAAGCTCAGGATAGAAGGAGCTGCGATGCCTACCCCTTGGAGAAAGCGACCAACAAGCAGAAAATGATAGGTTGGTGCCCATAAACAAAGCATACTGCCAATAACGAAGGTTATCAGTCCAAGCAAAATAATGGGTTTGCGACCATAGTGATCGGCAAGACTTCCGATAAAAAACAAGCTTAAACAGAATCCGATAAAATTGATTGATAACGACGCTTCAACCCAAAATGGGGAGAGGTTAAATTGGTCTTGCAGCTCAGGAAAACTAGGCACAAAGAGATCGAATTCCATCCCTGATAAGAGATCCATCAGAATGATGGTGATTAAGATCATATTCTTACCAACAGCTGGTTTCATATCCCTTTAAATCCTATCCTTAGTAGACACGATAATCAGATTGATGTACATTAATCAATCTGAAAAAATGCAAAATAATTATAGTAAAAGAGGCGTTTATTCATGCGTTACCGATTCTATCGTGAACATAAGTACTTAATTTTTTTATTATTTGAACTTGAAAGATTGATTGCCAAAACTGATTTTAGAGTAAACGATCAAATATTGAAAATAAAAGAAAAGTTAAGTTCTTTTGCCGCCTTGCTGAAAGGCCATGGCATACATGAAGAGAATGCGCTGCACGTGTTATTAAAGAATAAAGACTCTCAAGTGCATGAAAAGGTTGAAAGAGAACATCAGCATCATGAGGAGCAGTCTTTTCTACTTGATCAGAAATTAGATGCCATTTTAAAAGAAAATGAGAATCTTAAAGTATCATTGGGATATGAATTTTATCTTGCCTATCGTTTATTTCTTATTGAAAATTTACAGCATTTTCATCAAGAAGAAACAGTTATTATGTCTGAATTACAAAGATTATATTCGGATGATGAGTTAAAGAAAGTAGAACGTAATACCTATCATCATATGACGCCCCAAGAAATGATTGAGATGATGCAGATATTATCTCCTCATATGGATCCTAACGATAAAGCATTTTTCTTGAATGATATTAAAGAGGCAGATTTAGAGAAATTTGTCATCGTATCAGAAAATTTTTGTCGATAATTATTTAGTTTGCCAAATTAATAGACGGTTCGCATCATAAACAAGAATCAACTAAATTTAAATAATGAAGATAGCACATTTTTTTAAAAAGCTTTCAAAAAACGACTCATTGAGTGGCTTGCTGTTGATCCTGATGAGCATTGTTGCTTTGACGCTAGCTAATTCACCATTACACCTATTTTATGAAAATCTCATCAAAACCCAACTGTACTTAGGAATTGATCAATGGCGTTTATCTAAACCGCTATTGCTATGGATTAATGACGGCGTAATGGCTGTTTTTTTTATGCATATTGGTTTAGAAATTAAACGTGAAATGTGTGAAGGCCAGTTATCAAAGATAAGCCAAGTTTTTTTACCTTTAGTAGCAGCTTTGGGTGGGATTATCGTTCCTGCTGTCATTTATTCTTTGTTTAATCATAAAGAGCTCATTGCGATGAAAGGATGGGCTATTCCTACCGCCACTGATATCGCCTTTGCTTTGGGGGTGCTCGGACTATTAGGTTCACGCGTTCCTAAAGAATTAAAACTATTTTTGTTAGCTATTGCTATTTTTGATGATTTGGCAGCCATCGTGATTATCGCCATCTTCTATACCAGCAATTTATCGACACTATCGATAATGCTGGCCAGTCTTGCCATTATATCTTTAATTTTATGCAATTATTTTAATGTGATGCAGAAATCGGTTTATTGCTTTTTAGGTATTTTACTATGGTTTTTTGTTCTTAAATCAGGCGTCCATACGACCTTAGCAGGGGTGATATTAGCGTTTACTATCCCATTACACTCAAAAGATCATCGGCAAGCCCCCTTAAAGGATATAGAATCATCATTACATGGTTGGGTGATATATTTTATTTTACCTTTGTTTGCTTTTGCGAATGCCGGTATTAATTTTGGCAACATTACCTTTGGGGATTTCGTCAGTCCATTAACGCTTGGTATTGCCCTAGGGTTATTTTTAGGTAAGCAATTGGGTGTATTTTTGTTTTCATATATCATGATTAAAATCGGCATGGCAGAACTTCCTACCAATACCAATTGGAAGCAGCTCTATGCCGTGGCAATTCTTTGCGGCATTGGTTTTACGATGAGTTTGTTTATGAGCACTTTAGCCTTTCAAAATCTAGAAAGTTATATCGTGAGCAGCCGTCTTGGGATCTTTCTTGGCACCTTGTTATCGGCCTTTTTTGGGTATTTAATTCTTCGTTTATCAAAATAACTTTTCAAATACCAAGGTCACCCTCTTACTATCAGCGTGATTTTCTCGTATGCTTTAAAATTTTTTGGCAAAAGGTGCAATATGCCTATCGTAACATTGCCAGATGGCAGTCAAAAAAGTTTCGAAAAGCCAATTTCCGTGCAGGAAGTGGCGATGAGTATTGGTAAAGGCTTAGCCAATGCCGCTTTAGCCGGTAAAGTGAACGGCAAGCTGGTGGATACCTCTTATATAATCGAGGAAGATGTCCAACTTTCTATTGTTACCGAAAAAGACAAAGAAGGCTTAGAAGTATTGCGCCATTCTTGTGCCCATTTATTAGCGCATGCGGTGCAATCGGTTTATCCTCAAGCACAAGTCACAATTGGCCCTGTCATCGAAGATGGCTTCTACTATGACTTTGCTTTTGGGCGTCCTTTTACTCCAGAAGATTTAGCATTATTTGAAGAGAAAATGGCAGATATTGCCAAGCAAGATTTACCCGTTTCACGGCATGTGATTTCACGTGCTGACGCCATTGAAAAATTTAAAAAAATGGGTGAGCACTATAAAGTGCAAATTATTCAGGATATTCCTGAAACGGAAATGTTAACGTTTTATCAAGAAGGCGACTTTGTGGATTTATGCCGTGGGCCGCATGTTCCCAGCACGAGCAAAATCAAAGCCTTTAAATTATTGAAAGTGGCTGGCGCTTATTGGCGTGGTGACTCTAAGAATGAAATGCTACAGCGTATTTATGGTACCGCCTGGACGAATAAAAAAGATCTAGATGCGTATTTGTTTCGATTGGAAGAAGCTGAAAAACGTGACCATCGAAAATTAGGTAAAAAATATGATTTATTTCATATGCAAGAAGAAGCACCAGGCATGGTGTTCTGGCATCCTAAAGGGTGGGTGGTTTATCAACAAATCGTCAGTTATGTGCGAAATTTAATTGGTCAACATGGTTACCAGGAAGTGAACACTCCTCAAGTCGTTGATAGAAGCTTATGGGAACGTTCTGGTCACTGGCAAATGTTTCATGCCAATATGTTCACCGTGCAAAGTGATGAAAAAGTCTTTGCAGTCAAACCAATGAATTGTCCATGTCATGTGCAAATTTATAATCACGGCATTAAGAGTTATCGTGATTTGCCCATTCGATTAGCAGAATTTGGTTCGTGTCATCGTAATGAACCTTCAGGTGCATTACATGGCATTATGCGAACACGTAATTTTGTGCAAGATGATGCGCATATTTTTTGTACTGAAGATCAAATTCAAAGTGAAGTATCTGCTTTTATTGATTTATTGTTTAAAGTTTATGGTGATTTTGGCTTTAATGATATTTTAATTAAACTTTCAACACGCCCTGAACAACGTGTGGGTTCTGATGAAATTTGGGATAAAGCAGAAAAAGCATTAGAAGATTCTTTAAATGCCAAGCAACTACCTTGGGAGTTACATCCTGGGGAAGGGGCGTTTTATGGACCCAAGATAGAGTTTTCATTACGAGACTGTATGGGCCGGGTATGGCAATGTGGAACGGTCCAAATTGATTTTTCAATGCCAGTTAGATTAGAGGCCGAGTATGTGGCAGAGGATGGATCAAGGCATACCCCAGTCATGGTGCATCGAGCTATATTAGGATCGCTAGAGCGATTTATCGGTATTTTGATAGAAGAGCATGCCGGCAATTTCCCCACCTGGTTGGCTCCAATTCAAGTTGTTGTGATGAATATTACCCAGAATCAGGCAGAGTATGCAGAAAAAATCACTCAAGAATTGAAAACAAAGGGAATTAGGGCTGTTACTGACTTGAGAAACGAGAAAATAGGGTTTAAAATTCGTGAGCACACTGTACAGCGTGTTCCTTATCTTGTGGTTTTAGGTGACAGAGAAGTCAATCAGCAAACTATAACGGTTAGAACGCGAACAGGGGAAGATTTAGGAAGTATGGCATTAAGCGAGTTTGAATACAAACTAAATTCTGAGTGCCAAACGAAAGCGGTGAAATAGAAGGGAGGAGTAGAATATTAATACAACTAAAAAAACGTCGAGGGTTCGTGTTAACGATGCCATTACCGCACAATCAGTTCGTCTGGTCGATCCAGATGGAACAATGGATAGTAATGGGATTTTAGGACCAGGTACCCATACGGGAATAATGACTCGACGAGAAGCACAGCGTAAAGCCGAACTTCTAGGGTTAGACTTAGTTGAGGTTTCACCTAATGCGGATCCACCCGTAGTACGTGTGATGGATTTTGGAAAATTCCAGTTTGATGAAAAGAAAACGAAGAAAAAACAAAAAATCCAGAAGATAAAGGAAATCAAATTACGTCCAGTGACGGACGAAGGGGATTATAAGGTAAAACTACGCAACCTTATCGCCTTCTTAGAGCGCGGAGATAAAGTAAAAGTGACGATTCGGTTTAAAGGTCGTGAAATTACCCATAAGGAATTGGGCATGCGATTATTAGACAGAATTAAAGTTGATATCGATGGTATTGGGGTGGTTGATCAAGAACCCAAACTGGAAGGTCGACAATTAGTCATGATTATATCTCCGAAAAAATAAACAATGTAAATAAAAGACAATGCGGAGTTATGTGTTATGGGCGCTAAAGCCAAAAAGATAAAGTTAAAGACTAAAAGTAGTGCGAAGAAACGGTTTAAGGTGACAGGCACTGGTAAAGTGCGTTTTCGCCGTGCCAATCGCAATCACATCAAGACCAAACAATCCACCAAGAGAGTACGTCATGCCAGAGCAAATGGCGTGTTGTGTGACAGCGATGCAGTATTAGTACATCGCATGTTGCCGTACGCATAAGCTTCTAGTGGCAAATTAGGTTGAATTGAATTTGGATTTTGAGGATTGAAATATGGCAAGAGTAAAACGTGGCGTTACTTCAAAAAAACGTCATAAGAAAATTTTAAAGCAAGCAAAAGGGTATTATGGTGCCCGTAGTCGTTGTATTAAAACCGCTAACCAAGCAGTTTTAAAAGCAGGACAATATGCTTATCGCGATAGAAAGCAGAAAAAACGTCAATTCCGCGCTTTGTGGATTGTGCGAATTAATGCCGGTGCACGTGAATGTGGCCTTTCCTACAGCCGTTTGGTTGCAGGGATGAAGAAAGCGAATGTGGAAGTCGATCGTAAAATGTTAGCTGAATTAGCAGTGTATGATAAAAATGCATTTGCTAAAATTGCAGATCAAGCTAAGGCAGCATTAGCAGCCTAATGCGTAGGCTAAAAATGTTTCTTTTACATCGTTAATTGATTAAAAGGGAAGAGCTTGCTCTTCCCTTTTTTTATGGTGGGTAAATGGAAAACCAGGACGAGTTAGTCAATCTAGCAAAAAAAGAATTAGAAGATGCTGTAGATAGCGCTAATATAGAAAAAATTCGCGTTAAATATCTTGGTAAACAAGGTCTTGTTACAGAGAAATTAAAAAGCTTAAAAGATATTCCGCCTGACCAACGCAAAGAATTCGGTCAAAGAATCAATAAAGTAAAAGATGCGATAGATGAGCTTATCTCGCACTATAAAAAAATTAAAGCTGATGAAGATATCAATAAGCAATTAGAAAGCGAAAAAATTGATGTCACTTTACCTGGGCGTGGCAGCGAAATAGGGAAATTACATCCTATTACGATTACCATGGAAAGGATCTGTGGTTTATTTTCAAAATTGGGTTTTTCAATTGAAGAAGGCCCGGAAGTAGAAACAGAATATTACAATTTTGATGCGCTCAACATTCCTTCTCATCATCCCGCACGTGCGATGCATGATACTTTTTATTTTGAAAATGGCACATTATTACGCACGCATACTTCACCAGTACAAATACGTGCGATGGAAAGAAGTAAACCGCCATTAAAAGTCATTGCACCAGGGCGAGTATATCGTTGTGATTCAGATGTAACCCATACCCCGATGTTTCATCAAGTAGAAGGTTTATTAATTGATGAGCATATTAGTTTTGCAGATTTAAAGGGAATTTTAGCAGAATTTTTGAAAGAATTTTTTGAAAGTGATGTCTCCACGCGTTTTAGACCATCTTATTTCCCCTTTACAGAACCTTCTGCTGAAGTTGATGTTACATGCGTGAAATGTCAGGGCAAAGGATGTCGAATTTGTAAACAATCAGGTTGGTTAGAAGTGCTGGGTTGTGGCATGGTTCATCCTAGCGTTTTACAATTTGGTGGTATTGATTCTGAACGTTATACAGGTTTTGCCTTTGGCATGGGGATTGAAAGATTAGCGATGCTTCGTTATGAAGTCGATGATTTAAGAGCCTTCTTTGAAAATGATCTTAGGATCCTCAAACAATTTAATGGTGTTTAATCATGAAATTCAGCGAAAAATGGTTACGTGAATGGGTGAATCCTCAACTTTCAACTAAGGAATTGTCCGATAATTTGACAATGGCGGGTTTAGAAGTTGAAGGTGTAGAAGCTCACTCTGACGATACGGTGATTGAAATTGATTTTACGCCTAATCGTGGAGATTGTTTAAGTGTTTCAGGCTTGGCAAGAGAAATTGCAGCATTACTTCATATTCCTCTGATGGCGGTTAAAATAAATGCGGTTAAGCCAGTCTCTCAAGAGATGATAAAAATTAATGTTGAAGACAAAGCAAGTTGCCCTATTTATATAGGAAGAATTATTCGCAATATTCGCACCAATCAAACACCAAAATGGCTGCAAGACAGATTAGAGAAGTGTGATATCAGATGTATTCACCCAGTGGTTGATGTTCTCAATTATGTCATGCTAGAACTTGGCCAACCGATGCATGCATTTGATGTAGATAAATTAAAAACGCCCATCACCGTTAGAAAAGCCTTCGATGGTGAAAAATTAAAATTATTAGATGAATCTGAAGTATCGTTAAATGTTGATACTTTAGTGATAGCAGATAGTTCAGGCCCACAAGCGATTGCTGGCATTATGGGTGGAAAAGACAGTGGCGTTACAGATGGAACTTCGCATATTTTATTAGAAAGCGCCTTATTCTCGGCATCTCACATTGCCGGAAAAGCAAGACGCTATGGTTTACATACGGATTCTTCCTTTCGTTTCGAGCGAGGGGTTGACTCTGGGTTGCAAGGTCAAGCCATGGAGCGAGCAACAGAACTCATTATCCAAATTTGTGGTGGTGAAGTTGGGCCCTTGATAGAAGTTCTCAACCGTGATGCTTTACCCGCGCCAAAAATGATCGTGCTTCGTTATGAAAGATTAATTAAATTGATTGGTCATGAAATCCCTAAAAGTCATGTGAATGATATTTTGCAACATTTGGGTTGTGAAATTATTCATAAAGAAGATCTGCAATGGTCGGTATTTGCGCCTTCTTATCGTTATGATTTAACAACAGAAGTTGATTTAATAGAAGAAGTGGTGAGGATTGTTGGCTATAATAATATTCCCAATCATCTTCCACAGCTCTCTACACAATTTTTACCACAATCAGAAAGCAAGGTCAGTGTTTCAAGGCTCAAACGTGCATTGGTTGATTTGGGTTATCAAGAAGTGATCACCTATAGTTTTGTTGATGACAATATTCAAAAAATATTATTTCCTACACAGGCTTCACTGCCGTTGGTGAATCCCATTTCTGCAGATATGGGGGTGATGCGAGTCAGTTTATGGCCTGGGTTAATAGGTACTTTAAAATATAATCAAAATCGTCAACAGCAACGTATGCATATTTTTGAAAGTGGTTTGTGTTTCAATTTTGATCAAGAAGGCAAATTGCATCAAGAAGCCATGCTTGGTGGGTTAGTCTATGGTGATGCAAATGATGAACATTGGGATAATAAAAAGAGACCGGCAGACTTTTTTGACGTAAAGCATCATGTTGAGTCTTTATGGCAATTATTGGGATATAGTTCGTCATTGGAATTTACACCAATAGTGGCAGAAAAATATCGGGCTGCATGTCATCCAGGGCAATGTGCGCAAATTTTATGGCAAGGAAAAGCCATTGGCGTGATTGGCAAACTTCATCCCCAGTTGTATCAATCTCTTGATGTAAATGGTCCAATTTTTGTTTTTGAGCTTAGCCTTGGCGGCTTAACTCATAAAACTATCCCGGTATATCAACGTCCTTCTAAGTTTCCTGAAATTCGAAGAGATATCGCTGTGATTGTGGATCAGCCCATTTCAAGTGATAGTTTGATAAATTTTGTTAGAAAATCAGCTGGCGAAACCTTACGTGACGTGAAGATTTTTGATGTTTATACTGGCAAAGGTATTGATTCTGGTAGAAAAAGTATCGCAATGGGGTTGATCTTACAGCATCCATCGCGCACTCTAGTAGACAAGGAAGTGGACGATGTTATCCATACCGTTGTCACAGGATTAAAAAAGGAATTTAGTGCCGACTTGAGGGATTGACCCATGGCTTTAACAAAAGCGGAGATATCTGAAGCATTAGCTGTAACCTACGGCATGAACAAACGTGATGCCAAGGAAATGGTTGAACTGCTGTTTGAAGAGGTAAGACAAGCCTTAGAGAAGGGCGAATCTGTTAAAGTCTCTGGCTTTGGGAACTTCGACCTCAGGGACAAAAATGAACGACCTGGCCGAAATCCCAAAACCGGGCAGGATATCCCAATTAGTGCTAGGCGCGTTGTGACATTCAAACCTGGTCAAAAATTGAAAGTCCGTGTTGAAAAATATGAAGGTACACCTGAAGCACAGTCTGATCACTCGGATGTTGACTAATTTTTTGCAAGTTAACTTTCAAATCTTTAATAGTTTCTTTTTAAAGACGTTTTTTGTAGAATAACTTCCCTACGTTCGGGGCGTAGCGCAGCCTGGTAGCGCACATGTATGGGGTGCATGTGGTCGGAGGTTCAAATCCTCTCGCCCCGACCAAAAAATCCCTGGAAAAATCAGCGAAATTTAACACTTCAAGTTTTAAGCAAATTAACTAAAAATCACGCGGGGTACCACTGGGGTACCAAAATGCATCAACTCAACAATCTTTACTCTCCGAAATGATTAGATTCTTCTGTTCCTGCTTGGCATTAAGTGCCTATACACTAAAATAAGCGATCTGGTTTTCTTTTTAATAAATAAGTAAACTATAAGTATCCCTAATTTAATAAAAATAAACTATACTATCCTCATGGTTTGTTTTAATTTAAAAGAGCGTACTATTAGTGTTCCTAATTCAAAAAATATAAACTCTAGCAAAGTAACCGCAAAACCCCACGAGCTTCCCAATCGAGTTGTGGGCCAAACGAAGATCAGCCAACTGCTTAAGTACTGGCCTAACGGTACCGTTGCTGTTCAATCATGGTTGAATAGGCAAGGAGTTTCTCGACATTTGGCAGTCAGGTATATCAAGGGTAAATGGTTTACCAAGATCGGTAAGGGAGCCTATATCAAGGAAGGCAATGCTGTTGATTGGACAGGAGGTGTCTATTCACTTCAAAGCCAATTGGGTTTCAAAGTTCATGTAGCAGGCCTGACAGCATTAGAGTTATTAGGTTATGGTCACTTTGTGCTTATGGGGGAGGGGAATCCAAAGTGGTTGTCAAAACATAAATCAGACAAACGACCCATACCAGTATGGTTTCGCGAATATTTTAAAAAAGACAATACGATATGCATAGAGCAAGGTTTGTTCGATGGTGAATGGGGTAAAGCGCTCGTTGAACATACGCTAAGCGACTGTAAAATAATGGTCGCAAACCCAGAACGTGCCATATTGGAATATCTGCATTTTGATTCTCACGGAACTTCTGTCGCACATGGCTTGTTACTCATGGAAAACCTCAGCACCTTACGACCGAAAGTAATACAAGAGTTACTCGAGTCTTGTCAGTCAGTTAAGGTGAAGCGGTTATTTTTAGTGTTGGCAGAGCACGTAAATCATCCTTGGGTAAAAAGGCTGAATGTTGAGAAGATAGATCTCGGCAAAGGAAAGAGAGTAGTCGGTGAGGGTGGGTATTATAACCCTAAGTATCAGTTATCCTTGCCAGTCAATTTAAAAGAGGTTAATCAAACGTAAAATGGATAAAAAATATCACCAACAAGTAAGGTTATTGTCGGAAGGGCTTAATGTTGGAAAAAAACTTGGTAATGCTTTAAGCATATAGAGAAACAACAGTATGGAAAATTTCAAACAATCGGAACAGCAATTCCAAATTGAGAAAAATTTATCGGGTCAATTATTTCCTTTCATATGGCGTTATTTGAAAAATAGAAAGTTATATTTATTAGTGTTTTTTTTATGCGGGCTGTTAGGAGCTGTCGAAATGACACTCAGCCCTTACTTATTAAAAGTAATTATTGATGCAGTAGCACAATTTCCTGAAAACGATACTTTGTTGAAAGCCATATTAATTCCAGCACTCATATATGCCTCACTGCCAATGATTTTAAACATATGTTATCGATTCAATTCTTATCTGCATTTACGTTTGTTTCCCGAAATTAAATCAGCAGTGAATAGAGATATGTTTTCTTACTTAATGCATCACTCTCATGCATTTTTTCAAAATCATTTTGCGGGAAATTTAACCAAAAAGATTTCTGATATGGGAGAAAATATAGAATCTGTAATTCAAATGCCATTTCAATTGTTTTTTCCAAGAATACTTTCAATCATTATCGCGAGCATTACATTATTTACCGTAGTGCAGCCAATATTTGGGATTATTCTTTTTGTATGGGCGCTTTCTTTTATGGGTCTGTCGTATATGGCTGCAATAAGCTCAGAAAAAGTATCCAGAGATATTTCTGAGTGTGGAGCTAAGGTGGATGGCACGATGATTGATGCCATTTCAAATGTGATGGCAATCAAGTTATTTGCTAACCTGCCTCAAGAAATTTCCAATATTGAAAAAGATATTAATCAGTTAGTAAAAAATGATCGCAAATTGCAATGGAGAAATTTAAAAATCAATTTTGGCCAAGGAACTGGTGTAACCATTTTAATTGGCACTATGTTATTTTCACTCATTTACGGTCGTTTGCAAGGAACAGTCAGTCCTGGTGATTTTGCATTGGTGATGATGATATCTCTTACTTTTCTTGATGGCGTATTTAGAGTAGGAACTGATATGCAACAGTTTTCTAAATTAGTTGGTACGTGTAATCAATCTTTAAGTTTCATTAGGTTGCCACATGAGATTAAGGATATTCCGAATGCATCTGCTCTTAAAGTAGTGAATGGGGAAATAAAGTTTGAAAATGTGAATTTCCAATATATAAATACTCAAATTCTATTTAATAACTTAAACATCACCATACATCCTGGTCAAAATGTAGGCTTAGTGGGATATTCAGGTGGCGGCAAATCCACTTTTATTAAATTAATTTTACGTTTAATAGAACCTCAAGCTGGCAATATCTTGATCGATGGTCAAGATATCCAAAAGATTGCACTTCGCTCGTTAAGAAAGCAAGTAGCAACCATTCCTCAAGATCCAGAATTATTTCATAGAACCATCATGGAAAATATCCGCTTTGGAAGACCTGAGGCAACGGATGAAGAAGTAATTATCGCGGCAAAAAATGCAAAATGCCATGAATTTATAATTGAGCTACCAGAACAATATCAATGCTTAGTGGGTGAGCGGGGTATAAAATTATCCGGTGGACAAAAGCAAAGAATAGCCATGCGAGAGCCTTTCTCAAACAAGCTCCAATTTTGTTATTAGATGAAGCTACCTCAGCTTTAGATTCAATTACTGAGGATTATATAAAAGAAAGTTTACATGAATTAATGATGAATAAAACAACCATTGCGATAGCACATCGATTATCGACCTTGAAAGATATGGATCGTATATTGGTTTTTGTTGATGGAAAAGTTGTAGAAGATGGTTCGTTAGAGGAATTACTTCAAGATACTACGGGTCATTTTTATAAGTTGTGGAATAGTCAAGCAGAAGGGTTTATTACACGTGATGCCCCTACTTTTTAAAACATAAGCTTATTTAATTTGACACTACTTTAATGATGACACCGAACAATTAAGAGATAGGTTTGCGAGTATAATTACACTATGATAGAAAAACAATCCATGTCAGACCAACGCATTATTGATTGTCTAATCACCGATTACGGCCTTGATGTTGCTGCATTGACATTTCTCCCCTGGGGCGCGGATATGAACGCTTCAGTATATAAAGCGCAAGCGAAGAATAAGTCATTTTTTGTAAAGTTAAAACACGGCCATCACCATGAACTCAGCGTTGCTCTCGCGCGATTGTTGCATGATGCTGGGATCTCACAGATTATTCCGCCCATCAATACTATCGAAGGTCAACCCACCCTGATAATTGATGATTTTACCCTTATTGTATACCCCTTTGTTGAAGGACAGGACGGTTTCAGTCGTAACCTCACTGATGCTCATTGGATCACATTGGGCCAAGCGCTAAGGCAAGTTCATGAAATGGATATACCGTTATCAATCCAGAATCAGATACGCAAAGAAGCTTACTCACCCAAATGGCGAGAGGCTGTTAGGTTACTTTACGCGCATGTGGAAGGTGAACACAGTGGCGATGAGGTAGCGTTGAAACTGTTGAAATTTATGAAAGAAAACATAGCATTAATTCGTCGCTTGGTAGATCGGGCTGAACAGTTAAGTCAAAAACTTCAAGAACAATCGTCTAAATTCGTTCTTTGCCATTCAGATATTCATGGTGGCAATGTATTAATAGATGGCAAAGACAGACTTTACATAGTGGATTGGGATGAACCAATTATGGCACCCATTGAGCGTGATCTCATGTTCATTGGGGGCGGTGTCGCTAATGTTTGGAATAAACCGCATGAAGAAGCACTTTTCTACCAAGGTTATGGAAAGACAGATGTTAATAAGAGGCTCTTAACTTATTACCGCCATGAAAGGATTGTAGAAGATATTGCCGTTTATGGTCATGATTTATTGTTAAGCTCGGATGGGGGTGAGAATAGATCAGTAATGTATAAGCACTTTATAGACATGTTTGAACCACGTGGAGTAGTTGAAATAGCATTTAGAACGGATGAGCTTTGAATGGAAATAGATCTAGAATTTATTCTTTAAATGAGCAGCATATGAAAAATTGTAAAGTAGAGTTTGTTGAAAAAATTTCTGATGATGTTGAAGAAAAAATGCGAAAAGGCTTCGTGGAATATGAAAGTAGTCACGGTATTGATGTTAACTATAAATCATTTTCATTGATACTCAAAAATGAAAAAAACGAAGCTGTTGGTGTTTTAAATGCATTTAGCGCTTTTGCTGAAATTTATATAGATGATATATGGGTGGATAAATTTCACCGTGGTAAAGGCTATGGTAAAAAATTACTCTCTGAGCTTGAAAATCATTTTAAAGGAAAAGGATTCAATAATATGAATCTTGCGACAAGTAGCTTCCAGGCTCCTGAATTTTATAAAAAATGCGGATTTAATGAAGAATTCGTGAGAGAGAATGCTAAAAATCCAAAATTAACCAAAACATTTTTTGTCAAGTTTTTTGATGATGAAGTGCAAACGCAAGGTCTTTTAAAAGAGAGCGAGAAGAGTGACAGCCGTCAAGAAAATAGCGTCTCAGACTTTTCCTTGCAATCTCTTAATCCAATCATTCAATCTTTAAATAAAGAGATCAACATTACAGCGGTGCTTTGTTATGGCTCTTATGCTGAAGGGACGCAAGATGAAAAATCAGATATTGATTTACTTATCATTTGTGATGAGCCTATTCCAGCAGCTAATATTCGTAACGAACTATATGAAAAAAATCATTTTGAGCAGATAAAACTTCAGAAACACCATGAGAATTGGGAAACAACCTGGACACCCATTAATGATGAGTTTGTTTTCAAAGGTAAAAAAATTGAGATAGGTTATAATCTATCGACCTGGGTAAATAATGTAGTAACTAAAATAGTTGGAGAGGGTAAGACAACGCTAGAGAATTTTCAATTTAGGCCCTATACTTTTTTGGGGTTATTGGAAAACTCGATATGCTTATTTGAAAAAGAAAATTTTCTAACGCTGATAAGAAAGCAAATTCGTCCTTTTCCCTCAAAATTAAAAACAGAAATTATAAATGAAAATCTTTCTATTTTTAATGAAAGCGTGGAAGATCTTGAAGATTTTAGCCAACGTGATATTGGATTGCTCGCTTTTCAATTCATGCTGTTTAGAGGATTAGACGCAGCCATTCAAATAATATTCGCGATCAATGAAGTATATTATCCGGCTTCAAAGCGAGAAGAAAAGCATTTAATGCGCTTATCAAAATTACCGCAAGGCATGCACGAGCTGATTTATGATCTTTTGCCCGTGTTTTTCAATAGAAAGAATGAAATCCTTATGCGGTTAAAAGAAATTAAAATATTTATCGAAAAAGATAGGGAACAACAATGATCAAAAGCGCAAGCGATATGAGAATAGTGCCCCAAAAATTAGGTGAAGGTGATCAAATACGTGTAATTGCTCCTTCCAGAAGCTTGAAAATCATAGCCGAAGAAAATATTAAGCATGCAGTGAAAGCACTAGAAGCCTTAGGCCTAAAGGTCACCTTTGGAAAAAATGTCAATGAAGTGGACATGATGGGCTCATCTTCAATTGCTTCCAGAGTTGAAGATTTACATGAGGCGTTTGCTGATAAAAATGTTAAAGCTATTCTAACAGTAATTGGTGGCTTCAATTCTAATCAATTACTTAGCTACATTGATTATGATTTAATTAAGAAAAATCCTAAAATATTTTGTGGATTTTCAGATATAACTGCTTTACAAAATGCAATTTATCATAAATCAGGATTGGTCACATATTCTGGTCCACACTTTAGTACATTTGCGATGAAAAAGGGATTTGAATATTCATTGGATTATTTTAAAAATATTTTCTTTCATAGAAGCAGAATAAAAGTCTCTGCCTCTAAGCAATGGGCAGATGATGCATGGTTCTCAGATCAAGATAATCGAACATTTTATGATAATGATGGATATTGGACTATTCATGAAGGTCAAGCCAAAGGGAAAATTGTGGGTGGGAGCTTAAGTACCTTTCAATTGCTTCAAGGAACTTCTTATATGCCCTCACTTGAAAATTCTATTTTATTTATTGAAGCAGATGCAATAACTGAAGGAAATTTTGATATTGTTGAGTTTGACAGGGATCTTCAATCTCTTATCCATCAACCGAATTTTGATAAGGTTCAGGGAATGTTAATTGGTAGATTTGAAAAAAAATTCAATATCGATTTAGAAAAGTTAAAATTTATCATTAATACAAAACGTGAATTGAAAAACATACCCATAATTGCTAATGCAGATTTTGGCCATACTAATCCAATATTTACTTTTCCGGTTGGTGGGCTGTGTGAAATGAGTTCTTCTAAGGGAAGCGTAAGTATTGAGCTATTTGAGGAATAAGAACCATGAAAAATTACAAAATTGAATTCATTGAAAAACTTCCCAAAGAGATCAATGAGAAAATGGAAAAAGGTTTAAAGGAATATGAAACCAGTCATGGGATTGATGTTAACTATACGCCATTTGCATTAGTACTCTTTGACGAAAAAGATGAAGTGATAGGGGTGTTGGATGCATTTAGTTCCTATTCATCAATATATATCAGTGACTTGTGGGTGGATAAAGCTCATCGAGGTAAAGGTTATGGCAGAAAGTTGATTGCTGAGGTGGAAAATCATTTTAAAGGGAAAGGGTTACATTATATTAATACGGTATCTTGTGCATTTCAGGCGTCAGATTTTTACAGGAAATGTGGTTTTAAAGTTGAGTTTGTCAGGGAAAATATCAAAAATCCTAAGCTTACCTTGACCTTTTTTATAAAATATTTTGATGATGAATAGGGGTGTTCCTAAATGTCTCAATTAAATACTGCTGGAAGTTAGAGCATGTCAGACATAGATAACCGTCTTACCACCTACAGTGCTGTTGCTACCGAATTGGCATTGCTCAGTGATCAACGACTTGCGGCGCTTCTCGAAGAAGCTACGCACATCGGTACTAGCATCGGTGGAACAGCGGTGTCGTTGGATATTTGTGGTACACAAATTTTTGTTAAGAAAATTCGCTTAACCGATATCGAAAGGCTACCAGAAAATAGAATGTCGACAGCAAATTTATTCGATTTGCCCACCTTTTGTCAATATGGAATAGGTTCGCCAGGTTTTGGCGCTTGGCGTGAACTCTCTGTTCACATCATGAGTACCAACTGGGTTCTTGCGAAGGAGTGCCCAAACTTTCCTCTGATGTACCACTGGCGAGTGCTGCCAAGAACTATGTCAAAGCCACCGCCCCTTGAGGAATTAAATGAGCTAGAACGAGATGTTGAGTATTGGGTTGAGTACTGGGGTGGATCGAGAGCGATGCGTTCACGAATTGAGGCGATCAAAAATGCCTCAAGCGAAATCGTAATATTCTTGGAGTACTTTCCAGATAACTTAAACACTTGGTTTGGTAAGCAGATTGCTGAGGGTGGTGATGCCGCTGAACTGGCATGCACAATGGTAGAGAATAATCTTAAAGCTATCACTTCTTTTATAAACTCGCGAGATCTGCTGCATTTTGATGCACATTTTAAGAATATATTGACCGACGGTCACCAATTGTATTTTACTGATTTTGGTCTTGCGACGAGTACTCGATTTGAGTTATCAGAAGTCGAAGCTGAATTTTACAAGAGTCATCGTACCTACGATCGAAGCTATACAGCGACGCATTTTGTTAATTGGTTGGTTGATACTTTATTTGGAGAGGATAACCTTAATACGATATTGCTCGAATATGCCACAGGGATTGGCGCAAGGGCTCTAGGGCCTGCGGCTGCATCGATCATAACACGTTACGCGCCGCTTGCTATCGTGATGAACGAGTTTTATCGAAAGCTTCAGACTGAAGCTAGGACAACGCCGTATCCCCCAGCAGCTGAACTTGAGCGCTTATGTGCTGCAGTGGATCTTCAAGGATTAATATGACTCAAAATAAAATTGACAATCATGTGGGTGCATATTGTTTGGTTATATTAAGGAGATTAAAAGTTGAGAATTTTCCTTGAAACGAAAAGGTTACTTCTAAAAGTGACGGAGCCTTCTGATCTTCAGGATTGGATTTTATTGCGTCAAGATCCTGTAGTAATGAAATACCTCGGAAAGGTGAAAACAAAGGAAGAAATTGAAAATATTTTTACAGATGTAGCCATTCCTTACTACGAAAAACACGGACTTGGCTTTTGCTCTGTATTTGAAAAAGATACCGGTTCTTTTATTGGGCAGGCAGGTTTGTTTCATCTGGGTTATGATGACACACAAACAGAAATCGAAGTTGCCTATCGACTACTTGAAAAATTTTGGGGGAAAGGCTACGCCACAGAGTTAGCAAATGCCTTAATTGAGTGGGGTTTTGCGCATTTACCGGTCAAAACATTGGTTGGGGGTGCATGGGTCGATAATGTTGCTTCAAATCAAGTATTAAAAAAAGTAGGCATGCACTATACCGAAAAAAAAATGAATGACCTCAATTATGAGGTTTTATGGTACGAGATTGATAGAGATGCATTTATTAAAAGGCAGGGTAAAATAAGAAATATGGAGCCTAAGCTAGAAGCAACATCATTAATATATTTATACCGTCAAGCTGAAGATTATTTCTTTAGAGGCATTTCCTCAAAATGTTTGAATCTAGACGATGGGGCTAATGCCTATATGACCGGTGGTGCCGAACTAAATTTTATTTACATTACAAGAAATACAAACTCTCTCGATAAAATTTTAATCCAAGGAAAGCAATTTTACGATCAAGATAACCTTTCTTTTGATGTTATCATTCCACAAGAATTGTGCACGCCTCAAATAGCAGGCGTTCTAAATACCATGGGTTATCCCCAGAAAAGCAAATCTGTTTCAATGGTTGTTGACTTAGATAGAATTTCAATTGATAAAACTGCCAGTTTTGATGCTGAAACTTTAATCAAAGCGAATGATGATCAATTAAATGACTGGATGATGCCATTGATAGGTGCATTTGAATCTACTTTTGAAATTTGTTCTATCTATGCAGCCACCCATGAAAGTGCTCTGAAAAAAAATATTAATTTTCGCCATTTCAGCTTATACAAACAAGAGACGCCAATCGCATCGATTACCCTATCAATGCACGACACCATTGCAAGGATCGACGATGTAGGCACCCTACCTGAGTTTCAAGGCAAAGGGTATGCAACGCATCTCATGCGTTATGTGTTATCAGAGGCAAAAAGATTAGGCGCTCGCCATTGCTTTTTAGAATCATCCGATTCAGGGCTTGGGGTCTATCAAAAACTCGGGTTTGAGCCTCTATTCAAAAACAATATTTATTCGAGGACAGTATGAGTGCTTTATACAAAGTAATCGTTGATCACGCGCCTAGCCAGGCTGACAATGATGCTGTTATGGAAGGTTTAGTTTCGTTTAATGAGCATATAATGGGTGAGCCCAGAGACAAAGAATTTTCAGTTTTTTTAAAAAATGATTTGGGGGAGATTTTTGGTGGAATACAAGCGCATTTTGACACCGAGTCAGTTTATATTGAAGTATTGTGGGTTGACGAAAAACTCAGAAAACATGGATATGGTAGAAAGCTGCTAGATGCCGCTGAACAAGAAGCGATTAAAAATGGTTGTATTTTTTCTATAACGGATACCTTGGCCTTTCAAGCAGAGGCATTTTATTTGAAAAACGGCTATGTGCGCATGGGCGAGATAAAAAAATATTGGTATGAACATTCAAGAATTTTTCTTAGGAAGGCATTATGAGTTGGGACATCGCTATCAGCAGTGAAAAAGAAACGCAGTTTGTAGACGATAAAATTGTTGCTTTCAATAGAAGCCACGTTCCGTTTACGCAGGATAACGATTTTGTAAGTTTGAATTTTCACATCAAAGACGATAAAGGCGTTGTAATAGCTGGGATCAACTCATTAATGTATTGCTGGGGAATGGTCTACATTGATGTTTTAGTCGTTGATGAGAACCATCGTGGTCAACAACTTGGAAGTCGCTTGCTAAACAAAGTTGAAAGCGAAGCTAAAGCTATGGGGGCTAACCTCTCGCATTTAGATACATTCGATTGGCAAGCTAAAGACTTTTACCTTAAGCATGGATATGAAATATTTGGCGTTCTGGAGAACTGTCCTCCAGGCCATGCTCGGTATTACATGAAAAAGGTTTTGTAGATGAAACGTCGTCGAAATACAAACAATTGAATGGTTTACGGATTAAAGTATGAATAATATTAAAAATATCGTTTCAGAATCAATAAAAAAAGGTGACACAATTGGCCTCATTGCTCCGTCAAGTCCTCTTTCTCCAGGGTTACTTGAATCCTCAATTGCTTATTTTGAAAAAGAAGGATTTAAAATAAGAATTGGCAAGAATATTCAAAAAGCTGATCTCTTTTCTGCTGGAACAGATGAAGAACGAGCTGAAGATATAATGACCTTTTTCAAAGATTCAGAAGTGTCTGTTTTAATGACAACTAATGGTGGTGCGTGCTCTATCAGAACTTTACCATTATTAGATTATGAAATTATAAGAAATAATCCCAAGCCGATAATTGGATATAGTGACGCTACAGCCCTACAGTTAGGAGTGTATTGTAAAACTGGTATGCGCTCATTTACAGGGTTTAATTGTAGCGATATCAAACAAATGAATGTAGATCATTTGATCTCAACCACACTGAATAAATGCCTTGAAAAGGAAAATTATTCCATAAAGGGTGGTAAAAAAGTGAACGTGGGTACAGTGACTGCTCCTTTAGTTGGTGGTAACTTGATGTGTCTGCTGAACCTAATGGGCACACCTTATCAACCAGATTTTGAAAATAAGATATTATTTTTTGAGGAGGTTGGAGTAGAGCCATATATCATCGAAGGAATGTTTTCGCAATTATATGTGTCAGGAATATTTGAGAAGGCAGCTGGTGTTATTATCGGAACTTTTTCAGATTGTGTTGCCAAGCATTTTCCTGATCAAGGCGGAACGATTGACGATGTAATAAATTTTTGGTGTAGAAGGATAAAAGTACCTTGTATAAAAGATTTCCCCTACGGACACATAGATAGCAGGTGTGTATTGCCGTTAGGACAAATGTCAACCTTAGATGCAACAAATGGCAAATTGGATATCCATTTTGACAAATAAACCAAAAGCATATGATCAAATAATCCTTTGGGCCGAAAGTATTCTTGGCGCAAATATGCTCAACATAGAAACTGTTGTACAAACACCCTGGTCCAGTGTTTTAAAAATTAGCACACCTAAAGGCCAGGTATATCTTAAGCAAACGCCACCAGAGCTATTTATCGAAGTTGATATCATTCAAATATGCCGTAACTTATGCAAAATAACCGACATCCCTGAGGTGATCGCAGAAAATAAGAGCTTACACTGTTTTTTAATGAAGGAGTGTGGCGATGCATCACTGCGCACTTTGTTTGATGGACATCTGAATGTTGATATTTTAATGCAGGGGCTGCAAGTATATAAAACGATGCAACAAGCAACAGCATCACATGTAGACGCATTTCTTCAAGCAGGTGTCCCAGACTGGCGCTTAGATAAATTTTCAATATTGTATCAAGATCTTGTGACCAATGAAGCATTTTTAAAGTCTCATGGCTTAGAAACTGAGCAGATTAAAAAATTACAAGATTCGTTACCGAGTTTAGAGGCATGGTGCCTAGGGCTTGCACATTATGGGATACCAGAATGCCTTAATCATTCGGATTTCCATGAGAACAACATGCTATATTGCGGTGCGGCGGGAAAGGTTAGTATTATCGATCTGGGTGAAACTGCTATAAACCATCCGTTTTTTTCTCTTGCCGCGTTCGAAAAAATCCCATGCAACCGCTATCAAGTACAATTTGGCTCTCCAGACTATCAAACGCTTCATGATATCTGTTTTCAGGGATGGCTGGCATCTGATGATGATTTACAAAAAGCATTGGTGCTTACCGAAAAATTGCTTCCTATTTATTTGACTTTCGCACATATGCGATTAGTTAACGCGACTTGCTCTATTGCACTTAGTAATATCCCGCGAATGAATGATCGCATTAAAGAAGGTTTTCTATGGTTTATCAAAAACCTCGAGGGGCCCTAGAATGAAAAACCCTTTAATTGATTTGTTTTATCAAGCAGAAGATTATTTCTTCAGATCAATAAGCAAAGAGTGCTTGGACTTTGATGAACTTACCACTGCTTATCTTACAGGAGTTGATACGGAATATGACAATCTTATTTTTATAAGAAAAGATGTTGAGCAGATTGATGAAATTATCAATCGTTGTAAGGATTTTTATAAAATCAATAACACCCCATGGAATGTGGTCGTTACAGAGCAATTCATTTCAAATGATTTAGAACGTTCTTTGAAAAATATTAATTTTAGTTTTAGTGGCAAGTCAGAGGCGATGTTTATCGAACTAAACAAGCAAGGCAAACACGATAATGTGGATAACATGGATATTCGTTCGGTTGGCGATACATTAGATCAATGGATGAAGCCACTTATAGAGGCTTTTGATTTGACATTTGAAGTGATGCGACAGTATGCAGATGTTCACGAAAGAGCATTAAAAAACAAAGCTAATTTTCATCATTTTACACTTTTTATAGATAAGATGCCGATATCATTTCTTACAGTTTCCCTACAAGCTAATATTGCTCGTATTCATGATGTAGGGACATTGCCTGCATATCAGAATAAAGGCTATGCAACCTGTCTTGTTAAACATGCAATTAATGAAGCGATCAATTTGGGGGCGAGTTATTGTTTCCTTGAAGCATCAGAATCAGGCATATCTGTCTATCAAAAACTAGGTTTTAAACCCTTATTTAAAAACAATACCTATTCTCATATGGTGAGGACGAATTGAAAGCGATTACTCTCTTTCACAGCATTGAATATTTTGAAACTGATCGCATGATAGCTAAACGGATCACAGAGGGCGATTTTGAAGACTTACTCCATATGCACCAAGATGAGCAGGCAATGGCAACTTTAGGTGGTGTTCGTTCAGTAGAAGAAACTCATGAGAATCTCGAATGGAATTTAAAGCAATGGGAGAATAATGGATTTGGCTTATGGCTTTTTCGATCCAAAGTTACAGGTCAACTTATTGGCCGTGGAGGAATAAGGCGTGTTTCAATCGGGGATGCTAAAGAAATCGAGCTTGGATTTGCGCTAATGCCAGAATATTGGGGGCGGGGGCTTGCCACCGAAATGGCAAAAGCAAGTAATGAGGTTGCCTTTGAAAAGCTTAAACTGGATAGTATTGTTTCTTTTACTTTAAAAACGAATATATCTTCACAGCATGTTATAGAGAAAACAGGATTTAAATATGAAAGAGATATTGAGCTTGGGGGTGAGCCTCATGTGCTTTATCGCCTATCTGCGGATGATTATTGTCAAGGTTATTTAAAATGAGACAATTAGGTCTATCTAATTTATTTCATCTAAAGGGATACAATATGCCAAATGATCTGATAAATATGAGGGGTATTATACTGAAAAAAATAGCGTTAGCTTTTTTGTTGTCGTTGTTTTTATGCGCCTGCTTTGCTAAGGACGTAGAAAGGGTAACACTTCCTGACACAGAAATAAAATTTATAACAGCAAAATCAAATGGAATTAAATATAAGCTATTTATAAGTCTTCCGCCTGGATATCGAGAAAATAAAGAAAGTTATCCCGTATTATACTTGCTCGATCCAGATGGTGAATTCGCACTCTCGCATAATATTGCTCACAATCTGATAAATTTTGATACGATAAAGCCATTTATTATTGTAGGTATAGGTTATCAAGATCAAGAGTTATCAAAAATGACGGTAGATCAATTTTGGAAACAATTGGCTTTAAATCGAGCAAGAGATTATACTCCTTATCGCATACAAGATTTTGAGCGTTCTGATGAAGAATATAAAGGATTAACACAGCATACCGGCGGAGCGCAGAGATTTAAAGATTTCATTGAAAAAGAACTTATTCCCTACATTCATTCTTCTTACAGAGTATCAAACGACCGAGCAATATCTGGTCACTCACTAGGCGGCTTGTTTGCAACTTGGCTAATGATAAATTACCCATCCATTTTTGATAAATATCTGATATTGAGTCCGTCTTTATGGGTTGATAAGGGGCATGCTATCACTGAAGCAAACAAAATAAATAGCACCATTTCACTGCGAGCATATTTTGCAGCAGGGACTTTAGAACGTGATGAACATGGCTATATGGTAGATGATCTCAAATTATTTTATTCAAAACTGCCTAAAGATCCCAATTTTAAATCCAAGCTCGACATTTTAAAGGATGAAAACCATTTAACGATAGTTGCACCAGGATTTACAAATGGTATCAGATTTTTATTTGGAAAATAGTTACAGAGAAGATGCAACAAATATACGAATTGAAGTTCGTCGGCTTGCATAGTAAAAGTCAAGAAAAAACAGTGTTAGAAAACTTTTATGGTCCTTTGCATGCTTGACCTTTTTTATGAGATCGCCTGCATTTTGCACATGGAAATAATTTTTTGGTATTTAATTCTCTAATCCGATTCGAGCACGCTCCTGCTCACGAATCCGTACTTGAATTTGAGTGTATAACCGTGCTTCTTGGTTATCTCTATCTGTAACCGTTACAACTAAAGCATAAGGCTCTTCTTCTAAACATAGACTAGAACCCCATTCACGATCCTGTCTGGTAACCACAACAAACCATTTTTCATTAGATTTTAGTTGCCTCAGATCCCATAAAGAGGATTGAACGGTACCTTTATCGCGCTGTTGAGAAGTGATAATTCTGTTTGGGGTTGAGTCGTCGTTGCGTGCTTCAGCTTCATTTCGTGTGTCATTATTGAAGTGTTGCTGAATTTCGTCTAATGAAGCACCCTTAACCAAACGGTAAGTAATGTTTGTTGCCGTGTACTCTAATCGCGTTGTACGTACTGGGGGTGAAAATGCCAAGGTCACTCTAAGTTCCCGTTTAGCCCGTTGGGATCTTAAAAACCCTTCTGGTAATGGCAATTCATAGAATTCATGTGCATTATTTTTGATTGTGTCTTCTGCCATTAAAACGACTGCATTTTCAGTTGAACGATAGAGGATCTCTTCGTCGACTTTTCCATAACCTACTACTTCACGCGGTAATTCACGATTTTTTGTTGTTGGATCATCTTTATATTGCTTACACCATTCTTCAGAGAAAGTTTTTTTGCACTCGTCAGGCAAATTAGAATGGTTAACAAGTATTGCCCTCAATAAGTTTGCTGAGGCTAGAGGATAATCGTTGAGCAATCGACCGGCCAGATGGGTGATATACGGCGCAGCCATACTAGTGCCCGACATTTCTTTAAGTAGGGTATTACCTATAAATTTATGATTCAAAGTCAGTACCCCTAGGCCTCGACTTTCTGCTACCCATTCCCTCTGGCTTCGCAGGGGTGTTGCAAAATTACCCCCAATGGCCACTAAATCTGGTTTAAGCGCACCTCTTACAGAAGGGCCATGTCGAGTAAAGGGGGAAGGTTGATTCTCTCCTGCAGGTGATTGCGCATGAATATCAGCAGATCGTTGCTCATTCGCATGCATATTGTGACGCGCTAAACTTCCGACAGTTATAACGTTCAGTGCTGGAGCAGGATCAATAATAACGCTTGCTTCATGCATCAAATAATCAGGATATTCATCACGCCAGCTTTGTACTGGAATAGGAGGTTCTTCTGATCCGGTGAAATTTCCTGCAGAGACAACAATGAGAATATTATACTTACGCACTAAGGTGTCTAAAATGTAAGCCAAACCGCGAACATGTTGCCCATCATAAGGGGAGTTTATATTACCCAATGATAAATTAAAGATACGGCAACCACATTCTACGACAAAATATTCAATGGCTTCAGTGACCGTACGTTCGATTGTTTTTTCGTCGTAACAAGTCTCATTTGTAGCAGCATTCATGTACATAATCTTGCCGCTATAAAGCCAAAACAAAGGTTTCCAATAATTGCTCTCAAGGCACGCTTCAATGTCGCCGTATAATGCGACTCCTGCTACAGCGGTACCGTGTCCTGCATCATCAGAATGTTCTTGCCCTTGGATGTAGCTTTGGCCTTCTCCTATTGCATTTTTTAGCAAGGGATGGCTTGTGTTGATACCACTATCAAGAATGCAAATTCTGGCGGTATTTGGACCGGGGGCTGATAAGTCTAAAGGGATATTTTGTAAATCAACATTGAGATGTTTATAAGTGATCCCTGATTGGGGAGGCAAGTTAACCTGTCGTATATCACGATGGTTTAATAGCTGATCAGCTTGATATTTAGTTACTTCCACACGATACATGAGCAAGCTATCACGGTTGATCTTATCTATTCTGGTAATTTGGTTTTCTAAGAGCCAGTTTTCAAATTTTTGACAAAGTTGAGTGCGATGTGGGTGAGTAAATGTTTCAATAGGCCAAAGCTCAACATCTAGCTTGAATGACTCAGCTTCAGGTAATCCTTTATGCCGTATAGCCCAGCTTTGACGATCTTCAGCCGTCCAATTATCGATACCTTCTAGAGCTTCAAGGATTTGTTTGTAAGTCAACGCAGCATCATCAAGCCCCAATTTTGCAAGATGCTCAGCAAATTTGGTAAGGCCTTGCTCATCTGTGAATGCGACGCAAATAAATTTTTCTTCTTGACTAACAAATTGGACGCCATGAACATTTAAATGGTTAAAGTCTAGGCTACCAATATATTTTAGCTTTAATACAAAACTTCCTGGCTCAGAAGTGAATTGTTGACGAGCCTTCTCAGCTGCTTTAATGAGGTTTTCTGATAACATTTGACCATGTGCACGCAAGTTCTCTCGCACCGTGGATGGTGGGAACATTCTACGAGTACGGCGATCATTAATGAGAGGTTCTTTCTCAATTTTGAGGTGTTTATACTGCTCTGACACTACTTAAAACCCTACTTTGGTGTTTTTTCTCGCTCTAACGCTTTTTTAAGATCTTTAAGGGTTAGAAATTCTTGATTACGCAATATCATTCTTTTTACAGCACGACGCACCAGGCGTTCAATATCTGCTCCACTTAGTCTATTAAGACACTCTAGTGTTGCAGGTTCGTTTGTTTCAAACTGACGCCGTATACCTCTTAATTTAAGCTCAAGTATTTGCGCAATGTTTTCCTGAGAGGGTAGGGAAAATTCAATGCTTTCATCAAATCTGCGCCATATTGCCGTATCAAGAATATGTTCATGGTTGGTTGCGGCTAAAATGATACTTTGCCCTTGATAGGCATCCATCATTTGTAAGACAGCATTTACAACACGACGTAGTTCACCATGCTCACCGCTATCACCGCGTTCTTTGCCGATAGCATCAAACTCATCAAAAAGAGCAATCATTGGATGTTGGCTAATAAAATCGAAAACCTTCCTTAAGTTTGCAGCCGTTTCACCTAAATATGATGAAACCAGTGCATCTAGCCGCACAATTGCTAAGGGAAGATTCAATTCGTAAGCAATTACTTCAGCAGCGAGGGTTTTGCCACATCCTGGGGGGCCAAAGAATATAATTTTTTTGGCAGCCTTCATTCCGTAAGAATTAAGAATATCTTGCCGGCGATGTTCTTCAAGCAGATCTTCAAGGGCCGTTAAGCTTTCTTTAGGAAGAATAATTTCTTCAATGGTCCTTTGGGGGTGTTTGATATCAAGTAGCGGTAGACCTCGCTCTTTATCCGTAGGCACAGCAGGTAGAAGTCGTGACAAGCCAATACTAACAGGCGCAAGATTTTCGCCATACAAAATTTGCTCGAGATCATTAGCTAACAGATGATGCTGTTTTTGGCGCTCTTCACTAATAATAGCTTCAGATGCACGGCGAAAAGCAGTGGGATCGCCGGAAGATCCTGCTTTTATGAGTTGTCGTAGTGTTTTTCCGTTAGCCATTTTGTTATTTCTCTAACATTCTTTGAAAAATTAATGTTTACTCCACATATTCTATGCTGAAAACAATTTTTTACTTAATAATTTACAAGCTAAATCGCATTGTTTTTTAAAGTAATAAAGATAACATAATTCTGTTAGATCTTTGAGTCAACTATCACCAGTATTAATTGATCTGCTCGCCGTCAGGGCCAATAATTTTGATTTGGATTGTGTCTATGAAGTCATGTTCATTAATATCGTCATTTAAAAGTTTAATAGGTCCTTCAGTTCGGTCAATCAGGATTTCAAACGCTTTTGTGTTTCCTTTTAGGGCTTGCCTTATCAGTGCATCGATCATGAAATCAATCATAGGGCCTGTTATTTTAGGACGGTCTTCACCTTTAATTTTCCGTTTACTAAAATCTGGGTATTCACCTTTTTTAAGGAGCGCTTTGATCATTCTTGTCTTTACGTTAAGCGTTCCCTTTGGTTTGCCCTTATTTCCCTTCTTAAACTGATGTTCAACTGGTGGTGGTAATTTAGCCATGTTTCCCCGCATTTTCCCCGTAACGCTCTTTGATCAATAGGCTGATCCCTGCTCAGGTATATTTCAGTTTGCAAATTTATATTGTATCTTATTTATATGAATGTTAACTAGCAATTTGTTGATTTGAAAATGCTACAAACTGAGTTGGTTTGTGTTGCCGATTTTCTAAATACTGTAAAGAGTCTTTGTTAAACCATAGCGTGACTTTCCCTTCCCATTCACCATTTCTTTGCTTAGAGCAAGCTAATAAGCAGTCAAATTTTTCTAAAATACTTTCAGGCGTCTCTGCACGACCAAGCTTGCTTATTTCATCTTCTTTCATTTTATTACGAAAAACCGAGAAGCAGTTGTCCGCTAAGTCTGAAATTGAACCGCTTCCTTTCATGTCCAATTTACCAGGAAGGGTATTTTCATCTTTGCCTTTTCGCGGATGTGCTACTAAATGAATATGACAATTATGTGCATTTTTGAAGTCACAGAGTTGGTCGACAAATAATTTTTGTGCATTGTAGTCATCTTCGATCAAGCCGCATTTCATTAATGAATCAATAACGAATATATCTACACCATATCGTTGCCTTGCATATTGGAATACTTCTAACAGTTTTGCGGTTTTAGTCGTTCCAACGAGATCAAAAATCCATAAATGATTATCATACCATTGGTGAATAGCACGAATATATTCTTCAGTTGGATTACGCAGCCCTGAAGCTTGACGTGTCAATTTAAATAGAAGACTTTTTGGCTTTAATTCAAGGCTCGCAATGCAAATTTTGGCTCCTTCTTGTATTGAGTGCAGCATTACTTGCCCAAGCAGTAAGCTTTTGCCATGTCCGTTATATCCAGTCCAAAGAGAAAGTTCACTCGGTCTAAAATTGATCTTGCCTGAAATTTTTCCCCACGGTAATGAATATCCTAGGGGTTGAGTGTTTGTAGGATAAAATTCTTTGATAACCTGCTCAATGTAAAGACTTGCAGGTTTTAGCTCATCGGGATCAAGCGTCTTCGCATTCTCAAAACATTTTTTCATTTCGTCACTTGTTACCCCATTTTTCAAACACTCATTGGCATCTTTATAAGGCAATTGGACTATTCGACAGCGATGCCGGCCTAATCTTTCTATTAATTCGTTAGTTGCAACGTGACCCTCTGGATCGTTATCAAGGCAAAGAAAAATTTCATCAAAAACAGTAATTCTATCAAACTCATTTTCAATCCACTGTTGTTTAGCACCTTTGCCTCCTCCGAAAGGGACAGATAACACAGCAAAACCAAGATTATATTGTTCCAATGTCATCGCATCGATCTCACCTTCAACTAATGCAAGGATGCGGGCTGCTTTTGAAACAGCTTGCCAACCGAATAAACAAGGCTCTGAATCAGAACTTGTCCACATCGTTTTTTTGTCTAATAGCCGATATTTTATCAAAATTAATTCGTTATCCATATAATATGGAAAAACTATTTGGTTCTTGGCCTCCATGATTTGGAATTTATTGAGCGTTTCAAGCTTTAGTTTTCTTTCTTCCATTAAGTATCGTGCAACCGCTGAGTTGTATACCAGAGAAGTTTCATTTTTAAATACAGGTTTAACCCAATTAGATCGCTTTTGAGGCTCGAAGGCAGGGGAGGTGATACCTAACCATTGTTTTATCTCTAAAATCGCCTCACGAATACTTAAATTCCGACAATCACACCATAAGTTTAAAAGATCACCACCTTGACCCGCGGCAAAATCAAACCATATCCCTGTTTTATCACCTTCAAGGCAAATTTTAAGCGATTTTCCCGTTTCACCATCAACGGAACCGACGCACCATTCCTTACCTTTTCGATTTCCATTGGGCAGTAAATGTCTGATGACACGATCGACATTTTGGTTTAACAAACCAACAATATCTTTTGCTGAATACATTTGCATTTATATGGCTCCTTCAGAAATTTGATCTATTTGGTTGACCTTCAAATTTAAACTCGATTCACTTCCATTAGCTGAAGCATTTTGTATGAACCGCTCGATGCGATCGGCATCTCTAAAAATTAAATCAATGCCGTCATATCTCTGCTTATTTTCATTTTTGCCCATATTAAAGGGCGTATTAGCACAACCAGTGATAGCTTGTTTTAATTTATCTACCGGGTAACCGCTATTTAATGCGGCTTGAATTTTCTTTTTGCGTTTTGCATCCAGTTTGGCATTTGGGTGATCCATAACTGACTGCCAAAACTTAAAGACTTCAAGTACTTGAGGATCAAATGGTAAATTGACAACAATTTTTGTTTTCTTTTCCTGATCTTGGTCCTGCTCCTGTTCCTGTTCCTGATTAGGCATAGTCTTTAATGAAGGTTTTCCAATAGTTTCATCGAAGGCTTCACCAAAGGCTTGTCCCATATCTTCAACAAAGGTTTTAAGCGCTTGATAAGCTAAATTTTTCAATTCACATTCTGGAATTTCATCCCAGTGCGATGCCCAGCTTCTTATAACATTTGGCGATTGGGGTTTGTTATATTTGATCGCATTTGGTATAAAAATAACTCGAGAGATGAGATCTGCTTTTGCTAAACCTTGTAGCATGAGTTCATCGAAGGCTCCCTTAAAGTCTTCGATGAACCATCCTAATTCTTCAGCCATAGCAGCGGGTCCTGCTCTATATAATCCTGGGATCGAGGTTGTGTTTGGGTTTGTCAGAAGATATAAAAACAATGCTTGTGCGCTTGGTTGAAGAGGGCTAAGTGAGCGAAACTTTTCGTCCCCCCAAATCCGCACATCAATATATCGATAACGCATATTATTTACCCTCCCCACTTTTTCTTGCAGTAAGTTCCATTCCTTGGCTTATTGCAAACAATTCATCAAGGTTGTCTCTAAAGATACGCCAGTAGCACATCATAAGCGCACTACTCTCGTCACGTAGGCGGGTGTTTATTGGTGTATTGATATATGAATGACTAATCCGAAAACCTTCATGTGCCAGTACCATTTTTCGCATTAATGACTTAAGACGTGGATCCCTAATTTTAAAGCTTTCGATTGAGGCTTTATTACTCATTAAACACCTCCTTGTTTAGCCAATTTTGGTAAGCTCTGCTGTTGTTCCTCGATCCATTTGTAAATTACATCTTCAACCCAACCCACTCGGTTTGGGCTTAACCTTATTGGGCGAGGGAACTTATCAGCTTTCATGAGTCGATACAGAGTCGTGTGAGATAAGCCAACTATCTCAATAACATCTATTTCTTTAAGAATCTTCATAACTACTCCTTATGGTTGCTAGAGAACCACCGCGAAACGCAGTGAAACTTTTGCAAGAATAATGAGGTGTTTAAGGGGGGGTATTTATTTGCAAATTGCAATCGCGGTTAAAAATTGATTTGCAAAAACTTGAGGGCGGGCGAGTACCGTTTAATTTACTGAAATAATCCATAAATTTTAAACAGTGAAACAAATTTAGAATGCTGTTTTATGAGGATTTCGCGATTAATAAAAAATATTTTTGCAATTGAGTGTTTGCAAAATTCTGGAGAACACTTTACATAAGAATGGTAGTTAAATAAATATAATGGGATGCTCTATATCCAAATACCGTGTAAAAACGAGCCTGCTGTTAGAAAATATTCTAACTAAAGAAGGTTGGTTTTCGTGAACGCTGTGCCAAGGTTCACCAATCCCTCATTTAATCTTGTTTCTAATGCTCTTTTACTAAACCCGCGAGGAACTTCAAAATCATGTTTGTCACAAAAAGCGGCTAATTCCTCAACAAGCAAATAAGCAATTTGAGAGATATTTGGGCCTGAAGGAGTTTTATACCCCGTCATTTTTTCAGCAATGAGATGAATGAACAAACCTATTGTTGAGGATATATTTATATTTTTATCTTCAGTTAAAATTTCATCATCAACTGAGTTGAGTTGATACTCTCTTTCACATCGTTCTTTTTCAGCCTTGGTTAATATTAAATTTTCAATATCATCGGTTGAAAAAGTTAGTGCGTCACTTTCGAGATGGCGATATCGTAGATCTTTAGCGCTTCTATTTTGGATCAGCAAATAATCGTCTGTATCAAAAGACATGACAGCAAAAGTTTTAACCAATCCATTATTATGTAATGTTAGGAGATCTTCAGGCAATAATGAAAATGGTTCTTGTATCACCCCTCTCTTATCGCCTGTCAAATTGTTTTCATAAAGGCCATTTTTATATAATGCTGTAATTTCATCGTTACTATAAAAGTCAGATGTATAATCAAAAAGTGCTAGTTTTCGCGTAACTGGTTGAACAACCCAACCATTAGACATGATGCCGATCTTAATTTTTCCTTGGCTTGCAGCTTTGAATAGCTGATCTATTGTTAAATTCCATATGATTGCCAGATCTGCTAGAGTGAAGTATTCAACTTGAAGAGAATTTATTGCATTTTTCATTTTAAACTTCCACAGTTTCAATTAAATCAAGTAATCTTTTTTCCCAAAGCGTTAACGCGATGCGAATTTCTTTCTGGTAATCATGTTGGTTATAGACGCGTGCAAGACCTTGCAGGTGATGATTTAAAGCCCGCTCAGCAACCACTTCATCCACGCCAAGCTCTGCAAATTTTGTTCGCACCGATCTTCTAATATCGTGTGGCACAAATTTATCTATTTTCATAAGGGAATGTTTTCGACTGATCGCACGACTTAATGACCGAACTTCAAGGGGCTTAGCACCCTTTAAATCAAGGGGAGAAGGGAACACATAAGCACTATTTTTAGATAAAGCTTTTGCCTGTTTAAGCAGATCCAGACTTGTTTGAGTAAGAGGAACAATATGAGCACGTCCATTTTTAGATTTTTCGGGCGGAATGCGCCAAATTGCAGCATTTAAATCTATCTCGTTCCATGATATGCTGGTGACCTCACCAGCCCTCTGAGAGGTCGTTAGCATCAATTTAAGCGCTAAAGCAGTTTTTGGATGAATGCCGACTTTATCAATATTTAACCAAAATATTTTGATTTCATTGTCATCAAGTACTCTTTCTCGTGGTGACTCTTCAGTTTTACGAAGACGAGTCATTGGGGATTCATCAAGGATCCCTCGTTCACACGCGAAATTAAATAAACGAGTGAGCCTGCCATGTAACCGATTAGCAGTTATTGGTGCGCCGCGATCTCTAATTTTGTCTAAGAGAATAACAACGTCACGCCGGGTAATGCTTGATACTTTTTTGTTACCCCAAGAAGGTATGACATCCTTTACCAAAAGTCGGTACATATCTTTAGCAGACTTTTTGTTAGAAAGCTCTCTTTCCCAGAATTCAGTTATAAGATCCTTAACAAAAGGTTCTTGTTTGATTGCTTTCAACTTTAAATTGGGGGCGATGGCCTTTTGAGCATCTGCAATAATTTTTAGGGCTGAAGTCCTAGCTTCTGCAAGAGAGACAGTGAGATGGGTCCCTATGGTTTCACGTTGCTTGGTAGGGTTGCCTAACATTCGATAATATACAGAATATGTTTTCCTGCCGTTTTTTGAGACGCGAAGAGCTAGACCCAGCACTTTTTGATCAAGGTATTCGTTTCGGCCTTTAATTGGTGGTTTTAGTGTTTGGATAAACCTGTCTGTAAAGGTTACTTTCAAATAAAACCTCAAACTTCCAAATGGGGTACCACTGGGGTACCAAAAAACACGGGATTGGGTAAAACTCACTAGCTGTGATTGAACTACAGTGGTAGCATAAAGTCAATGATATTAAAGGGAATTATGAAGTTCAGCGGGTTTCTGGGAGTTGCAGGGGATAACGAAAATACTTCCATGGGGTGCATGTGGTCGGAGGTTCAAATCCTCTCGCCCCGACCAAAATTTTCTTTCTCATTTCCTTTTATACTTCGTTACCTCAGCTTTTCGCAGCTTCATGTACCAATGCTACACTCGGCAGTTCTCAAAGCTTCGGTTCCTCGCTTAAAAGCAAATGACTTCGAAAATTACAACCCTAACCCATCAAAATGACAATCTTTAATGGATGTCCTCTTAACCTATAAGAAGGATTAGGACCACTTATAAGCGATTTTAGCAGCAAACACCGTAGTGTTAGTGGTCGTCCCGTTATTATTAATGGGACCATTGAACACATTAAACGAGGGTTTACTGGTGGTAAGACCAAATTGAATATAGGGAATAAATGTCCAACATTTATTGAGCTTGAAGGGGCTACCAATTTCAAAGGTATTCGTAAGCTGTATCGTATTCAGATCATCATTTACTTGAGCAAAGAATCCACTTACTTCATATTCAACCCTTTGATAACCACCAAAGTAGTCGACATAGATAGTAAATATTTCGTTGACATCCATTGCGAGCTTTAGCCCCGCTAAATAAGAAGCGATTTCGGTTTCGATTTCATTTCCTAAATCATCCTTCCATTGAGCGGTATTGTTACGAAAATACTGTAAGCGAAGGTAAGGGGTTAACGAAACTCGATGATTAGGTTTGAAAATATAACCTAGCTTACCAACGATACCTCCACCCCATTGATTATCGACTACGTTAGGATCAGCTATGAAGTTCGGGATCTGAGGCACATTAGGCTGCCAGATGAAGTTGCCTGGTTTCAAAGCAGGATACGCCGAAATAATACTTCTAACTGCATAACCACGTAATTCCCAGTACCAATGACTGTGAATAACTTGAGATAGAAATATGTAAATATTATTAGAGGTTGAGCGTTCTTCATACGCCAAACCCATTGACGTTGAAAATAAAGAACCAGCTTTATGAGCATGCATATCAGAGTGATCATAAGTTGCAGCAACAGCCACTGAGCTCAAAGAAGCCATTAAGAAAGTATGTATTAGTTTCTTCATAAATATTCTTATTGAGTTAAATTAAATTCTATCTACTTAATGAAAATTACGAAATAGTATACAACGTGGTAATGCTTTTGGGTTCGATTCTTATCATGTGCGCGGACGAAAATATTTTTCCATCACCGTACGGCATCCTGAAGGGTTAATCCCCTGACTTTGTCGCCACAAAATCGGGAGGTCATCACTTTAGAAGCATGAAAACCTAGAAAGAAAAATGTTGGTCATGCACTATTTAGAATAAACTGGATAATTTTGGGTGACCTATATTGTTGCTTATATTTTTAATCTATTAAATTAAGTGTAATTCATGATATGTTTAAGAATATCAGCAAAATATAGTACTTAAAGTTGTACTTTATGGCGGTTACACCTATATGGCTATTGAATTGATCAATAAATTATTAGGGATGCATACTTCTAAAGAACATATCTTTGAGCTCATCATAAGTATGTTTTCGTTCAATAAAAAGTTGAGTAGACTGCAATATGTCAGTAGAGCACTCTTTTTGTCGTTATGTGTATCTATCATAAATCTTGTATTAACCAGTATATTTGATATATCTTCAGGTGTTCATTATCTATATGAGTATATAAATACAAATTTCATTACCCATCCAAATCATTTATCAACATTATTCTCAAGCAAGAGCTTCTTACCACCCGTACTATTTTCACTGGTTTATTTATTATACTCCATTGCTTCACTTTCCCTTGATATGCAACGGTTAAATCATATTTTAAATAACAAATATATTGCAGCTGTAGTTTTGTTCTCTTTGTATTTAGGAATGGCAATTTGCATATATTTCAACATAGCTTATTTTTTAATAATACTAGTTATTAAAGAATTAGCTCTTGTTTTTATCCCTGGGCAGGGTAGTTCCTTTGACCTGAGACAAGATAAAACGGCATCTGCAAAAGAACTCAACAAAGATAAACCGGATCTTTATATTTAAAAGGTGCAGATCAAGGGCGCCCATTACAAATAAATTGGGGTATGCACATGGCTATTATTGATAGAATTAAAAAGGTGGCTGATAATTTATCGGCGCTTCAAATTAGCCACGAAGCAATATCATTATTAGACACAAGCGATGAAAAGATTAATATATTGATGTCTTATATAGATAATTTGCAACATGCAGCA
Organism: Gammaproteobacteria bacterium; assembly: GCA_016191245.1. GTDB lineage: Bacteria > Pseudomonadota > Gammaproteobacteria > Berkiellales > Berkiellaceae > Berkiella. Next base: position 1,886 of record JACPOY010000029.1, on the reverse strand, counting down.
TACAAAGCGATTGAGGAACAATATGCTAAGTTTGACCCCGACGCCTCTAAAAATGCTCAAATTGATTTCTATAAAAGAATTATAAATATTAAAGCGCAATTAAGAACTTTAGAATTTATACATGGAGATTTGACAAGAAAATTGAATGAAAAAGGTGCTGTTTACTTTAAAGATGAAAATAACATTGCATTGAGTAAATATACCTACAAATATGGAAGAAATGAAAAAAGAAATGTACGAGAACACTATTATCAATTATCGGAAAAAATAAGTAACAGTAACGATCTTCAAAGCCAAGATCTTGAATTTGTTAAATCTCTTTTAATGCAAATAATTTCCAGACCAGAAGGGCAAAAATTAATTATCAAACTTAATTCTTTGCTAGAAAAAAAAGGTGCAACAATTAAAATAATGCCAAGTCATGAATTTGGCTGTTCATCTCCAATGGCAGGGGATGCAAAGGAAAATCTTGATGTTGGAAACGAATCAGGAACTGAAGTTGATTATAAAAAAACAATCAAAAGAGCAACTATAAAAACAGATGGAGCAAAAGAATGTACCGTATTTATTAATATGGAATATCTAAAATCAATGTCTCTTATCAATACAGAAGCATATGCTTCTATGGAGCATGGATTAACCGATTCTGGTCCCCCTTTTATATTACTAGCGCATGAATTGATTCATGCCACGCATATCATTACTGGAAGCGCGAGAAGTGATTTTGCATCCTTTTTTGAGGCTGTCGAGAAGAATAAAGATACAACAATGGATGTATTGTATCCTAAAGCTCGTACTAAGCTAGGAAATTCAGCTGAAGAATATTGGACAATTGAAGGCGGTAAGATTTGTGAGAATAGCATTAGAAAAGAACATGGTTTTTCTAGTCGCACGGGTCACATATCTTTAGCACCCGGGACTGGGAATGGTTATACTATGCGAGACTTATATTTTCTCGGTCTTCAGCGAAATCCTACGCCGGAAAATGTCGCAAAATACCAGAATCATATAAGTAAACTGAGAGCAAGTTCCGAAGAAGAAGAGATGGAAATAGAAAAAGATGATGTTTTTATCGGAAAAGTTCTTAAATTTGAAAAATTTCAATTGCAATTATCTTCAATCGAAGAAGTAATTAATGAACTCCAGCATATAAATGATGCTACCTTAAGTCGAACTATTCGTAGCCTTGAAAGATGGAAGAGTAAGGTTAATGCAACTCAAGATTTAACAGCTGAGGAAAGGCAAGAAAGGTGGATTTCATTTTTGTCGGCGATTCCTTTTGGGGTTTGCAAAACATTACTGGCAACTTTCGCTTTAATTCATGAGCCAGGTAATATTGAAGATAAAATGCTTGCTTGGGAAAAAGCTATTGCTCATATTGACCCCAAAAATATAAACACAGCAGTGACCAACTTTCAGAAATTAGAGCAAACGCTTAATTCATGTATGTCTCTTTGCTTACAAAGCGAGCAGATGAATGAGATGAGCGCTTTTATTAAAATGGTGCAAACCATGAACTTGCCAGCCAGTAAAAGGATCTAATAGGGGACAACCATTTCAAGACTTAACTTAAACTGAATGTCCCACGCTTCTTTTACATTTCAATTGGCGAAAAATAGGGCACAAAATCAAATACGCTCTTAAATCCAATTTTTTGACCAAGCGCTTTGCCCATACTGCTGGTTCAAGCTAACATCATAATTATTTTAACTTTTTTGTCGAATTATGCGTTGATACTTGAACGGTGTTAATTAGCACTCTATTGCACCCACCGATCATCACTTAATGCACCCTCTTGATTGGCACTTATTGCACCCACCGAATAGCGCATCAAACGGGTTCTATTTTTTGCTAAATCTCTTCAGGTTGCAATACTTGTTTTTTCT
>JACPOY010000026.1 GCA_016191245.1 Gammaproteobacteria bacterium | reverse complement strand
TAAGATTTTTTCCACCCCTCATCCCCGCCTTCTCCCGCAAGGGGAGAAGGGGTAAGAGCTTCGCAAGCTAAATCTAGTTCAAACTAACATTATAATTTTTAAGAAATTTTCTTCAAATTATGTGTCGATTCCTCAGCTTGTAAAGGAGAGACGACGCTCTTAGCGTCCAGAGAGATTTTCTCTTGATAAAATCCTTCTTGCTAGGGAAGATAACTTGTCGCTTCGCGACTCTAGCCCCCTTTGATAGGGGCAACGAGCAACGCGAGTGGGGGATGTCCTACTTCAATGCATCCATCATCACTGCTAAAAATCTTGTCGCCTCACCCCCAGTGACTGCGCGATGATCAAAACTCAAAGACAACGGTAATACAGAGCGTACTTCAGGTTTACCATTGATAGGTAAAACTTGTTCACGTAGTGCACCCACGCCTAAAATAGCAACGGTTGGAACGACAATAATGGGGTTAGCATAACGCCCTGCAAATTTGCCGTAATTGGATAAAACAATACTGGCGCCTTGCAATGCTTTAGGGGCAATGGTACGCGAACTCACTTGTTCTTTTAGTGTTTCAATTTCACTTCGAAGTTGTTGTGGATTTTTTTCTTGTGCATCTTTTATCACCGGCACAAATAATCCATCATGACTATCCATGGCTAAACCAATATTCACCTGTGATAACAATCTTCTACCCATCGCTTGACCATCATACCAAGCATTTAAAGCTGGCTCTTTTTGGCAAGCTTTTATCATGGCTAAGATGACACGAACAGTAAAATCCTTTTCCTTGACCCAGGAAGTGATATCAACATCATCATGAATTGTCACTGCCACCACTTCAGCATGTGATTGCGACATTGCCATCGCCATCGCACGTCGAACACCTTTAAGCGGCTCTAAGGGACCTGCTGATTGTAAATTTTCACTCGCCTTTTTAACGTCTTCTGCAGTAATGGTACCATCGCTGCCAGAAGGAACCACCATATTCAAATCAACATTGAGTTTTTTGGCAAGTGCACGTACTGCAGGTAATACTTTTATACCTGTTGCACGATTACCAATCGACGTTGCCTTTTCAGCAATCACTTCATTACCCACTTTAATTTCACCAGCCACCGTGCCAGAATCTTTTTTCTCATCACCTTCGACATCAACCAATGGTGAGCCCGTGGGAATAATATCTCCTTCTGCGCCATATAATTTAGCGACTTTACCACTAAAGGGAGATGGTACTTCAACCACTGCTTTGGCCGTTTCAATAGACACTAAAGGATCATCAATTTTGATCACATCCCCAACGTTAACATGCCATTTTGTTATCTCACCATCTGGTAAGCCTTCACCTAAATCTGGCAAATGAAATGTTTTCATGCATACTCCAATACTTCTTTCACAGTATTCATAATTTTTTGTTCACTAGGAATATAAAGCTTTTCTAAACGATACAACGGCATCACCGTGTCATATCCCGTGACACGTTTTACAGGAGCCATGAGTGAGGTTAAACCTTTCTCTGCTAATTGCGCGCTAATTTCTGAACTCACAGAACAAGTTGGATTGGCTTCTTGGATGATAACGCAACGACCTGTTTTTTCTACCGATTGTAAAATCGTTTCCATATCTAGAGGCTTGATGGTTGCCACATCAATGACTTCGGCCTCAATACCTTCTTGGGCTAATTTATCCGCAACTTGTAAAGTTTCATGGACCATCGCGCCCCAAGAAACTAAAGTAATATCTTTGCCTTCGCGTAGTACAAAACAAACATCTAAAGGCAGTGCTTCGCCATTATCAGGAACGATTTCTTTTACCATACGGTAAATACGCTTTGGCTCCATAAAAATAACCGGATCAGGATCACGAATGGAGGCAAGTAATAAACCATAAGCACGACTTGGAGAGGAAGGAATGACCACACGTAATCCGGGAATAGTAGAAAAAATGGCTTCCATACTATCTGAATGATGTTCTGGTGCTCTGATGCCACCACCAGAAGGGGTCCGTATCACCATCGGGCAAGTTAATCTACCACGAGTTCGATTGCGCAATCTTGATCCATGAGAAAGGATTTGGTCAATCCCTGCGCAAATAAAATCCATAAACTGAATTTCAGCAACCGGTTTCAATCCTTGAGCCGCCATACCAACGGCAAGTCCTACAATCATATTTTCAGCTAATGGGGTATCGCGAATTCTTTCTTTTCCAAATCGCTTTTGCAAACCTTCCGTTGCTCTAAAGACGCCACCATTGCCACCCACATCCTGTCCAAATACAAGCACATCGTGGTCATGCTCTAGCTCATAACTCAAAGCTTGAGTGACAGCTTCAACTAGCGTTATTGCGCTCATGCTGATCCTCCATTTTTCACCGCGTCACGTTGTGCATGTAAAGCCGCAGGCAAAGTTTCATATAGATAATCAAACATGGATTCAGGGGAAGGCATAGGAATATTCACAAATCGTTCCACGGCATTATTGACTTCAAGTGTTAATGTTTCTATTAACGCATTTTCTTTATTATCGTCCCACATATTGGCTTTTTTCATATACGCTTGCAGCCTGGCAATGGGATCTTTTTTCGCATTTTCATTTAGTTCTTCAGCACTTCGATAGCGGCTGGCATCATCTGCGGTGGTATGATCCCCCATCCGATAGGAGAGTGCTTCAATCACTGTTGCGCCTTTTCCATTTCGAGCCTTATCGAGGGCTTTCTCAACGGCATCTTTGACTGCAAAGACATCGTTGCCATCAATTTGCCAACCTTCCAATCCTGCCGCAATGGCTTTTTGCGCTAACGTCTGTGCTTTGGTTTGATCTTTTGTTGGCACTGATATTGCCCATTGATTATTATTAATCACAAAGACAACTGGGAGCTCCCAAGCTCCTGCAACATTCATTGCTTCATAAAAATCACCTCGCGATGTACCGCCATCTCCAATCGCCGTTAATACTGCTCGTTGTTGCTTGCGATATTTGATGGCACTTGCCACGCCAACGGCATGTAACGTTTGACTGGCGATAGGAACACAAATAGGAAAATCTTGACGAGACTTTTCGAAATTGCTTCCTCTTTCATCACCCCCCCAATAAAGGAGAATTTCTTCCATTTTAACGCCACGCCAGAACTGCGCACCGTATTCTCTGTAATAAGGGCATAAAACATCATCAGCATGCATAGCACTCCCTATGCCTACGCTGATCCCTTCTTGGCCTAAGGTTGAAGGATAGGTCCCCAGTTTGCCGGTCCGCTGTAGTGCCACGGCTTTTTTATCGAACAATCGGGTAAGCACCATCATGCGATAAATAGCCTCAACCTGTTCTCTATCTTGGGCAAACCCCGGTAAGGGTTGCTCTATTTCGCCTTGGGGATCTAAATAACGAAAATAAGGTATGTCAAAGTGAGCAACCTTTGTTGTCTTTTGATTCATTTAGGCTCCTTTCTTATCCTCGGACCACTATCGTGTTAGGCCCGCAAGTACTTGTCGGCATTCTATCAGCCTCATCACAGATGCGTAACCTAGCAGCAGAAACGAGAGCCGATTTCTGCTACTTTGAAGGCATAATCGCCATATAGCTACAAGGATGTAATCTATGTTACTAACGCAAGAGCAGCTCTTAATTGCAGAAAGTGCACGCGCCTTAGCCAATAAAGTCATCCGCCCATTTGCTCGTCAATGGGCGGATGAAAAAATATTTCCCCAAGAGGCATTAATGGCCCTTGCTCAAGCTGGGTTTCTTGGCATGCTTATCCCCCAACGTTGGGGAGGATCAGAGATTGATTATATTTCTTATGTAACCGTTATTCGTGAAATTGCCAAAGCCGATGGTGCGCTATCAACGATAGTGAGTGTTCATAACAGTGTTGCCATGCTCCCTATTTTGAATTACGGCAACGATGAACAAAAAAAGCAGTTTTTACTTCCTATGGCCAAGGGCGAAAAATTAGGTGCTTTTTGTTTATCAGAGCCCCAAGCAGGTTCTGATGCTGCTAATTTACAAACCAAAGCAAAACGCCAAGGCGATGAATTTATATTAAATGGCGTAAAACAATTTGTAACATCAGGAAAACATGCTGATATAGCCATTGTGTTTGCTGTAACAGATGCCACTCAAAAGCAACATGGTATCAGCGCATTTATCGTTCCAACAAATACTAAAGGTTATCAAGTTGCAAAAATAGAGCATAAAATGGGGCAACATGCCTCTGAGATTGCGCAAATTGTCCTTGATGATTGTCATATTCCTGCCAGCTATCAACTTGGTACATTGGGACAAGGTTATAAGATTGCCTTAAGCAATTTAGAATGCGGTCGCTTAGGTATTGCAGCTCAAGCTATCGGCATGGCAGAAGAAGCTTTTGAATTAAGTTTACTCTATGCAAAAGATCGAAAAACCTTTGGTAAATTTTTATATGAACATGAAGCAATTAGTTTTAAATTAGCTGATATGGCAACAGAACTTGAAGCGGCCAAACAACTTCTTTTCCATGCTGCTCTTCTTCGCGATAAACAACTGTCCTGCTTAAAAGAAGCCTCGATGGCCAAATTATTTGCCTCTGAGGTCGCTGAAAAAATTTGCCGCCAAGCCATCCAAATTTATGGAGGGTATGGATATCTGGCTGATTTTCCATTAGAGAGGATCTACCGCGATGTGCGTGTCACCAGTATTTATGAAGGCACCAGCGATATTCAACGTCTTATTATTGGACGAGAATTAATCACTTAAGCATGCATTCTTATACCGCCATCTAAACGAATAACTTCTCCATTGAACATAGGATTAGTAATAATTTGAGCGACTAAAGAAGCAAATTCCTCAGGTTGGCCAAATCGTTTTGGAAATAACGTTTGTTCATGTAAAGCCGCTCTCACTTCTTGAGGCATATTTTGTAACATGGGCGTATCAAATAATCCTGGCGCAATAGCCATGACACGGATCCCAAACTTTGCGAGCTCTCTTGCCGCAGGTAATGTCATGCCAACAACTCCCCCTTTGGAGGCACTATAGGCAATTTGTCCGATTTGTCCGTCAAAAGCTGCGATGGAAGCAGTATTAATAATAACGCCTCGTTCTTCTTCAGCAACTACTTGCGCTTTCATCATTTGCGCTGCGCTTAAGCGCATCACATTAAATGAACCTATCAAATTAATTTTGATAACCTCTTCAAACCAAGACAATGCTACTGGCCCATTCCTGCCCACCATACGTTGCGCAGGGGCAATGCCGGCACAATTGATGGCCACAGAGATGGGGCGTACATGTGCTTGCTGAATTTTTACAAATGCTTCTTCTAATGCTTGATCTTGCGTGATGTCACATTGTACAGCCATACCATGGACTGCTGTTGACACCCGCACCGCAGCATTTTCATCTTTATCGAGTACGATAATTTTTGCACCTAGTTCAGCTAAATACCTACAAACAGCTTCTCCTAACCCTGAACCACCACCTGATACGAGTGCAATACAATCTTTAATTTTCATTTTATTCCCTTACTAAGATTTGTATACTCAAAGCAAAATATTTTTAGTAGTATGAGTGTTAATTGCGCTTCGAGTAAATTGATATGAGGTAAACATCATTATGTTCCCGACCGTAAATGAAACAGCTTCCCTCATCCGCGATACAGTTTATCAATTCTCGCAAAAAGAAATTGCCCCCATTGCGCATAAAATTGACGAATCAAACAAATTTCCTGCTGAACTATGGCAGAAAATGGGTAACTTGGGTTTGCTTGGGATTACTGTCGATGAACAATATGGCGGTTCGCAACTAGGTTACCTTGCTCATGTTATTGCAATGGAAGAAATCAGTCGTGCATCTGGCTCCGTCGGCTTAAGTTATGGCGCACATTCCAATTTATGCGTAAATCAAATCCATCGCAATGGCACCCATCAGCAAAAGTTGCGCTATTTACCCAAGTTGATATCTGGTGAACATGTTGGTGCACTAGCCATGAGTGAAACCGGCAGTGGTTCAGATGTGATGAGCTTAACTTTAAGTGCCACAGCAAAGGGTGATAAATATATTTTAAACGGCACAAAGATGTGGATCACCAATGGTCCCGATGCCAATACTATTATTGTCTATGCACGTACTGATAAGGGTAAAGGTTCAAAAGGGATCACTGCTTTTATTATTGAAAATACTTTTTCAGGCTTTAGCTGTGCGCAAAAACTAGACAAACTTGGTATGCGGGGATCCAATACTTGTGAGCTTGTCTTTGAAAATTGTGAAGTGCCAGCTGAAAATATTTTGGGACAAATTAATGAAGGCGCTAGTGTCTTAATGAGTGGATTAAATTACGAAAGACTCATTCTCGCTGCAGGCCCTGTTGGGATTATGCAAGCTTGTCTAGATACGGTTGTGCCCTATGTCCATGAAAGAAAGCAATTTGGTAAAGCAATTGGAGAATTTCAATTTATCCAAGGCAAAGTAGCCGATATGTACACTGTATTAAATGCAAGCCGCTCCTATCTTTATGCTCTGGCTTCTATGGTTGACAACAATCAAACTTTAAAAAATAAAGATGCAGCATCGGTAATTTTATATACCTCAGAACACGCCACCCACATGGCACTTCATGCCATTCAATGTTTAGGTGGCAATGGCTACATTAATGAATATCCCACCGGACGCTATTTACGTGATGCCAAATTATATGAAATTGGAGCAGGAACCTCTGAAATACGTCGTATTGTGATTGGTAGGGAAATTTTTGAAGAGTCAGCATAAGGATAAGCTGTGGAACAAAAAGATAAAGTTGTTATTGTTGCAACTAAAAGAACCCCGATTGGACAATATCAAGGATGCTTTGCATCGTTATCTGCTCCTCATTTAGCAAGCATTGCCATACAAGCCGCGCTTAAAGAAGTTGCTGTTGCACCAGATGATATCGGCGAAGTATTGATGGGATGCGTATTAAGTGCCGGGATCGGACAAGCTCCTGCGCGTCAAAGTGCATTGATGGCGGATATTCCTCAACATGTCGGTGCAACAACTATTAATAAAATGTGTGGTTCTGGCATGAAAGCCATGATGATTGGCGTTGATTCGCTCTTTGCTAGAAATCACAAAATAATTCTCGCAGGGGGTATGGAAAGTATGACCAATGCCCCGTATTTATTACTCAAGGCACGTCAAGGTTATCGCATGGGTCATGGCACAATGTATGATCATATGTTTCTTGATGGTTTAGAGGATGCCTATGAAAAAGGCGCACTCATGGGCGTTTTTGCAGAAATTTGTGCGACGGATTATCATTTTTCAAGACAAGCGCAAGATGATTTTGCTTTAACATCCCTGAAACGGGCGCAACATGCAATTGCGCAAAAATTATTTATGCAAGAAATCGCACCGGTAACAATACAAAGTAAAACCGGTGAAATTATTGTGGTTGATGATGAACTTCCAGGCAAAGCACAACCTGATAAAATTCCAAAACTTAAACCTGCTTTCAAAGAAAATGGCACTGTCACGGCAGCCAACTCAAGCGGTATTTCCGATGGGGCTGCTGTTCATTTGCTGATGTTGGCCAGTGAAGCTTCCAAACGAAATATAACACCTCTTGCCACGATTTGTGCACATGCCACGCATGCACAAGCACCCAACCTTTTTACAACAGCTCCCATCCAAGCGATACAAAAAGTATTACAACAAGTGGGCTGGCAAGTAAAAGATGTGGATTTATTTGAAGTGAATGAAGCCTTTGCTGTCGTCACGCTTGCTGCAATGAAAGACTTGAATATTCCACATGAAAAAATGAACATTTATGGCGGAGCTTGCGCATTGGGTCACCCTATTGGTGCCAGCGGCGCCCGCATTGTAACAACGCTTATCAATGCTTTAAAAAGCAAAGGACTTAAACGCGGTGTCGCTGCGCTTTGCATTGGCGGCGGAGAAGCAACGGCCATGGCGATAGAAATACATGGATAAATTATGCCAATATTGAAAAGTAATCTTAATACCAAAACCGACACCTATGTTCGTAATGTAGAAAAAATTCTTATTCAGGTAAAAGCTTTAGAGCAACTCACCGAAGCAATTAGTGAAGGGGGTGGAAAAAAAGCCCAGGAATTACATCAATCACGCGGTAAGTTACTCCCCAGAGAACGCATTAACAAATTGCTTGATCCTGGCTCTCCCTTTCTTGAACTTTCCACGCTGGCAGGTTACAAGCTTTATGACGAGGACATCCCAGCAGGCGGTATTATCACCGGTATTGGACGCATCCATAATTTAGAATGTATGCTGATTGTCAATGACGCTACCGTCAAGGGCGGCACTTATTATCCCATCACGGTGAAAAAGCATTTACGTGCCCAAGAGATTGCTGCTCAGAATCATTTACCTTGCATATATTTGGTTGATTCAGGTGGTGCGAATCTTCCTCATCAAGATGAGGTGTTTCCTGATAAAGATGATTTTGGCCGGATTTTTTTCAATCAAGCAACGATGTCCAGTCAAGGGATCCCGCAAATTGCGGTTGTCATGGGCTCATGTACGGCAGGTGGTGCTTATGTTCCTGCGATGAGTGATGAAAGTATTATGGTAAAAGAACAAGCGACTATTTTTCTAGCAGGCCCCCCACTTGTAAAAGCTGCAACGGGTGAAGATGTAACTGCTGAAGAATTAGGAGGCGCTGATGTACATTGTCGCATTTCAGGCGTTGCCGATCATTATGCGCAAAATGATGAGCATGCATTAATCATCGCAAGAGAATGTGTCAAAAATTTAAGTAAAAAGAAAACTATTTCCCTTGCTTTAGCACCATCCATACCACCCTTATATGATCCATCAGAAATCTTTGGCTTGATACCAGAATCTTTACGTCAACCGATGGATATGAAAGAAATTATTGCCCGCGTTGTGGATGGTTCAGCGTTTCATGAATTTAAAGCCTTATATGGCTCGACTTTACTTTGCGGATTTGCCCATATTCATGGTTATCCAGTTGGTATTGTGGCAAATAATGGGATTTTATTTAGTGAGTCGGCGCAAAAGGGAACACATTTTATTGAACTGTGTTGTCAGCGAAAAATACCGCTGGTATTTTTACAAAACATTAATGGTTTTATGGTTGGCAAACGTTATGAAGCCGGTGGTATTGCCAAAGATGGCGCTAAAATGGTAACCGCTGTAGCTTGTGCTAAAGTCCCTAAATTAACAGTAATTGTCGGCGGCAGTTTTGGCGCCGGTAATTATGGTATGTGTGGTAGAGCTTATGATCCTCGATTTTTATGGATGTGGCCTAATGCGCGAATATCGGTCATGGGGGGTGAACAAGCAGCAAGTGTATTAGCGCAGGTGAAAAAAGCAAAACTCGAAAAATCTGGCCAGCAATGGGGAGCGCTTGAGGAAAAACAATTTATTGACAAAATCGTTTCCCAATATGATGAACAAGGCCATCCGTTTTACTCAAGCGCGCGTCTTTGGGATGACGGCATTATTTCCCCTATTCAAACCAGAGATGTACTAGGACTTGGATTATCTGTGGCGCTCAATGCCCCTATTCCCGATACGCAATTTGGAGTATTTAGAATATGACTCTACACAATGAATCCGCAGTACTTACTGAAGTAGCAGCAAATGGCGTTGGCAAAATCACATTGAATCGCCCCGAAATCCATAATGCTTTTGATGAAGTGATGATTGCTTCATTAACTAATGCCATCACACAAATGGAACAAGATCCATTAGTAAAAATTATTCTATTACAAAGTGCTGGCAAAAACTTTTCAGCGGGTGCAGACATTGCTTGGATGAAAAAAATGGCACATTTTTCAATGGAAGAAAATTTACATGATGCTGGACTATTAAGTGTGCTGATGTCCACTTTGTATAATTGCCAAAAACCCACTATTGCCAAAGTCCAAGGCGCTGCATTTGGTGGTGGCGTGGGATTAGTGGCATGCTGTCATATAGTCATCGCAGCAAGCAATGCAACATTTTGTTTTTCTGAAGTAAAACTCGGTCTTATTCCAGCGACAATTAGTCCGTATGTCATTCAAGCTATTGGACCTCGATTAGCACGTGCTTATTTCTTAACTGCCCTGCCCTTTCACGCCCATGACGCCAAAGAAATGGGCTTATGTCATGAAGTCGTTGCCGTTGAAGAACTTGAAAATCGTACAGAGCATATCATTGCAAGTTTATTACGTAGTGGACCCCAAGCACTTAAAGCAGTGAATGCTTTATTAAATAAATTACCGGTCACGCCTGAAATTATTAATTTGACTGTGCAAAAATTAGTTGAAGTAAGAACTTCAAAAGAAGGACAAGAAGGTCTATCGGCATTTTTAGAAAAAAGATCACCCAATTGGATCCAAGGTTCATGACAAAGATAAAAACAGTCCTCATCGCCAATCGAGGCGAAATAGCATGTCGTATTATTCGTACTCTCAAGCGATTAGGCATCAAAGCCATTGCGGTTTATGCAGAGCCTGATAAAAATGCACTGCATTGTCACCTTGCCGATGAAGCTTATTGTATTGGTCCTATCCCTGTTGAAAAAAGTTATTTAAATACAACCAATATTTTACATATCGCTAAAAAAGCCAATGCTGATGCAATTCATCCTGGCTATGGTTTTTTATCTGAAAATGCTGCCTTTGCAAAGCTTTGTACTGATAATAATCTCATTTTTATCGGACCTTCCTCAGATGCTATTTCTAAAATGGCCGTCAAAGATGAAGCCAAAAAAATTATGGCTAATGCTAACGTACCCACGGTGCCAGGATATGAGGGAGATAACCAAAGTATCGAAGCACTTTCTAAAGCAGCTCAGAAAATGGGATATCCTGTCATTTTAAAAGCAGCAAGAGGTGGTGGTGGCAAGGGCATGCGCGTTGTTACCAAACATGACGATCTCAATGATGCAATAATGGCTGCTAAGCGTGAAAGCAAGGCTGCATTTGGGGATGATTCCATCTTCATTGAAAAATATTTACAAGCAGCACGCCATATTGAAGTTCAGATATTTCGAGATCATTTTGGCAACACTGTTCATTTATTTGAGCGTGATTGCTCTTTGCAAAGGCGGCATCAAAAAATTATTGAAGAATCTCCGGCTTGTCATATCCCAGAGGATACTAAACAAAAAATGTATCAAGCTGCCATCAATGCCGCCCATGCCATTGATTATGTTGGGGCAGGCACGATTGAATTCTTATATACCAAAGAAAATCAATTTTACTTTATGGAAATGAATACTCGCTTACAAGTTGAACATCCTGTAACCGAAATGGTAACGGGGTTTGATCTTGTCGAGTGGCAAATTCTGGTTGCAAATAAAGAAGCGCTTCCTCAAAAACAAGAAAACATCTGTCTCAATGGTCATGCTTTTGAAGCCAGAATTTATGCAGAAGATCCCTTTCATCAATTTTTACCAGCAACAGGCACTATTGTAGAGATGATGTTGCCACTTGATTGTGAATATCGTTTGGACACTGGTATACAAATCAGTGATAAAATCGGCATCTATTTTGATCCTCTACTTGCCAAATTGATTGTACATGGCTCAAACCGATTTGAGGCACTACAAGCTTTGCAACACGTGCTTAATCAATATCACTTGGTCGGCATTGTAACTAATCTACCGTTTTTGCGTAATATTTTACAAAATGACGCCTTTCAAGCAGGCAATGTTCATACTCAATATGTTGAGTCAAATTTACAAGCTCTACTACCTAAACCAAGCCAACCGTCGCCGCAACATATTGCTATAGCATGTCTTGTTATATTATTAAATCGACGATTGCATTCCCCCATAGGACAAGATGAAAAAAACTCCCCATGGAATCAAACTAATGCTTGGCGGCTGAACTTGCCATATGTTGAGACAATAAAATTGCAATGTCAGCAAGAAGAAATAGAAGCTTACATCACTCACCCTCAACAGAATGAAGAGTATTATCATATCGTTTGCAAAGATAAACAATTAGATATCCTAATCAATGGAAAAATTGAAGCTAACAAAATAGTTATCTTCTTTCATACTCATCAAGTAAGTGTCGATTTTGCACAAGTCGACGACTGGATTGAAATTTTTGATCAAGGCCAGGCTTTTATATTTAAGCGAATTACCTACTCTGGGGCTGATAGCACCTCGCTTTTGAGTGGTGACTCTGCTTTGCTTGCGCCAATGCCTGGCATTATAAGTAAAATTTGGGTCAAATCAGGTGAAAACGTTCATAAGGGCACAAAGTTGCTTGCGCTTGAGGCAATGAAAATGGAACATACTTTATCGGCTCCTAAGGACGGTGCGGTAAAATCTATCTATTACAAAATAGGCGATCAAGTTGAAGAAGGTTGTGAATTAATCGAATTTGAATGAGTCATATGATGGAAAAAAATATCAAGATAGTAGAAGTAGGACCAAGAGATGGTTTACAAAATGAAAAGGAAATTGTGCCAACTGAAATTAAAGTTCAGTTTATTCACAAATTGATGGAATGCGGGCTAAAGGTGATTGAAGCAAGCAGTTTCGTCTCGCCCAAATGGGTGCCACAAATGAGCGATCATGAACTCATTGTCAATCAGCTTCCACAAGAATCATCTATTCAATTTCCAATTTTAGTGCCTAATCTGAAAGGCTTTGAAAATGCTCTACGTTGTCAGGTAAAAGATATTGCCGTTTTTGCCGCAGCCTCTGAAACCTTTTCGCAGAAAAATATTAACCGTTCCATTACAGAAAGCTTAAAAGAATTCTCTGGCATCACAAAGCTTGCTATTAAGCATGGTATGCGAGTAAGAGGTTATATCTCTTGTGTGCTAGGCTGCCCTTATGAAGGCAAAGTTGCCCTTACTCAAGTTGTTCAAGTCGCCAAAGCCTTATATGAAGCAGGATGCTATGAAATTTCATTAGGCGATACTATTGGCGTGGGCACCCCAACTGCTGCAAAACTAATGGTCAAAGCGGTGATGAGTGAAATTCCTATCTCCAAACTAGCGCTGCATTTTCATGATACCTATGGCCAAGCACTTGCTAATATTTTAGCTTGCCTTGATCTTGGTATCGCTACTATGGACAGTTCTGTTGCAGGTCTTGGAGGCTGTCCTTATGCAAAAGGCGCCACCGGTAATGTTGCCACAGAAGAGGTCATCTATATGCTTCATGGCATGGGTTTAAAAACGGGTATCGATCTAGATAAACTTATCGAAGCTGGAGAATATATCTGTCAATATCTTAAAAGACCAAATCGTTCAAAAGTCGCCATTGCAACTTTAGCAAAAAATTCATAAGGAGATAGTTGTGCCAGGATTTAATAAAGTAGTAAAAACCTATGATGAGGCCTGTGCTGGCCTTGAAGATAACATGACTTGTATGTTTGGTGGTTTTGGATTATGCGGTATTCCCGAAGGATTGATTGCCAAAGTAAATGAATTAGGCGTAAAAGGCTTAACCTGCATATCCAATAACGCTGGTGTGGATGGATTCGGCTTAGGAAAATTACTCGATAAAAGACAAATTAAAACCATGATCTCTTCTTATGTGGGTGAAAATGCTTTATTTGAAGAGCTGCTCTTAAGTGGTGAGCTTGAAGTAAAATTAACCCCACAAGGCACCTTAGCAGAGAAAATTCGCGCAGGCGGCGCAGGGATCCCAGCCTTTTACACGCCAACAGGATACATGACTGTCGTGGCTGAAGGTAAACATGTTAGCCAATATCACGGAAAAAATTATATTCTAGAAGAATCTTTAACCGCTGACTTTTCGTTTATCAAAGCTTGGAAGGCCGATAAACATGGCAATCTCATTTATCGTAAAACCGCGATGAATTTTAATCCCATGATGGCAACCGCTGGTAAAATTACTGTGGTTGAAGTTGAAGAAATCGTTGAGGTTGGGGAACTTGATCCTAACTTTATTCACACACCGGGTATTTATGTCGATAGAGTCATTCAAGGTAAATTTGAAAAGCGTATTGAACGCAAAATGATTTCAAAATGAACCAATATAAGCATGAGCTTCCCTCTTTCTGTGCTCGCACCACCCATCCCCCAGCGGGCCCCCTGGTGCTGCGCTCAAAAAGAAGGGATCTCATGCGAAAATTAATATTAAGCCGATAGGAACATAAAATTATGGCACTCAGTCGCGAACAAATAGCACAACGTATAGCACAAGAACTCAAAGACGGATATTACGTTAATCTTGGAATTGGTATTCCTACTTTGGTGGCAAATTATATTCCTAAAGGCATTGAAGTATGCTTTCAATCTGAAAATGGTTTATTAGGGATGGGACCCTATCCTAAAGAGGATGAAATCGATCCTGATTTAATTAATGCCGGAAAAGAAACCGTGACAGCCGCCATGGGAGCCAGTTTTTTTTCTTCCGCTGAAAGCTTTGCCATGATCCGTGGTGGCCATATTGATTTAACGGTGCTTGGCGCATTTGAAGTTGATCAACACGGTAATATCGCATCCTGGATGATCCCAGGTAAGCTCGTCAAAGGGATGGGCGGCGCAATGGATCTCGTCGCCAGTGCAAATAATATTATTGTTGCCATGGCGCATGCCAATAAAGAAGGGGAATCTAAATTGCTTCGTCAATGTACCCTACCTTTAACAGGTGCTCATTGTGTCCGTAAAATTGTCACCGATCTTGGAGTGTTAGAAGTGAAAGACGGGGCTTTTCATTTATTGGAACGAGCACCGGGCGTCAGTGTGGAAGAAATTCAATCCAAAACCCAAGGTAAACTTGTGGTGCCAGCAAATGTTCCTGAAATAAAATTCCAATAGATTGATTTTAAAGAGGTTGTTGGAGAATTGCGATTCAGGTAATATACCTACCTATGTGATTTTTTTGCAGCCTATAGTTTCATTAAAAGGCTTGTCAGAAGCTCAAAGGATCTGAGTATTAAAGTTATTTAGTTTGAGAATAATACTTTCATGAGAGTACTGCATGCCAAAATTAACCCTCACAGAAATTAATCAACATTTAAAGGCTAAAACTTTACCTGTTACATATACAATTAGAACACCTACCAATATTTCCTCTGAAGAATTAATCACGACATTATCTTTATTTACCGATAATCAGCAAATGATAGAGTTTATTACAAAACTCTCTTCCTCTAAGAATGCGGTTGTAACAGGCGATGGCAATTCTATCACCTTAGGTACCCCTGAAAAATTTGTACATGCATATGGTACGAATCGCCTCTATTCACGACAATTATCAAAAGATAAACAAAGCATTATTCTTGAACATTTAAAGAAAAACAAAGTTGATAAAGAACAACTCAAATATTTATTATTCAATTTGGGTGGTTATAATATTCGCGATCTTGTTTTAGAATCGAGATGTTTTTCAAATAATGATCTTATTGATATATGTAATGATGAAGCATTTTTAAAAAAATTGAATATTTACGATATTAAATTACTTTATCACTATCTCAATCCTCAGCGTCAATGGAAAGAATCTAGTACACCATTATTAGATATGTTTTATTTCACCTATCGCATTGGCCATGTATTAGGATTATCAGAAAAAATAAAAGCCTCTTATAATGGTATCGAATTCTTATTGGAATCTGAAGGAAACTACAATCAATTATCCTTGAAATTACTATTAGATGCTTTAAGTGAATTTCGTCAAAAATCCCAATCGAAAGTTTGTGATGATATTTATGACGCATTAAAATTTTCACACGATAAAATGAAACAAACGGATAATATTTACCAAGAAGGCTCTGAAACTGATTTATTGGATAGATATAGGGACAATAAACTAATATATCTATCAACAGGCTGGAAGGGTCACACCGTTGGGCTTGCTTTTTATGGTAAATATCTTATTTATTGCAACCGAGGACAAGCGGGCGATCAAAGATTTGGTTGCAAAATATTTGAACTCAACGATCCATCATTAATAAATGAAGCACTTTTTAAAAAGCTAACAAATGAGATCAAAACACCTGAAGATTTCCATCGCATTTTACGAACACTCGTTGATCTACAAAATCCAGTTGTTAAATTTCGCTGTCGAGGGCATAAACGTGGTACCTGTTCATTAGTTAATCCTAAATCATCTTTAGAAGCGATGATTGTACTTTTGCAAGCAGGACACCATGCAACAAAGGAAAAACTGTTAGAAGTTTATCAAGCCGAATTTAAAAGAAAGAAATATAAATACTTTACAGAATTTATGCGCAATCGAGAAATTGATGAACTGATTAAAGATATGTTTTATGCGCAAGACTCAGATCTGATTGAATTTTTTGCACAATTAGCCACGGCTATTATTAACGAGCATCATGGGAAAAATAGAGGGTACATCAAAGACGACCGTGAAATTATGAGGGCCGTCGATTTATTTGAGCGAGTACCTGAAAAAGTTCAAAAGCGAATGAGAATCAATACTAAATTCATGGAATTGATGGCAACAATTAAAATAGAGCAACAAAAATTGCTAGCAAAAAAGCTTCATCAACCTTCTCCATGGCCACATGTGCAATATGTACGTTATAGAGGTAAACATTCATATAAAGTCTCTGTGGATAACGGTCTTATTGTTGCCATTCAAGACAAACCCACCCCTAAAATGCATTTTTCTTTTCAAAATGCGAAAAAATTGATTGCGAAGATGGTTTAAATAGTGAAGCCGCACTGAAGTTTTCTTGTCACGACGTTAATCAATTTGTTAAACTTAAACCATGAAACAAAGTAAATATATCTCAAAAAAGCCCGATGCCAAAGGTTTCGTTGCCTATACTGATGAAGAAAATGCAGTATGGCACGACTTATTTGTGCGTCAAATGAAGCTTTTAGAAAACCGCGCCTGTAAAGAATACCTTAAAGGCATTGAAGATCTTGGTATTACGGCAGACAAAATACCTCAGATCCCTGATATCAATAGCAGGCTGCGCGCGCTATCAGGATGGGAAGTGGCTCCAGTACCTGCGCTTATTGATTTCCAAGCTTTCTTTGAATTAATGAGTGAAAAAAAATTTCCTGCGGCTACTTTTATACGAACTCGAGAAGAGTTGGATTATTTACAAGAGCCTGATATATTCCATGAAATTTTCGGCCATTGTCCACTGATTACGTTACCTGTTTATGCTGATTTTATGTATGAATATGCCAAATTGGGACTTAAAGCCAATCACAAAGATCGGGTCATGTTGGCGCGTTTGTATTGGTTTACAGTAGAATTTGGTTTAATTCAAACCACGGAAGGCCTTCGTATTTACGGTGGGGGAATTTTATCTTCTCTTGGCGAATCGAAATATTGCCTTGATAGCGACAAACCTGTTCGTAAAATGCTTGATCCCGTTGATGCTTTTCGCACACCTTATCGTATTGATATCTTTCAACCTTTATATTTTATCATCAATGATTTTTCAGAACTTTTTGGATTATCAAAATTAGATTTAATGGCAAAAATTGAACAAGCAAGAACATTAGGGATGCATCCTCCTCTTTTTGAACCTAAACAAAAAGATGATGGCCGCTTTTTATAACTGCAATCGTTTTATTTTTTCTTTGGCATAATCCCTGGCATATTCATTTGGATGCGTTGTCATTTTTTGCAAAAGTGACAATGAGATTTTTGGATTATCAATTAAAGATTGCAATATCAACCAACTATTTTCACGACTCAGCTCTTCAAGAATAACTCCCGGTGTATTTGGATTTCTGGCCACATTTGCTTTGATCTGTTCCAATGCTGTTGCACCAGCTGGATCATTTTCTGGGTATTTTTCATGCGCCAAAAAAACTAAAATTTGCGGCGATACCTTGCTGTTTAAAGATATATTGTAAGCTATCTTTTCACCATATTTTTCCCACAACATATTCAATGTGGCTTGTGGTGTTTTAGGATTCTCAGCAACTTCACCAACCACTAACATGGATGGACTATTGGCTAATTTTTCAAGTGTACTAGGTAAAACTTGAGGATGACGGGCAATTAAATGCATGACAGCAAAGTTACTACTGTTACTGGGTTGAAAAAAGAAAATTGATCCCGTTTTTTCATGCAACGTTTTCTCATCAAGATTTGCTATTTCAGCCAAGGTTTGTTCCGATGTGAAGGGATTCAAAGCAATTGCTTCTAAAATGAATTTCTGCTCTTGTTCGGGATATTGCTGATAACTTGAAAACGCATTCTTAATTTCTTTATCATTTTGCAGAAGGTTGATTTTGTAAACAGCAGTTTTTGTTTGAATAAAATCGATGACTTGATGAGAAAAAAACCAAACACTCTTCAAAATAAAGGCCAAACATAAAATAACAATCAAGTTACATTTCGGATTTTTTGAAATGAGTACATAAAAAACATAAGCAACAGTCAGTGCAAACAACCAAGTTTTTAATGCCGCTACCATTGCAGCATAGGGTAAAGAAACAAAATGAGCGGATGCCGTTAAAGAAGAATTCCTTAAAATGGCGATGATGCCAATTAAAAAATAGGCTATAAAAACAAATGCCATGATAGCAAACATACCGTACAAAATAGTCTTCAAAGCTTTCGCGGTTGGCTGCACCGGCAAGAAAAAATGCTTCAATGACCTAGTTATTTGCATGGCGCCCTGATTACTTTTTGGAAATTCTACCCACGATCAATAGCACCACACCACCAACAAGACATAATCCACCTAACAATGGTGGAAAATAGACTCTTTCTTTTGTTTTGGCTGTAATTTGAAGATCACCAAATTGAGCAACTTTTTCTTCTTTATTGTAAGAAAAACCTTGATAAGAAAGTGCTACAATACCGATGACAATTAATAATACTCCAACGATATTGATCAGTGATTTCATTTGATTTCTCTCCTTAGAATATCAAGTACATTCAAGATTTTCGGCTCATTGCAATGAGTGCATCCGTTTTGGCCGCACAAATAAAATCATTTTCTGATAGACCACCTATCGCATGGGTTGAGTAACGTACAACACATTTATTATAAGATACTTCCAGATCGGGATGATGGTTTTCTGTATGAGAGATATAGGCCAGTGCATTCACAAAAGCCATAGTATGGTAATAATTTTTAAAAGAAAAATTGCACTTTATCTGTGTTGCATCATCATTAAGTTCCCAACCTTCTAATTTGTTAAGCAACTTTTCAGCCTCAACACGAGTTAAGGGATTCACCCCACCTTCACATGCTTTACAATGTTTTTGGGTTAACTCATTCATACTACCTTTTCCTTCTGTAATACTTTCTCTAATACTTTTAAACAAGCAGTATTATCATCAGATGTGCCAATCGTTATACGAAAAAAGTTCTCTAATTTATAGGGTGCCAATGGGCGAACTATAATCCCATGTTGCAATAATTCCTGAAACACATCTTTGCCAGGTAAAATTATCTCAACAGCGATGAAATTACCATGACTGGGCAAATATGAAAGCCCTAATCTTTCGAGTCCATTGGATAGCTGCTGTTTGCCTTGCTCATTTTGCAAAATACTTTTCCTGACAAAATCTTGATCTTCTAAAGCAAGTTTGGCAGCTATTTGTCCTATATGATTAATATTAAAGGGTTGTCGATTACGATTGATTAATTCAACCACACTTGGACGTGCTATCCCATAGCCCACGCGCAACCCAGCCAATCCATATGCCTTTGAAAATGTCCTTGTGATAATGAGATTAGGATAATCATTCAGCATGGAGATGGTCTGAGGGTAATCTTGTTCAATAATATATTCATAGTATGCTTCATCACATACTACAAATATATCTGAAGAAAGAGCATCAAGAAATCTCTTAAAATCAAGTTGGTTAACATACGTTCCAGTGGGGTTATTAGGATTCGCTAAAATAATCATGCGAGTCTCGGAAGTTGTCGCTGCCAATATCGCATCTAAATCAACACTATATTGGTTAGCAGGGATCTCTTTTATATCCACCCCCAACCCTTGAGCTAATATTTTATAAGCTACAAAAGCATACTCTGAAATAAGAATATGTTGATTTCCCCAAACGAAAGTTTGAATGATCATTCTTAATACATCTTCGGAGCCATTACCTAAAATCAATTGCTCAACAGCTACATGAAGATGTTTGCTTAAGGCCATTTTAAGCTCATAAGCATTACTGTCTGGGTATAATGCTAGTTGCGAAAATTCTTTGGCCAAATGATTAGTAACATGCGGGCTTGTTCCAAATGGATTTTCATTGCTTGCCATCTTAATAAAATCAGTTAATCCAAGCTCCCGTTGACATTCTGCTATAGGTTTACCTGGCTGATAGGGTTTTACTTGTAATAGTTTTGGATTAACAAAACGCTCTGGATTAAATGGCATGAAAATACCCCCGGTAGTTCTAATAAAATAAATGAGTTTCAGTCAGAGGTGTTGGCAGCTTGTTAAGGCGATGTAAAATCTCCAACAAAATCACCCCTAAACCAAAAAGTAATGTCGTTATCACTAAGGTTTTGCCTCCCATGACACGATAGGGTGCTTGAATTTGCAAACGATAGCGCCCTATCCATACCATCAGTGCAGGAAAAATCACAAGTAAAATTGCAGCGAAAAAGCCTGCATAGTGTAAAGCGGTAATAAAGGTAGGATAAAAAATTGCGATAAGCACAGGTGGAAAAAAGGTTAATCCCGCGAGTAAAAATTTCCCTCTTACGGTTCTGGGAATATGAAAGCCGTCAGCAAAAAAGTCAAACAATCCTAGTGACACTCCAATAAAAGAAGTCAACATGGCACATAAACCAAAAATACCTGCCAAGGAATTAATATGTTGATTATCCAGAAGATGGCTTAGTAACTGTGTTAATTCAATGACAGCTTGCTTACCGGAAACATGCTCTTCATGTAAAATGGCAACTAAGCCTTTTTCACCTGTCACTGGAATAACGCCTAGCACGATGACTTCCCAGAGCAAATACACTATTAACGGCAACAAACTTCCCAACAAAATAGACCAACGCAAAGCTTTTACATTACTTGATAAATAGTTTTTTAAACTTGGTATCAACAAATGAAAGCCAAATGATGTGACAAGCAAAGGACCTGTAGTCCATAAATATTTAGGATTACCTTCGCTTAACATGACATGGGAAACTTTCGGCATGACATTGGCAACTAAGGCAACATAGGCCCCAATTAACCCTACCATCATAATGCGATTAGCCCAGTCGACTGAGCGTGCACCAAAATAAACAATAGAGGAAAAAATACTGACTAATATCCAGATACCCCAAGATTCATCAAAACCAAATTTTCCAATAATTTTGCCTAATATTCCCGCAGCACCCGAGGTATAGGCAGTCATTAGGGCATAAAGAAATAAGACATAAGAACACCAAGCAAGAATTTCACCAGGCCCACCCAGAGTCGATTTAGCCATGGTAATTAAATTAGTATCTTGTGGATACCAAAGAGATACTTCTAACATTAAAAACGCACTGGCAGTCATCATGAACCAACAGAAAATAAATGTCATAGCAGCCGGATAAAAACCACCTGCAGCAGTAGCAACAGGAAGCGCCAACATACCAGCACCAATACAGGTGCCTGACACCAGCATCGCGCCACCAAATACTCTATTGATTGAAAATCCAGTCAAGCACTTATCTCCTTGGAGTTAGGATGCCAAAATAATGAAAATGTTTTGTAAAGTAACAAAATAATGTGTTTTTTGGAATCGTGATTTTCATCTATTGCAGACTTTTTTACGAATCACTTGGCACAAACGCTGGTTTCCTCTAGGGTATGTCTAGTTGAATCAAAATGATAAGTTAGCTAATCAAGCATAAAAAGGATGTCATATGAAAACAGAGCAACATTCAACATCAGCAACTAAACATGAAAATCCCATGGGATTAGATGGTTTTGAATTTGTTGAGTTTGCAAGCAATAAACCTGAAGCTCTCGAAAAGTATTTCACGCAATTTGGGTTTACTGCGATTGCAAAACATCGCTCCAAACAAGTCACTCTTTATCGCCAAGGTCAGATTAATTTT
Source organism: Gammaproteobacteria bacterium (assembly GCA_016191245.1). Classification (GTDB taxonomy): domain Bacteria; phylum Pseudomonadota; class Gammaproteobacteria; order Berkiellales; family Berkiellaceae; genus Berkiella. The sequence goes on along the minus strand of JACPOY010000026.1, from coordinate 103,982 downwards.
ATTGTTAATAAAGAACCTAACAGTCATGCCTCGCAATTTGCTAAAGAACATGGTCCTTGTGCCTGTGCGATGGCCTTTAGAGTAAAAGACGCAAAATTTGCTTTTGATAGAGCAGTATCCTTAGGCGCAAAACCTTATCTTGAGGGAAAAGTAGGGCCAGGTGAAAACCAAGTTCTTGCTATTTATGGTATCGGTGGTAGCTTACTTTATTTTGTTGATAAATATCAAAACGAAACTATCTATGATAAAGACTTTGCTCCTATTCAAGGCGCAAATCCCAATCCGCTCGGACAAGGATTAGAAATCATTGATCATCTCACCCACAATGTGTATCAAGGTGAAATGGACAAGTGGGCTGATTTTTACAAAAAAATATTTAATTTTTACGAGATACGTTACTTTGATATTAAAGGTGAGAAAACAGGTCTTGTCAGTTATGCATTAGCAAGTCCTTGCGGCAAAATTAAAATCCCACTCAATGAATCTAAAGATGATAAATCTCAAATTGCAGAATATTTACATGAATATAAAGGCGAAGGCATTCAACATATTGCCCTGGCTACTTCCAATATCTATAACACCATTGAAGGCTTGCGTTCACAAGGTGTAACATTTTTAACCACACCAGATACTTATTTTGAAATGGTGAAGGAACGTGTGCCTGGACATCATGAAGATTTAGCAAGAATGCAAAAAAATCAAATCCTCATTGACGGCACAATAGAAAAAGACAAAGAAAATATACTGCTGCAAATTTTCACAGAAAATGCCATTGGTCCTATTTTCTTTGAAATTATTCAACGCAAAGGCAACGAAGGTTTCGGTGAAGGCAATTTTAGAGCGCTCTTTTTAGCCATTGAAAGAGAACAAATGCGTCGAGGAGTTTTATAAATGAAATTAGCAACTTTGAAAAACACCCAAAAAGATGGGCAGTTAATTGTCGTGTCTCATGATTTAACACTTGCAACGACAGTTCCTGATATTGCCATGACGTTACAGCAGGCTCTTGATAATTGGGATAAATCTGAAGCTAGGTTAAAAGCAATTTATGATGAACTTAATGAAGGTAAAGTAAAAGATAATTTTCCTTTTGATGCGCAAAAAGTCGCTTCTCCTTTACCGCGCGCTTATCAATGGGCTGATGCAAGCGCTTATGTCAACCATGTACAATTGGTACGTAAATCGCGCGGCGTTGAAATGCCAGAGTCTTTTTGGACCGATCCTTTAATGTATCAAGGCGGATCAGATAGTTTTATCGGACCACGTGATCCTATTGTGTTAGCTGATATCGCTTGGGGAATTGATTTTGAAGCAGAGGTCGCCGTTATCACTACCGACGTTCCTATGGGTGTATCTGAAAATGAGGCCGGCAAATATATTGCATTAATCATGCTGGTAAATGACGTTTCTTTGCGAAATCTTGCCAAAGCAGAACTAGAGAAGGGTTTTGGCTTTTTTAACTGCAAACCTTCCAGTAGCTTTAGCCCTGTCGCTATCACACCAAATGAACTACAAGATGCTTGGGATGGCAATAAAGTCCATTTACCATTAATGAGCCATTACAATGGAAAACTGTTTGGACAACCCAATGCCGGTGTTGACATGACCTTTGGTTTTCCCAAACTCATTTCACATGCTGCTAGAACTCGGCCTCTGGGCGCTGGAACCATCATTGGCTCAGGTACCGTCTCCAATTCAGATAGAAGTAAAGGATCATCCTGCATCGTGGAAAAACGTATGCTCGAAACCATTGAGCAGGGTAAACCAACAACTGAATTTATGCACTTTGGAGATACCGTGCGCATCGAAATGCTTGATAAAGAAAACAAAAGTATCTTTGGCGCTATCGATCAAACTGTGATGCAATACATTAAGAAATAAGACGTTATTATGCTAAAGCTCTATGATTATCATCGCTCCAGTGCTTGTTTTCGGGTACGAATTGCGATGAATCTGAAAAATATTGAATATGAGGCCATTTCTGTTCATCTTGTCAAAGATGGGGGGCATCAGTTAAGTGATAGCTATAAAGCAATCAATCCACAAAGGTTGCTGCCTGCATTACAAATTGATGATTCAAAGCAAATACTGACGCAATCTCTTTCCATTATTGAATACTTGGAAGAAACATGTCCCACTCCTGCTTTGTTACCAAGTGATGCATTGGGGCGTGCCAAGGTGCGCGCTTTTTCGCAAATCATTGCCTGTGAAATCCATCCTCTGAATAATCTGCGTGTTTTAAAATATTTAAAACATGAATTCGAAATATCGGATGAGAAAAAAGACGCCTGGTATTTTCACTGGTTAAGTGCAGGATTTGATGCCATGGAAGCTCTACTTCAGGAGAATAAAAGCAGTCACTTTTGTTTTGGTACCTCTCCTACCATCGCTGATATCTGCTTGGTTCCTCAAGTATACAATGCATTGCGTTTTGAATTTCCCATGCAAAAATATCCGCTGATTACTAAAATCAATCAACATTGCTTGGAAATTGATGCATTTCAAAAAGCGTTGCCGGAAAACCAGCCAGATGCAAAATAAAAAAGGGATCCGAAGATCCCTTTTTGTATTCCCAGAGTTTATTCTAATGACGCAAAGGGCTTGGACTACGACTTGGCGTGCGTGGTACAGCTTTTTCTTCATTTGAATGAGAGTGCTCTTCTTCATCAGCTGAATGAGAGGAGAGTTCTTCTTCAACTTTACCAAGGTTGGCAGTAGGCTTTGGAACATTAATGGAAGCTTGTGCTCTCAATTGCGAAAATCCTGTAAGGATTGGAGCGCCTTGTGAAGCGACTTCTTCTACAGGTTTAGGTTCAACAAGACGTGCACGCTGTGCCTCAAACTCACGTTTAGCTTCTTCAAGCGCTTCTTGGGCTTCTTTGAGTTGCCCTTCGCCGGCATCCAACTCTTCTTCCAATTCACGTAATTCGTCTTCTTTATCGCTCAGTGCTCTTGCTTTATCAGCCAGTTCAGCCTCTTTCGCATTCAATTGCTTTTGCTTGCTCTGTTGATGCTTCGCTGTTGCCTGCTGTTGTTTTTCTTGTTCAGCAAGTTCATCTCGCTGTTCAGCAAGAGCAGCTTGCTCTGCAGTAACGGCTTTCTTCTCTTTATTTAAAGCGCGCTTTTCTTTGCTCAACGCTTTTTTAGTTTCATTTACATCCGCTTGTGCACTTTCTAAATTTTCTTCCAGTTCATCTAACTCCGCTTGTCGAGCATCAAGACTATTATCTTGAACTAGCTTTGCCACATTTAATGCTGCTACCAGTTCAGCATTTTGCTTGCTAAGGTTTCTAATACGGTTAACACCATAGCCACCAGCTACTAATGAAGTTGCAGGTAAAGCGTAAGGACTTACCATTGCTAACAATTCAGAAAATGCAGGCATTGCAGGTAGTAAAGCAGCTAAAGTTGTTGGACGTAGGTAGTTAAGAAGACTAACAACATCTATTCCACCAAAATAGGAAACGCCTACTACCCCACCTGTTAACATTGCTGCTGTACCAACCACAGGTACTACAATTTTACGAGAAGGAGCTGCATCGTAAATGCTACCAGCAATGCGCTTTACGACTTCAGGCGTATATTTGCCTGGTGCATCTTTTAGAAAGCCTGTGACTGAACCAAGTAAACTATGCTTCGGTGGTTCATCATGTTTTGTGATGACTACTTTTGTATCTTTATCAGCATTTGCTGCATCGCCACGACTTCTTGGCATAGATATATCCCCTCAATGTTTGTTGTTTTCGGATGAAAGTAGAAACTGTTTGAAGAAGTTCAATCTGAGCAAGAATGTAAACTTTTTTATTATCATTTATTGAACTTCACTAATAAAACGAGCGTATTTTAAATACAGTGGGAAATATACCCCCCTAAAATTGGAAAATCAAAATAATCTTGAGGGTTATTAGTTTACTTAATAGCTATCGTTGCCATAAATAATTATCATTTTCTGAATTTTAAAAAATGCAGTGAATCATTTATTTTACAAATAATATTTTACAGATACATGCAAAGGTGTAGCTCCCATCAATAATATCTCGACAAAAACCTGCGTTAGATTTATGTTATTAATATAGTATTTGTGAATTTGATGCAGGTATATTCACCTATGAAAGATATCACTCCCAAGTTTGATCTAGAAAAAGATAGACAAAAAACAAAACCTGCACTCAAACCTGCTGTATTACTTAATTTTATTCAAAATCAAAGTCCTGAGCAGCAAAATAATGCGGCACTTGCTATGAGTGCTGTCTTGATGAAAAATTTAGATATCAATAGTGGGGCGGATCTACAATCTTATATTAATCAGGAACGAGGCGGTAACAATCCCAATGCTGAAGCAGCCTTAAGACAAATTTTATCCATGAAAGGTATTACCCAAGATCCAGATATTCTATATGGCCAATGCATGTCGATAGATACTCTTAGAGTGTTCGAACAACTTGGTATGGGTCCAGACTCGGAAAATGAAGTGGCTGATTTTTTCAAACAAAATGGTATTGATCATTTATCGCCTGAAAAAACGCCACCAAAACCTAAGCCTTGATTTATAAAGAACTTAACATGAGTTCTCGCTCTTGGGGATTCATTGCCGGCAACATATAATCAAGAGAATCGATAAAATCTTGTTTAGTCTTACTTGCTAAAAACGCTTGCAATGGTTTCATAAGTTCATCGTCATCATCACAGCACTGCCATAATAAAGGCATAATGACAGCCTCTTCTTGATCAAGATGAGCAATATAGTCTGCTACAAAACGATTGAACAATACATATAATTGATAACCCAAATGTTGCCTTTCTTTGATATCACTTTGTGCTAAGACCGAGGTAAACATATCTGCTATAGCTTGCATATGTTTATCCTGCTCAGCATGTTCTTTTACTATTTCATTTGATTCTTTAGGTAGTTTTTGCGAAATAAAAGGATGTAAATACTTATCTTCATGATGAGCATGCTCCTCTAATAAAGCTTTCAGTTGCAAAAATTGAGTTTGCAATTTTTGCGCATTTTCCTCAATCCCCATATCTTCACAACCTAGCTCAATACTAAATAAATATAATAAGCGGCGTAGTGCTTTATGAATGGTTTGATAATAATTGACTCTCATTTGGTACTCTCAGCATATAGATCTTAAGGAGAAAACCAGTATATTGATTATTGTTTCAATTTTCAATATCGCCTTTTTACAGCACGCTAAAACGAGAGTAATCTACATTTACAAAAAATTGTCGGAAACAAAAATGATAAGCCTTTTCTATCAGATACTCAGTTATATAAGACGCAGATTTCAGCGTCTTTTAAACATGGCTACTATTGGCGTTAAAGCCCTTATTATTAATCAGAACCAAGAAGTCTTATTAGTTGAACATACTTATATGACTGGCTGGCATTTGCCAGGAGGTGGCGTCGACCCAGGGGAAACCCCTAAGGCAGCCATTATCCGTGAGGTCCATGAAGAAGCTGGGATTATCGTGAAAGAGACACCCGTTCTATTTGGCATTTATACTCATCGCATTTTAGGGGCAAATGATTACCCCATGCTCTATATTATTAAAGAATTTATCCAGTCCAATGAAACAAAACTAAGCAGGGAAATTAAGCAAGCACGTTGGTTTGAGGTAAATCGTCTCCCAGATAACACAACAGAAAGTACACGCGAACGTATAAAAGAATACCTACACGGCTTATCGCCAAATGATACCTGGTAATAGGGTAAATTTGAGCTCTCAACTCTTGTATCTCAGCTAAGTTAAAGCGATACTTCGGTCTGTCTGGCTTTAGGGCTCTTTTATGTTGGAGGATAAACTTTATGGTATTTGGCATTAACTTGCTGCCTCAAGATAACAAGTTCTTTGAACTTCTCATCGAAACGAGCGAGTTATCCAACACATCCATTCATTTGTTGAAAGATCTCACCATTGAAGAAGATAGAGAAAAAGCTTTTAAATTGGCCAGAGATATTGAAACAGCAAAACATAGAGCTAAAGAAGTCACCTATGAAATCACAGAAAGATTATGTAAAACCTTAATGACGCCTTTTGATCATGAGGATATACATCGCTTATCTCGTGGTTTATACAAAATTCTTAAAATATGTGAAAAAGCTCAAGAACGACTGATTGCTTTTAAATTGCGTCCTTTTCAAAATGATTTGTTCAAACTAACCAGTAATATGGTAGAAGCATCTGACGTTGTGCATGATTTGGTAAAAAGTCTTAAAAAAATAAAAGACTCTAAACCTATTCATGACAAATGCGCACTGATTCACAATATTGAAGCCAACACCGATCAACTACTCAATCAATTAACAATTGATCTATACCACTATGAAAATGATTTTAAGCAAATACTGATCAGAAAAGAAATGTATGGCTTGCTCGAAAGCATTGTTGATAGGCACCGTGACGTAGCCAATGTCATTTTAGAAGTTGTCTTGAAACATTCTTAACTTCAACGTGGAATATTTATGGAATTAGCATTTTTGCTTTTTGTTTCGGTTGTCGTACTGGCGCTCATATTTGACTACATCAACGGCTTTCATGATGCCGCAAATGCCATTGCAACCATCGTTTCTACTAAAGTACTCTCTCCACGAGTTGCTGTGGTTTATGGCGCGATACTAAACTTTATCGGCGCATTGCTCGGAACCAAAGTGGCAACAACAGTCGGTGCAGGCTTAGTAAATGCCGAGGTAGTAACATCAGAAGTACTCATGGCTGCATTATTAAGCGCCATCATGTGGAACTTATTTACTTGGTATAAAGGACTTCCTTCTAGTTCTTCCCATGCCTTGATGGGTTCTCTAATGGGAGCAGCTGCCTTTGCAACTGGTAGTCAAAATTTGCATTGGGATATCATTACCTACAAAGTCATTATTCCCATGTTTGCCTCTCCCATTATAGGTTTTATTGGCGGGTATTTTGTCATGGTGGGGTTGTACTGGCTATTTCATAAAGTATCTCTTCCTAAAATCAATGCTTTTTTTGGTAAAGCACAAATTTTTTCGTGCGGTTATTTAGCCATCACGCATGGCTCCAACGATGCACAAAAAACGATGGGTATTATTGCCCTTGCCGTGGCAACCTATTATCAAACGCCTTTTCATGTTTCTGATTGGATAATTGTAGCGTGCGCGATTGCGATGGGCTTAGGAACAGTTGCAGGTGGATGGAAAATTATTCGCACCGTGGGATCTAAAATGGTCAAGGTTAAACCCATTCAAGGATTTGCGGCAGAAGCAACCAGCGGCTCCATTTTATTTTTAACCGCTCATTTTGGCATACCTGTTTCATCCACTCACGCTATCACCACCTCTATCATGGGGGTTGGATCAGCTCAACGATTATCAGCTTTAAATCCCAAAGTCATTGGCAATATCATGGGTGCTTGGATCTTTACGTTGCCAACGACTTTCTTTTTATCGGGTGGACTATATATGGCTTGGCATTGGTTTTTGCAAACCTCATTTTTGTAACGCCGCTTCCAGCTCAGGTAGTATGGAAAACAAATCCCCTACCAAACCATAATCTGCCACTTGAAAAACCGGCGCATCTCCATCTTTATTAATGGCAACAATGACTTTGCTATCTTTCATACCAGCAAGATGTTGAATGGCGCCTGAGATCCCTATCGCAATATATAAATCTGGCGCCACCACTTTACCGGTTTGTCCTACTTGAAAATCATTAGGCACAAAACCAGCATCCACTGCGGCACGACTTGCGCCTACTGCAGCGCCCAACTTATCTGCCAGGCTTTCAATCATTTTGAAATTCTCTGCACTTTTTAAGGCGCGTCCGCCGGAGACGACAATTTTAGCCGAAGTCAGTTCAGGTCTTGTTAATTCTGGGGTTTGTTCTTCTTTAAATTGTACTTTTTCATTTGCAATAACTGATAATTGCAATGTGGTGACCGCAGCATTATTACCCTCACTGACTCCTGTAAAAGCAGTCGTTCGAATGGTCATGACTTTAATCGCATCCAACGATTGTACTTTTTCAAAAGCATTACCCGCGTAAATGGGTCTTAAGAAAGTATCTAGAGATTCAATAGCACACACATCCGAGATCTGCGCGACATCGAGTAGCGCTGCTACCCTAGGTAAAATATTTTTTCCAAATGTAGTGGCCGGCGCTAAAATATGACTATAGTGTTTTGCAAGCTCAACAATAATAGAGGCGGCATCTTCTGCTAAAATATGAGAAAATCGTGGATGTTCTACGACCAATACCGTATTAACACCTTGTAATGTGGAAATACTGCTGCTTAAATCATCTTTTTCACATAATAATAATACATCGCTTTTTGTAGATAATTTTTCTGCTGCTCCTAGCGTTGCTTTTGTACTTGGTGCAAGGTGCCCATGATGATGTTCTGCAATAATTAATACTTTATTCATTGAATTTCCCTAATAAAACTCTCATCTTAACTCTCTATCACAAGAGACTGGCTCTCTTCTACACAATTTAAATGCAAGTCTTTGAGCATTAAGAACTTTCCGATCCCCTCTACCGCTTTGCGGGAGAGGGGTAGGGTGATGGTCTTAGTGCTTCCAAAATTGCTTCAAGAACATTTTCATGATTTGTGATTACTTCATTGTTCCAAAATCGCAAAACTTGATAGCCCATCGCTTCTAAAAAATAAGTGCGTTCCTTATCATACTCAATTTGTTCATTATGATGACCCCCATCAATTTCAATAATGAGCATTTTCTCTCGACAAATAAAATCTACAATATAGGGTGCAATAATAAATTGCCTATTAAATTTAAAGTTCTCCAATCGCCTATCTCTTAAAGAATTCCACATGTATTTTTCAGCTTCTGTGGACTTTTTTCTTAAAGTTCGAGCACGATCGTTTAACATAAGACCCTCACCCTAACCCTCTCCCGCGAAGCGGTAGAGGGGACAAGATCTGTTTCTTTCGTTAACGCAGTTAACATCATATTACCCTCTACCGTTTACGGGAGAGGGTGCCGCTCTTAGCGGCGGGTGAGGGGTTTTTCTTAAAGTTCGAGCACGATCGTTTAACATAAGACCCTCACCCTAACCCTCTCCCGCGAAGCGGTAGAGGGGATCAGATCACTTTTTCTATTTCTCGTAGATAATGCATTAATTCCGCCACATCCTTTACCATTTTACCCGGTTTTCTAGGCTGGGGCGGCGTCACAGAAAGTACTTTAAGATGAGGAGTAGTATCAATATCTAAACTCGTCAATTCTATACTCGTGATTGTTTTACGCTTGGCTTGCATAATATTGGGCAATGAAGCGTAACGAGGCTCATTCAAACGTAGATCGGTAGTAATCACAAGAGGTAAAGCTACTTCTAATGTTTCAAGACCACCGTCCACTTCTCTTATCGCGATGACTGATTTTTTATCTTCTTGAAAAGTAATTTTTGAGGCAAACGTTGCTTGTGGCCAATTCAAAAGCGCTGCTAACATTTGACCGGTTTGATTACAATCATCATCAATGGCTTGTTTGCCCATGATAATAATGTCGGGCTGTTGTTGTTTAGCAATAGCACATAAAGTTTTGGCAACAGCAAGCGGCTCTATTATTTTATCCGTTGTAACATGAATCGCAGCATCTGCGCCTAATGCTAATGCGGCTCGAAGACTTTCTTGCACTTGAGACATTCCAATCGATACAACAATAACCTCAGTTATAAGACCTGCTTCTTTCCATCTGATGGCTTCTTCAATCGCTATCTCATCAAAAGGATTGATAGTCATTTTCACATTTTGCAGATCCATTCCTTGACCATCCGCACGTACACGAACTTTAACATAAGGATCAACGACCCTTTTAATTGGAACTAAGACCCTCATGATAATTTCCCCCTCACCCTAACCCTCTCCCGCAAGGGGAGAGGGGAAAAGAAAGCAATTTTAACATCTCTCGTTTCCCTTTCCCTATAGGCTTGCAATAATAGAGGCTATTGCTATTCAAGGAGAGCATTATGGCTCAAGAATCAATGGATTATGATCTTGTTATTGTTGGTGCGGGGCCTGCTGGCCTTGCGGCAGCAATTCGTTATGCTCAACTTTGCAGGGAAGCTAACCAACAACCTCGGGTTTGTGTTTTAGAAAAAGGGGCCGAAGTTGGGGCACATATTATTTCTGGTGCTGTATTTGAGCCACGCGCATTAAATGAGCTTCTCCCGGATTGGCAAGAACAAGGCGCGCCTTTGATAACCAAAGCAAGCGAAGATCACTTTTTGTTACTGACCGAGAAAAAAGCTTATACCCTTCCCACGCCACCACTAATGAAAAACCACGGCAATTACATTATTAGTTTAGGATTATTGTGCCGCTTCCTTGCCCTACAGGCAGAAAATCTTGGCGTTGAGATTTATCCTGGCTTTGCAGCCACTGATGTTATCACAAATGATCAAAACGAAGTCATCGGTGTGAAAACAGGCGATATGGGCCGCGATAAAAATGGCGAACCTAAAAAGAACTTTCAAGCAGGTATGCATATACTTGCCAAACAAACAGTATTAGCAGAAGGCTGTCGAGGTTCTCTTTCGCAACTTCTCATTAAAAAATATGATCTTGCTAAAAAAAGTAATCCGCAAACCTATGGGTTAGGTATTAAAGAAATTTGGGAAGTGAAACCAGAAAAGCATAAACCTGGTACGGTAATTCATACTATCGGCTGGCCATTAGATAGAAAAACTTACGGTGGTAGTTTTATCTATCATTGGGGTGATAATCTTGTCAGCATTGGCTTAGTGATTGGTTTAGATTATGAAAATCCCTATTTAAATCCTTACGAAGAATTTCAACGTTTTAAACATCACTCCTTTATCAAACCTTTATTAAGCGATGGTCAATGCACGAGCTATGGCGCACGTGCAATTAATGAAGGGGGTTGGCAATCCCTCCCTAAATTAACTTTTCCAGGTGGCATGCTAATAGGCGATAGTGCAGGATTTTTAAATGTGCCCAAAATTAAAGGATCTCACACTGCAATCAAATCAGGCATGCTGGCAGCAGAAACCGTTTTTGCAGCACTTACCCATGAAAATCCAGCAAAAGAATTAATCGAATATAAAAATAAAATTAACCAAAGTTGGATAAAACAAGAACTTTATCCTGTGAGGAATATTCGTCCTGCTTTTAGAGGCGGATTATGGCAAGGTCTTACTTATGCGGCGCTTGATACTTATGTTTTTCGCGGCCACACGCCATGGACATTTTCCAATCATGCAGATAACACCGCTTTAAGACGCGCGATGTATTATAAACCCATTGCCTATCCTAAACCCGATGGCAAAATCAGTTTTGATAAAATGACCTCTGTCTCACGAACAAATGTTTTTCACGAAGAAAATCAAATCGTTCATTTACAATTAAAGAAACCTCAGCTTGCCATTACCATCAATTGGCAACAATATGCAGGCCCTGAGCAACGTTATTGTCCAGCAGGCGTATATGAATTTATTGATGATGAAGCGGGTAAGAAAAAGTTACAAATCAATGCGCAAAACTGCATTCATTGTAAAACGTGTGATATTAAAGATCCGACGCAAAACATAACATGGGTGCCACCCGAAGGCGGCGGCGGTCCCAATTATAGCAATATGTAATTGCTTACTAAAACCAATACCCTTTTAAATTTTAATGATTATCATATCTTCAATCTTTTCATTAAATACCCCTCACCCTCGCCCTCTCCCGCAAGGGGAGAGGGTTAGGGTGAGGGGAAAATATGTAATCTTAAGATGTCTTTTTGACGGCAAGTTGCTCGGCAGCTTCAAGTAACTTCTCTGGTGGTAAGTAACCTGGAACCATCGTGCCATCTTCAAAAATAAGCGTTGGGGTACCATTCACACCCACTTGCATACCATATTGAAAATCTTTCATAACACTATTGTTAGGACAGATATTCTCAGCCACTGGTTTATTTGCTTTAGCAGCAGCAAGTGCGCCTTTTTTATCTTTTGCACACCATACTGAAACCATTTTATCGTAGGTAGGTGTATTAGGGCCTGAGCGTGGAAATGCAAGATAACGCACAGCAATGCCCAATTCATTAATTTTGGACATTTCATTTTGCATTTTACGGCAATAGCCACAATCTACATCAGTGAAAACTGTTACGGTGTATTTAGGATTTTTAGGCGAGAAAATAATCATATTTTCTTCACCTAAGGCCTTTAATCCTGCAAGACGTGCCTGTTTACGCGCATCTTCAGTTAAATTTGTTTGTGCATTTTTTAAATCGATAATATCGCCAGAGAATGCATAATGCGCATCACCGGTAACATAGATAATCGTAGGACCAGCCGACACTTGGTAGATCCCTTTCACTGGGCTGGGTTTAATCTCATCCACCTCTAAATCTGCAAAATTATTTTTGAGTACCTGACGGATGTTGGCTTCTTCATCAGTTGATTTTGCAAAACCTAATTGAAAACTAACTAATGTGAATATAAAAAGCATGAATTGAGTTACAATGCGCATAGAAATATCCTTACTTTTGCCTGAAGTACACCCTAACACGAACTGCGTTCATGAGCGAGCAACCACTGCTTGATGCTGAGCTTATTTCCTGAAGTTTGACCGCAATAACCACCAATATCATTGGCGGCAACGATTCGATGACAAGGAACAATAATAGGTAAAGGATTAGTGCGACAAGCCATTCCTATTGCTCTGGCTGAGGTATCTAGTTTTTTAGCTAAATCGCCATAGCATCGAGTCTCCCCTAAAGGGATCTTACATAACGCTTGCCAAACTCTTTTTTGAAAGGGTGTGCCGTGAAGGACATAAGGTAAATCGTGAAGATTTTGTGCAAACGAAAAAAAGGCTTCAAATCTTTTTGCGATTTTTTTTGCCGTACTTGAAAGTGTAACAAATGGCATAGGAACAACGGGTGAGTTTACAAATTGAATGGATTTCAATTTTGCTTTATCGAATTGAATACCGAGTAAGCCAATAGGCGTGTCGAGGATAGCGTCGAACATAGATTAACCTAAAGAATTTAAGTACCCCTCACCCTAACCCTCTCCCGCAAGGGGAGAGGGGATAGAGGGAGCCTCTCTCAGGAGAGGGGCACTAAAGAAAGTTATTCTTTATTTTCTTCTTGGATAGCTTTTGCTTTATTCAAATCTTCTTTAATACGAGCAGCACGACCAGCCAAGTCACGTAAGTAATAAAGTTTGCTACGGCGAACTTTACCATGACGTTTCACTTCGATGTTATTGATAATAGGGCTATGGGTTTGAAATACACGTTCAACACCTTCACCATGAGATACTTTACGCACAGTAAATGAAGAGTTCACACCACGATTTTTAATCGCAATCACAACACCTTCAAATGCTTGAAGTCTTTCACGGGTACCTTCAACAACTTTTACCCATACGCAAACTGTGTCCCCTTGAGAAAACTGCGGAACATCCTTTCTAAGGAATTCCTTTTCAAGTTCTTGAATCATGGTGCTCATAAATGCTCCTTAAGAAAAAATATCAATTATATTGTTTTATATTCTTGTTGAAATTCTGCCAATAATTTTTGACTCATTTCATCCAACGTTAATTTTTCTAATATATCTGGTCTTTTCAACCAAGTTTGCCCTAACGTTTGCTTTTTACGCCATATGGCGATGGCTTGATGATCACCACTTAGCAATACCTTAGGCACGTCCACGCCATCTAAACTTGCAGGTCTTGTATAATGCGGACAATCCAACAAACCTGCATTCTCTTCACTAAAAGCATCATTAGGAGCAGATTGTTCATGTCCTAATGCGCCAGGTAACCATCGAGTGAGAGCGTCAATAATCACCATCACTGCCAATTCACCACCAGAAAGCACATAGTCTCCAACAGATATCTCTTCATCGACATCTTGCTCTATGACCCGCTGATCAATTCCTTCATAACGTCCAGCAATAAAAATTAAAGGCTGCTGGGCTTTTGCAAGGCTACGTGCACAAGCATCATCAAAACGTTTTCCCGCAGGGGAAACATAAATCACTTTGGCATTAGGGATAGCTTTTTTAGCTTCATTTAAGGCCAAACGCAAAGGAGCTGCCATCATGACCATGCCAGGGCCACCCCCAAATGGTCTATCATCTACTGTGGCATAACTATCCGTTGTGAAATCTCTTGGGTCCCAGGTATGCAGGCTTAACAAGCCTTTTTTAATTGCCCGCGAAGTAATACCATAATCGCGGATGACACTTAATGTCTGTGGAAACAGCGAAACGACACCACACTTCATTACAGTGCAGAGTCCCAATCCACTATGATCTGCTCTTGGGCAAAATCCACGGATAGGACCGTATCATGCATCACAAAGGGAATGTGTCTTTCTTTTTGTTGGTTTTTAACCACCATCACATCCGTTTGTGCATTTTCATATAAATACAAAACATGTCCCAAGGATTCACCTTCTTGGGTTTGAACAGCTAAACCTTCTAGATCTGTCCAATAAAATTCATTTTCCGGCAATGTGGCTAAAGCATCCCGCTCTATCGCTATCTCGCAATTGGTAAACAATGATGCCGTTTCTGGGTTATCAATTTCACTCAAGTGGGCCACGATGCCCTGACCATGTTTGCGCCCTTCAATAAGAGAAAGCGCTAACCATTCGTCTTTTACTCGAACGTACCAATTTTCATATTGCAAAATATTGTCAACCGGATTGGTATAAGAATGAATATGCTGCCACCCTTGAATACCAAAAGGGGCACCAATCTTACCTACAATTACCAAGATAGCTTCTTGCACAACATCGTCATGATGATCGTGCCCACAACCACTACTGCAACCAGTCATATTTTACTTTACGCTGCCTGTGCTGCGTTCTTTTCATCCCATTGCTTCACTAAAGTCGCAACGCGTGTCGATAATTGAGCACCATTGGCCACCCAATGCGCCACTCTTTCACGAGATAAGCGAATTAATTCTTCTTTGCCAGCGGCAATAGGATTAAAAAAACCAAGTCGTTCAATAAATCGACCATCACGCTTACAACGTTGATCTGCAACAACTATGTTATAGAAAGGGCGTTTTTTAGCGCCTGCTCGAGCTAAGCGAATCACCACCATAATGATGCTATTCCTTTTTGTTACTAATGATTTTACGCCCATATGCTAGATACTTTACTTAAAATGTATCACGCTATGAGCATTAAAGGGGAGGTATTCTACGCTAAATCAATGCTCCATACCACTACCGGGGATCAGGTTTTGCATCCCTTTTACCCCCCGCATCATACGGGCAAGACCCCCTTTCTTGGTAATCTTCTTCATCATTTTCTGCATTTGCGTAAATTGCTTTAAGACTTTATTCACTTCTTGTATCGAAGTCCCGGAGCCTAAGGCTATACGACGTTTTCGTGAACCTTGAATAACCATTGGTCGACGTCGCTCTTTACGGGTCATTGAATTAATCACCGCAAGCATTTGATCTAAGGACTTATCATTCGCTTTAGCTTTGGCTTCTGGAGGTAATGATGACATGCCAGGCATCTTATCCATCATACTGGCTATGCCTCCCATGTTTTTCATTTGTAGCAATTGGGTTCGAAAATCTTCTAAATCAAAATCTTTACCTTTGCTTAGTTTCTTAGCGAGCTTCTCTGCTTCTTGCTTATCAACTTTACGCTCTAATTCCTCGACCAAAGATAAAATATCACCCATCCCCAAAATACGTGAGGCTATTCTGTCTGGGTAAAATGGCTCCAAGGCATCCGTTTTTTCACCCATCCCCACGAATTTAATGGGTTTACCGCCGGTGACTTGGCGAATAGACAAGATTGCTCCACCTCGTGCATCACCATCTAATTTGGTGACGATCACACCAGTTAAAGCGAGGGTTTCATTAAACGCTTTAGCTGTTTTTGCTGCATCTTGGCCCATCATGCCATCAACAACAAATAAGGTTTCAACTGGATTAATCGCACGGTGGATTTCTTGAATTTCAGTCATCATTGCATCATCGATATGCAATCTCCCTGCGGTATCGATGATAACAACATCGACAAATTGCTTTTTTGCCGCCTGCACAGCAGCCTGCGCTATAGCGACTGGAGCCGTAAGGGAACCATTTTCAAAAAAGTTTGTTTTCACTTCTAATGCTAAAGTTCGGAGCTGATCGATTGCAGCTGGTCGATAGACGTCTGCGCTTGCCACAAGGACAGATTTCTTCTGTCTTTCAGTTAGCCATTTTGCTAATTTGGCAACGCTGGTGGTCTTTCCTGAACCTTGTAAACCTGCCATCAATACAACCGCAGGGGGCTGAGCATTCAAGTTGAGTTCAGAACAGGTGTCTCCCATCAAATGAATCAGTTTGTCATTGACGATCTTTACCAAAGCCTGTGCGGGAGTCAGGCTCTTACCAACTTCAACACCCTGTGCAGCTTCACGAATATCTTCAATAAAAGCATTGACCACATCCAAGGCCACATCGGCTTCCAACAATGCGTCTCTGACTTCATGCAATGTCTCTTTCATATTCTCTTCGGAGAGCTTGCCGCGCCCTACGACATTGCGAAAAGTTCTACTCAATCGGTCTGTCAAGCTTTCAAACATTCAACACCTTCATTATTCAATTATTCAGTCTTTACCAATATTCTTGGTACCAGCTTTGATTTTTACAGGCCAAGCATACCAAAAACTTAGCTATTTCATCCAATCACAAGCTATGCGATGATCCCCTGATACTAATTAGCAAAGTTTTATGAACCTACACCATCTTAGTATTCTAACTATATCAGGCTATATAATCATAGCCCTCGCTCAAGGTCTCCACCTTTTTGGCAAACTATGGAGCACCAAGGGATTCTATTATGCGGGCTCTTTATTATTAGTCACAACCCATGGTTGGATATTGTATAAGTTAATCGATACGCCGCAAGGCCACAATCTTGATTGGCTCATCATGCTTTCTTTTACACTTTGGTTGATGAATCTGTTTACCTTGGCCATGTCTTTGAAAAAACCCATCGCCAATCTTTGTGTCCTCACCTACCCGGCAAGTGCCATATCTGTCGGACTGGCTCTTTTTTATGGGGGTTATGATTTCCTTGCCACCAAAGCACCTTATGGCGTTCTAGCTCATATTTTTATTTCATTTTTTGCAGTGAGTTTATTGAGCATGGCAAGTTTACAAGCTCTGTTGCTTGGATTGCAAAATTACTTACTGAAACATCATAAACCCTCAACCATGCTTCGCATACTGCCGCCTCTTCAAACTATGGAAGGGTTACTTTTCGTTATTATCTCAAGTGGAATGCTATTTCTATCTGCTTCCTTGATGACTGGCTTTCTTTATCAGGATACGTTATTGACGGCCCAACTCTTTCCTAAAATTGTGCTAGCCCTATGCGCTTGGATTTTGTTAACACTATTATTAGTAGGACGTTATTTTTTTGGATGGCGAGGACCCACTGCCATACGCTGGACCTTAAGCGGTACCCTATTGATCATATTCTCTTATTTTGGCACTAAAGCTTTACTACTGTAAAAGAGGAGCCCGGGGTGGATAATACCCAATTAATTATTTTATCAGTCACGCTTTTATTTTTAACGCTTTTACTTGCGTTCTTTTCACTCTCTGAAACTTCAATTTTATCAGTGAATCGTTATCGTTTAAAACATCTTGCGAAAACATCAAAAGGGGCGAAACGCGTCCAAAATTTGTTAGATCGTCCCGATCGTCTATTTGGCGTTATTTTATTAGGCAATACCTTTATCACCATTACAGCCTCTTCTATTGCCACACTGATTGGTGTTGACGTTTTTGGAGATCATACTGGTGTAATTGTTGCCGATATTTTAGTCACACTTTTATTACTTATTTTTGCTGAAGTATTTCCTAAAACCCTTGCCGCTCTTTTTCCTGAAAAAGTAGCATTTCCCACATCATTTTTTTTACAAATTATTCTAAAAACGCTCTATCCGTTAGTATGGCTCATCAATTGGGTATCCAATGGTCTCTTAAAATTATTCGGCATTTCCTTACAACAAGCCGAAAATCAAGGGATAACTGGTGATGAATTACGCACTGTAGTGCATGAAACAACCGGTAGAATTCCTACTAAGCATCGTAAAATGCTCTTAAGCATATTAGATCTTGAAAAAGTCACTGTGGACGACATTATGGTTCCCCGCCATGATGTTGTTGGGCTTGATCTTGATAACGACTGGGATGCCATCATTGCCCAATTAGCCAATACCCAACACACTTTTCTTCCTGTCTTTCGACAAGATCTGAATAAAACCATTGGTGTGATTCATGCCAAAAGAGCGTTACATTTAATGTCGATTGAAAATTTTGATGAAAAGCTGTTGATCGAATCTTTGGATGAAGCATTTTTTGTGCCACAAAGTACTTCATTGACCACACAAATGATCAATTTTCAAAGAAATAAGAGACGATTTGCCTTGGCAGTTGATGAATATGGTGAAATTGTAGGTGTCATTACTTTAGAAGATATTTTAGAAGAGATTGTGGGTGAATTTACAACAGATGTATCAACCGCTTTTACTTCTATTTTTGAACAAGAAGATGGCTCGTATTTAGTAGAAGGAAGCACAACCATTCGTGACTTCAATCGTATGGCAGACTGGAAATTACCAACAAGTGGCGCTAAAACAATCAATGGATTGGTGATTGAGCAATTACAAACAATTCCAGAAGTAGGAACTTGTTGCTTAATTAATGGAAATATTCCTATTGAAGTGGTTCAAGTACAAGATAGTCGAATTAAAACTATCAAAATTCTTCCTCCTATTAAACGTAAAAAAGCTCATACCGAATAGATAGCGAGAACAGCATTTGAATGCAGCCCAACATATCATTCGTATTGTCAAAGCCTTTGGCTATTCATTAGAAGGCCTCAAAGCTGCATTTTGCTCTGAACCTGCATTTGTCATTGAAGTCTTTTGTTTTTTTATCCTTACGCCCATTGCTGTTTTTTTTCCCTTTGCTTTAGTTTTCAAAGCACTTTTGATCAGCAGTCTTTTTCTTGTTTTAATTATCGAACTTGGTAACTCTGCCATTGAAGCTGTCGTTGACAGAATTTCTTTAGATCGACATCCATTATCAAAAAAAGCCAAAGACATTGGCAGTGCAGCAGTACTGCTCAGTTTAGCTAATGCAACAGTTGTATGGGGAATGGCTTTGTGGTCTATTTACCAGTAGGCTCAAATATTAATTTGTAATTTTTGCAGTTCTTTTATGCACTGCTCGGTATTTTCAAACTGGATCCCATGGATCCCTAGCATTTTTGCGCCTTCAACATTGCGAGCAAGATCATCAATAAAAACAGTTTCTTGAGGATTAATCTGATAAGTTGTGAGTAAATGCTGAAAAATCTCATTTGAAGGTTTTAAATATCCCACTTTGGCTGAGACTACAATCCCTTTAAATAATGGCCAAAAATCATATCGTTGTTGTAAGTAAGCCATAATTTCATGGGTATTATCGGTTAAAGCAAATAAAGGATGAGAGGCATGTAATTGCTTTAACATCTCGATACTGCCAGGTATAGGCGTCAAAGATTCTTTAACGATTTGAGCCATCATTTGTAACGATCCAAGATCAATGCCCAAACGCGCATGATACTCAAGGAGCGCCTCTTGTTCGGAAATATGACCCAAGTTTAATTCATACCATGTTTGATGCTTAAAAATACCATGTACTAATTCTGCAGGATCTTGGTGACCAGGAAAAGCCGCATTAATGATAAAATGCGGATCATAGCGAACCAAAACATTACCAACATCAAATACAATATTTTTAATAAGCATGGGGCATCCTTTTAAGATCGGAGAGGGAGGGATTCGAACCCTCGGTACATTGCTGTACAACGGTTTTCGAGACCGCCCCGATCGGCCACTCTGGCACCTCTCCAGCGGACGAATATAATACGGGACTTTTAACCTATTTGCACGTTATAGTATCATCGCGAAAAAATCATCAAAATGTTGAAAAGCTAACTAAGCAAGGAATGTCAGGTATGACTAAAGATGTGGTGATTGTTGAACTCAATGAATTCAATGTTGAGCTCTTAAGCAATGCTACCAAACTTCATTCTCTTCCCTCCCTGTCCAAAGTACTCTCGCTCAAGCGATCACAATATAAAACAAATGATCGCTACAACAGCGGCTTTCTCGAGCCATGGGTGCAATGGGTCTCGATTCATGCCAGCACGCCTTCAAATTTACATCAAATAAAACACCTAGGAGATGTACCAGATTTGGGGTTTGAGCAATGCTGGGAAACCCTATCTAGATATGGTGTTTCAACAGGGATATGGGGTGTGATGAACGGTGCTAAAAACCAAGCCAAAAATGTGCGCTTTTTTCTACCCGATCCTTGGACTTTCTCAGAAAGCGCTTATCCCAAAGCATTAACATCTTTACTTTCGCTTCCGCGATATGTTGCCAAAAACTATCAGAACTTAAGCAAAATCAAATTGGTTTTCAAAGCATGTCAATTATTAAAATTTACTTTCACTTCTGGTGCAGCTTGTAAAATCATTAAGCAGTCCATTCAATTATTAAAAGATTTACAACATTTTGGCAAAAAACATTTTGTTTATATTTCATATTTTGACACTATTTCCACTATGCTTTTCGCCCAATATAAAAAGAAATATAAACCACAATGTAGCATTATATTTTTGAATTCTCTGGCTCACTTGCAACACCATCATTGGCACAATGTATCAAGTGTTTCACCAGAAATACTCCATGGTCTAAAAGCCATCGACAAGATCTTTGCTTATTTATTTGCACAATTTCCTCATGATGCATTTGTTGTCCACAATGGCTTATCGCAAATGAATACAAATCATGAAAAGTCTTGGGTACTATATCGACAAAAAGATCCTTTGAAGTTCATGAAAGATCTAGAAATCCCAGCGTTAAAAGTAGAACAAAACATGACTCATGACGGGCATGCATTTTTTGCCACGGCTGAAGATTGTCAAATCTATTATGAAGCCTTATCCAAGGCATCGATTGATAACAAACCATTGTTTCATATTGAAAAGAATGCCCATGATCCCTGTAAGTTGTTTTATATGTTGTCTTTCACTGATGAAGTGAATCAAGATCAAACATTTATGTTTAATGGTAAACCGTATTCATTTTTTTCACATTTTGACAGCATTGTCACAAGAACAGGTAGGCATATTCCTGTCGGAACTATTTTTAGTGATACCATCACTTTTAATGATCAAATATATAATCATGATTTTAATCGATATCTTTTTCATTATTTCAAACCAGACATCTTTACTTTACCTGAAGATGCAACGCATGAAATAGACGAAAAAGAATTTGAAGCATTCTCATAAGGCAATACACATGAAGCCAGTCATTATTATTCCAGCTTATAAGCCCGATAGTACGCTTATTGACCTCATACAGGAGCTTTTAAACAATCAACAATCCATTATTGTTGTCAATGATGGCTCAGGACAAAATTACGTTCCACTTTTTGCCGAATTGGAAAAAATGGCATCAGTCACAGTATTGCATCATGCGGTTAACCTAGGAAAAGGCCAAGCATTAAAAACGGCTTTCAATTATTTTCTCACTCACCAACCACAAGATTGTCCGGGCGTAGTAACTGCCGATGCAGACGGCCAACACTTAAGCGTTGATATCCAAAAAACTGCCGATGAATTAGCACAAAATCCGCTTTCCTTAATTTTGGGTGCCCGTACTTTTAAAAAAGGCGTGCCATTTCGCAGTCGTTTTGGAAATAATCTGACGAGGTTAATTTTTCGCTTACTCATTGGTCAATCTTTGCAAGATACTCAAACCGGACTTCGAGGAATTCCAAGACACTTTCTTCAGGTACTTTTAAAAACATCATCCTCTGGTTATGATTTTGAATTAGATATGTTAATATCAGCATCAAAACGTAAAATAAAAATAAATGAAGTTCCAATCAGCACTGTGTATAAAGACGAAAATAAAAGCTCACATTTCAATCCATTAATCGATTCTTTTAAAATCTATTTTGTTTTTTTTCGCTTTTTAATATTTTCCATTCTAAGCGGCTTTATTGATTTTTGTGCTTTCTCATTTACTTTCTTTTTTTGCCAAAACATACTAATCAGCGAAACCTTGGCAAGAATCTTTTCTGGCACATGTAACTTCTTGCTCAACAAAGAATTAGTATTTCAATCCAAACAAAAAATGTTGCCTGAAGCATTGAAATATGCCTTATTATGTCTAGTCAACCTTATTTTTTCTTATGGATTGATATCAAGCTTAGTTTTCTTGGGCGCAAATATTTATGCCAGCAAAATGATAGCGTTGATTGGATTATTCTTTGCTAATTTTGCCATTCAAAAAGTACTGGTGTTTGGCAAGGAAGAAGAAAATATTTTGGTGAAAACTTAATACCTTACTCAATATTTTTACTATCTCTGACGCCTTCTATAATGCGCTGAAAAAAGTAAGGTTGATGCTGAGATAATCGATATAGTAAAGCGGGTCGATGGCTTGCTCGACGCCAATGGCCCGTCTCTTGCAAAAAGCCGGCATCAAGAAGCCTTCTTCGAAAAGATTTCTTTTCCATCTTAAATCCAAGCACCATTTCATAGGTTCGTTGCAAATCTGTTAAGGTAAATTCATCAGATAATAAAAAGATAGGCAATGAGGTATAAAGCGATTTATTTTGAAAACGCGAAAGGCAACTTTCAACAATGAGTTGATGATCAAAAGCTAATATATTATTTAAAGCTTCATCTACCGGCAGCCATGTTAATTCATGATTTTCACAAAAAAAAGTTGATGGACTATGATGAGCCTGAACAATGCCGTAATAAACAACAGCGACAGACCAGCCTCTTGTATCACGATGATTATTGCCAAGGGTTTGCACTTGCTCAAGATAACGAATATCTACGCCAAAACGCTGCTTTAAACAACGTTTTGCCGTTTGCTCTAAATTTTCATCAATGCTGATATCCACTTTACTGGCAGGAAGTGCCCATTTCCCTACAAAGGGTGGTTCTTGTCTTTTCACAACTAAAACACATAATTTTTCTTCATGAATAGCAAAAACAACTGTATCTACTGTTAATAATGGTTCTGTTTTAGGAATTGCATTTTGATATAATTGATGGTCAATAATATAATTTGCGATAGGCTCGCTCACCCATTTTATCAATTCAATTTTCAATGCGTTTTTATTTGAGCAATTTTTAACACTGTCTCTTACCATTGTACTATGAATAGGAAAGTTCTCTTTGGCAATAAATAAGGGCCATTTTTTCTCAATTTCTTTATATCGATAAAATTTCTGCCAAATTTCTTTTTTACTGTTATCAGGGCCCAGAATAAAACTTATTTGGAAGGGTTTTTTCTTGGATTGATATAAACTTTCTATTTTTTCTAAAACATCAAATGTATAAATTGGCTTTTCCTTGGCATCAGGATTAAGCAGTGTTTCTTCAATATTTAAAATTTTAACTTTATGCTGATTATTTTTTAAAACAGCATCTTGAATAAAAAGATTGAGCATTTTTAAACGATGCGAAATAGGCGCTAAGGTTTTACCAAATGGATGAGATAAACTAGGGACTAATAATATTTCATCAAAAACAGGTAGGGCTTGCGCAATCACATCTTGATGACCGAGGGTAGGCGGATTAAAGCTCGCCCCAAACACCCCAATTTTGTACATGCTCTTCCCCATTGACAAAATAAGTCAGTTATTAGATCATGTTAGTGTGGGTGTGCCACTAAGTCAAGGGGTGTAGCGTCAATGATCCTAATAAGCTCTAAAGTCTATATTGCTAGCATGGATGTAGATGCACAATATAGTTTTACCCCTAGCTGCCCCCATGAACTGCCAGTTCCTGAAGGTCACAACATTGTGGATGAGCTAAATAAACAAGCAACATTCGCTAAATATCGAATCGGTTCAAAGGAAGCGCATCCGCCTCATGCCATTTGGATTAGTGATGAAAATCATCCACCTCTAAGTGAATTAAAGGGTGACAATGTAGATTTACATTGGCCCGCCCATTGTATTCCTGGCACGAAGGGATTTGAACTCATTAAAGGACTTCCCCACCCTTGTGAATATGATTATTTTATCTGGAAAGGCATTGAGCCTGATATGCATCCTTATGGCTCATGTTTTCACGATTTAAATGAAACACTCAGTACCGGCATAATAGAATTCCTTAAAGATAAAAAAATAACAACCGTTATTGTCGGCGGATTGGCAACAGATTATTGTGTTAAAAATACAGTTATTCAACTTCTTCGCTCAGACTTTCAAACCATTGTGAATCTTGGGGCATGTCGTGGATTAACCTTAGAAACAACAGAACAAGCCATTCAAGAAATGCAAAGAAAAGGTGCTATCATCATAGGATCTACTGATGAATTGCAATTTGAACAACCTGTGATAGTCGCAACCGCAAAATAAGGTCTGGCATGTCCACCCCTATTATTACCTCTTTGCTAGATACCGATCTCTATAAATTCACCATGATGCAATGTGTGTTTCATCATTACCCACACGCTGAGGTGGCTTATCGATTTAAATGTCGTAAGCCTGTGAATCTTGCACCCTATAGCGCTGCCATTAAAGAACAAATTACCAAGCTTTGTCATTTGCGATTTTCTGACGATGAACTAGCCTACTTAAGTTCCTTATCATTTTTTAAACAGGATTTTATTGAATTTTTACGACATTTTACTTTAGATGAACGTCATGTTGACGTTATTGTCGATACTAATCTTGATATTAAAATTCAAGGTCCTTGGTTAAATACTATTTTATTTGAAGTTCCATTGCTTGCCATTGTCAGCGAAACATTTTACTGCGCGCAGGGTCTACTCAATAATCTAGATAAAGGACGCGAAAATTTACAACACAAAATAGAATTTTTAAAAAATGAAAATTACAGCGACTTTCGATTTTCTGATTTTGGTACCAGGCGTCGATTCTCAAAACAATGGCATGAGGAAATCTTAACAGAATTTCAACAACAACTACCCAATCAATTTATCGGCACTTCTAATGTGCTATTTGCTAAGCAAATGAAACTCAAGCCCATTGGCACCATGGCCCATGAATTTTTACAGGCTTTTCAAGTGTTGGCTCCCACATTAAAAGGAAGTCAGACCTTTGCTTTACATCTTTGGCGAAAGGAATATCAAGATAAACTAGGGATAGCACTGACCGACGTGCTCACCATGGATGTTTTTTTAGAAGAATTTTCACCTGAATTAGCCCAGCAATATGCAGGTCTTCGTCAAGATTCTGGAGATCCCATTATGTGGGGAGAAAAAGCCCTCGCATTTTATCAATCATTAGGGATTGATCCTAAATCAAAAATCTTTGTATTTAGTGATAATTTAACCATACCGAAAGCTGCTAATATATTTAACCATTTTAAAGGAAGAGTGCAAATACAATTTGGTATTGGCACCAATTTAACCAATGATGTTGGATATTCTCCGTTAGATATTGTGATTAAAATGACCCATACCAATCACCAACCAGTCGTTAAAATTTCCGATAGCGCTGGCAAAACAATATCCGAAGATAATAATTATTTAACTCATATCAAACAAGTTTTTCATTTATAGGATGAATAATGAGAATAGCGATAGCCCAATTAAACTATAAAATTGGTGATTTTTCTGGGAATTATGCCAAAATTGAAACTGTGGTTAAAGAAAATGCTAAAAATGCAGATCTCATTATTTTTTCTGAATTATCATTAAGTGGCTATTATCCTAAAGATCTTATTGAAAGCAAGGGATTCATTGAAAGTCAAAATCAATTTTTAACGAAAATTCAACAATTAACTGCCCAGTTTAATACCAGCCTCGTGGTCGGTTTTATAGATAAAAATAAAGGTAAAGGCAAACCATTTCATAATAGCTTATGTCTTATCAGCAAAGGGCTACTTTCTTATACTTACCATAAAAGATTACTCCCCGTTTATAATATTTTTGATGAAGCCAGACATTTTGCTCCAGGTAATACGCCCGGCATTTATGAATTTGAAGGGGTCAACATAGGATTTCTTATTTGCGAAGATGGTTGGGCCGGTCTTGATAATTATTTATATGAATGCGACCCTGTGAATGATTTTGCCAATAAAAATATAGATCTCATTGTTTGCATTAATGGATCACCGAGTAATATAGGAAAACAAGCTGAAAGAATTGAACATTTTTGCGCTATTGCCAAAAAATGCCATTCCCCTTTGGTTTTCACTAATCAAGTAGGTGGCAATGATGATATTGTTTTTGATGGCTCAAGTTTTCTGGTAGATCAAAATGGTCTTCTGGTAGGCTGCGCTAAATCGTTTGAAGAAGATATTAGTATTTTCTCCTTGGAAAATTCAACCGTCATATCCACACTTTTCCCCTATCAGCAAATGAGTAATGCCGAATTATTCTACTACCAAACTATTTTAGGCTTAAAAGACTACATTCAAAAATGTGGTTTTAAAAAAGTCGTCATTGGCGTCTCAGGGGGAATTGATAGCGCCTTAACTTTAGCTCTTGCGGTTTTGGCCATTGGCAGCGAAAATGTTGTCGCACTCGCTATGCCTTCACGTTATTCATCAAGCGGCAGCATTAATGATGCTAAAGCTTTATGCGATAATCTATCAGTCAAGATGATTATTGTTTCAATTGAAGAAGAATTCAGTTTAGCAATAGAACAATTTAAGCAATCTTTCGGCGAAACACCATCTAATCTCACTGAACAAAATATCCAAGCAAGATTACGTGGTCGTATTTTAATGGAATACTCAAATCAAACTGGCGCTCTTGTATTATCCACAGGCAATAAAAGCGAGCTCAGTGTTGGTTATACAACGCTCTATGGCGATATGACGGGTGGCTTTAATGTTATTGGCGATCTTTATAAAACTGAAGTTTATGAACTTGCCCTGTACTTTAATCAAAAACATCCTGATAAGTCCATTCCAAAAGCAATTATCACCAAAGCCCCCAGTGCAGAGCTTGCCCCCAATCAGAAAGATTCTGATTCACTCCCTGAATATGAGGTGCTCGATCCGATTCTAAAACTCTATATAGAAGGGGATTTATTACCCTTTGATGAATTGGAAAAATATCAACGGCAAGTGCTTTCACTTCCCGCTGACCTAATCGCTCAAGTTCATCGTTTAGTTGATGCTGCAGAATTTAAGCGTCGCCAGGGTGCACCTATCGTTCGAGTACAACGCAGAGCTTTTGGGCATGGTCGGCAATTACCCATTGCAGCCGTTTATCCTAAAGTACCTCCCCTTACTTAATGATCTACTTGCTGAATGCAGCGCTTTGCATTACCCTACACTAAATTCTAAGTTGTAAAGCCAAAAGAGCCGTGTAGTTATGCTAAAAGGCACCAAAAAGTCAAAGTCTCGCGTGCATGATGATAAAGCATATAATCCTCGCACGGCTAATCGTCGCCCTTACAATCCTGATGCCCGAAAACCAGAAAGTATATTTTATTTAATGGATAGCGCAGACTCCCCCGCAAAAAAAGCGCTCCTCGTAAATAACTCTTCTACCAAAGTGACTTTCTCACCTGAAAAACCGCATCCTTTTCTTTCTCCGAGCAAAGCAGAGCTTTCCACACCTCAAAAAGGTCCGATGACTTGCTCTGCGTATACCCCCAAAGGATCAAAACTGGTTGTTTCACGCTTGATTGAGTGTGAAGATGGCACAGCAATGGGAATTTTTCTTCCTGAAAATAAAGTCCATCAAAATGAATTGGTGATACCAGATGTCCCCAATCCTTGGATAGCGCAATCCCCTATCCCTAAAGCCGATATGAATGGGATAATTGATTTCAAAATTACGAAAGAATCCATTAGACAGGTTGAAGCTGTTATTCGCAAACGTCTCAAAGAGGGACAACCGCAACGGCTTATTTCTCAACAGGATCTGATGAAAATTTCTGCTGTTAAAGCACTTCGCAACGCCGGCATTGAGGTACCAGCCAAGGGTGCGCACCATACTCATCTCACCCCACATTGCTATCAAGGTGATGATGGGCAATGCGTCAATAATTTAGGCATCGCAACCAAGCAAGCCAATGCCGCTATGGAATTAGTCAATCCGGCTATCAAAGAAGCACTATTTCAAAAAGATGCGCTACCTGCACTGTACTTAAGTGCTATTCCTGAATGGGTGAAAGGATATGAAAATATTCGTCTTTTGAAAACCATCACCTACATCATTAAAGATGCGCCTGGAGATAATCCAACTCGCAGCGCAACCATTCGGTTTAATATGCTTTCGACCGATCCTGTTTGTTTAACAGATGTCTTGCCTATTCGAAAATTCATCATTGAAAAATTCTCAAATAAGCCTGTTTTAGAAAATGTAGAAAAAGATGAAAGCGAAGAAAGTGAAGAAAGCGAAGAAAAAGAAAATGTTGCTTTAAATTCACCTTCTTATTACACGCCATCTTTTGATAGAAAACGAAAATTCAGCCCCCCATCCACACCATCCTCCCCCTATACACCATCAACATCACCATTCAATCCGGTTAAAAAGTTAATATTTCCACATAAATAATCCTATTGTTGATATTACACTAATGCTTTATTAAACAAGTGACGATATAAGGTTATTCACTCTTTTATTTTTTATGTATAGGCTTCACAATGCCTTATAAAAATATTCTTGAATGTATCGGCAACACGCCATTAGTAAAACTACAGCGTGTGATTAGTGATAACTCGGCGACAGTGTTGGTGAAATGCGAATTTATGAACCCCAGTGGTTCGATTAAAGATCGCATGGCATTATATATTATCGAACAAGCTGAAAAAAAAGGGTTATTAAAAAAAGATGGTGTCATCGTTGAAAACACCTCTGGCAATACCGGACTGTCTTTGGCTATGATAGCCGCCGTAAAAGGATATCGCTGTATTTTCACCCTGCCCGATAAAATGAGCAGCGAAAAAATCAATATGTTAAAAGCCTTTGGCGCAGAGGTCGTGGTTACCCCGACTGATGTCCCAGGTGATTCCCCAGAACATTATGTGCAAAAAGCTAAAAAAATAGCGCATGACACAAAAGGGGCTTTCTATGTTAATCAATATCACAACCAAGACAATATAGCAGCGCATTATCATTCTACAGGCCCTGAAATTTGGCAACAAACCCAAGGACAATTTGATGCTTTTGTTGCAGGTACAGGAACAGGCGGCACTATTTCAGGTGTGGGACGCTTTATTAAAGAAAAAAGCAAAAACATTATGATTGTCGGCGCCGATCCCAAAGGCAGCGTACATTATGATTATTTTTATACTAAAAAATTGGTGACACCAGCCGTTTATAAAGTAGAAGGCATTGGTGAAGATATCTTATGTGAAGCATTAGATTTTAGTGTGATTGACGAGATGATTCAAACTGATGATAATCAAGCTTTCACTATGGCAAGAAGACTTGTAAAAGAAGAAGGCCTATTTTGTGGTGGTTCATCAGGCGCGATTGTTTATGCGGCTTGTGAATTAGCCAAAAAAATGGGACCAGGCAAAACCATTGTCACCTTACTTACCGATTCTGGTTCGCGCTATATTTCTAAATTTTTAAATGATGATTGGATGAAAGAAAACGGATTTTAAATGAACAAGAAATCGAAAGATTTGAAAGACTCATCGTTTGGTACTAAAGCCATTCATGCTGGTTTTCATCATGACACAACAACGGGTGCAGTCATGCCACCTGTTTATCTTACTTCCACTTATGCTCAAACATCACCTGGGGTTCCGGTTGGGAGTTATGAATATTCACGCACAGCCAATCCGACGCGTGATGTACTCCAAGCGACTCTTGCTGCACTTGAAAATGGAAAATATGGATTATGCTTTTCATCAGGTTGTGCCGCATTCAATACTTTACTACAAACACTCAAACCAAACGATCATGTCATTATTAGCGATGACGTTTATGGTGGCACGTTGCGCTTATTACAAAAAGTCTTTGCCCAATGGGGAATTCGCTATACTCAGTGTGACATGACTAATGTAAGCCAATTTCAGGAAAGCTATACAGAACAAACAAAGTTAATTTGGCTAGAAACCCCCTCTAACCCTTTACTCAAAATAATAGATATTGCCACCATTAGTGAGATCAATAAAAAGCAAAAACAAAACGTGTTAGTTGCCGTAGATAACACCTTTGCAACGCCCTATCTGCAAAATCCGCTTGATCTAGGCGCAGATATTGTCTGTCATTCCACAACAAAATATATTGGTGGTCATTCTGATATTATTGGTGGCGCTTTAATTGTCAATGATAAAGCACTGGCTGAACAGCTTTATTTCTTGCAAAACGCAACCGGCGCAGTCCCTAGCCCAATGGATTGTTTTTTGCTTATTCGTTCGATTAAAACGCTGCATGTGCGCATGCAAGCGCATTGCAGCAATGCTATGCACATCGCAGAATACTTAAGTTCACATGCAAAAATTAAAAAGGTAATTTATCCGGGGTTAAACACTCATCCACAACATGCTCTCGCTAAAAAGCAAATGCGTAACTTTGGTGGCATGATTTCAGTTGTGATGACTGGCAATCAAGTTAATGCCATCTCATTCTTACAAAAACTGCGTATTTTTACCTTGGCAGAATCACTAGGTGGCGTGGAATCTTTAATTGAACACCCTGCATTAATGACGCATGCCGCCATTCCTGCCGATCATCGGCAAAAAATTGGCATTGAAGAGTCGATGGTGAGAATTTCAGTTGGGATTGAGGACGTGAAAGATTTGATGGATGATTTGGATCAAGCGTTACGTTAACCCCCTCCCTAACCCTCCCCCGCAAGCGGGAGAGGGAAAGAGAAGAGGATCTTGATTCATATCCCCTCTCCCGCTTGCGGGGGAGGGTTAGGGAGGGGGCAGCCGTTACGCCACTTCCGGCAATTTAATTCCTAAGCGTTGCGCAACTTCTTCATAAGCTTCCACCACATCGCCCATTTCTTTGCGGAATCTATCTTTGTCTAATACTTTCTTGGTCGCAGCATCCCAAATACGACAACCATCGGGTGAAAATTCATCGCCCAATAATAATTGACCATTAAAGTGACCAAATTCAAGTTTGTAATCCACTAAGATAAGGCCAGCTTCTTGGAATAGCTTTTTCAATACTTCATTCACGGCAAAAGCTTTGGCTTTCATTTGATCGATATCTTCTTGAGTCGCCCATTTGAAAGTCAAAATGAGAGAATCATTCACCATCGGATCATGCAATTCATCATTTTTTAAGAAAAATTCAAATGTAGGTGGGTTCAATTCTAAACCCGCTTCAACGCCAAGACGACGACATAAGCTGCCTGCAGCAATATTTCGCACAACGCATTCAACAGGGATCATTCTTAATTTTTTCACAATCGATGAATCATCTGATTGCAGCTTTACAAAATGATTAGCAATCCCATGCGTGGCTAATTTTTCCATGATAAAAGCATTGAAATAATTATTTACCATACCTTTGCGATCAAGTTTTTCAATTCTTTGACCATCAAATGCTGAAGTATCGTTTCTAAACTGACACAATAACTGATCAGGATTTTCGGTGGTGAAAAGAGATTTTGCTTTTCCAGTATAGAGCAATTGTTGCGAACCCATGACTAATGTCCTCACTTTAAATAGCATTATTCATTAAAACTTAATTCAATTTTCCAAATCCCGGCGGCTCTAATGGCACAGGCTGAAGCGACCCAAGCATGGGTATTTCATAAGGCAGAGGATAAGTATCAATTTCTCTTGGTTGATTTATGCCTTCAGGTACTCTCAAGGGTGCGATAACAGTGCTTGTTAAATAATCTTTAGCATGATTTGGCACAACTTTTGGACTCTGTTGACAGCCACTCATCATCACTGCCAGCAACATTAGTCCCATTTTATTAATGATTTTCACAATTCACTCCAGCTGTTTGTAATGCTTGTTTCATTTTATCATGATGCGCTAAAGACAACGGCGTCAAAGGCAAACGGATCCCATTATCTATTTTACCTAAATTATTCAAAGCCCATTTTACGGGGATGGGATTGGCTTCAACAATCATCATCTGATGTAATTGCATCATGGTATTATCTAAAATTTGCGCTTTATCATATTCTTTTGCTAGCGCATAACGACACATTCTTTGCATTAATCCAGGCACAACATTCGTGGTAATAGAAATAACACCATGGCCGCCAAAACGCATAAATTCTAGCGCTGTAGGATCATCTCCACTGTAAAACTTAAACCCATTTTTACACTTTTCAATGAGAGAGAGTAATCTTTGTAAATTGCCAGTTGCTTCTTTGATACCAACAATATTGGGAACATGACTCAAGGTAGCAACCGTTTCTGGTAGCAAATCACAAGCCGTTCTCGTTGGCACATTATATAGCAAAATGGGAACCGACACCGCTTTTGCAATGGCGCGATAATGTTCAATTAATCCCAGTTGCGTAGGACGATTATAGTAAGGAGTAACAATTAAGCAGCCATCCACCCCTAGTTCTTTTGCTGCTTGTGTCAGGCTTATTGTACTGGCTGTCGCATTGGTGCCTGTCCCGGCAATAATGGAAATGCGTTTTCCGGCAATTTTGCAAACCATTGCCGTCAAATGATGATGTTCGGCCGGGGTTAATGTTGCAGATTCACCCGTTGTACCAGCAACAACTATTGCCTGTGTGCCTTCTTGAATATGCCATTCCACCAAGTTTTCAAGCACTTTTTCATCAATTTCCCCCGTTGCGGTCATCGGTGTGACTAGTGCAACACAGCTTCCTTCGAACATAACCTGCCCTCCTCTTTAATTACGTGCAACCTAGCATGTCAATGTTCGCATGACAAGCTAACCATTTCACCAGATTCATTGTTATGGGGAATACCACTTCAAGTCAGGACATTTAATGGTAGAATTTGCAATCTAGATTAATTACTTAACTTGTGCAATTCCTCAACAGGTAACCATCTTATGAGCGTAAATAATCAACATTATCTCGTCGTCACTGCTTTAGGGAGCGATCAAATAGGCGTATTAGAAGCCTTTACCAAAACCAGCAAACAATGCGGATGCAATATCATAGAAAGTAAGTTGGCTAAGGTTGGAGAGGAGTGCTCATTGCTTCTTCATCTTTCTGGCACTTGGAATACAGTGGCTAAGCTTGAAGCAGCTTTACCGCCTTTGGCAGAACAATTTGGTTTATCTATTCATAGTAAACGTACTCTACCACGTAAAAATCAGCCGGCTTTACCCTATCAAGTACAAGTGATTGCTGAAGACAGACAAGGGATCCTGAATGAGTTGGCCCTCTTTTTTGTTCAACAAGGGATCAGTCTTGATCAAATGGATTGTGAAACCTACGATGCAAAAAATCACACGACGATGACAAGCATCAGTTTTATTATCAATATTCCAGTCAAGCAGCATATTGCTAGCATCAGAGAGCGGTTTATGGTTTATTGTGAAGATAGGAATTTAGATGCGGTTATTGAGCCATACAAGAGCTTGTAAAAGTTACGAAACTTGCAAACATGAAAAAAATTGTTCTTGATAAGCCTGTGCCCAAGCTTGCATTTGAAGCAACCGACGGCACCTTGACTGATTTATCTCATCTAAAGGGTCAAAATATTGTATTGTATTTTTATCCTAAAGATGACACCCCAGGCTGTACGCAAGAAGGGAAAGATTTTGCCGAGCTTTATCCAAAATTTAAAAAATTGAATACACAAATTTTAGGCATTTCTCGTGACAACATCACCTGTCACAATAAATTTATTCAAAAATATGAATTCCCGTTCCCTTTAATATCAGATACAGATCAAATGCTATGTAAAACTTTTGACGTGCTAAAAGAAAAAAATATGTACGGACGACTTGTATTCGGAATTGAACGTAGTACATTCTTAATAGATAGCAAAGGAATTGTTCGTCAAATTTGGCGCAAAGTGAAAGTGCAAAATCATGCCCAAGATGTATTGGAGGCTGTAAAAGCGCTAACACCATAACCTGCATGGATGAAAGAATGAAAAAAGAGCGCCTAAAAGTAACCAACGAAGAAAAGCGTTTATTTGTTTTAGATACCAATGTCTTAGTCCACGATCCAACCGCTTTATTTCGTTTTAAAGAACATGATATTTTCCTTCCGATGGTCGTATTAGAAGAACTAGACCAAGGAAAGAAAGGGCTCTCTGACACCGCTCGCAATATAAGGGAAGCTAATCGTTATCTCGACGGTTTAATCAAAAACACGACAAATCAAGAAATCTTTGAAGGCATTCCTTTAATATTTCCAGGTCATCTGAATAAAGCTTTTACTTTGCCTACTGGAAAATTGTTTTTTCAACGAGATGAAGCACCTTCTAAATTACCAGAGTCTTTGCCTGGTAATAAACCTGATAATACTATTCTTGCTGTCGTTTTAAGTTTACAGATAAAACATAATCCATTGAAAGTAACCTTGGTATCCAAAGACATCAACATGCGAATCAAAGCTGCGGTGCTTGGTATACACACGGAAGATTACTATAACGATCAAGTGCTAGATGATGTTAACCTGATGTATTCAGGCATTCTCCAACTATCAAAAGACTTTTGGGAAATTCATGGACAATCAATGGCATCTTGGAAAGAAGATGGCGCTACTTTCTATAAAATAACGGGAGAAGGCGTTACAAATTGGTTTACCAATTTATGTTTATATAGTGATGATGATAATTTTGAAGCCATCGTTCGTAAAATTGATGGCAATGAAGCCATTATTGAGTATGTAAAAGATTTTCGTCGTCATAAGAACAAAGTATGTGGTATTAATGCGCGTAATCGAGAACAAAATTTTGCTCTTAATTTACTGATGGATAAGGACATTGACTTTGTCACTTTAGTGGGTGCTGCCGGAACAGGAAAAACATTACTGACTTTGGCTGCGGGTTTAACACAAACTTTAGAACATAAATATTATCGAGAAATCATCATGACACGCGTGACTGTTCCTGTTGGTGAAGATATCGGATTTTTACCTGGCACAGAAGAAGAAAAAATGACTCCATGGATGGGGGCTTTAATGGATAACCTTGAAGTACTGACCCAGTCTTTAGAAAACGAAGACAAAGATCATGCTAAAAACCTCGATATGGTGCAAAACCGAATTCGAATACGTTCTTTAAATTTTATGCGAGGACGTACTTTTTTAAATAAATTTATTATTATTGATGAAGCGCAAAATTTAACATCAAAACAAATGCAAACCTTGGTGACGCGAGCAGGTCCTGGCTCAAAAATCGTTTGCCTTGGTAATATCAATCAAATTGATACCCCTTATCTCACAGGAACCACTTCTGGTTTGACCTATGTTGTGCAATGTTTTAAAAATTGGGAACATAGTGGTCATATTACACTTTCTCGCGGTGAACGTTCACGATTAGCAGATCATGCTATCGCTGTGCTTTAGAACCAAAACTTCATATGAGCAAAGCGAATAATTTTTCTTGCCATTTTAAGGAACATATTCCGTCATTGCGAGCTCTGGCGAAGCAATCCATCTTGCCTCTATTGCACAAAAGAACCGATGGATTGCTTCGTCGAAAACTCCTCGCAATGACGGAGCTACGCGAAAGTGGGTACAGGTCTTGGCCAAGCTTCGATGACGGCTTTCACTAAAGTTGCTAAAGGAATAGCAAAAAATACGCCCCAAAAACCCCACCATCCTCCAAACACCAATACAGCCACGATAATGGCGATAGGGTGAAGATTGACAGCGCCTGAAAATAAAAGGGGAACCAGTATTGCACCATCTAGCGTTTGCAAAACACCATAGGCTAATAGCAAATAAGCAAAATGATGATCAAAACCCCATTGAAAAAGAGCGACTAAAACAACAGGGATAGTCACCACAACCGCTCCAATATAAGGAACTAATACAGATAAACCAACTAATACCGCCAATAACGTTGCATAGTGCATCCCAAATAAATAGAAAATAATAAAGGTCCCAATGCCTACGATGATGACCTCTGCACCTTTGCCACGTATATAATTACCAATTTGTTTGTGGACATCTTGGCCAACTTTTGAAAGAAATTGTCGATTATCAGGCAAAAATGCCATAAACCAAGACAATATCATCCGATAGTCTTTCAAGAAAAAGAACACCATTAAAGGCACAAGCACCAAATAAATGACCAAAGCAATCACACTTGGCAAAGATGCCAATGAAAATGTAAATAGCATTTTTCCTGATTCTTTCAGTTGTAATAGAAAACTGGCGACCCAGCCATCTACCATTTCTTTGGTGATATATTCTGGAAACTGTTCAGGCAAAAGATATAAGAAATGTTGCGAGCTGGTAATCATTGATGGAAACTCATCAAATAAATGCCAAAGTTGATCTCGCAAAATAGGCCATAAAATAAAAATGCCGCTTAAAAACACGCCTAAAAATCCACAATAAACAATGGAAACAGCAACAAGATGCGGTACTTTCCAGCGCTCCAAGATATTAGCAACCCATTGTAAAAGATAGGCAATCACAATTGACGCGATGACTGGCGCCAGTATTTTGCCCATCCATAGTACAAGCAGTAAACCACCACCGAGTAATGCTATTAATAAAACAACTTGTGGATCAGAGAGGTAACGTTGACCCCATCCTTTTACAACTGTTAGCACATACCCTCCAGAGGTTTTATTAGTTAGTCAGTTGTACAAAAAGATAAATGCCCAAGCACTTTACCCTTTTGTGGGTTAAAATACTTGATAACATGCAAAGATTATACGATACACATTATTGGTCACATGAGGGGCAAATGTCTCTAGAGAAGTGGCTGATTTATGCATTTTTTATTTTCTCTTTGTTTTTTAACCACGCTTTACGTTCTGGAGAATTACCTGATTTAGGAAATTCTTCTAATGCTTACCTCTCCCCCACTCAAGAATATGAACTTGGGCGCGCTATTCTTAAAGAATTAAAATCGGCACAAATGATATCTAACGATGTCTATGTTAACGAATATTTACAAGCACTGGGCTATCGTATTATAGCAACCCAAGGTCAAGCACAATCTGCTTTTCAATTTTTTGTTGTCGATGACTCCAGTATTAATGCTTTTGCACTTCCTGGTGGTTTTATCGGCGTAAATGCCGGATTAATTGTTGCCACCGAATCCGAGAGTGAGTTGGCTGGGGTAATCGCACACGAAGTTGGCCACGTTCAACAAAAACATATTGCTCGTATGTATGAACATATGGGACGCCTTCGTCTATCGACGATAGCAGGGATGATTGCCGCTATGTTGCTAGCAACCCAAAACTCTGAAGCCGCATCAGGCGCTATGGCTGCAACGCTTGCAGGGAGCCAACAAGCCCTCATTAATTTTACCCGTGAACATGAAAAGGAAGCCGATTACGTTGGTATCAATTCATTGACTAAAGCAGGATTTGATCCCATGGGAATGCCTGCTTTTTTTCATCGCATGTCACAAGAAACTCGCTTTTACGGAAATCACATGCCTGAATATTTGCTCACCCACCCGCTGACTGAATCAAGGCTGATGGCAGCACAATCAAGAGCAAATAGTTTTCCCTATAAGCAGATCCCAGATAGTTTACAATATCATCTGGTACAAGCCCGTGTGATTGTGAACAGCTTTTCAACTGCACAAGAAGCAAGTCAATATTTTGCTAAAAAACTAGAGCGTGGTAATTATCGTAATCGTCTTGGAACGATGTATGGTTATGTTTTGTCTTTGCTTCAAGATTCGAAGCCACAGCAAGCAAAACCTTATTTAGACGAACTGATTCAATTGTCTCCCAATCAACCTTTATTTCAGCTGGCCTATGCACAAGCTGAGATGGCTCAGCATCAACCAGAAAAAGCCCTATCACGTTTAGCAAATACATTGCAAAATCATCCTTTAAACTACCCTCTCACTTTTACTTACTGCGAACTACTTATTAAAAATGGTGATCCACAAAAAGCAATTCATTTGTTAAAACAACAAATAGCACGCAAACCTATTCACCCTGCCCTATGGAATTTACTTTCAAGTGGATATTCTCAAACCCGAGATATAGTGCAAGCACATTTAGCGCAAGCCCAATACCTTAAATTACAAGGTGACTTTCCAGGGGCAGTGACTCAACTAAAATTGGCAAAAAAAATAGCAACCGCTTCCCCTCAAGAAAAAAGACAAATCGATGCTGAGTTAAAAGAAATCCAGGACAAGATAGATACCAAAACAATATAAGGTTATTCACAAATTCTGTGGATAACTCTGTGTAAAGTTTTGGGAGAACGTGTTTCGGCCTTGGAATTACTTTGCTTGTTGGAGCATGCACAAATCTTGCCCACTTTATTTTTTTGGCTGTTAATCAATAAGTTCCTAACTTAATATTTTTTCTTTAAGTGCAGATCTAAGGTAGTTGTCAGGTTTTTTACAGGTTGGTATCTTAACTATAAAGTCTGAACAAACTGTGCATAACTCATTAATTGTATTTAGGATCGGAAGTCCAACCGCCGCCGCCCGTACCAGTACCAGAACTATCACTTGGTTCTGCAGGGGGGGGAGTGGGAGCTGTCTCATTTTGATCATTGGCTGGAGCCGCCTCATCTTGTTTATGAGATGGTGGATAAGGTAATCCTGGACTCTTTTCACTGGCACCTGGCAAAGGTAATGTGCTTTTTTCCGTGGATTCAACTTTCACTTTACCGGTTTCAGTGGTTCTGGTGACATAAGGAATACAAAGCGCAATAACCCCTAACACCACAAGAAGCACAGGTGTCATTAAGGGAACCAATTTAGGGCTTTGACGGTGAATTTTGTACTGTGCTATCGACATCATGATAAAAACAAGACCAATAATATAACATGCAATGTCGACAAATTTGGTAAGAATTGACGTTGGACCAAGCAGGTTGTTTGCCACATCGCCTATTGATTGAGCTGCAAATGCGACGACAGGCAGCAAAAGTAAAACTAAGGCGAATATACCCTTGTTACCGTGATACCCTCTTTTACCCATACTCTCACCCAATTTCAGCTTATCTGGTCATAAGAATAGTCTACAATAAATTTTAATTTAGTGGAAAAATAAAATGACCTACGACAAAACAACCCTCTCTCCTCAATCAGAAACAACGATCATATTCTTCTCAAGTAGCGTTTTTTTTACCTTTTCGATTATTTCTGGAAAGCGCTGACAAAGCGGATCTTGCTTTAATCTGCGAAAAAAATTCCAATTGGCTTGAATCGCTTTTACAAAGTGAGGAACCGGATCTATCCCTTCTAATAATAAGCCATACCATCCGAGTAGATATTCAGGATACCCCCACGAGGTATCTGCATGAATGGCACTATTAACTTGCATTAGCGCATTTTGTGTTTTTCCAAACTGAAAAGACCATAAACTTAAGGATACAAAGCAATAAGCCGCATGATACCCATACCATGGCGTTGGCGCTTGTAGAATTAATTTGAATAAACGCTGCACAGGCACACAAATTTTCTGGTTATCGCTAAGCTGTAAATCTTGTGCAATACTGACTGCCATTTGCATCAAAAACCACCATTTTGCAGCATGATTTACCCAGAAATGATTTTTAGAAAGCCCCTGAATGAGAGCATTTAAAGCTTCAATTTGTTCCCCTTGGCTACATAGTTGTGATACTTGTAATTTCAAACCATAAAATGTGCTGCGCCACATGGATTTTAATCCAAGTAGCGTAAATACATTATTTAACCCTATTAAAAAGGCATTCTGGTTTTCAATGGTTAATGGTGCCTCTAGCAGGCGCTGCTGGTATTTACAGTAATCTTCCATAAGCTAATACCTCTAAGAGCTTCTTAGAAGATATCGGCATCAAAGAAAACCCCTAGACAGCTTGTTGATCTGTTATTTCTTGCAAAGTTGCTGGACGTACATCGATGACTTGCATTTCAAATGTTAATGTTTGTCCGGCTAAGGGATGATTCGCATCAAGTGTCACTTTATCACCATCGATGTCTTTAACCACCATGACAAAATCTCGCTTATCAGAAGGGTAGACTTTCATCCCCACTTTTAATTGCTGATCACTGGGAAATTGACTGATAGGAAGTGTACGGATCAATTTTTCATCTGGCATGCCATAAGCATCTTCGGGAGGAATGTGTATCACGACGGTATCATTTTTGGTTTTACCTTCTAAAGCCTGTTCAATTAAAGGCAAAATATGTTGATAACCATGTAAATATTGGGTTGGTTCATTGCGCTTATCGACAACATTCCCTTTTTCATCTTTCAATTCAAAATAAAAACGAACCACGGCATTTTTAGAAATAATCATGATTGCTTCCTATAAAGATAATATCTCACTTCATCGAAGGGGAGATTTTCACCACGTTGCCATCCTAGATGTTGGTAAAATCCTTCTGCACGACTTCCTTGCTTGGTATCCAACCATATCTTTTGGCAAGGTCGACGAAAAAAGCCAACAGGCTGCTTCCATAACCAATCCGTTGCAATTTCAAGTAAAGTGCGACCAATACCTTGTCCATGATAGGAGGATAAAACAAAGAGTCCCCATACACTGTGGTTTTTTTTGTTAGCAATTGAAAAACCAACAATATGAGAATGATAAAGTGCAACCCAGGCGTGACAATCTTTGCGCATAGCGCTTGCGACCATATCATAGGTGAGTTTGGTGCGCAGAATATTTTCTTTGGCGTCAAGACGTATTCTTAACATGGCATTAATATCATCTTCTGTCGCAAGTCGAATCAGCAATGGCATTATCCCACCTCAGAAAAGAGATCACTGTGAAACTGCTTTGGAAATTGTTCCCAAGCTTCATTCAGTGTTTTTGTTGCGTCATTGGTATAGGTATTTTCTATCCATGCGTTCAAACATGCTGGCGTTAACGTCACGCTATTCACGCCAAGAGAAATGAGATTTTTAATAATACACAGATC
Organism: Gammaproteobacteria bacterium; assembly: GCA_016191245.1. GTDB lineage: Bacteria > Pseudomonadota > Gammaproteobacteria > Berkiellales > Berkiellaceae > Berkiella. The sequence goes on along the minus strand of JACPOY010000026.1, from coordinate 63,054 downwards.
TTGGATGCTTGCAGCCATGACTTTTGTTGAAAGATGATAATGACGAATACCATCTTGCATCAGCGAAAGTTCTTCAATCGCATCAATCCCTTGCTTATTCATTTGATGCAAATAGGGTGCGACATAGTCTGCTCCCAATTTAGCAGCCAATAAAAATTGCTCTGCACTGAAAACCCCGGTTGCCAATGTTGGAATACCCATGGATTTTAGTTGCGCAAGCACTTTAATACCAACTGACGTCATCGGAATTTTAATCAGCAATCGTTGACTATATCCATGTAATTTTTTGGCCTGCATCAGCATGCCTTCTTCGGTTGTAGCACTCACCTGCACCGCAACCGGCCCAGCTTGCACTTCTAATAGCTTAGCGATTTGCAAAGCTGCTGGACTTAAATTACTAGATAATATTTTAGGATTAGTCGTGACGCCATGTAACCAGCCATGCTGGGCAAAACAAGCTACTGCATCTACTTGTGCACTATCACACCAAATTTCCATTTTTACTCCTTGCTTATCGCTTTGTAGCTTCGATTTTCTGCCATCTGTCAATTGATGGCAATACTTCCTTGATTTTAGCTTCAAAACACATTATGGTGTCGTCTTAATGTATTAGCACGCTATAACAAAATCATTGTATATAATAAAGGCATCTAACATGGCTCTGAGTACTGCACCCACTTATTCTCCACCTCGTGTGTTGAGCGTATTTTCATTAATTATGATAAATGTCATTGCTGTTGATAGCATTCGCACGCTCCCGATGGCTGCTAGTTTTGGGTACGGTTTAGTTGTTCTCTATATTATTGCCGCTTTAGCTTTTTTTATTCCCACCGCCCTCATTACAGCAGAACTTGCCACGACATGGCCGGTAAAAGGGGGATTATATGCTTGGGTAAAAATTGCATTTGGTCCTAAATGGGGATTATGTGTTGTTTACTTGCAATGGATCTATAACGTAGTGTGGTATCCAACCATTCTCACCTTAATTGCAAGCACGATTGCCTATCTTATCTCGCCTGATTTAGTGAAAAATGCCTCTTTTATGACAACCGTCGTTTTAATCACTTTTTGGGGATGCACGCTACTTAATTTTTTTGGCATGCGCATTTCAAGTTTTGTCAGTACTTTTGGTTCAATTTTGGGCACCTTAGGTCCCATGCTCATTATTATTTTACTCAGCCTTTGGTGGTTAAAACGGGGAAATAATCCGGAAATAACATTTTCAATTTCAAATTTATTTCCCCAAATGAAAAATTTCTCGGATATAGCAGAACTCGTGTTTTTTTCACAAATTGTGTACAGTTTATTAGGATTAGAGATGTCGGCTGTGCATGCTTTAGAAGTTAAAAATCCTAAAAAAGATTATCCCAAAGCCCTATTAATCTCTGCTGTGATTATATTATTAAGTTTAATATTGGCTTCCTTAGCAGTGGCTGTTGTTGTTCCTGCCAAAGAGCTGAGCAATTTGACTGGGATTATTCAAGCATTTGATTTGTTTTCAAAAGAATTCAATATTTCTTGGCTTGGCCCCTTTATCGCTGGCGCGATTTTAATTGGTGGCATATGCGCAGTAGCGACATGGATCATTGGACCCACCAAAGGTTTATTTGCAGCAGCAGATGATGGTTTATTACCTGAACTACTTGCCAAAACCAATCGTTATGGTGTGCCCTACATTATGCTTATTATCCAGGGATTAATTTGCAGCATACTTACGTTGGTTTTTGTTTTATTACCCACCGTTGAAGGTGCCTACTTTCTTCTTTCAGCGATGGCAGCACAATTATCTTTATTAATGTATGCGATTTTATTTGCAGCCAGTATCCGACTTCGTTATAGCCAATCTCAAGTATTGCGTCCTTTTAAAATACCTGGCAAAAACTGGGGTATCTGGTTGGTCGCCGGTTCCGGGATGATAATATGCATGTTAGTGATTGCTTTGGGATTTGTTCCACCCAGTAGCAAGATTGATTTGGGCGATGTGTTGCTATACGAATCTTATTTAATTGGCGGCATGTTTTTTATTCTATTACCGATTGTTTTTATTCATTCGCCGCGCGCAAAAAAGAAGTTACCGGTGTAATTAAACGCATCATTTAAGTTATTTTAGTATTTTACTTTCGTTTTATAGTTCAGGTATTATAGCTCACCACCTAATTTCAAGGATGTAAAGGGGCAAATGAGATGTTAAATTTGCTGTTATTTTTAGGGAGTTGTGCATTAATTGCTGGATTTGCTTGGTTTTTTTGGCGTCTGGGGCAGAGTGCATTAACTGCTTGGATAGCAATTTTAAGTTTGTTAGCCAATTTATTTGTACTGAAGCAAATTGGTCTGATTGGCTTTAATGCCACTGCCAGCGATATTTTTGCCATTGGCAGTTTATTAGGCTTAAATTTATTGCAGGAAAAATATGGTCGGGCTGCGGCACAACAAGCCATTTGGGGTAGTTTCAGTTGTTTAGTGTTTTTTGCTGTCATGTCACAAATTCACTTATTTTATGAACCCAGTATTTATGATACAGCGCAAGATGCTTATGCATTTTTATTAACACCAGCCCCACGAATTATGATCTCATCTTTGATTACATTTTTAGTTGTGGATCAATTCGATAGCAGATTGTATAGCGTTTTACGACAGAAATTCCCTAATATTTCTATGATTTTAATCAGTGGTGTCACAATGTGTTTCAGTCAATTATTGGATACCGTTTTATTTAGCATGCTCGGTTTATATGGCGTCGTTCAAGCAATTATGGAAATAATCGTTGTCAGTTACAGTATAAAACTGATTGCTATTGCCAATACCGTACCTTGGACCTTTGTAACAAAGAAATTATTTAGTCGATGATAGAAAATGCAGTCTCTCAACGTTTCTTTCAATTTGAGATTTTATATCAATCTACACGTTCGCGTGCGCGCGTTGGTCGCATCCATACACCACATGGCGTGATTGAAACGCCTAATTTTGTTGCTGTTGGTACCAATGGTTCCCTGAAAGCAATTCATAATTATGATCATAGCGCATTAAATGTTCAGTTGATGTTTTGTAATACTTATCACTTGATGGTACAGCCTGGCACGACATTAATAAAAGAAGCCGGCGGATTACATCGTTTCATTAATCGCCAGATGCCTATTATTACTGACTCGGGTGGATTTCAAGTATTTAGTTTAGCCTATGGTCAAGTTGCTAAAGAATTAAAAGGCCAAGGCGGCAAAAAGCATCCCAGCTCTGTTGTAAAAGTAAGTGAAGAAGGTGTTATTTTTCGCTCTTATCGAGATGGCAACAAAATTTTACTTTCCCCTGAAAGCTCAGTGCTCGCTCAAAAAGATCTCGGTAGTGATATTATTATCCCTTTAGATGAACTATTGCCTTTTCATGTGGATGAGGCAAAACTTAAAGCTTCTTTTGCGCGTACGCATCGTTGGGAATGTCGATCTTTACATGAACATTTAAAAAACCGTCAGAACCAAGCCATGTTTGCTGTTATCCATGGCGGCACTGATCTTGGTCTTCGTCAAAAAAGTTGCAATATTTTAAGTAAAGAGGCATTTGATGGTTATGCCATTGGCGGCAGTTTAGGATGTGATCACCAACAACTTATTTCCACCATCGCAGGTACAACGCCACATCTTCCTCCTGAAAATCCTGTGCATTTATTGGGGATTGGAGATGTAAAATCTATTGATCAGTGCATTCCCTATGGCATAGATACTTTCGATAGTTCTTATCCAACCAAAGCAGCACGACATGGCATGATATTAACCAGAAATGGACCTTTAAAACTTATTCGCCAAATACATGCACGCGAATTTATGCCTCTTGAAGATGACTGCAGCTGCCAAACTTGCAGCCATTATACTCGCAGTTTTTTACATCATTTGTTTAAAGCAAATGAACCCTCAGCCGCAAGCCTTGCTACAATACATAATGTGCATTTTATGATGCGAAAAATGGAAAGCATCCGGACGCAGATCTTGTGTGGGTTAATTTAGTCACGCAAGGCTGTTTGTTTTTAGGCGAGGCGTCGAGACTTTAAGTAACAGGAGTGTACATCTTAGTACATGACTGTTACGCGAAGACGATGACAACGACGTATAAAAGCAAACAGGGAAGCGTGAGAGCGCAAAAAAAACGGGAGCCAAAGCTCCCGTTCAATTTCATTTGAGGTGTGTTTAACTTAAGAGTGTATGCCGCCAATCTTGAAGCGCAAGAATGGACCATAACGACCCCAATCTTGTGGCACACCAAGATTTGGTGCAAAGTTTGGAGCAACCGAATTATTACTACCACCATTTGGATTAAATGCAGTATTACCATTCTTAAAGGCATTAAACATATTCATGTAACGCATGCCTAAAGAAACATCCCACACTATACCATGCATTTCATGTTTGAATGCGCAGCGGTAGTTCAAACCAAAATTAATATCTATTTTACCAACGATGGAATCACTTTCATCAGGTTCGTAGATATAAAAATTATTGGCATCTTCGAATAAAGTTTGTCTATAATGATTCTCACCGGCTATCAAAGTTGTATTTGCGCCAGCGAAAACATGCCAATGTGGGTTAAACGCATACCAACGGGTCATAAAACCAACACCTGGGCCAAAACCTTGTAGTTTACCTTCACTTTCTCTTGCTCTGGATACACCAGGAGCTTGAAAAATATTTTCATTTAAGGTTTGTCGAACTTTGTCATATTCAAAAAACGCTAATAAATCTAAGCAGAATCTATCGCCAAAGTGTAAATCATGCACCGCACCTAATCTAAACTCATGAGAGTGTAAATCATATTGTGCGACACCTTGAGTTGATAATGCTGTAGGAGCGATCCCAAGATTTCTAATATCAACATCGCCTTGATCATCTACATCGTTGTCGTAATGATCGTAGCTGAAAAAGAGTCGAGTATGCGTATGTGGCATGCGATAGCTAATACCTAAAGCATAATCAAATTCCATATCAGGTTGTATAAATACATGACGACGGCCACCATCAAATGCGCCGGCACCGGAAGGAAGACCACCGGAGTTTGCAAATAATTGATCGCCAACACTCAAGCCATTATTGCTAGGCTTTGTGTATGTAGCATCGCCCCATACTGCAAAATGATTAGTAAAATGCTCATGAGCTGCAGCAATATTGGGTGCCACCATACTCACAGCTAACATCGTTCCAAATGTAACCTTGAGTGCATTTTTCATGAATGAAAGTCCTTATAAAGTCCTAAAAATAATACGAAAGCTTTTCCAAAGGTCATTCTTACTTACAAAACAGGGCACCCTGTACCCTCTATTCTCAAAAGTTAATATATTAATCGTCAGCTTTGCAACTAATTACCGCTCTGCTACGTTAACTAAACTTCCGACACATGTAAGAAAAATGAACAAGTAAAATTTCTGTATTCAAAGATAGCCTAGCATAGGAATGGGGAAGATACACAAGTAGGAAATGAAAATTTTTTATTTATTTATTTATTTATTGTTAGTTGATAAACAAAAAATAAAATTTTGAAGTAGGGTACTTTTGGCTCGCCTAGGCATCGATGCTACGGCTGCAATTAATCTAAGCTTCACTGTGCGAAGCAAGATTAATTAATGGTGGGTCGTGATGGATTCGAACCATCGACCAATAGATTAAAAGTCTACTGCTCTACCGACTGAGCTAACGACCCTAAGTAAGGGCCGTATGATACCTTAAAATTATAAAATAACAAGTTCCATACTGAGTTAGTTTCTATGATTCTTCCGTTGAGCGGGCGCGGCCTCTTCATGCTCATGCGTTGATTTTCTTGTTGGCCTTGCTTTTTTTGCTTCATCAGCAAGTTTTGGTGCCGCTTTTTTCTTTCTGCCATAATCATTTAAGAGCGGTCGAGGAGCAGGCTCTAAATCCTCATCTGCATCAACATTATTAGCTGGAGGTGAGTGGGGCTGATCTTCAGGTTGAGGCTCAGGCGGAAAAAAAGACTGCACAATGCCTTGCCCTAATTCTGACAAGTAAACGCCAGTGAACACTCCTAATGCGCCTGTAAGCCAATAGGCGGCGCTTACAGACATGCCTAAACTCACGCCTAAACAAAAGCCTGCAAAAGGAAGAACAAAGGCCGCTGTTATTAGGGTAGATTGCAATCGACTCGTTTTGCGCAAATCATTTAATCCAAGCGTGCCTGTGAGCGCAGCATAAGTAACGTGATAAGCAAAAATCGCAGCCGGAATACCTATCGCAATCCAAGTAGCATAAGGAACCAACATCTGAGGTAATAGTAGCTTTGCGTAGCCTGAGAAAATATCACTAAAAAGTTTACCTAACATCCCGCCTAATTTTGAGGTAAAAAACTCATAGCCCGTAAAACAAAGCACGCTCATCAAAGCACCATAGAGAGCGGATGCTCCAGCGGTTCTTCCAATTTGATCAATCAATTCAAAAAATTGTCGATATTGTTCCCTTTTATTCGCTTCTTGGGTATATGCAGCAGCCGCTACTGAGGCATGTGACGCTGCAGGATTACTCGCTAGCGTAGCAGGGCTGCCTGTTGGCTTTGTTTTTTTGGTTCTTGCCATCGTGTAATACCTCTAAAACTGATAAAAGGTTAAACAAAGCAGACAAACTAACACCCAACAAAAACATTGTCAAGCAACTAGCAAAATTCGTAATGAGGTAAGAATAAAGCCCTAGAGATGGCCTTCTTGCTGCATTTTCTGCAAGCGAGAATCCGCAAGCTGGGCTGAGGTTGTCCCTGGGAACTGGCTTTTAACTTGATTGAGCAATTCTTGGGAGCGTTTCCACTGCCCTTTGCCATATTCAACATATCCAAGCTTTAAAAGTGAATCTGCCGCCTTGGGATGCTTTGGATATTGGCGATATACGATATCAAAGGCATTACCTGCTAAATCTAAATTACCTTTTACCAGGTAAATCTCCCCTAGCCAGTACTGCGCATTAGGCGCATATTTGCCTTGAGGATATTGCTGTACCATCGCTTTAAAGGCGGTCATGGCACCATCATAATCTTTATTTTGAATCAATCGATAAGCATGTTGATAAGCTTTCTCTTCTGAAGCGAAATCTTGAGTAGTTTGCAGAGCATTGATAGCCGTCGTACCAACATCAGATTGGAATGTGACATATTCGCTTGAAGTGTTTGCCTCTGGGCTTGGCGTATTGGTGATATGTAATGTTTCTTGATCTGAAGTAATTGGGGTACTTGCTGTTTTAGCAGGACCACCTTCACGCATTCTTTTATCTAAATCTTGATAAAGTTTTTTATTTTGTTCCTGAACTTGATTTAATTTATATGATTGTTCTTCAACTTTACCTCTGAGCTCCTGCACTTCTTGTTGTAAAAATTCCAACTTCTTGAGCAGATTCAATGACGGGTTTTCAGGTGAATCATCTTGACTAAATCTACGTTGACCTGCTGAACGTGATTCTACGTCCGCCATCCCCCACGCTGTCCCTGTCGAAAACAGGGATAGCGTGATTAGGAAGACTGAAAAACCAGTTGCGTTAAACGCTCTTGGTAATTGCATTGATTAGTCCTCGTAGACAATCACAGCACGACGATTCATTGCATGATCTTCTGCACTATGACCTAAGTTGTCTGGCTTTTCTTTACCAAAACTAACTGTAGCAACTTGATGACCTGAAACGCCTTGTGACATTAAAGCTTCAGCCACTGAACGTGCACGTCTTTCACCTAGAGCAACGTTATATTCACGGCTACCTTTTTCATCGGTGTGTCCTTCAACACGAAGACGACGATTAGCATGGTTCTTTAAGTACTCAGCATGAGCATAAATCACATCATAGTCTTGCTGATGAATGTCAGATCTATCGTAATCGAAGTAGATCTTACGTTTTGCCATCATATCACGCGCAGCGTCATCACCCGCAAAGCCAGCGCCTTCGCCTGCTCCTTGAGAGTTAGCACCGTAGCCTGAATTTTTATCGCCATGTTTCGCATTATGAGAACAGCCGACTACTCCCAAACAAATAACAGCTGCGACCATTAAATGACGCAAACCCCTAATTTGCATGTTTGACTCCTTACCTATTATATAAATTATGTAAACCAGTATCTTATATCAAGAGAGAAACGGTGACCATGCTGGTTCCTGAACACTACCTTCTCGCGCTGGTAGACGTAACTGCCCCCGACCATCCAGGGTCACTAAACCCAAAATTTGGCGATCACCATCTTGCGTGCCATAGAGTACCATAGCACCGTTAGGAGACAAGGTGGGAGATTCATCTAAACGTGCGTGAGTTAGAACAGATACTTGCCCGGTTTCTAAATCCTGACTTGCTATATGAAAATGATCATCCTTATCTTCACGATGCATCATCACCAAATAACGTCCATCTGGGGAAAGCATCGGACGCGCATTATAGTTCCCCACAAAGGTAACTCTCTCAACTTTACGACTAGCCAAATCTAAGCGATATATTTGAGGTTTACCACCGCGATTTGATGTAAAGAATAACGAGCGACCATTAGGGGACCAACAAGGTTCCGTATCAATGGAATAGCCATCAGTTATTTGGGTTAATTCTTTGGTATTCATGTTCATCAAATAAAGCTTAGGGCTGCCGGTTTTAGACAAGACTAAAGCTAAATTGCGCCCATCAGGTGACCAAGCAGGTGCACCATTAATACCTGAAAAATGTGATAATAATTCGCGTCGACCTGAAGCAACATCGATAATATAAATTTCAGCGCGATTCTTTTCAAAAGAAACAAACGCTATTCGTTTTCCATCTTGCGACCAACTTGGCGACATAATGGGCTGTTTTGATTTCACCAATGTTAAAGGATTAAATCCATCAGCATCTGCAATTTCTAAACTATATCGCTTTCCATCCATGGTATTCATGACCATCACATAAGCGATGCGGGTTGAAAAAGCACCTCTGACACCAGTTAATTTTTCATAAATTACATCACTAATATGATGGGCAAGCGCGCGAAAATCTTGTCGACGAATGCCATTATAGGTTTTGGATGCTAATACGGTACTCACCCCACCTTTGGGAGCGTTATATACATCAAGTAATTGAAATGAAACCGTAAAAAAATCATTACCCGCTGATTGCACAACACCTAATACAACGTTTTCAGCGCCCACACCTTGCCATGTGGCAAGATCGAGTTCTTGATTTGGCGCTTTTATTTTGGGTAATTGTTCAGGAAAAAGTGGCTCAAAACGACCGCACATTTTCAAATCATTACGCACCACAGAGGCTATTTCTTCAAAAGAACTTGAAACCAAAGCACGCCCATTCACATTTTCCTGGACACTGGTTGTTACCGCAATCGGAACGCCTGCCGCTTCACCTTGAGTAATCTCAATATTCAGCCTACCCTGCGCATTGAAAGCAATCCCTAATAATAGTGGGATCCAATACTTACATTTCATTAAACGGCCTCCGGACGGAAAGTAAAGTCAAATTGGCGAAATTCTTTTGCAATATTTGAATCTTCAGGCATTGGCAAGGGCGATGCTTTTCGTACCGCGACTTCCGCTGAACGATCAAATTCCACATTGCCGCTGGATTTAATGACGACTGCATCCACCACATCGCCTGTGGGTAATAAACTTACCGTAACAACGCAATAAAACCCATTAAAATCAAAACCAATGGGTTGGCGCCAATGTTGGTGAATTTTATTTCTAATTAACATCGCATGTTTGGTAATTTGATCCATTTTCACACGAGGACTTATCGCTTGTGCTACTTTTTGTTCTGTCAGTTCTTTTTCTTTTTGTTTTTGCGCGGCAATTCTATCTTCTTCAGCTTTTTTCTCTTCTTGCGCTTTTTTCACTTCTTCTAATTTTTTCTTTTGTGCCAAGGCTTCTTCTTTGGCTTTCTGAATTTTCTTTAATTCTTCTTGTTCTTTCTTTAGTTTTGCTTCACGTTCTTTTTCAAGCTTCTCTTGTGCTAATTTTTGCAATTCGGCTTCTTTCTTTAACTCTTCATTTTTCTTCTTTAATTCAATGATGAGCTTTTCTTCCTTTTCACGCTTTTGAATTGCTTCTTTTTCTTTATTCGCTATTTCCGCAATTCGTTCTTGTTCAACTTGGCGTTTCTTGAGTTCTTTTTCTTCCAGCCGATTGACTTCTTCTTGCAAGGTTTTTTTGTTCACCATCACAGCATCAATAATTTGCTTTTTCTCATCGCTGGGCTCAGCAGGGAGGATTATCGTTCTTTCAACACTAAAAATAATTAACATGGCCAAAATAAGATGTAAGCCAAGTGCGCAAGCAAAAGAAATCTTCTCAGAACGACTTCTCACCTTCATCCTCTTTCACTCGCATGAGAAACAGGCTTTTTGGCTGTCGTAGAGCTTGGTGTCGTATCGTCTTGGGTAACCAAGCCAACACTAGGCGCTCCGGCATGTTGCAATAACACCATCGCACCAATCACTTTGCCATAATTAACATGGTTGTCTGCTTTCACTAGAACTTTGCGTTGTGGGGTACGCTTTAGCTCTGCCATTACACGAACAGAAAGGGCATCTTTTGCGATAATAGCCTGTGGTGATTCTGCAATATTAAGATAATAATTCCCTTCTTTATCAACGCTAACAACAATGGGTTCTTTTTCAGAAGGAGGCAATGCTTTTGCACTTGCCTGCGGTAAATCTACCGCCACCCCTTGTTGTAATAAAGGAGCAGTAACAATAAAAATCACAAGTAATACCAACATCACATCGATGTAAGGAACAACATTGATTTCGGCGCTAAGTTTTTTAGAACGACGCTTTTTTAGCATGGTTGCCTACTTATGGTCTTCTTCAAAATTAGGACGCGCAACTTCTGCTTCGCTTTCTTGCCAAGACTGGCTATGTAATCGTCTATGCAACGCACCGGAAAATTCTTCTGCTAAGTTGTCATAATTACGCATTAACCTATCAACTTGGGTGAAAAAGCGGTTGTAAGCAAATACGGCAGGGATGGCCGCAAACAAACCTAATGCCGTAGCAACCAGTGCTTCTGATATACCTGGGGCAACCATAGCAAGCGTTGCTTGTTGCACACTCCCTAAAGCACGAAAAGCAGTCATAATTCCCCATACTGTTCCAAATAATCCAATATAAACGCTGATGGAACCAACGGTAGCTAAAAATGGTAAATGCTGCTCAAGCTCACTTTCTTCATTTGCTAACGCAACACGCATCGCACGCTCTGTACCTTCCATGACCACTTGAGGTGCAACATCCTGCTTGTACAAACGCACAAATTCACGAAAACCCTGACGAAACACTTGCTCAATACCAAAGCCTTGATGTCGTCGTTGTGCAAGATAGTCATATAATCGATTCAAGTCCGTGCTTAGATGAAATTTTTCCTGAAAGCTTGAAAATAAGCGTTGCGCTTGTAGCAAAGCATAACCACGCTGCAAAATCAGTGTCCAAGATATCACTGATAATGAGACTAAAATTAACATGACAATTTGTACTAAAGCACTGGCATCAGTGAATAAACTCAATAAAGATAAGTCAGTTTTCACTCTTTTAACTCCCTCAATACCGCAGTAGGTATGGCATTTGGCTTAAATTGCAAATTGGTACAAACAATAACGACTTCACCTGAACATATCATAGTATTGGCGTCACTCGGATCAAAATAGATATTTTGCTTAAATGTTAAGCTCGCCTTTCCTGATTTAGCTATATCAGTAACGACCACAATAGTCTGTTGTAACTTTGCTGGCCGCTCATAAGTAATATTTATTGCTCGCACGACGAATTGTATACCAAAGGTATCAATTAAAGCTGGCAAACTCAATCCTTTTTCTTGCAAAAGCATTGTTCTAGCGCGCTCCATAAACTTAATATAGTTAGCGTGATAAACAATTCCTCCTGCATCCGTATCTTCATAAAATATTTGGAGTGAATAAAAATGAGACATTCATTTGTTCCTAAAACATCATTATCTTTTTTAAGACCCTCACCCTAACCCTCTCCCGCAAGGGGAGAGGGGAACGGAAAAGAGCCCCGCATTCTTGTCCCTTCTCCCCTTGCGGGAGAAGGCTAGGATGAGGGGTATTTAAATCTTTGCTGAAGGAGGCGTTAACCCAAAATGTACATACGTTTGCGCTGTTACTAATCGCCCTCTTGGCGTGCGGATCATAAATCCTTGTTGAATTAAATAAGGCTCAATTACATCTTCAATCGTATCTTTAGCTTCACCAATCGCTGCTGCTAAACTATCAATCCCAACGGGACCACCATCAAATTTCTCGATGGCACACTGCAATAATTTTCTATCAAGCACATCGAAGCCTTTGTTATCTACTTCTAACAAAGATAATGCTTCTTTTGCTAACACATGGGTAATAATTCCCTCTCCTTTCACCTGCGCCACATCTCGCACTCTGCGCAGTAAACGATTTGCAATGCGAGGGGTGCCACGAGAACGACTGGCAATTTCTAAAGCCCCTTCTTCCAAAATCGGGATCCGCATCACTTTTGCCGAGCGCATCACAATTTGCTTCAACTCCGCTACGTTATAAAACTCAAGGCGTAGAACAATACCAAATCTATCTCTAAGCGGCGAAGTTAACATACCTGCCCGCGTGGTCGCCCCAATTAATGTAAAGGGTGGTATATCTAATTTAATGCTTCTAGCTGCAGGCCCTTCGCCTATCATAATGTCAATTTGATAATCTTCCATCGCCGGATATAGCACTTCTTCCACAACCGGGCTCAAGCGATGTATTTCATCAATAAATAATACATCGTGGGCTTGTAAATTAGTTAATATCGCTGCTAAATCACCAGCTCGCTCAATCACGGGGCCAGAGGTTTGTCTAATATTGACACCTAATTCATTAGCAACAATATTAGCCAAAGTTGTCTTGCCTAAACCAGGAGGCCCAAAAATCAACAAATGATCCATGGATTCTCGTCGCATCTTTGCGGCTTCAATAAAAATACTTAACTGAGAACAGGCCGCTTCCTGTCCTGTATAATCTGACAAATACTGCGGTCTAATTAATGATTCTGTTGCTATCTCAACATCACTGATACTCGAAGATACGACTCTATCTGTCACTTCACTACTCATACTTTTGCTAGTCCTTGCAATGCATCTTTAATAATTTGTTCACAGTGCGCAGAGTGATGGACTTTGCTAACCGCTTTAACTGCTTCGCTTTGTTTATAGCCTAAAGACACCAATGCCGCGATAGCTTCTTGCACTGGATCATTGGCAAGGGTTGCGCCAGAAAGAATGGTTGAACTAAAATTCGACGAGGCCGTTATATTGAGCTTTGATAATCTATCTTGCATTTCAACGATAATACGTTGTGCAGTTTTTGCCCCTATTCCCGGCAAACATTGTAAACGACTCACTTCTTGAGTAATAATCACATCCGCAAATTCTTGTGGGGATAAACCAGAAAGTATGGCTAAGGCAACTTTTGGCCCAACGCCATTGATTTTAATTATCTCTTGAAATAGCCGACATTCTTCTTTGCTATTAAAACCATATAAAATGTGAGCGTCTTCTCGTACTATCAGATGTGTGCGTAGTACAACTTCTTCATTCAACCCAGGCAAGATAAAAAAAGTAGATAATGGTGCTTGTAAACAATACCCTACCCCATTGACCTCTATCATTAAATGAGGAGGGTGTTTTTCTATTAATCTACCGCGAAGTTGTCCTATCATATCCTACCCATTTTTGGTTACATTTAGTTCGCCGCCCTCGTCTTGCAGTCTTGGTGACTGACAATCTCGAAACACTGTGAATATGACACAATGCAACTGCTAAAGCATCTGCGGCATCTGCTTGAGGCTTCGCATTTAAAGATAATAGCACTTGAATCATATGTTGTACTTGAATTTTGTCAGCACTACCCTTGCCTACAATGGCTTGTTTTATTGCTCGGGGGGCATATTCAAAAACAGGAATATTGACCGCAATCGCAGCGGCAATCGCTACACCGCGCGCTTGGCCTAATTTCAAAGCTGATTGAACATTTTTTTGGACAAAAATTTGCTCTATGGCAAGCTCTGTGGGTTTATAAATTCTCACTATCTCTTGAATTTCACCAAATAACTTGCCAAGACGTGTTGGCATATCCAATGCCGTCAGACGAACGCACCCCCCCATCAGGCAGGTAGACTGCCCAGCTGAATGCTCTATCACACCAAATCCTGTTATCCTAGAACCAGGATCGATTCCCAAAATCCGTCTGGTCGACACTATTTTTTCCTATAATCGGCTTCCAATCTCTTCTGAAATTTCAGCATTGGAGTACACTTCTTGCACATCATCCAAATCTTCTAACATTTCGACCATCTTCATAAACTTTTCAGCATCTTCAAAATTAAGAGGCACATTCACTGATGCATTCATGGTCAGCTCTGCATTATCCGGTGTAAAACCTAAAGATTTCATGACATCTAAAACACTATTGAAGGTTTCAGGCGTCGTATTGACAATGACGCCGCCATCTTCTTGCTGCTCGATATCTTCAGCGCCAGCTTCTATCGCGGCTTCCATTAATTTATCTTGATCACCGGGTTTAGCAAACAATAACTGGCCTACTTTCGTAAATAAATAACTCACTGAGCCATCTGTTCCTAAGTTTCCACCCATTTTGGTGAAAGCATGTCTAACTTCTGAAACCGTTCTATTTTTATTATCGGTTAAACAATCCACCATCACAGCAACCCCGTTAGGGCCATAGCCTTCATAACGGATTTGTTCCATTTCTTTACCATCATCACCACCAATACCGCGCTTAATGGCTCTATCAATGGTATCGCGCGTCATATTATTACTAAGAGCTTTATCTACCGCTATTCTTAATCGGGGATTATTGATATCAGAACTAATTCTTGCTGCGGTGGTGATTTCTCTAATCAACTTGGTAAATATTTTTCCACGCTTGGCATCTTGGGCACCTTTTCGATGTTTAATATTTGCCCATTTACTATGTCCAGCCATCTCAACTCCTCATTCTTCTCGAACGAATTTTATGCTTTGTTGCCTTTCGCCTCTCACAATCCTCATGTATGAGAATATACACTCCGGTTGTTCGAGGCTAGGCGCCTCGCCTAAAAATCGTTCGCTGTGAATTTAACAAATTGTAAAATTGCGTCGCGATTAGTGGTTGAAATCACCCGCTTCATCGCGTCCTCTTTAGTTAGCCAACAATAGTCAAGATGTTCATGACTTAACCTAATTGTAAGCGGTTCTTTCACTTCAAAACTAAATACATGTTCTAAATTACGTGTCACACCAGGCTCGTAGCGATAGCGCCAATGTGGGTAAATATCAAACCACTTTTGATGGTGGCAATCATGTAATTGCCCATTCATTTCATGTAAACCAGTCTCTTCTCTTAATTCTCTCCAAGCTGCAGCAAGAGGGAGCTCATTTGGCATTAAACTGCCCGTGACAGATTGCCAAAATGTATTATCATCTCTTCTTTGCAGTAACAGCACCTTAGCAGTGGAATAAACAACCACTAATACTGATTCAGGGCGTTTATAAGAAACAGTATGGGTAATCATGGTTATGTGTGGATCAAAATGTTCAAGATGACAAGATTTTCACCGAATTATACCATGACTCAATTTTAGATAGTAAAAGACAAGTGATTATTTATTATGTTAATATACTAAATCACAGAACATATTAACAACAAAGTCAGATAACAAACGAGCATATTATGATCCGATTATTACTCTTTTTTGCCATTCTTGGCGCTTTGTTTTACGCCGCCCTAGCCTATGGACGCCACATGATACGCCGTTGGCAGCATTCTTTTACGCAGCCAACCCAACAAAAATCCTTAGGTGAAAAACTGACGCAGTGCCCCTATTGTCAAACTTTCGTACCGACCTCACAAGCTTATCAAGCAAAGGGGCGCTATTATTGTTCCAAGGAGCATGCAAATCTATAGTATGGAATAAAATATCATGCAAAGGGATTTCCAACGGCAAAGTAATCAAACGATAGACAGCGATGCGGCTTCTGGCTATCACTGGCAAGCGCTTAGATTGTTCAATCTATATCGCTTTTTCTTAAGCATGGGTTTTCTCATTATCATCCATTTCAAATTCAATATTAGCTTTATCAGTGATATTGATTATGTTCTCTACAAAGAAGCCGCTTACTCTTATTTATTCATTAGTATTTGTATTTTAATCATCTCCATTCTCTTTAAAACAAGATATTCATGGCAAGCTAATACCCCCATTTTCGTGGATATTGTGGCCATTATCATCATTATGCATGCCAGTGGTGGGCTCATTTCAGGGGTAGGAATATTACTGATTGTTATTGTTGCAGCACACAGTTTATTAATGCCTGGAAAACTATCGATTTTAAGTGCGGCCACAGCCACGATTGGACTGTTGATTGAACACAGCTATATCGTTTTTACATTGCATAACCCTATTAACCTTTACACCCAGGTGGGTCTTTTAGGTACCGTCATATTTGCTACCTCCATCGTCACCAATCTGCTTGCCTTACGGGCAAGGCGAAGCCAGTTAATTGTTGAAAATCAAGCACTACAACTTGCCACCTCACAACAACTCAATGCTCATATTGTGTCGGCTATGCATGCCGGCGTCCTTGTTATTGATAATCAAAATCACATTCGTTTAATTAATATGGCAGCCAAAAAATTATTAGATTTATCCTCACATGATCAAATTAGCACGCTTAAAGATTTGCCTGCTACTTTCGAAAAATGTTTAGTTACTTGGCAGCAAATGGGTAAAAATATTCCTTCACAACAAATTGTTTCTACGGGGCCTGAGGTAAGATTTAGCTTTCATGCTCTCGGAAAGCCCTTGCCCGTTGGCACATTGATTTTTATCTATAATGTCTCAGAAGAAACAAGACAAGCGCAAGATTTAAAGCTCGCCTCCTTGGGGCATCTCACAGCAAATATTGCCCACGAATTACGAAACCCTTTGGGAGCCGCCAGTCATGCAGCGCAATTGCTTGTTGAATCAAATGATCTCAATACAGAAGATAAACATCTTTTGAAAATGATTAAAGAATCATGTGACAGAATGAATACGGTTATTCAAAATGTTCTCTCATTGTCTGGTCGCAAATCAGCTCAAACTCAGCAGATTGATCTTATCCCTTGGCTTTCTCAATTTATCAATAATCTTGTTATCCCTCATATTCCGCATCCTGAAGTGACGCTCCAATATGATAGAAATGATATATTAATTGAAGCCGATACCAGTCAATTAACACAGATCCTTATCAATCTCTGTGAAAATGGCTTACGTTATAGTCTCAAAAAAACGCAAAAAGCAACCCTGATATTAAGTGTAAAAACCTCCACACAACCAGAGACGGTTTTTATCGATGTGATTGATCAAGGAGAAGGGATCCCCCATCAACTCGTCAAGCATATTTTTGAACCTTTTTTTACCACTGAAAAAACAGGTTCTGGCTTAGGGTTATATATTGCTAAAGAATTAAGCCAAATGAATGGTGCCCGGTTGGATTATGCCCCAACAAATACTGGGTGTCAGTTTCGCCTAACCATTTCACAACGAGAGGATTGACAATGGAACAACCCATCGCCCTGGTGATAGATGACGAACCTGATATATGCAAACTGCTTGAAATAACGCTAAATCGCATGAACATCAATACGCTATCTGCACATAATATTCATGATGCTAAAAAAATATTAAATGAACAACTTATCACACTTTGTCTCACTGATATGCGTCTTCCTGACGGTAATGGTTTAGACTTAGTCGCTTATGTGCAAGATAATCATCCTCATATCCCTATTGCTATTATTACCGCTCATGGCAATATGGAAACAGCCATTCGCGCCTTAAAATATGGCGCTTTTGATTTTATCACTAAACCAATAGATTTGACGAATCTTCGAGATATTATTTCCATCGCCCTTAAGGTAAATACTTCAGATTCCAAAAAATATGTAGATTTGTTGATAGGAAAATCAGCCATCATTCAGGACATGCGTCAAAACATCGCCAAATTAGCAAGAAGCCAAGCACCTATTTACATCAGTGGAGCTTCAGGCACGGGCAAAGAACTTGTTGCAAAAATAATTCATCACAGTGGACCACGTCATGATGAACCCTTTATTCCGGTCAATTGCGGCGCCATTTCACCAGATTTGATGGAAAGCGAATTTTTTGGGCATTTAAAGGGAAGTTTTACTGGTGCCAATCAAGATAAAATTGGATTTTTCCAAGCTGCTCACAAAGGAACCTTGTTCCTAGATGAAGTCGCTGATTTACCATTAGGGATGCAAGTGAAGTTGCTTCGTGCCATTCAAGAAAAAGCAGTTCGCCCCGTTGGTAGCACAAAAGAAGTGAACGTCGATGTTAGAATTTTATGCGCAACGCATAAAAATTTGCACGTTTTAGTTCAACAGAATCTATTTCGGCAGGATTTATTTTATCGATTGAATGTGATAGAACTAAAGGTGCCAAGTTTAAAAGATAGAAAATCCGATATTCCACTTTTGACTACACATATTCTTGAAAAAATTGTGAAACAAAACGGCACCCCTCTCCCCATACTTGATGAAAAAGCATTGCAAGCACTTAGTGTTTACGACTTTCCTGGTAATATCCGTGAACTTGAAAACATTCTAGAACGCGCTTTTACCTTAAGTGATGGAAAAACGATTATGCAGCATGATTTGCAACTTCCCAGCACTGAAAATGAAAAAGATGATAAACACTTACTTCCTTTAGATGATTACTTGTTCAACATAGAGAGGCAAACCATTTTAACTGCTATTGAGAAAGCCCATGGCAATAAAACGCTTGCCGCACAAAATCTAGGGATCAGTTTTCGCACACTCCGTTATCGCTTAAAAAAATTGGGTTTAGATAATGAAGCCAATGAGCAATAAGGGCTTTACCTTAATTGAATTATTGATAACAATGACAATATTAAGTATATTATTATGTATTGGCAGCATGGGAATGAACACCTTATTTCTTCGCCAAAAAAATCAATGTATCGCTGAGCGAATTTTTCACACTCTTGTCTATGCAAGAAGCGAAGCCATTAAGCGCAATAAAATTGTTGGCGTGTGTGGAAGCCATGATTTTCAGCATTGCAGCTTGGATTGGTCAAAAGGTTACATGGTATTTATCGGGGATTTTCCAGAAAATTATCCATTGAATATTCTTCGAGTCGAGAAAATGCAACATTCTCTCGATGTTTATAGTAACAAACAAACCGTCATTAGATATAAGGGTGATGGTTCATGTTTAACGCGCAATACTATTTTCATTGCCAATCAACAAAAGATTGTGATTTATGACAGCGGTCGAGCCAGAATTGAAAGCTTTGTTTGATTAAATAATCAACTTAAACTATTAAAATAGTATGGTGCGCAACTTTAAACGTGGTTTTACGCTCATTGAGCTAATTGTGACGATAGCTATTTTAGCCATCGTGATGGCGCTTGCTGTGCCTGATTTTACTTCGACCATTCAAAACAACACCATTGCATCCATTAACAATAATCTGGTTAATTCTCTTAATTATGCTCGCTCAGAAGCGATGAAACGCGGTGTTCCAGTGTCTGTATGCGCCACTTCAGACAATAGTTATTCTGCCTGTGGCAGTCAGTGGCAATTAGGTTGGATGGTTTTTGTTAATCCAACAGGGGGAAGTACTTTATCAAATACAACAGCGGCCCCCACCTTGCGGGTAGAAAGAATAACTGATCAAAGCGCTACTATCAGCGTCTCTCCTAGCGTCAATATTGCAACTTACAACAGCACAGGTTTCCCCAATGCCAGCACCGGAAATGTCGCATTCACTATTAAAGCTACTGGTTGCACAACAGATGCTGGACGCAGACTTACCATTTCCCTTACCGGTCGCCCTGTTATTACCAATGTGACCTGTCCTTAATCTGTTTAGTGATAGGTTATACTTTCTCTCAATTTTATAGGTTATTTCATCTAATAGACTCGGCAGGATGGAATGCAGGCTGTACACTATTATTATAGTTCTCATCTATATGGTTACTACCATGTTTTGGTATATGGATTATCAGTGCAAACAATCTTCATTAAATCGAGGCTTTTCACTTCTTGAAGTCCTAGTTGCATTACTGATTTTTTCGATTGGTTTACTTGGTTTAGCAGGCCTTCAAATCTTAAGTCTGCGTCTTAGTGGTGATTCACTTCTTCGCACCATGGCCGCCGTACAAGCAAATGATATGATTGACAGAATGCGTTCAAATGTTGCCGCAACAAGTAAAGGCATTA
Source organism: Gammaproteobacteria bacterium (assembly GCA_016191245.1). Lineage (GTDB taxonomy): Bacteria > Pseudomonadota > Gammaproteobacteria > Berkiellales > Berkiellaceae > Berkiella. The sequence goes on along the minus strand of JACPOY010000026.1, from coordinate 42,783 downwards.
ACAGCCCCTACAATAATCCTAGCAAATCATCAACTGCTAACCCAAATTGTCTTGGCATGGATGGCTCGGGTAATGCGGCTGATGTTCAATGCACTTCAGATCAAATGGCAGGGGAAGATTTTTACGAATGGTATGCCAATATTGCAGGGCAAGCAGCTTCTGGTTGGCATCCTACCATCAAAGCAACGCTTCCTTCAGGTGCTGGTGTCGTCTGTATTGACAGCACACCTAATGATGGAACGCCCGCTGCCCCCAATTGCGATAATGTGGTAGCTGTTCCCAATAAACCTATTTTTGCAATTAAAATATGGTGGGTTGAAAGAAAGGATGCTAATTCAGCTGGCGTCACCCATCGATACATCACTAGTTTTTCGTTGTAGAGGAAATATATGAAAAAAATTATCCTCTCAACTTGCCATCACATTAAAAAATCAAAGGGATTTTCGCTACTTGAATTTTTTGTCGCAATGGTAATCAGTTTAATTTTAATGGCTGGCGTTTTACAAGTTTTTCTCAACTCCAAAAATTCATATAATTTAGCAATGGGATATTCACAAGTTCAAGAAAACGGCCGATTCATTGAAAGTTATATTGTTCGTATCATTCGTTTAACTGGTTATCGGTCTCCTCCTGGGCAAACGAATCAGTTTGTGCCTATTGCCAATATCTTTACTGCAGCATTACCTTATGTGAGTGGCACCCATGGCACTGGGCCAAATGGGAGCGATACTTTAACGATTCGTTATCAAGGTAGCGGCAATGGAACCGGAACCCCAGATGGTACCATTATGGATTGTCTGAATGTCCCAGCAGATGCAAATACCATTGTGACCAATACTTTTTCATTAACCAATAATAATGAATTGCAATGCCAAGCACAAAATGCAGATTCACCCAATCCTAATAACACACAAATTCTTGTTTCTGGTGTTGAAAACTTTCAAGTTCTCTATGGAGAAGATTTGAATGGTGATTTCAGTGCAGACCGATTTGTAAATGCAAATTATGCATTTTTAAATTGGAATGATGTGGTAAGTGTACGATTATGTCTACTGCTGCGTTCGGATAACCCAGTGAATACATTTAAAGAGAATCCAACATTTTATATGTTAGGAACATCTTATACCCCCGCTGCGGCAGATAATTATTTAAGAAATCCACTTACATTCACCGTTTTGTTACGAAATTTAGTATTGCAGCCTTATTAAGGTAGTATTGATATGATGAAGATTAATTCACATTTACAACAAGGCGTGGTGCTCATCACAGGTCTTGTATTTTTAATGATATTAACCATCATTGGTGTCTCGGCGATGAGCTCAACAGCCATGACAGAGAGAATGACGCAAAACTTTAGAGATACGTCAACTGCATTTGAAGCTGCCGAAGCTGCCCTTGGCGATGGAGAGATCTGGGTGCAAAATCAAGGCGCTGTGCCAACGGTGCAAGTTTCCACATGCACAACACCGCCATGCAAAGTATGGGCTTATGATTCTTTCGGTACTTTTTGGCAACAACCCGATAGCTGGTGGCAAGGAAATGGCATTCTCTTTTCAAGTACAATCTACGGCGTGGCGTTACAACCTTATTATGTTATCGAACAATATGCCTTTATTCCATATCAATTATCACCAGATGCACGCAGCAAAGGACAAGGATATTATTACTATCGTGTCACAGCAAGAGGAACAGGTGCAACCAATACTTCTCATTCGGTTGTTCAATCCATTTTCGCAACACAATATAATTAGGTGGATGTTATGAAACGCGCAACACTTTCAATTTTATGTTTACTTGGCGCCATTGCGCCACAAGGACAGTGTGCGCTTTTAAACCTACCTCAATCTCCCATACCTTTGACCACCCCAGTACCTCCGAACATTATGTTTGATTTGGATGATTCAGGATCAATGGATTGGGAATATATTAGCAAACCGTCTTGGGAAGGCTGCGCCTATGATCCTAATTTTACAGGCGCATTTTCTGCATCAACCGTCTGTGGAAGCCAGTGGTCAGGTGATGCGGGATTTCGCAGTTACGCCAATGGTCAATTTTGGAATTTTAATTATATTTTTCATAACAGCACCAATATTTACAATTATGCGAATCCTACCGGCTGTGGATATACTTCAAGCAGTATTGGACTAAATGCTGTCGAGGCCTGCCCGCAAGCAGGTACCAAAGACTGGCGCTTTTTTACTTCCGGTCAAAATTCAATGTATTACAATCCTGATTCAACTTATGATCCCTGGATTTATAATTGTAGTTCTGGAACACCTTGCGCAAATGCGAATTTTTCTGCCGCTTTAGCCTATCCTGTCTCTGGTGAGGCAGGCTATACCAATGCACGCAATCTTGCAGGGTTGAAATACGAAGTATGGATAGATGATAAAGGTTTCTCAGGAACTAGACCATTACGTGGTGGCGCATTAAATGTCACCAATACAGCAAATGGAGACGTTGATTTATGGGATTCTCATGTTACTGTGGTATTAAATGCAAGTGATGTGCAAGTCTATCTCACTACCTATGCGCCCACAGCGGCGGGCATGAATCCAACGACAACACTCCAAACTACGCTCACAGGAGGTGGCTGTTATGATGTATTGGGAACAAATGACCTAGTAAGAAGTATTGCCGCTGGCACTTTAAGTTGGACAGCGCAAGATGATTCCGGCTGTATGACCATTTCTGAAGCTAAACAAAACTTTGCAAATTGGTATCAATATGCCCGCAGGCGTTCCATGGCAGCCAGAGGCACCATTGCTTTTATTATAAATCAATATCCAAATTTTAATTATGGTATTAATACTATTAACGATAATTTTTTCATTCAAGTTCCTCCTAGTGGCACAACAAATTTCACTACTTATAACACAGCCATTTTAGATACCCTCATGAAGTACAATTGGCAGGCGCAAGGTACACCAACCCGTTCTGGACTATCACGGGTAGGGCAATATTATAAAAATGCGCTTACAGGCAAAACAAACCCAATTACGGCATCATGTCAGCAAAATTACGCCATTCTTTTAACAGACGGTTATTGGAATACGGGAGATTCACTCCCAAGCGGTATCAGTGATAATGATGGCGACGGTATCAGTGATACCTTAGCAGATACCGCTTATTACTATTATAAAAATAATTTGCAAACAACATGGCCTGCCAATCAAGTTATTCCTAGCGTGTGGGATCCAGCTACCTGGTTACATATGGTCACTTTTACTGTTGGATATGGTTTGGCGGGAAATTTAGATGCAGGTTCTGATGGTTGGCCTTCTCCAGCTTTAGCTATAAACGGAAATTGGGGCAATCCTTTTAATTCCGATGCTGCAAAAGCAGATGATTTATGGCATGCTGCTTTTAATAGTAAAGGTAATTATGTGGCGGCTCAAAGTCCCACGACGGCCGCAAAATCCTTAAGTGCTATTTTAGCAAATATTGCCCAACGTAACGCTTCATATTCAAGCGTTGCGCAAAACTCTACCGTTCTTAATGCACAATCTGCTGTTTATCAAGCAACTGTCAATGGCAATCAAGGTGATGTTGAAGCATTTCCCTTAAGTATCACAGGTGTGTTATCTACAACGCCGATTTGGAGCGCTAATTGTATGTTAACCGGCGGCCCTTGCTTAAATCCGGTTGGTACCAATGCAGTACCCAGCCCAAATAGCCGCGTCGTTATTACACGTAATTGGACAGGAGCAAATACCGGTATTGCTTTTCGCTGGCCCAGCAATTATTCCTCTTATAAAGTAAGTGGCAGTTTACCGACCAATATGGCGAATTTTCTAGCAAATGCACCCTATCCAGCCAATACGACAACAGGTTCTCAAATTACCGCTAATCAAAACTATGGCGCGGCTCTTGTCAATTTTTTACGCGGTGTTCGCACCCAAGAAGCACAATATAATGGCTCTTATGCATTTAGAAATCGCGCCAGCTTGTTAGGAGATATTGTCGATTCAAGTCCGGTCTATGTTCCAGCGCCTAATCGTAATTATCCAGACTCTTTAGAAGCCAGTTCTTACTCTGCATTTAAAACGACTTATGCCAACCGTACACCTATCATTTATGTTGGGGCGAATGATGGGATGTTACATGGTTTCAATGCTAACACTGGCAAAGAAGTATTGAGTTATATTCCGGGAGTGCGACAAATATATCAAAACCTTCCAAATTTAAGCTTATCTACCTATGCTCATAATTTCTTTGTTGATGGCACACCAACAGAAGCTGATATTTACTATGGTGGTGCATGGCATACTATATTAGCCGGAAGCTTACGAAATGGTGGTCAGGGTGTTTATGGCTTAGATATTACCAACCCTGCAAACTTTACTGAAGCCAATGCGAATAATTTGTATTTGTGGGAATTTACTGACCAAAACGATCCCGACTTAGGATATATTGAAGGTAACATATCTATTGCAAAAGTGCGGACCGCATCTAATCAAAGCCAATGGGCAATTATTTTTGGCAATGGTTACAATAATTCACAAGCTGATGGCTTCGCAAGCACTACCGGTAAAGCCGCACTTTATATTCTGATACCTGCATTATTCAATGGCACATGGACATTGAATCAAAACTATTACAAAATTCCTGTGGGCACAGGTTCGGTCACAACTCCCAATGGATTGAGTTCGCCTTATGTTGTAGACATTAATAATGACTATATAGTTGATTATGTTTACGCAGGCGACCTCAAAGGTAATATGTGGAAATTTAATTTAACAAGTACCACTCCTGCAGATTGGCAAACCGCAAACAACATTTTGTTTACCGCCAATTTTGCAAGCGCAGGGGATCAACCCATTACGTCTCAACCTATTGTGGGAGCGCATCCAAATGGTCTTCAATATGGCGTGATTGTTTATTTTGGAACAGGCCAATATTTACAACCAACAGACAACTCTACAACAGGCCAAGTCACTCAAAGTTTTTATGCCATTTGGGATAAATTGAGTGGAACAACCACTGTTACCAAAGGTCAATTGCTGCAACAAACCATTCTAGGACAAGCAGCTGGAGCAACAGGTAATTATAGACTAGTCACTAGCACTCCTATTAACTGGACCACCACGGGCACTCAAAATTTAGGCTGGTATATGAATTTAGTTGAAAGCGCTGCAAGTTCGAATAATGGTGAAAGAGTGATTTCACAGCCTGTGTTAAGAAATAATAATGTTGTCTTTAGTACACTCATTCCTTCATCCAATGCCTGCGCTCCCGGTGGATCAAGTTGGCTCATGGAGCTTGATTCAGCATCAGGAGGTACACCTAATGCTTCACCTTTTGACGTCAATAATGATGGTATATTTAGCACTGCAGATTATTTAACATTAACCATTTCAGGTACCAAATACACGCAAGCCGCAGCAGGGGTTCAATCTTCTGTCGGTATGACGGGAACTCCTGCCGTATTTTTATCACCGGACAAACAATCTGAAACAAAAGTACTGAGTGGTTCTCAAGGATTGGGAACAGTAACAGAAAACCCAGGAACAGGCCCTGCCGGTCGACAAAACTGGCGACAACTATATTAAGAGGATATGATGAGTCGAGTAATATTTATTTTCATCGCAAGCTGCTGTTTTGGATTCATTCAAATAGCGCAAGCAGATAACGGCATGATATCCGCTGTCGATATTCAAGATAAAACTATCCAAATAGGTGAAAGAACCTATGGGATCATTGATGGTGTTCAAGTATATTCAAAAAATCATGAATTAATTAATCAACTTGCGCTTGCGCCTGGCCAACAAATTGAATTTTCGTTAGGCCCGCAACCATTAGACAAAGCAAAAAATTCGCCTTTGCCCGATCAAGTCGTAACAACTGTTCGTATATTAAGTGGATCTAAAGAAAATGCTATTCCGAGATAAAATAAAGGGATTTGGAATCATTGAAATATTATTGGCTCTTGCCATTAGTATTCTCTTATGTATTGGTTTTCTGAGTTTAATTGGTAATAAAGTGAATGATACTCAATTGGAAAAATCATTAAGCGAATTACAACGAAAAGGACAATTTACTCAAAATTACCTAAGCCGAGCGTCCAAACTATCATCTTATCAAACATCCTCAAATCTCATCGAAAATGAAACTTTTGATAAATTTCCTAAATTAATACCGATACATGCACAAATATTAAATGCAACAAATGCTTCAATGAATGGTAGCGACACGATTTCAGTAAGTTACGTTGTCATGAAAGATAGTTCCTATTTTGATTGTATGGCAGTCCCACTTATTCCTAACCAGCTTGCTCAAAGTATGTTTTTTGTTAATGAAAACGCAGAACTTGCTTGCTGTGCTATCGACAAAGGTACACCTAATATTCAAAATATCGATATACTCATAGAGGGTGTTGAAGCAATGAGAATTCGATATGGTGAAGATACCGACAATGATGGTATTGTTAACCGTTATGTCGCTGCAGATTTTCCTGAATTATCTTTAAGCCGCGTGATAAATATTAAAATTAGTCTTTTATTACGCACACCTGAGAATGCAAACCCTATTTTTGACACCAAATACTATACATTGCAAGATGTTGAACTTGGCCCGTTCAATGATCATCTATTACGAAAAGTCTATACCACAACGATTCCGATAAAGGGTCTTAGTAGTAGTCCAAAAGAATTGTCAATGTCTGAAATACACAGCGCAAGAGGCATGCCATGAGAATGATGTTTAAAAATAATCGTGGTTTCAATTTAATTGAGCTCATGATAGTCGTTACTATCGTTGGGATTTTAGCAGCTATTGCTTACCCTGCTTATCAAGATCAAATGATCGCCTCAAGACGTGCTGATGGACAAGCAGCTCTATTAAATATGTCAGGACTCATGGAACATTACTTTACAGAGAACAATACCTACGTCGGCGCAAATCCTACTGTTTTAGGGATCACAAATCTTTCTCAGCAAGGCTATTACACTGTCTCTGTTTCAGCTTCCAATGCGTCTTCTTATACATTGACGGCAACTCCTGTCGTCGGCAGCCCTCAAGCCAGTGATACGACCTGTGGCGCTCTCTCCATTACCAATACCAATGTAAAAACGCCAAATCCTGGAACTTGTTGGGAATAAAAACCTCAAACCCCTCGCTTAGCCCTTTCTTTTCAACCGTTCATCATGGCTTGATAGCTTCTAGTTTATATTTTTATTAAAAATCAATTAGTTATATATATTTGTGACTAAAATATAAGAATTTTTCTGATTATTTTCGGACAATTAAGCCAGTATACTATCACACATAAATTAGACATTCTCATACGGGGTAGAAAAATGACACTATGTCCAGCGTTTTTAATAGCAACAAGACAGTACGGCAGAGCCCAAGCTTATGCTCACTTTGCAAGTTATTCTACAGCAGCTGACTCTTCAAGTTACCAACAACAGCATGCGGGTAGCTATGATGAACCAAATTGGAGATTTTATCAGCGAAAATCAAATATCTATGATCTTGCGAAAGAGCAAATTGAAGAAGAGATTAAAAATTATGTTGGCGATCAAATTACGGAACCAGTTTTTGATCCTTCAACTGAGGATACCAAACAAAGGGCTGAAATAAGCGCTCTGATTGTTGAAGCACCAAATACGAAACGTGGTCTTTTCAATGCAATTAAATATGTCTTAAAAACTAATCTTTCGAAGGGAAGTAGCCCCTATGCAACTCAAAATGTTGAATTTAGGCAACATCTACTTAGGGAAGTTGAAGCAAGCAGAAGGCAAGCAAGTGAAATTTTTGAATCCGCGGTCCCATATTTTGGATCACTCACACCTGAGATCGAGACTCAGCGTGTCACATTCAACGACGATCAACAAGTTGATGGTACAGATGAAGAGTCTTTTGAAGAGATAATTGAAGAGTCCAATATTAAATCATCAATAGCAAACCAATCATTCTTTAAAAGATTAGGTAATGCTATTTATAATCTCTATCAGCATTGGGCAACGCCCGCGGTAGCATCTGAAGCTGTCGCTTTTGAGCCTGCTGCAACCACTGAAGCTGCTGCAACCACTGAAGCTGCTGCAACCACTGACACTGAAGCTGCTGCAACCACTGAAGCTGCTGCAACCACTGAAGCTGCTGCAACCACTGAAGCTGCTGCAACGACTGAAGCTGCTGCAACCACTGAAGCTGCTGCAACCACTGAAGCTGCTGCAACCACTGAAGCTGCTGCAACCACTGAAGCTGCTGCAACCACTGAACCTGCTGCAACGACTGAACCTGCTGCAACCACTGAACCTGAAGCAACCACAGAACTTGCTGCAACCACTGAAGCTGAAACAACCACGGAGACTGCTATTGAATCAAATCAAGAGAGTATGAGCTCTACGAGGGAAGTTGTTGCACAACAAAGACAAGAACGTATTAGACTCTTAACCGATTCGTTACCAGAAAGCACTCGGTCAGTACTATTTGGATATGCCAAATTTGCTAAATTAGCAACACAAGAAGTAAACAGAGAACCGTCTGTAATGGCAACTAATCATGCGATAGATGAAGAAGCTACGCAAAACATCCCCGTACTCTGTATGTAATACATGCGAGCTTTCGAGCTCGCATTTTTTAGTTCACTTCTTCTTTGAAATAATTGGTGATCTTCACTTCACGCAATTCACGCGGCATCGAGAACGAAATATTTTCTTCAATACCCGTGATTTCTTTAATTTCACTCACCGGCAGATTATCTTCTAAGGCTTTAATCACTTGCTTCACAAGGATATCTGGCGCAGAAGCCCCTGCTGTAATACCAATATTTTTTGCTTCTTTAAACCACGTCCAATCTATCAATTCTGGTTTATCTAACAAAAATGCAGGTGTTCCTAAATTTTCGGATAATTCACGTAAACGACTGGAGTTAGAACTATTGACGGAACCCACCACCAATACGACATCACTTTGTTTGGCCAAAATTTTGACTGCGTCTTGACGATTTTGCGTTGCATAGCAAATATCATCGCGTCTAGGTCCTTTGATATGCTCAAACTTAATCTTAAGAGCATCAATGATGCGTACTGTTTCATCAACAGAAAGCGTTGTTTGTGTGACATAACAAAGGTTGGCAGGATCTTTCACTTCTAGATTTTCAACATCTTCCAGATCTTCTACCAAATAAATGCCACCTTCTGGATTTTTATATTGGCCTAAAGTACCCTCTACTTCAGCATGCCCAGCATGACCAATTAAAATACATTCATGGCCTTTTTTGCTTTGACGCACTACTTCCATATGGACTTTTGTCACTAAGGGGCAAGTTGCATCAAGGACTACTGTAAAATGCCTGGCCGCAGCTTCCTCGCGCACTTGTTGAGATACCCCATGAGCACTAAAAATAACAATACTGTTATCTGGAATATCACTTAAATCGTCAACGAAAATGGCTCCCCTTGCCTTTAAACTGTCCACCACAAAACGATTATGAACCACCTCGTGACGCACATAAATGGGCGCACCAAATTTTTCGATTGCGGCTTCTACGATATCAATCGCCCGTTCAACACCAGCACAAAACCCGCGTGGATTTGCCAAAAGAAGTGTAACAGATGGAGGAATTGACTGCATAATTGCCTCTTATTCAGATGAAAGTAAAACAGTTTTGATGCTCATTATCGCACCAATGGTAATAAAACAATCGGCAAGATTAAAAGTGTACCAATGCCAATGTTGAATATGAAAATCAATAAAATCGATGACATAACCATAATAGAGTCTATCAAATAAATTCCCTAAAGCTCCCCCTAAGATCAAACTTAAAGAGAATCCGGACCACTTATCATTGGTAGGAGTTTTAGCTAACCACACCGCCACCCCTATACAAATTACAACGATAAATGAAATTAAAAAAATCTTTCCAATCAGTTCATGATTGCTGAGCAAACTAAATGCAATGCCACGATTATAAGCTAAGGTAAAGTTAAGCCAGGAGAAAACTTGTGTACTTTCTCCTAACGATAACTTTTGTAAAACTAACCATTTGCTGCCAACATCTAATGCAAAATACAAGGGTAAAAACCAAAACCATTTGAGCCCTGGTAGTTTTTTTTCTGTTGACATAGCTGTTGCACCTATCATATTTTTTCCTTCCACGGATTTTCCCGTTCTTCTTATCCCCTCTCCCCTTGCGGGAGAGGGTTAGGGTGAGGGTCTTATATCTTAAACAAAATGCCTTTCTTCGCCTTTATGTTGAGGGTCAACATTTTTAACGCATCGTCCACATATTTGAGGATATTCAGGATTCTTATTTACATCAGGTCTATGATGCCAACAACGAACACATTTTTCGTTTGTGCTGGGCTTAACTTGTAGCCATAGCCCTTCCATTTCAGTAGCAATGGCATCCTGCTTTTCAGATAGAGGCTTCAATTCTGCACTAGAAGTGATTAACGCAAAACGTAACTCGTCACCTAATTTACTCAATATATTATATAAATCATCATGTGCATAAAGTATTACTTCTGCATCTAAAGGCGCGCCAATCTTTCCTAGAGCTCGTTGACTTTCAAGCGCTTTATTCACCCGATTTCTTACCATCATCACTGTTTGCCAAAAAGCACTTGTGAGAATTTCTCCTTTAGGTGTTGAAGAAAGAACGGTATTATCAGCCCATTCTGTTAGAAAAACAGAATGCTCTTTAGCGCCAGGCAAAAGTTCCCACATTTCTTCTGCAGTAAAACTTAAGATCGGCGCAATCCAACGCACTAACATGTGCGCAATATGATACATAGCTGTCTGAGCAGAACGTCGTGGATGGCCATTCTTCTTGGTTGTGTATTGCCTATCTTTGATTACATCAAGATAAAAACTTCCTAATTCAACGACGCAGAAATTTTGGATTTTTTGATAGATATTATGGAATTGATAAGTATCATATGACTCTATGATTTCTTGTTGTAATTTTGCTGCGGCATCCAAAATCCAACCGTCAATTAATAAAAGTTCTGAAACTGGAACAAGATGTTGCTCCGGATCAAAACCATCCAAATTCGCTAATAAAAATCGCATTGTATTGCGAATACGCCTGTAAGCATCTGCCATACGATTTAAAATTTCATCGGAAACGTGGATTTCACCCTTTGTATCTGTTGATGCGACCCACAAGCGTAAAATATCTGCGCCCAACGTTTTAATCACTTTATCAGGAGCCACAACATTCCCCAGAGATTTAGACATTTTGCGCCCTTGCGCATCTACTGTAAAACCATGCGTCAACACACACTTGTATGGCGCAACATCTTGCATCGCCATACTATTGAGTAACGATGTTTGAAACCAACCTCTGTGTTGATCAGAACCTTCTAAATAAATATCAGCTGGAAACTGCAATTCCTCTCTTGCTTTGAGTACTGCTTCATGGCTTGCACCAGAATCAAACCATACATCTAAGATATCGGTTGACTTGCGATAATGCGTCATATCACTAAAGGGGAGTTCATTGATATCTAAATCATGCCAAGCTTCGACGCCATCTGTTTCCATCTTTTTGGCAACGATGTCGATAATTTCAAGCATATTTGGATGCAGTTTATCTGTGTCTTTATGTAACAAAAATGGTAAAGGCACGCCCCAGGTTCTTTGACGAGAGATACACCAATCAGGGCGTCCTTCTATCATTAAAGCCATGCGAGATTGTCCCCATGTTGGCAACCATTGAATATCTTCGATAGCTTGTAATGTCTTCTGGCGCAATTGATGCGCTTGCATGCTGATAAACCATTGTGGGGTGGCACGAAAAATCAATGGTGTTTTATGGCGCCAACAATGCGGATAACTATGAGAAAGTGTCGTCGCATGAAGTAAATTATGGCTTTCTTTTAAAATTTCAATGATTTTGTCATTGGCTTTGAACACATGAAGTCCACCAACGAGTGGCACTTCTTTAAAAAAGCAACCTTTGCTATCGACTTCGGTTTCAACTTTCAAACCATAATGTACACCCACTAAATAATCTTCAAGACCATGAGCAGGTGCAGTATGAACAGCCCCCGTCCCTGCATCTGTGGTAACATGTTCACCTAATACCAATGGTACTAATCTATCAAAAAATGGATGTTGCAAAAGATGCTTTTCGACTTGTTTGCCTTGAAAGGTCGCAATCACTTCGTAATCGGTACATTCATAACGTGACATACAATTTTCAAGCAAATCTTTAAGTACACAAAGCGCTTCTACTGATTCATTGAGCTTTGCTTTCACGAGCACATAAGCTAAATCAGGGTGCAAAGCTACCGCTTGATTTGCAGGTAATGTCCAAGGTGTCGTTGTCCAAATAACAAAAGCAATATTTTTTACTTCAGGTTTATTTTCACCCAAAATAGCTTTCAGAAAATGCCCTGTATCTTTCACACGAAAACATACATCAATAGCAGGGGAAGTTTTATTTTGATATTCAACTTCAGCTTCTGCCAAAGATGAACCACAATTGACACACCAATGAACAGGTTTTGCACCTTGGTGAATATATCCCCTGGATAAAATTTTACCAACAGAGCGTACGATGTCCGCTTGATAATGAAAATCCATTGTTTTATAAGGATGTTCCCAATCCGCTAAAATACCTAAACGAATAAAGGAAGCTTTTTGTAAATCAATCTGGCTTTGCGCATATTCTCTGCATAATGTGCGAAATTCTTTTGCGCTCACTTTATCGTTAACAACGCCAACTTTTTTCTCAACATTCACTTCAATCGGCAAACCATGACAATCCCACCCAGGTACTAATGGTGAATCATAACCACTTAAAGCCTTTGATTTAATAATGATATCTTTTAAAATCGTGGTGAGCGCATGACCAATATGAATATCACCGTTGGCATAAGGTGGGCCCATATGGAGTATAAATTTCTTTTTACCTTTATTGTGCTCACGTGATAATTTATAAAGATCCATTTGTTGCCATTTAGCAAGGATATTGGGTTCTTTTTGTGGCAAATTAGCGCGCATCGGAAATGCCGTATTAGGTAAATTAAGCGTTTCTTTATAATCTTCTACTTTCATATTTTCTTTATACTTCCATTGGCGTATTAATAAAAAAATGACGTGTTTGTTCAACATCACATTTTATTTGCTCTATTAACAAATCAATGCTGTCAAAACGTTTTTCATCACGCAATTTATGTAAAAATTCTATTTCAATTTTCTTGCCGTACAAGTTTCCTGAAAAATCTAAAACATGGGCCTCAATCGTTCTATTTTCACCATTGACGGTTGGGCGCTTACCTATATTGGTTGCTGCCAAATAAGTTTTATGATCGAAACGGACTTTTGTTACAAATACGCCACTTAAGTGCGAAGCTCTTCTTTTGCAAGGTAAATTGGCAGTAGCAAATCCCAGTTGTCTACCACGCATGGCGCCTTTAACTACTCGACCTTTCACACTAAATTTTCTACCTAGCAGTGAATTTGCGCCTTCCATATCTCCATTCACTAAGCTCTGTCTTATCAAAGTGCTACTGATTTTGTTGTTTTGAATCTGAACATGCTTGATAGGCTCAATTTCCACATCAAATTGAGATCCTAATGACAATAACGTTTGGACATCACCTTGTTGTTGATGGCCGAAGCGAAAGTCTTCCCCTACTAGCAAGCAACGCACATTCGCATGATTCACTAAATAGTGCTGCATAAATGCCAACGGTGAATATCCGGCCAAATGACGATTGAAACGCAAACAGATAACTTGACGGATCCCCCATTCGGCTAAAATTTCCAATTTTTGGGTAAAACTCATCAAACGAAAAAATTTATTATCGGGACGCAAAAAAGATTGTGGTGCAGGTTCAAATGTAATAACCGTTGGAATGCATGATTGTTGCTGCGCTTTTGTAACTACTTTTTTAATGATAGCCTGATGCCCAAGATGCAAACCATCAAAATTGCCAATGGTCGCAATGCAAGGCCTGGCATTTTGCAACGCGCTAACATCTCGAATAAGGGTCAACTTAGTTTGCATTTATTTAAACACTCTCTAAACGTAAATGGTTAATCCGTAAACCTGCCAGCCATAGGCATGCAAAATAAGCCAATACAGCCGCTCCTATCAGTCCACTCAATAACATTGCTCGCTCTAAAGCATCAAATTCCAACCATTGAGATACGTCTGGCGAAAACCACCACAACACCATTGCCATGGCAAAATTTGAAATAAAAAGACGCAAACTAAAACTTTTCCATCCTGCCATCGGTACGTAAATCTTCTCTCGCAATAAAACCCATAGTAATAACAACACGTTGATGATTGAAGACAATGATGAAGCCAATGCCAATCCTGCATGTGCAAGTGGTCCAATCAATAGTGCATTTAAAACAACATTCGCTAACATAGCGAAGATAGCGACTTTCACAGGCAACTTGGTATTTTGACGTGCATAAAATGCGCTCACTAATACTTTAACTGCCAAAAAGAATACCAATCCCATCGATAGCGCAATTAAGCTGCGTGAGGCCATGATGACATCATGTGAGGTAAATCGGCCATATTGAAAAAGGGTGGCTAACAGAGGGGACGCCATCATGACCAATCCAACTGTAGCCGGTATACCAATGAGCAATATCCATCGAAGCGCCCAATCAACGCTTGCTGAAAACCCCGTATGACTGTTTTTAGCATATTCTTGAGAAAGATGTGGTAAAACCACTGTCGCTAATGCAACCCCAAACATCCCTATAGGAAATTCCAATAATCTATCGGAATAATACAGCCACGTTAAACTACCTACTGGTAAAAAAGAAGCAAAAATCGTATCTACCAATAGATTAATCTGCATCACCGATGCACCAATAAGGGCCGGAGACATTAAAGTTAATACCCGTTTTACACCCGGGTCGCGCCAATCCAATTTAAAGGAAGGAAACAGCGCAAGTTTCGCTAAAAAGGGAGCCTGGAAAATAAGTTGCGCTACACCTGCCACCATCACTGACCATGCTAAGGCGGTGACTGGCTGCGTAAAATAAGAACTAAAGAAATAAGCCCCAATAATTAAACATATGTTAAGCAACACTGGCGTAAAAGCTGGCATAGCAAATTTACCGTGCGCATTTTGTACACCTGCGGCAAATGCAGTTAAGGAAATAAAGAAAATATAAGGAAAAGTAATTTGTAATAAATGACAAGCCAATGGAAAACGACTATCGGTGGTGCTAAATCCAGGCGCAAATAACCATATCAATAACGGTGCGCCAATCACACCTAACACTGTGACCAAAAATAAAACCGCGCTGAGTGCACCAAAAACTTTATCTACTAATGCTTTCACATCTTGAGGGGATCGGGTGCTACGATATTCAGATAACACCGGAACAAAAGCTTGAGAAAATGCACCTTCGGCAAATAAGCGACGCATAAAGTTGGGAATTTTAAATGCCAGTAAAAATGCATCCATACCCGCACTTGCACCAAAGATATGTGCTAAAACCATATCGCGAATAAAACCCACGACCCTTGATACAAAAGTCATTAAGCTTACTATTGCTGTCGATCTGAATAATTTGTTCGTCATAATCTTTGCTGTTGATCTAAAACATTGACATCGCTGACCAAAATGAGGATTATTGCAAATTTTACTTCGTAAGTAACGCAAAGAAGGAATATCCATTGGCAAATACTAAACAAGCAACAAAACGGGCACGCCAAGCGGAAAAGCATCGTGTTGAAAATAAATGGCAAGTTTCGCGAATGAATACGCATATTAAGCGTGTAGTCGCTGCCATTGAAAGCAAAGATGCCACAAAAGCAAAAGCTGAATATCAAACCGCTATCTCTGTGACAGACAAGCTTGTGAATAAGGGTCTTATTCATAAGAATAAAGCCGCTCGTCATAAGAGCCGATTGAATAAGCATATTGCTGCTTTGGCTTAACCGCCCGAATACCCTTCTTATCCCCTCTACCGCTTGCGGGAGAGGGTTAGGGTGAGGGTAGTAGTCTTAATCTTCTATATCTTCTTCTTCCATTTCTGGAATAGTATCTTGAAAGGGTTTTCGGTGCTTTTGTAGAAACTGCATCACCTCTTCACACAGCGCATCTGTTTGGGTTTTAGCCAAAGCCGAGACCGCATAAAAAGGTCCTATATCAGATAATCTTGAAACAATAGCATCAATTCGTTCTTTTGCTTGTTCGGGAGTAAAGCAATCAATTTTATTAAATACCAACCAACGCGGCTTTTGAAGAAGTTCTTCGCTAAAAGCGCCTAATTCATGTTCAATGGCACGAATATTCTCAACAGGATCTGATTCATCCAAAGGCAGAATATCCACCAGATGCAATAATAATGTGGTACGACTTAAGTGCTTTAAAAATTGCACTCCCAAACCTTTACCCATCGCAGCCCCTGGTACTAATCCAGGGATATCCGCCATGACAAAGCGGCGCTGCCCTGTTAAGGAAACAATCCCTAGATTCGGATAAAGCGTAGTAAAAGGATAATCTGCAACTTTTGGACGAGCCTTTGAAACAGCTTGAATCAGTGTGGATTTGCCTGCATTCGGTAAACCGAGCAAACCTACTTCCGCTAATAACTTTAATTCTAAATGGATTTCTCTTGATTCGCCCATTCCACCCGGCGTAGTTTGTCTTGGCGCCCGATTGGTAGAACTTTTGAAATTAATGTTACCAAGCCCACGACGCCCACCTTTTGCGACAAGTAAACGCATGCCATCAGTAACTAAATCCCCTAAGATTTCTTGGGTATGGAGATCTCTGATAATCGTTCCGACAGGAACAGCAATGACACAGTCTTCACCATTACTTCCAGTGCATTGGCGTTTTGCACCTGCTTCACCACTTTTTGCAACAAATTGCGTTTGATAACGAAAATCGATTAAGGTGTTTAATCCCGCGTCAGCAACCAAATAAACACTACCGCCTTTGCCGCCATCACCACCATCTGGTCCACCTTCAGGAACATATTTTTCACGCCTAAAGCTACCAGAGCCATCGCCTCCCTTGCCGGCTTGTACTTTTATGACGGCTTCATCGACAAATTTCACATTACACCTTTATTTGTTCAAAAATAAAAAGCCCCTGACTTGCAGGGGCTTTTTATAGAAAAAAGAAGAAATTACTCTGCTGCTTGAGCTTCTTCAGGAAGAATGCTGACAGTATTGCGGGAGTGTTTACCTTTTACCGCAAATTCAACACGTCCTGAAACTTTAGCAAATAAAGTATTATCTTTACCCATGCCTACAAATGTACCAGGATGAAATTTGGTACCACGTTGGCGAACAATAATGCTACCAGCATGAACCCATTCCCCACCAAAGCACTTTACACCTAAATAACTTGGGTTAGAATCACGACCATTTCGTGTACTGCCCCCGGCCTTCTTATGTGCCATTATCCTATCCCCTACATTTAATTAAATTTTGGTGATTTCAACTTCAGTGAAATCTTGACGATGACCTTGTTTGCGACGATAACCTTTACGGCGTCTCATTTTGATAATAGTCACTTTGTCGCCACGACCATGTTGCAATATTTTTGCAATAACTTTTGCATTACCTATAAATGGTGCGCCCACTTGAACGTCATCACCTGTAGCTACGAGCAAAACTTTGTCAAATTCAACTGACTCTCCAGGCTCACCCGTCAGTTTTTCGAACTTACAACGTTGACCAACTTTTACGCGATGCTGCTTGCCCCCAGCAGAAATAATCGCGTAGGCACTATGTGTAATCACTCTCTTTTGCTCCTTTCACTTTGGCTCTTAGGCATTTTTTGTAATCTTTTGCCAAGCAAGCATAAAAATATAGTAATACCTGCGATCGGCAGGTAAGGGCAGCAATTTTACGTTAACACCACTCTAATAAGCAAGATCTGACTTCATTAAAACAGTAGCTAGCCAGTAGAAGTCTTGCGTTATAAGACACAAAGGGGTAAAAAGCATGCTTTGGCACTATATAATTGGATCTTATGCCACTTGCACCCATCACTCGCCTTTTAGAGACTGAACTTCAAGCGGTAAACGAAACCATTATTCGTTGCTTGGAATCACATGTAGATACCGTCAATCAGATTGGTCACTACATGATAGAAAGCGGTGGCAAGCGTATTCGTCCCTTAGTAGTCTTACTTAGCTCTAGAGCCTGTAAAGCCACAGGCGACAATCTCATCACCATGGCTGCCATTATTGAATTTATCCATACCGCAACACTACTTCATGATGATGTGGTTGACGGCTCTCACCTTCGACGTGGTCGCCCAACGGCAAACCGTGTTTGGGATAATCCCACGGCTGTATTAGTCGGCGATTTTTTATATTCACGTGCATTTCAAATGATTGTCACACTAAATAATATGGCCTGTATGCGGGTGCTTGCAGATGCAACAAATGTCATCGCTGAAGGTGAAGTCTTACAACTTGCTCATAGATTTCAACCTGATATTGATGAGGCGCGTTATTTAAACGTCATTCAATTTAAAACAGCAAAATTATTTGAAGCCGCCGCACAATTAGGCGCCATTATTACTGCTCAGCCTCCCCATGTAGAACAAGCGCTTGCTCGTTATGGCTTACATTTGGGAACCGCTTTTCAACTCGTTGATGATGTGCTCGATTATCAAGCGTCTAATGAAAGTTGGGGAAAAAATATTGGTGGTGATTTAGCCGAAGGTAAAGCGACTTTACCATTAATTTATGCCATGAAAACAGGCACACCAGAGCAAACCAAACTTATTCGTCAAGCAATTCAAGCTGGAAATCTCGAAGATTTATCGCTAATTCAAGAGGCGATTATTTCAACAGGCGCCATTGATTACACTATGCAAGTGGCTCGCCAAGAAACCCAATTTGCTATTGAAGCCTTATCTGCTCTTCCTGCTTCGGCGCATCTTGATGCGATGAAAGAACTCGCCACATTTGCCATCACCCGCGGGAATTAACTATACTCTCGAACTAAATTTATCTTTATATTTTATGCCGCAGCAGTTTGATATAAGTCACGAAGCCAAGGCTTGAACATCCGGAGTGTACTTCTAGTACATGAGGAATGTGAAAGCCGATAAGCGACAAAGCCTTATGGCAAAATGCAAAGGCAGAAACGGGGTATAGCTCAGCCTGGTAGAGCACTGCGTTCGGGACGCAGGGGTCGTAGGTTCAAATCCTGTTACCCCGACCATCACCTTCATCCCTCACTCATCTCTTTTTATTACAAAAAAGACTACCAATTTGAGTCATGAGTCTGTACTATCACCCCGTTGAGTCTATACGGCTAACCAAATTGGTTTTGTGACTCAATGGGACATCATGACTATCTTACTACTCGAGGGGAGTTCTCCATCGTGCCCTTAGTGATTTTACTGTTTGCTCTTTTTGCGAGTTTATTTACCCTCAGCAAGACTGCTCTAGAATTTTCTGAGCCTTTCTTTTTAATAGGTTCTAGAATGACGTTAGCCGGCGTTCTCTTGCTTACGCATCAATTTTTCTTTAATCGCCAGTCTTTTAAAATCAAAAAAGCCCATATACTTCCATTAGTGATGCTTGGATTAGTTAGTATTTATATCACTAATATTGCTGAGATCTGGGGCATTCAATATATGAGCTCAGCAAAGGCATGTTTAATCTATAGTCTTTCACCATTTATCGCTGCTCTCTTTGCCTATTGGATTTTAAAAGAAAGACTGACTTCAAAAAAATGGATTGGCTTGTGTATCGGTTTTGTGGGTTTGACCCCCATCTTGTTTACCCAATCGAATTCTTCAGAATTGGCAAAAGATCTTCTCTTTTTCTCTTGGGCTGAGCTTGCTTTAGTCACAGCAGTTTTTGCCAGCGTTTATGGCTGGATATTACTGAAAAAAATTATTAATGAATTTCGTTATACCCCAATTATGGCAAACGGAATTAGTATGCTCATAGGTGGCGTGTTAGCACTTATTCATTCTTATGTTAGCGGTGAAAATTGGGTACCCTTTCCCATTCTCCATGACAAATATGCGGCATTCATCGAATGTGCATTATGGATGACATTGATTTCTAATGTTGTGTGTTACAACTTATATGGTTATTTATTGAAACGATTTTCAGCCACCTTTATGTCATTGGCTGGATTAGTAACACCATTATTTGCATCCCTTTTTGGTTGGTATTTCCTCAATGAAGTCATCACTTGGCATTTCTTTGCATCGATGGCGCTTTTTTCAGTTGGTTTAGCAATTTTCTATCAAGAAGAACTTGCTATTGGTGCTGCGCTGAAAAGTTCGAAAGCTGATGCTAACGCCTGATAATTTCTTTAAAAGAGCAGATTGCCACTGCCATACGACTTTTTCTGATGGTTCGTTTGATGTAGTGGCACTCTTAGATCTTGCTAAAGAAAAACAATTGTCAGGCTTGAGTATTACCGATCACGACACTATCGATTCTTATCCTATTGCTATTCCTTATGCTCGTACTTTAGACATAGAATTAATTTCAGGTATTGAGATCTCAACAGAATTAAAAAGCACCAGCATTCATGTCTTAGGCTATGCTTTTGATTTACAAAATAATGAATTGATCTCTTTTTGCCAGCGTTTACAACAAGAACGAGAACAACGAAATCAAAAAATACTTGAAAAATTAACGAAATGTAAAATGCCCATCACCATGGAAGAATTAAGAGAACGGTTTGGTAATGTTTCCATTGGACGCCCTCATATCGCGAAGTTAATGGTCACCAAGGGTTATGCTAAATCTATGAAGCAAGCTTTTAGTCGATACTTGGGTGATAAGTGTCGCTGCTATGTCAGTGGATATCAAGTCGAAGTTGAAGCTGCAATTGAACTCATTCACCGTGCTAGTGGTTATGCCGTACTTGCCCATCCCAATACTATCCGACCTACCAGACTTATTGACGATCTAATGAATATGCCTTTTGATGGTATCGAAGTTTATTATGGACATTTGTCGTTAAAGCAGGAACAACCATGGATCGATATTGCCATGAAAAAAGATTGGATGATGACCGGCGGGTCGGATTTTCATGGAGAAAAGAAATCATTTCATCCTTTGGGATGTTCTTGGACTCCTGAAGATACCTTTTCCATCTTTAGCAAAAGATTTGCCGAACATTAATATAGAACTCGTCCTAGCGCTTTCCATTTAATAAATACATCTTCACTTTCCTTGGCTAAAATTCCTTTTTCACAAGGCACTTTGCGCAAATTTTGTGGTTTGTTTACCTGTTGATAAAATTCATCATCATCAAAGCCATATTGGGCCGCGACAATATTTTCTGCACCTGCATAAATTTTATTAATCCTTGCCCAATATATTGCTGTTAAACACATAGGACATGGCTCTACGGTGGAGTAAATGTCACAACCAGATAAGTCATAAGTGCCCAGAGCTTTTGCTGCTTTTCGAACAGCATTCATTTCAGCATGACAAGTTGGATCGTTATCTAGAAGAACGGTATTATGTGCCACAGAAATAACTTGATTACCTTTCACCACGCAAGCTCCAAATGGCCCGCCTTCATTTTTAGTAATGCCTTCTATTGCACTGTCTATAGCCAGTTGCATGGGATGTTTATGATCAATTGTTTCCATATCTTCCCTCAAATAAATTAGACTTTCGCCCTATCTTATCTAGAAAAAGGAAATAAAACGAGTGAATATTGTATAGCTAGAAATTAAGAATTTTCATTCTTACCCTCTGCCCTCTTGCCTTCGATGACTGGGGTAAGAGGTATGAAGTCTTGAATGACAGGCGATGATTGTATGAGTTTGTTCATATTCTCATAATGAATAATCATTAAAGCAGGATAAAAAGAACTAAAAAGTAAACAAAGAATTTCAATTGCCATTGGTACTCTATATTCTTCTAATACCATGCCAAGGCTAATACTCATTATCCCAAATAAAGCAATAATTAAAAAAGTATCTACCCAATAGCTTTGAACCATTTTAAAACTTTTTCTTAATCCAGATGCGGCGTTTTCATTTTTCGTGATGATATAAATACCGGCCACAAAACTAAAAATAGCTAATATAGCGGTCGTCAGCATGCCTGTTCCTAAAATTCCTAGTGCAAACCAACGTTGGTTTTCAACAAAATCAGGTGTAATAACGTAAGGCTGCCAGAGCATTGTATCAATCTTAATTAATAACAATGAAAATAAAATTGGTAAAGAAATAAACATATAAGCAAGCAAAATATGAATACAGCGCTTTGCACCACGAAAAATAACATCCCTCAACGATACGTTATTTTTGTGGTATCTCTGATACATCATATAAAGAATAAAACTAAAAAATAAGGCCGTGATACTTGAATCTATGATTATTCTGAGAAAAAAACGTAAATTTAAAACAGCTTCATTTGGCATGACTTTATCTAACAAAAATCTAGATAACATCAACAGTAATATAAAAGGAAAAACATCAATAAAAGTCCTTACATATAATTGAGCGGAGTTGAGATAGGTATTTGCCAAGGTTGGGAGTTTTTTTTCGGACATATCTTTTTTACTTCTTTTTTTAGATATTGTCCTTATTTTACCATTTAAGTTAGTTTAATATCTATTGTATAAATATACAGCCCTAATAAACTTAACAAATTGAATTTAAAGCACTTTTTGCTTAAATGAGGGGAAAAAAGAAATGCTCGAAAGGGGGATTAACCTAAATCTTTCTTATTTTGATATTTACATATCCACCAGTTATAAAGAAAAATACCGGCAACGACAATGTTTAATATCATCCCATACCAATGTGACTTCATGCTAACAATATTGGTTAACGTATATTTTGATATCACCGGATTATACATAACGGTTATAATGGCAAAAATAATTCCCCAATAGATAGCATTTTTTTGATTTCTAAAAAAGAACAAAAACCCAATCGCCAACCATGCGGCAAAAACCCCAACAAAAGGCATCGCGAATGTTATATAAGAATCAAACACCGGTATTTTCATCGGGTATAAAATAAGTAACAACAGAATCACCGGGATCCACCAAATAAGTGAAGAATTTTTATTCATTTATTCTATTCCTCAATTTTCATATAGCCCCAGGGTGCTGCAAAATGCCAATCAAACTCTCTAGAAACATGAGCTAATATCTGATGTCCACGAATACTACCCCCTTTCTCATTTAATCGTGGGCTGCAAACAGCAACGCCTCCTCTTCCGGTAGCAACAGCAACAATAATACCGGATACTCCACTTTTTGCTGGCATTCCAGTGCGAACCAAATGTATTCCGGATTCATCGTACATACCACAAGTTGCCATAATAGCCACGACACCATTGCTGGTTCTTTCTGAAATGACGCGTGTACCGTCAGGCGCAAGCCCTCCATTGGCTAATAACATAGGAAGATAGGCTGCGCTTTCAACATTGCATTCATATGAGCATAAATAGAAATAGGTTTCCAAAGCATCATCGACCGAAATACCTAATTCATGCTTGCTTTTCAATAAATAGGCGATTGAGCGATTTCTATCACCTGTTGCTCGCTCAGAGGCAAATACTTTTCCATTAACTTGTAAAGTACGACCAAACAATTTCGCAGCCCAAACATCTAGCCATTGAGCTCGTTGTTGGGTATTTCCTGGTATTCGTGAACAAAGCGCAATAGCTCCGGCATTTACCATCGGATTCACTGGTAAAGGCCCGTACCTATCGACTTGCGCTATGGAGGAAAATGATTGACCTGAAGGTTCAACATGGATCCAGGAAAATATTTTCTCTTCTCCATATTCTTCCATCAGTCCTATTAATGAAATTAATTTTGCCACACTCTGCAAAGTGAACACTTGATTGTTAAAATCGCCACTGGATATTTGTGTACCATCAGATAACAGAATAGATCCTGAGACTAAATCTGGATCAACGTTGGCTAATTCTGGGATGTAATTGGCAGGTTTGCCTTCTTGATTGCGCATGGCCTCAATAACGGCTTCATTAAGCGTTTTGCGAATATATTCAATATATTGCTCGCGTTCCATCGTGCCTTTGCTGCTTACAATGATTGTAGGATTAATAATAAATCTAGCTGAAGAGGATAGTAAATACTACGACATTTGATTTTGAAGAATAAAGCTGCATATATTTAGAGTAGGTAAGAAGATTTTATTAAGATAAAACCCCCCGCCTCAAAGGCTGCCCCCTTTGATTCCAAAGTGGACATTTCGTTCGCTACGCTCACATTGGACTTGAAAATGCGCGTTTCGCGATTCTTATCGCGGGAGGATTTTCTAATTTTCTGGATTTTCAGGCAATTTCCAGTCAATGGGCGTTTGGTGATGACGCACTAAAAAATCATTAATCTGAGAAAATGGTTTACTACCAAAAAATCCGCGATAAACAGATAAAGGTGAAGGGTGAACAGACTTTAAAACTAAATGTTTGCTAGCATCAATAACTTGCCCCTTTCGCTGCGCATAGGCGCCCCATAACACAAAAACGATAGGCCTTGTTTGCTGATTTAATACTGCAATCACTTTGTCGGTAAATTGTTCCCAGCCTTTACCTTGATGAGAAGCAGCTTTGCCATTTTCCACAGTTAGAACGCTATTGAGCAATAATACTCCTTGCTTAGCCCAAGAAACTAAACAACCATGCTTGGCAGGTTTAATGCCTAAATCATCTTGTAGCTCTTTATAAATATTTTGCAATGATGGGGGTAATGCGATGTTAGGCGGAACAGAAAAACACAAGCCATGTGCTTGCCCTGGGCCATGATAAGGATCTTGACCTAAAATAACCACTTTCACTTTTTCAATGGGAGCATATTCAAATGCTTTAAAGATATCGGCCCCTTTAGGATAGATAATTTTCTTGGCATCTTTTTCATGACGTAAAAAAGAACGCAGACTTTGCATATAAGGCTGTTGAAATTCTTCACCCACCACTTTTTTCCAAGAAGCTTCAATACAGGGTGAGTTAGCCTCCAAAGATACACTGCTCATCACTTTGTTCCTTTTATTTGATTCAAAGCCCTCTCACCCTAACCCGCAAGGAAAGTGGGGAAAGAGGAGAAAATGCGAACAGATTATATCAAAAAAGGTTAATTATCATGCTTTTTTTCTAAGCTTCATGCTATGCGTTGAATTCTGCGTTGCTTTTATAGCAGTAAGTCGTGTTGAGGTTTTCTGATGCTTCTCAAAGCTTTGTAAAAAATTGCGATGATATTCCATTGCCTCTTTGCGTTGATTGTTATGATGGATCCGGTGAACTAGATTTTGTACGCCTTTCTTACCAGCTTTATCTAGTGCCGTTTGCTCATCTTCGGACGCGTTAAAATTTAAAGGATTATGATTGACGCTAATGATAACTGTTCTATCTCTGATGCCATCTGGCAAAGCAACAGGATCTTGAAACAATATCATTGCCAACAAATTTTTAAAATATTGCCAAAATGAACTCACAAACTGATGCTTATCATTATCTAGTCCGTAAGCTGCTCCCTTATTTACAAAATTAAAGCCCAGCTGATGTTCAATGGGGCTTGGGGTAGCTCCGCCAAATCCAAAAGGATAATTTCTAATAAGCCCACCATCAGTATGTGCTTCAAGTTCACCAAAATCATTTACAATCCAGTGTGGTGAATATACTAAAGGGATGCTGCATGCTGTTGCGATAACATCAGAAACGCGTTTATGGGGTGTTTGTTTATAGGAAAAAATAGCTGTGCGCAGTTTTGAAACATTCGTGGTGAGGACACGAAATTCTTTTGTATATCCTGCTTCATATAACTCTAAAAAAGTTGGATCCTCTAAACCTGTTTTTTCCTCAATCAATTTTTGAATAAAGATAGCGATCTCTTTACCTGAACATAAACCCCATTCTCGAAAGAAATTAAAAATTTTCTTTACACTCCAATCTTGAAATCTATCTGTGGGCATTTGATTTAATATTGCTTTCATTTCTTGAGGAGGTATGCCAAGCACTATCGCCAAACCCACCATGGTTCCAACCGAAGTTGCACAAACAACTTTTACTTTCTCAAAATCTAAGCCAAAAGCCGCAGCTTCTTCTAGTGCGCTTGGTAGTGCTCTACCTGCTCCGCCGCCGCCAGCGATGAATAACTCTGAAACAGAGCTAAATAAGTCACAAAATGGCGTTTGAGAAGTATTCCTTTCTATTTCATTGAGATGCGTTGATTGGGATTTTGGCTGATCATTTTGCAGAAAAATTCGGGCACGTGCTCTTAATGCTAAAATTTGTGATTCATATTGAAGTGTTGACATGCGACTCCCCGTTCTCAAGTGACTTAAAAGATGGTAGTCTTTTTACTTAATATTAGTTGAAAAAAAGCATGAACATTTTACCACCCACTTCTGAAACAGAATTACTTAACAGAGCTTATACACTAGCTGGTAAAACCCT
This sequence comes from Gammaproteobacteria bacterium, assembly GCA_016191245.1. Lineage (GTDB taxonomy): Bacteria > Pseudomonadota > Gammaproteobacteria > Berkiellales > Berkiellaceae > Berkiella. The sequence goes on along the minus strand of JACPOY010000026.1, from coordinate 16,458 downwards.
GGGCGACATTGCCAAGCTTCACCAAAAATATGTTCCTACTTCACTTATACACGCCAAAGGATGGATTGGACAGTTGATCGAAAAGACACTGGGCGCAAACGGTAGTAATCTTGATCAGCCTGATTTTATTAATTTAGGAATTGAACTAAAAACACTTCCCGTTACTGCACAAGGATTTCCTTGTGAATCAACTTATATTTGCGCAGCCTCGATTCCATGTGAAGATAAAACATGGGAGCAATCACGAGTATGGCGTAAAATGGAAAAAATGTTATGGGTGCCAATTGAATCTAATAGCGAGAAGCCTTTATTAGCACAACGTATTGGCACACCTATTCTCTGGTCACCATCCATACGTATTGTGACCCAGCTACGAGAAGATTGGGAAGAACTGACTGAATTAATGACTTTAGGCAATTTTGAAGATTTAAGTGCGCATAAAGGAAAATATCTGCAAATAAGACCTAAAGCTGCCAATGCTAAAACTTTTATTCAAGTGATTGATCATCAAGGTCAATCCATTTCAATTGTCCCTAAAGGTTTTTATATTCGCACAATATTAACGCGGCAAATTATTGAACATCATTATTGTACATAAAGGAAAACGTTCGTGAATAATGTTTTGCTCATTGGGATTGGAAGTGGAATAGGCGGGATATTTCGTTATTTGTTATCATCGATTGTATATCAATATTTTGGGCGTACGTTCCCTTATGGAACACTCATCGTAAATGCTGTTGGATGTTTAGTAATGGGTTTTCTTTTTGTTATTCTGCTTGAGCGTTTTGATGGTATAGGCTCCCAACTTCGTGCATTTTTATTAATCGGTTTTTTAGGCGGCTTTACTACTTTTTCATCTTTTAGTATTGAAACCTTGAATTTATTTGAAAATGGTCAACAGTTATTCGCATTTTTAAATATTATGGTTAGTGTTATTTTATGTTTAAGCTTAACTTGGCTTGGAATGTTACTCGGGAGACAATAATGAAATTTGTAAGTGTTACGATGGTGCGTATCTATATTACTGAAAGTTCAAAATTATTAAACCCCATTTTAAATTATCTCGTAAAAACCGCAAAGATTCGCGGTGTTAGTGTATTTAGAGCAATCAAAGGCATTGGCGAAACCGGAGAACATAGCGCTACGTTACTTGATTTATCATTGGATCTCCCGCTAGCGATTGAATTTTTTGATGAAGAAAGCAAAATTGAAACCGCCATTGAATACTTATCTACAATTGTGAAGTCCGAACATATCGTATGTTGGGAAGCGCAGGCAAACAATAATTAAATGTTAATTGTCACATTTCTTTATTCATGCGCCGCCCAGTTCTAAAATAGGCTGTGTTTTTATAAAAATTCTCATCATGATTATCTTGGTGCCATTGTGGCCAACCCAGTATTGGAAAAGGGTGCAATGCTTGTGGCGAATTTGGAAATGTAGCACTCAAGATGTATTTAGCCATTTCTTGGTCAATAAATTTGTTTTGAGATTGCATATCTTTTTGAAAAAAGTCTTTATCAACTTGTAAAAAAATCGCTTTAGCAGTTAAACCGATATAGGGATTGAGTGCTTTTTCAAGCAAGCCGTGGCCAACAATAATAGGAATGCAATGTGATATGAGATTTTGAGTTTCAAAGAAAAGTTTTTTCCATTCAAATAATCTAATCATTTCAAAAATCTCAAGATTATCTGAACAGATCACGACACCACATTCATCAAAATGTGCTAGCGTATTTTGCAATGATGTTCTTTCTTTGACTTGGGCTTTATCACTTTCTTGACATGCTCTTTTGACAATAGCCGATTTCATTCTTGGCCAAGTAAGCCAGGAAAGATTATTAAAAAAATCATGCCAGGAATAGGGGCGAGTGGGGACAATACGCTTAAGATTTACATATGTCTCATAACGCATATAAGGCTGTTGTATTTGAAATTCCACTTTGCATTCTAATGATTCTTCAAAACACATTTTTGCTAGATCATTATAGGTATCTATAAAAGGCCAGTCATTTTGTGTGTTTTGTTCCATTAATTGCCAAACAGGTAATATGCTAGCAAAACCTGGAAATGCTTTATAAAAACATGGATTCCAAATATCTTTTTTGTTTATTTGCTCTATGGACATTGGGATCTTGTGTGCTTGAGAATTGTTCTAGATGATGAATATATTCAGCGGGTAAGCCGTGTTCTTGAGCGCCCTTTAATACTAAGGCTTTATACCAAGAAAATGGAACTAAATCTTCAAAAACATTATCTTTATGGGCAATATAGGTGAATGCAAATATTCCTTGGGGGGATAAACTTTCTGATTCCTTTGCTGGAAATACTTTTAAAGTAATTTCTTGATTGCCATAGCCTAAACCTTGGTCTTTATCTAATAAGTAACGATCTCGAGATTGAATATCGTATAAAACGCCATAGACTTCGCAAGCAGGATCCTTGACTGGCACAATATTACATTTACCAGATGGATCATCAATGCCTTTGTTATGGAAGTAAATTTTATATCCCATGACTTTTACCACACCTAAGCAAATAGCATCTGGTACGACCCCTAATAATTGGGGTGAGAACATTTTCTCGCCATAGGCAAAATATTTCATACTACCTTCTCTTGCGTCAATCTTGTTGTATTGGGTCGACAAAACGTCTCACGAATGAAAGGCATTAAGACAAGAGCAAACACAATACAAATAGGTAAAAACAGTAATGCCTCATTATACATCTGTAATGAATAAACAGGATTACCATCGCTTTGAACAGCGCCATCCCATTTATTGTCTAACAATTTGCCAACCACCGGCTGAGCAAGCGCGCCACTTGCATTATTTAAAGTGTTAATAAATCCGATCGCAGTCCCGGTTAATGCTGGAGCATTAATTTCACGAACAACTGAAAAGGCAAGAATAAATCCACTTGAAAAAGCGCCAAGTAAAAACATTAAGATCTTCATTTGTAATGCTGAAACGGGAGCGTATAAAATCGCTGTCATCACAATCAGCGTTGAGATAGCAGCAAAGCCCATTGGCATTTTACGTCTACCTATTTTATCTGATATCCATCCATATAATAGACCACCAAAAGCCCATCCAAAAAATATCATAGATACCATCAGGCCCGCAGAATCTTTTTCAAGATGAAAACGCTCCATAAAATAAGGAACGCCCCATAATTGCCCAAAACCTGTTGTTGGCACAAACATTAAGCCCGCATATAAAGAAGCAATCCACACTTGTGGGATCTTCATCACTTCTAATAAGCCTTGAGGAATGGGCAATTGAACCGAAAAAACCATGCGAGCAAAAAACCCCATTATTAGTGCTAATAATCCTTGTTGAATAGGTGGTAAAGGGTAATAGGTAAGCAATAAGCCGCCACCCACTAAACCCAAAAGACCAATAAGGCGTGAAAATTCAGGTGGGCGTTTTACAGATCGTCGTAATAAAAAGACGCAAAAAAACCACCCAACATAAAATAAACCATAGACGATCCCTAATTGCACCTTTTGATGAAGAAGTTGGGTAATGAAAAATGGAAAAAAGAATAGACCTATCAAAAAAGCAAATTTGATCCAAATTTCAATATCTTGAGCAAATGGAGGTAAAGAGTCTTGTTTGATTTGACGAAAAGCAGATTTCATTGGATGGTCAGAGACAACAAACCAAATAATGACACTTAATATTGCTCCAATAAGCGCACCATACATTGCTGCGTGACGCCAACCCACATGCATTACTAATTTAGCAACAGGGGCTTGACCAAAAACTCCCCCCATCATACCTACAGCGACCATAATGCCCGTTAATAAGGCGAAACGATTCACCGGAAACCAAAGTGAAGCAAGCTTTAAACATCCAACAACAGCAAAAGAGCCACCCACCCCCATCACAAAACGACCAATTTCAGCAACGGCAAGTGTCTGGGCTAATCCAAAAATAACGCAACCCAATGCACAAAAAAGCGAAGCTAGGGTTAATAAAATACGTGGTCCAAATCTATCCATTAATAAACCAACGGGAATTTGCATTGAAGCATAAGCATAGTAATAAAATGCGGCCAAGCTGCCTAATTGCTCGCTACTGGTTGAAAATGTTTCGGTTAATTCGTCAAGCATGACTGATGGCGAAACCAGCAACATCAGCTCATAAAAGTAAAAAATGGCCGCTAATCCCCATACCAGGGCAGCACGCGCAGTCGATCGCTGCGAAAAATCAAAATGAGTGATGTAACTCGTTTGCGCAGTATTCATTTGAAAGACAGCCCTTCAGTTATACAAATAACCATTACAGTTGTTCTCACAGGTTGAGTAATTTGAACCAGGAAAACCATAAAGTAAACCCATTAAATAGAAAAAGGGGGTTACCCCCCCCTTTTTTCTACTCTTTCCAATTTGTTTTAAGGCGTTGTTGCCAGCGCTCATTCACCCCAGTCATGTACCAAAGCGTACATTCCTGGGGATTCTTTCGCTAGGCGCCTAGCCTACGAGGTCCCCCTTGAGGGGAAAACCAAATTGCTTCGAGTATATTTAGTTGATTTCGTTTTCGATTAAATTCTTATTTGAATATTTTAAGTTGTATTGCTTAGATAATGCTAACGCTCGTGCATTATCATGCGGCGGTGTTTGCCACAGGAGCTTCGTTAATTCTTGCTCCATGTTTTCTAACCGATGATCCGCTGAAATGCTAAGCCAAGCATACGCTTGTGCCCGATCTTTTTTAATTCCAAGCCCTTCAGCATACATTTCACCAATTAAGAACTGGGCATATTCACTTTCATGGTGCTTAGCAGCTTTCATAAACCACACCAGTGCTTCATGGCCATTCTTTTTGACACCCCAGCCGTTATAGTACATCAAACCCATATTGTACTCTGCCAGTGCCAATCGGTGACGAGCAGCCATTCTAAAATAGCGTATCGCTTTGGCGTAATCTTTTTTGACATCACGACCTTTGTAATACAATTCACCAAGTTCATTTTGAGCAACGGCATTGCCTTGTTTCGCAGCCAATTCATACCATCTAATTGCTTGCTCAATATCGTGATCGAGTCCTTCCCCAAATTGAAAGCGTCGCCCAATTTGGTATTTGGCAACGGCGTTACCACTGCTTTTCTCTGCTAGTTGATACCAATGTACTGATTTTTCAAGCGAATAGGGCACACCAATGCCACGTAAAAACATCACGCTTAACATATATTGTGCATAAGGATCATTTTCTTTGGCTGCTTCACAATAATGTAAATAAGCCTGATAAGGATCGCGGTAAAACCCAAGCCCTATCAAATAATGATCACCTAAACGAACTTCTGCTGCGACAATATCTTCTTCGGCTGCAATTTCATACCAATAATTTGCAATGACGTAATCTACAGGTACGCCATAACCTAAAGAGTAAAAATCACCTAAACGATAAGCAGCAAATGAATAGTTATTATCCGATGCCATACGATACCAATAAAATGCTTTGTGATAGTCTTTTTTCACCCAATCGCCAAGCTCGTACATCACCGCTAAATTGTAAGCACCTTTGCCAGAACCTGCTTCAGCAGCTTTAACAAAACAATGGAAAGCTTGTGCTTTATCGACTCGTACACCAGTTCCGGTGAGATACATTTCACCAATTTCTGCCCAAGCATCTGAAACCCCAGCTTCACCTGCTTCTTGGTATAGTTGTAAAGCTTTACGATAATTACGTGGCACCACATAACTATGCGCATACATAAATCCTAAATAATATTTAGCATCTTGTGCACCTAATTGAATGGCTCTATTGTATAAATCCATCGCTCTTAAATGATCGCTATGATTTGATGAATGATTTTCATACAATTGTGCCAACTTGATCATGCCATCTACATTGTCTTGATCAATAGCACGTTGATACCAATATTTTGCATTTTCAATGCTTTGCGGAACACCTTTTCCTTTGAGATATAGGTCGCCCATCATTAATTGTGCTGACGTTAAATTTTGATCGGCAGCCAAACGAAACCAAGCAGCAGCTACTTCATCGTTTTGTACCATGCCTCGACCATAATAGGACATTTCACCTAAACGACCTTGAGCAAATTTATTACCTAATTTTGCTGATCGTTCAAATAATGATCGTGCTCTTTCTAAACTTTTTGGGTTATCTTCTGCGTAAAATTGTTCACCTTTGACATATAAGCCATCCGAACCTGGTGGTAAATAAACTTGTTTACCCCACCACCATTTTCTTCCCCAAAATTCACCCTTTTCTTCTGTATAATTCGCTTTGCCCCACCAACTTTGCGAACGTGTTGGTGTTGGAGCTGCAGCATGAGTTTCATTTTTAACGCGTTTTGATTTTTTCCACCACGTCTTTTGCGAAGGGGCTTTTGCTGTCTTTACTGTTTGATTGGATACAACGACTTCTTTGGTACGTTTGGTTTTTTTAGAAGAGGCAAATTTACTATGTTTTGATGGTTTAGGCGCTGATTCTTGAATCTGCGTAGGATCACCAACACCTGACGTTTCGGCTTGCATAGATGCTTGCTTTTGCTGACTCTTGCTACTTTTGAGCGTCCAATTTGCAGGTTGCATTTGGCATCCTGACACGCTTAATGCTAATCCTAGCAGCATGGCTTGAGAGAGAGATCTTTTTCTCATCAGCGTTATTCCCTGGCTAATTACCTAAAACTGATATAGTGCCCCAATAAACCATCCATTGACTTGTGTTTTTTCTGATTGAAATTGCACAACTTGAGTTTGGGTGGCTGCGATAGCAGGTCCAAAATTAGTTTTTCCTAAGAAAAAATATCGATAAGCAACATCAACCAACCAATGTGCAGAAATTTGATATCTTGCACCGGCACCAAGATTCGTTGCAGCAGCTATCGTACGTGTTGAACCACTTTGCTGAGGCGCACCACCTAATGTAAATGTATTCAAATTGGTCATTTTCAAAGAGGGACCAACACCTGCATCAAAATGTATTTGAAGGCGGCGTGGATACCAGCTAAATAAGCGCGGAACAACATATTGCACATTCAAAAACCCTGTCACAGAGTTAACATCACCTGTGACATTCACTGGTGCATTAACATACACAGGACTCATGGTGAAATTAAATTTCTTCGAAAATAACACTTCAAATTCCAGTGCCCATTGTTCCCAGAAATATCCACCAGCTAACGTCACTTGCGTTAAATTATTTGTGATAGAAGTGACCGCTGGCGTAAAACCCACAAAATCATTTAGCGAGGTATTGGATATTTCATTTAATTTAAATTTGGGTTTACCGATATACAAACGCGCATACCAGCGATTGATAATACGTGTTGCTTCTACAGCATTTAAAAAGGCTTGATCTTCGGGTGTTAACCCTACTGTGCTTTCCACTGCATTTTTAAATGGACAAGTTTCAGCATTGCCATAGTAATCGTCATCTTCATCCATGCCACAAACTGCATGTGAAACTGACATATGCATAAAACTAAATAACATTAAGAATAATGGTAAGAGACGCATGTAAAAAGAATTCCGTTGTTTGTTATTAAACATACTATTACCCATGATTTTCATTTCTCCTCATGATGAGAAAGCGCCGCCTCATTCACACGTTCTCTCAATTCTTTTCCAGGTTTAAAATGGGGAGCGTATTTTTCTTCAGTGACTACGTATTCACCGGTTTTCGGGTTACGAGCAGTACGAGGAGGACGATACCGTAAAGCAAAACTACCAAAGCCACGAATTTCTATCCTTTGACCGTTTTCTAAAGCAACAGACATTTGCTCAAATACATCTTTGACTGCTTGTTCAATGAGCTTCACAGGAATATGTGGTTGCTTTGTTGCTAGGGCATCTATCAATTCTGCTCTTGTCATACCTCATCCTAAGCATGAAAGTTTAATTCCCATTCTAACACCCTTATGCCCTCCTAGTTCAACTGCCAGACTCTTTTACAATTTTTAAAGAAGGGTTACTACCTGAAACGAGTACTTGATTGATTATTAATATAAAACATAACTGGGCACTCAAAATGCATAGCAATAATGACACTGATTCCCAAGGAGGGGAAAAAAATGAAATATGCATGGAATGGCCCAATCGACTTCTCATACTCTGAAACTGAAGATAAAAGTAATTTGGCAGACCAAGAAGTTATTGAAGATGAAGAGATAGTTGCCGAGGAAGTGATTGAAGATGAAAAAGAAATAAGTCCATCTCCTGAAATTGATCCCACACAAATTTATCTAAAAGAAATTGGAGCCTCACCTTTACTCAGCGCTGAGGAAGAAATTTTTTACGCTCGTCTCTCTTTAGAAGGTGATCTCAAAGCCAGAAATCATATGATCCAATGTAATTTAAGGTTAGTAGTCAAAATATCAAGAAGATATTTAAACCGCGGGTTATCTTTACTTGATCTTATTGAAGAAGGGAATCTAGGTCTGATTAGAGCAGTTGAAAAATTTGATCCAGAAAGAGGTTTTAGGTTTTCAACTTATGCAACTTGGTGGATCCGCCAAAACATTGAACGTGCTTTAATGAATCAAACACGTACGATTCGTCTCCCTATCCATGTCATCAAAGAACTGAATACTTATTTACGTAAAGCCCGCGAACTTGCTCAAACAATTGAAACAGAGCCTTCCTATGAAGATATTGCCAAGGCTCTCAATATCTCTCCCGATGATGTAAACAAGTTGCTGCGCTTAAATGAAAAGACCCTTTCGTTAGACACCCCAATGGGTGATGAATCAGAAAAGCCTTTATTAGAAGCATTGGCTGATATTGATAATGAAGAGCCCGCGACTGAACTTGAAAATAACAACTTATATGCGCGATTAAATGATTGTTTACAAAATTTAAATGAGAAGCAACGTTCTATTTTAGCGCAACGCTTTGGCTTATATGGTCATGAAGAAGCCACTTTAGAAGAAGTAGGCCAAAAAGTTGGTTTGACTCGTGAACGAGTTCGACAAATACAAGTTGAAGCTTTAAAACAGTTGCGACAAGTTTTAGAAACGCAAGGTGTTGAAGCTGAAGTGTTGTTTTCTTGATTAAATTTTTTCCCCTCACCCTAACCCTCTCCCGCAAGGGGAGAGGGGACAAAGGAATTAGTCAGCCGGGTTTCCCCACTCCAGACAAAACTAGTTTTACTATCCCGACCAACATCAAAACAAATAAAGTCACGCCAATTAAACCAACAATTATATAAGCCCACGGATTACCTTTGGTAAAATCACGTTCGCGAACTTTTGAACTTTGGACGCCAAAAAATGCACCCAGTACGCTTTTGATAACTTGCCATAAGGTAGGTTTTGATTCAGGCACATCAGACATTGCACTTTCCTTTAGATGTCTATTAAAATGAGTTCAGTCAATCACTGGGAATAAAGGAACGTATTATGACATCAGATTTATTATTACAGTTAGAAAAAAAAGTCGCACATGCTGTTGAAGTTATCGAATTGTTACGATTACAAGTTGAAGAACTTGAACAAGAAAATGGCGTTTTAAAATCTGAACATGAAAAATGGCGTAAAGATCTCACTTCATTGATTTCGCGTTTTGATCAAATCGATAGCCCAAAAACAGCGCCGGTATCTCATACTACTCGTATGCAAACAACACAAAAAGTGATTCAAGAAGAAGAATTTATGACTGTTTAAAAGGGCGCAATCTCTTTGTGCAAAGCAGCATTGTTAGTAGAAGTCGCTCAACCATCCTTGTATTAATGCCTTACTAAATAAAGTTGGGATATCAAAGTGAGGATGGATTGAGTCGCATTTTTGGCAAACCTCTTCAAATGTTAACCCGGCATGAAAGCAAGATAAAAATAAAAATTCTTCTTCTGTTAAGTCTGCAAGTCGCAATTGCCATCCTTGACGATAGATAAAAATATGACAGCCTCCTTCATCAAGAGAAATTTTTTCTGAACTTTGATACTGTGGCTGATGCATCTGCCAAATAGCATAAATAGGATAACCGGAAGACAGTAAAGTTGTAGAGGGACCAAGTTTAAATCGTAATGCCCCCTGATCTTCGGGTAAAACAAGTCCAAGTTTTACAACATCAAGGCTTTCACCTTTGTCTCCAAATAATACTTTATGAATTGCCCATTCTAATTTTGCAACATCTGGTAGATAAACAAGATCTCGTAATGGCTCAAATTTTTCTAAAAATAAAGAAAGATGTTCACCATAGGTATTCACATCATGAGGAACATTTGGAAACATAAGGGCATAAGCGCGACATACCCCTTGAAAACATGCATCCCCCATTAAAGCTAAGCATACTGGATAATAGTGCTTTAAAACTTTAGTTAGTCTTTCTAAAATACTATTGCGGTAAATATTGAATCGTTGCGTAGCGCTAAGTCGTGGATGAGGCGCAATCTCTTTTAAAAAAGTGCTGATTTCATTTGGTATCATCAGCGCTTTAACAAATTGTTCTTGCAGATATTTTAGATTCATCATTCTACTCCGTCATATATGGACCCTGTCTCTACTTGGTTTTGCCGCCGGTTATTTTGTCACATGTGCCTTTAGGAACATACATCCAATCATTCGGATCAGCATCTTTGGTTGACTGACTAGCGCAAGCATGCGTTGGCGTGCCACAATCATTCATGCCAGCTTTTGCAATGCCATAACATTTTTCCATGTCTTTATTTGCTTGGTCTTTACCTGAAGCAAGTAAGCTTGAACTTGCACTTACAACGCCCAAAGCAATAGCAGCAGTAATAGCAGATTTGATTCTTTTTTTGATATGATCACTCATCGTTAACTCTCCTTGGTGTTTTAACATTGTGACAACACTAAATCCACGTCAATATCGATGGCATGACTATGTCATCTCTAGTGCTTTTAAGTGTATACGCACCGTATTGGAATTACCATACGATAAAACACTACATGCTCGTCCTAATCCGGCTGAACAAGCTGATGCTTCTCAACTTACGCCAGAAGAGATAAAACATAGCGCAGCACTGATGCGCATTAATCATACCGGAGAGATTTGTGCGCAAGCCCTCTATTTAGGACAAAGCATCACCGCACGTAATAATGAACTTCGTGAAAATTTTGCCAACGCCGCAAAAGAAGAATCCGATCATTTGAGTTGGTGTGAACAACGCATTACGGAACTAGGTAGTCATAAAAGCTACTTAAATCCTTTATGGTTTACAGGATCTTTGTTAATAGGGACATGTGCAGGAATTGTTGGCGATAAATGGAGTTTAGGATTTTTAGCGCAAACAGAACAAAAGGTCTATGAACACCTGGGTGCGCATCTTGAAAAACTGCCAACAACAGATTACAAAAGTCGAGCCATTGTCAGTGTAATGCAACAAGAAGAAGCAGCTCATGCCAAGATGGCCATACATTATGGAGCTGAAGAATTACCTGTCATCATGAAAATAGGTATGCAATTTCTAGCAAAAATAATGACGAATGTCGTTTATTATGTTTAACTGCTTTTTCTCGTTGTTTCACATTTTATTAAGGGAAGTAATATGACAATCGGTTTTATAGTTGATCAAGATATAGATGTTAGCAATCCACAAAACTATACCCCAAAACAATTAGAAAAATGTATAAATAAGGACAATAAATCCTTTGTTGTTTTTGCAAACCTAGAAGATGCCATTCGAGTTGCAAAAGAAGATCCTAAACCCACATTAGCTTTCCCGATTTTTGAAGTCACATACAAAGGCAAGGGAAGACAAACCGATTTTGAACTTTCCGATGGAGAAGTCATTGCTGCAAGACGCGTTCTGACTCATCAGATTACTCTTCAAACTGTTTCTCTTGCACATGCTATTGAGGGCTTTGAGCCCGTCGTCATTGAGGACATCGAAGATGACGAAGAAGAACTATCATCAGAGCACCAAAAGTCAGAAAAAATATCAACTGCAAACCCGGCATCACAAACAGCTTCTAGAACGCAACGGCTAATAACGGGAACAGGGAATGTACTTTCTACTATTGCTTCTTACCTACCAAGACCCAGTATTCTTGTAGGGAGTGCGACAGGCGCAGGAACGTACTATTTTGATGGTGCAAATCAAGTTGCTCCTGCGTTAATGGATAGCTTTCGTCAAAGTCTGCCCACAGGTATTCCATCCTTGGCTGTGGATGCAACAGTTGCTATTGGAACCGGACTTGTTGTTGCTGGAGTAACTGAAGCGGTACAAAGAGCGCCAAAACCCTCTTTGCATTTTAATTTCGGTCGCAAAAATACTGCAACGATAAATTCTTCTGCTACGCCAACCAATGAAGCAGATACAAAACCTAAATGTCCTGTAAGATTCTAAAATTCAATGTATAAAAAACCCCGCTTAAGCGGGGTTTTTCTATGTAAGCGTTTTTTACCAAAGTTGTAGTGAGTGCGCAGTTAATGTTACAGCTGCATAAGCTGCGCCCACACCCGCACCAATTAAAAATCCGTGCCACCCTGCAGCAACAGTCACACCACTGTAAACCATATTGGCTAATACACCGGTAGCACCATAACCAACTGTTTTATCCATAAAGTAGGTAAAGTCGGATGAAGACAAACCACCACTGACACTTACCACTTCATTACAATGTAATTCTCTCATTTTTTTACTCCTCATTTACCATAAAAAACCCCGCGTTAGCGGGGTTCATCGAGACAGAACAAAACAAGTGAAAGGCTGCTTACATCATGCCGCCCATGCCACCCATTCCGCCCATGCCGCCCATACCACCCATATCGCCAGCGCTATCAGAGCCGCTTTCTTTGGGGATATCAGCAATCATGCAATCTGTGGTGATCATCAAACCTGCAACGGATGCAGCATTTTGAAGTGCACTACGGGTTACTTTGGTTGGATCCAAAATACCCATTGCAATCATGTCACCGTATTCACCGGTTGCTGCGTTAAAACCAAAATTACCTTTACCTTCGATAACTTTATTCAACACAACAGAAGGTTCGCCACCAGCATTAGAAACGATCTGACGTAATGGAGCTTCTAAAGCACGAACAACGATATTCACGCCTAAGTCTTGATCTGAGTTATCAGCTTTGATCTTCTTCACTTCGGCAATAACGCGAACTAAAGCAACACCACCACCAGGAACCACGCCTTCTTCTACCGCTGCACGAGTTGCATGCAAGGCATCTTCTACACGTGCTTTCTTTTCTTTCATTTCAACTTCAGTAGCAGCGCCAACTTTAATAACCGCAACGCCACCTGAAAGTTTAGCAACACGTTCTTGTAATTTTTCTTTATCATAATCAGAAGTGGTTTCATCAATTTGTCTACGAATTGATTCTACGCGTGCTTTGATGTCTGCACTTACGCCACTACCATCAATAATAATCGTGTTTTCTTTATTGATCACAACGCGTTTCGCTGTTCCCAAATCTTGCAAAGTCGCTTTTTCTAACACTAAACCAACTTCTTCAGAAATCACGTTTGCAGCAGTTAAGATAGCAACGTCTTGCAACATTGCTTTACGTCTGTCACCAAAGCCAGGTGCTTTCACTGCGCATACTTTAACAACGCCACGAATGGTGTTAACCACCAACGTTGCCAATGCTTCGCCTTCAACGTCTTCAGCAACAATTAGCAATGGGCGGCCAGCTTTTGCAACATTTTCTAAAACTGGAAGCATGTCACGAATTGAAGTGATTTTCTTATCAACTAACAGAATGTAAGGATTTTCCAATTCACATGTCATGTTTTGTTGATTATTAATGAAGTAAGGAGAGAGGTATCCTCTGTCAAATTGCATACCTTCTACTACATCTAATTCATCTTCTAAACCGCTACCATCTTCAACAGTGATAACGCCTTCAATTTTCACTCTGTCCATTGCTTTGGCAATGATGTTACCAATGGTTTCATCAGAGTTTGCAGAAATGGTACCAACTTGAGCAATCGCTTTGTTATCTTTGCATGGAACTGACAAGGTTTTGAGGGTTTCAACAGCGACTTTAACCGCTTTGTCGATACCACGTTTCAAATCCATTGGGTTAATGCCAGCAGCCAATGCTTTAATACCTTCAGCAAAAATAGCATGGGTTAATACAGTTGCGGTGGTGGTGCCATCGCCTGCATCATCAGCTGTTTTCGAAGCAACGTCTTTCACCAATTCCGCAGCAATATTTTCAAGCGGGTTAGAAAGTTCAACGTTTTTAGCAACAGTCGCACCGTCTTTGGTGATTAATGGCGCACCAAAGGATTTTTGAATCACAACGTTACGACCTTTTGGTCCTAATGTTACACGAACGGCTCTTGCGAGTTTTTCAACTCCATCTAAGCTTGCTTTACGAGCATCGACGTCATATAAAAATTGTTTTGCGGCCATGAGACCTTCCTCCAAAAATTATTTACTCAGAATTATTCTTCAACCACAGCCATAATGTCTTCTTCACGCATAAAAAGAAGCTCATCTTCGCCCATCTTGACCTTGGTACCTGAATATTTACCAAAAATCACTTTATCGCCTTCTTTAACAGTCAAACGACGCACTTCGCCGCTATCTAATAATTTGCCAGGTCCTACACGAACAACTGTCCCCCACTGTGGGGTCTCTTTTGCTGTTTCTGGTAGGTAGATGCCACCTGCTGTTTTTTGTGGCTCATCATCTTGTTTAACAAGCACACGATCTAATAAAGGTATTACCTTAATTTTGCCACTAGCCATTTCTGCAATCTCCTCAACATTTAGAATGCTATTTTGAGTTATCTGACATAATAAACAGTGGAGTTTAGCACTCTCCCCATTTGAGTGCTAATCATATGCAAGTCACACGCAGAGTCAATAGGGACAGTAGTTTCGAGTCAGTTTGATACGAAAAAGCCTATACTTTAAAGGCAACGGAAGAGAACAATGAAGTTATGAAACTTTCATTGTTTCTTTTTCAGTCTCTAAGAAACAAGGTGAAACACCTATGATTATCCAGAACAAAGGCCAATGGGATGAAAGCGCGCGGGCGCGACATATCCTTATTCTTGGTCTTAAGGATAAACAATTGGGCCAGGAAATCTCAGAACAGGTGAAATATTTTAATTACCAATGTCTGTTTTGCGACTCGCTTGAGTCCATATTGCAACATGTAAAATCCCCACAAAACAAAGATAAATTTGGAACCATTATTCTAGATACAGACTTCTGTACCCCTAATGAAATCGAAAAATTAAAAAATATTGCCGAAAGTCTGCCGATTATTTTCATCTCAACCCATGATGACGTTACTACAAGACTCTTAGCAGTGAAAGCCGGAGGACAGGCTTATTTCTTATGTCCAATAGAATTCACAAGTCTTATCGAAAAAATTGATGAACTTGTCACACCACTCAGTGAAAGTCTTCCCTTTCGCATCTTAGTTGTTGAAGATTCATCGACTCAAGCCCATATCATTCGCACGCACCTTGAACAAGCAGGAATGATAACGCAGGTGTTAATGGATCCATTAAAGATCAAAGAAGTATTAACCGAATTTCAACCCGACTTGATCCTGCTCGATCTTTATATGCCAATGTGTTCGGGTATTGAATTAGCAAAAGTTATTCGCCAAGACGATCCCTTCGTTGGGATCCCTATTGTTTTTCTATCAGCCGAAGATGATCTTAATAAACAATTGACTGCTATTAGTGGTGGTGGTGATGATTTTCTCACCAAACCCATTTCACCCCATCATCTTATCGGATCTGTCGTCGCACGCGCTGTGCGCTCTAGAAAATTGCGTTCACAAATGAGTGAAGATAGTTTGACGGGCTTATTAAACCACACACGAATTTTAGAGCAGCTTGATTTAGAAATAGCACGAGCCAAACGTAATGGTAGTCCATTGACTTTTGCAATGATTGATATCGATCATTTCAAAGAAGTAAATGATTCTCATGGACATCCTGTCGGCGATCGAGTTATCAAAGCACTCGCTCGATTGTTAAAACAAAGATTGCGAAAAATCGACAGTATTGGCCGATATGGTGGTGAAGAGTTCGCTATTATTTTTCCACAAACCCATGCCCAAGCTGTCTTCAAAAAAATAGAAGATATGCGTGTGGGATTTTCAAAATTACTTCATCGCAGCAGCGATCCTTCCATAGAATTTTCCACGACATTTAGCATTGGCATTGCGCAATTAACAGATGAAATCGATACCTTAGACAAGTTAGTCCATGGTGCAGATAGAGCACTCTATCTTGCCAAAGAAAAAGGACGCAATTGTACGGTTTGCCTAATGCGAAGCAAACTTGAATGACAAGGATCAAAAGGGGCGCGGATCTTTACCCCCTTCGATAGGGGGTCGCGCGAAGCGCAGGGGGATGTATCTTCGTCGCGTAGCGACTCATTTTTCTCCCTTTGTAAAACTGAGGAATCGACACATAATTTGAAGAAAATTTCTTAAAAATTATAATGTTAGTTTGAACTGGATTTAGCTTGCGAAGCTCTTACCCCTTCTCCCCTTGCGGGAGAAGGCGGGGATGAGGGGTGGAAAAAATCTTAATCG
>JACPOY010000027.1 GCA_016191245.1 Gammaproteobacteria bacterium | reverse complement strand
TTTGAAACATCTATATAGCGAAACGCAGCATTATGTATTACCTGATAAGAGGCGTAGAAAATCGTACCCAAGAGCGCTTAAAATAAATAAAAATCGATACCCCATAAAAAATGCCGGTCAGCTTAACTGACCGGCATTACCATCTAGGGGCTTTTTTTAAATCATTTACACTTTGTGGGTTTGTGGTGAACAACTAAACCCTGCGTCGTGGAAAATTTGGCAGCTTTCGCTACTACGTAAATAGGCTAAAAAGGCGGCTGTTTCTTCAAGATGACGATTTTGATGTAAAGTAATAACCTCATGTAAAACAGGTTTATACCTTCTAGGATCAGGCTCCCAATAGCGTTTTTGCATTCTCACTACTGGGGGAAGCTGAGCGAGTGAAACAAATCCAACTGGCGCTCGTTTGTTGATCACAAACTCATATGTTTGTTTTATATTCTTACCATAGATCAAACGCCCTTGAATGTTATTCCATAAGTTATAACTTTGTAATATCTCTTTTGTCGCTCCCCCATAGGATGATGCACCAGGATTTGCAATGGCAATAACGATATTTTGCTTATCCAGTAAAGCTTGTTGTAACGAATCTGCTGTCAACGTAGCATCAGCACTCCATAGCACTACTCGCCCCAAAGCAACGACAAAACGATTCTCTGCGGATGCCTTATTTGCATTCACCAATCCTTGAGTATAAGTTTCATCTGATGAAAAAAAGACATCATAAGCCATGCCATGCATGATATGAGCATACAAATGCCCGCTAGGAGCTGTTGTAATTTTACATTGGTAGCCAGTTAATTGCCCAAATTTTTGACATATCGAGACTATCGGTCCTTCCATAGAGGAAGAAGCTGCAACGTATATGACTCCAGCATGACCATGGGAAGATGGCGAGACTATTAAAAAACACAGGCAAAGCCATAGAAAAGTTAAGCGCATTTTACTTTCCTTGTAAGCGCTCTATTTCATTCAAAGATTGTTGATAATGCCCCTTTTTTT
Organism: Gammaproteobacteria bacterium; assembly: GCA_016191245.1. Taxonomy (GTDB): domain Bacteria; phylum Pseudomonadota; class Gammaproteobacteria; order Berkiellales; family Berkiellaceae; genus Berkiella. Next base: position 18,103 of record JACPOY010000027.1, on the reverse strand, counting down.
TTCAGAAAACAACTTGTCCAATCGCGTTATTCGAGATCATGATCAAATGTTGAAACCGTCATATAGGTCCAATGACTTCTGGCATTTACAGGGATGCGATTGGTAAGTGCTTCTTCAGATAAGAAACGAAAGGTTTCATGGATCTCATTATAATTTTCTGTAATATAAAGATATGCACTTTGAATTAAATAAACTCTTTTCTCAGGATCTGTATTATCCAAGATCCAACCCTCATGATGTTTATCGGGGTGGAAGTGATGTAATAATTTATTGCGAGCATAGCGCACTTGTTCTTTGGTTGCGGTAATAGGCAAACCTAAAATCTTAAATTTCATCGTGACTTCATTTACATCAAGCGGTTCTATTTCCATTAGTTTCGAAACTCAATAAAAGTGTTAAGATCTCCTGGTAAATTTCCATGCTGAGTTGACACCCCCTTTAACGTTGCAATATGGTAATTTGTTGGCTGTTTTGATGTTTTTGAAAAATGCTCTACCCAAATTTCAGTATCTCCATTTGGCGTAATCCGTGCATGCACCACGGTCGATCCATTTGCATTCTCGCCTAGCGCATTTAATAATTCACTTAAATTGATTTTATCATTTGCTCGCCAATTAAAGTCCTCAATCACATCTGCCCCTTGTAAAATTTTCGCCAAACTCACTTTATAGACAGCCCCTTTTGTCGAGTGTAATTTAGGGGTAAAGAATGCATCATTCGCCCCTTTTTCAATTTGATTATTATTTAAAATATGAATGGGGGTTTGGCTCAAAATACTATAAGTTTCACCAACGAGATTATCTATTTGAAGATTCGCGCTAATTAACGTATCACTTGATATATTATTGCTTTTGGTTTGTACAATAAAACTAGTATCTATCGTTTGATTTGCCATCGATAATAATCTATCCACTTCATCAATAAAATTTAGCACGGTGTTCTCATTGCTATCAATGAATTGGTACAATTGTTTAATAACAAATTGATCATGTTTATCAAACAAATTCAGATCTAAAGATCGCAGCTCTTTTTGAATTTTATCGGCTTGAACAAAATAAGGTGATAAGGCAAACAACGGAATAGACTGATTGGCAATACCTTGAAGCAGATGTTCATGCAAAATGCTAATAACAGATTGATGTTTTTCATAACAATTAAGATTACTTTTTATTTTCGTTTTCTGCTTTTGGCTCAATAATATATTTTTAAAATTTTCAAACGGTATAATACATTTTGCGAGCCTTTTAAAGGCTTTAACACTTAAACCAAAGTAATGTGTAAAACGTAAAATTTTGCTACTTTTACTAATGGAAGATCCTGTTTGTTTCCAAGAGTATTCAACTCCTTCTTGCATCGGGATGTCGAAATCAATTCTGGCCCGATAGCCTTCTTGTAAAGTTTTAGATTGTGAGGTTTGATAATGAATATGCAGGTTATTCTTTAAACCATCTTTTTGCCAAAGTGCAAGCAGTTGTCCTCTGGGAAGAGAAATTGAATGCCCCTTATAGTCTACTTTTCGTATACTTAGCAATTTTTGATTTATATCTTTCACACTTAAGGTAAGTGAAAATGGCATACCCGATTTGCTTAATAGCATCTCCAAAACTGGTGTTTTTGAAGTCAATGACTGCAAGCCTTGAGCTTCCATCAATTGCGATTTGTTGTAAATATAGGTTATTTCTTTTAAATGTGAAAAAATGGGTTTGCCAGAAAGTGATGCATCTATCAGCCCATAATCTATTTTGCCTTTGGGACAGGTTAATAATGGGTACAAGTTATCAGCGATATCACGCGCCATCACTTTTGCGCGCGATAAGCCTGGATTCTCATCTAGAGCGACCAGACCATGAATACTAAAAGGAATGGCAAACATCGGCAATAATGAATAATCTAAAGCCGGATCAGTGAAACCTAACATGGGAACACTAACGCATAATTCTTGTCCTTCATTTTTACCAAGCAATGCAAGCTCAGATGTAATGTCAATACTTAACCATGTATTGTGGGAATTTCCATATACCGCTTTCCCTTGTTGATATTCCATCAGCGAGGGAAGTTCAGCAAAATGCCCCTCATGCAAACCAAATTTCGCACATAAATTCAAATGATGATGTAATTGAGCCATATCAATTAAGCCAATATTTTGTACTACCCATAATTAATGGATGTAGCATATTTTTAGTGCATTTTTGCTTTTTTTAGAGATGTGTACGGCAAACTGACCAAATTTCTACAGTAGTCACGCCATGGATTTTAAGGGCTTGCGTAAAGGCTTGCACCGTTTGCCCTGTCGTTACCACATCCTCAATGATCAAAACATGTTTAGCAGCAAAGGCTGGGGCGATAGAAAACGCCTTTGCACTTAAATTTTTAGTTCTAGCAGATTTAGGTAAAGAAGCTTGTGCTGGTAAATCCAGTATTTTCGTGCAACTCCACCTATCCAGTGGAAGCTGACAAAGTTTTGATACCATTTTAGCCAACTCTATTGTTTGATTAAAACCGCGTTGACGTTGTCTTTGTGGATGCAAAGGCATACCAACAACGCAGTCAATCGGATGCACCGCTTTGAGTCGGCTTACCATTAAGCTTGCTAGCATTTTTACAAAGTGCAAATGCCCTTTATATTTAAGATCCCCGACAAACGCGCTTACCGGCCATTGATAATGAAAAAGTGCTTGTAGACTATCAAAAGCAAAAGGATTTTGATGACACCGCCAGCATATGTCACTTTCAACAAAGGACAAGCCGCATCGTGGGCAGGCCTGAGTTAACCAGGGCAAGGTCTTTTCGCAATCATGACATAATGCAAAGTCACGCTGGCTAGATTGCAAACACAAAACACAATGGCAAGGAAAAGATAGGCCAAGACCTAAGATTTGTTGTATAATTTTTAACCACTTGTTCACTATCTCTTTCTCTGACATTGATTCTATGGGTTATCGACTTATGATGAACACCACGTATTGTAGCTAAGGTATATGTTTAATGACTATGTCAGAATTGGTTATTCGTCACGATTGGACTTATGAAGAAGCGCAAGCGCTATATCATTTACCTTTTATGGAATTAATATGGCAAGCACAAAATATTCATCGTGCCTGTTTTCCAGCCAACACCATTCAACTTAGTACCTTGCAAAATATTAAAGTGGGCGGCTGCCCAGAAAACTGCGGTTGGTGCGGACAAAGTGTATATCATGGTGTTGAAAGTCAACCCATATTAGCACTTGATGAAGTAATAAAAGGCGCTAAAGAAGCTAAAGCCAACGGTGCGTCTCGTTATTGTTTGGCGGCATCGTGGCGAAGCCCAACGATGCGAAATTTAGAGAAAGTCATTGAAATGGTAAAGGCAATTAAAGATCTCAACCTTGAGGCATGCATTACCGTTGGGCAATTGAACCCCGATCAAGCAAAAGCATTAAAAGAAGCAGGTCTTGATTTTTACAATCATAATATTGAAACCTCCGAAGAACACTTCGCAAAAGTTACCACAACACGCACCTATGATACTCGATTAACTACCTTAAAAAATGTTCGCGAAGCAGGCATTAACGTATGCAGCGGTGGAATTTTAGGGATGGGCGAAAGCAAGAAAGATAGAATTGATATGTTACTTACTTTGGCCAACCTTCCCGAACATCCACAAAGTGTACCAATGAATCAATTGGTTCGTATTCCTGGCACACCGCTTGAAAATGCTGAATCCGTTGATGATTTTGACTATATCCGTTGTGTTGCATTAGCAAGAATATTAATGCCTAAAGCCTACGTGCGACTTTCTGGTGGCAGAGTACAAATGTCCAATTTAATGCAGACATTATGTTTTTTAGCCGGTGCCAATTCTATTCATTACGGTGGACGCAAATTACTCGTAACGCCTAACGTTGAAGTGGATAAAGATCAACAATTATTTGATGCGCTAGGCTTACAATTTGTCCAAGTCAATGAAAGCAATTCTTGTGCACCAAAAACTATTCCACTGACGGTTGTAAATTCATGATTGACGATGCTCCTGTTAAAAAAAGAGATATTGCGCGCTCATTTAGCATGGCGGCAAAAACCTATGATGCTTCGGCTTTTGTTCAACAAGAAATCGGGCAGCGTTTGCTAGAAAGGCTTGATTTATTAAAAGCGCCCCCCGACACTATCCTCGATGTTGGTGCCGGCACAGGCTTACTCACCAGGCAATTGCAACAAAAATTTCCTAAGAGCCGAATTATTGGCTTGGATCTAGCACAAGGCATGACACAGTTTGCAAAAAGCAAACAACCTTGGCACCTGTGGAAAAATAAACCATTTTATATTTGTGGCGACACGGAAGCTTTACCTTTTGCTAACAAAAGTATTGATTTGATATTCTCAAATTTTACCCTCCAGTGGTGCTTTAATCTAAAACAAGTATTTGCTGAATTTAAGCGCGTCTTAAAGCCCAATGGCATGTTGTTTTTCACCACTTTAGGCCCACAAACCCTCATTGAATTGCGCACTTGTTGGGAAAAGGCCAATCCACACACTCACGTGAATGATTTTGTCGATATGCATGATATTGGTGATGTTATCTTGAACTCTCGTTTTTGTGATCCCGTGATAGACATGGAAATGATCACTGCAACTTATAAAGATATCAAGCAGTTGTTAATTGATCTCAAAGCAACCGGGGCGCGCAATATGAATTTAACACGTCATAAAAGCATCACCCGCAAACAAGATTTTAAACGTATGCTAGAAGCCTATGAAACCTTTAAACAAAATGATGGTCTATATCCTGCAACTTTTGAAGTGATTTATGGACATGCATGGCGAATGGATACCTTGGTGCATCGTCAAGAAGAAGATGGATATGTGCGCATTCCTGCAGATAAAATTCCACTCTTAAACACCTTTTAAAGAATCAACTTTGATACAAAACATCAATTAATGGTTGTAGATATAATCGATATTTTTCCCAACGATTTATTTCATATTTGTGTAAAGTTGGTAATTTTAAATTCAAATCAATTGGAATATCGAGTTCTTCAAAAAGATTAACCAATGTTTCTTGCGGATCTTCAATCAGTGCTTCATATTTTATTTCAATTCGATTTTGAATACCAATGCTTTGCCAATACCCCATTAATTTTGCATAATCTTGATAATATTTACCTAAGGTTTGTAATTCATGTGCATAAGGATATTTTCCTTCATCCCAATGAAAATAATGCATTAAACAAATATCCATTGGATGACGAGTGCAATGAATAATTTTCGCCTTGGGAAATAATATCGCAATGAGCCCTAAAAGAAGATAATTATCTGGCATCACATCACAAATAAATGACGCCTTTTTAACTTTAAGTTTATTAAGATTGAAAAGATATTCTTGCGCGATATTTTGCAAAACGGCATTTGAGCAATCTTTCATACCTTCTGGAAAGTGACATGCCTTTTTTGACAAATCAAGCAGCAATCGTTGCTGGCCTGTATGAGTAATACGATGATGCTTGGTTAATATGCTTTCCAGCAAAGTTTTACCAGTATAGGGAAGTCCAACAATAAAAATTGGTTGAGTGCCTTCAAGGGGAAATATGGCTTTTTGCTGGATAAGATTGCTATCGAATGTATCTTTGAGAATTTTAATATCATCTTGATGCGCTTTTTCATCAAAAGTTTCATGTTTGAGGCTTAAGGTATTCGCCTTTGAAAAGTGATAAAATGCTCGCTCATAATGCTCTGTTTCATCATATACTTTACCAAGAGCATAATGACATAATATTTTCTCGTTATCGTTAGATTCATTGTGAAGATGTTCTTGTATTTTTTTAATTTCAGGAAAATGGCCTTGTTTATAATTTCGAACTTGGCTTATATTGTATAGGGTTTGCACGTCATGTGGTTTAGATAATAGTGCTTTTTCAAAATACTTGATTGCTTTTGATAATTCACCCAAACGTGAAAAGGCACGCCCTAGATGATTAAAAACCATAGCTGATTTTGGTTCCAATTCCTGGGCTTTTAACAAATAGGATATGGCTTCTGGTATTTTTCCTAATTTAATCAACACTTCACTGATATGCAAATATACATAAGTATTTTCTGAGTCTTCCTCTAATAACCTTTGGTAAATAAACGCAGCTTCTTCATAACGCCAATTATTTTCAAATGCCAGTGCCAAATTGATTTGCGCCTGAAAATGAGAAGCATCTAAATTATTCATTTTTTGATATTGCTCAATCGCTTCATCAAACTTCTTTTGTTGCAAATAAACACTCGCCAATTGAAAATGTGCTTCACTGATATTTTCATCGAGATTGAGTGCTTGCACCAAAAAGTCTTGCGCCTTAGGTAGATCATTTTGGCGAATTGCCGCAATACCTAATAAAACTAATACTTTTGGATCTTTGGGGCGCTGATGGAGCAATTCATTGAGCAATAATGTCGCCGCTTGTACCTTTTGGCAACTTAATAATTTTTGCACTTCTTCTATTTTACGTTTTTGATCTTTGCTGCCTTTATTCATTTTTTCTTTCTGATTATATTTTCAGTTAATTCAAATGATTCATCTCTAAAGGTAAGTATAAGAGTAAAGAAGAGGAGTGCTTATAAAAAACCCCGCATTTGCGGGGTTTTGATATTTGTTGATTTAACTATGAGCCGCCTACAGCCCACATTTCCGAAGGCATCCTATAACCTGCGACATAAAATGCATGTCCTTGTCGCCATCCTCCCATCCACAGTCCTCTTTTCTCCGTCTCATGATAAGGACATCTTTCCTTTGCATGTCCTTTTAACCCTTGGTTATATCCTAATTTATACGCTCTTTCAGTCTTGTCGCGCTTTGCTCTTTTCATGGTTACCTCACGAATGAATACCTTGTGACTATACTGCAAACATGTGTCTTAGGTAGGTAAGCCTGTTTGTTTCGATTGGTTTTTGATAATAAAAACAACAACCATAAATAAAATTATACTTATTCTCTGATCCAAAAGATAGTAGCCTAACTACAAATTGCACTAAAAACGTTAGGAAAAATTGGTCCTAACTTTAAAATATAGAATATCCAATCGAATCAATATGTGTAACTACCTCGCCAATCCCTTTTTATTTTGAAAAGCTAAGACAACAATGACAAATTGATACGAAGTTAATCAACACATAGATATTGTTATTTTTGCTGGAAATTTTTACTACTTTTAACTTTACTCCACTAAACCTCGGTGGTGTAATAAAGCATTTATATCAGGATCTCTTCCGCGAAAATCTCTAAATAGTACATCGGGATCTTCACTGGCGCCTTTTTCTAAAATTTTATGTAAAAAAGCATTTCCGGTATTTGGATTAAAAATCCCTTCTTCTTCAAATTTAGCAAAAGCGTCTTGAGATAATACTTCAGCCCATAAGTAGCTATAATATCCTGCAGCATAACCACCAGAAAAAATATGCCCAAAGCTATGTTGAAAACGATTATAGGGAGCAATAGGAGTCACACTATATTTTGAACGCACATCATCTAAGATCTCTTGAATGCGTGCGCTGCTTTCTGGATTAAACTCACAATGAAGACGAAAATCAAACAAGCTAAATTCAAGCTGACGCAGTAACATCATGCCTGATTGAAAATTTTGTGCACGATGCATTTTTTCTAATAAATCATCCGGTAACGGTTCTTGAGTTTGATAATGGCCGGAAATGAAAGAAAGCGCTTCTTTTTGCCAACACCAATTTTCCATAAATTGGCTAGGTAATTCTACTGCATCCCAAGCAACGCCATTAATGCCAGATACGCTCGCGCATTCTATTTTCGTTAACATATGATGCAAGCCATGACCAAATTCATGGAATAAAGTAATCACTTCATCATGAGTCAAAAGCGAAGGGATATCGCCAACTTGGGCGCGAAAATTACAAGTTAAAAAAGCCACCGGTGTTTGGATCTGGCCATTAGGTAAGAGGCGACGTACTCTGGCTTCATCCATCCAAGCACCACCACGTTTGTGATTTCTGGCAAACAAATCTAAATAAAATTGTCCGCGTAATTGATTTTGATTATCATAAATTTCAAAAAAGCGCACATCAGGATGCCAGGTTTCAACACCTGCTTTTTCACTCACGCGCAGCCCATACAAACGATGAACAACTTCAAACATTCCTTTTAATACTACCGGCACAGGAAAGTAAGGTCGCAATGTTTCTTGGGAAATGGCAAAACGCTTTTGTCTTAATTTCTCACTATAGTATGCAATGTCCCAAGGCTCTAATTTTTCAATATCATATTCACCTTTAGCAAAAGCTTGTAACTCGGCAAATTCTTTTTGCGCAAATGGTTTTGCTTTTATGGCTAATTCTTCTAAAAAAGTAATAACTTGTTCTGTCGATTTAGCCATTTTTTTTGCTAATGAGCGTTTGGCATAATTATCAAAACCTAACAGTTGTGCCATTTGATGACGTGTTGATACAATTTTTTCCATCAAATGAGTATTATCCCATTTTCCTGCATCCGGCCCTTTGTCGGAGGCTCTGGTAAAATAGGCTTCGTGAATTTGTTGTCTTAATTGGCGATTGTCTGCATAAGTGATAATGGATTGATAGCAGGGAAAATCTAGCGTTAATCTCCAACCACTCATCTGTGCTTTTTCTGCGACTACTTTGGCTAATTTAATCGCTTGCTCAGGTAAACCCGCTAACATTTGGCTATCTTTAACATCAAGATGCCAATGATCAGTTGCATCCATCACATTATCTTGAAATTGGCTTTCTAATTGTGACAATTCCTGACTTAATTTTGCGAATTGTTCACGTTGTGCTTGTGGAAGCGCCACACCAGAGAGTTTAAAATCTCGAATGGCATTGGTGATGACTTTTTGTTGTGCAATAGAAAGTTTGGTGTAGGATTGACTTTCTTTTAATGCAAGATAGGCATTATACAGCCCCTGGTTTTGACCAATTTGTGTTCCATAATCAGATAACATTGGTAAACAATTATTATAGGCTGTACGAAGTTCAGCTGTATTCACAACTGCATTTAAATGCCCCACCGGAGACCATGCTTTATTTAATGCATCTTCTAACTCTTCAATGGGTAAAATTAAGGTTTCATAAGTTGGAGATTGTAAGTTTTCTACTAACTTATCGATTGCTTTTAAATTTCTGCTAATCAATTCGGAAATAGCAGGCTCTACGTGCTGTGCTTGAATGTCTTTAAACGCTGGTAGAGGGCTGTCTTGTAGTAATGGATTAGTCATCAGTTATTCTCACATCTGCATAAGTTCACACTTTTCTCAATCAAGTAGGATAATGTAACCTGAGGGTAAACAAAAGGCACAGCAATAAGTTAGACAATGCACAAAAAATTTGATCTCATTACTATCGGCGCAGGAAGTGGTGGTATTGCTACTGCTAACAAAGCTTCACAACTGGGCGCTCGTTGCGCAGTTATTGAGGCCAATCAAATTGGAGGCACGTGCGTCAACGTTGGCTGCGTGCCTAAAAAAATCATGTGGCTTGCAAGTGGCACTGCCAGCGCCTTACAGGAAGCGCAAGGTTATGGTTTTGCGCCTCAAGCTGCAATAACCCTAGACTGGAAACAATTAGTTACAAAACGACAAGCATACATTCAGCGTTTACATACAGGATATGCTGATCGTTTAGCAAAAAACCAAGTCACCATGATTTGGGGAAAAGCCCGGTTTATTTCGAACAATACGCTACAGGTCGGCAATGATACTTATGAAGCATCTCATATTGTGATTGCAAGTGGTGGTAAACCCAGCATACCTAAAATTGAAGGCGCAGCCTTGGGTATCGATTCTGACGGCTTTTTTGCTTTAGATACGAAACCTACCCGTGTTGCCATCATTGGAGCAGGATATATCAGCGTGGAATTAGCCGGCATGCTACATGCTTTTGGCTGCCAAACGACACTGGTTTTTCGTCGGATGAAAATTCTCCGCGAATTTGATCCACTCCTCAGTGAACATCTGATGAACTCCTACCAACAACAGGGAATTGTATTAAAGGCAGGACATATTCCAATTAAATTAGAAAAAAATGCTGATGGTTTATCTCTTTTTTGTGAAAATCAACCGACGCTTTCTCATTTTGATACGGTTATTTGGGCCATTGGCCGAACCCCCAATACCGATAATTTGGCTTTGGATGCAGCTGGTGTCATAACACATCAAAACGGCACGATAAAAGTAGATGAATTACAAAATACCAATGTCAAAGGCATTTATGCCATTGGTGATGTGACTGGACAAAAAGAACTCACTCCCGTGGCTATTGCTGCAGGAAGACGCCTCGCTTCTCGTCTATTTGCCAATATTTCAGATAGCAAATTGAATTATGAAAATATTCCGACGGTAGTATTTAGTCACCCACCCATTGGCACAGTAGGTTTAAGCGAACCAGAGGCAAAAGAAAAATATGGTGAGGATCTGAAGATTTATCAAACTATTTTTACACCAATGTCACAAGCCCTCCTGTCTCACCCGCAAAAAACAGCCATGAAACTGATTACTATTCAAAGTTCAGGAAAAGTAGTGGGTTGTCATATTTTCGGCGAAGGTGCCGATGAAATGCTGCAAGGATTTGCCTTGGCGATAAAGATGGGAGCTACCAAAGCAGACTTTGACAATGTCGTTGCCATTCATCCTACGAGCGCTGAAGAATTAGTAACTTTGGTTTAAATTTAAGCGCTCTAAAGATAATACTTGATTATTTTATTCTAGGCTGTAATCTCAAATACATTCGCCAATGTCTTTAGGATCACTATGGCACTTCGTCCCTTTCAAGATAAGCATCCAACACTAGGTGCCAATACCTATATCGATGAGTTGGCAGTGGTGATAGGTGATGTCACCATTGGAGACGATTCATCCATTTGGCCTTTTGCCTGTATTCGAGGCGATATTCATTCCATTCGTATCGCAGACAGGACCAGCATCCAAGATGGCTGTGTTTTGCATGTTACTCATGATAGTCAATATCATCCTGGCGGGCAGCCTTTGATAATTGGCAGTGATGTTACCGTCGGACACAAAGTGACTTTACATGCCTGTACCATCTCCGATCTATGTATCATTGGCATGGGATCAATAATATTAGATAAAGCAGTGGTAAAACCTGAAGTGATCTTGGGTGCTGGTAGTCTTGTCCCCCCAGGAAAAATTCTTAGTAGTGGTTATCTGTGGGTTGGCGCCCCAGCGGTCAAAAAACGTGCTCTGACAAAAGATGAACTTGCCTTCTTGCGCTATAGCGCACAAAGTTACGTTAAATTGAAAAATGCTTATCTTGTTCAAAAAAATAATTAACTGGTATTTTGAGATAGTTCATTTATCATGCGCACTATATTTACATTTATTATTTTTGCCCAACTTTAAGGAACTGACGAGCCCTGCATGAGTAACATCAATAGTCAGAAAAAACAAACAGTTACACCAAAGAAAAAGCCAAAAGTCAGCAGGCCAAGCAATGAGCCACCTCAACAACGCACCCTAGGCCCCATTTCCGATCTCGAACGTCATCTTCCACCAGAATGGTGGAAAACTTTATTCAACTCTCTTTACTTAAAAACCGACGGCGATGTCGTTGAAAATAGTTTGAATACTGAAAATGACATCGATATGTTAATCAAGGTCACAGGCATAAAGTCTGAAGATCGCATTCTTGATTTATGTTGCGGCCAAGGCAGACATTCTTTAGAGCTGGCAAAACGCGGATTTCAGAATGTGATTGGGGTTGATAGATCCCGGTATCTTATTCGGCTAGCACGCAAAAGAGCAAAAAATTTTGGTTTACCTGTCACCTTTTCTGAAGGCGATGCCAGGCATTTTCGTCTCAAAGACAGTTCCATCGATTGCGTAGCTATGATGGGAAATTCGTTTGGTTATTTTGAACGTGAAGAAGATGATATTGCGGTTCTTAACAACATTAAAAGAATTCTCACTTCCAATGGCAAATTGCTACTGGATATCGTTGATGGCACTTGGATGAATCAAAATTTCGAGGCACGCTCTTGGGAATGGATTGATAAAAATCATTTTGTCAATCGTGAGCGTTCACTATCAACTGATGGCAAGCGCATTATCTCCAGAGAAGTGATCACCAATGCTGAAATTGGCGTGATGGCAGATCAATTCTATGCAGAACGACTTTATTCTTTAGAAGAGATCTCCGTTATTTTAGCCGATCTAGGTTTTGAAAATATTGAAAACCATGGCAATGTTTATTCTCATTCTACTCGTGGTCAAGATCTTGGCATGATGGCAAACCGCTTGTTCATCACAGCTCATGCCCCTCTCAAAAAGAAAGTGGAAACTCTGGCCGCGAAAAAATTACAAGCAACCGTCATCATGGGCGATCCTCGTTTACCTGATCCTGTGAAAAAAAATGGTCAGTTTAATCAAGAAGATTTTGAAACCATCAACAAACTAAAACAAAGCTTAACAACCTTAGATGAGTTTCAATTTCAATATTGGGATAATCATAAAACATTAATTCAACAGCTGATTAAATCCCCACCATCTTTTGTTTTTAATTTATGCGATGAAGGATTTAATAATAAGGCAACCGAAGAATTACATATCCCTGCCCTGCTTGAGTTATTAAATGTTCCCTATACAGGCGCAGGTCCTGCTTGCTTAGCCTTATGTTATAACAAGTCATTTATACGCTCTGTAGCACAAACCTTAGATGTGCCTGTGCCACTTGAAACTTATTTTACACCTTCCGATCAAGCAGCCCATATACCTCACACTTTCCCAGCAATTATTAAACCTAATTGTGGCGATAGTTCCATTGGTATTACAGAACATGCGGTAGTACATAATGCCGAAGAATTAATCGATTATATTAATGTGCTGCAAGTAGAATTACCCGGTGTGCCATTACTTATTCAGGAATACTTAGAAGGCGCTGAATATACTGTGGGCCTTATTGGTAACCCTGGAAAATTTGAGGTGTTACCTTTACTTGAAGTAGATTTTTCCGATCTTCCTGAAAATTTACCAAAAATTCTTTCTTATGAATCCAAATGGCTACCTGATTCAGCCTATTGGAACCATATCAAGTACAAGGAAGCTGATCTACCAGATGAAACAGCACGCAAATTGATTGATTACTCGCAAGCATTATTCGAACGTTTAGAGTGCCGCGATTATGCTCGTTTTGATTTTCGCGCTGATAGTGCTGGTAATCTCAAACTACTTGAAGTCAATCCTAATCCAGGTTGGTGTTGGGATGGTAAATTTAATCTCATGGCAGGCTATGCCAATATAAGTTATACCCACATGTTGGAGCTTATATTAAGAGCTGCAAAAGAACGATTAGGATTAGCATAGAAATTCGTGTTGATTTACACGTAAAACACGTAACATCAACACGACAACTCTTTTTACACTGTGAATTTCATAAAATGATCTCGAAAACGGTATTGATAATGAATTAAATATAGCAAGTTATGTACTTTTCATTCTATAATTATTATTAACAATGCAAATTTAAGATAGGTTTACTAAGGGGTAGCCATGTCAACCCAAGATCCAAAGGCACCCATCTCTTACCAGCAAGAGAAGATTGCTCATCTTGACTTAAAACTCAATACACCCGTTTTATCAAGAAAAAAATCCCTCAAAAAAGCCGTCTCTTTACCATTGGCGACAACCGTCTTGCTTGACGATCCTTACTTACCTGCTTTTATTTTGCCAGACAATGAAGACGTTGATAGTGGTTATAATGTTGAATATAACCAAGAAGAATTTGAAGGGATTGAAGCACTCAAAGATGCTTTAAAGTTATTAACAAATTTTAAATTTAATTATTTAGACAATCATAAAAAACTTCTTGAACAGTTGGTGAAAAATCCACCCGCTTTTGTGTTTAACTTATGCGAAGGGTTTAAAAACCATGCAGAATTAGAACCCAATGTGCCCGCATTGCTTGAAATGCTCGATATTCCGTATACCGGCGCAAGTCCAACTTGTCTGATGTTAACTTATAATAAATCTCTCACAAGAATGATAGCCAAAGATCTCAACATTCCTGTGCCTGAAGAAAGTTATTATGTCTTATCCAAACAACACCAGCCTTCTCCTGCTCATTTTCCTGTGATTATCAAACCCAATAATGCTGATGGATCTTTTGGTATCACGCAAAATGCTGTGGTCAATAATCAACAAGAACTGAATCAATATCTCATGGAATTAAATGAACAATTTTCATCCATTCCGTTGTTGATTCAGCAGTTTCTACCAGGACAAGAATATAGCTTGGGATTAATTGGTAACCCCGGTGATTTTGAATTCAGTGTTATTTATGAGATTGATTATTCGCAATTACCAGAACATCTGCCGAAAATCCTGTGTTATGACTACAAATGGAAACCAGAATCTCCGTATCGTCAGCTTGTCAAAATAACACCGGTTACATCTTTATCTGAATATGCTCAAAAGACGATGCTAGAATATAGCCAATTATTATTTGAGCGTTTAGATTGTAGAGATTATGCTCGTTTTGATTTTAGAGCGGATAGTGAAGGCAATCTTAAATTATTGGAAGTCAATGCGAATCCTTCAGGTCTTGGCGATCTGGCTTGGATAGCATCTATATCTTATGAAGGCATTCTTGAAAAAATTCTGAATGCAGCTAAGAAACGACTTAAACTCTAACTTTATGTTCCTCAACAAAATCTAAGCTCTTAGCAAAGGTCTCTTGAAGAAAAAACAAAGCCCCTATCGCCATGATCAAACATGCCATTGCAATCAAACCAAGGCTCCATAGGAGCCCATATTCTGGTTTGATAAAGGTCAACAATAAAGAAAAAGGAACAACCATCGCGCGCACAAAATTAGGCAACGAAACGGCAACCGTTGCTCTTATATTGGTGCCAAATTGCTCTGTGGCCATGATAAGAAAAACTGCCCAATACCCCAAACAAAAACCTAAGATACTACAAAAACTGTAAAATATTTTTGGGCTAACACTTGGCAGCGATAAAAAGATCAAGGTAAAAAAGCAAGCGAAGCTTAAAAAGCTAAAGACCACTTTTTTTCTAGAGCCCAACCACTGGCTTAACAAGCCACTCGACATGTCACCAACGCCTAAGCCGACATTAAAAAAGAGAATTGCCCAACCTGCCGTAATAGGACCTTGAACATCAAGCGCTCTGCCAATTTCAGGAGCAAGCGCCATAAATAAGCCTACAAATACCCAAAATGGTACACCCACTAAAAGACAACATATATATTTTTTAAATAGAGCGGGAGACTGAACAAATAGGGCAAGACTCCCCTTTTGAATAAATGCTTGTTGTTTGATATTGGAATACATAAGCGATTCCACCAAACCAAGACGCATCAATAAAAGCACAAAACCAGCACATCCACCCAATATATATGCCATCTGCCAGGAGAGAAGATTACCCACCAGCCCACCACAGATCCCACCAAAAACTCCTGCTGTTGTAATAATGGTTGTGCCTATGCCACGTTTTTCTTTAGACATTAATTCGGCGACGAGCGTGATACCAGCGCCTAATTCACCCGCCAGGCCGATACCAGCTAATAATCTCAAAATAGCGTATTGTTCAACATTGGTGACAAAAGCATTTGCAAGGTTCGCACTGGAGTAAAGAATAATGGAGCCAAATAAAATGGAAAGACGCCCCCGCTTATCACCGAGCACTCCCCACAATAGGCCGCCTATTAACATACCTAATAATTGGATATTTATCAGACGTAAGCCTACCGATGTAATAAGCTCATCACTCAAGCCAAGTGCTTTTAAGCTAGGAACACGTATGACTGTAAACAAAATAATGTCATAAACATCGACAAAATATCCAAGAGCCGAAACAATAACAGCTAACCATAATTTTTTCTGCTGCATTACAATGCCCCTTGTCGTAATTTTCTCAAGACATCTTGCGTGTCAGGCGTTTTATGGTGCCACAACGCAAAACCTATTGCAGCTTGCTCAACTAGCATCCCTAAACCATCATGGGATTGGGTTGCACCATTCACAGTCGCCCATTGTTGAAATGGCGTTTTTTGATTTTTCATATAAGCCAAATCCATCACAAATGCACCTTGAATCCATCTAGCCGCAAGAGGGGGAAGCATATTGTGCACGCTGCAAGAGGTGGCATTAATAATAATATCAAAAGGTGCTAGGTTGGATGTATTGAGGCTTTCATAAGAATGGGCACTTATCAGAAAAGAACGATCACATAAGGCTTTTGCTTTTTTTAATGTACGATTCACAATCACAATTGCTTGCGGATGCTCTTCTAACAACGGCCCAAGAATTCCTAATGTTGCACCACCAGCCCCTAAAATTAAAATTCTTTTATCTTGAAGTCGTAAACTTAAATTTTGAATCAGATCTCGCTTTAATCCTTCACCATCAGTGTTATCCCCCCATAGCTTATCATCTTGCCAATATAACGTGTTCACTGCTTTGGCTTCGATTGCTCTTGCAATCAAATTATCACACAGTGCATAAGCTTCTTGCTTTAGGGGAACAGTAATGTTTGCACCCATGCCACCATTGGCTCTAAATTGTTTTAATTCTGCTTTAAGTTGTCCACTTGGCGTTAGAATTTTTTCGTAGCTCAAAGAAATACCACATTGCTTGCCAAAGGCTTGGTGAATTATCGGTGAAAGACTATGAGCAATGGGTGAACCAAACACGGCAAATCGATTCATTAAGGCTGCTACCTATTAATTATTTACATTCCATAAAAGACTGTATTTTATAACAAAGTATAACTTACCTTAAGAGTGAAGGCTCACCTGTTGGAACCTTTGCCTAAAGCGGCAAGTCTTATTAAATAATGAGAACTACTGAAGAAGATATCATGAACGATAAGAAAAAAATTGAAAAATATCATCGTCTTCAAAAACTAGAAGAACTCCTTGTCAGACTAGATATAGAAAAGTTATATCATCATGCTATCAGATCCCAAGCAAATATTGGGGAGTTTAAAGCTCATTTCACTCTATTTCGAGGTTCAAACAGAAAAAAGCAAATTCGTGATTTACAAAGAAAAATAGATGAGGCGCATTTTGCAGTTCGAACACTTGAAAATGAAATATTTAAATCTCCTGTTTCATATTCTGAAGAAGATATTCAAAAAAGAGTGAACAAAATTTTTGAAAATGTAGATACTGCACTTTCAAGAACCGCTAGTAGTGGTTTACGATTAAAAAGTATTACGTATCATCTAAAAGCTGACATTCATGAATTGAAAAAACAATTCAACGCTGAAAAAGCATCAATAAAGAAAGGCGCACAATAATATACGAACGTTGGTTAAATCTTGAAAAACCCGCATAGATTTCTCTATGCAGGTTTGTCAGTCTTCTTCTGAAGGAGATGGCGCATGAACAACATGGACATCATATTCTGAATATTCTGATCCTGTAGCGATTGGCTTTGGAGTATTCGCATTTGGACGCATACCCATTTCTTCGTGTGTTGGTAACCTTAACACCACATTTTTTTTAATTTGATGGGCGTTACCCCCACGAAAGGCTTCTGGATTTTTTGCAACTATCGCATCAACACCTTGCTGAATAGAAAATCCCGAGTTTTTAACCAGTCTTTTGGAAATGCTCCATAATGTCTGATTCTTCACTGGCCCATAGGATTGACCAAATTGAGGCGCTGAGTCTTGAATTGTACTGTTTGCCTCAGCTTGTATATTTGTATCATCAAGTTCAGCCATAGCATGCGGCACAACAGCAATAGCGTTTAAACCTAATAAAACGATTAGAGTAGCTCGAATTTTACGTTCCATGTTTAAGCCTACTTACAAAGTTTTGAGGAATTAATAAGATCTTATAAACATATAGCTGAATATTTACGCTAGTTGCAAGTCGAGCCGTCATCGCCATCTTGGCCGCCAGTCGCTCCCCGCCTATGCTTAGAAGCTTCGGCGGGCAGGTTGTGACTAACGCCCACTTTGTAAAAAGGGGCCGTCTTAGGCAGGGGATTTTCTGTTTATCGCTTCGCGATTTTCCCCTCACCCTAACCCTCTCCCCTTGCGGGAGAGGGGAAAGGGAAATAATTTTTTTACCCCCAAAAAGAAAAACCCGCATAGATTGCTCTATGCGGGTTTTGGATAAAAT
>JACPOY010000028.1 GCA_016191245.1 Gammaproteobacteria bacterium | reverse complement strand
AAGATTGTTTTGACACCCCTCATCCCCACCTTCTCCCGCAAGGGGAGAAGGGGTAAGAGTTACTGCATACTATAGCTGATTAAAACTAACATCATAATTTTTAAGATATTTTCTTCAAATTATGTGTCGATTCCTCAGCTTTACAAGGGAAGATAATTTGTCGCTTGCGCGACGTAAGCAACCCTACAAGCTTTTTCCTTTACTAACAGTAAAGAGAGCGCTTACTTCAGGCACACGTCCCACAACAGTGGGTTTAGCATCTTCTGTAAAGCGTCCGTCTTGTACAGCTTTTGCAATCTCAATATCAAAAGCTTGTTGTAGCATAGCACGCTGTTCAATAGGAGCAATGGATATATTATATTGCGTGTTGGACGTTGCAGTGAGAAGCGCGCATTCGCAAACATCTTGGTAGTCGGATATAGATTGTTGTCCAACAAGATCTTTTTTTATGGCATAACGGGTGGATTGATTTTCTATATCATTATCGATAAAAATCTGTAATGGAGCAGTTTGCCCAGTTTTTGCAACTTCAATGGTAAGACTTCCCGGATTTTTTGATACTACTTTAAGATGAGCGCATTGTTGTTGATTCTCTTGGATAAACTTTTCCACATTTTCTGCTGTATTAAGATTTTGAGTGACCAATGTTTCCTTAGGATTCTTTTCTTGCTTGCTTTTATAGGAATGTGCAACAGGTTTTGATCTCCTTTTTTTATGAGGTTCAGTCGTAATAACGGGTGCAAGCAATGGTTGATCATCAGGAGTAACAACGACCTTAGGCTTAGTAGCGTCGATCGGCGTTTCACGTTCTTTATTCAGTTTAAGACGTTTTTCAAAGGAAGCACGCATAGCTTGGGTACGAAATTCAGGAATATCTCTTAACTTTGCAATTTTTTCTTCTGATAATTCCTGATGTAGCATGTTCAGATCTTCTTGTGAGAGATCTTCAATTTTTAATATATTATTGACGGTTTTAATTTTGCTTGCCAAGTGATCATTATTTAATAAGGCAAGACGACTTTTGATATTTTCAATATTTTTAGTATCTTCACAAACAAGCGCAAATTTTCCATTTTCAGTAGTTAACTGCCAAGGCACTCTATCTTCTCTGTCAACGCGTAAATGATTCAACTGTACTTTGCCATCGGGAGAGAGGGCATGTAAGCGATGGGCAGTCAATTTTTCTATATTTTCTAGAATATCAATTTGCGATGGAGTAAGTTTGATTCTTTTTGAAAAAGCATCCAAAACTTTATTATCGGCATGCTTTGCAAGCGTATAAACGGTGCTTAATTTGTCTGCATAAGACAAGTAATGTTTTTGTAGTTCTTTATTTTCTGCTTCATTGCGAGCTAACTCGCGATATTTATTTTCTTCATTTTTAATCCACCAAAGATCGCCATTTTTTATCCAACGCTTGATCTGTTGCGCATGCATTAACTTATCTGCTTCATCTCCTTTAAGATCAAGTCCAATCTCATCTCCATATTTTTCAAAAAGGGATTCAGGATAGGCACGTAATTTATCAGCAAATGATTTATCACCATTGGCTTCATACTCAGCAGCGACTTTTTCCTTTTCCTCATCAGAAAGTTTATTGCGTAAAACAGCTAAAAGATAAACACCCTTCATTTTGTCGCTCAAAGAGGTATCATATAAAATTGAAATATTCAGAAAGCGTGATTTTCGATTAGTGGGGTTGATAATGCTAAAATCATCACTTAAAGAATCAATGATCGGGTTTGGTCCTTCATAGGCTTTACCAAAATCTATACCGAAGAATTGATATAAACAATCGCCTTGGGGTGGCTTTAAAGGTAAAATAACTTTATTTTGCCCAACTTCGCCTATGCCATCTCTATCTCCCATGCTGATAAAGCTAATCAGAGATTCTCCTAATCCTGCAATTCTATGTTCTGATACAGCTTTGGCTTGGTTGTATTCTTCAATGCTAGCAGCTGAAACACTGCCATTTTCTAGAATTTTCTCATAGCTGATTTTTTCTTTGCCTTTAATCATTTCTTTTTTTGAGCGAATAATATTTCCATCTTTATCAACTTTAAGATGAACGCCGTTTTGATCCCAGCTAACAATAACATTCGTTTTATCCTCTTCGCCACCGGCTAATTTGCCAGTTAAATCTCGGCATCCTGGTGACCAAGTGACAACAGTTGCAATTTTAGGTGTGCCATCTTTGTAAGTACCTTCGATAATTTCAATTTCTTGAGAATTGAATCCACGAATATTTGCTAATTTTGTTGCAACCTCTTCTACAATAGCAGCTGAGTTTGCGGCTTTTGGCGTGTTTTGTTTTAATATCAGTGCGCGCCATCCTAAAATACCTGCAGCAAATCCCAAAGCTGATAATCCTGCCGTTGCAATAGCGACAAAGGGATTGGCGCCTAATTGTAGTTTTCGGCCCACTTCGGTTTTAAGTAATCTACTGGTATCTGGGCCAGTTCTGCCAAACACCATCTTGCCATCTTGTTTGACCATATAGGCTTTGTTGCCATCGTCAATAAACTTTTGAATTTGACTTGCGAAATGATCATTTTTGTGAATTTTGAGCTTGTCTTTATATGAATGAAATAATAAACCGCCCGTGCCTACGTTTTCATAATATTTTTGCCAGGAGTTCACTTCATGAAATTTTCCTGTTGATAAAAACACTCTTTTTAAATCTTTTCTTTTGAGAGGATAACGACGTTCGATATGTACTTTATCTTCGAGTAAGATCTTAATCTTTTCTTCTTGCGAAAGGGCTTGGAATCCTTTGGTTTTTTTTATATGTTGATTAAATCGGCTTTGTAGTTGTTTTGTTGGATGTTCGTTTTGTTCCAATAATGCAAGTTGCTCTTTGACAAAAGCTATATAGCTTGGGCTGTCTACACTTATCCCAATCATGCCTGGTTCTACGCCGACGGGCTTATCCATCATATAAATCATTCCACCAACAACATCACCAGGCGCAACTTTGCTTGTTTTAGGAGGGAGTTTTGTTAAGTATTTTTTACTCATATACATAAGGACATAAATAGTCCGAACAAAGTTCAATACCTAAGTGTAGATCCTCTCTTTCTCAGTGTAGATCCTCTTTTTAGATGGTAGGCGAAGGACGAAATTTAACTATTTTTTGATTTTATAAGGTTTTGCAATTTGAATTCCTTCCTCTGCACAGTCGGCATCAATTTCGCCTGATATGCTGACATAAATGAGAGCACTATACCCTTCAATTTGTGGCATAATTTTGGGCCCAGTTTCCAATGTTTCAATAGCCGTTTTCATTTGGTCAAGGAAATCGCCGGAACCTAACTTACATGAAATAAACTTCAGTGTTTTCACTTCATGAAGTTCGCAATCTTCAAATATTGATTCAACCACTTGTTCGGCTTCTCTGCCAGCAAATCCAACCATATTAGCGTTGGCGATATACGTGCCATGTCCAATCAATATCAATCTCGATTGTGAAGTGAGATGCGTTAGATCAGGATAAGTTTCTTGTTCAATATCATAAAATGCAGCTTGGCAAGGATGCATTTTACTATCATATTTTTGTTTTAAATTATTGCCGCAATAAACAATATATTCTTTGTCTTCTTCACTATCCATCCCATCAATATGATGCATTCCTAAAATAAAAGTTTGATCATATTTTGATGAAAGTATAGATTTACTTCTTTTGGAAAGTTCATCTCTTGTTCTAGAGCTCCTTTTTTTAAGAGTATTTGGCATCATCGTCTCCAAATAGAAATAAATTGACTGTGGTTGAAATCCGATTATTATAATGGGATCTATCAGTTTTTTTAGGATATTTCAGTTATTTTTCGATATAGTAAAGATTTTATCAGACTAAAGGTAAGCGCTAATGAGAAAAGTATTCAAATTCATCATATTATGCGGGAGCATTTTCTTTTATTCACAGCTTTTTGCCTATCAAGCAGTCATTTTTGATTGTGATGGCGTGTTAGTAGATACTGAAGGAATGAAGTTTGCTGCTTGGCAAAAAGCATTACAAACCAAGAATATCTATTTCAAACAAGTTGAGTATTTACCTTTGGTGGGTTTTTCATCTGAGCATATTGTGCAAGCCATCAAAAAACAAAAACAAGTTAATTTTGATGCTCGCGAAGTGATTGCAGAAAAAGACAAAATTTATCATCATCTCCAAAAGCAAGGAGTGCCTGTTTTCAGTGAGGCAGTTAATTATTTAAAGCAATTAATTCAAGAAAAAAAGATATATGGCATTAAATTAGGTTTGGCATCTTCTGCATCACGTAAAGAAATATTAGAAAATCTTAAGCAGATTGGCGTTAAAGAAAGTGATTTTGACATGATTATTTCTGGTAAAGATGATTTAAAAGATATTCATGATAAAGATGGGGTTAATAAACCTAAACCTTATATTTATCAGAAGATGGCAATACTTTTACAAGTAGCACCTGATCAATGTTTAGTATTTGAAGATTCACAAGCTGGGGTAGAAGCCGCTTATGAAGCAGGCATGGATGTCATTGCTGTTCCTAATCGATTTACTGTACACCAAGATTTTTCAAAAGCAATGAAATTAAGAGGTGCCTCGTATATTGATGGAAAAACATTGTTGGCGATGGGGTGAGAACAAAATGCCTCTACCGCTTCGCGGGAGAGGAAGCGAAATCCGCTGAAGCTTGCGAAAGCGGATGTAGTAGGTGAGGGGGCTTAAATAAGACCCTCACCCTAATCCTCTCCTGCAAGCGGTAGAGGGGACAAGAAAGAAATAACGGCCTCTTCTTTATCCCTGCAAAATCTTTTCTTCCACAAGATAAATATCTTCTTTGGTGCCTTCTAACACCAGAACATCACCCGCTTGAAAAGCGATATGAGGTGCTGGCACATTACATTTATAACCATGGCGAGAGAAAGAAGAGATTTTAACAGGAATTTTTTGTGCGATAAGATCTTCTAAAGAGCGCCCCACTGCGTAAGCACCCTCTGTCAGTTCAACAGCATGCAAATAGATTTTTTCACGTGGAGTATCTTCAAGATGTCCAACATCTGCGCCTTCAAAAAAGCCACGTAACATTTTATAACGATTTGCTTTGACTTCGGAGACTTGCTGCTGCGCTTTGGCTGGAGGTTGTCCAAGCAATACAAGCATATGAAAGGCAAGCATGAGGCTTGATTCCAATTTATCAGGGATCACTTCGGTGGCACCTGCTATCTGCAATGCTTCCAAATCACTATCATCAGTGGTACGTACTAGTAAAGGAATATCTTTACTGATTCGGCGTGCACTTCGTAATATTTTAAGAGATTGTTTCGGGGTACTAAATGCAATAATGAGCATGCGCGCTTTAGAAAGACCCGCTGCAACCAACACGCTCTCTTGCGCGGGATCGCCAAAAAAGACTGGTTCTGAAGCGGCCCTGGCTTCTTTTAATCGATAAGGGTCGATATCCAAACCAACATATGAGATCCCTTCATATTCAAGGAACCTTGCTAAAGTTTGTCCTACTCGACCAAATCCACAAATAATGACGTGATCTTCTAACGCTTTGGGAGGCGTTAAAATTTCTTCCATAGTGTCATCTTTTTTCAATATTCCAAAACGAGCTAATAAAAATTCTGCAATTTTATCGCTATTACGAATAAGCAAAGGTGAAACGGCCATACTGATCACTGTTACCGCAATCAAGATTTGACTGTTAGGTACATCAATAATTTTTAGTTCAGAAGCTACGGCCAATAAAAATAATCCGAATTCACCGCCTTGCGCTAAAACTAACCCTGTACGCAATGATGTTTTCCAAGGTGAACCGGCTAATTTGGCTAAAATTGCAATGACGATGGTTTTAAAAACAATTAAAGCAGCTAGAATGAGACCGATAGCTTGCCAATCATGCATGACCACGCGCGGATCAAAGACAAGACCAACAGAGATAAAAAATAGCCCTAGTAGAATATCTCTAAAGGGTTGGATGTCTGATTCAATTTGGTGTACGTATTCGGTTTCCGCTAGCATCACCCCCGCTAAAAAAGCACCAAGGGCTGCAGACAAACCATAATGTTCAGTTAGAAAGGCGGAAGCCAAGACGACCAAAAGAGCCGTCAACATGAATAATTCTGAAGAGCGAGCTTGGGCTATATGATGAAATAGCGGTCTGAGAAACCAGCGGCCCGCTGCTAACATTACTAGAAAGATAAGCGTACCGGTACCAATTCGCATGAGTAGTACTTCACCAATCGTATTGCCGCCGGCGGCGCTTGCTAAAGCAGGCACGATAATCAAAAATGGAACGGCTGCTAAATCCTGAAAGAGTAAAATAGCTAAAGCAAGTTTGCCATGAGACTGATCAAGCTCATCTTGTTCTACAAGTTGTTTAGTTACCACTGCCGTTGAAGATAAAGCAAGAGCGCCAGAAACAGCTATTGCTGCTGCCCAACTTAAACCTACAATTTTTGCTACAATGAGAGCCGCTGCAGTGCAAAGAACGACTTGCAATCCACCCAGTCCGAGTAAAGCACGACGCATAGAGATAAGTTTAGGTAACGAAAGCTCTAAACCAATCGAGAACAGCAAAAAGACCACGCCGAATTCAGCGATGTAACGAATTTCTTCTTTTGATTCTAATAATTCTAATCCATAGGGGCCAACAAGCGCACCTGCAATGAGGTATCCCAGGATAGGCGGAAGGTGCATGCGTCGCAATACAGACACAATAACGACAGCAAGACCTAGAATAATGAGTAAAATTTCAAAACTTGACACGGTTATTCTCGCAATCAAAATTGTAAAAAGGCATTTCAACTAACATCATAAAGGCTACAAGCGTTAAGATCTAGTAATCGTAATTTTATCTTTTGAATTTATGGGCGTAAATTCTCTGACTGAATCAAGACTTCGTGATTCAGAGCGAATTGATGCGATATTCCTTAAGGTTTTAGAATATAGGTCATAAAGCCGATGTCTGGACTCTTTTTGAAAATGACGTATTTTATCATTAATAATTTGTAATCTTTCGCTATATTCGGTAATCCGTTTTATTGTTAATTTACCCGTTTTACTCTCAGCGATTATCCACTCAATATCATTCGTTGGTAAGTTGGAAAGCTTTTTTTCTGCTATTTCGATGCCGTCGACCACGGGTTTGAGGGTTTCTTCTAATTCTTGAATTAAAATACTCCGTGTTTGTTGACAGCCTTCACGATAAGCCAAAGTTGTTTCATGAGAGAGTCTGTCTTGATAGCGAGTAATAACATTTGAAATAGTGGAAGCTAATAACCCCATTTCATTCCATGGTTTGGCATCAATATTGAGGGGACGCCAATCTTTATTTTTGGCATTGAGTTGCAAAATTAATTGGCGTGCCGGAACTAAAAAGGTTGATCTAATTAATAAGTAAAGCGCAATCAAGAATAAAATTTGTAAGCCTAGAAAGATAAATGCAACTTCTGAGAGACTAAGGGCAATGGTTTTTGTTATTTCCCGCGGTTGTGTCGTTGAAATCAGTAAATTAGGCTGTTGATTGAGATCTTGCAGCATCATATAGCCTCGAAAGATTGATCCGCTTTGTTCAATTCTATAATCAGAATCACTTTTTTGTAATTTTTGAATAATAGAAAGTTGCTTCGCCGATAATGTTGAGCCTCCTAATGGCCACAGTTTAACATCGGTATAGGAAAGACTTTGAATAAGGTGGATAACATCTTGCGTAATTAATCTGGCTACAATCAATGTTCCTGTTACTTGAGGGCTATTTGTTGGAGAGATTGGAGCAGAAACAACGAGCATAGGTCCTAATTTACTGTTGAAGATGCCTGCTTGTACGCTAAATTTTGATGTATGCTCAAAGAAAGAAGGTTTTTTTTCCCAAAGTGATGTCAAAATGGCTTGCTTGGGATAAGGACGTTCTGTATTGAGATCAAGAATTTGTTCCCAAATGACCTTACGACTGGCATCTAAAATACAAATAAGATTAATTTCAAGTCCTAGCATGTTATTTTGTAGTTGCTCTATGGGAATAGGCTTGTTATTTGGATCATTGACGACTTGCGATATGGTAGGTTCTTGAGCCAATAGCTGAGATATGCGTTCTAAATGAAACAATTCACGTTGCAATAACTCTAATCCCCGATGCAGATTTTTCTCTACTAGCGTTTTTTCCAGCTTAGCAAATTTTGGATTTACGTAGTAATAAAAAAAGGCAAATAACGCAATGATTTGAAAACTGATAGCAAAACAGCCCATGATTAAGAGCCGAGAGCGTAAATTCACAGTATCTCACCCCGTCCGTGCTGGCATTGCGCAACATGATCTTTATACTTAAAGATAGGTGATTAACAAAGCATTGGCCAGCAAAGAAGAGGTTAAGATGGAGGATTTTCAGGGGGTAAAAGAGCTTCTAGTACCTCGAGCTTTGCTTCAAGTTTTTCGAGTTTTTGCCTGGTTTTAGCTAAGACTTGCGCTTGAATATCAAATTCTTCTCGAGTGACCAAGGACATTTTACTAAACCAAGATTGTAAAAATTGTCGTAAATGATCTTCAAACTGTTGGTTAATGGATTTTAGTCCAGGAGGAAGAGAGTCGACAAACTGTTTTGCCATGTCTTGAGCATCTTTTGGTGAGAACATAAGATTGCCTTTAGTATTTATCTTGGCTTTGACCATAGCATAATTTAGCAAAAATCGGGAGCTTGCGATGAAATTGATTAGTGCCATTGTGAAGCCTTTTAAATTAGATGATGTGAGAGAAGCGCTTTCTGATATCAATATTCAGGGCATCACCGTCAGTGAAGTGAAGGGTTTTGGTCGGCAAAAAGGCCATACGGAATTATATCGGGGCGCTGAATATGTTGTGGATTTTTTGCCTAAGGTAAAAATTGAAATTGCTGTGAGTGATAGTGAAGTGAATTTAGTGATAGAAACTATTTTGAAAGCGGCTCACACCGGTAAAATTGGCGATGGAAAAATATTCGTTCTCCCGTTAGAAGACGTTGTGCGAATTCGAACGGGAGAAACAGGTGAAGATGCGATTTAACCTTCTAATCCTTTCTGCAGAAAGGGTATTGGTGTTAATGCAGCAGTATGAATAGCGAATTGATAATATTGCGTATTCAATGCCTGTAGCATTTTTTCATCTTTTCTAAATTGGGTAAAAACAGGGCTTTTTGCAGCCATCGTTGCACTATGCCATCCAGAAGGATAAACGCATTGTGGAAAGGTGATGGTGAACAAATCAGAAAATTGTGCTTTATTCATGGCATGGCGCATATCACGGGTAATATGTTGGTGCAGTAAAGGCGATTCACTTTGCTGCACTAAGATCCCATCTTTTCTGAGTACGCGATAACATTGTTCATAAAAGGCTTGATTGAATAAACCCGTCGCGGGTCCAAAAGGATCGGTTGAATCAACAATAATAATATCGACGCTATTTGCTGGGGCATCGATCATCCATCGGATCCCATCCTGAAATAATAATTGTGCTCTTTTATCATTATTTGAGGTGCACAATTCAGGGAAATAGATCTCAGCTAGTCTGGTGACTTTTTCGTCGATATCGATCTGGACAACCGAATCAACAGGATGCTTAAGGACTTCTTTGAGGGTGCCACAATCTCCACCACCAATAATAACGATATTTTTTGGATTAGGGTGAGTGAAAAGGATAGGGTGTGACATCATTTCATGATAAAGAAAATTATCCCGACTGGAGAGCATGATGATGTCATCGATGGTCATGAGGTTGCCAAAATGGGTTGTCTCATAAATCGCAATCTTTTGAAATTCAGATTGTTCTTCATGCAGCTTGGCCTTAATTTGCAGGCTAAAACCAATACCAAATTTTGTATAAGATTCAGTAAACCATTCTTGATTATTGAGCATGGCGTGTAGTCGCTCCCATGGGACATTAAACTAAAGAGGTCGCAAGATACCGCAACTTGCTAAAGGGGGCAAGCATACAAAGATAAAGCTAGCTTACAATAATGGAAAATTTGACCATTTAACCATTTAAAATGCTGGAGATTTCTGGGTGGATAATGTTTCTTGTAATTACATCCAATGTAATTTGCGCACCATTGACGTTTGTCCTACAATAAACATTACAGGTGAAGGGAGTCGTCACCTGAATGCTCAAAATAATAATGCCAAAGGGAGCAAGGGAGAAGTTGCCATGGCTGGTCTCATCTTTACTATCAGTATCTTAACAATTTTAACCACAGTCGGATTTTTGTTTGCTTGGATGGTACGTCTTGCTAGCACGCCAGATAATGTGGAGAATAAAACAAATTCTCTTTCAACTTCTGATCTGACTCCCAAGTCTATTCATACTCCTAAGCTTTAGTTTTAACATACGTTTATTGCGTTTTTATTCCTCACGGTGTTATATACCCCTAACCGGGTAATTGTGGTTCACACGATGAGGAACAAAAATGCAGGGCGTATTTTTGGATAGCGAAACCTTAGATCAACAAGATCTTGATTTTAGTGTCTTAACTTCCACTTTAGAAAATTGGCAATTATATGGTGCCACCTCCGCCTCGCAAGTTTGGCAGAGAACGGAACATGCCGAGATTGTCGTTACCAATAAAGTGGTATTGAATGCCCCCTTGTTACAACAAGCTTCACGCTTACGATATATCGGTATCGCGGCAACAGGATGTGACAATGTAGATGTTGCTACAGCAAAGAAACTTGGCATCACGGTATGCAATGTGAGGGCATATTCAACTGCTACTGTTATTCAGCATACCATTGGCCTATTGATAGCCCTAGCTTCAAAAATTGTAGATTATGATCGTCTTGTCAAAGAAGGTGAGTGGATAAATGCCAAATACTTTTGTTTGCAAAACTATAAAACAATGGAGTTGGAAGGAAAGATTTTGGGTATTGTCGGTTATGGGGCGATTGGAAGTGGTGTTGCTAAAGTAGCTGAGCAATTAGGGATGAAGATCTTGATTGCCCAAAGAGAAGGTCAGAACAGTTCCAACCGAAAATTATTAAAAGAAATGTTAGCAGAGGTGGATGTTTTGAGTTTACATTGCCCTTTAAATGATCAAACACGTCATTTAATTGGCGAAAAAGAATTATCTATGATGAAAAAAGGCGCTTTATTGATCAATGTTTCACGAGGTGGATTAATTGATGAGCAAGCGCTCGCAGCGGCATTGTTAAGTGGGCATTTAGGAGGTGCAGCCTTAGACGTTGTTTCCAAAGAGCCGCCCCCTCAAGATAACCCCCTTTTTCAAAAGCTACCGAACTTAATTATTACGCCCCATGTCGCCTGGTCGTCATTTGAGGCTCGCAAACGGTTATTGTCAGAAGTGGCTGAAAATATCAAATGTTTTATCAAAGGCGCACCTAGAAATGTTGTGATGTGAGGAAAAACATGCGTTGGTTTTTTGCGATGAAAAATGCTTGGTTGCAACGAAAAAATTTAAAAAGATTTATGACAGATCCAGGCAAACAAATACATTCCTTAGAGGAAATTACCGCTCAAAGATTAGATAAAGCCAATATTGCGATTTTGGTACTAGATTTTGATGGGGTATTGGCTGCGCATGATTCGATGGAGCCGTCCCAAGAAGCCCAAGCTTGGCTTAAAAAATTGTGTCTTGAAATTGGTGAAACTCGTATCGCCATATTTTCAAATAAACCAAAATCTGGCCGCATTACCTATTTTTCAAAAAACTTTCCTTCTATTCTCATGCTCTATGGTGTGCGCAAGAAACCTTATCCGGATGGACTAATGGATATTGCCGAATATAAGGGCGTGACGCCAGATCGGGTGATGTTGCTAGATGATAGATTATTAACCGGCATGTTGGCGACTTGTCTTGCTTATACCCAAGGTTGGTATTTTCGTCCACCGAAAACAGACTATTGTCGTCGCCCAATAAGAGAAACCTTTTTTAGTTTTTTAAGGGTGTTTGAGAGGGGCTTGGTGAGAGTCATTGGATAATTGAAAAATCCACCCGCTCGCATACTCGCACCCTCCTTTGATTCCAAAGGAGGGGAATTTTTGTGAGCGTAGCGAACTATCTCCCACTTTGGAATCAAAGGGGGAAGCGCCGATAGGCGCAGGGGGATTTAGTTATCTCTTAATTATTATAATCATCATACAAGTCATCTTCCTCAGCCACGCTAAAGTCTTCAATGACTTCAAATTCAGAAATATCATCTTGTGGCATAAAAATATCTTCTAAATCATCCATCTCTTCAGTATCCGCCGATTCCATTGCTTCAATAGCTTCGGGTTCAAAGTGCGGCATAGCGGTTTCAGCAATTTTATTTTTTAGAATTTTTTCAGATTGCTTATCCGTTTTAGTACTTTTCTTCTTTTCAGCAGCAGGCGCGGCTTTTGCTTTTGCATCATCGCTAAGTTTCTTCAGCCATTCGCGTTCAAATTGTTCAATTTTTTTGGAGAGCGCGGTAAATTTGCTTGCAGCAAGTTTTGCACTGGCAAGCTCTTGTTTAAGAAGCGCTATTTCGTCTTGTCTTTGCTGATACGCCGGAGTGCTTTTAGCTGATTTGCCACCTTTTTTGGAAGCCTTCTCATGCTTTGCTTGCAAAGATTCTAGTTGTTTTTTTAAAGAAACAACTTTTTTGCTCCAATATTTTTCAAGACTTACTAAGCTTTCAATAAAGCGTTGATTCAGTGCGGCATCCTCAGCAACCTTTTTAGCCTTCACCACTTTTTTTACCGGTTTTTTCACGGGGCTCTTAGTGGAAGCTTTAGGAGAAGATTTCTTTGGACTTGCTTTTGGTGCTCTAGCCATGCCTGACTCCTTTAGTCATTTTGATATTTTAGGTGCAATGGCACCATTATAGCGCACCAAATTATTAAATTTTAAGTTTTTTTGATCAACTCTTCACCCATCGACCATCCTCATGTACTATTGCCTGGGTTGGGTGCTTGACCCTATGTTATTGAACAATTGATGCCGCGTTTTTGCTATCGAGGGACACATGACCTTTGTTGTAACTGAGAATTGTATTAAATGTAAATTTACCGACTGCGTTGAAGTTTGCCCGGTTGATTGTTTTCATGTCGGACCTAATTTTTTGGTTATTGATCCGGATGAATGCATTGATTGCGCATTGTGTGAACCAGAATGTCCCGCAGAAGCTATCTGTTCAGAAGATGATCTTCCAGAAGAAATGGCATCATTTCTTGAACTTAATGCCAGAAAAGCAAAAGAGTGGCCTGTGATCACTTCTCATATCGAGCCTGCTGCGGATGCGCAAGAATGGAATGGCGTCAAAGGTAAACTTAAGTATTTGGAAGAATAACTTTTAAGCCTCTCACCCTATCCCTCTCCCGCAAAGCGGTAGAGGGATAAGAGGAGGAGAGAGCTTAAGCTGTTTTGGCCTGCTGAAATCCCCAAGCTTTGGCTAGGTTGTAAGCTTCTAGCAAACTATCTTCCCACTCAAGACGTTCTGCAAAACGTAAACCAAGTTTAGAGAGATCAGCATCTAAATGGTCGATTTTTCGTTCAGTTTGATATTTATCATTGAAATCTAATGCAGAGATGGTGGTATCCATTAAAGCTTGTAATAAGCGTTTTGGGATCTGAACCTTAGGTTGCTGACATTGTTCTACTGTATTCACAATATGCTCATAAACTTCAAAATGGCCGAGTGAAACATAGTCCACCAGCAATTGACAGAATTCTTGTAGTGTCTCACAAACATCAGCTGTAAATGGACGCAGACTGCAGAGGTGGTTAAAGGAAACAATTAACAATTGTCTTTCATTAAGCCACTTTTGAATCAATTGATTGTTGGTTTTTGTCATGGTTTTTGGTATGGGTTGCATACAACCATTCCTTTTGCTGTAGAAAGACCGTACTTTAAGTAAAGCTCGCTACGCGAAGGCGTCAAGTTTTGTTGGCAAGTTGTCTTTTTTTGATTTTTCCTTGTAAGCCATATCTCAAATCAGTGTAAACTCCTAGCCATATTTGATAGAGAGTTTGTCGCTAACTCAGATGCGATCCCAACATAACGTTATGATTTGTAATATAAAAATTTTTTGAGTTCTTTTGCATCGTGTAATCCAGTTAGAAGATCGGCCCTTGTGATTAAAGTTCACTTTGTTAAATTAGCAACTATCCCATGTCAACGGATGGATGTGGGGGCCAGCGGGGCAACATGGATTGTCGCCAGCACATCTGGCAATGGATTGCCGACTTATCTAGAAGATAAGCTTATAAAAGGGAAAACGTTGCTGTGCAAGGTAAGGATACCACCCTAACATAACGGATGAGTTAGGTTGCACTGAGTCAACAAGGTGTGCGGCTGGTAATTAAGCAAGGATGAACACAAGGGGTGGCCGCAGCTACCCTTTTTTTTGCTCTGCGCTTTTTGTTAGTGTGTAAGATTTTTTCCACCCCTCATCCCCGCCTTCTCCCGCAAGGGGAGAAGGGGTAAGAGCTTCGCAAGCTAAATCTAGTTCAAACTAACATTATAATTTTTAAGAAATTTTCTTCAAATTATGTGTCGATTCCTCAGCTTGTTAAGGAGAGACGACGCAAAGCGTCAAGAGAGATTTTATCTGGAGCTAATTCAAGAGAATTTTATCTAGCACTAATTAAAGCGGATCACGCTTCTTCGCCCATAACGGCAACAAACAGCCAATTGCAAGCACAATAAAAGCAATCAAAGTCCATGCAGGTAATGATAATCCGAACAATTCGCTATTTTTCGTTGCACATTCACCAGAGCCTCGGATAACAGCTAAAAAAGCTTCCGTAGGCGGTAAAGTACCAAATAAGTATTCTAAACCTGGACCACATTCAGGTACTTGATCGGGAGGCAAATGCATAATCCATAAGTGTCTGGTGGTGGATAACATGCCCATCAAGGAAAGTAGAAAGCCTGTGATGCAATAGATGTGGTTAATACGTCCTTTCGGATTGTGAAAGAGTGCAATAACAAAAAAAATAGTCAGAAAAAATACTATTATTCTATCAATAATGCACAATGGACATGGCTCTAGATGATAATGAAATTGCAAAATAAAAGATCCACTCAATAGACAGAGTGAAAAAATGAATAAATAAGCAAATAGTGGTCGAATAGTTAATTTCATATCATTAGATTCTTTTTTTTCAGAATAGCAGAACTAAGTTTTTTGTCCAACAATTGCACTCTTACATCACTTCTTGTCGCGTTAAGCTGAACTCGCCATGAAAAACAGCAATGGCTGGACCGCTTAATAAAACCGAGCCTTGGTTTTCCCATTTCACCGTTAATCCGCCTCCGGTCATGTCTACTTTCACTTCAGGATTTAATTCTTCATGTACGATGCCAGCCACTACAGCAGCACAAGCGGCAGATCCACAAGCTAAGGTTTCGCCTACGCCGCGTTCATAGACACGAACTTTAATATGATTTCTTGCTAATACTTGCATAAAACTCACATTGACGCCTTTTGGAAAAGCAGGATGCTTTTGTAAGGCTTTGCCTACTTCCATAACCGCAGCTTCTGTTGTGGCAGGGACTGATATCACACAATGTGGGTTCCCCATGGATAGAATGACAACATCACGCAGATTGCCTAATAATTCGATTTTATAACAACCGCGATTGTGGAGTTTGGTAACTGCTTTAATGTTTAATGGAATGACTTTTGGCGAGAATTGTGGTTCCCCAAGATCAACTTGGATGCAAGAGAGATCAGAAATATCTACTGATAAATTTCCTGTGATAGTACCCAGTCGTAATTGCTTTTTACCGGTTAAACCTCTTTCATAGACATATCGACCAAAACATCTAGCACCGTTTCCGCATTGAGAGACTTCCTTACCATCGGAATTAAAGATCCGATAGTTAAAGTCTACGGTGGGATCAGAGGGTGGTTCTACCACTAATACTTGATCACAACCTATGCCAAAATTTCTATCAGCAATACGACAAATCAAACGAGGATCGAGCCTGATATATTGTGTAACATTATCAATCACAACAAAATCATTGCCGAGGCCATGCATTTTTGTAAAGTGAATATAAGTTGACATAAGTTTACCCTTTTAAAAACTATAACTTAACGTTATTTTAGTCGTAATATCCGTTTTTCTTGTAAATTTACTTTGGGGCGGTATATGTGAATAATGTTCTAGTTCATAAATCATTTTCGCTGCCAGCGGGCCAAACAAAGCTGTTTTCAATTCATTCACGGTGCGACTTTTGGTATTGAGTGTGCTTCTATCAAAGACGATGCTTTGTTTAAAAGAGGTATGAGAGGTAATTTCATAAAATAATTCACTCTCTAGATGTCCAATCCATTCATTTTGATAAGGTCCGGCAGTAACTTTACTTTGCCTTGTCCCTGGGCCACCAGATAATTGCCAAATGAAATATTCTTTATCAAAAATATTGTACCCATAACCCATCGATTCGGTGAATTCGTAAGTATAAGCAGAAAAGTGATCACGGACCCCTTGACCTGATAAATAAGCGAAATGTCTGGGAGAAAACGTATATTGAATTGTGTCGTTTAGAGTATATTTTTCAGCATTACGTTCTTTATATTTGGTTTGGGTATTTTTGCCAACTGCCAATAATCCAGTTGCTTTAAAACTATTATCAAGAGAAAGCTGTTGAAATTCGCTTAATAAACTACCATTGAGATGCTTTGCATTATTGTTGCCATTATACATTAACATGCCAAGATCGATTTCGTTTTGCCAAGGTTTGTCGTTAGCAAATAATAGCGTGAAGGGCAATAAAAAGCCGATGAGGCAAAAGACAGCATGATAATACGGGCTAACATTTGGCTTTACCATATGCTTTCCTCCTGAAATAATGCCTCTATTGACTCACGCTTTCTGATGAGTTTGTATTCATTATTTTTTACCATCACTTCCGCTATTCTTGGTCTGGAATTGTAATTGGAGCTAGTAACAAAACCATAAGCACCAGCGTTACAGATGGCTAGCAGATCGCCGCTTGCGACAGATAAAGTACGATCTTTGGCTAGGAAATCTCCGCTTTCACAAACAGGGCCCACAACATCATACATTAAAGGTTGCATTTGAAGCGATTTTTTAACAGGAATAATATCATGCCATCCCTGATATAAAGCAGGGCGAATAAAATCATTCATGGCGCAATCAACGATACAAAATCGCTTATTGCCTGATAATTTAAGATAAATTACTTTCGTGACTAAAATGCCTGCACTGGCAGCAATTGCTCTGCCTGGTTGCAACAAGATGGTGAGTTGAGGATCTTGAATCTGTGCAAGCAATGCATTGGCATATTCTGAAATGGTGGGAGGGGTTTCATGTTGATAACGCACTCCTAATCCACCACCTACATCAATATGAGAAATAAGAATGTGATTTTCCTTTAATGTCTTCACCAGAAAAAGTAAGCGCTGCACAGCATCGATAAAGGGAGCAAGTGTCGTTAGTTGAGAGCCAATATGACAGGCAATACCCTTGACGGTTAAATGCGAAGATTTATCTGCATATTGATATAAACGTAAAGCATCTTCACTATCAACGCCAAATTTATTTTCCTTTAATCCTGTTGAGATATAAGGATGGCTTTGCGCATCGACATCTGGATTGACACGTAGTGCAATAGGGGCTTGGACATTGAAATGCGTTGCAATTTCTTCAATAAGATGTAGCTCAGCTTCAGATTCAACATTAAAGCAATAGATCCCCTTTTTCAGCGCTAATTTTATTTCATCAGCTTGTTTGCCAACGCCAGAAAATACAACTTTACTGGGGGAGCCACCGGCCTTAACAACACGCTCTAATTCACCACCAGAAACAATATCGAACCCAGAACCCATTTGCGCAAGCACATTAAGTACGCCAATGTTGCTGTTGGCTTTTACTGCATAACATATTTGGTGGGACCGCGTATCAAAGGCATCATCAAAGGCATGCCATTGGCGCACCAAAGCAGCATGCGAATAAATATAACAGGGTGTATTATGAGCGCTGACGATATCTTTTATGGCAACGTTTTCACAATGGAGTTCCCCTTTGATATAGCGAAAATCATTCATGTAGATTCTGCTTTCTCAGGTGTTTCGGGTTTGGGTAGGTAGAGCGGACCTGTTTGACCACAGCCACTCAGTATTAAAACCGTCATGACACATATGACTACTTCAAATTTCATAGTTTGCCTTCTTGCTAAAATAAATCTCAAAATATAGGTATACTTTATATCAAAGAATGCATCTTTATCTATTTGCTGCTATTTCGTTGCAGTATACTCTGGTGTCTTTAATGGGCGAGCAAAACCAGATGAATGAACAAGAATTTCATGCTGAGGTAGATAAATTATTCTTAGGGATTGAAGAATGGATAGAACAATCCAGCAGTGAAATGGATTTTGAATCACAAGAGGGGATGCTGATAATTGAATTCCCCGACACTACCCAAATGATTTTAAGCCGACAAACTACATTGCAAGAAGTTTGGTTAGCTTCACCGCTAGGTGCCTATCATTTTCGTTTGATGTCTCATCAGTGGTTAACTGCGCAGAATCAATCATTGTTGCAAGTGATAGTCGATGTGGTAAAGCAAAAAGCAAATATCACATTAGATCACAAGCAGTTTCAACAATAGGAGTTTTTATGGGAATGGTTTTTGATGCAATTACCATTGAGCCTAGCAAAAAGGCAGATGCAGTGGTCATTTGGCTGCATGGCCTGGGTGCTGATGGTTATGACTTTGTTGATGCGGTACCAACTTTGGGTTTAGGGCAAGACCATAGTATTCGTTTTATTTTTCCACACGCCCCTACCCAACCTGTGACACTTAACAACAACTTTGTCATGCCAGCCTGGTATGATATCTTTGCTCTTGAATTTAATGCCCCCGAAGATGAGAAAGGAATAAGGGAAGCAGAAGAAATATTAGGAAAACTAATAAATAGTGTCATCACCCAAGGCATCACATCAACGCGGATCTTTCTTCTTGGTTTCTCTCAAGGTGGCGCACTTGCTATTCACACGGCGTTAAGATTTAACAAATCTTTAGCAGGGGTAGGGGTATTATCTGGTTGGTTGCCTTTGCGTACTTTACTGCTAAAAGAACAACATGTTGCCAACGCCAAGATCCCTATTTTTATGGCGCATGGCTCTCAGGATCCTTTGGTGCCTGAGAAAATGGGACAATATTCTTGTAAATTGATAAAAGAAGCGGGCCATGAAGTAGATTGGCATAGCTATCCGATGGAGCACACAGTTTGCCTTCCTGAATTAAATGATATCGGTAAATGGATCCAGGAGTGTTTACATACAACATGATAAATTCGCTAGAATGTCAAAAACCTTCCAAAATGTAAGAATATGAATCAGAGTGCACGTTCAAAAGTGGTGTCAAAAGAGAATGATTTTTTTCTCCCGAATTTCTGTGCCGTAAAATCAGTCTTCATTCTCTCTATAGGTGCACAATTAGTGGCTTTCATGCTCATTTTGGCCACAGGAGATATTCTCAGTGAATCCTGGGACGAATTAGGTTTATTGTCAGTATTTGTCCAATGGATAGCCTTGGCCAGTGCGGGTTTGCTTTGCTTGTCACGGCATTGGTTAGCAAAACTTTCTCTCCCTTTTGCCGCCGGGGCTGCTTATCTTTTAATTGTGGTAACAACCGGACTCATTGCCGCTTTAGCACAATATTTGTTAATTAAGATCAATTATCAATGGGGCAGCACGCCAGAGACAATAGGACAATTTGTTACACGCTGCGTAAGTATCAGCGCCATTATGGCTTTGGTTGCATTGCGCTATTTTTACATCCAGCAACAATGGAAACAGCGTATTGAATTAGAAAGTCAGGCACGCGTCGAGGCTCTGCAATCGCGTATTAGGCCTCATTTTTTATTCAATAGCATGAATATTATTGCCAGTTTAATTCAAACTGAGCCTGTCAAAGCTGAACAAGCAGTAGAAGATCTTTCTGAAATATTTCGTGCGACTTTACGAGATACCGGATCGATGGTTCCACTTTCAGAAGAATGGATATTGTGCCGAAACTATTTAAGGATAGAAGGATTAAGATTAGGGGATAGGTTGACTGTGGATGCCGATTTATCAAAAGTACCAGAGGATGCGGCTATTCCTATGTTAACCTTGCAGCCATTAATAGAAAATGCGATATATCATGGTATACAAGCCCTAGAAAATGGTGGCACTATTAAAGTGATTGGTGAGATGCAAGGGAACATGGTATGTATAAGAATGTCCAATCCTGTACCTCCTCCCAGTCAGCGGCGTTCTTCACAGGGTAATCAAATTGCCATGGCAAACATCGGACATCGACTAAACTTATTATTTGGAAGCCATGCAAAATTGAAAGTAAATGCGATGCCACAAGAATATGAGGTCACATTGATTTTCCCTTATCTGAAAAGTGGTATGTAAATACACAGTAAAGGAAACGTCCTATGCGGATATTAATAGTTGATGATGAAAGCTTAGCTCGAGATCGGATTAAGCGGATACTTCAAGAGCAAAAAGAACATGAAGTAATAGGTGAGGCTGGCAATGGCCAAGAAGCCTTACAGAAAATTGATGCCTTACATCCTGAGGTTGTATTGCTTGATATTCGTATGCCTGGGATAGATGGTTTAGAAGTAGCTCGTCATTTGGTTGATATGGAAGAGCCGCCAGCAGTTATTTTCGTCACGGCCTATGATGACTATGCATTAGAAGCTTTCAAAGTGAATGCGGTAGATTATTTGTTAAAACCGGTTCGTGCAGAGCGCTTAAGTGAAGCATTGCATAAAGCCTTAAAGCCAAACAAGTTGCAATGGAAATCTTTAAATCGCACTGAAGATGGTGCTCCTAAAGCACGTACTCATATTAGTTCGCGCACACGCCGAGGAATAGTATTGGTGCCAGTAGGTGATATTTATTATTTTCGCGCTGAACACAAGTATGTCACGGTACGTCATAAAGATGGCGAAGTATTAATAGAAGATACCCTTAAAGAGTTAGAAACGGAATTTGGTGAGCGCTTCTTACGTATTCATCGCAACTGCTTAGTGGCAATGGAGTATGTGCAAGCACTTGAAAAAAATTCAAGCGGCCAACCTTGTATTCGTCTTCGAGGGGTAGCTGAGACGCTAGATGTTAGCAGACGTCACGTGGCAAATGTACGTCAAATGATGAGTGGCTAACTAGTCTTTTCTTTACGTATGTCTGGGAGTAAGATAGCCTCTTTATCAGAGGTTATTACACCATGGCAGCCCTCCAACGGTTGAGAATTGTCACACGAACCAGTGCGCTAGCGATGTGGCAGGCTACTTTTGTGCAAGCCAAGTTATTACAACATTATCCGCAAATGGAAGTTGACATCATTGGGGTCAAAACCGCTGGCGATATATCCCAAGAGCAAAACATCCCAATCAATAAAATGGGTGGCAAAGCGGTTTTTGTTAAAGAGTTAGAGCAAGCCTTGCTGGCAAATGAAGCCGATATTGCTGTTCATTCGCTTAAGGATGTCCCTTCAGAATTTCCCGAAGGTTTAGGCTTAACCGCAATTTGTCAGCGCGCCTCGCCATTTGATGCATGGATCTGCAGAACAGGTCACTCTTTAGAGACAATTCCAAGGGGAGCTGTGGTAGGTACTTCCAGCTTACGCCGTTTAGTGCAACTTAAACAATTACGAAACGATTTATCTTATCAGCCTATTCGTGGCAATGTTGATACCCGAGTGCGTAAATGTTTTGATGGGGAATTTGATGCTATCGTTTTAGCAGAAGCGGGATTAACCCGGTTAAATTTGCAAAAGCATATCTTGCAAGTTTTCACTGCAGATCAATTATTGCCTGCTG
The DNA here is from genome assembly GCA_016191245.1 of Gammaproteobacteria bacterium. GTDB lineage: Bacteria > Pseudomonadota > Gammaproteobacteria > Berkiellales > Berkiellaceae > Berkiella. The sequence continues at coordinate 74,323 of JACPOY010000028.1, read as the reverse complement.
TGGGTCAAGGAGCATTAGCCATTGAATGTCGTCTAGATGATGAACAAACACGTTCATTATTAACGGTGCTTGATGATGCACCGACTCGACAGTGTATAGAAGCAGAGCGTGCTATGAATGCAGCACTTGGCGGTAATTGCCAAGTTCCCGTGGCAGGATTTGCACAGATTATCAATAACGTATTAGTGATGCAGGGTAGAGTTGGCCATCCAGAACGCAATCATTTACTTGAAGCACAAGCAGAAGGTTTACCAGAACAAGCAAGTCACATTGGTGAGCTGGTAGCGCAAGATTTAATTGAGCAAGGTGCCAGAAAGATGATTGAGGATCTCATTGGTTGTGGCTAATGCATTTTTAAAAGGCTGGCATATTGTTATTATGCGCAGCCAACATCAAGCCTCTTCTTTGATAACATTGGTCAAAGAAAAAGGTGGCGATCCGATTTTGTTGCCAACCCAAGATATTTTACCATTAGCTATTTCTTCTGAAACTTTAGCGAAATGGATTAACACTATTCAACAAGTTGATATCCTAGTGGTTACCAGTGCCAATGCTGTTTATTGCGCCCCCGCTTCTCTTATAGAGGCCATGAAACAAGTACCTTGTGTTGTTACGATGGGAAAAGCAACCACTCAAGCGCTAGGTGAAAAAGAAATCCTGGTATTTTTTACGGCTCCCCCTGGCAGTACCAGTGAAAGTGTTTTAACACATGCTTTTTTGCAAAAAAATGCAGTCGAAAATAAAAACATTCTTTTATTAGCAGGAGAAGGCGGACGTACTGTTCTTGCAAATGAATTGGCGCATCGTGGTGCGATAGTTAATTGGTTAAAAGTCTATCGTCAAGAACAGCCTCACATTGATATCACATCTCAATTGCAGCAATGGCAACAATTCTCAAAAATGTGTTTTATTTCAACGAGCAGTCGTAGCTTAGAAAATTTACTAAAACTAGCTCTTCCAGAATTTCATGATTGGATAAAAACCAAACCTCTGATTGTGGTAAGCTCGCGTATTGCCAAACAAGCAATAGAGTGGGGATTCCAACATATTGTTGAAGCAAAAGCACCTCATCCTGAAGATATCCTGATCGTGTTGCAGGAAATGGCAAATGATTATGTTAAGATGCGATATTAACAGATTATAATTCATTTCTTTTGAATATTGAGGCGCTCATGGAAAGAGAAATCAAATCACTTATTGGTATGGCGGGTTTATTTTTTTCCACCAGTTTATTTGCGATGAGTTTATATGATGGCTGGACTTTTCATCCCAACATAGGCCTCGATGTCGGCGCTCAAAAGCAAGCGTTTGAAACGGGATTTGGTGAAGAACATTTTCGTGAGCATTATCCGCAAACTAACATATATGTTGGTGCAAGAATACACGAATACTTTGGGGTAGAAGTGGGTTATGAACATATGTATCCACTTCAAAAAAGACAATTTTACTTTGACAATACCGCAGTAGGAGGCCCTAATATTCCTGTACTTGGGTCAAATTTATTAGCGGGATCAGATGGCGAATTATATTTTTCAGAAGCATGGATGCATGGTTGGCATGCAGATCTGATAGGTTTATGGCCGTTGTGTAAAGAGAGAACTTATTTAACCATTAATGCAGGCTTTGCACGCTTGCAAGCAAAATATGAAACAGTATTTATCAGTAATACCTTAGCAGCTACATTGCCAGTGCGTTGGCAAAATGATGAGCGCTATATTGCTAGAATCGGTATTGGACTTCGTCAAATGATAACAGGACATTTTGGTGTTCGCGTGCAAGGCGAATGGGAAGATACTTCAAAGCTTGAAGCAACCAGATCACTTGATGTCGGTTTTAATGGCGTAGAAACACCACTGCTTCCAACTGATAACTACACAGTTAAGCCTAAAGATAGCTATAGTGTTAGTCTTGGCTTTTTCTGGGAATTTATTTAGAAGATTACCCCCCTTACCTCTAAAAGGGGGGAGGCTTTTTACTTTGTATAGCTTGGTTGTATTCCGAAACAACTTGATCCACAACTGGAGATCTTGTTGCTTGATTCGTTCTAGGATTTTTGCCTAATACAGATTGCATCCAACCTACCACTTCTGCTCTTCCAATAGGTTTATGATCTTGTTGGGTATATTCTTCTGAATTATAATATGCTTTTAATGCTTCCTTGAGGTCCTTGGTTCTTGTATATGCGTCTATAGGGCCTTCTGGTGGGCCAACAGTCGATTTTTTTGAAAGCAATTCTTCCGCTTTTTTTAATTTTTCTTCGACTTCCATTCGTTTTTTGGTTTCTGCTTCAATACTGATTACGTTCTTTGATGAAGCTTCTGAAGTGGCTGAGCGTTGCTTTTCTAATTGTCGTTTAGTTTCTTCTAATTCTTTGCGCAATTGTATAATTTCCTTTGAATCGCTTTTTGCCTCGTTAACATTGGCTCGTAGTTCTGCGCTTGCCTCTTGCATGCCTGCCATATCAACAGCGACGGTACCTAATTCATGACCTTTGCTAAGAAATTGATCGTTTGCTTGCGCAAGTTCTTTGGTAACAATGGTCATGACCTCGCTATCAATACGCTGTTGTTCGACATTTGGATCATCAGGGATTTTCGTCATAAACTCTGAGATTTTAGTTTTTAAATCTTTTAAAGAAGGAAAAACTTTTGTATTCATTTCCTGTATTTGCGCCTCTTTGTCAAGCATAGCCATTGTCGTTAGGATAGTTCCCAGTAAGCGAATACCTTTTAGCAACTGCATTGTTTCAGGAGAAGTTTTATCAAATCCTTTCAGTTTTAATTCTTCCAATATTTCAGTATCAACTCTTTTGTCAGTTTCTGATAACATACGGGCTCTATCTTCAGCTATCCTTTTTTCTGCCATCTCTCTTTTTTGCTTCTCGATGGCTTCTTTAGCTTTAGCACTGGCTTCTTCAAGGCTTTTTTGTCGTTGTTGCTTATCCTTGTTTTCATGGAGATAAGCATCTCTTCTTTTAACGGCATTTGCAGGATCAATGGCGGCGGCAACTTCATTGAAATGGGCATTGACAAGTAGTATAAGATCACTGGGTTTAAGATGCTCCAAAAGAGGCTGAGGACCCATATTATCTAAAACAAATTGATTTTTTTCTTTCTCAGATAAAGTATCTAAAAATTTTTCTAAATCCGAAGGTGCGGCATTACTAACAAGAAATTTTGCTAAGTCTAAATTAATATTTTTGATAAAATCTTCCTCAAATCCTGTCACCTCTTTGCCAATCGCCTCTATTTCTTTCTTATTCAAGTTCAAGTTCGTAAATATTTCCTCAATTCCCTTTTGTTTATGAGTATCTAAAAATAATAATAAAAGGGTAGATAATTCATTTTCAAACTCATCAAACTCTTGTAGTTCTGTATTCAAGGTTGCCGATTTATCGAAATCCTTTAATATTTCCACAAGTTTTGCAAGCTGTACAGGTTTGAGAAAAGCATTTTCCATAATACGTTTAGCTTGATGTTTGGCTATTTTTTGGTCCTGAGCATGCACATGAGTGTCAATGAGGATATTAAATTTATCAAGGGTAGCGCCTTGTAGGTTAAAATACTTTTGAGCCCCTCTTACGATGTCGCCTGATAAAAGGGGAGCCAGCGCCATTGCCGACAGTACGCCTTGCGAAACCTTAAGATTTTTCGTAAATTTTTCTTTAGCCTTTGGAAAGGACTCGACTAGCAACTGCTTTGCTTTTGCGTCACCACTTTTAAGCGCAGCTGTGGCCACAGCTCGTTGTGAAGCGGAAGTTAAATGTTGAATAATAAAACCCGATGTTAATAGTTGTTCACGCTCCTTCTCATTCGCTTGATTTAGTTTTTCAACAGTAGGTGTAATAAAATCTTGATGAATCAAACAAACATTTTCGATAAGTTCAGAAACAGGAAATAATTTTTTGGCGCAGTGTAGGGTAACATCTTGTTTCTCTAAATTGTCATGAACGAACCCAGCAACGGCATCTTTATCAATTTTACCCTCTCGGATACCATCAAAGTAATATTCAATCAAAGAAGTTAAAGCTTGCCTTTTTGAACTGCCTTGCGCCTCAAAATAAGTAGTGAATTTCAAGTTTAGGGTTTGCTGGGTGTCCTTATTCATTATAAAACGTCCTTTTAGAAAGTCTGGACGATCATTTTTAGTATTAGAGGGATTGTTGATATGTTCTTGCAATAGGAACTCGAACATACTGACAAAAAGATTTTTGCAATCAGGATTGTTTAGCATTTTCCCATCAAATTTATCTAACGGCACTTTTTTTAATATCATTTTACTCAAGATAGTATTCGTGATGTTACCAGGCAAAGCAGTCAGAAAAGCAGAGTGCAAAGGCGCTGGAATATCTTGCACCGTGGTTGCCGTTTTGGCAATTTCTATCATTTTAGCATTCTGTTCTAACTCTTGTGCCTTCGTAATGAGATCTTTTGTTGAAAAATATTCATCTGCTTTTGCAAAAAATGCTTGTTTAACATCTGCGCTGGGGTCAAGTTTTTTGCCAGGACGCCTAAATTTTATACCTGATGCTATCTCAAGCAAATCTTTCATCTCTATTTTTGATCCCATTGCGCCAATCAGTACTTTATTAATTTGAGTTTGTAGTTCAATAAAATTGCTAGGAATAAGTTTAAAACTGACTGGCATCAGAAAAGCAGCCAATGCTTTTTTCTCATCCCATGATAAAAAATTAAGATCAATGGTTAATTTCGCCCATTCTTCTGGTTTTGTAATAGCAGGTACATCATCTGATCCTTGGGTAATGATTTTAGCAAGCTCTTTAATTAATTCATCGGGACTATCTACCTTATCCTTATACAAGGTTTCAATGGCAACTGGGGGTTTACCTTTTTCAATTTCATAGTATATCCCACGATAGTCACGAACCGCTTCACCACTTGCTTCAGCTTTTTTTGCCTGGCCGACTGTAAGGTTGGCAGGAATTGTAAAAAGGTTATTTAAATAAAAGCCTTGAATATCTCTTTGATATTTAGTGACTAGACTTGTAAGTGGAAGATGTTGAGGTTCAATGCTAAATCCTTTTAAAACCTCTTCTTCAAGTTTTTCTATTGCATTATTTACACGATCCAGTTCTTGAATAACGGTATCTGCTTCATAAACGGCAATTTCTTGGAGATCTTTTTCAAGTTTTTCCTTTTCTTTTTCTAGCTCAAGAATTTGTTTATGCAATCCTTCTCGCTCTAGTGATTTTGCATGCAATGTTGTTTTTAATTCACGAAACTCAGGCTTTTTCTCAAGTTCAATAGCGGTTTTTTGCGGTTCTATTTTTGATTTTTTTAATAGTTTGAAAATTTCCTTGGCAAGATTTTCTATGTCCATTTTGTTAACTTCAATTAATTTTTCAAGCTCAAGCTTCCTATGTGCAATGCGCTCTTCTTCTGGTTTACTCGCTTGCGAATATATTTTTACAAGCGCCTCATATTCTGCAACTAAAGCTTGCAACTCATTGATAATAGCTTCATGCTTACGTTTGGCTAATAATATCCTTTCGGCAATCGTAGTATCAGAGGTTTGAATATTTAATTCAGCAAGTAAAGACATGATGCCAGGTATGACTTCTTCTTTAGTAGTGACTTTGCGCGGCGCTAACAAAAGCTTGACAACATCAAATAAATTTTCATCAGGCACATTCATCCCGCGCTTTTTAAAAAGAGCTGTTTTAAATTGGGCCATTGTTTTTTCAATGGCTTGCAAAGATTCAACTTTTAATTGCGGTGGTAAATGTGAAGTTTCCAAAGTGGCAATTTGCTGATACAAAGCATCAAATTGCGCTAAGATGGTGCTTGAATATGTTGCGCGAAGATAATTAGCCGCATGCATTGCACGCATAAAGGCAGCATCACTTGTAATACCTTCGGCTTCTGGAGGATCTTTTAATTCGAAAAGGGGAACCGCATTACCTGTTTTTTTATCTTGTCCTTGAATTTTTTCAAGATTAAGCGGCTGTTCACTTAAAGATAATATCAGAGCAGTTCTTAAACTATCATACAGGCGTTTATCAGTTCCTATGACAGCAACAGGAATTTTATTCATCCAGTCTTCGACTAGTTCTTTTTTTCCTTTCGCAGTGAGTCTTACTACGTTTTTAAAAGGTTCGACAATCTCTCTATCCAAATGGGCTTTCTTTGAACCAGCCTTAACAGAATCAAGATTAACATCAATCCCTTTTTCAAAATATTCAGGCCAAAAAGCAGGTTTGCCCTCTTGAAGGAAATCGTCTAATGATATTTGGAAAGCTTCGGGTAAACGGCGATCTTTACTCAAAGCGACCAGCTCATCAAAAGCCGTGGAATCCAACAAAACAGTTTTAATCTTACTGCCATTTTCTGATAAATAGGCATGATTATTGGCATCTAATTGTTGTGAAAGCAGATTCAGCTCAGGCACGATGATAGATTGAATAGAAACTTTCATTCTTTGCTCAAGCTTTCCTCTTGCTAAAATTTTGACACGAGGGGGCAAATCTTCGGTCATCGTCTTAATTTTTTCCCCCCAAACGCTAACAATTTTATTTAATTCTTGCAATTGCCCTTGAATATCTGCACTGATAGTTTTATATGCATCTTGTAAATCTTTTTCAAGTGATTCTACTTCAGTTAATAAGCTTGAGCTTTCTGGAGACTGTCGTAGTTTACTTTTTAGTGTCTCTAAATCTTGGATATTTTTTTGCCACGTGATAATCTTACTATTCACCTCTTCAAGGTAAGCTAGCGATTTTTTTTCAATGGTCTCACAAGATTGTGTTACTTCTTCTGTAATGATTCTCAAGTTATCGTCAGCTTTTGGAGAGATTTCGGTGAGTGCAGCAAAATCTAATTCAGGTAAGTCTCCTTTTATGACCTTTTTGCCAACAGCTCCTCCTTTTGATTGGGAAGAGGATGGTAGAACTGGCGCTCTTCCCATCATTGGCGCTCTTCCCATCATTGGTGCTCTTCCCATCTTGGGTGAGCTTAATGAAGCACTGACTTTTTTATTGATTTTTTTCCATGCTTCTAATTCAAGAAATAATACTTTTAAATTTGCTTCATTAGTGAGATTTTTTTCGATATCGCTAACAATCTCAAACAGATTACGATTTGGCACAAACCACCTCATATTTTATTATTTTGTGTCGTTGCTTATCCGTGCAAATACTCTCCCTATGCTTCATTTTGAAAAGAATGCTTAATATTTAGAGGAAAATAGGGCGTAAAAAGTTCTCCAGATTAATAATCTAAAAATCCCTGAAAATTCATATAGTTAAACAGGAAACTAACTAATTTATAAGATATAACTGATCTTAATATCAGTTTTAAAAACCAGGCGCTCTGCTAGGTCGGCTACTAATATGATAAGGTAGGCTTAAAATAATGATAAAAAAGCACAGTTGACCTATCGTATTAGAAGTACCAGTGCAAAATGCTTTATGATGATGAGATTCGATTGTAATAGGGATTGCGTGAACAATGGCAACGGACGACAAGGATAACGACTCCCCAGAAGATAAAAAAGCACCGCCACCAAAGCAAGTGGTGGTTACGCACTATGGTAAGAAAAAAAAGCAGCTAGAGGACGTGCCCTCTGAAATATTACCAACAGAGCCTACCCACATTATTAGTAGTCCGGTGGATATTGGTGCAAGCACGACCCAACCATCATCACCAAGACCTACGGCAAAGCCATCACATGAACCGATAGCCACAGGTATCCCTTATCAAAGTAATGAACCCTATGCGCAAGAGAAGCCTGAAAAAATTTCACAGGCGGCATCGTCATTTCATGAAGCAAGCGCATCTGCACAAGCTTCATCCCAAGAAACATTTTCCTATGCAGGCGGTGCAGCAAGCCCTCCTGGCGTTCCTCCTTACATGCCCCCTGAAAGTGACTTTAATGACGCAAATGCCAGACAAAGTAGAGGGATATTTTGGCCTCTTGTCATGACGGGCGTTATTTCGGTGTTAGGGTATTTTACCTATACCTCAACAGCACAACTGCATGAATTGCAAAAGCAAGCTGATGATGATCAAACATCAGTTTTAGCTCTTTCTGAGCAAACCAAAAAATCATTGCAAGAAATGACCGAACTGAGCAATCATTATAATGCGGAGCAAAAATCTCTCCATGAGTTAAAGCAGCAGGTTGAACAAGCACAATCACGCCTGGTTGATTTATCGGGTAGCAGTGATTGGTTATTGGCAGAAGCTAATTATTTAGCCTTTATGGCCAATGAAAGATTGCGCACAGCGCAAGATGTGACAACAGCAGTTGCACAACTCTCTGCTGCAGATGAAAGATTAAAAACAATGAGTAATCCGGCACTGTTGTGGGTAAGACAAATTCTCGCAAAAGATTTAGCGAAATTGCATACTTATCCGATGGTGAATAGGCAAGAAATTTGGGAACGAGTGGGTTTATTAAGTAATGAAATCAATCAGCTGCATTTTAAAAGATTGAGTGAACTTTCTGTCGAAAATGAAAAGGAAGTGCTGCAAGATGAATCCATGAGTGGATGGAGAAAAGCACTATTCATTTCCTGGCAAGAATTAAAGAGTTTAATTCGTATTACACGGCTTGCAGATAATGCTATTCCTCAGGCTCTGAGTGATCAAGAACAAGCTCAAATATTACGAGCAATGCAGTTATACTGTGAACAAGCAAGATGGGCTATTTTACATGGTGATTCCAAAGTATATACAAATAGTTTGGAAGCATTAAAAACTTGGATTGCACAATACTTCATGGCAGATAAAATTTCTGAGCAAATTCTTTCGCAAATTACACAATTACAACAACAAAGAGCTGATATTGCTGTACCAGATATTTCAGAATCATTACAAGCATTATCAAAAGCAATGTTAGATGCGCAAAATAGGCAACCTCCCCCTCAACAGACGCAGCCTCAGTCTATGAAAGGGGGCGTGCAATGAAGTTTTTGTTGCTGGTTTTAATAGCCCTTGGTATTGCGGCATGGATTGGCTTAGGTTTGCATCATGATCCTGGAATGATGGTGGTGACTTTTGCTGGCTGGCGAGTAGATATGCCGCTATGGCTAGGGATAATTGCCTTTATTTTGATTTACCTTCTGGTCTATCTCACGATACGTTTAATCGCCGGTATTTTTCATACTACACAGTTTTTGGCAAATTTATCAAACAAATTAAGTAAAAAGCGTGCTAAACGCACAACCAATAAAGGATTTGTTGCTCTAGCAGAGGGCAATTATCAAAAAGCCGAAAAACTGCTTGCACAATCGGCTGATCACAGTGAAACAAAGTGGCTAAATTATTTATCAGCTGCAAGGGCGGCTCAAGAATTAGGCAAAATTGATAGACGCGACCTTTATTTAAAAAGAGCACTAGAAAGTACGCCGGAATCGGAAGTGGCAGTTGAGATTACAAAAGCTTCTTTACAATATCAGCATCAGCAATATGAAAAAAGCTTGGCCACCCTCATTCAACTTCGCCATCAAGTGCCAGATCACCCTTCGGTTTTGAGATTATTACAAAAAGTATATTTTCATATGCAAGATTGGGAAAAACTCATTGTCTTGCTGCCAAAATTAAAGCATCAACATGTTTTATCTACTCAGGAACTCAAAGATCTAGAGCAACATATTTATGGTCAGTTGTTATTGAAACAATCAAATTCTGTTGAAGAATTGGAATCTATTTGGCACAAAATACCCAAAGAGTTTCGACTTCAAGATAAGGTTGCAAGCATTTATGCCAGCGCATTAATGAAGTTTGGAAAACCGATTGAAGCAGAAGAAGTATTACGCAATGCTCTTAAACATGAATGGCATGAAGATCTGATTCGTTTATACGGACATCTTTCGCATCCTGCACCGCAAAAATTGTTAAATGTAGCAGAAGGATGGTTGAATCTTCACCCGATGAGTCCTTCACTTTTGTTAAGTTTGGGAAGATTATGTCAAGAGCAGCAATTATGGGGCAAAGCTCAGCGCTATTTTGAAGCGAGTCTTAGCTTGGAACCTCATCCTGAAACCTATAAAGAACTTGGTACATTATTAGAAAAAATGAATAAGCCAGAGTTGGGTGCGCATTACTTTAAAAAAGGATTATTGTTGGCTTCCAACACAACAATTATTTCTGCACAAAGATCATGAAATGGGTTGAAGGCAAAGTTGTTGGTCAAAATGAATGGTCACCAGGGCTGTATTCACTTTTAGTCCAAGCTCCGATATTACCTTTTGTTGCTGGCCAATTTACTCAAATTGCTGTAGATCAGAATGACACAAAATTATTTCGACCCTATTCATTTCTGAATGCTCCTCATGAAAGCAATTTAGAGTTTTATTTTACCTTGGTAAAGAATGGCCAGTTAACGCCGCTTCTAGCAAATTTATCTTTAGGTGACAAAATTTGGGTTGCAGAAAAAGCAAGCGGGCGTTTTGTATTATCTGAAGTTCCTGATGCGCAAATATTATGGTTATTTGCAACTGGGACAGGGTTGGGCGTTTTTTTATCCTTACTCAAAACAAATGAACCCTGGCTACGATTTTCGCATATTGTGTTGGTTCACAGTGTACGTTATTCAAGCGAATTAACGCATCAATTACAGATTGAAACCTGGCTTGAACAATATCCTAAACAATTTCATTGGGTACCCATCGTGACAAGAGAATTAAGCTCGAGTACCTTAGGAATGCGTTTAACAGATTTATTGTTAACAGGTCGTTTAGAAGAGCTCACTTCCTTGTCATTGGAGATGAAAAGCTCTCAAGTGATGCTATGCGGTAATCCAAGTATGGTGACAGAAACGACTGCGCTGTTGCAAAACAGGGGCTTACAACTGAATAAACCTAAATATCCAGGTCATATTAGTGTCGAAAATTATTGGAAGTTAAGCTAAAAATCGCCTGCTATACTTACAAAACACGGATGAATAAGCTAACAAGGAAGTTGGCATATTCGTAAGTTTCAAACAGTTAGTTGCAATCCACAGCTTAATAAAACATAGGCATTCTGGGTTTATACCTTGACAGTAAGTCAGGGCTTCAGTATATTTTCTAACTCTAAGAAAATGGCTTAATTGGTTGTGAGAGATTTGCCATGAGCGGTGGTGTTGCCTTCAGATTCTTCAGGCTTATTTTTTCATTTTGGAACGAAAGAGAGCAATCTGGTTCAGATACAGAACTAGAGGATGATATGTCTGTAGATGAAAATTTTGAAGAAGATGATGAGGACGATCTGCTTGTTTCTGTTGATGGATTGTCAATGCAAAGTGATCTTCCGCCAGATGTGCTATTAATGTACTTGCGACCTGGCAGTAGACATAGAGAAGAACAATTACAGGTTTCACCTTATAACCGAGCCTATACCCCCAATGGCATTAGCCAAATACACAAACGATTTCTAAAGAATGGCCAAAACCGTACCATTAGCCCTAAAGAAAGACGAATATTTGAAGAAGCCGCCAACAGAATATTAGCGCCATATATCCCAGGCCTCGTTGATTCTTGGTTTAACACTCAAATCATCAATAGATGGTTTGATTATCTTTCTGAAAAATATCAAGAGCAAAAAATCGCCAATATCCATTGCGAACATGATAAGTCATATTTGAATACTATTGGGGTTGATGACTGGAATCAAGAAGATAGGCAACGTTTGCTTGATGCGAATCATATTTTTTGGCCACGTTATAATGGATCACATTGGTATGTGACATTAATTGAAATTTCAAAAGATAGTAAAGAAGTGAAGATTAAATGTTTAGATGGATTTAATTCTCATAAAAAACATGCTCAATTTATAAAAGAAGGTGAAAAATTATTTGAAGCTTTGTATGGGATAGATCATGGATTTAAAATTAGAAGACAAAGCTATGCGATTCCAAAACAGCACAATACTGACGATTGCGGTCCGGTTATTTGTTACCAAGCGGAAAGAGTGTGTAATGGATATGGCATTTTCACCAAAGGTCATGGGGATGGCGTTTGCGACTATTCCCAAGTTCGCCCCAGAGTAGCTCAAGTTTTGGCAGGTCTTCCTTCAAAAGTATTTGTTCGTGGCTATATTCCGCATGGGCACACAAAGGACAAGGTAGTGATTGATTTAGATCCAGATCCAGATCCAGCTCACGTGAGAAAGAAACGTAAGTTCGGTGATTAGTAAGTTTGCAGATCACTAATAAAATGCTTTTGTAAAAGTCCCTGCTGTGAAAAGATAACTTGTGCTTGCTTTAACATTGGGTAGGGACCACTTGCAAAAACGCAAAAATCTTCAAATGAAGAATGTCTTTTAGCTACATGTTCATGCACTAATCCAGTTGCACCAGACCAATTAGGATATTGATCAGGATCTGACAACACGATGGTATAGCTAAAGTGTTTGTTATCAAGTTGGCACTTCTTTAAAAAATTTTCTTTGTAAGCATCTTCAGGTCGTCGTACGCCCCAATATAAATGAATTATTTTAGAAAGAGATATCGCTTCTTCTAGTAACGCATTAATAGGAGAAAAACCTGTTCCGCCAGCAACAAATAAAATCTGGTTTACTTTATTTGCTTTATCTAAGGTGCTATCACCTTTAGGTCCTAATAAATGGATTTCTTTATTTTGTGTCACGCTATCAATAAATTCTTGAGCTAATATATGATTTTTATCGTGTCGGATATGAAATTCAAGATGACCATCGCTACAGGGTTTGTTAGCAATAGATAATGGTAAGGTTTCCTTAGATGTTAATACAACTTCTACATACTGCCCTGCGGTGTAAAGAAGCGGGCGAGAAACAGGAGCAAGTGAAATCAAACTAATGTCTTTAGTGTAATCTGTTATTTTATGGCAATAATAAGTGAATTCATTTTTCATGCTATAGACCAAGTAACGGCCAAAGAGAATCAATGCGTTTTTTTATGTCTGCAGAATGCTTGATAGGATGTCCCCATTCTCTCGTTGTTTCAGCTTGCCATTTTGTTGTGGCGTCTAACCCCATTTTCCCACCCAGCCCAGATTGCGGTGAGGCAAAATCTAAGTAATCGATGGGAGTGTTATCGACAAGAACGGTATCTCTTACTGGATCCATTCGTGTTGTAATAGCCCAAATAACATCTTCCCAATTTCTGGCATCAACATCATCATCACATACAATAATAAATTTAGTATACATAAATTGTCTTAGATAAGACCAAATGCCAAACATGACACGTTTGGCATGCCCGGGATATTCCTTTTTGATAGTAACAACGGCTAACCGGTATGAGCATCCTTCAGGTGGTAAATAGAAATCGACAATTTCAGGAAATTGCTTTTGCAAAATGGGTACAAAAATTTCATTTAGAGCAACCCCAAGTATTGCTGGTTCATCTGGGGGGCGACCAGTATAAGTGCTATGATAGATAGGGTTTTTACGCATCGTAATGCATTCAATTGTCATGACAGGAAAGTTTTCTACTTCATTGTAATAGCCGGTATGATCGCCAAAAGGACCTTCAGGCGCGGTTTCACCAGGCATAATAAAGCCTTCAAGAATAATTTCAGCCCTAGCTGGTACTTCCAAAGCATGACTCAGGCAAGGAACAAGCTCGGTTTTATGACCGCGCAGTAGTCCTGCAAAGGCATATTCAGATATGGTATCTGGTATAGGTGTTACGGCTGCTAACATTGTTGCTGGATCACAACCTATCGCTACTGCAATAGGGAAAGGTTGGTCAGGATAATGAGCCAACCATGATTTATAATCTAAGGCGCCACCCCTGTGAGCAAGCCAACGCATGATAACCTTATTTTTTGCAATGACTTGTTGACGGTAAATGCCTAAATTTTGTCTGGGTTTGAGAGGACCTTGAGTTACCACCAGTCCCCAGGTAATTAAAGGAGCAACATCATTTGGCCAGCAAGTTTGAATGGGAAACTGATTTAAATCAATATCGCTTCCTTTAAGTTGTATTTCTTGGCACAACGCTTTCCCTTTGCTAACGACGCTGGGCGACATATTCATTAATTGCTTATAAAGGGGAATTTGCTTTAGCGCATCGATGAAACCTTTTGGAGGTTGCGGCTCTTTTAATAGCGCTAAAAATTGTCCAATTTCACGTAATTCTTTTGCACTTTCTTTGCCCATTGCCAAAGCCACACGGTTTGGCGTTCCAAATAAATTAGCTAAAACTGGAATGGTTGAGTCCGTAGGAGATTCGAATAAGATGGCAGGTCCTGATGCTTTGAGAACACGATCGCAAATTTCAGTCATTTCAAGATAGGGGGAAATAGGGTGAGCAACACGCTTGAGCTCACCGATAGATTCAAGATGTTGAATGAAATCACGTAGATCCGAATATTTCATAAGAGGCGCGACAACTTGCGTTGTCGCGTACCTTTATCGTTTCATTGCTTCGAAAAATTCCTCGTTTGTCATCGTGCCTTTAAGGCGCTCGATGAGGAATTCAATCGCAGCTAATTCATCCATAGGATGTAATAATTTACGCAAGATCCACATTTTTTGTAGTTCATCAGGTGAAGTAAGTTTTTCTTCACGTCTAGTACCAGAACGGTTGATATTGATGGCAGGGTAAACACGCTTTTCAGCAATGCGTCTGTCCAGATGGAGCTCTAAGTTACCCGTACCTTTAAATTCTTCGTAAATCACTTCATCCATTTTGGAGCCAGTGTCGATAAGGGCTGTTGCGATAATGGTTAAGCTTCCGCCTTCTTCTACGTTACGTGCAGCACCAAAGAAACGTTTAGGGCGTTGTAATGCTGCGGCATCCACACCACCGGTTAATACCTTGCCCGAATGAGGAATGGTTGTATTATAAGCACGCGCTAAACGGGTAATGGAATCAAGAAGGATAACGACATCCATTCTATGTTCAACAAGGCGTTTTGCTTTTTCAATAACCATTTCAGACACTTGTACGTGTCGAATAGGAGGTTCATCAAATGTACTTGCGATGACTTCACCTTGTACCGAACGTTCCATTTCAGTTACTTCTTCAGGACGTTCGTCGATGAGCAATACAATCAGTTTACAATCGGGATGATTGGTTGAAATAGAATGTGCAATATTTTGCAGCATCATTGTTTTACCTGCTTTTGGCGGTGAAACAATTAATCCGCGTTGACCCTTACCGATAGGGGAGCATAAATCAATGATACGTGCTGTAATATCTTCGGTACTTCCATTGCCCACTTCCATTTTTAAACGTGATTCAGCATGGAGGGGGGTTAGGTTTTCAAACAGCAGCTTATTTCGTCCAAGCTCTGGGCTTTCATAATTGATTTCATTAACTTTCAATAATGCAAAATAACGTTCGCCATCTTTAGGAGGACGAATTTTCCCGGACACCGTATCGCCAGTACGTAATCCAAAGCGCCTAATTTGACTGGGGGAGACGTAAATATCGTCTGGTCCAGGCAAATAAGAAGTACGCGATGAACGCAAGAATCCGAATCCATCTTGCAAGAGTTCAAGTACGCCATCGCCATAGATGTCTTCGCCACTTTTCGCATGCGTTTTTAAGATCCCAAAAATGAGATCTTGCTTACGTAAGCGAGAAACGTTCTCAACACCTAATTCAAGGGCCATGTCAGATAGTTCTGCGGCTGGTTTATTTTTTAATTCCGAAAGGTTCATATCCGTGCTTATTAGTTAACAATGAAGGGGTATTTTTTGTTTGAACGAAAGGTAAGTTATAAATTCTTGGGGCTTAGTGTTAGTGTACATATACACTGCCCAAGTAACCACGCATCCTATCAAACTTTTTTTACAGATGCTAGTGTAATTCAAGCATCTTTGAGTATTTGTTAATAGGGCAGGCATGTTGTCTGCCCTTTAAATTGATATTTCATACTATAAGTGGCTATCCAGGAAGGCAGTTAACTGCGATTTGGATAAAGCGCCTACTTTAGTCGATTCAAGCTCACCATTTTTAAATAACATCAAGGTTGGGATCCCGCGAACACCAAATTTTTGTGGCGTTGCAGAATTCTCATCAATATTAATTTTCGCTACCTTTAGTTTACCTTCGTAGGCATTGGCAATTTCATCTAAAACAGGAGCTATCATTTTGCAAGGGCCACACCATTCAGCCCAAAAGTCGAGCAACACTGGCAGTTTTGCATTGACTACTTCGTTTTCAAAGTTATCGTCGGTGACGGCAACTATCTTTATGCTACTCATGATGTTTCATTCTCCTCGATTGAAAGTGCTTTGCGGGCATGCCCTGAGGTTCACTGGTTATTAAAAGAAAGAGAGTGAGGGTTGCCCGTGAGTTGATGGTTCCTATGCTAGCAAGGGAATGAACAAAAGTCATGACGTTCATCACATATTAGTTATTATAATTGCTAATTTAAGAAATATAAAGTGGGTAGAAATTGGTGTAAATGCCCTTAATTATTGATGCTTATAAGAGGTGCTATCCCAGGATAATCCTAAATTTTTAAGAACCGCGATTTCATTGTACTGTTGGCGTAGTCCTTCAATGAAAATTTCTAACGCGTCATGGTTTTTGCTCAAACGTTTAAGTGTTTTTATTCGTGCATAAGGACTACTTTGCTTGGCAAGAGCTTCTTCAACGTAGGCCTGGATTATGTTTTTTCCGGGTAAATCTGCAAAACTTAAGAAAATATGATTTATCAATGCGATTTTTAATCGCTGTTCACGTTGAAAGCGCGCTTCAAACTCTTGATAAATACTTTTGAAAATAATGATGCAAATGAATGCAACCAATGCGCTAATACCACCCTCAAAAGCGGTCGCTGGTGTGACAACATGTATCACAATACCAATAAAAGTAATGAGACTGATAATAACGCCACCTAAGGTGATATTTTGTAATACTGGAACTTTGTGCATTATTACTACCATTTCAATTCAGGGTCTTCATATTGTAGAACATTACAAACAACATGCTGACCAATCAGCAAACTCCCTAAATAATATCCCTGGTATGAGATATAAAGGTATGTGTATACTCTAAAATAACAATTCGGCGTTAGGTGAGCTTATCTCTATGGAGCAATGGTTAATTGCAAACCAATATTTGTGTCGTTTTGGGGTTTTTATTGTCGCATTTTTAGCATTCGCGTTATGGGAAAAATCGAGTAACTGGCGACAAAGATTAACCTCTAGACGTACGAGATGGTTGCGGCATTTTTCTTTAGCTGCAATATCTAAACTATGTATTCGTTTAGTCATTCCTATTATCACTATTTCAACTGCAATTTTAATGCAAAGTAAAGGGCTTGGATTGTTGCATCAAAGTCATCTTCCCTATTTGACCCAATTTATGTTGGGGTTGCTTGCCTTCGATTTGGCGTTGTATGTTCAACACCGTATGTTGCATAAATATCGTTGGTTGTGGCGTTTTCATCGCGTCCATCATATAGATAAAGAATTAGAATTGAGCACCGGGCTTCGATTTCATCCGATTGAAGAAATGTATACAGTTGGTATCAAAATTTTGGCGGTGGGGTTTTTTGGAATTTTGCCGTTAGCTGTTTTATTGTATGAAATACTATATAGCTTGTCGCTTTTATTTGCGCATTTGAATATCCGCTTACATAACAAAACGGAAAAAGCTTTGCAACGACTGATAGTGACCCCGGGGATGCATCGCATTCACCATTCAGATTATTCAGAAGAAACCAATAGCAATTATGGATTTTGTTTAACCTGGTGGGATCGTTTTTTCAAAACTTATAACGAAGTTTCTGTTTCAGGGGAGCGCAAACTGGTATTCGGATTAGAAGAATATCGCGATCCGAAATATCAATCCCTGATAAACCTATTGCTACTTCCTTTGGATTTGCGCTATTTAAGAGTCAAACACATCAAAAGACCCAAAACTAAAATGAAAGCTTATTGAGAAGATTTCAGGTTAGTTTAGCTTTATTGGTTTCATCTTCTGTTTTTGTCACAATCGTGATTGGTGGTATTTGTTGACCATTATTTCCTGTCGCTGTTGTTGCTGCATGTAAAATTTGTGGCTGTTGCTTTCCATCCAAATGAATATGCACGCCGCCCATATTGTTACCAGTTGCTGCGGCAGAGGTGTTTACCGTTGTTTTTACATTGACAATATTCGTAATATTTGTCCAACCCGATCTTAAACAGTAATAACCAAATCCTGCTGCTGCAATCGTGCCAGCTAAAACGAAGGGATAGGGAATGCCTGTTGCTTGTGATATTGCCTGAATCATATCACTGGGTCCATGCATTGCTTTGCTAGCATATTGGGCTGTAGCCTCGATACCATTAGCAACCAAACGTCCAGCTTGAGGCGCGGCTTCATCTAGGATTTGATAAACAGTGCGAGGATCTTTGCCATGCCACCAATTACCAATGACACCATATGGCCAGGTCACAACATTGTAAACACCACTTGAGATATTTTTTGCCAACCACATAGGGCTAAGCATGCCTAACCAACTGGTTCTTTGGGTATTATGAATCGAAATCATTCCTTCATTACTCAACGTTTCAAGTGCTGGGCGAATAATGGAAGCAATAATGGGTGTCATGAATTTTTCAGCAAGAGGAGTTGTCTTATCCCAATTGGTGGCAATAGCCTGAGAAAATGGATAAGCGCCAGCTTCCAAGCCTGAAAACATGGCAGCTTTTTTTGCCTTTTCAAGCGGATTTTTGATCCAACTTAATGGATTAAGCAAAGTAAAAGGATTTAGCCATGACAAGACATAGTTGAACGGATTGCGACTTTCGCTTGTTGTTGCAGCATGTGCTGCGTAACCTAAAGCACCTTGACCTAAAACCAAGCCTGTAGTTTGCCATGCAAATCGTGCTAATTTTCCTGCAATATGTTCTATGGGATCGCTCATCTTGTACCTACCTACCTTGAAATCAATAATTAGCCGGAAGACTAACTTCAAGTGGGGGTTGCTGCAATAGATTAGATGAACTGGGCTGATAAAAGGTCAAATTTTGAAGATCAATGGTTTATGCGCGACTTGAAGGAGGCTGAGATGGCGAGGTTAAAAACTCAACGACAGCAAGGTGCAGTGCCTGTTTAAACTGCGGTTGCAGCTCACATTTTCCTTCATTATCAAATGAAAAGGCAGTTTCTAAGTCTTCACCAAATTGAATGCACTTCATATTTAAGGCATTTACACGCTCTGAGATTTTTTCCAGGACGGTATTTTCTTTGGAAGGATAAGGGGCTACTAAGGTGAGATTTTGATAAGCCTCCTCGGAGGTTAACAATTCCGTCATACGATAAAAATTAGGATATCCCAGTTCATTTTGAAAAAAAATATCAAAACATTTGTCGTAGGGAGCTTCAACGATGAAATAAGCCATGGTCCCTGTCCTTGCTTGTTATTGTGTTAATCACCTTCATAATAAAAAGTATAACCAAAAAAAGAAAGTTTGCTTAATTAACAGAAAAGCGATGGAGAGAAGGTGGTGTGAGATGAAAGACATTGGAAGATTATCGCACTATACCTAAAATAAAGAATGAAGATCCAAACGTGAGAAGTTACACCTAATTTTTGTGATTTCCAACGAGGACTATTAAGTAATCTATTGAATTTATTGATTTTTATGGAGTAGCACTCAACGGTAGAGAGTGCTAAACTAATATCAATATAAAAGGAGAACCCTTTAATGAGTATGGGAAAAGAATTACAGCTTAGCAAGGTTACTTTGCCAGTAGCCACAGATGGCCTGCAGTCGTATCTGCAACGGGTCAATGCTATTCCTTTGCTCAGTGAAGAAGAAGAATATGAATTAGCTACTCGTTTTCAGGAAAAGGGTGACTTACTCGCTGCTCAGCAATTAGTGCTATCTCATTTGCGTTATGTTGCGCGCATTGCAAAAAATTATAGTGGTTATGGTTTGGCCTTAGGCGATCTGATTCAAGAGGGAACGATTGGCCTCATGAAAGCGGTAAAACGCTTCGATCCAAAGATCAAGGTGCGTTTGGCTTCTTATGCCGTTCATTGGATTAAATCTGAAATTCATGAATTTGTTATTCGCAACTGGCGTATTGTGAAAGTGGCAACCACGAAAGCACAACGAAAACTCTTTTTTAATCTTCGCCAAGCAAAGCAACGTTTGGGTTGGTTATCACAAGAAGAAGTGAACGCAGTTGCGTCAGATTTGGGCGTGACACCTAAAGATGTACTTGAAATGGAATCAAGACTCAATGCACATGATGATTCCTTTGAATTTCATGGTGCAGATGATGATGAAGGTGCTGACTATGCACCTGCTGGTTATTTACAAGCGCCTCAATCAAGTGATCCTGCTCATGTGGTGATTGAAGGCAATTGGGAAGATAGTGCGCAAGAAAAACTCCAAACCGCCTTAGAAACGTTGGATGAACGCAGCAGGGATATTCTTGGCCAACGCTGGTTAAGTGATGAGAAAGCATCACTCAAAGACTTAGCTGAAAAATATCAAGTATCAATAGAACGTATTCGTCAGCTTGAAAAAACCGCTATTGAAAAGCTACGTCAAGCGATGTATCAAAACACCGTCATTGATGTAGCGTAAAATCTTAATAAGGTCTTATTTTTGGATGAAAGCGTTTGAGACTGGCTTCCAGCGCAGTTGAGTTTATTTTACTCTGATTAAATTCATTCAATAATTTTTCAATAAATTGAATGTTTTGATTCAAAGGTAAACCTGGATGCGGGGCGAGTTTGAAGCCCTGGAGTGACGGGAGCAATGTCAAACCAAGTCTTTGACATATATTATTCAATAAAGCTTTCACTCGCATATTCACATCAAGTGCTAGTTCAAATTCAGGATTTTGCGCTATTGCTTCTTTGCGAGCTCTTTGGGCTCGGTCATGTCTTGCCTCGGCTTTGTCTTCGTAATAAGCAATATTTTTGTTGAGAAGCTCTTCTTGTAATCTCTTTTCTTGTGCTTCGATTTCATGCGAAATAGCATCTTTATGTCGCTTCGCTTTAGATAATTCGCCATTTATTTCAAGATAAAGCGCGGATATTTTGGATAATTGATGCATTAATTCTTGCAAAGTTGTTTGCGGTTTTGCTATTAACGCTAAGAGATGTTTTAAGGCATTAATGAGTTTGAATTGTAAGCGGTGCAATGTAATCGCCCCAAAAAATTCGCCATGCATTATTTTGAGGTTATTTTCTTCATGCATAATTAATTTTTCTAAAGAATCTTTACCATTTAAAAAATATTTGGGTTTGAATGTCATCAGATCAATAGAAAATAATATGGCGGTCATCGCTCTTGGCCCTAAAGGTATAGAAAATTGAATTGAGGCGGCATACTAACATATTGAGCGGGATGAAGGAAGTTACGAAATTTGTTGTATATGCAGTTAATTAAGATCTAGGTTTACTTTTGTTTTCAGAAAGGGAGGAGATAGCAGAAACTTTTGCATGATCTTTATCATTCACAGGAAACCCATCAACAATTTGTACATCGACCAAATTATCAAAATTGGCGCCGCACTCATACATGATTGCCACTGCTTTAAAACCAATGGTCATATTTTGTGCCTTAATTTTCCAATCTGTTTGTAATTCAAGTGTTTCGAGTGCTCTTTCATGGGCTTTAATTAAACAAGATAAAATAAATAAACTCTGGTTATCAGTATGCTGTGTTGAAAAATGCACGCCATCGGTTTTGTAGTTGACGGTTAGATAACAGGGAGGATTCTTTTCATGCTTAAACGTGAATAAGTGCCCATCTTTGCTTTTGATTTCAGTTAAATGCAGCTCATTACTAACGGTGTCGACTTTGGCTTCAAATTGAATGGGAACAACAGAATTATTAAAAACACGTTCTGTTAAAGTGTTGTTTTGCTTTAGAATAATTTCAAGAGGGGTGATTGTTGGCATGAGGCACCTCATCTATATATTCCAACATATCACAAGGATTGAGAACTAGCACATATAAAAATGTGTAAATACAGCTAATTTTTAAGCAATTTGCTTAGGCTTAAATTTTAATCGCGAAGCATTGGCCATGATAAGTAGGCTGTTAAAACAGATCCCAATCAACATTAGCATGGGGGTAAGATATCCTAATGCTGCAAAGGGGAGCATAATGCAGTTAAAAATAATTCCTATCCAATAATTTTGCTTTAATATTTTTCCTGATTTTGCGCTAATTCGTAAACAATCTTGAATCAGTTTTAAGCCTGGCGTTTGCAAAACAATATCAGCACAAAGCATTGAGATAGGATTATTTGCTCCAATTGCAATGCCTATGTCAGCACGTTTAAGCGCAGGAGCATCATTTAATCCATCACCGACCATGGCAGTGACAAAACCTTGATCTTGTAATGCTATCACTTGTTCTTCTTTATCTTGAGGCAATGCTTGGGCAGTGGCAGACATTTGACCTAATTGTTTTGCTATTGCATTGACAATGACAGGTCTATCTCCGCTTAACACACTCATTTCAATATTGCGCTGTTTTAAAAACTGTATGACTTCAGATGCTTCCTGGCGAATTTTATCCTTAAGTTGAATGCGCGCAACTTCAACTCCACCGATAGCACAATGAACGAAAATATGATCGCAATGCACATGATTTTCTTGTGCTTCAATGACTTCAGCGCTAATAAAAACACCATTTTTTCGTAACCAACGTGCAGAGCCGATGAGCACAAATTTGCCATCCACCAAAGCTCTGATCCCATTACCGGGGAAAACGCGTAGCCGATGTATTTCAATGGTAGGAAAATCGGTGAAGGTAAGCTCCGCGTATTGAACAATAGCATGCGCTATCGGATGGTGAGTATTTTTTTCAATAACAGCAATCAATGGTAGTACATTTTGTGCGGTAGCATTGTTGCAATATTCGACTTGATCGACCACTAAGTTCCCCTCAGTGAGGGTACCGGTTTTATCAAATAAAATATGTTCAACTTCATTTAATTTGTAAAACGCCATTGCATGAATAATGAGGATACCTTTTTTGGCGCACACTTCAAGTAAGTTTGCGGTTGTTAAAGGATAGGCAATTGCGATGGCACAAGGTGAAGTAATCAGCAGAGTACATATTGCACAATAGATGGCAA
This sequence comes from Gammaproteobacteria bacterium, assembly GCA_016191245.1. Lineage (GTDB taxonomy): Bacteria > Pseudomonadota > Gammaproteobacteria > Berkiellales > Berkiellaceae > Berkiella. The sequence continues at coordinate 51,337 of JACPOY010000028.1, read as the reverse complement.
ACTGGTTGTCATATGGCAGCCACCAACAATAAACAACAGCGGCTATGGTGAGAGTAATTAATTGATGCCACAAACCAATATGATCACAGGGCAATATTCTGTGCTTTTGTGACTGGTTCAGTTGCATCAATGATAAGATTTTTCCAAAGTAAGAATTGGAGAAATTGCTGGTTGCTTTAATAGTAACGGATTTATCAAGGTTGCAGGTACCGGCGCGAACTTTTTCATTGGCAAATTTAGGGATAGCATGCGCCTCACCTGTTAACATAGATTCATCAACACTAGTATCACTATCACAGATGATCCCATCAACAGGAAAATACTCGCCTGGTGCAATATAAAGCTTATCCCCAACAACGATATCTTCAAGGGAGCAGGCATGAAATTGATTATCGGCTCTAATGATTTTAACTTGTTTGGGTGGCAATCTGCCTAGCATTTGCACCAGTTTACTAATATGGCGCTGACAAAAAATTTGTATATAACGGCTGGAGAGAACAATAAACAAGATAATAAGAATCGAATCAAAATAAGCGTAGCTGTCATCGGTATAATACAAAGTTGAAAACATGGAATAAAAGTAAGTTGCAATTAAGACGGTAATAATGGAGATATCAACGCTATAGTGTGAGCTTCTCACATTAAACAAAGAACGAATAAAAGGCAGTCCTGCAAAATAGAGAATGGGGGTGGTTAATGTAAGGCCAGCCCAATAATAAAGTTCCTGAGAAAAATCCAGTGGTTTACCAAATTGGATAAGGAGCGAGATCCAAGACAAAAATAAGATGCCTATCCCGCTGATAATTAGTCGTAACAAATAGCTTTTTTCTAAGTTTGCTATCTGCTTTATTTCTGGGTGCGAATGATTTAAATCCATTGACAGAGGCTACTTCTAAACTCAAGCTCTCTCGAGAATCGCACATAGTACCAAAAAATGAACCTTATGGGAGCAATTACTTTGAGTTTTTTAGTGAATTTATGTTTTTAAAAATAAGGGCAGACGAAGCGTCTGCCCTTGCACACTATTCACTTTGCGTTTCTTGCAAGATCAATTTGGATTTTTGGTTTTTGGTCGTTATGACTGCTTTATTAGGTAAAACAGGTGTAGTTAAAACTAATCCTTTGAGCAGATTGAGCGCTTCATTGAGTTGGTAATCCTGATTGACCAAGGGTTTACTATCTTCAGCTGATTTGGTTTCAGTATTTTCAGATGTTTTATCTTGATTTTTGTCAGTTTTATTAGGATTATCAACATGCCCTTCAAGATCGATCTCTCTGATATTGATCCAGTTTTCATTTTCGTCTTGTTTAGCTTCAGGGATTTTAATATCAGGTATCTCAATGTCAGGCATAATTCCTTTTGCTTGTATTGAGCGACCCGAAGGAGTGAAATAAAGAGCGGTAGTTAACTTTAATCCATGGTTGTCTTTTAAAGGCAGGACAGTCTGTACCGATCCTTTGCCAAAGGTTTGTGTTCCCACAATTAACGAACGCTTATGATCTTGTAAAGCACCAGCCACAATTTCAGATGCAGATGCCGAACCACTATTCACTAAAGTGATAATGGGGGCGCCATTGAGCACATCTCCATCGTGTGCAAGTTCCTTAATTTCTGAACCTGGGAGCCGTCCTTCTGTATAAACAATCATGCCGTTGTAACCCAATTTTGTTTTATCCAAGAAAGCATCAGATACTTTCACAGAAGATTCCAAAATGCCGCCAGGGTTATTACGTAAATCTAAGATTATTCCTTTGAGATTATTATTCGTGTCCTTTTTCAATTGAGCGATAGCTTCGATAAGATCTTCACCAGAATGAGTTTGAAATTGTGAAATTCGAATATAACCGTAGTTTTTATCAAGGATTTTAGAGCGAACACTTTTTACTTGAATCACATCGCGCATTACTTTGATTTTAAGAGGCTGAGTTGCCCCTTTGCGCATAATAGTTAATAAAATATTGGTTCCTCTGTCGCCACGCATCATTTCTACTGCTTTTTTAAGCGTCAATCCTTTTACTGGTGTATCATCCAATCGCACGATAACATCACCTGCTTTAATACCAGCACGTGATGCGGGCGTATCATCAATTGGGCTAATAACGCGCACATAGCCATCTTCCATGGTAACTTCTATCCCTAAACCACCAAATTTACCGGAAGTGTTGGCACGTAAATCAGAGAATTCGCTTGGATCAAGATAGGATGAATGGGGATCAAGGCCTGATAACATGCCGCGAATGGCATTTTCAAACAATTCCTTGTCATCAATTGGTTTGACATAATATTTACGAATTTGTTCGACCACAGAAGTAAAGCGTTGTAAATCATCTAGGGGAAGCGTTTCTTCAGGAGTGGCTGCTTCCTTGGCCTGGATAGGCAAAGCGTAGCTGCCAACATGGAATGTTAATAAAATCGCGATCGTTTTGAGTAGCGATGGGCATGTACGTGGATTCATACACTATCCTTGTATATTTACAGGCGAGCACCCTTGCCCACCCTTTAAAATAGAAAGTTGGAAGAGAAACTAAACCTATCCCTGTTTAAACCAGGGGGTAGGATCAAGTGCCTCTCCGTCTTTTCTTATTTCAAAGTATAAACCGGGTTCTGCATGTCCGCCGCTTTGTCCCACTCGTGCTATCATTTCTCCTTGATTTACAAATTCACCTAGACCCTTATACAGCTTTTGATTATTGCCGTATAAGCTCATATAACCGTTACCATGATCAATAATGATCAGTAATCCAAGTCCTCGTAACCATTCTGCAAAAACAACTTTACCACCAAAGATGGCATTGACGGGTGTACCTGTTGATGCATGAATGTAGGTTTTCTTAGCGTTTTTTGTTTTTACATGTGGTAATTGCGCTAATTTGGCACCTGTTTCTTCAACTGGCAATATAAGTCGATTTTTCATTTTGACAAAATCTTGAGCTGGCTCAATGTAAGTTGGTGTGGTGGAGAGCTTTTTTTGTAAGGTTTTAAATAGTTGTTCAAGATGTTGTTCTTGCTTTTGCAATTCAGACAGTTGTTCTTCAACGGTAGAAAGTTTATTGGATAATGATGCAAGAATAAGCTTTCTTTTTTCTTTTGTTTCTAATAAAGATTTTTGATTAGATTTTAGAAGATCTGTGAGAGTTAAAACTTGTTTTTGTTCTAGAGCAATTTTTTCTTTTAATAATTGCACGTTTTTTAAATGATCTTGCAAAGTATTAATTTGAGCAGCTCTGGCTGTATAAAAGAATTGATAATATTGATTCATTCTTGCAAGCGAAGACCAATCATGTTGTTCTAATAATAGTTGGAGTTTTTCTGTGCGATAATGTTGAAAGGTTGCTTGTAATAATTCTTTTAATGCCTCTTGTTGTCCTAATGTAGAATGCTGTAATTGTTTTTCTTCTTCTTGTAATCTTTGCACAGATTGTGTGTGCTGTGCCATTTTCGATTGAAGTAGCTGTAAATTTTCAGCACTTTCACCAATTTCTTTATCGATAGCTGCCAGTTGTTTATTTAAACTTTTTTCTTCTTTTTTACTATGATAGACGGTCTTTTCAAGTTGCTGAATCTGAGTTTGTACCCCCTGAAGCGCCTTTTTAACTTTTGCTGGGTCGTTATCTTTGCTTGACTTTGCTGATGCTTGCAATGAGATAACAAGTATCAGCAAAATAAAAAGGCGCTTTTTGCAAATCATTTTACACACTCCATATGCTATGACATTAAAGAATGTCCAGTCATTTCTTGAGGTTGCTTTAAATCCATTAATTTTAATATCGTTGGCGCAATGTCAGAAAGCGTTCCTTTTGTATCGTTAAAGGTAAAGGGCTGCTTCCCGACATACACAAGCGGGACTAATGACATTGTATGAGCCGTATGAGCTTGATTGTTTTGTTCATCTAGCATACATTCGGCATTACCATGATCAGAAGTAATCAGAGCGCAAGCACCTACTTTTTCTAAAGCGGCAACAACTTTTCCTAAGCATTGATCTAGTGTTTCAATTGCTTTGACGGTGGCATCAAAATTACCCGTATGTCCTACCATATCAGCATTTGCATAATTACATACTATAAAATCAAATTTTTGTTGCAAAATATTTTCAACGAGAACATCTGTTAATTCAAAAGCACTCATTTGTGGTTGTAAATCATAGGTGGCAACTTTGGGTGAAGGGATGAGAATGCGTTCTTCACCTTGATAGGGTTTTTCAATACCACCATTAAAGAAAAAAGTGACATGAGCATATTTTTCGGTTTCAGCAAGATGTAGTTGAGTTAAATGTAAATTTTGTAAATATTCTCCTAACACATTTACATGTGCTTTGGTTGGAAAAACAACGTTTGCCTTGAGGCTTTTTTCATATTCGGTAAGAGTCACTAATTCAGAGATGATAGGATAATGACCTCTATCAAAGCCTTCATAATTTTCTTGAGTCAAAGCATTGGACAAAGCACGCGCTCTATCTGCACGAAAGTTCATGTAAATGACAATATCGCCATCATTGATAGTAATAGGAGTTTGATGATCGATAATTGTTGGTTTAACAAACTCGTCAAACTCGTTGCGAGCATAGGATTGTTCCAATGCCAAAATACCTGAGGTGGCATGAAAAGGTGATTTCCCAAAAACAATGGCATTGAAAGCCAATTGCGTGCGTTCATGTCGTTTATCTCTGTCCATAGCATAATAGCGTCCGCAAACGGTTGCTAATTTACTGTTGGTTTCCTTGAGAACGCTATCTAATTTTTCCAAAGAGTGCTTTGCACTTTGTGGGGGGGTGTCGCGTCCGTCTAAAAAAGCATGCACATAGACATTAGAGACATGATTTTGCGCAGCCATTCTTAAACAGGCAAAAATATGATCTTCATGACTATGAACGCCACCTGGAGATAATAATCCCATGATATGAACAGATTTATTTAATTTTTTTGCTTGTTCAAAGGCGTTGATTAAGGTCGTGTTACGATAAAAACTTTCTTCACGTATCGATTTGTTAATCAGAGTAAGTTCTTGATAGATAACCCTTCCTGCTCCCATCGTAAGATGGCCAACTTCGGAGTTTCCCATTTGTCCTTCGGGTAAGCCTACATCTTCACCGCATCCTGAAATGAGTGTCGATGGACAATTTTTGATAAGTGCATCCCAAGTAGGGGTAACTGCTTTGGAGATGGCATTTCCTTTGCCGTTAGGTTGATGGCCCCAACCGTCCAAAATGAGTAGAACAACTGGTTTAGATGATGTCATGATTGTGTACTTATATTTATATCTAATTTTATAACCCCCCATTTTAGGGCTTGCTAAAGTAGGGTTTCAAGTCGCTAGTTAACTTGATTGTGTGTATAATGCTGGGCTTTGAGTTATTAAATAAAGGTTATTGGTCAGATGGACCCTTATATTACATTTCTTACTGAGCATTGGATGTTAGCAGTTGCTTTTGTGGCAATTGTCCTTTTAATACTGTTAAATGAATGGCGACATCGATCTTTTGGTGTGCCGGGAGTGAGTCCGCAGCAGTTAGTAGATATTCTCAATCACCAAAATGGGGTAGTCATTGATATTCGAACCCAAGAACGCTTTGATTTGGGTCACATTTTAGGTGCACTGAGTGTACCAAAAGAATCAATGACAAATAGTCTTCAATTGTTAAATAAATATAAAGCTAAACCAGTGATTTTGGTTTGCCACCTGGGTCAGGATTCTCCCAAAGCAGCGCAGGTGTTAAAAAACAATGGTTTCACACAACTATACTTCCTCGCTGGTGGGATGGAAGCATGGCGTGGTGCAGGACTTCCTGTTGATAAAAAATAATGAATGACTTATCAATTCTTAACTTAATGGATGGATATAAAAATGGCAGCAGAAGATAAAGCTCGTACTGAAGGACCTGTTTTCACAATTCAACGCATTTATGTTAAAGATGTTTCTTTTGAAACACCACATGCACCTGAAATTTTCAGAGAAGAATGGAAACCAGAAGTTAATGTTGATCTCCAAACCAAAACCAATCGTTTAGAAGATACCATTTACGAAGTTATTTTGCATTTAACAGTGACTGTTAAAATGGGTGATAAAGTTGCTTTCTTAGTGGAAGTACACCAAGCAGGTATCTTTACATTAAAAGGGTTTCCTCAAGATCAGTTATCTCATGCATTAGGAAGTATGTGCCCAAATATTTTATATCCTTATGCAAGAGAAACCATTTCCGATATCGTTATTCGTGGTGGTTTCCCTCAATTATTGTTAGCACCGGTTAACTTTGATGCGCTTTATTTGCAACATTTAGAGCAGCAAAAAAAGTCTGAAAAACAATAAAGTCTTTAGTTTGAAAATGACATCTTCATCGCGAGAACATTTTCTGATATTGGGCGCAGGCTCTTGGGGCTCTGCGCTTGCTATCTATCTGGCCAGACAACATCACTCCGTTGTTCTTTGGACGCATGACCAAAATGCCGCACAAAATTTACAAAATAAAAAAGAAAATGAACGTTACTTACCCGGTATTTCTTTACCTTCTTCTATCGTCATTCAACATGATATAGCGCAAGCATTTTTGCAATCAGGCGAAGATGCCACGGTTTTTGTGATGGTTCCGAGTGAAGCTTTTTTGGATATCATTACGACCATCAAACCATATTTAAAACCCAAAATGGGTATATTATGGGGCACCAAAGGCTTGTCGCAACAAGGTGAATTATTACATGAGATCTGTAAACAACATTGCCCTCATCATCCTCTTGGCGTGTTATCAGGGCCAAGCTTTGCTTTTGAGGTAGCAAAAGGCCTGCCGACAGCAGTTTCTATTGCAACGGAATCTCAAGCTTTTGGCGAACAGATGGTGAATGCCTTTCATAGTGAAGTTTTCCGAGTTTACCTATCCGAAGATCTTATTGGCGTACAATTGGGTGGAACGATTAAGAATGTGCTAGCCATTGCTGTAGGCATGTCAGATGGATTGGGTTTTGGCGCCAATGCCCGTGCAGCTTTAATCACAAGAGGCCTTGCAGAGTTGTGTCGATTAGCGATAAAGATGGGTGCGCACATAACTACTTTAATGGGGCTTTCTGGTGTTGGCGATATGGTGCTCACATGCACTGATAATCAATCACGTAATCGTCGCTTTGGGCTTGCTTTAGGCGAAGGTAAAACGATATTGGAAGCAGAATCAACTATTGGTCAAGTGGTTGAAGGTAAGAAAAATGCGAAGCAAGTGTTGGCCTTGGCTGCAAAACACCAAGTTGAAATGCCAATTTGTCAACAAGTATATGCCGTTATCTATGAATCTTTAACTCCGCAACAAGCTGTGCAAAATTTACTCACTCGTTCTCCTAAGAATGAATCGTTTACGTAGTCGAAAACGATAATTGTCTCCAAGCTTCATAACACATAATGGCTGCCGTATTGGCGAGATTTAAACTTCTATCGATAGTCAATTGAGGTAGACGTAAAATATTGCTAGGCGAGAAATGTTTTAAAATTTCAGATCCTAAACCTCGGGTTTCTGGTCCAAATAAAAAAGCATCTCCTGCCTTAAATGTGGGCGTGGTATAAAGTGTTGTTCCTTTTGCGCTAAGTGCAAAAAGTCGGCTTGCGTTAAATTGTTGCAAACAACTAGTCAAATCGGGATGAATAGTCACCTTTGCAAGTGAGTGATAATCCAGGCCTGCACGTTTTAATTGTTTATCTTCTAAAACAAAACCCAAGGGTTCAATTAAATGCAGGGAACTGCCTGTATTTGCGCATAAACGGATGATGTTGCCCGTATTGGGTGGAATTTCAGGTTGAAAGAGGATGATATGGAACACGATAATAATCCCGTACAAAAGAAAAGGCGGACACAAAGGTCCGCCCCTACAAAAAAGTTCTAAAATTTAATTAATAGAGCCGATAGGCTGTGGGTAACCATTGGCACGATTTTGTAATTTTTCAATTTCTCGCCATTCCACACTGTATTTAGCGCCATTAACAACTTTATGAATGAGTTGTCCAGCGCTTTGCACATTACCAGCGTAGTATTCAGCATTTGATAAAGGCACGTGTGCTTCTAAATACAACTTATTATCCAAGCGACCAATTTTAGTGGGTTGATGGATAATGTTAACAGGCGTGCCCACTTGCACCATTTTAAATAACTGTTCGACATCCTCATTCAACATTCTGATGCAACCATGGCTACTTCTAACGCCCACCCCTTTTGGATAAGGACTGCCATGAATCACAATACTTTTAAATCCTGTATTCATTGCATAATCTCCCAATGGATTATTGGGACCTGCAGGCCAAACCTTTTCAATAGGTTGGCCGTGAGCTTCGTGATTGGCAAGAATAGAATCTGGCACCACCCAAGTTGGATGTTCACGCTTACGTGTAACAGTGGTTGTACCTAAAGGAGTGTTCCATCCTTCTTGGCCTACACCAACTGGGTAAGTCGAAACATGTACGCCATCTGGATGATAGTAATACAAGCGCATTTCAGAAAGATTAATCACAATACCCTTGCGTGGCGTATCAGGAAGTACAAAGCGTGAAGGAACAACAATTCTGGTTCCTCGGTTGGGTTCTAAGTAGTTTACCCCTGGATTGGCTTCGACCATCTCATAGCCACCCATATCATAACGTCGTCCAATAGTGGAGAGAGAGTCTCCATATTGCGCGCTGGTGTATTGAATATTACCAATAATATTACCGTTGTGAGGTATCACAAAAGTTAAACCAAAACTGGTTTGCGGAGCCAAGGTGCCAATCCATAGCATGCTGCTGACGACGAAGGACATCCATTTGATCGTCGTTTTGGGTTGTTTGTTCATGGCGCACCTATTTCAATATGCTTTCGTAGAAATTCAGTATCCGACACATGGATTTATCGGCCCCCTTCGCGAAACCTTAAAGTCATTTGGATATAAGTTTGTTACGCTACTACAATTCATCTTATGGGGAGGTAGAAGATTAGACGGAGCTCCCATTGTTGTAAAGAACTTATTCTGAATTTGCAATCAGTAGAGGGTGCGGTGGCAGGATTTTTTACTCGAAACTCAAAATCAACTTATCATGCTGGACAAATAGGCATTAGTTTTTCTCCTGATGAGTTGGCATTTGCCCATATAGTAAATAGTCATGAAGGGTCTCAGTTATACCACTACGGACATATCAAAGGCCATGATACCCAACAAAGGCAATTTTTAAAGGACAAGGTATCCCAACTTAATTTACAAGGAATGCCAGCCAAAGTTTTACTTCCAGAGCGGGACTATCAAGTATTTCTTATAGAGCGACCACAGGTACCAGACGAAGAAAAGAAAGATGCTATTCGTTGGCAGATAACGGAGTATATTGATTTTCCTATTGAGCAGGCCGTTGTTGATTTTATTGAATTACCACAAAAGGCAAATAGTGAAAGTGCACCTATGCTTTATGTCATTGTCTCAACAAAAAATAAAATCGATGAAACCATATCCTGGGTAACAGCCTCTGGTTTAAAAGTAAAATCAATTGATATCTACCAAAGTGCATTGCGACATATTGCCATGCATCTTGAAAATGCCGAAGAAGGGCAAGCGCTATTACATCTTGAAGAAGAAAAAAGCCATTTAATTTTATTTAAAGAAAAAACACTTTATATGATGAGAGATTTAGATCTGGGATTAAATATCCTCAAATCTCTTCCTCAAGAAGAAACTGTGGAACATATTTCAATGTATCAGGACTTATCATTAGAAATTCAGCGTTCTTTTGATTATTGTGCAAGTAATTTGCAAAATGCCAATATTTCTCGTTTGGTATTAACGCCCTTGAGTGAAAAAAGGCCGCATCTATTATCCAATTTAAGTAATATTTTAGGTTTACCAGTTCGAGAAATTCACTATTCGGAGTTTTTACATTTGAATGAAGATTTAACACAAAGTAAGGAAGGTATTAGCACGTTTGCCATTGGTGCTGCACTGGAATATTAAAAAATGATGATTTTAAAGCAAGATGTAAATTTATATCAAAAGGAAGAAGAATTCGTTCCTTTACTTTCGGCTACACGCTTGTTTCAAGTGTGGATCTTCTTATTTATTATTTTGGCTATTATTGCTAGTCAGCAAAAATGGTTAAGCGTAAGCCAGATCAATAAAATTCATCAACTGAAAGTGAATCAAGAGTCTGTGAATGGGCAATTGGTGAGCTTAAGTAAAAATGTAAAAAGCAAAAAAAATTCACAAGTTTTAAAAGAAGAGCTTGCACAAATACAAGAAAAAATTGACAAAACAGAACGTGAAATTGATTTGCTGCAAAAAGAAGAAAGCAGAAAAACGTATCATTTGTCTGCCTATTTAGAAGGCTTAGCCATTCATCATGTGAAAGGGACCTATGTTTCCTATTTTTATATGCAAAACACTGGAAATAAAATTGTCTTTGATGGTCTTGCATTACAACCTGAATTAGTGCCTCAGATGGTGCAATCTTGGAAGCAAAGCGAACCCTTAAGAGGAAAGTCTTTTCAAAAATTACAGATTAAACAGGTGAAACAAAATACAAAATGGGTGCAATTTAATTTGAAGGCTGAATAATGCAAGAAAAATTAGTCCACTATTGGGCTTTGCTAAAGAATTATGTGAATGCACGCAGCCAACGCGAGAGAGTACTATTGCTTGTGACAGGTGTTGTTCTCATTTGGTCATTTATGTTTAATTTATATATTACTCCCTTTAGCAACACGGTCGCCGATTCAAGCGAAGAGTTATCAAATTTAGAACAACAATTTGAAGGCACACATCATGAGCTCCTCATTTTGCAACAAAGGGTCAAAAAGCAAATCCCCCTGGAAACTAGCGCAGAATTTCAACAGTTGAATGCAATTTTATTAGAACATAATAAGCAATTAGATGCATATCGAAATAAACTCATTGCGCCAGAAAAAGTCCCCTATTTACTAGAAAGCATGTTGAATGATTTCTCTGGGCTCACTCTTGTAAATATAGAAACTTTAACGCCGGCTAAGCTTCTTAAAGAAAGTGAAGAAAATAATGATAAATCACCGTCATTATACCGTCAGGCTATTAAAATGTCCTTCACAGGCGAATATCAAGATTTACTGCATTATGTGAAAAAAATCGAGAGCCTCCCTTATCCATTATGGTGGGAAGCATTAGAATTTAAGATTACACAATTTCCACAAGCTCAAATAGTTTTAACAGTTTACACCTTAAGTGAGCATGTTAATTGGATTGGGGTGTAATATGATTAAAAAATTAAAATTAGGAGACTTGTTAGTTGAAAATAAGGTCATTACGAATTATCAATTAGAGAAAGCCTTAGCCCAACAAAAGCAAACAGGAAAAAAATTAGGTGATGTTCTTGTTGAGCTTGGATTTATCGATGAAACAAGTTTGCTGTTATTTTTATCTAAACAACTCAATCTGCCTTTTCTTGAATTACCTTTTTATAAAATTAAACCCGAAGTCATTCGAGAATTACCTGAAAGCATTGCCAGACGATACCGTGTGATTCCCATTGATCGTATTAAAAATGGATTTTTAGTTGCAATCGCCGATCCTACTGATTTGGTTGCCTATGATGAAGTATCAAGAAAATTAAAAAAGCAAATCCGACTTGTTGTCGTCAGAGAAAAGGATCTATCGCGTGTTATTGATGAAGTATTCAGACGTACCGAAGAAATAGCATCTTTAGCTGGCGAGTTGGAACAAGAGATTGGTATTATTTCATCAAAAAATGAAATGGATGAGGAGATGGGCGATGCGCCCATTAAAAAATTACTCAACTCCATTTTTGAAGATGCCATTCAGGTGAACGCATCAGATATTCACATTGAACCTGCTGAAAATGGAATGCGTATCAGACAACGGATAGACGGTGTATTACAAGAACAAGTAATGAAAGGAAAAACGATAGTCTCAGCGTTAGTGCTACGTTTAAAATTAATGGCGAGATTAAATATATCTGAACGAAGGTTGCCCCAAGATGGTCGATTCTCTCTTCGTTTGAAAGACAGAAAAATTGATGTACGCATATCTACAATGCCTGTTCAAAATGGTGAAGCTGTTGTTATGAGACTTCTTGACCAATCGCAAGGAATATTGCGTCTTGATGACTTAGGCATGAGCTCATCACATCTTGAAAGATTTCGATATCATTTAACTAGACCTCATGGCATGATTTTGGTAACAGGTCCTACGGGGAGTGGTAAATCAACTACTCTTTATGCCGGTCTATCTGAAGTCAACTCGTATGAAAAAAAAATCATTACGGTTGAAGATCCTGTGGAGTATTCTTTCGATCGGATTAATCAAGTTCAAGTGCAGCCAAAAATCGGATTAAGCTTTTCTGCTATTTTACGCTCAGCATTACGCCATGATCCTGATATTGTCATGGTCGGGGAAATAAGAGACGAAGAAACTGCACAAATAGCGTTGAGGGCCGCCATGACAGGGCATTTGGTTCTTTCGACTTTGCATACTAATGATGCATTAAGTGGTCCAGCAAGATTAATCGATATGGGGGTAGAACCCTATTTGGCAGCAAGTGCCATTCGATTAGTATTGGCACAACGTTTAGTTAAACGTGTTTGTCACAGTTGCAGTGAAACTTATATACCTAACGAGAGAGAGTTAAATTGGCTTAAAAGCATATTAAATATTACTCAAGATCATCGTTTTGTCAGAGGGAAAGGATGCACCCAATGTGGTATGCGCGGGTATAAGGGAAGAATTGGAGTCTATGAATTAATAGAAATTTCTGATGATATGGTTGATGCGTTAAGAGAGGGTGACTTACGAACATTTAGTGCATTAGCCAAGAAAAAACCTTCTTATAGACCGTTAGCGCTATCTGCTTTAGATTATGCCTTCCAAGGTATTATCAGTCTTGATGAAGTATTGCGTCTTTCTGTAGAACTCATGCAAGACTAATCAAGGAATACATTATGCCAAGTTACAAATATAAAGGTCGGGATAAAAACGGAGAATATGTAGAAGGACATATTGAAGCGCAAACTCAAAGCAATGTTGTGATGAAATTAACAAGCGTTGATGTGACTCCAACCTCTATTGTACGTACATCCGATGAATTGACGGTAGAAGACATCGCGGTAAAATATTTTGGTTACGGTCGGCCAAAGATTGATGATTTAATCTTGTTTATTCAACAAATGCACACTTTAGCAAAATCTGGCGTGCCATTAATGCGTGGATTAAAAGTAGTTTGCGAGACCACCAAGCATAATGGTTTACGAAATGCATTAACCGATGTGGTGATAAGCCTTGAGTCTGGGTATAGATTTTCAAAAGCATTAGAGAAACATCCTTTGATATTTTCTTCTCTCATTGTGGCGATGATTGAAGTCGGGGAAAATACAGGACAACTTGAAAGTGCTTTCCTGCAAATAAAAAATTATCTTGAATCGGAAGTCGAAACAAAAAAGCGAATCAAAACGGCCTTAAGATATCCTTCAATGGTGTTGATAGCAATTTTTTTTGCAATAGGCATCATCAATCTTGTCGTTATCCCATCGTTTAGGAATTTTTTCACAGCATTTGGATCAAAATTGCCATGGCCAACACAAATTTTAATTTATTGCTCTGATATTTTTGTGAATTACGGCTGGGTGCTTATTTTGTTGAGTGTAATTGCGGTCATTGGGTTTATGGTTTATTTAAATACACCGCGGGGTCAATGGTGGTGGTCGTATTGTAAAATTAGGATACCCTTTATTGGTTCAATTGTGCAACGAGCAATTTATGCTAGATTTTGCCGCGCTTTTGCCATGACTATTAAAGCAAATGTACCTTTAATGAAAGGTTTTAAAGTCGTGTCTAATGTGGCTGATAATGCTTATTTAGCGCAGAAAATTTTGCATATGCGCCATAATGTTGAAAAGGGTGAGCCTCTTTATATTGCGGCAAAAAACAGTAAATTATTTTCGCCCATCGTTTTGCAAATGCTTATTGTAGGTGAAGAAACTGGAGAAATTGATAGTATGTTGCTTGAGGTGGCTGAATATTATGAAAAAGATGTTGACTATGATTTAAAAAGACTGGGAGATGCTATTGAGCCATTATTAATTATTATCATTGCAGCAATGGTTTTGATACTAGCATTAGGTGTGTTTCTCCCTATGTGGGATATATCCTCAGTAGCGCTGAAAAAAATGGAAGGGTTTTAGCTCATTTTATTTTGAATTGACAACTATAATTTTCATATAAACGGGTTGAGGTTATGAAAGGATAGAATGAACCCATTCGAGGCGATTCATGAAAAATAATGGTTTTACGCTTATTGAGTTGGTAATAGTCGTTGTGTTGCTGGGGATTTTGGCAGCTATCGCTTTGCCGCGTTATTTAAATATTAGTGGCAAAGCCAGAACAGCGATTGTTCAATCTACTGGTGGGGCATTCAGTGCGGGATTAAATGTTGCCAGAGCGCAATGGGAATTGAATAAAGACTCGGATGCTTTTGTTGATATTAATGGAGATGGAAGATCACAGACTAAATTTAACAGAGAAGGTTATCCAGTTGGGATCAGTGGCGATGGTGTTAATCCACTTTCAGAAATTAAAGATGGTGGTGTATCGGGAAACGACACATGTAGTCAAATATTGCACAATGTTGTAAAAACCTCAGGGATAACAGTCATCCCTGCGGATGAAACTGGAAAGTGTTCAAGTGGAGATTTTTGTGCAAGAGCGACAGGCGAAGCCCATTGTACATATTATTATCGGCGTTCTAATGAAAAGATTACATACGATGCAAAAACTGGTGAAGTAACTTACCCCTAACTTAAAAAAAATGCCCATGTACCACATGAGGAAAGCAATGATTTTTATTGATAATATGAAAAGACACCGATATGCACCCACCGGAGGTTTTACATTAATAGAGTTGGTGATTGTTATTGTATTACTTGGAATCTTAGCCTCAGTTGCTCTGCCACGTTTTTTAGATATAGCTGGAGATGCACATAACGCCAGCGTGAGTGGAACATCAGGCGCAATGGCTTCTGCTGTTAACATTGCACATGCAAAATGGTTAGCCAGTGGACAACCCACCACTTCTCCACCGATTGCAGGGATTGATTTTTTAAACACTGGTCATTCCAATGTGGGCTTTAATGATCAAGGCTGGCCAGATGCTGCCAATGAAGGTAAAGAAGATCTTAAACCTAATGATGTGTTAGCCGGTGGTGGTAATGATAATCTAATTTGTTCTCAAATTATGAAAAATCTACTGTCTTCATCAAGTGTTACATTTGGTGTAGGCGAAGGTTGTGACGAAAATTATTGCGCGGTATATAAAGAGCCCGATTGTGTTTATACCTATCAAAAAAATAAAGATGTTGCGCGCGTTATTATCTATTCAACCAATACAGGGGCTGTCTTAAAAAAGTTACCTTAACACACTGAGAATTACGTGAATAGAGCAAAAGGATTTACTTTAATTGAGTGGCTTCTGGTCATTATATTGATAGGCATTGTAGGTGCTACGGCGTCTCCGCTTTTACAACATCATCAAATTTTCCAAGAACGATTTTTTATTAACGATTTATCTTCGATGCTACGATATGCGCATAAAGTTGCAACCATGACAGGATGTGAAGTTAAAATAAGCTATAACGATCGACATGAATTATCTTTATCTCAACGTCAATCATGCAGTGGTGATTTTACTCAAAAAGTGATTTCCCCCTATCTGATGTCTGAGAATAGAGATTATGTAGTGAGTATTCCGCGTTCTATCGTTTTAAATGCGAATTTGCCTATTTATATAGATGGTGATGGTAAAGTGTACGATCAATCTCATCAATGGAAAAAAAAATTAATACTACAAATAAAACAGCAACAACTCATTATCGATGGAACGACCGGATTTGTTTATGAGAAATCGTAAAAATAAAGGAATGACCTTAATTGAACTTGTGATCACCATGGTGGTATTGGGGGTTGGTTTAAGTGGTATATTATCTGTGATGATTGTTATTGCAAAAAATAGTGCTTCGCCACAAATAAGTTGGCAATCAGCCATTTTAGGAGAAAATGTTGTTCAAATTCTGATGAGCAAATCTTATGATTTATCTGGAGTTTGTTTGTCTAAAAATGATAAATCTTATGAATCGCTTTGTGATTATGCCAAAATTCAAAATGAAAAAATAACAGATGTTTTCCCTGAATTAATGAAAAATTTAAAAGATTATGCCGCTTTTAAGGTTTCAATCGATATACAGCCCTATCATGGAATGTCAAAAGATGTCGAATCGGCTCTCATTAGTGTCAAAATAATGCATTCAGAATCGGGTGAAACACATTTTGCAGCTGTTAAAACTAGGGATACGCAAAGTAATGAAAAGGGAATGCGGTTTTACACTTATTGAGCTGATTCTCACGTTAGTGTTAACAGCTATACTGGCAGGAATTGTTGTCGAAATCATTGCTGGTCCTATTCGTTCTTATTTTTGGATAACGCAACAAGCTTTGAGAGTGGAAAATGCCGAGTTGGCCATGGCAAATATAACGCGTGATCTTCAGATGGCTTTGCATTCAACGGTTAAGATTGAAAATAAAAGTGAGAGTCAAAGTGTGGTATTTAGAAAAATCCTCTTTGAAGGCTTAATCGTTCCTGATGAAAAAAATAACACAAAATTGCTTTCAATTTTGGGAAAATTTGGACAAACATTAGATATGGGCAAACCTTATACATTATTTTTTCCACTCGAAACAAATGAAAATAAATTTTACATCGTGCATGCTAAAGACAATACCACAAATGGTGAGTTAATTTTTTCTGATGATATGATAACGATGCAGGAAAAGCCAATGCCTTTTTATTTACTCAGCAATCCAATTCAAGTCGAATGCAAAAAGAACACTCATGCTATGGAGCGTATTGAGGAACAAAATTCAGCTCTTATTAACGATTCGATATTAGGTTGCCAATTTTCACTGTTTCAAGAGAATACGTATAAGGGTGTGTTGGTAAGTATGGTAATAGGATCAAAGGCTGAAAATGGCGTTAGGTTTACTCAACCTATATTATTTGAGAAATCGTTATGAAAAAATCATTTTCACAAGGATTTACTTTGCTAGCGACGCTATTTATTTTGATAATTTTAGCGATGGCAGGTATTTATTTAATTAAAATTGGTATGACCCAGTTGCAAATTGTGAATTATACTTTGCTCTCAAC
The DNA here is from genome assembly GCA_016191245.1 of Gammaproteobacteria bacterium. Classification (GTDB taxonomy): domain Bacteria; phylum Pseudomonadota; class Gammaproteobacteria; order Berkiellales; family Berkiellaceae; genus Berkiella. The sequence goes on along the minus strand of JACPOY010000028.1, from coordinate 34,170 downwards.
AAGAGCCGTGCTTGCATTGGAAAGTGCACTCAAAATGACTGAACAAAATTGGATAGTCAATCAAAGCTGCAAAGATAGTACTTATTCTTTTGAGAAACAAGCAAAAGCTTTAGCTGGATATGAGGTTAAGATTAACTGTTTGCAGCAATATCAGTTCCCAGCAAATAATCCCACTTTTTTTGCTCTGCAGCTAAAAGCGCAAGCGCAACATGGGAATTTCGGTGAAAGAGATTATGTTAATTATCAACGAAGTAAATGGTTAGTGCTAGATAAGAGCGCATCAATTCCTTCCCAGCCCTTGAAGTAAGCATCTCATCTTGATATCTATAGACTCATTAACGTGTTATCGAATCGATCATATGAAGGCAGAGGTTGTTGTATATATGTTAAGTAATTATCAGGTGGTAAGCCCTAGTCAGAGTCAACCTTTAGTGATTTTAAAATTGCTTTGGAAAAAATTCTTAAAACAAACTCCATGGCAGCGTGTGATCACTTTGGGAGTAATTTTACTGACAGTTTTTTGGATTGTGGTATTTTATTCTTCGTTTGTTATCTGGCAAGTTTTTTCATTTGTGATGACGAAGATTGTGTTGCATGGCATACAATGGTATTTGCAAAGAGAAGCATAAATCCCCACGGGCGTTTCACCCGTGAGAATTTATAAAAAGATTAGAAACGTCTTCTGGGAGCAGTAGGAGCTGCATTTGTGACGCCAGTTCTTATCAAAGCATAAGTACCAAGGAATGCGGCAGAATTAATAGCAGCATCTGTACCACGACCTGTCATATAACCCAAGGCAAGCGAACCGCCAACAGAAAGCGCTGCTTCTGCTATGCCAATGCTACCTTGTTCTTGATTATTGTTTACGACATCGTTTGCAGCTTTAGCAACAAAAGCAACGCCAGGGATTGCTAATGTGGTAGTGACTGCATCAACACCACGACGTTTTGTTATCCAGCTCAGTGCGCCGCCAATAGCTGTTGCACCTATGGTTAAAATATCACCTAATTTCATCATCTATTCTCCACTAATGCTTATGCGTAAAAAGTTGTCCAGGTGCTGGAATTAAAATAACCAAATCCTGCAGCATAAGGTGCAACCGCTACGCCCGTGATCACCGCAGCAATAGGATTAGTTGTCGCAATAAAGACACCTGCTCCAATGAGGCCAGATACAATGACTGAGAAAACGATACCATCGGAAATGGCTTTGTCTTGCATTCTTTGAAAAGTAGTTGGATCGATGCAATTAAATCCGCCAGAAACAACATTGAATTCTGATTGTGTAAGTTCTCGCATAATAACCTCCCATGGAAAACTAGAGAGGGATTTTTACGACACTCTTATTTATCTGTCAATGTTAATCATCTCATAAACAAAGAAAACTAACTTGTTATGGCGCTTGAGGAGCCTGTTTGGCTTGCGGGGCTAAATTTTTTATCACATCGCGTTTTGCAATAGCGCGTTGTTGGAAGAAAGTAATGGTTTGACTTTTACCTCGGATTTTTGTCGGATCATTTATTGAAAATATTTCTGCGGTGATGCTATAGGCACCGCGAGGAAGTTGATCGAGTATAAAAGTAGGCGCATTTGATGCACCACCAAAAGATTCGCCATTAACAATTAGACGAATTTGATCACTTTTTTGTAAGGCTGGCGAGATAGATAGTTTGACTTCGATGGTTGTAATATCGTTTGTAAAAGTTTGTTGATCTTTGGGTTCAGTGATACTTACTTGATAATCAATAATTTTGTCTTGAGATGTTGTCTCTTCGTTGTTGTTTTGATTGACAGGAGAGGGATTGTAAGCCGGGGGAACCGTGATTTCTATTTTTTCGCCGTTCGGAATAGGTTGATCGCTGTAAATTGTTTTACCATTAGCATCTGTGCCTTTGTACACTGTCTCGGCAAAAAGTGCTTGTGCGAAAAGCACAAGCACTGTTAACAACGAAATAATAATACTTTTCATGCTACAAACTATAGTACATTTCAAACTCTATCGGGTGTGTAGACATGTGTAATCGCTTCACTTCGCCTTCTTTTAATAAAATATAACTGTCGATGAGTTCATCAGAAAAAACACCACCTTCTTTCAAAAAGGCTCTGTCTTTTTTCAATGCTTCTAATGCTTCTGGTAACGTTTCACAAACAGTATCTAATTCTGCCGCTTCTTCTGGAGGTAAATCATATAAATCTTTATCCATGGGGTCGCCAGGATGAATTTGTTTACGAATACCATCAAGACCGGCCATCATCATGGCTGCAAATGCAAGATAGGGATTGGTTGCAGCATCTGGGAAACGTACCTCAATTCTGCGACCCTTTGCCGAAGGAGTATAAGGAATACGAATAGAGGCTGAACGGTTATGAGCAGAGTAAGCTAAAAACACAGGTGCTTCAAAGCCTGGCACTAAACGTTTATAGCTATTAGTTGATGCATTTGTGAAGGCATTCAATGCTTTAGCATGTTTAATGATGCCACCCATATAATAGAGCGCTGTATCGGACAATCCAGCATAGCCATCACCACTAAAAAGATTCACACCGCCTTTGAATAAAGATTGATGGCAATGCATACCATTACCATTATCGCCTACAATCGGTTTTGGCATAAATGTTGCGGTCTTGCCATAAGCGTGGGAAACATTGTGAACAACATATTTTAAAATCTGCAATTCATCTGCTTTACGCATAAGCGTTTTAAAAGTGGTCCCAATTTCGTTTTGGTTACCCGTGGCCACTTCATGATGATGAGTTTCAACTGTTAAACCCATTTTTTCTAAGGTTTGGCAAATAGCAGAACGTAAATCTTGTGATGAGTCTACAGGGGGGACAGGGAAATAACCCCCTTTAATCATGGGGCGATGTCCCATATTGCCACCGGCGAAATCACGTTCGGTATTCCATGCGGCTTCTTCGGAATCAACTTCATAAAATGAAGTGTTCATGCTTATTTTGAAACGCACATCATCAAAAATAAAAAATTCAGGTTCAGGTCCAAAATAGGCAGTATCAGCAATACCCGTAGATTTTAAGTATTGTTCCGCGCGTCTGGCAAGAGAACGTGGGTCGCGCACATAACTTTGCATAGTAGCAGGATCATGGATATCACAACGTAATAGCATGGTCAGTTCTTCACGAAAAGGATCCATCACTGCGGTATCAGGATCAGGCAACAAAATCATGTCAGATTCATTAATTCCCTTCCAGCCTGCGATAGATGAGCCATCAAACATTTTGCCATCTACAAGAAATTCTTCATCGACGATATGCGCTGGCACTGAGACATGTTGTTCTTTGCCTCGTGTATCAGTGAAACGCAAATCAACAAATTTAACTTTATTTTCTTGAATTTGTTCTAAGACTTTTTGAATTGACATGATTACCCCTCCCTTGCGACAACTGGGGGTAATCTTACCCCAATCTTGCAACGGTTGGGTAGGATCTTGTATCAATATTAGTGAACTGACTTTTTGGGGTTAATCACAGGTAAAGCATTTGTCGCTTCTACAAGTCGTTGCCAGGATAATTGACTCCCCGTTTCATGCCACAGTTCCAAAGATTGCAGCAAATCAACGGTAGAATGAGAGGATTCTCTCATGGCTTGTAATACATCCATCAGTTTGGGGAACTCAAGGCATAATTTAATAAATAATTCTTCTTGTACACTAAGGCAATTCGACAAAGTTGAGTAAGCTGTTTGGCCAAGCTTGACGAAATAACTTACCTTAACTCGCTTTTTGATCGCGCGACCAGGGAATAGCCCAGCAAAGAGTAGACATTTGTCGCCAACATCTTTGAGCTGGTGACAATGGAGATGATGTTCATTTTGCTGAAGACTTTGTAGAAAATCCATGCCTAGAACGCTTGTTGCTATATTGGGATCGCCCGCAAAACGCATTAATAGGAATACTAAGTAAGCCTCTAAATCTTCTTTAAGTTGAATGGAGCATGATTGTTGGGCCTCAAGAATCAAAGCGTGCCATTGAGCGGTCATGGTAGAGTGTAATATCAGAGATCGCATAAATACGCCCCCCTATAAAGATAGTCTCCCCCTGTATTCTTATCGACACAAGGCCCTATAGCCTTAAAATATCTCTGAAGGAGCTATATTAAGTATAGGTAAACACTGGTGTAGTTGCCCTTATCTATAAGTTAACCTCATAAAGAATGAAGAAAGTGTGCTAAACTCGTTTTATTTTTTTTGAGGGGACCATGCAGCTACGTAATATCGCGATTATCGCCCATGTTGACCATGGCAAAACAACACTAGTAGACAAGCTGCTTCAGCAGTCTGGCACTTTGGATTCACGCGTTGCCTATGAGACCTGTGTCATGGACTCCAACGATTTAGAAAAGGAGCGCGGGATCACTATCCTTGCAAAAAACACAGCACTTAAATGGCAAGGCTACCGCATTAACGTTGTGGATACCCCAGGCCACGCCGATTTTGGTGGCGAGGTAGAGCGAATTTTATCCATGGTCGATGCCGTTCTGTTGTTAGTCGATGCTGTTGATGGTCCTATGCCACAAACACGTTTTGTCACCCAGAAAGCGTTTGCACGAGGCTTAAATCCTATTGTGGTGATTAACAAAATTGATAGACCAGGTAGTCGTCCTTCGTGGGTGATTGATCAAGTCTTTGATTTATTCGATAAGTTAGGGGCAACCGAAGAACAATTAGATTTTCCTGTTGTTTATACTTCGGCATTATTGGGTACGGCAACTCGAGATTTAGCGCAACCAGGTACCGATATGACGCCTTTATTTGAGGCAATAACAACTTACGTGAAGCCGCCAGCTTGTGATCCATCGGGCCCATTTCAAATGCAAATTAGTAGTTTGGATTATTCCAGCTATGTTGGGACCATCGGTATTGGTTTAATTAAGCGCGGTTCTATTAAGTCTAATACTCCAGTGTCGGTAATTGATAGCCAAGGTAAAACAAGACAAGGCCGTGTTTTACAAATATTGGGTTACATGGGCTTAGAACGAATTGAACAACCTGAAGCACAAGCCGGAGATATCGTTGCCATTACCGGATTAGATCCTTTAGCGATTTCAGATACCGTTTGTGATAAGACTGCTGTTGAAGCACTTCCTGCTTTAACTGTCGATGAGCCAACCATTAGTATGACTTTTCAGGTAAATACTTCACCATTATCAGGCGAAGGTCAATTTGTGACCAGTCGACAAATTCGCGACAGGTTATATCGTGAAACTTTACATAATGTGGCATTACGCGTTGAAGATACCGAGGATCCAGATAAGTTTCGAGTATCAGGACGTGGCGAATTGCATTTATCAATCTTGATTGAAACCATGCGTCGTGAAGGTTATGAGTTAGCGCTCTCACGACCTGAGGTGATATTACATAAAGAAGGCGATGTTATTACGGAACCTTATGAATTGCTCACCGTCGATGTTGAAGAGAAAGATCAAGGTGCTGTGATGGAGCAATTGGGTGGTAGACGTGGACAATTAGTGGATATGGTATCAGATGGAAAAGGACGTATTCGTTTAGATTACACGATACCTTCGCGTGGATTGATCGGCTTTCACTCATTATTTCTGACGCTGACATCTGGTTCAGGCATTTTGACCCATGTGTTTGATCATTATGGACCTTATAAATCGGGTTCGATGGGTAAACGTAGTCAAGGTGTTTTGATTTCCAATGCGGCAGGAAAAGCGACTGCTTTCTCATTGTTTGGTTTGCAAGCTCGCGGTAAGCTCTTAATAGGGCCACAAACAGAAGTCTATGAAGGGATGATTGTTGGGATCCATACGCGTGATAATGATCTCGTCGTGAATGTGATTAAGGGCAAACAGCTAACTAATATGCGTGCATCCGGTACGGATGAGAACGTGATATTGACACCGCCCGTGAAGCATTCTTTAGAGCAATCATTAGAATTTATTGAAGATGATGAGCTTGTTGAAGTAACACCAACAGCGATTCGAGTACGTAAAAAGTTCTTAAAAGAACATGAACGTAAACGCGCTTCAAGAGATTAAAAAATATGAATATTTTTACTCAAAACAGTTTGCTTTATAACGAGGCGCCAAGACTCGAGCATCCGGAGTGTACGCATTGGTACATGAGGAATGCGAGGGATGAAGGCAACGTAGTTAAAAAGCAAAATGTGAAGAGTAAATAAAAAAAAAGCCCGGGAGGGGTCCCGGGCCAATCCGAATATGGTCGGTTGGAGATTGACAAGACGAGTGTCTCATGCGATAGCAACCCGTTAAAGAGGATATTTCCCTGCTTCATGTAAGTGATTTCCCATTGTAAATGAGAGCTGCTTACTCAAAGTTCCTAAGGAAAAGGAAAGAGAATGAAAACGCTACTACCTGCCATTAAAAACTATGCTCAACATACTATTGAAGTTGAGTCACCACATAAACTGTATGTAGAAGAAAGCGGAAATCCCAATGGGATCCCTGTTTTATTTGTACATGGTGGTCCTGGGGCAGGCTGTACTCCCGACGATAGGCGTTATTTTGATCCAGAGCGTTACCGCATCATTTTATTTGATCAACGTGGATGCGGACACTCAACGCCCTATGGCAGTTTAGAAAAAAATAATACACAAGCACTAATACAAGATATGGAAGTGATCCGAGAACATTTAGAGATTAAACGCTGGGCTCTATTTGGCGGTTCCTGGGGATCAACCTTATGTTTGCTATACGCACAAATGTATCCAGAGAAAGTAATATCGATGGTATTGCGAGGAATTTTTCTCAGCCGTGAAAGCGATTTAAAGTGGTTATATCAAGAAGGCGCAAATCATGTTTTCCCTGATTATTGGCAAGAATTTATTATGCCAATTCCAGAAGAAGAGCGTGATGATTTAATTACGGCTTTTTACAAACGTTTAAACGGCGAAGATGAATTAGCAAGAATGAGCGCAGCCAAACATTGGGCACAATGGGAAGGACAATGTGCTACTTTACATCCTTGTAAAGCCGTGTTTGAAAAATTTACCAACACCCATACGGCAATGAGTTTATCATTAATTGAAACACATTATTTCAAACACAAATGCTTTATAGAGCACAATCAAATCTTACGCGATGCTTATAAATTAGAAGGGATCCCTGGCATTATCGTACATGGCCGTTACGATATGATTTGTCCGGTTGATAATGCATTCTCTTTGCATTATGCCTGGTTGGGAAGTGAATTACAGATCATTCGTGATGCAGGACATGCTGCCTCTGAAGCTGGCACAACCGATGCATTAGTCAATGCTGTTGAAAAAATGTCGCGTTATCAGAAATAATATAAGTGAATTTGAGTTTTAATTTTTTTTGAAATTCAAATTCACAATCTCATCAACGGCATCAGAGCATTCAATGTGATCTAGGGGAATAATATTTCCTAATCGGGGGATCTCTATATTTTCATTTTGCGCACGTTCTTTATATTTATTTAAAACTGTTCCTACTTCTTTATTCATTGCTTGGCCTAAGGTTCTTAATGAATCATCGGGATTATCTCTATTTTTACGAAAAATATATCGCCCAAAGGGTATAAAGTGTCTTTTAACAGATTTTTTAATCATGTCACCATCAGGGGTTAACGTAAAACCAATTTCTCGAAGTTGCGAAGGAGCCTTTTTATCTTCCAAACGGCTTTTTAAAGTAGAATCTATCTTACTCATGGCTTTATCCTTAGCAGTGACATTTAACCATTGCCCTTGCACGATGTTTTTTGTCCATGATGATTGTGCATGCAAAGAGGTAGGAGAAAAAGCACAACTATTAGAAAGCAGTATTCTAGAGTTTGAGCTTATCATTTTTTGTAGGGTCAAATCGCTAAACTCTTTTGTTTGTTTTGCTGGATCAGGATCATTTGACGGTCTCTTGGCAAGCAAATCACCCAGTGTTTCTTGACATTGTGCAAGTAATTTGTCTCCAACCTCTGGAGTAATGCCTTGACGATGCTCATAGTCGGGACTCATCTGGATAAGCAGAATTTCTTGAGGATGTTCTTGCATAAATCGTTTAATATCCTGTAAGGCGTTATCTAGCGGTATGCAAGCAAAAGAGTGAGAGATATAAAATTTTTTCTCTGAGTTATTGTAGGTAATTCTTAAATCTAGGCTGCGTACACCCTGCTCTAACTGTTTATAAAGATCATAATCTTGGGTTAAGGTCCAATTTTTTATAAATTTACTGACGCCTATTAATTTGCCTATTCTTGCTCCAAAACCAGCCCACCACCATTTCCCTTTTGGAGTATGACTATAATCAATTTTGTAAGCACCACTATCATGCGTGCCGGGTAAAACCAAAGATGAAAGTCCTTTTTGTTTTGCTTCGTCAGAGAGATTTGCCATCCAATTCGCATTAATTTTTTTATAAAAATCGGGAGTCTTTTTTTCCATTTTTTTTGCTGAAAATAAATTGTTCGTGAAATCTTGAAGCATACGAAGTTCTTCAATTCGATTATTTTGCTTTAAATACTGACCGATGACATGAATGTCTTCCTCACTTTTTCGCAAATATTTTACAGTAATCTTTGATGATTTTTGTTTTAAAGCATTTAATAAATCATTTAATAATTTATTTTGCTTTTCATTGAGTGTAATTACCATACCATTCCCCTTTAAAATTATAGTATTTAGGCTCTATCGCTTGTTCATAAGTTCAACCCAGACAAACCACTACTGATTAAATAGTAAGGGTTGAATACTCAATTATTGGCTATGCTTGAAATAGAGGGTTGGTGATGAGTCACTCTCTGAATGAGCAAAAGTTAATCCTTGGGGGTGCGATATGCTGGGTGAAAAAAGTTTTGCTGTCAAAATTTATACCACTTCTTTGGAATATGATTATCAAACTCCGTGGAAAGCGCCGACCATCGAGAAATGGACAGGTTCAGGCTTTGTTATCGACGGAAAACGAATTATTACTAATGCTCACGTTGCTGGTGGTGCGATATTTTTAGAAGTGCAATTAGCAAATGATTCGGTCAAATATCATGCCAAGTTGAGAGCGCTTAGTCATGATTGCGATTTAGCAGAATTAGAAGTTGATAGCGAGGAGTTTTGGGAAAAAACAAGCTCTTTACCAATCGGTTTGACTCCTTCACGCAAACAAAAAGTAGAGGTGCATGGTTTTCCACGAGGAGGAGAAGGTTATTGTATTACAGACGGTATCGTGTCACGTCTTGAGAATGATATGTATGCACATGGTGAACAGATCCTTCTTAGTTCACAAGTTAGTGCGCCAATCAATCCCGGTAACAGCGGAGGAGCCGCTATCAGTGATGGTAAAGTGGTTGGTGTAGTACATCAAGGCATTAATGGCAGTCAAAGTATTGGCTACATGATCCCAGCTTCTGTGCTTTCTCATTTTATTAGTCAGGTTGAATCAAACAATATTGGTTTTCCAACATTGGGAATTGATACACAAAATCTGGAAAATTCCTATTTAAGAGAACAATGTAAGATGCGAGAGCATGACACGGGGATTTTAATTCGCTCTATTCCAGGGCTTTCTTGTATAAAAGGAAAATTACAAGAAGGTGATGTATTGATGAAAATCAATGGTATCCAGATCTGGAATGATGGCACAGTACATGTTGAGCCCATGAAACGGATTGATTATAAATATCTCATCAACAGTAGCAAAATAGGTGATGAGGTGACGTTTGAAGTATTAAGAGACGGGAAAACATGTGTTGAAAAAGTAATATTAACCAACTCATTAGGATCGACTCATATTATTGGCCCGCGCGCATTTGGCGAGCAACCTACCTATTATGTGATAGGGGGGGGCATCGTCGTTCAACCTGTAACGAAAAACTTTATGAGTGACACTAATAAATCTTATGGTAATAAAACAAAAGAAGCTGCAAGTGATCAATTAGTCGTCATCAATACTATTTTACAAAGCGAATACACACAAGGTTATGATGGTTTTCATGGTGCATTAATTGCTAAAGTGAATGGTAAGGAAATTAACAATATTCAGGATGTGATAGAAGCAATTCAAACTAATCATAATCGGTTACATACGCTTGAGATGCAATCAGGGAAAATCATTGCTATCCCTAGGCTGCCCAAAAGCGCCAGAGATGAGATATTAAAAGCCTATCGTATTGAATCAGATCGTTCTAATGATTTGAAGGTATATCAAGTTAAGGCTGATGATGTTGCCAAGCTTTTTCATAATTGCAGACCTGCGATGTTATATCCTGAAGCATTGGATGCTAAGCCCGCATATTTACCTGCTTTTAGAAAAGGTGGAAAGCGATCTGCGCAGCAGCAGGTTGGCATGGATCAGCAGCCTAAGTTAAAGCAGCATATGACAATGCATTAACCTAGGAATCTTTCACCAGAGAATTTGGAGCGGGGATCAACCATTTGGACATTAACAAACCGCTCTCAAATAAACCTAAAAGAGGGATAGCTAACAGGCATTGTGAGATAACATCAGGTGGTGTGAGTAGCATACCAATAACGAACGCCCCAACAATAATGTAGGGGCGTTGTTTTTTAAGAGACTCAACACTTGTGATTCCAACACGAATAAGCATGAAGGTAATGATGGGTACTTGAAATGAAACCCCAAATGCAAAATAAAGTACCAATATGAAATCTAAGTAGTGCGTGATATCAGTCATGACGGTTACCCCTTTAGGGGCGATTTGCATGAAAAAATTTAAGGCTAATGGGCAGACCACAAAATGCGAAAATGCCATCCCTATATAAAAAAGACATGTTGATAATAAGAGTACTGGCAAAATAGTGCGTTTTTCATTTGGGTATAAGCCCGGTTTAACAAAAGACCAGATCTGATAAAGAAAAAATGGGATCAAAAAAATAGTTGTTGTAAACAAAGCAAGTTTAATGGGAGCGGTAAAAGGAGTGACGACTTGCGTTGCAATTAATAATCCGTTTGAGGGTAATGAACTTAATATGGGGCGTGCGATTAAAGAAAATAATTCACTACTAAAAATGATGAGTGGTATCACAACAATGAGATAGGCTAGCAAACAACGTATCAGGCGTGTTCGTAATTCGATGAGATGAGGAAGGAATTGATCGACGCCGTTCACGATTGCCCCGAGTCAGATTTTGTTTGTGTGTTTTTCTTTTCAAGTGACTCAATGCTTTCGCTGGTTTTTTGAATTTCTTGTTCAAACTCATTTTTAATGGTTTGAATGGAATTTTTGGCACGAATAAGATAGCGTGCCAGAACGCGAGTGATAGCAGATAATTTAGTGGGGCCAAAGGCCCATAATGCCACAATACCCACCACTACTAATTCCCAAAAACCAATTTCAAACATCAGTTTTCTTATTCTCAGGTTCGTCTTGAACTTCTTTGAGTCCCTTTCGGAAACCTTTTAAAGCTTTGCCTAAGTCTTCACCTAAGGTTTGCAGTTTTTTGGTGCCAAATAATAAAACAACGATGAGAAATATTAAAATTAATGATCCTGGACTGATACCTGTTAAACCCATGTTAGCTCCTATGATTTATTTGCCCTCACCCTAACCCTCTCCCGCAAGGGGAGAGGGGACAAGAGGGCTAAAATTTTGGCATGTTAGTGCCACCTAATAAATGAAAATGAACATGAAAAATTTGTTGTCCACTGCCTGCACCGGTATTGACGATGGTTCTAAATGAATCTAAACCCTGTTCTTTTGCAAAATTTTTCAAAGAAGTGACCATATATCCTAAAAGAGGTGCATGCTCTTCTTTCACTTCGGCCAAACTATCGATATGGATTTTAGGGATTACTAACAGATGTACTTTGGCTTTGGGATGAATATCTTTGATGACAAAAATATGCTCATCCTCGTATATTTTTTCCGTTGGAACTTTCCCATGCACCATATTGCAAAATAAGCAGTCTGTCATATAACTTCCCTCGTTATCCTATGCCATACTTGTTTTCTATCTTATATCAAAACTTTGGCAATTTCAGTTACATCAACCATTGGATCTGAAAAGATAGGTAAAGAGAGATGATTTTCTTGCAATTGGGGTGCAATAGCGGGTTTGTCACTGGTTGCACAAACCCCATGATGTTGACCAAAAATATCTTCCCATCGTAGTGGTGTCGGCGCAGTAGTGTTTGTAAGCTCTGATGTTGGAGATAAAAGATCCGGATGCATTGTCACTAAATTAGTTAATTGCAGCCCCATCTCCACTGATTGCTGATAATCATGATAGGTTTGATCTGTTAAACTCAAGTCAAACATATCCAAATAACTGTCTAACCAAAAATAGCCATAATCATACCAATGACTGTTTTGGTAGATATCAATGTATTCATTCATCTCATCGAGAACAGCATGTTCAAATTCGGTATCTTCAATACTAAATAATAATTGATGTGGGTTCTCAACAAATTGGAGAATATTTAAAGCCCTTTCAATATGATTAGGATCTTGGGCGTCGTGTTGAGATAATAAGATGCTGTTTAAAACAGAATCTAAAACGTCATTTGCGCTTTCAGAGCCAATGCTTTGTAATTGTGCCAGACTGTAAGTTAAATCAAAATCTAACCAATCTTTATAAATGCTATTAGCGAGCGTGGCAGCTGTGCTTGAAGAAGAAGTTTGTTCAGACATTTCAGCTAATAAGATTGCATGCACACTTTCTATCGCACTAAACCAGGCGCAGTTGCCTACTGTTTGTGGGGCTGCTTCAAAACGTCCAATTTCTGTTAAGTCCAATATTTCATCGAGTTCAACTTGGATAAAATCTGAGCTACCTAGTGCATAGAGTAGTTTATCAAACAAGGCTTCATCAAAGCCCTGAAAATTGCCTATTTGATAGGCGACGATCCCATGCTCATGATCGCTCCCTTGGCCGCGGTTACATTTGTAAAGGGAATCGCCAAAGATAACGATTCCTACTGCGTGACCATCCCATCCTGAAGGAATAAAGAGGGGGACTGGACTTTGGGATAAATAACTTTCATACAATTTGCTCATATAGAGATGACCATTGATATTTTCATTTGCTGCAAATTGTAAGGCTTCGAGTGTATGAAGATAAGAATCAAAATATTCAGGTAATGTAGGTTGTTTTTTTAAGTTTTCTATATATTCTTGAAAGGATAGGTAACATTCTAAAGCGGTTACTTTATTATGATGACCTTCTAATTCGACAAAAAATTCTCTTGAATCAATATTTATCTTAATTTCACCATCAAGACTAAATCTGTGGGCAAGCATTTTTGCTACCAATAATGTCTTAGTCATTGGCATGGGGATCTGTTCTTTGTTGAGATAATTTAAGATAGCAATTTGATTGGACGCAAAAGCCCGATAACCAACAGAATCTCCATCAAATTGTGGATGGTGAACAATTGCATTAGCAACGGTTTCATTATTAAGAGAAAGTGCTAAGGTAAGATCCCGCACACCATTTTGAATAAGATCCCCCTGATTAAGCAATAAAAGTGCAGCATCAGTTTGATGATAATAGATTGCAAGATCTAATGCAGAATGGCCAAAATCATCGGGTGCATTCATATCATAGCCTGCTTGCAATAGCTCGTTAATACGCGCGGTATCTCCTATCAACGCAGCATGATGTAAAGCATTATTTGGGTTTTTGCTTGAATTTGGAAGAGGAGGAAGCGCAAACAGAGAAACAGGAGTGATATTCATTATTCTTGCCTTTTCTTTTGATTCTTTGCTTTTGGGTCTAATTTAGATGGCAGAATTCTAACAAAGAACATCAGTCCTTGGAAAGAAAAAGATGATTTCTTTAGGAATGAGTTATATAACTTATTTTAAAGCGATACAGGAAAAATGCCCGCCAAAATCAGTATCTTTACGATGTGTTGTGCGACGGTAACTAAAAAAGCGTTCATCGCTATAAGTATCAATAGCGATTGCTGCAATATTTTTTAACCGCAATGCTTCTAATTTATTCTTAACAAATTGCCTTAAATCAAATTGGTAATGGTGAGGGTTGATTGAGGGGGTAAATAAGAGTTGGTTTTGTTCATCATCATCGATAAAGGACTGATAAAAATCATGACTGACTTCATAGGATTGTTTCGCAATACAAGGACTGATAGCAGCACTGATATTCTCAAAAGTTGCCCCCTGTTGTTGCATGGCGTAAAGGGTATTTGCAATGATGCCTTTTTTAGCCCCTTTCCAACCCGCATGACACAATCCAACAACCCCTGCGATTTCATCGGCAAATAAAACACAAGCGCAATCAGCGGTATCAGTACCAAGAACGATGTTTTTTTGTTTTGTTACCATGGCATCGCTGATGGGAGGGGCATTGTCTGGCCAAGTGCTTTCAACCACCACCACGCCTGCATCATGAACATTTTTTACCGAGACGAGCGCCTCATAAGGATAATGAAAATGCGCCATAATGCGACGACGATTTTCACGTACATTGTCAGGTAAGTCACCACTTTCGAAACAAGTATTGAGTGAAGCATATATACCTTTGCTGACACCGCCAAAGCGGGTGAAGAAGCCATGTTCTATTGAAGACAGGGTTTCAAGATAAGGATCTTTTAATATTTCTAGCATAATAGGGTATGATATTTGGGCGTCATTCAGTGCGCATAAAGTACTACATTAAAGCACTTTATCATTTTTTTATTAGCATGAATATAAGGTAGTAAATCATGAGAGAACTAACACAACAGGAAGTAAATGGAATTAATGGAGGCAATATCATTGCATTTTTTTCAGGCTTGATATTGTCTGAAGCTTATGTGCCTTACGTTGCTATCCCTGCAGGCGCGGCTTTCGGGATACTATGTGGTCTGCCGGTTGTCCCATTTACTACCTCAGCGTTAACGACGCTTACTATGTCATCAGTGGTCAGTAGTACTGCAGGATTTGCTTTATCATATCTGATGCCAGGCGATGAGTTTTAAAAAAACTAAAGGGCGCCAACAAGTTGCGCCCTTTCAAAAATAGTAATAACCATTATCATAAAAATTAATCTATACAATAAATGGAAAAATTAAAAGCATCGATTTAAATAAAGAGAAGCATTAACCCAATACCGATTCCTGCACCAAAAATCCAAACACTATACTCTTGAATAACAGAGGCATAAGGGCCAGCAAGGGCAACCAATGTGGCGCAAATTAATAATGCTGCGCCAAAGATTTTTCGACCAATAGCAAGAGGCTTTTTTTGAGCAACTAGTGACGCGGGCAGTTGTTGATATTTTAAGCGATGTGTTTCGTCTTGATAAAAGCGCGCGATGTCATAGATAGCTTCTGGTACTTCAGGCAATTTATCTGTCCATTGGGGCAATCTATTCCACAACCCTTCAAAAAAGGCACGTGGTCCATAATGTTTTTTCATCCATTTTTCTAGAAAAGGTTTGGCGGTTTGCCATAAATCCAAATCAGGATAAAGTTGGCGCCCTAAACCTTCAATGCTGAGTAAGGTCTTTTGTAACAGTAGAAGCTGCGGTTGAACTTGCATATCAAACCGTTGTGCGGTTTGAAATAATCGAATCAATGTTTGCGCGAAAGAAATTTCTTTTAAGGGTTTTTCAAAAATAGGCTCACAGACAGTACGAATCGCCGCTTCAAATGCATGAATGGGGGTTGTGGGTGGTACCCAACCAGATTGCACATGGAGTTCTGCTACTTTACGATAATCACGTTTAAAAAATGCTAAAAAGTTTTCACCCAAATAACGTTGATCATCAGGTCCAAGCGTACCCATAATACCAAAATCAACAGCAATATATTTAGGGTTTGCAGGATCATCAATCATGACGAAGATATTACCAGGATGCATGTCTGCATGAAAAAAACAATCCCTAAAAACCTGAGTGAAGAAAATTTCCACGCCGCGCTCAGCCAAGACTTTCAAGTTGGTGTTGTGGGCCTTTAATTTTTGAACATTTGAGATGGGGATCCCATGAACGCGCTCGATAACTAAAACATCTTTACGTGATTGCTGCCAGTAAATTTGCGGCACATGCAGTGTGTCGGCATTGATAAAATTACGTCGTAATTGTGAAGCATTTGCAGCTTCTCTTAATAAATCGAGTTCATCAATTAACGTTTGTTTAATTTCTGCAACGACTTCAATCGGGCGTAAACGACGTGAGGTTTTGATAAAATTTTCGAAAAATTGCGCAATGGTTTCCATCAGCTCTACATCGCGCAGAACTTGCTGATGAATATTAGGACGAAGCACTTTTACTACGACACGTTCACCCGTTAAAAGCGTCGCGCTATGAACTTGAGAAATGGATGCAGAAGCCAAGGGTACTAAGTTAAATTCAGAAAAAACAGCTTCTAGAGGTTGTTGTAAGCTTTTTTCAACCATATTTTTAGCGAGCATACCTGAAAAAGGTGGTACGCAATCTTGCAGTTTTGCTAACTCATCTGCCACATCATCAGAAAGTAAATCCCGACGAGTTGATAAAAGCTGACCGACCTTGACAAAAATAGGGCCAAGTTCACTTAATGCCAAACGAATATCTTCTCCTGAAGGCGAAGGTTGTTGACCAAACCAACGCCAAGGGAAAAAAATAATCATCCAATGCATTGAAGAGAATTGTGGATGAGACCAAATGAATTTATCAAAACCATATTTAAGGAAAACAACTTTAATATGAATAAGACGGATTAACTTTGCTGCAAAGCGCATATCATTTCCCTTTGTTCTTTGTTTGCAACAGCAAAAGATCGAGCCTTGCTTCAAAACGTTCTACATCATTACGTAATAAATCAACGTCATGGAAAAAAGTCTCTACTTCAGTTTTACTGGGCAATAAATTGCTTTCATCTTGCAAATAAGCGCTTAAATCGTCTTGTCTTGCCTGCCAGGTTTGGTTTGCCCATTTTTTGGAGGTTTGTAGACCTTGACTCATCAGGTGCGCAAAGTTATCTCCTACAACATTGGCAAGCTGGCCTTCCCAATCAATATCCAAATGATGCCAGCAATCATATAAAGCTTTAGCGCATTCCAAGTCACCCCGTACATGCAGGCCAGTATGGGTTTTTTTCTCAGTAAAAATCATTGCAATAAATGCGCTCAAGGGGCCTGTAAATGTGGTATCAACATGATGTGGTTTTTCATCTACAACCTGAAGCCCGGATTCGACGATCTGAAAATATAAGGGAGCCATATGTTCAATATGAAAGCAGATCACTTTATGAATATGCGCTTTCAAAGGTTGCAAACTTTGCTCATCTAGATGTTGCATGACTTTGATAATAAGCGGTAATGCAAATTGGGCAAGGGTGGTAAAAGGAGTCATTAATATTTTACCCCTTGGTGAATAGCAACAATACCTCCAGTGAGATTATGATAATCACATTTATCAAACCCAGCATCTAAAATCATTGATTTGAGCGTTTCTTGATTAGGATGCATACGAATGGACTCTGCTAAGTATTGATAGCTTGCGCTATCTTTGGCTACCCATTCGCCAAGTTTAGGTAAAATATGAAAAGAATAAGTATCATAGAGTTTTGAAAAAGCAGCATTGGTTGGATGCGAAAATTCTAAAATCGTCATGCGACCACCAGGTTTGAGCACTCGATACATACTGGCAATTGCTTTGTCTTTAAAAGTGACGTTACGCAGTCCAAAGCCAATCGTGATGCGATCAAAAATATTTGCTTCAAAAGGTAAATGCTCAGCATTGGCTTGTACAATGCTTATGTTTTCAACAAACCCTTTATCAATAAGGCGCATTTGAGCATGCTGTAACATGCTCATATTAATATCGCAAAGTGTAATGTGACCGGATTTTGTTACTAACGGGGCCATTAATGCAGATAAATCACCAGTGCCTGCTGCTAAATCCAATACTTGCATGTTAGGACGTACTTGCGCTAAAGCAATGGCATGACGCTTCCATAGCCGATGAACGCCAAGAGACATCAAATCATTCATAATGTCGTAACTATCGGCTACAGAATCAAACACCTGCGACACGAGTTTGCGTTTTTCTTCAACTTTTACTTTTGTAAACCCAAAATCGGTGGTGTCTTCTTTCATCTTTTATCCACTATAAAATAAAGCGGCTTAGGTCTTGATCTTGAACTACATTGGCCAATTGTTGATTGACGTAATCTCTTCCTATGACATAAGCTTGTTGCTTTTCACTTGCTTCAAATGAAATTGTTTCCAACAAACGCTCCATTATAGTATGCAAACGTCTGGCACCGATATTTTCAGTTCTTTCATTTACTTCAGCAGCAAGCTCCGCAATACGTTGAATGCCATCTTGTTCAAAGGTAATCGTCACATCTTCTGTTGCTAACAAGGCCCTATACTGTTCTGTTAATGAAGCGCTGGGCTCGGTTAAAATTCTCACTAAATCTTCTGTTTTCAGTGCATTCAATTCAACTCGAATGGGTAATCGTCCCTGGAGTTCTGGTATTAAATCTGAAGGTTTGGACATGTGGAAAGCGCCACTTGCTATAAACAAAATATGATCAGTTTTTACCATGCCATATTTTGTTGACACCGTGCAGCCTTCAACAAGCGGCAACAGATCACGTTGCACGCCTTCACGTGAGACATCCGGTCCACTTTGGCTACCACGCTGGGTGACTTTATCTATTTCATCTAAAAAGACAATACCATGTTGCTCCATCTTTTCTACAGCTTTGCTTTTAATGTCTTCGTCATTAACAAGTTTTGCAGCTTCTTCTTCTTGAACAATTTTTAGCGCTTCTTTTACGCGCATTTTACGTGTTTTAGTTCGACTTCCCGATAGATTTTGGAACATGCCCTGCAATTGATTGGTCATTTCTTCCATGCCAGGAGGAGCCATGATTTCAACACCCACAGAAGGAATAGCCACTTCCATTTCAATTTCTTGTTCGTCAAGTTTTCCTGCCAGTAATTTATCTTTAAAAGCAGTTCTGGCTGCGCTATTGTCAGAAATATTTTCATCTGGTGGGGCAAATTTGAAACCTGGTTTTGGAATTAATACATCTAGAATTCGCCCATAGGCTGCTTCTTGTGCTCTTTCTTTAACTTTTTGAATTGCTTCTTCACGAGTGATTTTATAGGAAATATCTGCCAGATCTCGAATGATTGATTCAACATCGCGTCCAACATATCCAACTTCGGTGAATTTAGTTGCTTCGACTTTGATGAATGGGGCATTAGCAAGCTTAGCAAGTCGTCTTGCGATTTCGGTTTTACCTACGCCGGTAGGACCAATCATTAAAATGTTTTTTGGTGTTATTTCATTGCGTAAACTAATATCAACTTTCATGCGGCGATAGCGGTTACGAAGTGCAATAGCGACAGCGCGTTTAGCAGCAGATTGTCCAACAATATGTTTATCAAGTTCGTGGACAATTTCACGAGGGGTCATGACAGCGGTACTCATTTACTTCTCTCTTTAGGCAGTTTTGCTTATTTCTTCAATAGTGACATGGTGGTTTGTATAAACGCAGATATCAGCTGCAATTTTTAATGATTTTTCTACAATGTGATATGCATCTAAATGCGTGTTTTCAATTAATGCTGTTGCTGCAGATTGTGCAAAAGCGCCACCTGAACCAATGGCAATGATCCCTTTTTCTGGTTCAATAACATCGCCATTACCACTAATAATAAGCGATGCTTCTTTGTCGGCTACTGCCAACATGGCTTCCAGTCTTCGTAAAATTTTATCTTGTCGCCAATCTTTGGCGAGCTCAACAGCAGCGCGGACTAAATGCCCTTGATACATTTCTAATTTACTTTCAAAACGCTCAAATAGGGTAAAAGCATCGGCGGTGCCGCCTGCAAAACCGGCAATGACTTGGTTATTAAAAAGCCGGCGTACTTTTTTCGCGTTACCCTTTAAAATAGTATTTCCAAGGGAAACTTGGCCATCCCCTCCTAAAGCGACTTTATCATCTCGTCTGACGACGACAATGGTCGTGCCTCTGAACTGTTCCAAGGTAAACTCCTCATGAGTGTAAGTAGCTTGACATTATACTCCGATTTTCATTACCACACTATGGAGCGATTGGGCTTGTTCGAGCTTGTATTGTTGGCTATCAGCTTGATCTTTGCTTTCAAAGGGCCCAATAAAAACGCGATATCGAGTATCTTTAGCTCCCATTTTGAAAGTTTGAATACTTGCTTCAAACCCTGAGAAAGCAAGCTGTGCTTTTAATTCTTCTGCTTGAGCGAGCGATCGAAAAGAGCCTACTTGAATGATATAAGCGAAGGGGGTTTTGGGGAGCTTTTCAGTGAAAGGCGTTGCCTCAAGCTTAGCCTGTTCTTGGGCTTCTACATCTTGCGACAAAGTATCTGGGGGAGGAGTTTGGGCCGATAGTGCCAAATCGAGGGTGGATGTGGAAGCAAGACTGGGATCGGCAACATCGGGACCGTTAATATTCATATTGGGTAAAACGGTATAAAAATCAAAGCGAGAGCTATTATCTTTTACGTTGGCTTCTGCCAATTGTTTGGGTTTGCTTGTTGATTTGCGTTTTGAAGCAGTTTTTTCTTCAGGACTGGGAGATTCTTCTTGAATATCCAAGACAGCAGCTTGTAGTGGCTTGGTAGGAGAATTCAATTTCCAATAAAGCATGCCAGATAAGCCCAAACCTAAAATAAGACCGACACTCATCCACGCCCAAGCAGGCATCATTGATGTACTTTGATGTGCACTTGTTTGCGAAAATCGTCTACGCGAGGTGAGCGATTGTTGAGAACGACGTCTTTTAGCGTAATCTTTGGTCATTTTTTTAACTTAAAATATGTAAGATTGATACTGTTCTTTGAACAGTATTCTAAAACATTTCAATCGGATCCACATCTGATGAACTAGTTTTGATAAAAATCCCCCTGCGCTTTGCGCAAGCATTGCCCCCTTTGATAGGGGGCCGTGAGTCTGCGAGCGGGTGGATGTTTTGAATATCAAGGATAACATCCCCCGCTCACTGCGTTCGCCGCCCCCTGTCAAAGGGGGCTTGTAAGAATTCCTTTTTGCTGAATCCATAGCAAAAAATCCCCTCACCCGCCGCTAAAAGCGGCCCCCTCTCCCGTGGAACGGTAGAGGGAAAATGGTTCGCTTCGTTTACCAAGAAAGAGTGATCTTGTCCCCTCTACCGCTTCGCGGGAGAGGGTTAGGGTGAGGGGGGTATTAATCTGTAGCAAATTTCTCCCGTTTGTTAGCATATACGCGTATTTTGAACCAAATCTAGCACTATGATGTCTCATGATCATCAATAAAAGTTGGAGATAACTTATGTTAAACATAGAAACAAAAAGTTATATTGATGATTTGAAAAAAATGAAACCCGAACAAGTTGATCGCGTTGAAGTTGAAAGAGGTCTTAGATTAATTGAAAATGAAATTAACCGAAAAGATGCCTCGTTTACACCTGCTGATTTAGAAGAATTGCAAGAATGTTTACATAGATTAAAATCAAGAGAAAATTTAGCACTCGCTGATTCATTTTTGTCTTCAAGCAAAAAAAGACATATGACTAATATAGAATTGATTTCTTCTATGAAGAGAAGCATAAAAAAGCAGATTGTAGATATACGGATTCAAGCCGTTGAAGAGAGAGCAAATCAGCGCGTGCAAGCTGCTGAACGCACAATAAATCAGAAAATTGAACGGATGAACCAGATAAATCTAGAAATTGTAGGCAAAATAGCAAAAGGATTACAACAAATAGACAGTTCTTTAAGCGATTTAAGATATTTCACTTTAATGAAATTTGAATCGTTAAAGGATGAGTCTTTAAATCATGAATTAGATAAAATGCGAGAACAAACAATAAAATATGCGACCAAAGACGAATTAATGAGATATGTAGGCTCTTTAATGGCTTATATTGCTCAATTGCAAGCAGCACTTCCTCATACTGAGGGATTATCTCAAATTAATAACCCTTATCATAGTATAGATTTTCAAGATCTCGTGCCTAAATTGAATAAACTGATAGTAGAAATGGATTCCAAGCTTAAGGAATATAATGAGCTTTTATTAAAAACGGATGTCAATATGGATGAATACCTCAATATTGCCAATGATGTTGCAAGCATGCATGCCAAATTGGATGAAGCGATAAGCCCAATAGCGGAAATGATTAAACAAAACATGTATACCGAACAAACGACTTTCGGAAATTATCAATTATATGAACGCCCAAGAGAAGTGCTAGCTGAAATGGGAGATAACATAAATGCCTTAGGTGTTAAGAAAGGGGAGGTTAAAGAAGTAGCAACTAAAAGAGCAGCTGCGCTTGCAAAGGCTTACAATAAAAGCTCCTCTAAAGAACAAGAAAAACCAATTGCAGCTACAATCGAGGTAGCAAAACCTGAACTTGATATTCCCTTACCAGACGAAGAGAAAGTTAAAATAACATCAACAGACATGAAAAAGAAAAATTTTTAACTAAAACATTTCAATCGGATCGACATCTGATGAACTAGTTTAAGATAAAAATCCCCCTGCGCTTTGCGCAAGCATTGCCCTCTTTGATAGAGGGCCGTGAGTCTGCGAGCGGGGGGATGTTTTGAATATCAAGGATAACATCCCCCGCTCACTGCGTTCGCCGCCCCCTGTCAAACTGAGGAATCGACACATAATTTGAAGAAAATTTCTTAAAAATTATAATGTTAGCTTGAACTAGATTTAGCTTGCGAAGCTCTTACCCCTTCTCCCCTTGCGGGAGAAGGCGGGGATGAGGAGTGGAAAAAATCTTAATAGTTAAAAGACGTAAATTTGTCCCAGATTTATAGACCCCTCACCCTAACCCTCTCCCGCAAGGGGAGAGGGGATAAGAAAAACCTTTTAAATTATGTGTCGATTCCTCAGCCTGTCAAAGGGAGCTTGTAAGAATTCCTTTTTGCTGAATCCATACCAAAAAATTCCCTCACCCACCGCTAAAAGCGGCCCCCTCTCCTGGAACGGTAGAGGGGAATGGATTCGCTTCGCTTGCCAAGAAAGAATGATCTTGTTCCCTCTACCGCTTCGCGGGAGAGGGTTAGGGTGAGGGTCTTAGTGTTTTAAAACGCTACTAACAAGAAATGTAATTTATAAATACTTAAAACATTTCAATCGGATCCACATCTAAGGACCAGCGTACTTTTTTGCCTAATTTTGATTTTTCTAAAAAAATGGTGGAGTAATGCAATAATTGATGTAGGGGTTTGCGCTCACGGGCCTGAACGAGTAATTGATAACGATATTGGCCTTGGCGTTTTAACATGGGGGCAGGGACTGGGCCTAAGATACTGACTTGTCCTTGAGATGTGCTCTGCAGGGCTTGTTGCACTTCTTTTAATAAAGTTTCAGGTAAATGTGGATTGTTAGCTGATGCACGAATGAGTGCTAAATGAGAAAAAGGGGGTAAGGCAGAACGTTGTCTCTCGACTAATAGCTCTTTTGCTAGTTCGGCATAATCTTGATGCAAAATATGTTGTAACAAGGGTTCATCAGGATGAAAAGTTTGAATAATCACGCGTCCTGCTTCATGAACACGCCCTGCGCGTCCTGCCACTTGTATAATCAATTGCGCCATGCGCTCAATACTTCGAAAGTCGACACTGAATAATCCACCATCAGCATCAACAATTGCAACCATGCCAAGATGTGGAAAGTGATGGCCTTTGGCTAACATTTGCGTCCCAATTAAAAGCTGAGCCTCTTTGCTCTTTGCTTTTTCAAGAAGTTCTTCAAGCGAACCTTTTTTTCTTGTTGAATCACTATCAATGCGAGCCATCGAAACATCAGGAAATCTTATCTGTAGAAAGCTTTCTAATCGTTCGGTGCCTTGCCCAACGGGATGTAACTCTGTTGCTTGGCACTTGGGGCATTCATTTGGCTCTGGTCTTTGATGTAGGCAATGATGACAGATTAACATTTGTTTTTTGTAATGAAAGGTTAAACGACAGTCACAGCGTTCACACTCGGCCAACCATCCGCAGCCATAGCACATAAAAGTAGGTGAAAATCCCCGTCTATTAATAAATAACAATACTTGCTGATTTTTTTTCAGACTGTCTTCTATTTCTTTAATGAGCGCATTGCTTAAACCTGCCTCGAGCTTATTATGGCGAATATCCATTAATATCATCTCTGGTAACGTCGCAGAGGTTGCTCGCACGGGTAAGCGTAACCAATGATATTTGCCAGTTTGAGCGTTATGGATAGTTTCAAATGAAGGCGTAGCTGAACCTAATATAATAGGGCATTGAATTCTTTTTGCACGAAGAACGGCCACATCTCGCGCCAAATAGCGAAATCCTTCTTGTTGTTTAAATGAAGCATCATGTTCTTCATCAATGACAATAAGCCCTAAATTGGCAAACGGTAAAAATATAGCAGAACGGGTGCCGATAATAATGCGCGTTTGTTGATAACGAACTTTAAGCCATGCTTGTAAGCGTTGTTTGGGAGTCATACGAGAATGAAAACAAGTCACTTCGCCAAATCTAGCAATAAATCTTTCTTGAGTTTGTGGTGTTAAAGATATTTCTGGCACTAAAATAAGAACTTGCTTTTGCCTTTGTAAAATGGCTGACGCCACTTGTAAGTAGACTTCAGTTTTTCCGCTACCTGTGATCCCTTCAAGTAAAAATGGTGCGAACTCATCTTGCTTAGACAAAATAAGATCAACAGCATTTTGTTGATCTGCATGTAATGTTAATGCCTCATTGGGAAAAATAGTTTCGTCATTTTTTGTTAACGATTCACAAGGTTTGCCAAGTCGAATAGCAAGCGGTACGCCCGTAAAAGCGACTTCCCCGATGGGATGATGGTAATATTGTGCAGTTTTTTCAATAAATTCACATAACTCTTCAGGGAATAATGGCGCATTATCGCAAACACTGTCGATGGCTTTTAATTGTTCGGGAGTGAAAGCAGAATGAGCTTGCTGCCCCATAATGATGCCAATACGATGCGACCGACCAAAAGGCACTTTCACTCGAGTGCCTTTTGGTAAGATGTTGGTATCATTCTTGATTGGTAAATAATCAAACAAGCGTCGCAAAGGGACATCCAATGCGACTTGATAGATTATTACACCGCTATTCATTTTAAAAATTCCAACATTTCTCTAAGTTTTTGTTCCCTTAAGCGCTGCTTGCAGAGCTAATCCTAAAGATCCAGGCTGCTGTTCACGAGATCCTGATTTTGGCTTGTGTTGTGCTGGCCTGGAAGTGGAAGTGCTGCGTTCGCTTCGTTGTTCATTTCTTTGTGCAGGCGCTGTTGAGCGTTCTTTCGATTTTTCCAAACACATAGATAAACTAATACGTTTACGCGGCTTATCAACTTCAAGCACTTTCACTTTAACAATCTGTCCAGTCTTGACCACGTTGCGAGGATCTTTAATGAATTCATGAGAAAGCTCTGAAATATGCACTAAACCATCTTGGTGGACACCAATATCAACGAAAGCACCGAAGTTAGCTACATTGGTGACAATGCCTTCTAAAATCATGCCTTCTTGTAAATCATTGAGAGTCTCTACCCCTTCTTTAAATTGCGCTGTTTGAAAACTTGCGCGTGGATCGCGACCAGGTTTTTCCAACTCTTTAAAAATATCTTTAATCGTTGGTAAACCAAATTTTTCAGTTACGAATTGCTGAGGATCAAGCGTTTTTAAGAAAGAAGTGTTACCGATAATATCATTTATTTGACGCATCGATTTCGTCAATATATTTTCAACGACAGGATAGGCTTCAGGGTGCACACAAGAAGCATCAAGAGGGTTTTCTCCACCCATGATTCTTAAGAAACCTGCGGCCTGTTCAAAAGCTTTTTCACCCAATCGTGATACTTTTTTCAATTGAGGACGACTTTGAAAGGGGCCATTTTTCTCACGATATTCAATAATGTTATTAGCGATTTGTTGATTCAACCCTGCCACATGCGTCAGCAGTGCTCCTGATGCCATATTCACATCGACACCAACGGCATTCACAGCGTCTTCGACAACGGCATCAAGTGTACGCGCTAGTTTAGTTTGATTAACATCATGTTGGTATTGACCCACCCCAATAGATTTGGGATCAATTTTCACTAATTCAGCCAATGGATCTTGTACGCGTCTTGCAATCGAAACTGCGCCTCTTAATGATACATCCAAGTTGGGGAATTCAATGCTTGCTAATTCAGATGCAGAGTAAACCGAAGCGCCTGCTTCTGAAGTGACGACTTTAATCAGCTTATGATCAGGCATTTTTTGCATTAACTCTTCAACTAATTTCTCAGTTTCACGAGAAGCGGTACCATTGCCGATACTGATAAGTTTCACTTGATGTGCGTTGACCAAAGTTGCAAGGCTAATCAAAGATTCTTGCCACTTTTTGTGAGGAACATGAGGGTAAATCGTATCGGTTGCAAGTAGTTTGCCTGTTGCATCGACGACAGCAACCTTTACACCGGTTCTTAAACCCGGATCCAGTCCAAGGGTAGTGATGTTCCCAGCTGGTGCCGCCATTAATAAATCATGCAGGTTGCTCTTGAAAACGCCAATGGCTTCTTCTTCAGCAGATTCTCGAATTTCGCCGAGCAATTCTGTTTCAAGATGGGGTTGTAATTTAATGCGCCAGGTCCAACGCACAACTTCTTGCATCCATGCATCGCCTTTTTTACCACTGGGCTTAATATGGAAGTGCTCAGCAATCATTTGCTGAGCAACACTGGATTCGGCATTTTCAAGATTGTCTGGCAGGATGAGGGATAATTGTAAAAATCCTTCTCTTCGCCCACGTAGCATGGCTAATGTTCGGTGTGAAGGTGTTTTTTTCCAGAGTTCTTTATGATCGAAATAATCTTGAAATTTGATTGCCTCATTGATTTTTTCAGGATCAACTTTACTTTGTATTAGGCAATTTTCTTGCATCAGTTCGCGAATTTTACCAATCAGTTCAGGATCATCAGCAAAACGTTCCATTAAGATATAACGAGCGCCTTCTAATGCTGCTTTGACATCAGTGATTGCTGCTTCGACATTAATATAAGCAACAGCTTCTTCTTCGGGAATAAGCGCTGCATTGGCAAAGAGCGCATCGGCAAGACCTAAAAGACCAGCTTCAATGGCAATTTGACCTTTTGTGCGCCGTTTTGGTTTAAAGGGACGATAAAGATCTTCAAGACGGATCTTAGTATCTGCTTGCAAAATATCTTGTTCTAATTCCGGCGTGAGTTTATTTTGCTCAGCAATACTCTTTAAAATGGTTTCTCTTCGTTCTTCAAGTTCGCGAAGGTATATCAGTCTTTCTTGTAAAAAGCGCAGTTGCGTATCATCCAGACCGTTGGTTGCTTCTTTTCGATAGCGAGCAATAAATGGTACAGTTGCTCCCTCATCTAAAAGTAAGACGGCTGCCTTTACTTGGGTTGGCGAAACAGATAATTCCTGGGCAATGCGCTCTTCAATCGTGAGCATAGATGATTCCTATACGGGTTAAAAAGACTTTGTAAAAACTCGACAGCATAAAAGAAAAAACCGAAATTGCAAAATGAGTTAGATCCTGTAAAAACGACGAGACCATTCTTGAATCCAATGGATAAGGGAAGTCGTGATACGTTGCAAAGCCTCAGTTTCTATGGTGAGCGCCGGGGCAATATAAACTATATCAGCAAAAGGGCGACACCATATGCCATCGTTTATAAATTGTTGCTTAAACCAATTTAACTCAAGTTCAAGGTGCCATGCTAATTGAATGACACCAATTGCTCCTTTAACGCGCACAGCTTTCACGCCAGGCACATCAATCAGATTCGATAATGATTGTTTTAATATTCCTTCAATATCTGCAACTTGGCTAAGACGAGGTTCTTGTTCGAATAAATCTAAAGAAGCATTGGCTGCGCTGCAAGCAATGGCATTACCCATAAAAGTGGTGCCATGCATGAGGCCTTTATTAGCATCATCATCTAAAAAAGCATCATAAACATGTTGACGTGCGATGGTTGCCGCTAAGGGTAAAGTGCCCCCCGTCAGTGCTTTTGATAAGCAAATGATGTCTGGGATCACTTGTGATTGTTCAACGGCAAACATTGTTCCCGTTCGGCCAAATCCTGTAAATACCTCATCAGCAATCACCAATACTTGATGTCGCTGACAGATTTCAACAATCGCTTTTAATGTTTTTGGATCATGCATTTTCATGCCGCCAGCACCTTGGACTAAAGGCTCAATCAACATTGCGGCAATGGTTGAATTATTTTTTGAAACCCAACTTTCAAAATCTTCTAACATGCTATCTGAATGGGGAAGCGGCCGAATACATTGACGAGGTAAGAGATCTTCAAATGGAGGATGAATGCCATCTGCAGGAGAAGACACCGACATCGTAAAAAAGGTGTCACCATGATAGCCATTTTCAAAAAAGATAAATCGTGATTTTTGTTTCTCTTGATGATTTATCCAATATTGCAAAGCCATTTTCATTGCAATTTCAACAGCAACTGAACCAGATTCGCTATAGAAAACGTAATTAAGATCACCAGGTAGCAAATGACAGAGTCTTTGTGCAAGCCTTGAAGCTTGTGGATGCACGAGGCCACCCAGCATAAAATGAGGCATAGTATCAGCTTGCTGTTTGATAGCAGCCACGATATGTGGATGGTTATAACCATGGCAGGCTGTCCACCAGGAGGCGACACTATCAATGAGTGTTCGACCATCGGCCAGGGTCAAGGTCGTACCATTGGTGGCAACAACCTCTAATGGTGTTGGTGCTGTGTGCATTTGAGCATAAGGCAGCCAGACAGTAGCATTTTTAGTCATGGTTGATTACCATTCAGGTTCTTGCGCGCAATCATAGCATAAATATGAACGGAATTTTCATTACTTCAACTGGCACCGGCATGGGTAAAACCTATTTGACACAACAGTTGTTGGCATATGATCAAACCCAAGATTGTCAATTCAGTGCAAGTAAACCCGTGATTTCAGGTTGGCCTGAAAATGATAAAGATATTCAACATACTGACACCGGCATTTTATTGCAAAGCCAACAGCAGTCACTCACAGATCACAATATTCACAATCTGTCCCCTTGGCGATTTTTTCATCCATTAACACCTAGTATGGCTGCTGCTAAAGAAGGCAAAAAAATAGCGCTTTCTGAGTTGGTATTGCATTGTCAAAACAAAATGACCCAGGCCAAGCTAAATAAACAAATACATTTGATAGAAGGCGTGGGCGGTGTGATGGCACCCATGGGTGAACAGTATACCGTTGTCGACTGGATCCAGCAGTTGGGAATACCTTGTATTTTGGTCATAGGTTCTTATTTAGGAACCCTGAGTCATGCTTTGAGCGCAGCTGCTGTGTTGCAAATGAAAGGGATTGATATACTTGCGCTGGTCATCAATGAAACACAAAACAGCAATGTTGCACTTAATGAAACATTAGATTGCTTACAATCTTTTGTGCAGCCCGTTCCAGTTTTTCCATTGTCATATAAAAGTGTAAATCAATCTGCCAATCCTGAGCTTGCAAGGCTTTATGAGCACTTAGTGAGCAAGGCTGCGATTTGATTTTGAATGTGTTATACTCCTTCGCCTTAGAAGTTAGCTCTGAAGAGGCATTAAATTGCGTTCTTCTCGACATTTTATCCCTATTTTAATAGGTGCCATTTTTCTTTTTTTCTTGGCGCCACTTGCCAATAGTAGTGTAGATACTACGTTCCTTTCTTATGTTCACCAAAAATTACCTATCGCATTTGATAATAAAAAAACCGGTATCCTTGATCCTGCATTGAATCAATTAGCTCATCAAGTTTGGCAAGATGTGATTACCCATGGATATAGCGTGCAAAAAGGCACCGACAAAGAAATGCGCACAGTATTTGGGCAAATTCAATTTCATTTAGAACAACAATTAATTGATAGAAATAAAGAGTTTCCTTTTGGATCAGCGGTATGGATTATACATACACCTGATATAGCGACTCCTTTAGTGACAACTGGAATTCTCACAGAAAATTTAATATCAAAAGATATTTTGTTAGATAATGATAGAACCAGAATAGATACTGCATTAGCAAGAGCAAAAATTATCCGTGATTTTCTTGCTAAGGGTGGTATCGTGATTGCCGCTCATCAAGCAAATTCTTTAAGATCTCAAGAACAAATCGCTATATTTTCCAGTTTGAAAAAACAATACCCAACGCAAATAATAGATTTTATTATTGATGAAGCATGTTTGCCTGAAAAGAAATATCCTGAAAATCGTTTGGGCGCAACCTATTTAATGCAGCTGCCGACAGGTGAAATTGTTGAAATGACTAATCAAGGCGCGCAAATTAATACATCTTTGATCGCCACTTGGGGTGTCTGGATGCAAGAAGGCCATCATTCAAATCAAGCGGTTGAAAAGCGCTTACAAGAAAATATTGAATTTTTATTTACAAATGGACTGCAAGACGTTTTAAAGCGTCATGCCAAACTGCAAGGAATTGCACCTGAGAAGTATTTAACGCGGTTTACGCGTTATATGAAGGGTAGCGATGCACCAAATACGCCCTGTAATAAGTAATCCAACTAGGTTTATTGTTGCAGGTCAATTGATAATATAGTCGCGCACCATTATAATTTGTTAGTTTTAAAACTATGAACAATAACGGGGTGAGAAATGTTTACCTGGTTGAGCGGAAAAATAAAGGAAAAGGCGAACTTTAGCTGGTTAGCGCAAGCTAGCACATCAAAAAAGCCTTGGCTGCTTGGATTTATACCATCAGTAGGTACGATTATCATGTTAGGGTTGATGGCCGCAGCTATTTCAGGCGGAATTTGGTTATGGGCAGGTTTTTGGTCAGGTGCTTATGCCTCCGCTGCTGTTTTTGTGCCTTTACTAGAAAAAACGCTGATGGGCGTTATCGGCTTTTCCATTTTAAATTTTTGGTTTAGTCGAGAAATCAATACAGCCCTTTTGAGTACACGTGAAGCGCGTGAGCCTTTCGTTTTTAGCCAAAAGGTAAATCCAACCTCCTTGATTAAATTGGTGAATCATTTACGACAAGAAGTGAATGCACATTTTAAACAAAAATACGGCGACAATCATGTTGATATGCCAATGCCACGTATATTGAACTATACCAAAAGTGATTTTGAAATTAGTTCAGAAGGGCGCAATCCCGGCAAAGCGGGTATCTTTATTTCTACTGGTGCTTTTGACTATAAAAAAACGAATATGAACCAGCGAGAAGTGGCAGCGCTCATCCAAAGAGAATTGGTTAAAATTTATTTACGACGCGGTTTCTTTCGAACCATCGCTGGCATAGGTTCTTCCTTAGCTACCACTTTAGAAAACTTAAATTCTTCTGATTTTTGGTTTTTTAAGATGCTGGGAACCATTACTGCCCCCTTACAGTTTTTCATTGCATTAATAGAAAATTCGATTAATCGTTCTTTCGAATATGAAGCTTCAGGGGAAGTGATTGAATGCGGTCGTGGTGTGGATCTCATTAGAGCGATTGATCACAACGTGAATCCGCAGTTAGAAACTGTTGCGACAAATGAAGAATTAAAAATTAATCAAAATAAGCATCAAAGAAAACCTTATTCGGGTTTTTTATCTTCGGTGTTAAGCCCCTTCACGAATTGGATTGATAGAAACGAGTATGCAAGTGATGATAAATCAGGATATCGCGTGATGAGCATGCCAGATTCTATTGTGCGTGAAGCGATTTTTTACACAGAAGAATTAAAGAAGAAAAAACCACGTGCGACCAGCGAAAAAACATTTATCAGACCCAGAGTTTGGGCGATGATAGATGGTAATGAAGTATCAATGGATAATGCGACCACTGAACAAGTTGAGATTATTCAGAAAAGACAACTGGCAATCAATGATGGTTTATATAAACAAATTCCTAAAAACGATCGCTATGATGCCATTGGACCCCGAGGTACAGGTTGTGTCACGCCTATATTGGAAAAAAATGGTCTGGCGCCCATCGTCGGTGGTGGTAAGCCGATATTGTTAGCACAAGCGCGTGCTGCACGTGGACATCAAAGAGATGCTGAGCCCGAAGTGCGTCCTGCTCAAGAAGGAACACATCATATGCGGTTGCGAAGAAACCGTTAAACCCCCTCACCCTAACCCTCTCCCGCAAGGGGAGAGGGGATAAGAAGACTCTTACTCTTTATTCAGAACAGCGATATGATAAAGCCAATGATTTTATATTTTAACTAAAGGAATGGTTTTATGATCGAAGTCCCCTACGGTACATGGGAATCACCCATAACAGCAGAAAAAGCATCTTCAGCGATTGTGGCATTTCAGGATCTTGCGTTAGATGGTGATGCGGTGTATTGGTCTGAAATGCGCCCCAGTGAAGGTGGTCGCTATGTTATTGTGAAATATCAAGATGGTAAAATCGAAGATGTATTACCGCCAGATTTTAATGCCAGAACCAGAGTGCATGAATATGGGGGGGCAGCCTTTACGGTATTTCAAGGCACTATTTATTTTACCAATTTCCAAGATCAACGTTTGTATCGATTCGATATCAAAGAAAAACCTATTGCACTCACACGTGAAGGCATACGTTTTGCTGATTTCAAAGTGACGCCATATGGTATTGTTGCTATTGCAGAATCTCATCTTGAAAACGACAAAGAACCTAAGAATTTTCTAGCGTTAATTAATCCTCAAACTGGTGAAGTAAAAGAGCTCTCATCAGGATATGACTTTTATTCTTCACCCAGTCTTAATCAAGATTTTAGCAAAATTGCTTGGATCAGTTGGAATCATCCTAATATGCCTTGGGATGATACCCAATTATGGGTAGCCAATATCAGTGAAAAAGGATTATCAGAAACTTATCGTGTTGACGAGCATTTTCCTTCGCAAGCGTTTTTTGAACCCTTATGGGGCCCTCATAATGAATTAATGGTTTCCAGTGATAAAGCCAATTGGTGGAATTTATATCAAGTGCATGGCAAATCATTGGAAAGATTATTTACCGTTGATAGTGAAATTGGTCAACCATTATGGAACTTAGGTGCTTCAACATGGGGTTTTTATCAAAATAATATTGTATGTACTTTCTTTCAAGATGGGCAGTCGCGTTTATTTACCTTTGATAAAAAACCAACAAATATAGAATTACCTTATACAAGTTTTTCACAAATTCGTTCTCATCACGATAAAGTGGCATTTATTGCAGGAGCGGCAAATAAGCCAACAGCCATTGCTATGATAGATAAAGGCAAATTCACTGTGCTTCGTGAAAATATGGCAGTTGTCGACCCAGACTATTTAAGTGTGCCAGAACATATTACCTTTCCAAGTGGCAAACGTGTTGCTCATGCTTTTTATTATGCACCAAAAAATAAAAATACCATTGGCAAAAAAGGCACTCAACCACCTTTGATTGTGAGAAGTCATGGTGGACCCACTGCCAATAGTGGATCTAATTTAAACTTGGATATTCAATATTGGACGAGCCGTGGTTTTGCTTTTGTCGATGTCAATTATGCCGGTTCTACGGGTTATGGCAGAGAATATCGACATAGCTTAAATAAACAATGGGGCGTGTATGATGTTGAAGATTGCGCTAATGCTGCGCTTTTTCTGGCACAAAAAGGACTAGTAGATAAAAATAAATTAGCAATAACCGGCGGCAGTGCTGGTGGTTATACCACGCTGGCAGCGCTTTGTTTTACCAAGACTTTTCATGTTGGCGCGAGCCATTATGGCGTGAGTGAATTGGCAGCACTTGTACATGATACGCATAAATTTGAATCGCGCTATTTAGATAATCTCATTGGTCCATACCCAGAGGAAAAAGAGAAATATAAAGAACGCTCTCCTTTATACCATGTAGATAAATTAAGTAACCCGGTGATTTTCTTTCAAGGCGATGAAGATAAAATAGTATTGCCCAATCAGGCGCAAATGATGTTTGATGCCCTAAAGCAAAAAGGGATAAAAACTAAATATGTGCTTTTTAAAGGCGAACAACATGGCTTTAGAAAAGCGGAAAATCGTATTAGGGCACTAGAAGAACAAAGGGAGTTTTTTGTCGAGGTGTTGGGGTTGGGGAGTTAGGAAAAGTAAGATCGGTTGCGTAGCAACCATTGGATCTCTCCTTGTAAAGCTGAGGGATCGACACATAATTTAAAAGGTTTTTCTTATCCCCTCTCCCCTTGCGGGAGAGGGTTAGGGTGAGGGGTCTATAAATCTGGGACAAATTTACGTCTTTTAACTATTAAGATTTTTTCCACCCCTCATCCCCGCCTTCTCC
>JACPOY010000024.1 GCA_016191245.1 Gammaproteobacteria bacterium | reverse complement strand
TTTTAGGAAGGAAAAATGATGGTGAGCCTGGACCACAAACAATGTGGATAGGAATACAAAGGATGAGAGACTTTGCTATAGCGTGGCCTATTTTTAGGGGCATGAAATGATACCCCCATACTTATGTATAAGGGTATGCTTCGATAGGGGGGCGCGAGTCTGCGAGCGGGGGGATGTATTCCTATCTTTTGCGTGCCCGTTTAGAAGCGGTTTCTTTGACCGGCGTGTCTTTCCTTGCATGTTTTGCAGGTTTTTTGCGATCAGCAGCAATCTTTGCGCTAGGGGTTATTGCACGTGATGAAGAAGATGAAGCAACAGGCGATGATTGTGTTTCAAGCGCAGCATGAGATTCTAAAGCACCATATTGTCGCAACAATGCAACTGTATCAACACGGCCAGCCCTCATTGCTGCCTCTAGGGGTGAATGAGGGGGAATTTCATAAACATTATTCGTCCCTCTTCTATTTAAGTCGGCTCCAGCCTGAATGAGCTTTTCAACAACAAGAGTTAACCCTTGTTGTGCAGCCAACCACAAAGCAGTGTAACCACATTCCATGGCATCTAAATCAACTCTTTTTTCAATTAAAATATCGAGCAAAGGATTGTTATCAGGATCTACTACAGCATCATGTAAAAGTGTTTTACGCGAATAAGCATCGTGCTCAGCATGAACGTTTGCACCAAGATCTATAAGCCTTTCAATATTCTCACGAGAATAATACCGGTAATAAAAAATTGCACAATAGAATGGAGTTACACGGCTCAAACCTCCCCAATTGGGTTTATTCAAATCAGCACCTTGTTGTACGCACCATTCAATCATAGGGAAATTATATTCCATCACTGCACCATCTAATCTATCGCGGATGGTTTTGCCAGACATCCAATCAGAAAGTTTCAACTGTAACCCTTCTAAAAAACCAATAGAATCTTCAACGTCTCTTGGACCTTCGCTTGCCATAAATTTACCTCTACAATGTTTTACATAAATACCGATTCACTCAAAATAGTTTGAGCTGTTTTCTGGATGTCACTGTACTGGCATCAACTTAACATGAAAATAAGAAAATTTCTTATTGGAAAGCGCATGTAAAACGTCAAGTGGTTGTTAGATATGAATTTTAATTTATGATGAAAAAAAATATTGCTGATAAGAGGTGAAAATATAGAGAATAAATGGTTTAACGGTGGTTAAATTGATCAGAAAAATTTTAACACCTAAACATTTCCCCCTCCCTCACCCTCCCCCGCAAGCGGGAGAGGGGATCAGAAAAAAGATCTTGAAATCTTATCCCCTCTCCCCTTGCGGGAGAGGGTTAGGGTGAGGGGTTCCAAAATCTACAAAACAACATTCCCGGTTATCTCTCTCAACCAAATCGCATTTTCAACGCTTTGATCAATCGAATTCACTGGGCCATCCTTTTATAAAAACAATTTGTATAATATAAACTCTCATTACCTTCTACCGTCTCGCGGGAGAAGGTGGTGCTCTTAGCGCCGGATGAGGGTCTTTAGATTTGGCCCCTCACCCTACCCCTCCGTCATTGCGAGCTCTTAGCGAAGCAATCCAGAAATTATCATGATAAAGCATGGATTGCTTCGCTAAGAGCTCGCAATGACGGAATATGATCCTAAATTTGCACTATGCCGAGAAGCGGAAGAGGGAACAGAACCAAATCAGAATTCATCGAGCATATACAAGCAAGCAAGTATACCCGAGCTTGTCAGCGATTTGGAGTCACAAATACTGATAAATGGCCGGATAAAGCTTAAAGAGATAGTTGACATGACTTGCAGATTTAGTCTATCTTCAGTGTATGAGTAAATATATCATCCTCGCTACAACAACCCTCACTACTACCGGCACCGGCCGGTAATCTGCATTTCTCTCTTTATTTTATTTTTTTAATCAAATCAAACAAGTATTAATCAAGGTGCGACCATGTTCCGTAAAATGCCTTTTATATTAATTGCTATTATTCTTGCGATAGCAGCATTGAATTCATTTATTCCGCTTGAGGCAAAAACCTTTTTCTACGCAGTGAGTTTAACCATAAAATCTTTGATTATAGCTATATTACCCATCATTATCTTTGGCTTACTTTTTAAAGTGATGGCGCAACTGGCAGGACAAGCAACTAAACTTATTTTGCTCATTTTGGCAGTTGTTTGCTGCTCTAATTATCTTTCCACTTTTATTAGTCACTATGTAGGAATTTGGGTTTATCACTTTAATTTGTCTGTCATTGCACCACAATCTGTCAACGAATTAATACCGCTTTGGCAAATCTCAATTCCCAAAATGATTCCTAATGATATTGCGATGTATGCTGGATTAATTTCAGGATTAATAGTGTCTTATTTGCGCCCAACTGTAGCCACATCTATTGCACAAGTATTCAGCACTATTATCAATAAAGTTTTACAAGTTTTTACTTACATGATCCCACTTTTCGTTGCCGGATTTGTGATAAAACTCGCGCATGATGGTGCTATTTTAATGTTACTTCATGACTATGCGCTTATTTTTGCAATTATTGCCTTGGCTCAATTTTCTTATATCGGATTTATTTATTTTATTACCAGTGCTTCATTTTTGAATTGTATTGAAAAAATTCGTAATATGTTGCCGGCGGCCATTGCAGGTTTTAGCACCATGTCAAGTGCCGCAGCCATGCCCTTAACCATTATTGGCACGGAGAAAAATGCAAAAAATCCCGACCTTGCACGCTCGGTAATTCCTGCCACGGTAAATATTCATTTAATCGGCGATTGTTTTGCCATTCCCATTTTAGCTTATGCCATCTTAAAAAGCTTTGATGTACCCGAGCCACTTTTTTGGGATTATCTTATTTTTGCTGGCTATTTTGTCTTAGCTAAATTCTCTGTGGCTGCCGTCCCTGGCGGTGGCATCATAGTGATGCTCCCAATTTTAGAAAGCTATTTAGGATTTAATTCTCAAATGCTTTCATTGATAACAGCGCTCTATATTCTTTTTGATCCTGTCATTACCTGCGCGAATGTATTAGGTAACGGCAGCTTTGCAATGGTCATTGATAAATTACAGGGCGTATTTTTTAAGAAAAAAGCAACAATCAATGCGTTAGAGTTTGAATAGTAGTATGTCTGCCTCTTGCCCCTTCTCCCCTTACGGGAGAAGGCGGGGATGAGGGGTAGCAAATCTTAATGGCTAAAAGAGCGTAAGATTGTATCAGATTTAGATCCCCCTCACCCTAACCCTCTCCCGCAAGGGGAGAGGGAATAAGAAAACCTTTTAAACAATTTGTCATCCCTTGTCTCTTTATCCAGCCCATCACAGTATTTAGCAGTTAGTCTTACATCTAGCCCAGTTTACTCCTAAAATTAAATCGAAGAGGACAATTCTTATTAGATAACTTCCAGGATGGAACCCCAATGGGGAAAAAGCTGAGATTGATTTTCTTAATTTCTCTACTTGGCATAGGAAGCGCCTTAGTCTTTTTCTATTTTTATCGTGAAAATCATCGTTCGCAAGATATTATTTTGCATGGCAACGTCGATATTCGCCAAGTGGATCTTGGTTTTCGCCTCACGGGTCGTGTACAAGAAATGAAATTTGAAGAAGGCGATAAAATCAAAAAAGGAGATATTATTGCCAGCCTAGATAAAACCCCATTTATTTTTGAAGTTAATAATCTCAAAGGGCTCGCTGATGTTGCCAAAGCAAATTTGACTAAATTGCATGCAGGAAACAGACCCCAAGAAATTCAAGAAGCAAAAGCATTAGTGAGAGAAAGAGAGGTCAGTTATGATAACGCTCAAAAAGTATTAAACCGACAAACAGAGCTTGTTAAGAAAAATTATGCCTCAAAGCAAGAATATGATGATGCTTTTGCCAAAGCTAAAGAAACTCAAGCACAATTGAAAACAGCAGAAGAAGCTTTGAAACTTGCCGTGGAAGGTTTTAGATCAGAAGATATTGCGGCAGGACTTGCTCAATTGGAAGCAGTGAACTCACAATTAGCAACAGCACAGAACAATCTTAATGATACCGATTTACTCGCTCCTAATGATGGAATTATTTTAACCAGGATAAGAGAGCCTGGATCCATTGTTAACGTTGGCTCACCTGTTTATACTCTTTCACTCATTAACCCGGTATGGATAAGAGCATACACATCTGAAATCAATCTAGGTCATCTCAAACCTGGCATGAAAGCCTTAGTTTATACCGATACTTTTCCCAAACAACCCTATCAAGGTCAAATTGGTTTTATTTCCCCAGTTGCAGAATTTACCCCTAAAAATGTTGAAACCAAAGAATTACGAACTGATCTCGTTTATCGCTTAAGAGTCATTGTCGAAGATAAAGAAGGGCAACTTCGCCAAGGCATGCCTGTGACCGTTGTCATTGCCAAAGAACCTCATGAATAGTGCAGTTGCCATAGAAATTAACCAAGTTTCAATGTTCTTTAAAAATGAACAAAATCCTGCTTTAGATAACATTAGTGCACAAATCAAAAATGGCAGAGTAACAGGACTTGTTGGTCCTGATGGTGCCGGTAAAACAACGCTTATTAGACTAATCACTGGTCTTCTTCATCCTACAAAGGGAAAGATCATTGTTTGTGGTCAAGACACGACTCATGCTCGAAACGATATTTTTGAAACCTTAAGTTATATGCCACAAAAATTTGGGCTTTATGAAGATTTAACAGTCATTGAAAATCTTGAACTCTATGCGCGTTTAAGAGGAATATATGGCCAACAAAGAAAAGACACCTTTGAGCAAATGCTACAATTTACCGATCTTAAAGACTTTACTAAGCGTATAGCAGGCAAACTCTCAGGCGGGATGAAGCAAAAACTAGGGTTGGCCTGTGCGCTACTGAGCCAACCAAAAGTCTTGCTGTTGGACGAACCCAGTGTAGGTGTTGATCCTATCTCTAGAAGAGAACTCTGGCGCATGGTTCAAGAACTTATCAAAGAAGATATCGCAGTGATTTGGGCAACTTCTTACTTAGATGAAGCGGAAAAATGTGAAGAAGTGCTACTGCTTAATGAAGGAAAATTGTTATTTGATGGGCTCCCACAAGATTTAACAAAAAAAGTAGAAGGCCGTACTTATTTGGTTTCCCCTCCTGAAAGCTCTCTTCGAACCACCTTATCCTCAATGATAAAGCAAAAGGAAGTGCTAGATGGGATCATCCAAGGTAAAAACGTTCGCATTATGCTAAAACCTTTAACAACCATGAATTCACCCTTTCCTTTTGTTGCAACGAAACCAAGATTTGAAGATGCCTTTGTTGACATTCTTCAAGGCAAATATAGTCGAGAATCTGTATTGGCTAATACCATGCATCCTAAAAAGCATAAAAATACTATACCTATCGAAGCACAAAACTTAACAAAGAAATTTGGGGATTTCGTTGCAGTACAAAATATTTCATTTTCCATTAAGCAAGGTGAAATATTTGGTTTATTGGGTCCAAATGGTGCAGGAAAATCAACCACTTTCAAAATGTTATGCGGTCTTTTACAACCAACTGAAGGTACTGCCTTGGTTTCTGGATTTGATCTTAAAACAGCAAGCTCCAAAGCACGTGCTCGCATCGGCTATATGGCACAAAAATTTTCTCTTTATAGTGATTTAAGTGTAAAACAGAATCTTGATTTTTTTTCTGGTGTATATGGCCTACTTGGAAATGATAGAAAAGAAAAAATTGATAAAATGATTGAGATTTTTGAATTAAAGCATTATCTCAATGACAATGCAGGTGGTTTACCTTTAGGCTTTAAACAAAGACTTGCGCTATCTTGCGCCGTAATGCATGAACCAGATGTGCTTTTTTTAGATGAACCAACTTCAGGTGTTGATCCTCTCACTCGTCGTGAATTTTGGACACATATTAATGGCATGGTCCTCAAAGGAGTGACCATCATGATTACAACACATTTTATGGATGAAGCAGAATATTGTGATCGTATTGCCCTCATTTATCGTGGTGAAAATATTGCATCGGATACTCCAGATGGTCTCAAGAAAAGCGTGCAAGGTGATGATTTACCTGATCCGACATTAGAGGATGCGTTTATTGCACTAATTAAAGCATTCGATAAAAAAAGAGAAATGGAGAAAGTCGCATGAGTGGATTTTCTTCAAAAAGATTATTTGCCTTTATGTATAAGGAAACATTGCAAGCTTACCGGGATCCTAGCACTTTAATTATTGCCGTTATTTTACCTGCCATCATGATTTTTTTATTTGCTTATGGAGTTTCATTAGATACCAATACTGTTAAAATTGGCTTAGTGCTTGAAGATACATCACAAAAAGCACAAAGTTTGGCTCATGCTTTTGAAAACACCCGATTTTTTAATGTTAAAGTTCGCTTTGATAGAAAGGAGCTGACTCAAGAATTACTAGAAGGAGTAATTCGAGGCATTGTCATCATCCCTCAAGATTTTTCAGATAAAATTGGGAGAAATCTCCCCTCGCCCATTCAAGTAATAGCAGATGGCAGTGAAACAAATACGGCAAGTTTCGTGCAAAATTATGCAGATGGTGTGGTGGCAACATGGCGATTAAGTTTGCAACAAGAACAAGGAGCAATAGAGCCCTCATCCATTCTCACAGAACCACGCGTATGGTTTAATCCTGAACTGAAAAGCCGTAACGTTCTCCTTCCGGGTTCTATCGCTATTGTGATGGCGCTAATTGGTATTTTACTTACCGCGCTTGTGGTGGCCAGAGAATGGGAACGAGGAACGATGGAGGCTATTATGGCCACCCCAATTCATATCGTTGAACTCATTATCGGTAAAATGACGCCTTACTTCTTCCTCGGCATGGGTTCGATGATACTTTGTGTGGCGCTTTCGATTTTATTCTTTGATGTGCCTTTTAACGGTTCATTTTTAATATTGGGGCTTGGCACTGCTTTATTTTTATTAGCTGGTCTTGCTCAAGGTTTATTGATATCGACATTAGCTAAAAACCAATTTGTTGCCAGCCAGATAGCCATGATGGCCGCTTTCTTACCTTCGTTCATGTTGTCTGGATTTTTATATGAAATTGAATCTATGCCCGCGAGTATTCGTTGGGTAACCTATTTATTGCCTGCTAAATATTTTGTGACTATCATCCAGACCAGTTTTTTAGCTGGGGTTGTTTGGTCATTATTTATTTTTAATATGTTAGCGATGCTGTGTATTGCAATGGTACTTTTATTTTTCGTCACCAAAAAAAGTAAAAAGGCGCTATTGTGAGTGCATGGGCGCGTATTAAAGCGCTTGTAGTCAAAGAACTTCTTGCGATGCTAAGAGATAAAAAAGCGCGTTTCTCATTGATTATGCCTCCTATTTTACAACTTGTATTATTTGCAAATGCAGCAACACTTGAAGTCCGTAATATTAATATTGCTTATTATAATCAAGATACCGGTTGGTATAGTCATGAATTAATAGAGAGGGTCAAAGGTTCCCCTTATTTTCAACATGTCTATAAACTTAGTAGCGAAAAAGAACTTCAAGAAGTTATCGACTCTCAAAAAGCAATTGTGGCATTAAATATACAAGCAGATTTCTCCAGCCAACTGGGCAAAGGGCAAGCCCCCTTTGTACAAATCATTTTAGATGGGCGTAAATCCAATGCCTCACAAATTGTACAAGGATATATCTTTCGAATTATACAGACATTGAATGCTGATATTTTTAAACTCCAAGGTACAAATAGTAACAATGACGTTACCATTGATTTTCGTAGTTGGTTTAACCCCAATTTGGACTATTATCTATACACAGTACCTTGTCTGATAGGTATACTTTCCATGGTGATTGGGTTGATTGTCACTTCGTTATCTGTGGCCCGTGAACGAGAGATGGGAACCTTTGATCAGCTCTTGGTGTCACCAATACAAACTTGGGAAATTCTTGTTGGAAAAATGCTGCCAGCAGTGATCATCGGTATTGCTGAAAGTTCTTTAATTATGGTGTTGGCTATTTTGTTATATCATATTCCACTGCATGGCTCATTATTATTATTTTATTTCAGCATGATTGTATTTGTGATTTCTATTGTTGGTATTGGATTATTTATTTCATCTTTATCACACACCCAGCAACAAGCAACCTTGGGTACTTTTGTTTTCATGATGCCTACCATGTTATTATCTGGTTTCGCAACACCTATTGAAAATATGCCCGCATGGTTAGAACCTATCACCATACTAATACCTATTAAATATTTTTTTGTTATCATTAAAGGTATTTTTCTGAAAAATATGGCGGCAAGTGATGTATTCATGAACATATGGCCCATGGCTCTAATCGGATTATTTACATTATTAATTGCCGGTTGGATGTTCAAGCAAAAATTAGAGTGATGGCTGTGAGGCTTTACAGTTTTAGATCAAGCTATTTCTTATTCATGCCGATTTAAAAAGGAGATTCTTTATTATCTATAGATATCTGG
The DNA here is from genome assembly GCA_016191245.1 of Gammaproteobacteria bacterium. Taxonomy (GTDB): domain Bacteria; phylum Pseudomonadota; class Gammaproteobacteria; order Berkiellales; family Berkiellaceae; genus Berkiella. The sequence continues at coordinate 18,564 of JACPOY010000024.1, read as the reverse complement.
ATAAGCTCACAGTATATTATGAAAATAAATAAAAATGCTATTGAACGGGTTGCATATGTCTTTCAAGGCGGTGGCGCACTAGGCGCATACCAGCTTGGCATTTTTAAAGCATTATCAGAAAACAACTATCATCCGGACTGGGTTATTGGCACCTCCATAGGTTCTATTAATGCTTGTATTATCGCTGGCAATGAACCTAAAAACCGTGTGCTTCGCTTGGAAGAATTTTGGGATACCGTATCACGTAACATATTACCTGGATTTTCACCAGATGATGAAAAAACTCGGCAGTGGTACAACTATATTAGTGCCCAATCTAGCCTTATGTTTGGTCAACCAGGCATGTTTAGTCCACGTTTTAAAAACCCTTTGTATGAAACCGATGGCTCTGCTGATACGATTAGTTTCTATGTTGCAGAACCCTTACAAAGAACTTTAGAAAAGCTAGTTGATTTTGATTTACTCAACAGTGGCAAAATACGCTTTACAATTGGTGCTGTTGAAGTACAACAAGGTAAAGCCGTATTTTTTGATACTAATATTCAAACCATACGCCCAGAGCATATTTTGGCAAGCTGCGCTTTGCCGCCAGCATTTGCCGCCGTGAAGATAGATGGAGAATATTTTTGGGATGGCGGAGTATTGAGTAACACACCAGTACAAGCCATTATTCATGATTCACATCACGTGAATACTTTATGCTTTATGGCGAATTTATTTGATTCATATGGTTTGAACCCAAAGACATTGGATGATGTCATGAAACGCTATAAGGACATTATGTATTCAAGTCAAGATCGTATGCACTTGCAATCTTTTCTTGAAATTTTACGTCTTCGTCGTGAAATTCACTTTCTTTATCAAAAAATGCCGCCTCAATTACAAAAGGATCCTGAAGTTAAAAAACTTTATGAAAATGAATGCATTGATACCATCATGCATTTTGTACGCTTTCTCTATACCGCCCCTCACAATGAACTCTCATCGAAAGATTTTGAATTCTCACAGTTATCAATACAAGAACGCATTGAGGCTGGCTATAAAGATGGACTGGTAGCTGTCGAAAAATCCCCTTGGCTATCCCCTATCCCTGCCGACGTTGGTGTTGGTATTCATGAAATTTGCTCCCATCCTACGGTTAGCTCTTGGAATGAATAAGAATTAAAAATCTCTGGCAGCAGTAGCTGCCTAGGATAGTAGCCCCGCGTGTAGCGCTTCGCCGAAGGCAGAGTGCGTAACGTGGGGATCGCAATATTCCCATCTCTCGCTGCGGTAGCTGCGAAACAAATTCATTATTCACTCATTAAAATGCTTATGTTTTGCATATATTTTATGATTATGTTAAAAGGCTCTCTATATTATTTTGAAGAAGTCGGTCGTCGTAGGAAGCATAAAAATGACTCATTCATATCGATCACATTATTTTCATCTGATATGGTCTGTAAAAAATCGAAATAATTGGATTGTGCAAGAAATCCAACCTCGGCTCTATGCTTACATTGGAGGCATTATAAAAAATGATAAAAACATTCTCCTTAGCATAGGAGGCATGGCGAAGCGCTATACGCGGGGCTACTATCCTAGGCAGCTACCGCTGCAAGAAATTTTGTTTTAGATTTTAAGGATACATTTTTAGATGGGTAACATTTGGGATAAAACAACACAAATTACATCAGCCTTGGCACAAGAGCTAATAAAATCACAATTCTCTATAGAGATAGAAAAAATACAATTATTTGGGGAAGGATTTGATAATACAGCTTTTTTGGTAAACAACGAATATGTTTTTAGATTCCCACACCGCATTGAAGCTTTAGTGTGCATGGAAAATGAGATATTATTATTGCCATATTTATCTCAAAAAATGTCATTTATGATATCTTCCCCAACAATGATTGGTAAGCCTAGCGCTTCTTATCCCTACCCCTTTGCTGGATACGAAATATTATCAGGGGAACTTCTATCTATCTCTCAAACACCCTTAGTAGATAATACCGCTTTTGCAAAAATATTGGGCACATGGCTACGAGAGCTACACACATTGCCTGTGCTTAATGAGCATATTAAACATCTTAAAGGGGAGCATGAATGGCGTTTGGACTTTGTGAATCGAAAGGCAAGAGTAAATGAATGTATTACAAAATATGCTGATTATTTTATCAATTACGGTTTCGACATACAAAGACTGATTACTATAATGGATTATTTTAAAGGCGTAGATATTCATTGCAGCAATAAATGTTATCTTCATGGCGATCTCTATTCCAAACATATCGTTGTTGATCACTCTGGGTTGCCGATGGGATTAATCGATTGGGGAGATGTCCACATTGGACATCCGGCAGTTGATATTGCTGTCGGCCTCATGATCTTTACAAAGGAGAGATTAAAAGATTTTTTAGCGGCATATCAAGGGATTGATTCGACCACGATGAAAGTTGCTATTTTTAGAGCGTATTCTCATTCCATTTTAGCATTTTCGTATTTTGCTCAAATAGAAGAGAAATCAACGATAGAATGGACAAAGGCGGCTTTGATTAACACTATTAGTTTAGTGGACAAGCCGGTTTGATAGCTGCCATGCGTAGTTCAAAGAACGAAGCATGGCGGAGAGGGAGGGATTCGAACCCTCGGTACGCTCATCACGTACACACACTTTCCAGGCGTGCTCAATCGGCCACTCTGACACCTCTCCGGGAAGGGGTGTGATTATAACAATTCCCTCGCTTCGATACGAGCCCAAATATTCTGTTAGTTATTCAACATACAATATTTATTACAATTACTCGGCATGACAATTAGGGAAGCACTAACTACCCTTTATATATACTCTTCCTATTGAATTGAAAGAGAGCGCTTCTATGCTCGATTATTTTGCCCTGGGATTATTGGTCTTTGTCGCTGTTGTTATTTTTTATGGCATCATCGCCATTCATGATATCCCCTATCTGATTGCCCAATCGCGTAATCATCCTCAACAAGATGCGATTCATATTGCTGGATGGGTAAGTTTATTTACCTTACATGTGATTTGGCCATTTCTTTGGATTTGGGCGACATTGTATAGAGAAGACCGTGGCTGGGGGTTTTCAAAGGAAGCAGAAACCAAACCTGATCCTTTCCCTGTGATGCAAGAACAAATTGACGCAATGCAAAATCGTTTGACTAAACTTGAATCTAAAGACATTCCTTGGACATTGATTCCAAAAATCGACAAGGGGAATACCTAATGGATCTCTTACTGGTTTTGACTTATACCGCTCTTTGCGTTGCGATTTTCAAACTGTTTCGGATCCCGATTAATAAGTGGACTGTCCCCACTGCAGCCCTGGGTGGCGTTGTTTTAATTGGGGCATTGATTTTTCTCATGAATTATAATCACCCTTATTCAGAAATGGGACGCCAATATTTTATTTCAACGCCTATTATTCCAGCCGTTTCTGGCATTGTTATTGATGTACCAGTCGATTGTATGCAAGATTTAAAAAAAGGCGATATCTTATTTCAGCTAGATCCCGTTCCATTTCAAAATAAACTTGCTTCAATTCAAGCACAACTTATCATGGCGCAAAGCGATCTTGTCAGGGCCAATGAATTAGTCGCCAAAAAAGCAATGCCAGAAAGAGATAGAGATCTTGCCAAAGCACGTGTTGATCAACTGACGGCAGATGAAGCCTCTTTACAATTCGAATTAGATCAAACCACTGTTCGTGCACCCTCAGATGGGAATTGTACACAATTGGCAATACGCCCTGGTATGATGGCCTCCAACCTGCCTTTGCGACCTTTAATGATTTTTCTGCATAAACAAGAAAATCTTTATGTCGGATGGTTTCGTCAAAACAGTTTATTACGTTTACAAAAAGGCGATCCCGCAGAGGTTACCTTTGATGGGATTCCAGGCGTCATCTTTCAAGGTAAAGTGGCAAAAGTATTTGAAGAGATGGCCGAAGGTCAAGTCACCGCTTCTGGCAATTTGATTGATATTAAACAATCTAGTACGCCAGGACGGATCCCTGTGATTATTGAAATTGATGATCCCAATTTTTTAAAATACAAAGAGACTTTACCAGGCGGTGCCTTTGGGCAAACCGCTATCTATAGTTCTCATTTCCACCACGTTGCCATTATGCGAAAAATTTTACTGCGGATGGCATCATGGTTGAATTATTTATTCCCCTTTCATTAATAAGATCTCTTTGATATGAAATTCTCTTTCAGTGAATGGATCATCGCTAAATTTGGACATTGGTTGCTAAAAAATGACGCGCCAAGCAGAGCCTATTTATGCGATTTTCCACAGATCCGCAAAGAGATTTTACCGGGTGATGTATTATTGATTGAAGGCCGCAATCGTGTTAGTAGAATTATTCAGCAAATTACGCATAGTCCTTGGTCACATGCAGCTTTGTATATTGGTACTGTGCCAGGCATAAACTCTGCCAACTTGCGAAAAAGGGTGGAAAAATTCTACCCACAGTCAACCGATTCACAATTAATTATCGAAAGTGAAGTGGGAGAAGGCACCATTGTATCGCCGATTAGTAAATATGAAAACGAGCATATTAGAATATTGCGACCACAAGGCATTAATACGGAAGAAATTCAAAAAGTTATTGCTTATGCGATAGCCAATCTTGGACGAAAATATAATTTTCGTCATGTGTTCGATTTAGCACGTTTTTTATTTCCCTGGGGATTATTTCCAAGAAGATGGCGTTCTACTTTATTTCAGCATAATGCCTTGCAACCAACAGAAGATATTTGTTCCTCTATGATAGCGGATGCATTTTACTCTATCAATTTCCCAATTTTGCCACTTGTTGAAATTGACAAGGAAAAAAATATAGCGCTTATTCAACGAAATCCTCGGCTTTATACCCCAAGTGATTTCGATTATTCACCGTATTTTAATATTATTAAATATCCAATCTTCAAATTAGGCAAAGATCTTTCGCTGAAAGATTTACCATGGAAAAAGGGGGTTATCAGCGATGATATTGGAATATATTCGGATCCTTCGCAATAAAAGGAAAATAAAATGAATAAAATATGGTTTGTTAGCGTATGGATTATCAGCCTCATATTACCATTTACTATTCAAGCTGAGTGCAACAGTCCTTACCAAGGACAAGCCATTGATATCAACAAACTGAAAATTATTTTAGAAACAGAACAAAAACCGATCAATCTATGTGATACCAATTTGCATGGCCTAAATTTAAGCAATTTGAACTTAAGCCAAATCGATCTCTCTGGTGCTGACGTCAGTGAATGTGATTTAAGCAACGTTGACTTATCAGGAGCATATCTCGTTAAAACATATTTTCATAGTTCAAATCTGCTTCATGCTAATCTCAAGAAAGCCAATCTAGAACAAGCCATATTAGAAAAAACAACGCTAATTGAAAGTGATTTAAGAGAAGCCAATTTGAGCCATTCTAATTTAAGTTTTGCCAATTTAAGTAATGCAAATATTGTCTTTGCCAATCTAGAAGGAGCTAATCTCCGAGAGGCTAATCTTGAAGGTGCCAATCTTGCTTGGGCAAATCTTGCCACTGCTTCGTTATTAGATGTTAATTTAACCAACGCCAATTTAGAAAATGCAAATCTTTCGCAAACCAACATGATTAAAACTCAATTACGAGACGCTAATTTCGATCAAGCAAATCTTGATGGGGCCATTTTTGAACCCATCCTCAATGCAATGCCTAACTTGACAACCTTTACCACTGTCAAAGATTTTGAAAACATCCAATTTCATCATTACAATGATTTTAAAGCATCATTAACCGAATTTCGAAATGCTTATAAAACATTGGGGATTCGCTCCATGGAGCGCACCATCACAGCCACAATTAAATATCAAGAAATGATCAGTGCATGGCACAAGGGAGGATGGTCTTATATTGAAAGCGGATTTAACTATGTATTTTTCTATTTAACTTGTGATTATGGCGCAGAACCTGGGCGCCCTTTGCGTTTATTTCTTTTAGGAGTCTTATTATTTGCACTCCCCTATCGTTATGCCTTAAGTAAACCAACCAAACACGCCGGCATTATTGCGATCTGGACTTCTCATCGTCTTCAAGACTGGGACAAATGCCACCCAATAAAACATGCAGAACAAATGGCAAAGCTATTAGATGCCAAATGGCTAGATAAGAAAACCAATCTCATTAAACGTCAACTTCATCTTATCAAATTAAGTCTCTTTTTTAGCTTGCTCAGTGCTTTTAGCATCGGTTGGAAAGATATCAATGTCAGCAACTGGATTTCGCATTTACAAGCAAGAGAATTTACCCTCAAAGGTAAAGGATGGGTTCGTGCAATGGCTGGCTTTCAATCACTATTTAGTGCTTATATGATCGTCCTCTGGGTGTTTACTTATTTTTTCAGACCCTTTGAATGGTGAGCAAACCACTTTTCAAGTTCCATCCTACCCTCCAGCCTTGTCGATCATTTCTTGTTGAAGATTTATAAAATCCTCCCGCGTTAAAAGCGCGACCTCCTTTGTCAAAGTAGGTGGTGGTCGCCTCCGGGCGACCTGTGCAATCATCAGTTTATTGGCCGTCTTCAGCGGGGGATTTTTTTATCCTAACCTTAAGCTTTTCATTGATGCATTAAGATCAACTATTTTATTTTGAGTAGCTAACACTTCTCTTTTTGAGATAAAACCGCCAGCCATTGAATCAAAAAGAATAGCTCTAGATAACTTATCTGGTAATGTCGTTATATAATTTTCACTAATACTAAGGCGTCGCAGCTCTTCACACTGAACGATACTGTATGGCAACATCATAAGTTGATTGTAAGAGACCTTCAGCCATTCAAGTTTCCCGCATTGACCTATGCTCTGGGGTATGAATGTGAGTTTATTCCAGGAAGCAGAAATCCATCGAAGGCTGACACATTTACCAATATTTTCAGGAAGCGCAATAAGACCATTTTTGTTCACTTCAAGATATTTAAGCGCCAAACAGTCACCAATACTATCTGGCAGGATCTTGAGTTCGTTAATATCAGCAGAAAGCGTTTGAAGCATAACACATTTGCCAATACTTTCTGGCAACGCTCTCAGGCGATTGTTAAAGATATTCAACATTTCAAGAGAGATACAATGACCGATATTCTCTGGTAATACAAAAAGATGATTGTGACAAATATCAACTCGCTGAATTGTTTGAAAAAAATCTATATTATCCTCGATAACACTTTCTGGAAATCTTGTTAAACCGCAAGCGGAACAATCAAGTTTTTGATCCGGGGACATCTCGCTTTGTTGAATACACTGAAAAATAATTGCTATATTTATTTTACTTAGTACTTTTTCCCTGGCATGTAATGCCAAAATACTGATTTGTTGATTTGTTACTTCTTTAAGCTTTTGAAAGGCTATTATTACACTGTGCGTATTATTGGTCTTTTCTAAAATTTTACTTTCACTTTCAAGCAAATATTCGATTTCTTTTTGTTGGCTTTCCCATAATGCATTGAACCCTGGCGCAAAGCGGATATTGTTTTGAATTCCACGCGGACCCGCAAGCGGATTCATCTGCAAGAGGATCCCCTCATTCCAACCCTCTAGCCAGTCATTGCTAACACCTCGCAGTTGTTCATTCTGATGAAGTGGTACGAAACTTAATAGATGATGAAGTACTTCTATTGATAATTCGGGAATGACACTTGAGTCATCCGCATGTGATGGCTTATTTGAAAAGATCTCACTTTCGCCTAGCATACATACCTCGTCAATATCCAATTAAGGATAATAACTAACAGGTAGTAAGATTGATGCCGGGAAATATCCTGAGTTGTTATTCACTTTAGAAAGTGTGTTCTCTAGGCTTTAATTGCCGTTCCTTTAGACAATAAATGCCAAGCCAATAAAAAACACATAACATTGGCAATGATAATGAAACTTAATGAAGTGACAACGCCGACGTCTGATGTGCCTAACATGCCATAGCGAAATGCATTTATCATATACAAAATGGGATTAAAGTAAGACAATTTCTGCCAAAAAGGGCTCAACATATTGGTCGAATAAAAAACACCGCCCAGATAAGTAAGTGGCGTTAAAACGAACGTGGGTATGATGTTTATATCGTCAAATTTTCTTGAGAAAATTGCATTGAGCAAACCAGCCAATGAAAATAACATCGCAGTACATAAAACCACCACCACCACTACCCCAATATGATGGACATGAAGTTCAGTAAAAAATAAAGCCACGCAGGTGACGATTAAACCAACAATACAGCCTCTTGAGATCCCACCTAGAATAAAACCTAATAAAATTACCCAACTTGACATAGGGGCGACAAACATTTCTTCAATATTGCGTTGAAATTTTGCTCCAAAAAAAGAAGCCACCACATTAGCAAAGGAATTATTGATAACTGCCATCATAATCAAACCAGGAGCTAGATATTCAATATAATTATGACCATCAATTTGTCCAATACGGGGACCAATAAGGCTGCCGAAAATTACAAAATAGAGCACCATTGAAATAGGAGAAGGGAGTAAAGTTTGGGTCCAGATCCGGAAAAAACGTGTAATCTCTTTACGGGTTAATGTGTACAACGCTATCCTATTTAACCTATTCACGAAGATGTTCCTTGTTTAGCATGTACCAGATCTAAAAATAATTCTTCCAAACGATTGGATTTATTACGAAAACTCATCACCTCACATCCCCTTTGCGATAATGCAAGAAACAAATCATTTAAGGAAGTGTGACGATGGAAACTCACTTCAAGCGTAAGAGCATCAATCCGTTTACATTCAAATTTTGGAATAACGGGCGCTTCTTTCAAAGGTGCTTTTAAATCAAGCAATACCGTTTCTTTATCCAAGGTCGATAATAATTGTTTCACGCCCATGTCTTGAATAATTTCACCATGATTGATGATAGCAACTCGACGACATAAACTTTCTGCTTCTTCAAGATAATGTGTGGTTAAGATTATTGTGGTACCCTGAGCATTGATTTCTTGTAAAAATGCCCACGTTGAACGCCTAAGCTCAATATCAACCCCTGCTGTTGGTTCATCAAGGATAAGTAATTTGGGTTCATGTATGAGTCCACGCACAATCAGTAACCGACGCTTTAACCCTCCTGACAAATTTCTGGCCGGTTCTTTTGCCTTTTCCCATAACCCTAATTTTTTCAAATAAAATTCACTTTTTTCCCGAGCTTTTTGATAAGGTATACCGTAGTAACCCGCTTGCTGGGTAAGAATATCAATCACGCGTTCAAACATGTTAAAGTTAAATTCTTGTGGGACTAAACCAATTTGCGCTTTCGCCTTTTCAGGTTCTTTATCCAAATCAAACCCGAATATATTGACCTCACCTTGAGTTTTATTCACTAATGAAGCGATAATCCCAATAGTCGTTGATTTGCCCGCGCCATTGGGCCCCAATAATCCAAAAAAATCTCCTTGCTCTACTTCTAGCGAGATCCCTTTGACAGCTTCAATGCCATTAGCATATTTTTTTCGTAAATTACGAATAATTAAAGCTTTCATGATTTACCTTTTTGTTTGTATAATGACTAATCATGGCGCTAATGATTATATATTCAAAATAGACAATAATACTGATTAGCAAATTTGCAAAAAGTAATAGAGATCTAATATTAGTATGTTTACTTTAAAAAATGAACCACATGATCTACAGCTCATTCTAGAACGAAGCTTTCAGCTTTACAGACAAGTTTTTTCACTTTCATTTCCTTATACCCTTTGTGCGACCTTGCTGATGTTTATTCCGCATACTCTCAGCACCATCGACATGCTCAATAAGGGCTTATTGGGTCACAGTGATCTTGCCTTGTGGATAATGGTGTTTTGTTGGCTTGGTGGCTTTACTTTTTTATGCGCCCTTATCTTTCGGATATACTGTTACTGTTACCAAATTCCAAGTCATTTTATTGGCTCTATTAAGCATGCCTTATTCAAATTAATATCAGTTCTCTTGCTAAGTACCCTGTACTGTTTAATCGTACTCAGTGGCACCATGCTTTTGATTATCCCAGGGATGATTTTTATGATTACGCTCATGTTCTCATTCATCCTTGTTATCATTGATAATCAAAATGTATTGCAAACCCTTACTACAAGTCATCGTCTTGTCTGGGGTCATTGGTGGCATGTTGTCGCCGTGATGGCTGTTCCCTTTTTATTAAATTTAACACTCACCTTATGTATTATGCTCAGCATCATCTTCTTATTAACAAACCAAGGCTTAAAAATAGCCGAAATAACGTTTGCATTAACCGTTTCTAACATCATTATTCAAATTATTTTTATTCCCCTGATATTCTCAGTGGCACTGGTTTTACTACATGATTTAAGACATCGTGCTATTCATGAACTACGATGGTAAATTGGAGAAGTTGATGAAAGTTATTTACCAAAAAGGAAAAGTTTTACTTGGCGTATTTATGATGATCAGTTCTTTCTCTATTCATGCTACAAACCTAAAATTAAAACCAATATCTAGCGAGCAGCAAACTCAATTAAAAAATTATTATGAATCCGGACAATATTTTAATGAAATAGAAAGAAAGCTCATTGATGCTAAAGAATATTTAGATAGACAACTTCAAGAAGAGCGTCAAACTCGCATCGCATTAGTATTAGATGTAGATGAAACAGCTCTTTCGAATTTTCGTCACTTGGAACGTCTCCATTTTACACAAAATTCGATAGCATTGACTGGGGCAATCATGTTAGCAAACGCTGAACCCATTTTGCCGGTATTGAATTTATATCAATATGCCATTTCGAAAGACGTTGCTGTTTTTTTTATAAGCTCTCGTCCAAATACACCTGAATTTATGATTACAACGGCAAATAATCTAAAAAGTGCCGGCTTTTTGCAATGGGAAGAATTGATCCTCAAGCCCCTGCAAGATGATGATATCTCTACTGAAGAATTTAAAACCAATACTAGAAAGCGTATTACAACTCTTGGATACGATATTGTGCTTAATATTGGTGATCAAGAAGCAGATCTACAAGGTGGCTACGCGCAAGTGAGATTAAAACTACCTAATCCATTTTATGAGATAAGCTAAAACACAAGGAGTGTTCTGTGAATAAGTTAATAATACGTTGTATAGTTGCTTCATCGCTCTGTTTATCTCCATTATTGACTATCGCCAATACGATCAAAATAGGTGTTGCTGGTCCATTATCGGGCCCTTATGCCGCTTTTGGAGAACAACTTTGGAATGGTGCTTCTTTGGCAGCTCAAGATATTAATAATCAAGGGGGCATCAATGGTGACAAAATTGAACTTATCAAAGCAGATGACGCCTGCGAACCAAAACAAGCTGTTTCCATTGCGCATCGTTTAATAAACAATGACAACGTCAGCGCTGTTATCGGACACTTTTGTTCATCTTCTACGCTTCCGGCATCTCAAATTTATGCCAATGAAAATGTTGTGATGATCACTCCCGCATCAACGAATCCATCAATCACTGAGCGAGGTTTTCAAACCATTTTTCGCATTTGTGGTAGAGACGATCAGCAAGGCACTGTTGCCGCAGATTACATGTTCAATCATCTCAAAGTAAAACAAGTGGCTGTTATTCATGACAAAGATACTTATGGCAAAGGCTTAGCAGATGCAATGAAAGCACAAATTGAAAAGCTTGGATCAAAAGTCGTTTTGTATGAGGGACTAACTCGAGGTGAAAAGAACTTTAATGCGATAGTAACCAAAATAAAAGATAGTAAAGCTGAAGCCGTTTATTTTGGTGGTTTACATACTGAAGCCGGTCCATTTGTAAGACAATTGCGTGAACAAGGTGTGAATGTCCCTTTTGTTTCCGGTGATGGTATTGTTTCGGTTGATTTTGTTACTGAAGCCGGTGGTCCAAAAATAGTAAAAGGCGTATTCATGACTTTTGGCGCAGATCCTCGCAATTTTCCAGAAGGCAAAAATGTGATTGATGCGTTTCGAAAGAACAAAATTGAACCAGAAGGGTATACGCTTTACGCCTATGCGTCTTTACAAGCGATAGCCGAAGCAATGAAGCAAACACATTCGCAAGATGGTAAAAAAATAGCCGATTGGCTGCATCACAATCCGGTGAAAACCGTTATGGGTGATAAAGCTTGGGATGAAAAAGGAGATTTGAAAAAAGCTGATTACGTCATGTATGAATGGGATGATAAGGGCCAATATCAGCAAGTCAAAAATTAATTTTTGACTTATTACATGATCGACTGGGCGAATATAAATCAGCAATTAGTGAATGGGGTGGTACTAGGCTCGGTGTACGGCCTCATCGCTATCGGATATACAATGGTGTATGGCATCATTGGCATGATTAATTTCGCTCATGGCGATGTCTATATGATTTCTGCTTATCTCACCGCCATTTGCATTGCCCTCTTTGCGTTATTTGGCATTCTCTCTTTACCTTTCATGCTGATCCTCACTTTTGTGATGACCGCGGTTATTACAGGATTATATGGATGGGCTATTGAACGTATTGCCTATAAGCCATTACGCCATTCATCTCGTTTAGCCCCCTTAATTTCAGCCATTGGGGTATCATTACTATTACAAAATTTTGTCAGAGTAAGCCAAGGTGGCCGCACTCAAGCCATTCCTGCGTTAATTGAAGGTAGACAACAATTTGGTCAAGGTAATGCCAGTTTTATTGTATCCAATGTTGAACTGATGATTATTATTACGGCATTAGTCAGTATGATTTTATTAACTTTTTTCATCAAGAAATCATCGATGGGACAAGCCATGCGTGCAACCCAACAAGACATGAAGATGGCAAGCATGTTAGGTATTTCTCCTCAAAAAATTATTCCTCTGGTATTTGTGCTTGGTTCTGTCATGGCAGCAATTGCAGGAACACTAGTGACTTTAAATTATGGTTCATTTGATTTCTCAATTGGCTTCATGATTGGCATTAAAGCTTTCACCAGTGCTGTTTTAGGGGGGATAGGATCTTTGCCTGGGGCTATGCTCGGCGGACTGATCCTTGGCTTAGCGGAATCCCTTTTTTCAGGTTTTGTGAGTGCAGATTATAAAGATGTTTTTGCATTTTCTATGTTAATTCTCGTTTTAATATTAAAACCTAATGGTTTATTTGGCACCAAAGATGTCGAAAAAATATAGTTTTTTTGCCAATGCTCTTAAAGATGCGTTTATTACTTCGTTTTTTTCACTCATTATCTTAGGACCCATTCTCTGTTTTGTTATTCAAGCCTATACCGTCAATGTGGAATATGACCGCGCATTATGGCTCATTGCTTTTACATTTTCAGGAAAGCTCATTTATATTTTATTAAAAGAAAATAGATTCATCAGGAAAATTTTCGCTTCTATCAATCGTTTCTTTAATACCAAAACAATGATAGACAAGTTACAACCTGCTCATCATGCTTGGCTTTGGATGTTAGCAGGATCCGGACTTATCTTTCCTTTTATAGTAGGAAAATATTGGTTAAGTGTGGCCATATTGTGCTTGATTTATATTCTATTAGGATTAGGCTTAAATATCATTGTTGGTTTGGCAGGGCTTTTAAATTTAGGTTTTGTTGCCTTTTATGCCATTGGAGCCTATAGCTATGCTTTAGGGGCATTATACTTGAACATGGGATTTTGGCTCGCTATTCCCTTTAGTGCACTGATGGCAGGTTTATTTGGAGCTTTATTGGGATTTCCAGTTTTAAGGATGTATGGTGATTATCTTGCTATTGTGACTTTAGGTTTTGGCGAAATTATTCGCTTAATACTCAATAACTGGGCTTCACTTACAAACGGTCCCAATGGCATTGAAATTAAATCACCCTCCATTTTTAATTTAACATTTTCCTCACAAGCCGATAAAAATCTCACCCCCTTTCATGAATATTTTGGACTTAACTACGATTCAAGCTATCGCTATATTTTTCTCTATCTGGTGATCTTTTTCATTATTTGCCTGACTTTGCGTTTTGTTGTGCGTTTACAACACATGCCGTTAGGACGTACGTTTGAAGCACTCAGAGAAGATGAAATTGCATGTCGCTCCTTAGGCATTAATCATGTTACGACAAAATTGATGGCATTAAGTTTAGGAGCAATGATCGCAGGTATTGGTGGAGTCTTTTATGCATCACTGGAAGGGTTCGTTGATCCTGCTTCATTCACCTTTGTAGAATCTGCACTCATACTCTCTATTGTCGTTCTAGGGGGAATGGGTTCGACTTTAGGCGTAGTTATCGCTGCTATTATTTTAACGCTGCTGCCAGAGTTTCTTCGAGAATTTTCTGAGTATCGAATGCTTATCTACGGAGCGCTATTGGTATTGATGATGATTTGGCGCCCTCAAGGTTTGATTAAATTCAAACGCCAACCATTTGTGAAAATAAAATGATGAATAAAGAAGCTATTTTGTCTGTTCACAATTTAACGATGCGATTTGGCGGCATAAAAGCCTTGCAAGGAGTCAATTTTTCAGTAAAAAGAGGAAGTATCACAGCACTGATTGGGCCAAATGGCGCTGGCAAAACCACTCTCTTTAATTGCCTTACTGGATTTTATCGTGCTCAATCTGGAGAATTGCTGTTACAAAATCAAGGATCTATTGTTAATATTCATAAAATTTTGGGTCAATCTTTACGCTTAAAGCATTTTGCTCATCCTATTCAATTCTTAGAATGCCTATACTATAAAATGTTTGGTGGCTCCCACCTGTGTGCTAGAAATGGTATTACGCGTACTTTTCAGAATATACGCTTATTTCGTGACATGACCGTGATAGAAAACCTATTGGTGGCTCAATATCAATTCGCAAACAAAAATTTACTGAGCGGTTTGCTGAATACTAAAAATTATTCAACTATCGAAAATAAGCTTGTAGCAAATGCTTTCGTCTGGCTCGATAAGTTTAACTTAACGGATGATGCCAATCGATTGGCAGGAGAACTTGCTTATGGTAAGCAACGTCATTTAGAAATTGCTCGAGCAATGTGTGCCAATCCCATATTACTTTGCCTTGATGAGCCTGCTGCGGGGTTGAATCCAGTTGAAACTTTCGAACTTCGAAACATTATAGTATCTTTGCAAAACGAACATCATGTCACCATTTTATTAATTGAACACGATATGTCGTTAGTGATGAACATATCAGATCATATTATTGTACTTGATCACGGCGAAGTTATTTCTGCTGGAAATCCTATGCAGGTACGTAATGATAAACGCGTCATTGAAGCATATTTAGGAATTGACCATGTCTGATATTCCTTTTTTTTCCATTCGTCATTTATATGCTGGCTATGGTCCTATTCATGTGCTCCACGATATATCATTAGATATAAATAAAAATGAGATTGTCGCTTTAATAGGCGCTAATGGTGCAGGAAAAAGTACATTATTGATGTCTATTTTCGCACAACCCAAGATATTCAAAGGTGAAATTCTTTTTCAAGGATTACCCATACATCATTTGGAAACACATGCTATTGCCAAGTTAGGGATAGCAATTTCACCAGAACGTCGACGTATTTTCCCAAAAATGACTGTAGAAGAAAATTTATTGATAGGCGGCTTTTCGCAACCAAAAATAACTATTAAGCAAAATATTGAAAAGGCATATGTCCTATTTCCTATTTTAAAAGAACGTAAAAAGCAAAATGCTGGCACACTTTCTGGTGGTGAACAACAAATGCTGTCAATGGGAAGATCATTAATGAGTTCACCTAAGTTATTTTTGTTGGATGAACCCAGTCTAGGATTGGCTCCGCAAGTTGTCATGAAAATATTTCAAATACTCTCTGAAATAGCAAAAATGGGTACAACCATTTTATTGGTTGAGCAAAATGCTTATCATGCGCTTAATCTCGCTCATAAAGGATTTGTGTTACAAAATGGAAAAATACAATTATCAGGAACGGGTAAAGAGCTTTTAGCGAATAAAGAAGTACAAACTGCGTATTTAGGAGGGATATTCTAAGCTCCTAAGGCTTAGAATACCCGTACAAAATTTAACGATGATTTCTCATTTCTTCTCTGTTTTTATTGTAGCTATAGTCAGGATCAGAAGGAACGCCTACATCAATTGACTGTATTGGTGTGCCCCTTCTTCTTGTCATGGCATCTGATGATGCTTCGGCTCCTTGTAAATCATTGTCATGATTCATCTCACCGTATTCGCCACTACGATCTCCACTTGAACGATCATAAGCAAAAACATTAGATGATAGTCCCAAAGAACTCATCACCATTACGCAAAACAATATTCTTTTGATGCTCATCTTATGCTCCCGCATCGATTTGATCTAAATAAATAACCAGCTCAAATCTTGTGATAATCAAATTAGGATATTATTAGTATGGTAGTTAGAAAGGGAAATTAAAAGTTGAGTTTCACGCTTTGATGACCTATCAGCATATACTCACAGCAAAAATCTGCTGTGAGGTATATGTAAGCAGTTTTAGCGATGATTTCTAGTCCTATCGTTATAATATAGGTAATTCATATATACTCTGTCTGAAGGGTTGGGCGAACCAGATGCGATTTCTCTTAGTTTAAACCCATTGCCTGTTTGCGTTCTTGAGTCGATTTGAGAATCTCTAAATTCAAGATCATTATTCATTTCACCAGTATTATTTCCACGATTTCCACCAACACCTGATGATCGATCATGAGCTTTATCATAGGCCATCGTGACTGAAGACATGGCAAATGCAGATACCAACATCGCACTGATAACCATTTTCTTTAAGATCATAAAACCTCCAGTGAATACAATTTATTAAGTTAATACTTATGCCTTATTAAATCGTAACAATTACCCAGTTTCTTGAATTTAATTTCATGTGACCTACCAGTAATTAATACTCAAAAAAAAAGCGTGTTAAAACAGTTTGTTTAACACGCTATATTAATGGAGGAAAATATTATTTATGCAAATTAACGATGACTACGTTCTAAACCACTAGACATCTCTCTTTTTTCTATTTGATACGATTTTGATTCTTGGTAATTTGCATGAAGTTCTCTAGCAGAAGGCTGCGTATGAAAATTAGCTTGTTTTTTCATTTGCTTTGATTCTGACGATTGAGCAACTGGTTGTTTTTTTGCGTACTTAGCATGATGTGCTTTGTGATGTTCCCCTTGACGATGTCTAGGATGATGAGAATAATAATGATCGTCATCACTATAACCATCTTTATGATAAGCATGGTGCTGATGTTTAGCGTGATGTCTTGGATGATGCTTTGGAGCATCAGTAGCATTTTTTTGCACTACAGCTTTATTCTCATCTGCTTTTTGATTTTTAGATGGTGCGTCTGCAGCAATAACTGATTGTGCATACACCAAGCCGATACTTACGATTAAGCTTAAAATCCCTTTACGCATAGTGTCTCCTGTCAAATTAGCTGTAAAAGCAGTATAACCTAGCTTTTCCTATGTTTAATGTTAGCACATTTTTACTAGGGACTAGTTTGGTGATTAAAAAGTCTGATTGAGATGTTATATTTATTAAGTATAGGTGGGGGGCACTCTATGTCGCTAATAAATCGCATCGTGAATTTATATACAATGAGCACCAAGGTATTAAATAGCTTGGCTCCCATTGCGGATCTAGCCATTCGAATATGGTTATTCAAATCATTTTTCTTTTCGGGATGGCTTAAAACCAAAAATTGGCAATCCACACTTTTTTTATTCAATAATGAATATCAAGTGCCTCTGTTCCCCCCTGAAGTCGCCGCCTATTTAGGGACCGCAGCTGAGTTATCATTGCCTATATTTGTGCTATTAGGTCTATTTGGGCGCTTATCCACCTTGGCGCTTTTTATCTTTAATATTGTTATTCTCATTTCGTATCCATTCTTGTGGACTGATGATGGCTTAAATGGATTGCATCAACATATTACCTGGGGACTTTTAATGTTACCCATCATTGTTTATGGGCCTGGAAAGTTATCACTGGATTATTTATTACAAAAAAAATGTCCGGGATATGTGTATTGATTTTCATTTTAGTGAGCGTAGCGAACAATTTATCTCTCCTTGTAAAGCTGAGGAATCGACACATAATTTAAAAGGTTTTTCTTATCCCCTCTCCCCTTGCGGGAGAGGGTTAGGGTGAGGGGTCTATAAATCTGGGGCAAATTTACGTCTTTTAACTATTAAGATTTTTTCCACCCCTCATCCCCGCCTTCTCCCGCAAGGGGAGAAGGGGTAAGAGCTTCGCAAGCTAAATCTAGTTCAAACTAACATTATAATTTTTAAGAAATTTTCTTCACATTATGTGTCGATTCCGCAGCTTTACAAGGGAAGATATTCTGTCGCTGCGCGACGTAGTTCTTCCATATTCATCACTCCGCCCCCTTTCTTCTTACCTCATTAATCTTACGCCTATCGCTTTTCTCCGGTCGCTTCGGAGGCCTTGGCGCAGAAGAGGTCAATAATTTTGTTTCTTGTTTAAGCCGCGCATTTTTTTCTCGCAAAGCGATGCTGTCTGGTGTTTCTTCATATAGCGTCTGCGCAATGGCTGCACTTTGCCTTTTTGTTTCTAATGA
>JACPOY010000012.1 GCA_016191245.1 Gammaproteobacteria bacterium | reverse complement strand
ATTAAGATTTTTTCCACCCCTCATCCCCGCCTTCTCCCGCAAGGGGAGAAGGGGTAAGAGCTTCGCAAGCTAAATCTAGTTCAAGCTAACATTATAATTTTTAAGAAATTTTCTTCAAATTATGTGTCGATTCCTCAGCTTTACAAGGAGAGATTTATGGTTTCTGCGCAACCCCAGATTACTTCTTCGCTTTCTCTTTTTCTTTTGCCCTATACAACACAAGAATATGACCAATATTTTGTACAATGTTGGCTTTGTGAAATTCAGCCATTTTGTTCATCATTTCTTGTCTTGATTCGCGCGAGATGGCATTCACCCGCACTTTAATGAGCTCATGTGCCATCAGAGCGGCTTCAACCTCATTGTGGACTTGTTCGGTGAGGCCTTTACTGCCGATCAACACGACGGGGCGCAAGGGATGGGCTTTGGTAATCAGATTTCTTAAAAATGCACGGGTTAACATTTGGTGTAATTTACTTTAGAATGCAACTCAACTTAACGCATTTTAACCTGAGAACCTCATCCCTGTAAAACACTATGGGTCAAACTAAGCACGGCAAGTCGTGGATCCAACGCCATATTAATGATCCTTACGTTCAAAAAGCACAAAAAATGGGCTATCGCTCCCGTGCCATCTTTAAATTAATGGAACTACACGAAAGAGATAAACTATTTAGACCCAACATGACAGTGATTGATCTCGGAGCAGCTCCTGGAGGCTGGTCTCAACTCGTTTCACAGTTAGTTGGCCGCAAAGGTAAAGTGATTGCGCTTGATATATTAGAAATGGATCCCTTGCCTGGAGTTACTTTTTTGCAAGGTGATTTTACTGAACAAACCGTCTTAGATAGTTTAGAGGCTGAATTAGAAACCCTACAAATTGATTGGGTTATTTCAGATATGGCGCCTAACTTAAGCGGAATGGTTGCCGTTGATCAGCCTCGAATGATGATTTTAGCCGATTTAGCTTGGGATTTTGCAAGGCAGCATCTAAAAAAAGATGGTGGATTTCTAGTAAAAATATTTCAAGGCGAAGGTTTTGATGAATATATCAAGACATTACGTCAATATTTTCAAAGGGTTGTCATTAGAAAGCCCGATGCGTCTCGTTCTGCTTCACGCGAGCTGTATGTCTTGGCCAGAGGCTACTATAATATATAGTATGTTACTTATGAAAAGTGTTGCATATGCCGAACTCCGGTATATTAAGAATTCAACCAACTAATTAGGTGTGGTTACACCTAGGGGTCCTAGCTTTGAATGACATGGTAAAAAATCTCGTCTTGTGGCTTATCATCGCTGTCATTTTAATGTCGGTGTTTAGTAACTTTGGACCGCGTCATGCGCAAGTCACAAAAGTCCCTTATTCCCAATTTCTCGATTCGGTGAAAAAAGGGGATGTTAAGTCAGTCACCATTGATAATCGTCAAATTCGTGGCGTATCGCGCAATGAGGACAACTTCATCACTTACATGCCGATCGCAGATGATTATCTTTTAGCAGAACTTTTAAATAATAAAGTGACTGTGATTGGGAAAGCGCCTGAACAACAAAGCTTATTAATGAATATCTTCATTAGTTGGTTCCCGATCATTTTATTTATCGGTGTGTGGATGTATTTCATGCGCCAGATGCAAGGTGGCGGTGGCCGTGGCGCAATGACCTTTGGCAAAAGCCGTGCGCGTCTTTTAGGTGAAGATCAAGTAAAAGTCACCTTTGCAGATGTTGCAGGGGTTGATGAAGCCAAAGAAGAAGTCAAAGAACTTGTCGATTTCTTAAAAGATCCAGAAAAATTCCAACGCTTAGGGGGACGTATCCCAAGAGGCGTTTTATTGGTTGGTCAACCCGGAACAGGTAAAACATTACTGGCTAAAGCAATTGCAGGTGAAGCAAAAGCACCATTTTTTACCATTTCAGGTTCTGATTTTGTGGAAATGTTTGTTGGTGTGGGTGCATCACGTGTGCGTGACATGTTTGATCAAGCAAAAAAACATGCTCCCTGTATTATCTTTATCGATGAAATTGATGCGGTGGGTCGCCATCGTGGTGCAGGGCTTGGTGGTGGTCACGATGAACGTGAACAAACTCTCAATCAATTATTAGTAGAGATGGACGGCTTTGAAGGTAATGAAGGCGTGATTGTGATTGCAGCCACTAACCGTCCAGATGTATTAGATAAAGCGTTGTTACGTCCAGGCCGATTTGACCGCCAAGTTGTCGTTGGATTACCCGATGTCAGAGGTCGTGAACAAATTCTGAAAGTACATCTTAGAAAAGTACCTTTAGCTGATGATGTGGAGCCAAAAGTGATTGCGCGGGGAACGCCAGGTTTTTCTGGTGCTGATCTAGCCAATCTTGTTAACGAAGCAGCATTGCTAGCAGCTCGCCATAACAAACGTTTAGTTGATATGGATGAAATGGAACACGCTAAAGATAAAATTATCATGGGCGTAGAACGTCATAGTATGGTGATGAGTGCCCAAGAGCGTCAATTAACCGCATACCATGAAGCTGGGCATGCTATTGTGGGTTTAACGGTTTCTGATCATGATCCAGTTTATAAAGTGAGTATTATTCCAAGAGCGCAAGCTTTAGGGGTAACGATGTTTTTGCCTGAACAAGACAGATACAGTTACTCTAAAAAACGCCTTGAAAGTTCTATTACCAGCTTGTTTGGTGGTCGAATTGCAGAGGAACTTATTTTTGGTGCCGAGAGTGTAACCACTGGCGCATCCAATGATATTAAACGTGCCACTGAGATCGCTCGTAACATGGTTACTAAGTGGGGACTCTCTGAAAAGTTAGGACCATTAACTTATAGCGAAGATGAAGGCGAAATCTTTTTAGGCCATAGCGTTGGTCAACGTAAAGAAGTTGCGAGTACAACGGCCAGTGTTATTGATGAAGAAATACGTAAAATCATTGATAGAAACTATGATCGCGCTAAGAAGATCCTTATTGAGAAAGAACCTATTTTGCATAAAATGGCTGAAGCATTATTAAAATATGAAACTATTGATGCTAAACAATTAGAAGATTTGATGGCCGGGCGCACGCCGCATGAGCCAGATGGTTGGTCATCTTCAGAACCTTCTGCTGATGAGCCACCTAATGCACCTCAAAATGCAAATGATCAAACGCCGTCAGTAGATTCTGAAAAACGCAGTGTTGATGACAATGGTACCGCTAAGTCTCATTAATTTTTCGTGAGAATAAGTATGTCTTCGACAGTTGTGCGTTTAAAAATCATGGGCATTGTGAATGTGACGCCAGACTCTTTTTATGATGGCGGACGTTATTATGAAAGAGATCAGGCAATTTCACATGCCATGCAATTAATTCGTGAAGGTGCAGATATCATCGATATTGGGGGCGAGTCCACGCGCCCTGGTGCCAAACCTGTCAGTATTGACGAAGAATGTGATCGTGTTATCCCTATTATTGAATATTTGTCCAAAGAAACTGCTACCCCCATATCAATTGATTCTAGACATACCGCTGTGATGAAAGCTGCCCTTCATGCCGGAGCACAGATTGTGAATGATGTCTCGGGGATGCAAGATGCCACGGCAAGAGAGCTAGTGGCCAAGCATCAAGTACCCGTTTGTATCATGCACATGCAAGGTAAACCTGAAACCATGCAACATGCGCCAATTTATACCGATATTATTCAAGAAGTGCTCTTATTTTTAAAAAATCGCATTGAGCTATGTGAAAAGGCTGGTATTCTGCGAGAAAACATTTGGATAGATCCAGGTTTTGGTTTTGGCAAAACTTTAGAACATAACTTAACTTTGTTATCTAATTTATCTAGTTTCAAGCAGTTAGGTTGCGAGATATTAGTTGGGCTTTCACGAAAATCCATGTTTGGTAAGTTGCTAAACAAACCTGAAGAGCAAAGATTACATGGGAGTATCGCGGGAACGGTCGTTGCATGCTTGCAAGGGGCCACTATCATTCGAACCCATGATGTGAGCGCGACTAAAGATGCGCTTGCCGTAGTTGATGCTCTGCATATGAATTCGCATAGGAGTACAGTTGCTGATGTCAGTACAGCGTAAATATTTTGGAACCGATGGGATCCGTGGTCGCACGGGCGTTCCACCTATCACTGCTGAATTTGCATTGAAACTCGGATGGGCTGTCGGGAAAATTTTAGCGCAAGATGGTCGTGGTACCGTGCTGATAGGTAAAGATACGCGGATTTCAGGTTATATGCTGTCAGCAGCATTAGAAGCGGGTTTAATTGCGTCAGGCTTGGATGTATTTTTATTGGGACCTATGCCAACGCCAGGGGTCTCTTATTTAACACGTTCAGTAGGTGCACAAGTTGGGGTTGTTGTTAGTGCATCACATAACCCTTATTACGATAACGGCATCAAATTTTTTAGTGCAGAAGGTAAAAAGTTGCCTGATGCCATTGAATGTAATATTGAAAATCTTCTCGATTCCCCGATGACGATGGTTGAAGCACATAATATTGGTCGTGCAAAATTCATGGAAGATGCAGCGGGTCGCTATATTGAGTTTTGTAAGAGTACCTTTTTAAAACCTCATGATTTGAAAGGGATCAAAGTCGTTATTGATTGTGCTAACGGCGCAACTTACCACATTGCTCCTCATGTGTTTACTGAGCTAGGTGCAGATGTCATTGTGATTCACCATCAGCCAGATGGTTTTAATATTAATGAAAATTGTGGCTCTACCCATCCGGCTTCACTCCAAAAAGCAGTGCTTCAACATCAAGCTGAAATTGGCATCGCTTTCGATGGCGATGGCGACAGAGTCATTTTTGTTGATCATAAAGGCGAAGTGGTAGATGGTGATGAATTATTATTTGTGATTGCTCGTTCCTATCATGATCGCCAGATTTTGAATGGTGGCGTTGTAGGCACACAAATGAGTAATCTTGGTTTAGAGAAAGCGTTCAATGATTTAAAAATCCCTTTTATGCGGTCACAAGTTGGCGATAGATATGTCATGGATGCTCTTGCGCAAACAGGTTGGCAATTAGGGGGCGAAGGTTCTGGACATATTATTTGTTTAGATAAAACTACGACAGGCGATGGTATTGTTTGTGCGCTTCAAGTATTAACTGCACTTTGTCATTCCAATAAAACATTGCATGAATTGAAAAAAGGGATGACGAAATGTGCACAGATTTTGTTAAATGTGCCAGTATCCAATGGTGCCGAAATTGTTACTGACTCCCGTGTTCAGTTAGTTTTGCAGCAACTTGAAAAAGATTTGCAAAACAATGGTCGAATTTTACTGCGAGCCTCAGGTACTGAGCCTCTGGTGAGGGTAATGGTGGAAGGAAACGATAAGGCTATCATCCGCCAGGCAGCAGAAGAAATTGCTGAGATAGTTGAGAAAGTGGCGAAGAAGGTAACCTAAATCTTTTTTTTTCACCCCTCACCCTAACCCTCTCCCGCACCTCTTATCCCCTCTCCCATTTTGGGAGAGGGCTAGGGTGAGGGTTTCAAAATCAAAAGCCCCTCATCCTAACCTTCTCCCGCAAGCGGGAGAAGGAAAGAGAAAAGAGCGGGAGAGAGTTTAAGCGGACAACAAGATTCAGAAAGAAAATCCTTCCTAATTTAAAACAAAAAAACCCTTGTCGGAAAAATATCTCTTAAGCTTTTGATAACCACTCGTCGGGAATATGATCACTTGTGTCATTTGTTAGTGGACACTCACTCACGATAATAAGATACTCCTCATAAAGTTATTAAACATACTTTAATTTTAAAATCACTCAAAATTTATGGGGTAAATACAATGTTAAACGGTACTGCGCTTACAAAAGGCCAATGTCATAAATTGAAAAACTGGTTTATTGATCCTTATATCTCCATGCTTGTGGACACATTAGAAAATGCTGCTCCCCAAGTTTTGGCTACTCTTATTCAGCTCGTGACTTCACCTGTCAGTGAAAAGCAAAAGAAATTAGTAATAGCAGAGACGGTGACTGAAAAAGATGATGAACTTAAAAAGCAAATTCAAAAAATTCTTCCTTTGGCGAACAAAAATCTGATAAATGAGATCTATAACATCCTTTATAAAATGTTACATGAAATGCGTCTCAATAAAAATCCAGATTCACCTTTTGCTGATGATCATAATGCTATTATGATTGAGCAAGGAAACGCTGAAAATCTTTATGATCAGACTTATCATAAAACCCAAACACTTGCTTTTCGATTGGGAACAGATGGTCCCATTCCCTCTGATCTTGAGGTTGAAGCAGGATTTTTAGCCGTTGTGAAAGAAGTCATGCTTGATAAAATGAAAGAAATGGCCCCCGTTTTGCCTGTTCAAGATAAAAATGATATTGATGTTAGTGAAGAGGATGAATTGCAATTAGCAATTGAATTAAGTAAGCAACAGCCTTCATTTTTTATTCAATTTGATGATGAATTTTTAGCAAGAAAACTACAAGTTGAAGAAGAAGAGCTGTACGCAAAAATGAAATTGCAAGAAGAGGAAGATTATCGCTATGCCAGGAAACTTCTCATTAGCAGTCAATGAACCTCAATGACTGACCAATGATGAGGTCGAGAAAGAAATAGCCTAAATCTTTTCTCTTTTCACCCCTCACCCTAACCCTCTCCCGCAAGGGGAGAGGGGAAAGAAAGTGAGCATCCGATCTCCTCTCCCCTTGCGGGAGAGGGTTAGCGGACAACAAGATTCAGAAGAATGCGAACAATCCTTGCACACACTTGTGTAACTCAGTTAATATTCCCCGGTTTTAAAACTAAAAAACTATGTAGGCAAAATTTATCTGATGGCAAGAAAACCCACCATAATAGGTAATTGGAAAATGCACAGCTCAAAAGAGCATGTGAAGGAATTTTTTGCCAGTTTTGCGACCCACGCTCAAGCGCTAAATAATGACGCTTCAATCGAAATAGCTATCTGCCCACCTTTTGTTTATTTAGAACAAGCTGCTACCTTATGTTCAACCAGCCCTTATATTAAGTTAGGTGCTCAAGATGTAAGTGCGCATCAACCTGGTGCTTTTACCGGACAAATTGCGGCAAGTATGTTAGTAGAGATGGGCTGTCAGTATACGATTGTGGGCCATTCTGAGCGCCGTCAATTTTGCCAAGAATCAGATGAAGAAATTGCAAGAAAATTGATAGCAGCAAAAGCTGCAGGTCTTACTCCTATTTTATGTGTAGGTGAGACCAAAGAACAAAGAATCGCAGATTTAACCGAAAAAGTGGTTGTTGACCAACTAAAATCAGTTTTGGCACTGGGTTCTGATGTATTTAAAGGTACAATCTTAGCTTATGAGCCTATTTGGGCAATTGGAACCGGTTTAACGGCCTCTCCAGAGCAAGCTCAGCAGGTTCATCGCTTGCTCAGACAGACCTTGGCCGAGTATGATGCGACGGTAGCAAACACCCTCCCCATTTTATATGGAGGGAGCGTTAAGGCGAGCAATGCGAGAGCCTTATTTGCAATGCCAGATATTGATGGGGCATTAGTTGGGGGCGCATCGTTGAATGCGTCAGATTTTTGGGCGATTTGTGAATCGGCTATTTAAGGTTTTAGAATGTATTTAATTTTGTTAGTAATCCATATAATTATTGCTGTGATGTTGGTTGGGTTAATTCTCATTCAACATGGCAAAGGTGCCCAAACTGGTGCAGCTTTTGGTAGTGGTGCATCACAAACTGTTTTCGGTAGCCAAGGCTCTGGTGGCTTTTTAAGTCGTGCTACAGGGGTTCTTGCAGCAGCTTTCTTTTTATTAAATCTGTTTTTAGTTTATTACTTAAATAAAATTAGTCATCAGGCAGCGCCGGAAATACCAACTGCTGTACATGAAACTACAAAGAATAATGAAATCCCGTCGCATGATGCAAATGAAATTAAAAAGGATCAATCAACTAGTAGCGCGCCTGCTGGTAAAGATGTTCCAGATGTAGAATGAAGCCCAAGTGGTGAAATTGGTAGACACGCTGTCTTGAGGGGGCAGTGGCGAAAGCTGTGCCGGTTCGAGTCCGGCCTTGGGCACCATCAGCTTACCGCTCTAACGCGATGAACATCGCGAATCGAAGCGTTAGCGGTGGACATCATCTTAATTCCCGGGTCTAAAGGACTAATAAATTAAAAGCTTTTATTCAATCGCTTCCATCGTTAATATGGTGGGGGCTTTTGTTATGTTTGGTAAATGTATTTCTTTCGGTAAGGATTCTAAAAAGTGTTAGAGAATTACCTTCCTATCCTCATCTTCATGGCGCTTGCTGTGGGTATTCCTGTTTTGCTAATAGGTTTGGGTGCATTAATCTCTCCTCACCATCCTGATGCAGAAAAAGTTTCGCAATATGAATGCGGATTTGAACCTTTTGAAGACTCACGCATGAAATTTGATGTCAGGTTCTATCTGATTGCCATCCTTTTTATTATTTTTGATCTTGAAGTGGCATTTTTATTTCCATGGGCGGTCGTGCTGTCAAAAATGGCTTGGGCTGGGGTAATTGCCATGGGGATCTTTTTAGGTTTGTTGCTGGTAGGCTTTCTTTATGAGTGGAAAAAAGGGGCGCTAGAATGGGAATGAATGGCGTACTCAAGAAAGGATTTGTAACGACATCAGTAGACAAACTCGTTAACTGGGCCAGAACAGGTTCTATGTGGCCAATGACTTTCGGCTTAGCGTGCTGCGCGGTGGAAATGATGCATGCAGGTGCATCTCGTTATGACTTAGACCGATTTGGTATCGTTTTCAGACCAAGTCCTCGCCAAAGTGATGTCATGATTGTAGCTGGTACTTTATGTAACAAAATGGCACCAGCATTACGTAAAGTTTACGATCAAATGGCAGAGCCTAGATGGGTTATCTCAATGGGTTCATGTGCTAATGGTGGCGGATACTATCATTATTCGTTCTCTGTTGTTCGAGGTTGTGATCGCGTTGTACCAGTAGATGTTTATGTGCCTGGTTGCCCGCCCACTGCAGAAGCTTTGCTTTATGGGATTTTGCAATTACAAAATAAAATTCGCAGAACCAATACCATTGCAAGGAGTGAGCAATGAGTCATTTGGAAACTTTGGCTGAACAATTACAAACAACCTTTGGCCCCCATATTGAAGCAATAACCATTGCTTATGGTGAACTCACCGTAGAAGTGAAAACGCATGACATTGTGAAGGTCTGTCAACAATTACACGATGATGAACGTTTTCAGTTTGAAATGCTGATAGATTTATGTGGCGTTGATTACTTACATTATGGATGTAGTGAATGGGAAACTTTCGAAGCAAGTGGAAAGGGCTTTGAACGGGGAGTGCGTCCTATCTCACAAATCAACCCCAATAGCAGTTGGAAAAAACCACGTCTTGCGGTTGTGTATCATCTTTTATCTATCAGCCATAATCAAAGAATTAGATTAAAGTGTTTCGTCTCTGATCATGAGCCTATTATTGACTCCGTTGTTGGTGTGTACAATAGTGCTAATTGGTATGAAAGAGAAGCATTTGATTTATATGGAATTTTATTTGCAAACCACCCAGATTTACGACGCATTTTGACCGATTATGGTTTTGTTGGCCATCCTTTTAGAAAAGACTTTCCTTTAGTTGGAAATGTTGAAGTGCGATATGACGCAAAGCTACAAAGAGTGATTTACGATCCAGTAGACATCGTTCCTCGTACCTTAGTGCCCAAAGTTATCCGTAAAGCGAAAAATCAAATAGAACAAGAAGGAAATCATGGCTGAAATTAAAAACTACACCATGAATTTTGGGCCACAACATCCCGCGGCACACGGGGTGTTGCGCTTAATTTTAGAATTAGACGGAGAAGTCGTTCAACATGCCGATCCGCACGTTGGTTTATTGCATCGTGCCACAGAAAAACTAGCTGAGAATAAACCATTTAATCAAAGCATTGGTTATATGGACCGATTAGATTATGTATCCATGATGTGTAATGAACATGGATATGTATTAGCGATAGAAAAACTTCTTGGTATTACACCACCACTTCGGGCTCAGTACATTCGAGTCATGTTTGACGAAATTACTCGTATTCTGAATCATTTAATGTGGATTGGGGCTCATGCGTTGGATATCGGCGCGATGACCGTCTTTTTGTATGCTTTTCGTGAGCGTGAAGATTTGATGGATTGCTATGAAGCCGTCAGTGGTGCCCGCATGCATGCAACCTATTATCGACCAGGTGGCGTTTATCGTGATTTACCAGGTGCTATGCCTAAGTATAAATCTTCAATGTGGCATTCTGAAAAAGATGTCAAAAAATTAAACGAAGAACGCTCAGGTTCATTATTGGATTTTATTTGGAATTTTACTCAAAGATTTCCAAAATGTGTTGATGATTACGAGACCTTGCTGACGGACAATCGAATTTGGAAACAACGAACTGTAGGGATAGGCGTTGTGTCACGTCAAAGAGCGTTGAACTTAGGTTTTACAGGTCCGATGTTAAGAGGCTCTGGCGTTGAATGGGATTTACGAAAAAAACAACCCTATGCCGTGTACGATAAAATGGACTTTGATATTCCGATTGGAAAGGAAGGCGACTGCTACGATAGATATTTGGTTCGTGTAGAGGAAATGCGTCAAAGCAATAAAATTATTCGCCAGTGCGTTCAATGGTTACGTGATAACCCGGGACCTGTGATTATTGATGATCATAAAATTATCCCGCCACATCGTGAAGAAATGAAAGATGATATGGAATCATTAATTCATCATTTCAAATTATTTACAGAAGGATATTGTGTTCCTGAGGGAGAAAGTTACGCTGCTGTTGAACATCCAAAAGGGGAATTTGGTGTCTATATTGTTTCCGATGGTGCCAATAAACCTTATCGGGTAAAAGTACGCGCAGCAGGATTCCCCCATTTAGCAGCCATGAATGAAATGGTAAAAGGGCACATGATTGCCGATGTGGTTGCAGTGATTGGTTCCCAGGATATTGTATTTGGGGAGATTGACAGGTGAGCGGCATTGCAAAAAAATTAATTTCGCCTGATACGTTATCGCAAAATGCGAGAAATCATATCGATCATTGGGTATTAAAATATCCTGATGATCAGAAACAATCTGCAGTGATTGCCGCCCTTACTTTTGTACAAAATGAAAATGCAGGTTTTTTAACGAATGAGTTAATAGAGGCAGTTGCTGCTTATTTAGGCATGCCCAAAATTGCAGTGTATGAAGTTGCTACATTTTATAGCATGTTTGAATTAAAACCTGTTGGCAAACATAAGATTTGTGTTTGTACTAATATATCCTGCATGTTGCTTGGTTCCGATAAAATAATGGACTATCTAAAAAGTAAATTAGGGATTGAGGTTGGCGAAACAACACCCGATGGTAAATTCACGTTAAAATCTGTGGAATGCTTAGCGGCTTGTTGCGGGGCACCTGCTATGCAAATTGGGTCTGACTACTATGAAAATCTCGATACGATAAAAATCGATGAGATTTTAGCATCTAAGGAATAACCCAATGAGTGTACCAACTAATCTTGTCTGTTTTCGTACCCTACATTTAGAGAAACCATGGTCTCTTGAAGCTTATCTGTCTGTGGGTGGTTATGAAGTCTGGAAGAAAATCTTAACTGAAAAAAGATCTCCGGATGATATTGTCAATGAATTGAAAATCTCTAATTTACGCGGGCGAGGTGGTGCAGGCTTTCCAACCGGCTTAAAGTGGAGCTTTATGCCTCGCAATAAGCCTGGTCAAAAATATGTGCTTTGTAATTCCGATGAAGGTGAACCGGGCACTTGCAAAGACAGAGATATTTTACGATTCAATCCACATCAATTAATTGAAGGCATGGCGATTGCAGGTTACGTGATGAATGCCACGGTGGGTTATAACTATTTACGTGGCGAATTTATTGAACCTTTTCAACGCATGGAACAAGCACTCAAGGAAGCACGTGAGCTTGGCTTACTGGGTAAAAATTTATTGGGAAGCGGTTTTGATTTTGAATTGCATAATGTGCTTGGGGCTGGCGCTTATATTTGTGGTGAAGAAACAGCCCTGATGGATTCATTAGAAGGGAAAAAAGGTTTACCCCGTTTTAAACCACCGTTCCCAGCTAATTTTGGGATATATGGTCGCCCAACAAATATTAACAATACTGAAAGCTACGCCTCGGTGCCTGTCATTTTGCAACATGGCGGTACTTGGTTTTTAGAACTCGGTAAACCCAACAATGGCGGTACTAAAATATTTTGCATGTCAGGTCATGTTAACAAACCTGGTAATTATGAAATTCCGCTCGGGACTCCATTTAAAACATTATTGGAAATGGCCGGTGGAATGAAAGACGGTCGCAAGTTAAAAGCGGTGATTCCTGGGGGCTCCTCAGTGCCAATTTTACCAGGCGAAATGATGATGGAGCTGAATATGGATTATGACTCCATCTCCAAGGCCGGTTCCATGTTGGGATCGGGTGCCGTGATTGTGATGGATGAAACGACATGTATGGTCAAAATGCTGGCTCGTATTTCCGATTTTTATTTTGAAGAGTCATGTGGGCAATGTACACCTTGTCGTGAAGGAACAGGTTGGTTGGCACGTATGTTACATCGGATTATGCACGGGGAAGGAAATCTTAACGATTTGGATGTGCTAGATGACGTTGCTGATAAAATAATGGGGCGAACCATTTGTGCACTCGGCGATGCCGCCGCCATGCCCGTTCGAAGTTTCCTCAAACATTATAGAAATGAATTTGTGTATATGATTGAAAATAAGCGATCAATCGTTGCAGCATAATGCTCAGGAGAAAAGATGGTTACCATCGAGATAGATGATAAAAAAGTTGAAGCACGTCCTGGTCAGATGATTATTGAGGCTGCAGACAGTATTGGAATTGAAATTCCTCGCTTTTGCTATCATAAAAAATTATCTATTGCTGCAAATTGCCGCATGTGTTTGGTGGAAGTTGAAAAAGCACCTAAGCCACTTCCAGCATGTGCAACTCCTGTTTCTGATGGTATGAAAATATACACAACATCAAATCGTGCAAGAGAAGCACAAAAAGCGGTGATGGAATTTCTATTGATTAATCATCCGCTAGATTGCCCTATCTGTGATCAAGGTGGTCAATGTGAACTGCAAGATGTCGCGTTAGAATATGGAAAAAGCAGCTCGCGTTATAATGAAAAAAAGCGAGTCGTCAAAGACAAAGATATTGGTCCATTGATTAACACGGATATGACACGCTGCATTCATTGTACAAGATGTGTACGTTTCGGATCAGAAATTGCAGGTCAGCGTGAATTAGGCGCAACAGGTCGCGGCGAATTCATGGAAATTGGAACCTACATTGAAAAAAGTGTGAATTCAGAACTCTCAGGCAATGTCATTGATCTATGTCCTGTTGGCGCATTAACCTCAAAACCATTTCGATTTCAAGCTCGTGCATGGGAATTAACAGCCATGCCTTCTGTTTCTGCACACGATTGTGTTGGTTCACATTTATTTTTCCATGCGCATGATGACAAAGTCATGCGAGCATTGCCGCGCGAAAATGAAGAATTAAACGAAGTGTGGTTGTCTGATAGAGACAGGTTCAGTTATGAAGGTTTTAATCATCCAGAGCGATTAACAAAGCCATGGATAAAAAAGGACAATAACTGGAAAGAGGTCGATTGGCCAACAGCGTTAAGTTTTGCTGTGGAAAATTTACAAAAAGTTATTACCGATGGGCCTGAAAATATTGGCGCATTAGCTTCACCTAATAGTACATGTGAAGAATTTTATTTATTGCAAAAAATATTAAGGCATCAAGGATGTCATAATATTGATCATCGTCTACGCCAAATAGACAATCGACATCAGGAATTTGCTGGGGCATATCCCAATCTAGGAATCAAGCTCAATGAATTAGAAACGCAAGAGCACATCCTTGTCATTGGCAGCAATATTCAAAAAGAGCAACCACTGGTTAATCACAGAATTCGTAAAGCCCATTTGCATGGCGCAAAAATCTTTGCAGTCAATCCATACGAAGTCAGCTTCAATTTTGCCATCGAATCACAAATTGTGGCACAAAGAGGCAATATTATTGAAAGCCTGATGGAAGTAGTCAAAGCAGCGCTTGCTGGGGTCGACAATGAACGAATGGCAGAGATATCTCCAGAAGTACAAAAAGATCTTGCTAACGTGATGCCATCTGAAACAGCATCCACTATCGCCAAAGCAATGCTAGCCTCTAACAAAAATACTATTATTTTGGGATCTTATGCTTGGGATAATCCTGAGGCGCATTTAATTTATGCTTTAAGCAGAATATTCGCCCAGTTGACACAAGCAACATGGGGAGAAATGTCCAATGGGGCTAACAGCGCGGGTGGTTGGTTAAGTGGTGCGGTTCCGCATCGTTTACCAATGGGACAGCATGATGCTTCCACTTTAGGATTAACTGCCCAAGAGATGATGTTGCACCCACGTAAAGGATATATCCTATTAGGGTGTGAACCTGAATTGGATTGTGCATCACCTAAAATATCTGTTGATGCACTCAAACAAGCGCAAATTGTTGTCGCACTCACCGCCTTTGATTCTGATGCACTTCGTGATTATGCAGATGTGTTATTACCCATTACGCCTATTTCTGAAATGTCTGGAACCTATGTGAATGCCTTTGGCGATTGGCACAGCTTTACACAAGCAGTCAATCCTTATGCCCAAAGCCGACCTGCATGGAAGGTGTTACGTGTGATGGCGAATTTGTGGGATATCCCCGGTTTCAATTATCAAAGCAGCGAAGAAATTTTAGGTAACTTGAAAGCGTTGCGTGCTAGTCATCCGCTGTTTTCAGATAATTTATTGAGCATGCCTTTAAATGTGACAAGAAATGATGCAGCCAAAGGCAATATGTTTATCAGGCTTGCGCCTACCTCACTTTATCATGTCGATGGTATAACACGACGCGCTCCTGCATTAGGGCAATCCCAAGATGCAGATGTAGCAAAAGTCATCATCCATGCAGATGATGCTAGCCGTCTTGGTATACAAATGGGACAACAAGTGTGGGTCATACAAGATGGGAATCAAAGCACAACACCTTTGCCAATTGAAATCGATTCACGCATTCCACAAGGCGTGGCTATGGTAGCGGCTAGTATTAAAGAAACCCAAACATTAGGTGCGCCTTTTGGATTGATAGAATTAAAACCATCGTGAGGATACAGTAAGGTGATAATGGAGTGGTTAACAACATTAGCTGAGATTGTCATCAAAAGTTTGGTGATTATCCTACCCTTGATCTTGGCAGTGGCTTATCTAACATATGCCGAGCGAAAGATCATTGGTTACATTCAAGTACGAATTGGGCCTAATCGTGTCGGTCCTTTTGGACTGTTCCAACCCTTTGCCGATGTTTTTAAATTACTATTTAAAGAAATTGTCTTACCTGTAAAATCAAATAAATTTCTTTTCATTGTCGCGCCGATTTTAGCTTTTGCTCCGGCATTAGTGGCTTGGTCAATTATTCCTTTTAGTGATGGGTTGGTATTAGCCAATATTAATGCGGGTTTGCTATTTTTGCTTGCCATGACATCTCTTGGGGTCTACGGAATTATTATTGCAGGTTGGGCTTCCAATTCTAAATATGCATTCTTGGGCGCTTTGCGTTCTGCTGCACAAGTGGTGTCCTATGAAATTGCAATGGGCTTTGCACTAGTTGGTGTGCTCATGGCCGCAGGTAGTATGAATTTATCTGATATAGTGCATGCGCAACAGGGCGGCTTTTTACATTGGTATTGGCTGCCATTGTTTCCGCTTTTTGTTGTTTATTGGATCTCCGCGGTTGCTGAAACTAATCGTGCGCCTTTTGATGTGGCCGAAGGTGAGTCAGAAATTGTAGCTGGTTTTCATGTTGAATATGCCGGTATGACGTTTGCTATATTTTTCTTAGCTGAATATGCCAACATGATCTTATTATCGACACTGTGTGTGCTGATGTTCATGGGGGGATGGCTGTCACCCTTTGAAGGTATTCCTTTTATCCAATCGAAGTTAAATTGGGTGCCAGGCATTATCTGGTTATTTGCAAAAGTTGGATTCTTTTTATTGTTATATCTTTGGTTTCGCGCGACCTTTCCAAGATATCGTTATGATCAAATCATGCGATTGGGCTGGAAAATATTTATTCCGGTTACCTTCTTTTGGATTGTTGTTGAGACAATAGCAATTAAACTTCATTTAGCCCCTTGGTTTGCATAGGGTATAGAGAGAAAAGAAATGGCTTTTCAAAAAATAGTCCATCTCATTAAAAGTTTCACCTTGTGGGAACTCCTCATGGGATTACGGTTAACGGGCAGGCATTTATTTGCACGTAAAATAACTATTCAGTACCCCGAAGAAGAAACGCCTCGTTCTGTTCGTTTTCGTGGCATTCATGCGCTAAGACGTTACCCCAATGGAGAGGAGCGTTGTATTGCTTGTAAATTGTGTGAAGCGGTCTGTCCTGCGCTCGCGATTACCATTGATTCCACTATGCGTGAAGATGGTAGTAGAAGAACAACACGTTATGAAATTGATTTATTCAAATGTATCTATTGCGGCTTTTGTGAAGAATCATGCCCAGTAGACTCTATCGTTGAAACTGATTTGTCGAATTATGCCTTTTTAGAACGTGGTGAGAATATTTTAGATAAACAAAAATTATTAGCAATTGGTGATAAATATGAGGCTCGTATTGCCCAATATCGTGAAGAAGATGCGCCATACCGGTAAGGGAAGTCAATGACAATTCAACAACTCGTTTTCTACTCTTTGGCGGCCTTGGCTGTTTTTTCAAGCTCCATGGTTGTGATATCCAAAAACTCTGTGCGTTCAGTGTTGTATTTGGTCTTTACATTTTTTTGTATGGCCGGTATTTGGATGTTGCTGGAATCAGAATTTTTAGCCATTGTACTGGTGCTGGTGTATGTCGGCGCGGTCATGGTGCTCTTTTTGTTTGTGGTCATGATGCTAGATATTGAGGCGCCAAAGATTACTGATTCTTTTGTGAAACATTGGCCGATCGGACTCCTTGTCTCAGGGATATTGTTAGGATTAATGTTTATCGCAGTTGGGCAGCGTCATTTTGGCTTAGATGAAGTCGCTATGCCGATACCTAAACCCAGTGATTATAGCAATGTGAAATCGTTAGGTAATTTATTGTATACAGATTATCTACTTCCCTTTGAAATCGCAGGCATTATTTTGTTGGTAGCCATGATCGCAGCAATTGGTCTTACCTTCAGGGGGCCAAGAGAAACCAAAACGCAAAAGCCGAATATGCAAATATTAGCAAACAAAGCAAGCAGACTAAGAATCGTAAAAATGCAATCAGAGAAGGGAGACCAACAATGATTGGTTTATATGAATATTTGATTGTGGCTGCCATGTTATTTGGTATTGGCGTTGCTGGGATTTATATCAATCGTAAAAACGTAATTATTTTATTAATGTGTATTGAATTAATTTTATTGGCAGTAAATACCAATTTTGTTGCTTTCTCACACTTTTTACAAAATCAGGTGGGAGAAGTGTTTGTATTTTTCATCTTGACGGTTGCAGCAGCAGAGGCGGCGATTGGGCTTGCCATTTTAGTCGCCGTATTTCGTAGCCGTAATACGATTAATGTTGAAGAGTTAGACTCGTTAAAGGGGTAATTTGTGCAACTTAGTGTCTCTCTTGAGTGTTTGATTATTGTCCTTTCCCCTCTGTTTGCATCCATTGCCGCAGGGCTATTTGGGAAAGTTATCGGGCGACGTGGCGCGCATTGGATAACCATTATTGGCGTGGCGATTAGCTTTTTTGCCTCCATGGATATTGCAAAACGTATGTTTTGGGATCATAGCATTCCGATGCTGATGGACTTCAATCTCTATACTTGGGCAAGCATCAAATCGTTAACATTCCATGTGGGTTTCATGTTGGATCCCCTTTCGGTATTAATGATGTGTGTGGTTACTTTTGTATCATGGATGGTCCATATTTATACCATCGGCTATATGCACGAAGATCCCGGCTATCAGCGATTTTTCAGTTACATTTCATTGTTTACTTTTGCAATGTTGATGTTAGTCATGTCAAATAATTTTCTGCAACTGTTTTTTGGCTGGGAAGCCGTAGGGGTAGTTTCTTATTTACTGATTGGTTTTTGGTTTAAACGTGAATCAGCAATTTTTGCAAATTTAAAGGCCTTCTTAGTCAATCGTGTGGGCGATTTAGGATTTTTATTGGGTATCGCCTTAGTGCTGTCGGTGTTTGGTTCCTTAGACTATGCGGAAGTTTTCAAACAAGCACCAGCAATTGCAGCTACAAATCCTTCTATAGAAATTTTTGCGAACAATCCTTGGTCAGTATTTACCGTGATGGGCATATTGCTATTTATCGGTGCCATGGGTAAATCAGCTCAAATGCCTCTACATGTTTGGCTGCCAGATTCCATGGAAGGCCCAACCCCAATTTCTGCCCTTATCCATGCGGCAACGATGGTAACAGCAGGTGTGTTCATGGTGGCCAGAATGTCACCGCTATTTGAATATTCTGAAACAGCTTTAAGTTTCGTATTAATGATTGGATCTGCGACTTGTTTGCTAATGGGATTAATTGGGATAGTTCAAAACGATATTAAACGCGTGGTGGCTTATTCCACATTATCGCAACTTGGTTACATGGTCACAGCCTTAGGTGTGTCTGCTTATTCGGCCGGCATTTTTCACTTGATGACACATGCCTTTTTTAAAGCGCTTCTCTTTTTAGGAGCAGGCTCAGTCATCATCGCTATGCATCATGATCAAGATATTCGTAACATGGGTGGTTTACGAAAATATATGCCTATCACCTATATTACAATGTTAATTGGCTCTCTTGCCCTCATAGGGTTTCCATTTTTCTCTGGGTTTTATTCCAAAGACACCATTATTGAAGCCGTCCACTTAAGTGAACTTCCGGGTGCTAACATTGCTTATTGGATAGTATTAGGAAGTGTTTTTGTAACAGCACTATATTCTTTTAGAATGTTCTTCTTAGTGTTTCACACTAAAGAACGAATGGACGAACATACGCGTTCCCATTTGCATGAAACACCAGCCGTCGTGTGGATGCCACTTGTTCTATTAGCCATTCCTTCTGTTGTCATAGGTGCTTGGTTTGCCAAACCCTTGTTTGCAGGTTTTTTTGGCAACGCCATTTTTGTCTTACCTGAACATAATGTGATGGCGACTCTTGGGCATGAATACCATGGGGCAACACAAATGGCATTGCATGGATTTCAATCTCTTCCTTTTGGCTTAGCAATGGCTGGGATTGTAGTTGCATGGCTCTTTTATGTGCAATTGCCGGTTTTAGCACGCCTTACTCGTAAATTATTTGCACCAATTTATTTCATCTTAGTGAACAAATATGGTTTTGATGATTTTAATCAAGCGGTATTTGCTGGTGGCGCAAGAGGATTAGGGTGGTTATGTTGGCGACTTGGCGATAGAGCGCTCATTGATGGCGTGATGGTCAATGGTACAGCCCACAGTATTGGTTATTTTTCAAAGGTAGTTCGCCACCTACAATCAGGTTATGTTTACCATTATGCTTTTGCCATGATAACAGGATTGATATTCCTCTTATTGTGGTTGATGTATAGATAACAAAAGGAACGAAGAATGCAATTTCCTTTTCCTCTATTAAGCACATTAGTTTGGTTGCCTATTATTGGTGCAATCCTTATATTTTTGTTAGGCGGGGATAAAAAACCCCAAAGAGCAAAAGTGATAGCCTTGATCACATCAATAGTCTGTCTATTGATTTGTATACCGTTATGGCAACACTTTGATTTACAAGCCACTCAATATCAATTTGTTGAAGAGCATGCTTGGTTCCCTGCTTTAGATATTCGTTATTCATTGGGGGTTGATGGCTTTGCAATGCCATTGATTGTGCTCACGTGTTTGTTTACACCTATTGTGATTGTTTCTGCATGGTTGGTCATTGAGCAACGAGTGGCACATTATATGTCAGCCTTTCTTATCATGCAGGGTTTAATGTGTGGTGTGTTTGCGGCGCTGGATGCCATTCTTTTTTATATATTTTGGGAAGCCATGTTGGTGCCGATGTTTTTGATCATTGGTATCTGGGGTGGTCCAAATCGAATTTATGCCACAATCAAATTTTTCTTATATACCTTTTTGGGCTCAGTCTTTTTACTTGTTGCCTTGATTTATTTACATATGTTGGCCAAAGCCAACGGCGTGGATGATACTTTTGCCATTACTTCTTTCCATCATTTGCCCTTATCTATCACGGCACAAAAGTGGATTTTAATTGCTTTCTTGCTGGCTTTTGCCGTTAAAATTCCGATGGTACCTGTTCATACTTGGTTACCTGACGCCCACGTTGAAGCGCCAACAGGTGGCTCGGTAGTATTGGCAGCCATATTGCTTAAAATGGGAGCTTATGGTTTCTTGCGTTTTATTCTGCCGATTGTTCCAGATGCCTCTCGTGAATGGCAATTTATCATTATTGGTGCTTCCTTAGTGGCAGTTGTTTATATCGGCTTGGTAGCAATTGTTCAAAAAGACATGAAAAAGCTGATTGCCTATTCTTCAATAGCTCATATGGGTTTTGTCACTTTGGGTATTTTCATTGCTTTTTCATTGGTGAATTTTAACTCTATTGAAGCGGCGCAAATGGGCTTGCAAGGCGCTTATGTACAAATGATTTCCCATGGCTTTATTTCAGGGGCACTCTTTTTGTGCGTGGGTGTGCTCTATGACAGAGTTCATTCTCGTGAAATAGCTGACTATGGTGGTGTTGTAAATACCATGCCTGTTTTTGCA
This sequence comes from Gammaproteobacteria bacterium, assembly GCA_016191245.1. Classification (GTDB taxonomy): domain Bacteria; phylum Pseudomonadota; class Gammaproteobacteria; order Berkiellales; family Berkiellaceae; genus Berkiella. Next base: position 26,668 of record JACPOY010000012.1, on the reverse strand, counting down.
AGTTTCTTTGTTTTATTTGCACTGGCTAATGCAGGTTTACCGGGAACATCGGGTTTTGTCGGTGAATTTTTAGTGATATTGAGTGCATTTCAAGCCAATCCTTGGTATGCCTTTTTTGCAAGTTTAACCTTGATACTTGGCGCATCTTATACACTATGGATGATAAAACGTGTTGTGTTTGGCGAAATCGCTAATAAACATGTTGCCGAGCTCAAAGATGTTGGGGCGCGTGAAATAAGCTTTTTAACAGCCCTTGCAGTGCTTGTGCTCTTATTTGGAGTATGGCCTAAGCCATTAGTTGATGTGACGCAAAGTTCAGTAGCCGGATTGCTTGAGCATATCGGTAAACCAAAATATTAAAACCTCCTCTCAATACCCTCCCCCGCAAGCGGGAGAGGGTATTGAGAGGAAACCCTCCCCATAAGGTGAGGGGATAAGTGAGACCTGGAGGTTTAGATTGGAAGATTTATTAGTCATTCTGCCTGAAATCGTATTGGCATCAATGGCATGTATTTGTTTGGTGATAGATCTGTATGTATCCAGCAAAACCCGCTACATTACTTACTTATTCAGTCAAGCTGCTTTAGTAGTGACGGCAATTTTATGCGTCATTCCTCAGCCATTGAAAATGACTGCTTTTTCAGAACAATTTATCGCCGATCCCTTCGCTCAAGTGTTAAAAGTTTTTATTTTGATCTTGATGATCTTTGTCCTGCTTTATTCCAGAAGCTATATTCGTGATCGCAAGATAGCGTATGGAGAGTTTCATGTATTAGCTTTATTTTCCACGCTAGGGATGATGTTTTTAGTTTCTGCTAAAAGTTTGTTGATGATTTATCTTGGTTTGGAATTACTGACTTTACCTTTATATGCTTTAGTTGCTTTTCAAAAAGATTCTGCGATGGCGGTGGAAGCTAGTATTAAATATTTTATTATGGGTGCCTTGGCGTCAGGCATGTTGTTATATGGGATCTCGTTGCTGTATGGACTCTCGGGCAGTATTGCATTAAATGAAATCGCTGCTTTTGTGCAGACAGCTGAAAATGGAACCTTAAGCGTAGCGTTGTTTGCTTTGGTATTTATTATTGTTGGACTGGCATTCAAATTTGGCGCAGTGCCTTTTCATATGTGGATCCCAGATATTTATCAGGGTGCGCCCACCAATATCACTTTATTGATTGGGACAACACCTAAAATAGCAGCATTTGGAATGGCATATCGTCTTTTTCACGATATGATGCCCTCATTTGCAACGCAATGGAGTCAAATCTTTATTGTCATTGCTCTTTTATCAATAGCCTTAGGCAATATTGCAGCCGTTATTCAAACAAATATTAAACGTCTTTTAGCTTATTCAACTATTGCCCATGTTGGCTTTATATTTCTTGCCTTACTAGTCGCTCCTCAAGTTGGTTATGCGCCAGCGATGTATTATGTTGTGGTTTATGCTTTGGTTGCCGCTTGTGCATTCGGTGTACTTTTATTATTAAGCCATCAAGGTTTTGAGGCTGAAAAATTAAGTGATTTGAAAGGTCTGGCGAGTCGTAGTCCATTTTTAGCATTTTTGATGTTACTGGTAGCCTTCTCTCTCACCGGCGTTCCACCTACCGTTGGGTTTTATGCAAAGTTTGTTGTATTAAGTGCGCTGGTGAATGCAGGCTTAACGTGGCTTGCTGCCGTTGTCGTCATTTTTTCCATCATTGGTGCTTATTATTATTTAAAGATTGTGCGCATGATGTATTTTGATGCGCCAGAAGTGCCTTACCCAGTACATGGGGCTGCAGATATGAGGATTGCTTTATCAGTAAATGGCCTTGCCATCCTGGCGTTGGGTATTTTCCCAGCTCCTTTATTTGTCATTTGCCAACGAGTGCTTTCTGGTGGATTTTAAATAAGCTATATAACTTGGGTTCGCTTTGCGGACCCACTTATTTCCAAAAAATCACATCTATCCCTGCCATAGCGGTATCCAGTTCGAAAGTATTGAAATGTGAAGCAAATAAAATGGTATCGAATTCATCTTCTGTAATTTGCTCTATCAGTACTTTTTCAAAGGTGCTTGCAACAAATGATGCACAATCAGAAGAGACATCGGAATTCACTACGACTCTAAAATGGCCATCGCCACCACTGATTTGCTGTAACTGGGTGAGTTCAATAATTTGCATAGATTAGCCTCAAAACGAAAATCACAATTTTAACATAATGATGTTATCAAACCACCCAAAATTGAGAAATAGTAAGTTTTTCTTCCTAATTTACAGTATTATTCTACTAAATAACTAATCTACTTTTCAATTTAAATCAAATTGTTAGGCACACGGCGGGCATGAATACTTGCGATTTTAGGATGTTTAACATATCATGTGTCGACTTATCGCGGGGTGGAGCAGTCTGGCAGCTCGTCGGGCTCATAACCCGAAGGTCGTAGGTTCAAATCCTGCCCCCGCTACCAGCCAAAGATGTTATAAGGCCCCGTAAGGGGTTTTTTTCTAGGTGGCGGTGAATTAACAAAAGTGGGCCAATGCCCACTTTTTTGTTTGTTTTGGACGGTTTGGTTTTAGAGAGTTATGCGACGACAAGAGAAATGGCAGAGTATTATTGGCCCTATATTAGTTGATACGTCTTTTGAATTAGTCGGCGTGGAATGTGTAGGTGGCGGTAAGCATACAGTCGTTAGGATTTACATCGATAAACCTGGCGGTATTAACTTAGATGATATTGTGCATTTAAGTCGTCAAATCAGTGTTGTACTAGATGTCGAAGAGCCTATAAAAGGCCACTATACCTTGGAAGTATCATCTCCTGGGTTAGAAAGACCCTTGTTTACAGCTGCACATTTTAAGCAGCAGATTGGGCAAAAAGTATTTGTGAAAACAAGTCTTGCTGTCAGTAACAGGCAAAATTTCAAGGGTATGTTGCTTGATGCAAATGAAAAAGAAATACAACTTGATGTAGATGGACAGAATTTTACTTTTGCTTACGAAGATATTGATAAAGCAAAAGTGGTACCGGATATTAAAATTACGGGCTCCAAGTGAAAGAGGCAATAAAATGAATACAGAAATTCGTTTGGTAGTAGATGCCGTATCTAATGAGAAAAATGTCTCGAAGGAAATAGTATTTGAGGCGCTTGAGGCAGCTTTAGAATCGGCAAGTAAAAAGCTATATGGAGCTAATTGGGAATTTAAAGTCGTCATTAATCGTAATACTGGCGATTATGAAACTTTTCGTGTTTGGAATGTTGTCAATGAGAATGCAGTCAATGAAGACGGCGAAATCGTCGGGATCCAAAACCCTGATGCAGAATTGACACTCTCAGAGGCAAAAGAAAAGAAGAAAGACGCTAAGATTGGCGACACGATAACAGAACTTGTTCCTTCAATTGAATTTGGTCGTATTGCTGCACAGATAGCTAAACAAGTTATCATGCAAAGATTGCGCGCTGCTAAACGTGATCAAATTGCAGATGAATATCGAGCACGCATCGGTGAACTCGTTGCAGGAACTGTGAAAAAAGTGACACGTGATAATGTCATTATTGAGTTGGGAGGTAATGCAGAAGCATTGCTTCGTCGTAGTGATATGTTGCCACGTGAGATTGTACGAGTCGGAGATAGAGTACGAGCTTATTTGCAAGATGTGCGTCCTGAATTACGCGGTCCTCAATTAGTGATTAGCCGTACATGTCCTGAAATGCTTATTGAATTGTTTAAAATCGAAGTGCCTGAAATCGGTGATGGTTTAATCGAGTTAAAAGGGGCGGCACGTGACCCAGGATCTCGTGCAAAAATTGCAGTATTAGCAAAAGATAATCGAATTGATCCAATTGGCGCTTGCGTAGGAATGCGTGGTGCTAGAGTTCAAGCTGTTTCAGGTGAACTTGGCGGAGAAAGAGTTGATATCGTTCTGTGGGATGATAATCCAGCACAGTACGTCATTAATTCAATTGCGCCAGCTGAAGTAGTTTCTATCATCATTGATGATGATGCTAAGTCTATGGATGTTATCGTTGCTGATGAACAACTTTCTGCAGCAATCGGTCGTAATGGTCAAAATATACGCCTGGCAAGTATGCTAACAGGCTGGGAGCTTAATGTGATTTCTCAAAACCAAGCGCAAACACGCGATCAAGAAGAATTTGAAAAATTATCGCAATTGTTTGTACATCATTTACAAGTGTCACAAGAAATTGCTGAAAGTTTAGTTGAAGCAGGATTTACCAGCATTGAAGAAATTGCCTATGTTCCTGTTCAGGAACTGATGGAAGTTGAAGGAATGGATGAAGCATTGCTTTCAACGCTGCGCGAGAGAGCTAAAGACAGTCTTTTAACCAAAGCAATCGCGCAAGAAGAACGTTTAGGGGAACATACGCCTTCCTCAGATTTATTGGAGGTAGAAGGCATGGATAAACATTTGGCATACACCTTGGCACAAAAAGGTGTAGTGACAAGAGAAGATTTAGCAGAGCAGTCGGTGGACGATTTGTTAGACATCGAAGGTATGAATCAAGAGAGGGCAGGCAAGTTGATTATGGCAGCACGCGCCCATTGGTTTATTGAAAATTAATGCAGCGAAGCGGGGGAGCCCTATGTCTGAGGTTACCGTTGAAGAATACGCTGAAATATTAAAGATCGCGCCAAATTTGCTGCTTCAGCAATTAATTGGTGCAGGCGTAGAATGTAAATTGGGATTAAAACATCTGGTCACAGATGAACAAAAACAAAAGCTTCTTGATAAGCTGAAAAGCGATCATGGTGAAAAAGAGGCGTTAAGCACTTCTGGTGTAACGCAATTCACCGTGACTCGTGAAAAGGTCAGTGAAATCAATGTAAAGGTTCCTGGATCTTCAAGCAAAAAAACCGTGAAAGTGGTGACAAAGCAGCGCCGTAAATTTATTAAACGCACACTGCCACTTGAAGCTGAAGGAAAAGGTGAACCTCATCAAGTAGATGTTGCCGAAGAAGAACCAATTTCAGAAGAAATGGCTCCTATTGCAGCAGTTGAAGTTGCAACACCACCGCAAGAACCCAGTGTTGAACACAAAGAAAAAGTGCAAGAGGCAGCTGAAGTTGTTGAAGCGCCTATAGCTCCTATTCCTGTTGAATTTACTGAAGAAAAACCAGTCGTCGTTGAAGACAGGCAAGAAAAAGGTCGCAGCAAGGGCAAAGTAGAAGTTAAAGCTACTGAAAAAGAAGTAGCTCAAAAGAGAGAACGCGATGGCGCTCCGGTTAAAAAAGTACTGAAGCAGCAGCCCAAAGGTAGCAAAAAAATAAGAGATATTCAGGAAGTTGAATCTGAAGACGGTAGATCACAACGTAAAAGAAGACGTTCCAGAAAATCTGATGAAGTGGCTATTAAAAAGCACGCCTTTGAAAAGCCAACCGCACCTATGATTAAAGATGTTGTGATCCCCGAAACGATTAGTGTCGGTGATTTAGCGCAAAGAATGTCTGTCAAAGCTGTTGAAGTGATTAAGGTCATGATGAAAATGGGAGCTATGGCTACCATCAATCAAGTGATTGACCAAGATACCGCAGCTTTAGTCGTGGAAGAAATGGGTCATAAAGCTGTTCTTCGCAAACAAGATTCAGTTGAAGATTCCATTAATATCACTTACGAAGGTGAAAAGCTTCATCGTGCTCCTATTGTTACCATTATGGGTCACGTCGATCACGGGAAGACTTCTCTTTTAGATTATATCCGAACCACTAAAGTAGCTGCAGGCGAAGCAGGCGGGATAACCCAGCATATTGGTGCCTATCATGTTGAAACAAATCGCGGCATGATTACCTTTTTAGACACCCCAGGTCACGCTGCATTTAGTGCGATGCGTGCTCGTGGTGCGAAATGTACTGACATTGTTGTTCTTGTCGTCGCTGCTGATGATGGTGTGAAACCACAAACCATTGAAGCTATTCAGCATGCCAAAGCAGCTGAAGTGCCCTTGGTTGTTGCTATCAATAAAATTGATAAACATGGCATTGATCTTGATCGCATTAAGAATGAGCTTGTTCAACATGGTGTTGTGCCAGAAGAATGGGGCGGTGATACCATATTGGCTCCTGTTTCTGCGAAAACAGGCCAGGGCGTTGATGAATTATTAGAAGCTATTTTATTGCAATCAGAAGTGCTGGAACTATCGGCAATCAAAGATTGCCCTGCGACAGGCTTAGTCATTGAATCACGCTTAGACAAAGGGCGTGGTCCTGTTGCAACGATATTAGTGCAAAACGGCACGTTGAAAAAAGGTGATATCATTATCACTGGGCTGCAATATGGCCGTGTTCGCACCATGAATGACGAAAAAGGTGCGCAAGTAGCTGAAGCTGGCCCTTCCATTCCTGTTGAAGTCTTTGGTCTTTCTGGCACTCCTGCCGCTGGCGATGAGATGACTGTTGTCTCTGATGAAAAGAAAGCACGTGAAATTGCTCTGTTCAGACAAGGTAAATATCGCGATGTGAAATTAGCCAGACAGCAAGCCTCTAAATTAGAAGGCTTTATGGACAGAATGCAAGAAGGCGAGACAAGACAATTGAATATTGTCCTCAAAGCAGATGTGCAAGGTTCTGTTGAAGCGCTTACCGATGTATTAGAACAAATTTCTAATAGTGACGTGAGTGTGAAAATTGTTGGTCGTGGCGTTGGTGGTTTAAATGAATCCGACGTTAACTTGGCCATGGCTTCTAAAGGTATCATTATCGGCTTTAATGTTCGTGCAGATAGCACAGCGCGTCGTTTAGCAGAACAAGAAGGCATTGATATCCATTATTTTAGTATCATTTACGATGTGATTGATACGGTAAAAGCTGCCGTCACAGGTATGGTTGGACCTAAATTTAGAGAGCAGATCGTGGGGCTTGCAGAAGTTCGCGATGTATTCCGCTCTACGAAATTTGGTGCCATTGCCGGTTGTATGGTGATAGAAGGTACGGTCAAACGTAATCTTCCAATTCGAGTTTTACGCAATGATATTGTTATTTATGAAGGTGTTTTAGAATCTTTACGCCGCTTTAAAGAAGATGCTAAAGAAGTACGACATGGCATGGAATGCGGTATCGGCGTGAAAAATTATAATGACATTAAAGAAGGCGATATGATCGAAGCCTATGAGAAAGTGGAAGTCGCTCCACAAGTGATATAGAACATGGCACGTGATTTTAATCGTACAGATCGTATAGCTGATGTTATTCAAAAAGAGTTAGCGCAGATCATTCATCAAGAAATGAAAGATCCGCGCGTCGGCTTAATTACGCTTGCGCAGGTGAAAGTCTCAAAAGATCTATCTCATGCCAAGATATATGTTAGCGTCATGTTGGAAGAGAATGCCGCACAAGCATTAGAGACACTGAACAAGGCTTCAGGTTTTTTACGCGCACAGTTAGCAAAACGTATTCAAATGCGTGTGATGCCAGTCCTTTCTTTTGTTTATGATGATACCACCATCAAAGCCAATCGCTTATCTAAACTGATTGACGATGCACGTGCTAAAGATAAATCTTCTGAAGAAGATGACTCAGAAAAAACGTGATCTATGTTAAAAAAATGTAGAGAAATTGTTGATGGCATTTTGCTCATTGATAAGCCCATTGGGATCTCATCAAATTCTGCTTTGCAAGAAGCAAAACATTTATTCAATGCCCAAAAAGCAGGTCATACCGGCAGTTTAGATCCACTGGCCAGCGGTATGTTACCAATATGTTTTGGTGAGGCCACAAAGTATTCTCGTTTTCTCCTTGAAGAAAAAAAATGTTATCAAACGGTAATGCAATTAGGGGTCACCACCACCACAGGTGATGGTGAGGGTGATGTTGTTAATCGTGAGCCTATCCCTATTCTGACAGAGGAACTTTTGGCGCAAATGTTGTCACGGTTTCAAGGTCAATTGCAGCAGATCCCACCTATGTACTCTGCTATTAAATTTCAAGGACAGCCGCTTTATAAACTTGCACGTCAAGGCAAAGAAATTGAGCGTCAATCCCGTCAGATCACGGTATATGGTTTACAAATTGATGAAATTGATGCCCAAAAGGGGTGCATCTCACTCACGATTGAGTGTAGTACAGGTACATATATACGTACTTTAGTAGAAGATATGGGATCATTTTTAGGCTGTGGTGCGCATGTCATTGCATTACGGCGTTTATGGGTTTGGCCGTTTAATCAACATGAAATGTTCAACTTTGATGATTTAACCAGATTATCTCAACCTTCTCTTTTATCCATGTTATTGCCTTTGCAGACGGTATTGACTGCCATTTTACCAACTTTAAAGGTAACCAATATGGCGGCAAGTTTACTGCAAAAAGGTCAAATCATCCCTTTTCAAGAACAATCAAAGCCGGGTTGGGCAGCACTACTTACTTTGAGTGGTGAATTTATCGGCGTAGGAGAAGTTTTAGAGGACGGGCGTGTCGCGCCACGTCGATTATTACAGCAAAAAGACGCCGTGTGTGTGTAGGAAGTTGATATGCTGTGGTAGAATACGTACTCCGTGATATCGGTCAATATACCGATCAATGTATGTCAAGTAACTAAAAAGAAGAGCGAGGAGCGTAATATGTCTCTTAACGTAGAAGCTAGGGCCCAAGTAGTTGAAAAATATCAACGCTTTGCTGGCGACACCGGATCTCCTGAAGTCCAGGTGGCTTTGTTGACAACCCGTATCAATCATCTCACCGAACATTTAAAGACGCATCGTAAAGATGTGCATTCACGTCAAGGTTTGATGAATTTGGTCGCTCGTCGTCGTAAGCTACTTGATTACTTAAAGAGAACCAAACAAGAAGTTTATAAGAGTTTAATTGAACGCTTAGAACTGCGTCGTTAATAATATTAATTAACGCAAAACGACAAGTTTGCGTAGCACCCCAAGGAAATTGATAGTGAGTACCTGTGTAAAATCTTTTCAATATGGAAATCATACGGTTAGCCTGGAAACAGGCGTCGTGGCTCGTCAAGCAACTGGCGCAGTGATGGTAAATATGGACGGCACAGTAGTGCTTGTCACTGTCGTTGGGATAAAAGACGAAAAGCAAAGCAAAGACTTTTTCCCTTTAACAGTAAACTATCAGGAGCGGATGTATGCTGCTGGTCGTATTCCTGGAGGATTCTTTAAACGTGAAGGTCGACCTTCAGAAGGTGAAACCTTAATTTCACGTTTAATCGACAGACCATTGCGTCCGTTGTTCCCTGTCGGTTTTATGAACGAAGTTCAGATTGTTGCGACAGTGATGTCCATCAATCCTGAAGTGAATCCTGATATCCCTGCAATGATTGGTGCTTCAGCAGCACTTGCTATTTCAGGGATCCCATTTGGCGGCCCTATTGGTGGCGCGAGAGTGGGTTATATCAACGGAGAATTCGTTCTTAACCCAACAGCAACTGAGATGCGTCAATCCGAATTAGATCTCGTTGTTGCTGGTACCTCAACCTCTGTGTTGATGGTGGAATCAGAAGCGAATCAATTATCAGAACAAGTGATGTTAGAAGCGGTGATGTTTGGTCATGCTAAGATGCAAATCGTCATCAAAGCCATTCAAGCATTAGCTCAAGACGCTGGCAAACCTACCTGGGATTGGACACCAGCACTATCTCATGACGATCTTCATAACAAAGTGAAAGAATTGATTGGAACGGGCGTTGAAGATGCTTATCTCATTAAAGATAAAGCGTTACGCCAAGATACTCTCAAAGCTATTCGCAAAGATATGATTGAAAAACTGGTTACTGAAGAATCAGGTTTTAGAGAAAGCCAAGTTTTGAATGCAATGAGTGAATTGGAAGAAAAAATTGTTCGTGGTCGGATCTTGAATGGCGAACGCCGAATTGATGGTAGAGATACTGAAACTATTCGTCCTATCACTGTTCAAACCAGCGTATTACCACGTACCCATGGTTCTGCATTATTTACTCGCGGTGAAACCCAAGCGATTGTTGTGGCAACTTTGGGAACAGGGCGTGATGCACAAGTGATCGATAATGCAACAGGCGAGAAGAAAGATCCCTTTATGTTGCATTATAACTTCCCTCCTTATTGTGTTGGTGAAGTTGGTATGATGGGTAGCCCTAAACGTCGAGAAATTGGGCATGGCCGATTAGCACGTCGTGCAATGCAAGCAGCACTTCCAGAATCCAACAAGTTTCCTTATGTGATGCGTGTTGTGTCTGAAATCACAGAATCCAATGGTTCAAGTTCAATGGCAAGTGTTTGCGGAACAAGTTTAGCGTTGATGGATGCAGGTGTTCCTTTAAAAGCTCATGTTGCAGGTATTGCGATGGGGTTAATTAAAGAAGAAGACAAATTTGCTATTCTTTCCGATATCATCGGTGATGAAGATCATTTAGGGGATATGGATTTTAAAGTAGCAGGTACCACCAATGGCGTGACCGCACTGCAAATGGATATCAAAATTGATGGTATTACCCGCGAAATTATGGAAGTTGCTTTAGCACAAGCACGTACTGGGCGGCTTCATATATTAAATATTATGAATCAAGCCATTTCAGGACCTCGTACTGAAATGTCTGATTTTGCCCCCCGTGTTTATACCTTTAAAGTAAATCCAGATAAAATTCGTGATGTTATCGGTAAAGGTGGTGCCACCATTCGTGGTTTAACAGAAGATACCGGTACCAGCATTGAAGTCAACGATGATGGCACGATTAATATCGTTGCTAACGATAAGTATTCTGGCGAAGCAGTGAAAAAACGTATCGAAGCACTAACTGAAGATGTTGAAGTGAACAGAATTTACGATGGTAAAGTAGCAAGAATTGTCGATTTTGGCGCCTTTGTTACCATATTGCCAGGTAAAGATGGTTTAGTGCATATTTCACAAATTTCAAATCAACGTATTTCTGATATCAACCAAGTACTACAAGTGGGTCAAATTGTTCCTGTGAAAGTGCTTGAAATTGACAGACAAGGCAGAATTCGTTTGAGCATGAAAGAAGTGGAAAATGATGCTGCGCCTGCAACTGAAGAAGTTGCTCCTACAACAACTACTTCAGAATCAGAATAACGCTGAAAGGTTGCGTTGCAACCTATGCTATCTCTCCTTGTAAAGCTGAGGAATCGACACATAATTTAAAAGGTTTTTCTTATCCCCTCTTTTTTTCCACCCCTCATCCCCGCCTTCTCCCGCAAGGGGAGAAGGGGTAAGAGCTTCGCAAGCTAAATCTAGTTCAAACTAACATTATAATTTTTAAGAAATTTTCTTCAAATTATGTGTCGATTCCTCAGCTTTACAAGAGAAGATAAATTGTCGCTGTAAAGACACTCAAATCTAATCTGATATACCATACTTATTATATATAAAATCGAAATAAGTACTGGTTTTTAATCCAAGATGATAACCCAAGCCCGAGCAACAGCTATTGGCTGCGTCGCCATTATTTTATGGTCAGTTGATACCATCGTTAACATCTATTTAGCGCGTCTTCCTATTTTTCAGGTTCTTGGCTGTGCATGGATCTTAAGTTTTCTGTTATATGCTTTTATTCTTTGTGCGAGACACGAATGGCATAAAGTAAAACAGCCATTTTGGGTGTGGATAATAGGTTCTGTTGGTATTTGTGGGGCGCATTGGGCACTCGTGTGGGGATTACGTTTAGCACCTGCCAGCCAAATTACAGTGATTTCAGCAATATGGCCCATCATGGTTATTGCGATGGGGGGGTGGATGTTGCATCAACGTAGAAAATGGATTTCACTTATTGGTGCTGTTGTTGGGTTTCTTGGCGTGTGGTTGGTTTTAACAGATGGCAAAGGTATTGATGGATATCGTTGGGAGTATTCACCTGGCTATTTGTTGGCAGTAGGGAGCAGTCTGCTATGGTCAACCTATATCATCATGACGCGAAAAAATGTCAACGTTAGCTCAGAAATGATGGGTATGTATCTTGGTGTAGGAGGAGCGTTTGCTCTTTTTTACCATCTATTATTTGAAAATTTTGTCATGCCCCATCCAATAGAATGGTTCCTATTAATCCTCAAAGGCGGTGTTACATTAAGTGCATCTTATTTTTGTTGGGATTTTGCTATTAAGCGTGGAAATTTTGCACTCTTAAATGTGCTAGCTTATTTTAACCCAGTGCTAACGTTGACATTTTTAAGCTTACTAGGCCTTGCCGTTCCCAAAATGTCATTGTGGGTGGGAGGATCGCTAGTGACAATAGCAGCTATTTTGTGTGGTGCACACACAAAAAAACAAGCTCGCAACAAAGAACCTGCCTTGTGATGTTATCCACCCCCTCCCGTGAGAGTTAATTTTGAGCTTATTCCTTCTGCCTTCACAGTAGGTTTTGTATCATCGTTAAAAGGAGGATGTGGCACGCTGTTTGTGATAGTACTTGCTTCTTTTATTGCCTTATCAAAAGCATCTCTTATCACTTTCTGTTTTTCAATTGGTAATTCTTCAGAAATGGTAAATTCAGCATTTGGTTCTGCTGAAAAAACAGCCAAGCGGCAAGTTTGCTCAACGGCGTATTTAAATTTAGCGTCCTCCATATCAATATCGGTGGCATAAATGAGGTTAGAATCTTGAGATTTTTGAGCATACACTTTGGCTGTTTTGCTGGCATCTTCAGGATCTTTAAAATAGATGGTTTGTACCCTATGTTGTTCGAAAGAACCCGTTTTCACCGGGGGCACAACTTCCTCTATATGATGAAATTTATGAGGCGCTTTATTCAAATACGTAATTAAATTATCAAGCGTAAATTGCGATTGTACAGCCATCGGTTGTGTAACGGGTGTCGGAACAGCCAGAGGCGGTGAGCTAAATCTTATGCCAGTAGGACGTTTTTTAGGTGGCTCTGCCGTGTCGTCGTCTCGGACACGTTTGGTCGTCGTCGGTTTAGCTTGATTAGGTGCTTCTACTGATATCTGTGGCATGGAATTAGCGCGTACGCGAGGATTTGGTGGCACGACACTTTGTACAAGATCTGGAACGTCATCTAGACGTGCTTGGAGAACTTCTAGAGGAGTGTTAGTCACGTTTTCAGTAGCGTCTAACGAATTTAACTTCACTTCTTCGTCTTTATCAAGTCTTTCTTTGCCAGGTGGATATTTATTTAATGTTTGTAGGCGATCATGAAAATCTTCACGAACCGCTTTGGTGCGAAAACCGGTTAATTCAGGTCGCGAAGTCGCAACATTCTCTTCATTGAGATGGGCATGTAGGAGCTTAAGTTCATCTTTATTTAAAGCTATTTTAATAGGGCTAAGATCTAAGTTCACTGCCGATATTTTTGAAATAAGAGATTTCAATTCATCGGCCTCTTTCTTGTCATTTTTAGATCTTAATGCAGCTTCTTGCTGAACTAACGTATTTTTAAAGGAGATGATGTTGCTTTTAATATTAGCACGTTGTTCATTGCTAAGTTTGTCAGAAGAAACCAAATTATCGTCTTTATCAAACTGCCAGGCAATTCTATCTTTTATATCTTTTCTATCTACACGAATATGATTAAGTTGAACTTTACCATCTGGGGATAAAACACTAGCTTTGGTTGCAGTGAGTTTTTCCATATTTTCTAAAACGTCAATTTTCGAAGGTGTGAGATTCATTCGTTTTTCAAATGTATCTAATATAATCTTATCTGTCTCTTTAGCAATGTTAAAAATGCCATTGAGCTTATCAGCATGCGCAAGAAATTCGTCTCTTTTAATTTTATCTTCTTCATTCTTTGCTAATTGTCGAAATTTTGCTTCCTCTAATTTGATAAGTCTTAAATCACCATCTTTGCCAACGCCATCAGGTGGTGTGCCTGGATATGTTGCTAATTTCTCTGCAAACTTTTTATCACTATCGTTACCTTGTGCATAATCTTGGATAATGGCTTCTTTGGCCGCATCATCCAATTTGCCGCGAAGTGCAGCTAAGAGGTAAATCCCTTTCATTTTTTCGCGCAATGGATTGTCATACATGGCAGAGTAGTTAGTAAGTTTAGCATCTGCCCCTTTAAGATTTTGAAAACTAAAATCATCGGATAAAGATTTAATCACGGGATTATCGGCGACATAAGCCTTACCATAGTCAATGCCATAAAATTGAAAGATTTTATTGTCCACAGGAGGGTCAAGTGGAGTAATCGCTTTATTTTGACCTTTTTTCCCCATGCCATCTCGGTCGCCAGAACTTAACATAGCAATTAAAGATTCACCTAAACCGGCAATGCGATCTTCAGCTACGGCTTGACCGGCCTCAAATTCTTTTTTGGAAATAGGGGTGCGAGTGGTTCCTTCTTTTGACACGTGTTCATAAATATCTTCTTTTGTGACTTTGTCCTTTCTTTTGACAAGCAAATTATGTTGACTATCAACTCTAACTTCTTCTCCATTATTGCTTTGTACTGTAATCACATCGTCAAAATCCTTGCTACCTTGGAGTCTGCCTGACAAATCTCGACAACCTGGTGACCATTTGACAACGGTTGCAAGTTTAGGTGATCCATTTTCATAGGTGCCTTCGATGGTTTCAATGGATTGCGCTTGCATGCCTTTGGTTTTCGCCACATTGGTGGCAATGGTTTCGACAATGGCGTCACTATTGGAAGAAACGGTTGAGCTTTTTCGACTTGTTGCTCTCAAAATTCCATAAGCAATGCCTGCGGATATGCCTAATGTTGCACCGACGATAAGAGGATTTAATAAAGGTGCAATCCATGATTTTCCTTGCGTCGTTTTGAGTCTTTTTCTAAAACCAGGTCCTGTTCTATTTCCTGAGCGTAATTCTCCATCTTGCTTTACCATGTAAACATCATTTCGTCCTTCAGGTGGTTCTTTTTTGCCGTTATAAATTATTTTTTGAATCTTGCTTGCAAAATGTTCATTTTTCTTTACGCCGCAATGGTCTTGATAAGCGTCAAGGATGAGTCCACCTAAACCTTGGTTGATATAATCAGTTTCTCCCCCCCTATATTCATGTAGTGTTTCACCTGAAAATAATTTTCCAACACCTTCAAGATAGCCATGGCGAATTTCGCGATGCGGAACATTCCTGACAGCTTTATTGATATATTTATCTGCAAATTCTTGGACGGCAGCTTTCGTATCTGAATCAGTAATATTTTTAATATATTCATCAATTTTTGGATCATGTATCAATAAATCAATTAAAATATTTTGTTCAGCCTCTGATAGAGCGGTAAAAGAATCTAATTTTACTAATTCATTATATCTTTTTTCTAATGCTGGATTGCCTATATCCGCTTTGATCTCTAGTGTTTGTCTGTGTTGAAATAATTCAATCATCGATTGGATGTAATCACGATAGGGCTGACTATCAATACTCATCCCAATCATGCCTTCTTCAACCCCTAATGGCTTATCCATGATATAAATCATGCCACCCACAACATCACCCGGTGCTACTTTGAAAGATTTTTGAGGTAGGCGATTAAGGTGCCGGTCTTGTGAAGTTTTAGGCATGAGAATAAATCTCCCTTGTCTTGTGCAAATACACTAAAATAGAAACAATTTACGCTTGCAGATATGTTGCAGTGCATAATGTTTCTATTTCTTATGACTGAAAGCGTAAAGACAAAGTTCAATCGCATTTTTTAGGGTATTTGTAGTAACCTATCTTTCGCTTCATTGGGTGTTTTTCGATGAGGTAAGGGGGAAAATTGTATAACTTATTGTT
This sequence comes from Gammaproteobacteria bacterium, assembly GCA_016191245.1. Classification (GTDB taxonomy): domain Bacteria; phylum Pseudomonadota; class Gammaproteobacteria; order Berkiellales; family Berkiellaceae; genus Berkiella. The sequence goes on along the minus strand of JACPOY010000012.1, from coordinate 11,018 downwards.
TTTTAAAGCATTTGTGTTAATTTCTTGTGTACTGACGTGGGTTCCTGCGATGGCACAGATTAATGCACTATCCCTAAAGCTGTTCCAGGCTTATGAAAATAATGAACCCATACCGAATCTGAGTCGTGAATCATCAATTGATATGTCCAGTGCTTATGAAATCCAAGCTGCATACGTAAAACTGCGACTTACTAAAGATGCTGTTGCAGGTTTTAAGGCGGGTCTAACAAATAGTGAGTCACAAGCCAGTTTTGGGATCAATCGTCCCATCTTTGGTGTGCTTTTAAAAAGCGGTAATTTTTCAAGTATGCCCAATATTTCTTTGAAAAAATATCATCATTTAATGGTTGAAACCGAAATTGGATTTATTACCAAAAAGCCGATTAAGCAAACAGTGAATTCTGTTACCGAGTTAAAATCTTATATTGGAAAAGTTGTGCCGGTTATTGAATTGCCAGATGTAGGATTTGCAATGCGTTCATTCACAGCGCCCGAACTCATTGCAGGTAATACAGGCTCAACAGGCTATATCATTCATCAAGGGATCGACTTGTACAATGAGGATATTAATTCTCTTACAGTGAGTTTGTTACACGATGGTGTCATTGTGAATCAAGGGCAGGGCGAGGATGCGATGGGCGATCAATGGGAAGCATTACGTTGGTTGGTGAATCAGGTCATCGCGCATGGCTGGATAATTGAAAAAGATAATTTATTAATCACCGGTGCCCTGGGAGATATCATCTCAGCAAAACCGGGAACCTATCGTGCTCAATTTAACGATGGGGCCCAGATAGAGTTTAACTTTACAACATAAGGGATAACATGACATTAGCTATTACAGGACTATATGCATCACTTCTTGCATTTGTCATGATTGGATTAGGATATCGTGTGGTGCGTTTACGTCGAAAATATCGTGTGGGCGTATTAGATGGTGGTCATCATGAACTGACTCAAGCTATTCGTATTCATGGTAATGCCACAGAATGGGTACCCATTGTTCTTATTTTATTTGCTTGTGCAGAAAGTTTACAATTATCCCCTTGGGTTTTACATGGTTTAGGTATTGTTTTAGTTCTTTCTAGAATCCTTCATATCCAAGGTTTAAGAAAATCTGTTGGTCGTTCATTTGGTCGCTATGCTGGTATTGTTGGTACATGGACTGTAGCTACCGTTTTGGGTTGCTATAACATATACCGATTTGTGATGCAGGCGATGCTTTAATTTACCCTGTTATTTTTTTCTTGGTGGTATAGTAGGTGGAGGCCCATTAGGATTGTTATTTGAGTCAGCTTTTTTTTCGGCCGCTTCTCTTAATTCTTTAAATGTTGGCTGTTTTGTTCCTGTTGTTTGTAATCGATGAGAGGGTAGGACGAGATCTGCGCGATGATTTTCTTGAGTCCTAGCGGTCGGTGTTTGAGTAGGCGGATTCTGAGTTGTTTCTTTATCCTGATATTTTCCATATCTATCATCTGGAAGCTGATGATAGGGGGTGGTTCCTTGAGATAATTCAGGTTGAGCTTGTGCCACTGATGCGGCGGTTGATAAGTCTGTTGGAACTTCAGGAAAGTCTTCTTCTTTAAAGTCATCTTGAGGTGCTAAAGGCAGCTCACTATAAGGTTGCTCTGTAGAGGTTGTTGCTTTGAATGGTTGGTATTGAGTTCTATCAGGTTTAGGTTGAAAAGGTTGATACTGACTTCTATCTGGTGCTACTTTTGATCCAGGTGGATTATTAACTGGAACTTGCGGAAATGTAGCATCGTATTGAACTGGTGGTTTAACTGATTGATATTGTGAAGATGCTGCTTCAGTTTGTTTTAGAAATTCTTCATCGATAACACCCATATGCGATGGCAAAGGTGGGTTTTCCTCTGGAGCAGGGGGGAGTGAACTGTAATTCACGTCACCAATTTTTCCTATTCTCCCTGTATTAGCGCTAGGTTTTGTTTGTGGTGTTGTTAGAGGTAGGGGAGAAATGGATGGTGTTGATAGTACTGGAAGTGGTGCTGTCCCGTCGTTAGTTTGTATCTTCGGTGGTACATAAACTTTTGACGCATTCCCAAGATTATTCATGATCTCTTCAGAGATGACCGTTCGACTTTGAAGACCCAATCTTGTTTTACCAATGGCCTCAAAACATTTTTTTTCTTTGTTGTATTCAATAGAAAAGTTAGATTGTTTTAAATCTTTTCGATCAATAAGATCTTTAAATATTCTAAATAAGCCTTTGTTATCTTTTAATCGCTTTTGAACTTCAGATGCACGTTTATCGAAATGCTTAGGTTCCGGTCTTTGTCCTGCCATAACGACGGCCCTCTACGACAAGTGGTTATCTCTCCATTATATGTTTGATGTATTTCTAAAGTAAGAATAGTTGGTATGAGGTCAAAGCAAACAAAGAAGTATTTTTGTGGGGATATCAACGGGATCCCAGATAAAATCCTCCGAACTCAAATTGTTATGTATTATCAAATGGGGTATTTTTGCTCAAGACGGGCCTGTACAGTGACCAGCCCCTACCGTATCTTGCGAAATTTTTTGATTTAGACATGAGAATTCGTTTATTTGCTGAACAAGAGTAGGGCCGGTGCCGTGCCGGCCCTCTTAACGTGAGAGGAGTTTCTAAACTGCAAACGCCTCTTTCAACTTCTTCTCAACCGTATCCAATGGCATTTTCACATACTGTGGTAAACCATTTTCATAAGGAGGATAAGCTTCGCCTGCAATCAAGGGTAATAAATATTTCCTGCAAGCGTCCGTAATACCATAACCATCTTCGGTGATAAATTCACGTGGTACAGTTTTTTCAACGTTAGCAACTTTTGAAAGTGAAACTTCGTCAATATGCCAACGATAAGGACTGTCACTGTCACGCACCACAATAGGCATAACGGCATTTTTACCGGCAATAGCAAATTCAACTGCGCTTTTGCCCAAAGCGTATGCTTGATCAACATCAGTTTGGGATGCAATGTGGCGTGCAGCACGTTGTAAATAATCTGCCACAGCCCAATGATTTTTTAATCCCAATTCTGATTTAATCATTTGCGCCAAGTAAGGGGCTACGCCGCCTAATTGTGCATGTCCAAAGGCATCTCTTAAACCAGATTCTGCTAAAAATTTCCCATCTGGATGTTGCGTACCTTCAGATACCACAATCACACAATAGCCTTTAGATTTGACGATGGTTTGCACTTTTTGCAAGAAATCCGCTTGTTGAAAAGGAATTTCAGGGAACAAAATGATATGGGGAGCGCCACTTGCCACAGGTTGTGCTAGCGCACCCGCTGCTGCTATCCAGCCAGCATGGCGTCCCATGACTTCTAGGATAAATACTTTGGTAGAGCTTGCCGCCATGGAAGCTACATCTAAACTCGCTTCTAAAGTGGAGATGGCAACATATTTAGCTACCGAACCAAATCCGGGGCAGCAATCGGTAAATGGAAGATCATTATCTACTGTTTTGGGGATCCCTATGCACGTGATAGGATACCCCATTTCCTGGCTTATTTGGGACACTTTGTTCGCTGTATCCTGAGAATCGCCGCCGCCGTTATAGAAAAAATAGCCTATGTTATGGGCTTCAAAAACGGCAATTAAACGCTCGTATTCTTCACGGTTTTCTTTTAGGCCTTTGAGTTTATAGCGACATGATCCAAATGCACCTGCAGGCGTATGGCGTAATTGCCCTACGAGCGAGGAAGACAAGAGAGAAGTATCGATAAGTTCTTCTTTGAGTGCACCGATAATGCCATTCTTCCCTGCGAAGACTTTACCGATTTTGTCGGTATGTAAACGAGCTGTTTCCAGCACGCCGCAGGCAGTAGCATTGATAACGGCGGTAACGCCGCCAGATTGAGCGTAAAATGCATTTTTGGGAGCCATATTTTTTTACCTTAACAAGCAATAAAGCGCTAGCAGGGTACAATTTTTGGCTGATAATTGCTAGTACCAATTAGTTATTTTACTAATAATAGATGAGAATATGATCAACATTTTTTATCAAGTTTTGCGTAGTTTATTCAACCTTTGCCTATTACGTGCAAGTCCCGCTGATTTGCCGTTTTCAAACATGCTGTTGGGTACATTGATAGGCATAGAGATTGGGTTAAATATTTTTACCTTGCACAAATTAAAAGGAGCATCAACACAAGAAATTGTGATGGCCACTCTTTTATCGTTGATTGTTTTAATTGGTTTAGTTTATGTTTTATTGGCAAGACGAAAATTGCAATCCAGGCTGCATAAAGTATTAATGGCTTGGTTTGCAACGGAATTAATTTTAACCTGCTTTTTACAATTAATCTTATTCATTTTACCTAATGATGTGCAAGCGCTAAAAAGTGTTCAGGCCGTCATCGAGATTGGTTTTTTTGCTTGGAACATTGCAATCAAATCTTATATTGTTCGAAAATCATTTGACGTTAAACTCGCCAGTGCAATTTTATTAACGTTTGGGATATTAGTCATATCCTCATTGCCCATTCAATTTATTTTGGGCGCTTATTTACCACAAACATTACAGCAGTCTCAGGGAGGATAAAATGCATATTCATATTTTAGGGATTTGTGGCACTTTTATGGGTGGCATTGCAAGCTTAGCCGCTGAGAAAGGTTTTAAAGTGACGGGGCAAGATGAAAATGTTTACCCGCCTATGAGTACACAGTTAGAAAAATTAGGTATTGAATTGCAAGAAGGGTATCAAAGTAAACATCTGCAACCTTATCCTGATGTCGTTGTGATTGGTAATGCGCTTAAGCGTGGGGTAGAAGCCGTTGAATATGTATTGAACGAAGGCATAAAATATCAATCAGGCCCACAATGGTTAGCAGAAAATATACTCAATGAAAGATGGGTGATAGCTGTTGCAGGGACACATGGTAAAACTACGACAACGGGTATGATTGCATGGATTTTAGAATTTGCAGGATTTAATCCAGGATTTTTAGTCGGTGGGATCCCTGCTAATTTTGGGCTATCTGCAAAATGGGGACAAGATCCTTATTTTGTTGTCGAAGCAGATGAATATGATAGTGCTTTTTTCGATAAACGTTCAAAATTTGTGCATTATCATCCCAAGACCTGTGTGCTTAATAATCTTGAATTTGATCACGCTGATATTTTCAATAACCTCGATGAAATTAAAAAGCAATTCCATCACTTAGTTCGTACGGTTCCTGGAAAGGGCGCACTTATCGTGCCAAAAAACGATAAGGAATTACAAGATGTTTTGAAAATGGGAGCTTGGAGTGATGTCATTTTCTTTGGTAACAATGGGGAATGGCAAGCTGTTTTACATGCAAGCGACGGCTCATCCTTTGATGTACATTATCAAGGGAAAAATCAAGGTCAAGTAAAATGGCAGCTTATCGGTGAGCATAATGTCAGCAATGCACTTGCAGCCATTGCAGCAACTCATCATGCAGGGATTCGACCAGGGGTTGCGATAGAAGCATTAGCTGGATTTCAATCCGTGAAACGTCGCATGGAAGTCAAAGGTCAAGTTAATAATGTGACAGTGTATGATGATTTTGCGCACCATCCTACTGCGATTGAAACAACCATTGCAGGTTTGCGAGCTAAAATTGGTCAAAAGCGTTTAATCGCGATTGTTGATATTCGTTCTAACACCATGTGCATGGGAACGCATCAACATGAAATGGCAAAATCTTTAGCGAAAGCCGATAAGGTATTGGTGTATCAATCCCCAAAAGTGAGCTGGAATATCAAGCAAACTTTAGCCGAGTTGGGGGATAACCTCATGGTAGCTCAAGATACACAACATATTATTGATGCTGTATTACAGATGGTGCAACCAAACGATCATATCCTTATTATGAGTAACGGTGGCTTTGATAATATTCATCAAAGATTATTACAAGCCCTTGCGCAAACTGAGATGGTGGCATGAATTCAAAGCGGGAAATCACTTTAGCATTTTCTGGTGCCTCAGGTGCACCTTATGGCTTGCGTTTACTTGAGCAACTAGTGCAAGCAGATATGAATCTATCTATCGTGATTTCCCCAGCTGGACTCATGGTCATTAACGATGAAACGGATTTTGTCTTACCTGGCAATCCGCAAAAAATTCAAGCTTTTTTAACTGAGCGTTTTAACGCTAAACCAAATCAGATAAAAGTGTATGGCAAAGATGACTGGTATTCTCCTTTAGCCAGTGGATCAAATGCGCCTAACACCATGGTCGTTTGTCCTTGTAGTGCAGGCTGTTTATCTGCTATTGCTTTAGGGGCAAGTAATAATCTTTTAGAGCGTGCCGCCGATGTGGTGTTAAAAGAACAAGGAAAATTAGTCTTAGTCGTGCGTGAAATGCCTTTATCGGCTATACATCTTGAACATATGTTAAATTTAGCAAGGCTGGGGGTATCCATTATGCCTGCCAACCCTGGGTTTTATTTTAAGCCACAAACTATTGAGGATATTGTTGATTTTGTGGTGGCTCGGATATTAGATCAAATTCAAATTCCTCATCAATTGAGTAAAAGATGGGGATAAAATAAGGAATAATGATGAAAAGAATAGGGACTTTCTTAGTTTTATTTTCTACACAAATTGCTCAAGCAGCCTTGCCTCCCACTGCCGAAAGCATGCGCCGCATTAAAGCAGTAATGGATTCACATGAAGTCTATAACACATTAGGCTCAGTGAATTGGATAAAATCGGTGACTGAAACTAAAGAGGGTTATATTTTAAAATCAAATAAATGCTCTTTAGAAGTGACGGTGATGCATGGCGAAAATCCATCAGGATTCATTGGGCCATTGCCGTTAATAGTAAAGGTAGGAAAGAAGGAATGTAGCTAAGGACTATAAGTTTGAGCCTCTAGAATTTACTAGGTGCTTTTGGTGGAGGTCTTGAAGGTAGAGATCGAGTCGTATTTTCTTGAGAGGCTGTTTCTCGTTTTCTTTGCTCTGCTAGTGCTTCATTGGCAAGATTAAATCCTACCGTCATCATTCGTCTGGGTTGGCTTGAGGGAATATCATTAGCTGTTGTATTTGTTTGGGACACTCTTTCTGGTGCAGGTTGTTCTTGGCTTGCTATAGGAGCGGCATCCGCTTTTGTTCGATTAACTACTTCTCCTGTTGCAGTCTTCAGTCTATTGAAAAATCCAGATCCTCTACTTTGACTTCTTTGTTTTACATCGGTTGGCGCTGCTTGTTCGGTATGTTGTAGTCGAGCTGGGGCACTGGCGGGTCTTTCTGGAGAAAGAGTTTCTATTTTATCAGCTTTTTTAGGAGTTGTTTGGGAAGTAATAACTATTTATGAAAGATGTCGTTGGACGTTTATTTAGAGAGTTTGCTATTACATTATCTGTCACTATTTTGATATCAACGGTTGTTTCGCTTACCTTAACGCCAATGCTGTGTGCGAAAATATGCTGCCACGACGCCTACCCAAGCAGGGAATACGTTAGCCACAGTCGCTACCAATAGAATAAAAAGTCAACCAGTGACTAATAATTTTAATGTTGCCTTAGATGCGACCTGGGAACCAGATATATGGGGAAGCGTACGACGTGCTGTAGAAGCAAGTGAAGCTGGCGCTACAGCAAGTGCTGCGCAACTTGCCCTAACCAAATTATCGATGCAGGCATCTTTAGCACAATTTTATTTTGAATTAAGAGGCTTAGATGGAGATCAAAGAGTTTTAGATAATACTGTATTGAATTATCAAAAATTACTTAAGATAACAAAAAATCAATATCATGTTGGAACAGCGTCAAAAGCTGCGGTGCTCCAAGTCCAAAGTCAACTTGAGTTAGCGCAAGTGCAAGCACTAGATAATGGGATTTTTCGCGCTCAATATGAACATGCCATTGCGGTATTAATTGGTAAGCCTCCAGGTTGTTTTTCGCTAGGCCCACATCTGACATCGAACAGTCCACCATTCATTCCTGTAGATGTGCCATCAACGCTCTTAGAACGACGTCCTGATATTGCACAAGCAGAAAGATTGGTAGCACAGGCAAATGCACAAATAGGGGTTGCCATTGCCGCCTATTTTCCAACATTAACCCTAACAGGGGTTGGAGGGTATGAAGCAAGTCTTCTCAGAGATTTATTTACGAAACCCGCACGCTATTGGTCTATTGCGGCGCAAATCGCAGACACCTTACTTGATGGCGGACTACGTAGCGCTCAAGTTGAGGCAGCAAGAGCTGTCTATGATCAAACCGTGGCAACATATCGCCAAACCGTGTTAAGTGCTTTTCAAGATGTAGAAGATAATCTGGTCGCATTGCGCATTTTGAATGAAGAACTAAAAAAGCAAAATCAAGCTGTGGAAACAGCTCACCACGCTTTGCAGTTAGTTATGAATGAATATAAAGCAGGCACCGTTGGGTTGGCAGATGTGCTCAATGCACAAATTACAGCATTTACAGCTGAAAAGGGCGCGAATGACATTGAATATCAACGTATGACCTTCGCAGTAGGACTGATAAAAGCACTGGGAGGGGGATGGCATGAGACGTTAGGATAATGTAAGGGCAAATTTGTGTTGAAAAAATTGGCATATGGATATAAATCCTTATCTCGTCATTGTTCGCATTTTCTTTTTGACAGGCAAAGAAATGGATTCATTTTCTGCATCTTGTTTGCTTCTTTTAATAACGTATATAGACTTTGGAGAATCATCAAATAAATCTGTCACTGATGCATCAGGATCTGAACTGCTAGCATTCACAGAGGTAGCTAAACACTCATCACTGATTACTGAATAGTCTTCACTTGGACCTGCATCCAAGCTATAAGAGCTTGTATTTTCAGCAAAAACATCATCACTTAGTTTGCTGTCCAGATGATCTTTTGGAATTATATCGCAGATAGTGTCAAGTTGATTATGAAGATCATCATTTCTTATAATAGACTTAGTAATTTTGCAATATTTCCTAATTAAGCGCAAATTGAAAACCTTGATTTTCATTTGAATTATAAAATCTAAATGATTTTTTAGCATAGCAGTGAGAATACGTAGTCTTTCTGTATTAGCATCTTTTATATTTTCTAAAATACAAAGCAAGTATATATTCTGGCAACGTAGATAAATTGAATTGCTTAATTTGTGAGCAATATAAGCAAGATCAATTTCAGGCCGAAATGCTAACCCAAATCGCTGGCTGAGAGTTTTAATAATATCTTTTAATTCAATATTTTCTTTAAGTGAGCCAGTAGCTTTGGTGTTGAGATAGAATTCCGAGAGTTCGGTCAGTTTTGTAAAGAAATATTCTCTAAGATATTCAGGTGAATTAATGGTCTGAGCAATATTTCTTATAAATGAGAAATCATAATTTTTGAAAATTTTCTTATAATCACAAATCGCATTTGTTGGTGCAATACGCCCAGGATATCGTAATGGATTTAATGTATCATGCCATGTTGCAATATAAGGTTTACATATTTGATCAAATGCCCAACCATGATCAATTTTCTTTAAGCCTTCATCATTTGTCATTCCTATATTTCCAGGATTGGGATCTGGATCTGCTAATAAAGTACACATTAAAATAATATTACGTAGTTCATGTAAATCATTTTCACTTAAATGAGAAAAAAGTTCGTTAATTTCTGTTGGTAATAATCGTGTAGTTATTCGACTTTTCATAAGCATCAAAGGTGAAAACCCACTACTGCAATCCGATGCGATATACACTTCATTTGTGGTTCCCATCACGGGTTCACATCTAGCAAAAGATGAGGTTCCTAAATAAGAAGAAAGTGAAGATGCTAAAATTTCAGCAAAGTCATCTGCTAGAAAATTCAATTTTGTAGTACGTTTTATAAATACGGTATGGTCTGTCAACGTTTGTCTATAAAATCCAGTTCCTAAAGCCTTTTGTTGAGATCCACTATTGTGTTTAATAGCTAAATGTTGATAGTTTGGAAAATGCGGTGTTAAATTATAAGTTAACAATTTATTTTTAGAGTAACAAGATAAGAAGCGTTGGCGTTTTAAGGTAATTGTATCTAGTGATCGAATACTTGCTTGAAGCAGTAGCACATGAAGGTGTTCTTTTGCCCATTCAATACCACTTATATCAGGAATAGATATACCAGCAGTCATTCTAAATCCATTTATTACTTTCAGATAAGTTTGGATAAGTGGAATCAAGCATTCAATACTTGATAGTGATGACATGGTCAATTGGTTTAACCATGTCGTACACTCGTTTAAAGCAAAAAAAGAAACTTCAGAAATATTCTCTACATAATCATGTACTATTGAAAGAGTATCCTTTATATTTCTCAAATCAATATTATAGGTTAAGTTTTCTATCATAAAGACACACTCTTTAATTTCTAAAAATAAATGTTCAAAAAAAATACAATTTGAAACATTGTTCAAATTTGAAATGAGTTCCTTGTCTGCTACATTGGGATTCACAGGATGAATTTTATACTCTATCATTTTATTTAAAACATTTTTTTTCGAAAATAGTCTTTCTAATGTTATTTTATTATTTGTATTTTTTGATGATTCTATGTTGAGAATATCAGCGGGAATTTCTGAAAACTGAAACCTATCCATTCTACAATCGTTTGTATAAGTGTTTAATATCTGGCAAAACTGATCTAGATTAAACATAATGTTGATAGAAGTGTCATATATACCTGATGTTGACAGAAGGGTAGATGTAAATGCTTGCTTACATTTTTCCCATAAAGAGGATTGCTTCGGATTTATAGTATTGACTACAGAGTCTAACATGCTGTTCATGCAAGGATATAAATAAAAAGAAAGATTCTCAAGTCCGTAATATAACCATTCAATTAAAGCCATATATTTGGGTTCAATAATTGTATTTTCACTATAATAATTCAAATAATATGAAAATATTTTCTTTTTGAATATTTGAAACGTGAGCGTCCGACCAACGACAGGTTGTTAAATGAACGGTTTCCAGTGATAAGGCAGCAATTGATTTAAGTCTTTATTCAAAGTGGTTGGCAATCTTGACAGCACATCTTTTAAATAAGCAAAAGGGTTGACTCCATTA
>JACPOY010000023.1 GCA_016191245.1 Gammaproteobacteria bacterium | reverse complement strand
TAACAGAACCTTAGGGGTGGGTGCATTAGATGATGATCCCCTGGGTGCATTAGCTGCTAATAGGGTGGGTGCATTAAGTGATGATCTGGTGGGTGCATTAGATGCTAATCGAAAGGGTGCATTACGGTGCTAATTAACAAACGGCAGATATATCCAATAAATTGGACTTACGAGGAGAATTACCATTAGCCTGGTCTGTTGTATATTCAGGAGTTAGGTTTGTGCTAGTACTGAAAATAACAGGAGATGCGACTGTAGCTATGGCTGGCACTTCAATTACCATGTCCGGAACAAAGCCAAATTGAACTTTCAAACTTTTCATCTCACTGAGCAATCCGACTGCTAACATATCTAATGAATTGAGTAATACATTAGCTAATTCGGTTTTATTATCCGTATTGGCAAAAGGCAATCCTTGTTCATTAGTAATAACCTGTGATGCAGTGTTTGAAGTATGACGCTTTAAAGGTGGCATGATTAATGAATCAAGTGGTTGTTCACCTTTTTTTACTAATAAAGTATTGAAATGATTAGCTAAGCAAAGAGTAAAAAATACTTTATGTTCACCATATTTTTCAGCATACTTTGATATTTTTTCGAGATTTGGAATACTTTTTTTCCTATTTTCAAAACGTCTTCTCGCAAGATGTTTCGCTATTCGGTATATTTTTTCAACAGCTTCAGGAGCAGGAGTTTCTTTCTTATTACCTTTATATTTAGCTTCATATGCTTGGCAATAGTCTTTAGCAAATATACCAAAATTTTCTATAGCTTTTTTTTCTAACGTCTTACTTATAGGTCTACCTCTATAAGCCTGTTGAGCTCCTGCAATCTCTCCTTTTTTAATAGCATCTGCTCTCTTTTTGATAATATCCGTTGTTTCAAGCGTTACTGAAGGCGTCGTAATTTGTTCGATATTAATACCTTCTTTCATATTGTGATCTCCTCATATTTATAATTTCAATTAATGCTGCTAGATGGGCCTGTTTATGCATTAAAACTAGGAGGAAGACCAGTTCTCGAATTATCCTTGTCGAGAAGACCCATCATTGATGACGAATCTATATTATAAGAAAATGCCCCACATTTCAATCCATTTGCCTAACATGATAGATTGAAATGATATTTACGCCCATAAGAAGATAGGATATTGAAGATTCATATTATCAAATTTAAGTTTTCAGATTTATCTCATTATCTGCAAGTTTTTGACATTCATTATGTGAATTGATGCTCAGTTATAATCACGACAAAAAATTCTAGTTTATTGGGTAGTAGCTGATTGAGGACACCCATCACAAATCTAAATCTTTAATGGGTGTCTGCAGAATTCCTGGTGTTTTCAGAACTTTTACTTTATCTTGCAGTTGGGGAAAAATAAGGCACAAAATCAAATACGCTATTAAATCCAATTTTTTGATCAAGCGCCTTGCCCATACTTGAGGATTGCAAAATAGCAACGGTAGCTCCTAATCGCTGACTTTCTTTTAAGCGAAAATATTTCAAAGCGGTTGCAATTTTTTGATGTCTGTATTCAGGCAAAACGCCAAGATTGTAAAAACCACTTACACCATTTTCTGTAAACAGTGAACCAACGCCAACAACCTTTTCTTTAACTTCAACAAAATAATGTTTAAATCGAACATCATCAAATAATGACTTTAATGCATTGGCACAAAATGCGGTTGAACGATCATCTATCTCAAAAGCCACTTGCAAAGGTTTTATCCAGGTGTCTAATTCTTCTTTGTTGGTGACGGTTTGAATATGGATAGAGGATAATTCTTCGGTAAAGGTAAGTGGTTTCGTTAGATTGTAAAACATGCCGGAGAAGGGGTTCCCTATCGTAAAACCTTCATGCTTTAAAGCCTCTTGAATTTCTTTTGGTTTGACAAAATCAGTCATCCACCAACAAAATTGCTTTTTATGTTGATATATTTTCTTCATATTATTGATAACAGAAAGCAAATTTTCTTGTTTAACATTGGTTTCAAAGACTGAATTAAAAAGCGCAAAATCTGCCTCAGGTGCACTATAGCTACATCCTTGGTATTTTTGTATACCGCAAGTAGATGAAAAGAAACTGTAAAAATTGTTAAAAATCAACCGTTTGATTGAGTCGTTTGTTGTAAGTCTCATCGTTACCTCGGTAAAAAGCTAATAGTAGTGCTTTTTACTAAGGTTAACTGTCCGTAAAAAATACTTACACTGAAGATAATAAAGCAATGAGTTCTTTTTTATGGTGGAGATTAAAACGCTGGCGCACTCTGTTTAAATAGGTTTCCACCGTGCGATGTGAAATGTTGAGAGCTTTGGCAATATCTTTATATGATTGACCTTTTGCCAACCCTTGAATGCAGACGAGTTCTTGGGGGGTGAGATGGTGTGACGATTGATTCCTTGAGGGTAAAAGCATTTGTTCTAAGTTACTATCTTGACGAGCTTTAGGAACATTAAAGCAATGCTTATCAATTTCGTTAATTAATTTACGTTGATGATATTTGAACTTTTGAATAAATTCATGCATTTCATTGAGTGAGTTAAAATAAGTATCGATTGCTCGTGAATGTGAACGGGGGGCAGCAAATGCAAACATGTAATAGTAATCTTCATGACGTTCTACTAAAGTAAAACCATTAGCGATATCAAACTCACGCGCTAGCCGAACAGGTTCTTCCGGTAAGTTAGGATCCCATAAAAAGGTAAATTTGTTTTTGTCTAAAGTATGAGCATCGATATGAGAGTAAACAGCAGGTTTATTAGTCTTTTGTAAAAGATCTAAAGTAAATTCTGCCCACTTGGGTTGGGTTGTAACGAAGGAAAAGCTGCCATCACGAAACACTTTGAGATATTGAAAATAATTACACCCTAATGTTGATAAAAATGGGGAGGCGACAGATTGTAATGCTGTGCTTAAATGTATTGTCGGATGTTTAAGATTTGACATATTGGTATCTGCTCTTTATTGATTAGAGCATGATAATATTTTGCCTTATCCATTTCAATCACTCAAGCTCAAGAAACTTTGGCTGCATATTTGCTGCATTACCGTTCACCAGTTAGTTGTGGTGTGTAACTCCCCCCATTAACATTTATTTTGAACAAAAGGGTAAAAAGGATGGTCTCTTTATTAAACAGCTTAATGAAGAGATGAAGAGATGGCAGGTACTCAAATTAAAATTAATTCCGCATTTAAAGAGCTCTTTAAGAAGATCTCGGATAGAAAAAATAGCAACAGTAATAATGATGTAATCTCACTTTATGAGCAAAAATCCTTTCTTGAAGAAATACAAGCTTTGATAGCCGCGAGTCGTGAGGATGAGAAATTATATTTTAACATAAAATTATATATGGATGATAAAAAAAAGGTATTAATGTCACCAATGGAGTTTCTCGAACGTTTTCATTTAGAACCTATACTAGAAGGCATAAAATTATTAGCCGAAAAAGAAGAGAATAAGATCTCCTTAAGTCAAATTCCATCCAAAGATGCGTCTGAAAGCACAAGGAAAGAATTTTTAGCATCATTTCGGCAAAGTGTTTCTGAAAGAAGTCGTAAGTTAAGCGAGGAAAGCAATGTCAATTTGCAAAAAGAGGGCATGGACGAACAAGGCAGAGGCAATGAATTCATACCCTATGAAAACCGTGAGCACTGGAAACATATTACATCTGATCCCAAATTGGCAAATACACCAATAAATATTATTCTTCCTGGTTATGCAACAGGGGATCGCTATACACTTGGTATGCTTTTAAATTGGGATCCCCGTGTGAGAGTACATATTGTTTACAATGAGGGGAATAAGGAAGAGGAGAAGGCGGCAAAAGAGGCATATGCCTTATATTCCTCCATTCTTGAACAAAAACATATTGCCCCTGCACAACGTATTGGTTTACACGAAATGAGAGCAATACCTGAAAAATATGTTGAAAATAACGATCCTCCCTGGGATAAATTATCAGGAAATAATATTTCAGATGCTTGCATGATATGGAATACCATGCCTGATGTAAGAGATTATGTTTCTCAAATAGAAGGGCTTCCTTTTCCTTCGGCTTGGGATCAAAGCGATGAAGGCTATTTATATCATATTAGTTTAAGCACACATTTAATATCTAAATTATATGAAGAAAATCCAGAAAAATGCATCGCGGAATTAAGAACGCTATTTTTTGAAAAAATGATTCCATCCGATCGACGCAAAGAATTAGATGAACTCTATGAAAATAAGTATTCAGGCATTCAAGACTCCATTATTTTATGGGTAGGCAATCGCAGCGATTTGCCGGATTTACGTCAAGCGGAAGCCTTTTCAAGACCTTCTATGTATGAACAAATTCGAGAAATGTTTGAAAAGGATAAAATACATTGCGAATATGCTGCCGACTCTTGGCGTGGACGGCATGCTTATAGTCCAATGGAGGATATATCAAATGAAAAGCATCCTCTTATTACTTTTTGGAATGATATTAAGGGAAGGCCTCGGGAAGAACAGTGGTATCTCATGTATAGGGTGATGCAAGTCAATAAAGCCATTATAGGCAACAGAAGTGGATCTATTGAGCCATTTGCCCTCCTTGGTATGCCCGTGATTTATCTGGAGCATAAGGATATGTTCACCAAAGAACGCACCAGACAACTAATCGGACGGGTACCCACCTGGAATATAACTATTACCGAAGAAAGTATTGGTTATGGTAAAGAAAAGGATATGCGTAAAGAGGACGATAGGCCTACTGAAGCTCGGACAGAATACAGATTTAATAGAGATCGTAAAAGTTTACTTAGCCTTGCTTCTGAAATAAAAAAATTAACGATAGATTTCTTAGGCGCTAAAAGTGAGGCAGATGCAGATGAAATATCGATGAAAATTACCAAAAAAACTGAAATACTTAAACAAATGCAAGAAGATCTCGGTTCCACTGAAGACACCATTGAGCGCGGCGTTCTCACAAAGCAAGAATTGGAGACTATCAAGTCATTGGTTGATAGATATGATAACGAATTGGACTCTTCGATTTACTGCCACAATCCAAAAAGAGAAAAATCAAGGGCTCCTCAGTAAAATATTCTAACTTTCTAAATAGTGACTTACATATTTGCTGATATATGTATTTTCTTCATGGAATCATCAAGCTCATCAATTTTAGAAGGCATGCTTTCCAAAAGGCTTGCTTGAATGCAAGGGTAGGGTAGTAAGCCATTGATTGCTATCTTACCAATTAAATGAATTTTGATATCGTTTTTGTTTAAATCAAATTCAGAATGAGTTGATTTTATTTGTTGTGTTATGTTTTCTATAAAGCGTGTGTCGATGATAAAATCATAGTCCTGATTTGGATTCACATTCACAAGGACAATATCCATTGAATTTGTAAAGCCGGTACCATTATTGCGAACAACACACTTTATGTCATGATTTGGATCAAGCAGAGTGCTTAATACATATTGTTCTGACCAAAAACAAGGATCAATATGTTGTCCAAGTTGTGTTCTAGCGAGATTTACTTGTCTGATAAACTCAGTCATATCGAATTTGCCAGCCCATTTTTCATTAGCAGTTTGTCCTTGTCTGAGCGCAGGTTCAAATTCATGTCCTTCCCATTCAAAACAATTGCGTCTTTGAGAAGATCCATACTCATCGCCACATAGTAAGTAATAGCCGCCATCACTAATAAATGCCATTGTAGCTAACCTTTCTCGCATCATTTTTGCCAACATTGTATTACTTTGAGCAACAGAAATACTAAAATGAGTAGGGAGATTACTTGCACAAGTATGGTAAAGGTTTTTTGTATCATGATTACCTGTCCAGCCAATAGTCCCTTTGGATGACAATTGTCTTCTATGAAACATATCGTCATTATGCGATGTTCGTTTTGATGGATCAAAATAAGGACTTGGATTTACTGTCCAATAAGAAGAATTTGTAACCAGATCGTACTTTACATCTTGTTCCTTTAAACTATATAGTTTCTCGTTATCTTCTAAGAATTCACCCAATATAATACCATCGGTATGATGGTGTTTTTTTGTAAGGTGGCGAAAATAAGAAATGACCCTTTTTTGTAATCCAGATGGGATGTAACCTGCGCCATCTATCCGCATGCCGGTAAACCCATATTTGGCAACATAACGTTTTAAAAATGGCTTGAAAAATATTTCAAAAATTTCGGCTTGTAAATTATCAGTGGAATAGTTAAATTCCCCACGAGATACATCTTTAAATAAATGCTTATTCTGATGAGCTTTTGCTAATTGATTGCCTACTTGTTTCATGACTAAATCGAACATGAGCGTCAAATCTTGACGCTTTGCTTCTTGTTGCAGCCTTTCTAATGCTTGTTCATTTGCCCAGACATCACCACCGTACCATTGACTTAAAAACAAATCTTCATGATTCATTGAATAGAGGCTACCCCCTGGGGTATGCAAAGTTCTGCGACTATTTTGAATAGGATTTAGCCAAACGATATTAAAGCCCATATGACTAATTGTAGGCAGTTGTGTTGTGAGTTGATCAATATTTTGATAAGCAAGTGGAAAAGCATTATAAATAATCATTTAAATTCCATGTGTATCTAATCTCTTTAGTTAAATGACATCCTATCAGGTTTAGTTATCAAATGGAATTTCTTTGGAGTTAAACAATGCAAATAAATAAGTTAAATAACTTATTTATTGGATCTAAAAAATAACTGCAAACTAAGGTGTTTCAGGTTTTCTTCTAATATGAGTTGGACTAGTTTCATTGACCAGATCTATTGCTGAAACAACTTTTTTTCTGTATTGCGGAGAAATAGCCCGTGGTCGCTTTTTACTCTTTTCTGAGCTAGCAGTAGATAAATAATCGTCAGGCAATTTGTTTTTGTTATCACGCTTTTGCGCAAACTCAGGAAAAGCATGATAAAGCAAATTTAATGCTCTAGAATTACCTTTCCTTGCAAGTAAATGCGCCAATGTTTGATTTTCGTTAAATTGGTACTTAGTAATATCATATTTAGAGTTGTCTAAAGTTTGAGCAAATTTAATAAATGCTAAGATTTCTTTTCTAGATAAAGTTCCATTTTCGACTTCAAGATAAAAGTTTTCCATTAAATTGTTATACGGCGTTTTTCCTTGAATATCTAACTGATCGAACAAAAGGGGGGAATGTTTTAATAAAATTGAAAAAGCATTTGTATTAAGCTGGCAAGCGGCTACATGGGCTGGATTTTGGTTATGCTTATTTCTCATGTTGAGCAGATCAACATTTTGCTTATCTGCTTGTAAAAGCAAGTTTTGCAGACATTCAGTAGAATAATTATTTTTGCAGGCCAAATGGAGTGGAGTGTTTTGATGGATATCACTATGGCTTCTAACGTTGAATTTGTCCCATAAGTAGATATTTTCCATAATAAGTTGCATATAATCAAAATAGGCTTTTTTCTCAACATTTCGTTGTACATCTTCAGACATATAGAATGTTTTAAATGCATTCATAAATTCATTTTGTTCTTCTTTAGTATAATATTTCGGGTTTATATCAAAAACAGCTAACCAAAATTCAGGGGTTGAATAAAAATTAGGAGGCTCATTTATTTGTTGAGCCCTAAAATATTCTTTATGTAAAGCCCCAATAATATTCACATATTTCTTAAATTCATGGTCACAAAATTCATCAATTGTCGTTATAGATTGACCCGATTCTTTACTTGAAGGCATAGTAATGTCAAAATCCCAATTTGACATGTATAGTGGTCTCTTAGCTTCTTGTCGATAAAACATACGCATTGTTCTACCATTGAAATCTGGGAAAAAATGTATAGAAACGAGTTTTCTATACCTTTCAATGGCAGTTAAATGTTTATCATCAATTACATTTACTACCAAATGATGTAAAACTATTTTATTTGATGATTCAATTCTTTTTAATAAAGATGAAAATTTCTTATTATGACTTAATTCTTGTTCGAGAGCTTGATATTTAGCTTCATATACCGATTTTATAGCAAGGACCTCTTCTCTTTCCCCTGGTTTGGGAAATGCATTAGGATCTAATAAACTTTTATCATATGAGTCAATAAGCTCACGGTATTCTCTAAAGCCCGCTGTTAATTCTGTAAACTGTGCATCGCTTAGTTGGGAAATTCTAAGAGGTTTACCTAAATGATTCCATAATGCATCAGCGATATTTTGTGGAACAAATTCATCCATAATATCTCTAATTTCGTCAACCAAATCGCGATCTATATTATATTTTTCAGATAATCTTTCACAATCTCGCAAATCAGGGTAGCGATATTTTACAACATAATTTGCACCAAAAACGCCATTTTGTGGACAGGCTGAAGAATCTAAGACAGTAATAAATTCATTTGAGTTTAACTCTCTTAATTGCTCTGCATTAATTCGAAAATATTCAGTACAAACGGATTTATCTGTTAGAATATGTCCTGGCACAGGTAGGCCGTATTTATTAAGGCCACCCCCTGCAGTGATAGGGTAATCACGCATTTTCTCGGCTATCCCAGTAGAGGTCGCAGTAGAAGGCGCGGTAGAGGGCGCGGTAGAGGGCGCGGTAGAGGGCGCGGTAGAGGGCGCGGTAGAGGGCGCGGTAGAGGTCCCAGGAAGCTTTTCGTTAACAGTTAAATCTTCAAATAACAGATTCAAACCACTTGGACTTATCTCATAATCTCTTGTAGCCACATCTACCCAATTGTTTAATTGTCTATCGTCATTGGATGGACCTTGATACATCCGCCAAGGAAATGAATGGTTAGCTGAAGTGCTTGTATTCATCAAAGTTAAAAGATTTGTTGTATCAATATATTCAAATGACCATTGAAAATTTTGCAGGAATTTATTATGGATTTCTTTGTTAAAATAATTCTCCAACCCGGTATCACTTCTTAAAGAGCTATTTATGGCTAATTGTACAGGTTCAGTGAAATATTGTTCACTGACAATATTTGGATTTCTTTGCTTCATTACATTGATCACAGATGTAATGAGACCACCCTGAAATACAGGTAATTGTTTTAAGTGATAATAATTATTTAAAATTGTAGCCAAGGCGATATTTGCCTCATGTTCATTTATATCATAAAGCCTATTTACAGCATGCTTTATTTTATAGTTTGCTTTTTTAAAATCCTTGCTTGCTAAAATATCATCAAGCTTAAAAATGTTACTTACATATTCAAGATATCCTTGAAATGTTGTTTCGCCAGGAAATAATTCTAATCCTGTTGGAACTTGTTCTAATCCAGCCTTAGAAAACCTCATTTGAGCATATTCTCTCGTGCTACTTTCTAAGTCTAATTGAGACATGTCTGTATAGCCATGCATTTCTTCATCAACTTTCTTTTCATTTTTTCTGGCCTCTTTCTCATTATGAAGTCTATGTAAACGTGGCAGTCCTAAATATTGATATTCATGTATTGTTTTTAAGATATCTTCTTTTTGTCTAGCATGATAATTTCTTAAACTTGTTGCGTCTAGCAAAATACCTTGGCTCGTTGGAATAGTATGAATTACTTTTTTAATCCTTTGACTTTCAGTTGCTAGTTTACTGCTTATTGTTTCTCGTCTAATATTAACATCATCAAATTTTTCTTGATATTGTGTTCTAACTCTATCTGCTTGAATAGGATTATTGCTGGTATCATAATGTAAATAGTTATTTTCTCGCATTTTTTCTAGTAATTTATTTGCTTCACCACCTTCATTTTTCGCTTTAGAATATAATATTGCTCTACTTAAGTAATTGGCTGCCGCCCCTTCGAGTCCATATAACTTAGCTACTTTATATAATTCAGATGCAGGAATATCGCTAAATTGTTTTAAAACAGTATCGGAAACAAATCCATCTACAATAGCATAAACACTTCTATTAGGATCATCGCTATATCCTTTTTCGCCGAGCTGAAGTTTTCTAACGCGAATTGCCCCAAGAAATGCATTTGATTTTAATACACCCGTTGCAAACTCTTGTGCTGGTAATCTTTCTTGATGACGCTCCATATAATTTGAACAATTAATGGCTTTTTGTGGTTCATGTATCGTAATCCAACTATATATTGGCTCAGCATCTTTACCTCTAGTTGCATAGGCTGTTGCGATATCACCAATTTGGGTTAAAGAAATGTTAGATCCTTGGGTATCGCCAACTTGTAAATTATCATACTCATCATTGGCTGGAAGATGTTGTCTTGTCTCAACCCCATTTCTAAAGAGATTTTTTTCTTTATTCATTGCAAATTCATGTCGTAAGGACTGATATTCCATCGTTGAACGAGTTTTTACGTTCTGATATTTGTATACATCTTTTTTGATATCATATAAAGAGTAGGGGCTGTCACCTAGCATCATTTGAAGAAAAATGTCTATTTTTTCTTCTTTTGTTGAAATCAATTTCCAAAATTCATCTTTAAATCCAAGCATGTTGCTTTTGTCAGTACTTCGTTCTAGCATTAAATCAAAATCAAAACTTGCTCTCGTTGCGCTCGATAACATTCTATAGAGTTTATCACCCGAGCCACTGTTATAGTAATCAATGCAAAGTTTTTCTATTCTTTTTTCAATTGATGGGATACTAAAAATATCGTTTATATAAGTATTCATCCCTTTGGTCTTTATCAATTGCACATAAAGTAATAATTGATCAAGTATAAGATCATGTTCAGTAAAATATTTTTGAAAAGTATCTGTAAAGTCAATAATATTTGTTTTATCCTTGTCCGTAACAAAAATATCATCAAAAATAACATGTGTACTTTGATCTTCACCAATAATCGCATTCATTAGCGTGCTCAAAATATATTCTCCATTGGGAGAATGATACAATGCATTTAGTGGACCTTCAGGTATAGTTAAATCACCATTGTCATCGTAGCGATATAAAACTTCATTTAACGATTTTTCACTTGTTTTAATCCCTTTCATACTAATTGGTAAGTATGATTCAATTAAACCGTCATACTTATAAATTTTTCTTGAGAAATCTTGTTTAATTTCACATAGTAAATCTAGTTCTATTTTCTCTTGAAGAAGTTTAACGGTATCAGGTTTAAACGAAAGTAAATCATGGTCGTCATCATAACATTTTAAAATATCAGCTGGATTCTGATAAAGTGAAGATCTAACAGTTAATTGCTCTCCCAAATATGCTCTCAATTTTTCATTTTCTTTCACAATAGGAATTTTTGCTATTTTATTTATTGCATCTGTAATTATTGATGGATCATTATAATGATTGTACAGAAGCGAAACTTGATATATCAGATCTTCATAAATACTAATATTACCTATTGATATACTCTCATTTGCAACAAGATCATTGATGTGCTGAATTGTCTTTGATAATAAACTATTTTTTGTTTTGTTTATAATCCTTTGGGCTAAAATTTCCCTTTGTGATGGACTCAATAACAAATCATTATTTAGCATTTCTCTATATTTTTTATCTGCCATGTGATGTAAAAACTGATCGGAACTATTAAAGTCATCATCATTAGCATATGAAATGCATTTTAATATAGCCTCACTAAGTTTCTCAGCTTCCTCTTCGCCAAGAGTAGATATAGCTATAGGTGCTAATGTTTCTTCATATTCTACAAGAACATGATACATTTGCGTATACAGTTCCAGTACTTTTCTTAACCCATCAGGATGTTGTGATAAAATTATTTTCAGCCTTTCTGAAAATGAAGTTATTTGGGTTTTATCTTCTGAGCGATTAAGAAAATCATCAAATAAATCTACGCCAACAGGAGAGTTGAGCGCGAAACGCATAGCCTTATATAATTTATCATGAATTTGTAAATGATTATTTTGATTACCTTTATTTGCTCCTAAATCATTAGTATTGTTGTATAAGTACTTAAAGATATATTCTACATCGTTGACTAATTCTAAGTGTTCATTTGTATCAATTGGATCCCAATTGAGTTCACACATAAGCTCAATCAGCGGAAAAAGACCTTCGTTTCCTATATTTTCTAAACCATATGCAACCTCTTGAATTAACGGCATTTGGCATATTCTCTATATGTTTCTATAAGCTTTATAATAAGACACAAATTAAGCTTTTAAAGTTTCTTGATATTTGATGTGGCTGCACGGGGTTGTGGCAATCATTGGTAAGAAAATAAAATTAGGTGTAAATGCAAGATTTTTTCATGTAAACACTAGTTTGGCACCGCAAGGATTTTTTTAGCAATTTTTTTATCTGAAAGCTGATGAATAAACCACTTTCCCGCTTTTCCAACTAAAGAGATCCGCCAAGCAAGAGAAAGCGTCCCCTTAGATTTTAAACGAGGTACTTCTTTTTGGATCAATTCACCTGAATCAAGATATTTTTTTGCATGTGCCAATGGCAAATAACCAATTCCCAACCCCGCCAGCATCGCATCAATCTTTTCCTGAAAAGTATTAACAGTTAAAACTTCTTGACCAGGAAGGATCCCAGAGAATCTTGACACTAGTCCTCTTGTAGAATCGGCTACAGCGACACTCCTATATGACTGAATATCTTGATTTGTTATAGCATCAATTTTTTTAGCTAGAGGATGATTTTTGGAAACCGCAAAGATAAACTCTACTGTTCCTAAAGGAGCTACCGCGATGTCATCTCGCACCGGGGCATCACCTGTTACACCTATGGCGATAGTAGCTCGATTGGAAAGCAGGGCGTCCCAACAACCGCCTAATACTTCGCTTGTGAATTTTAGCTCAACCCCAGGGCATTCCTGATAGAAATCCGAGATAAGAAAGAGAAGATTTTGGAATGGGATGAGCTGATCATAGGCAATAAGGAGTCGCTCTTCATATTCCATTTTGTGCAGATGAATGCGCTTTTCAATTTGATCGGCGCTATTAAGCAGCTTTACCCCTTCTTTTATCAGAAGCTCTCCGATGGGTGTCAGTTTTGCTCGATGACCGCTTCTGTCAAAAATCTTAATATTTAACTGTTGCTCGATATTATTGACCGTATAAGTAAGGGCAGAAGGTACCCGATGTAATTCCTTTGCAGCCAAAGCAAAAGTTCCACAGCGATGAATGGCTTCTAATACTTCTAAGGATTCTAAGGTTATTTTTGTCATTCAAATATTTTGAACCTTTTAATCAAATCATTTTACTTTCTTATTCTAAACTAAATCATTAAATTAATAAACAAGGATAAATGAGGTGTTTTATAAATATTCAATTTATTTGATGTATATACTAGATTTCTGATGTTTTGAGGTTGTAATGTTAAGTACCAATATTGAAAAGTTAAGCACAAGTCAAATGAAAGCATATCTAACCCGAATAGGAATGGATGCAGATTTGCCTCTTAAGGCGAGTTTGGAGGATTTGAACAAAATCCATGAAAATCATGCCTTAAACGTGCCTTTTGAGGGTTTGGATATCCATCTCGTGGGACAAAAAAGTCCCCCGGACCTATCCTTAGAGGGCGTCTTTAAAAAAATTGTCTTACAGAACCGCGGTGGATATTGCTATGAAGTGAATAAGCTTCTGGCTTGCGCTTTAGCCACATTGGGATTCGAAGTGTATTCACATAAAGCTGGGGTTATTTGGGGATATCCTGCCAAAAGACCACCTGGACACAGAATGTTGACTGTAAAAGTAGACGGTCAACTCTATTTGGCCGATGTCGGCTTTGGTGGTCCAGGCCAAATAAGCCCTTTAAAACTGGTTGTAGGTGAGGAGCAGCATCAAGGTTCACATATCTATCGGATAGTACTGGACGAATCAAATGAGTTCGAGCTACAAAAAAAGAAAGGGGAACGATGGGAAAAACTTTACGCATTTAATCATGAGAAAACTTATGACGAAAAAAGCTATGAGATTCATAACACTTTTGTTGCTACTAGCCCAGAATCAGTTTTTGTAAAGAAAATGATTTGTACCATGCCGACATCCAATGGTCGAGTGACTTTGTCAGATAATACCCTTAAAATAATTGTGTGTGAAAACGACGGGGAAAAAATAATAGAATTGCAGGAAAATATGACTATGCAGCAATATTTGAATGCCTTAAAAAGGCATTTTGGTATCAGTTTATCCAGCTCGATTGATTTGAGTTTTGATCGCCATGGCAAGCAAAGTATATTTCCGATCCCTACTATTTTGCCATTTTATTCTGCTCAGTCTCGTCCACCAGAAGCAGACCAACTGGCGCAATTAGATGCAGCAAAGGAGAAAAATATCATGGGTATAAGCTCGAGTGATATGGTAAAAAGGTATTGCAGTACATGAAATAAATGTAAAGTGTAAGTTTTTTTGCTTTCTTATATTGTAGAGGTGAAATCACATGGAATTATTCTTAAAAGGTAAAAATGCTCTTGTTACAGGAGGAACCCGAGGGATAGGCTTAGCTATTGTAGAAACATTGGCAGCAGAAGGGGTGAATGTTGCATTTTGTGCACGTAACGAAGAGCAAGTTACCCAAACGCAAACGCGTTTGAATGAAAAGGGTTTTAACACTATTGGAACCTCTGTTGATGTTACTAAAAAGGAAGCTTTACAAGAGTGGGTAAGAGCAACGGCTAAGTCGCTTGGAGGCATTGATATCCTTGTATCAAATGCGGGGGCGATTGCTTTAGCCAATAATGAAGATGCATGGCACAAGAATTTTAACACGGATTTAATGCCGGCTGTGCAGCTTGTTGAAACAGCTAAACCTTTTTTGGAAAAAGCAGCTATAGAGAAAGGTGATGCTGCTATTGTTTTCATCTCTTCAATTGCAGCAGCACGCGCAGAAATGGAAAGTGCTTATGGTCCCATCAAAGCGGCACTGATTCATTTCGCCAAAGGAGTAGCAAGCGCGCAGGCGAGTAAAAAAATCCGCGCTAACGTTGTTTCTCCTGGGACCATTTATGTGAAAGATGGTGTGTGGGGCAATATTGAAAGAGATAATCCTGAAAGATTCAATGGTGTGATAAACCTTAATCCTACGGGTCGCATGGGAACGCCACAAGAAATTGCCAATGCCGTTGCTTTCTTAGTGAGTCCAGTGTCCTCTTATACCACAGGAATAAATTTGATTGTTGATGGCGCATTTTTATCGCGGGTAAATTTTTAAAAAGGTGTTTTAATGAAAAAAGTATCTCACACGAGTGCTAAACCCTCACACTATAATGAAGATGCCGAGCATTACGATGCGTTTAATGAAGAAAATTCAAAGATAATCAATCAGACCATTGAGAAAATACTAAAACAAAATAAAGTGAAGACAGTGCTTGATCTTACCTGTGGCACTGGCTCGCAAGCCTTCTGGCTTGCTAAGCGAAAGTTTGAAGTGATTGGTTCAGATATCAACGCTAACATGCTCAATATGGCTAGGAAAAGAGCCAGAAAAGAGAAAATAAAGGTAAAATTTATCAAAGGGGATATGCGTACTTCAAAAGTTGGCAACTTTGATTCCGTGATTACTATATTCAATGCTATTGGACATCTTACTAAAAAAGATTTTGAAAAAGCGATGCGAAATATACGCAGCAATTTAAAAACGGGTGGGTTATATGTATTCGACATTAACAACTTAAGTTACTTATTGAAAGATGATCAAATAACGAAATTGACAATTGATTGGCAAAAAACTGTCGGTAATACGAAAACACGAGCCATTCAATATAGCACTATCGATAATGATGGTGTTTTAGCATCTTATACAACATGCTTAGAACAAAAAGGTGCAAATAAACCCAAGATAACAAGATCATCACAAACATTGCAGATTTATACTGCCGAGCAACTTCAAGTTATGTTACAAAAAAATGGATTTCAAGTTGTGAGTCAAAGTGCAATTGATGGCGCGAAATTCTCTGAAAACAAAACTGACCGTATCCTGACGATAGCAAAGGCCGTGTAAAGGATCATATTGTGACAAATAATCAATTTCAAGATCCACGTCTTGAAAAAATTATAACTCATTTAAAAGAGCAATATAATTGTCATACTTTTATTTTATATGGTTCACGTGCAAGAGGCGATGAGACCAGCGCAAGTGATTATGACATCCTTGCCATAAGAGATAATGGCAGTCTGGTAAGAGAAACGCAGAAATTTGAAGAGGCTTTTTTAGATTGCTTTATTTATTCAATGGATGAAATTAAAGAACCCAGTCAATTTCTAGGTATTAAAGATGGAATTATTATTTGCCAGAAAGATAAAATTGGCACGAAACTGCTTAAAGAAGTTAAAAATATTTATAGTAAAGGCCCTATACCAAAAAAGGAATGGGAAAAGCAGGTTATTGTAAATTGGGGCAAAAAAATGATTGAAAGAGCCAAAGTAGGTGATATTGAGGGTAAATTTCGCGCTCATTGGCTATTGTATGATTTGCTTGAAAGTTATTTTCAATTACGAGATCTCTGGTATCTGGGGCCCAAAGTCTCTTTTCAATGGCTAAAAGTCAATGATGCAATTACGTATGAATTATTTGAAAAAGTGTTAAATCAAACAATGAATGTAGAAAACCTTGAAGAGTTAATGAAAAGAGTAACTTTGATGCCAGCGAGTTAATCTCTGAGGATTATTTTATATGAAATTAATTGCCGAAAAAATTAAAATAGGAGATGAAATAAGAGTTATTGCTCCTTCATCAAGTTTACAAATTATAGATAATGAGAATATTCGTCGCGCAGTCAATACTATTGAAACTTTAGGTTTAAAAGTCACATTTGGAAAACATGTGAATGAATTCGATATGATGTCATCGTCATCAATTGAATCCAGAATTGAAGATTTACATGAAGCCTTCTCAGATAGAAATGTAAAAGCAATTCTATCAGTTATTGGAGGTTTTAATGCTAATCAATTATTAAAATATATTGACTATGACTTGATTAAAAAGAACCCTAAAATATTTTGTGGTTATTCAGATATTACAGCATTACAAAATGCAATTTATCATCAATCAGGTTTAGTTACCTATTCAGGTCCACATTTTAGTACGTTTGCTATGAAACAAGGATTTGAATATACATTAGAATATTTTAAATCATTGTTTTTTGAAAAGAATACGATAGATATTAAACCTTCACAACAATGGTCAGATGATGCTTGGTTCCTAGATCAAGAAAATAGAAATTTTAATGAGAATGACGGATATTGGATAATTCAAGAAGGTAAAGCCAAGGGAACTATTATCGGTGGAAGTTTAAGTACCTTTCAATTGCTCCATGGTACATCATTCATGCCATCACTTGAAAATACCGTTTTATTTATTGAGGCTGATTCAATTTCAGATGGTAATGTTGATATCTATGAATTTGATCGTGACTTGCAGTCTTTGATGCAACAACCAAATTTTGACAAAGTTAAAGGTATTCTTATAGGTCGCTTTGAAAATAAATTTAAAATTAATGTAGAGAAGCTAAAATACATCATTAGAACTAAAAAAGAATTGAAAAATTTACCTATTATAGCCAATGCGGACTTTGGTCATACAAATCCAATTTTTACCTATCCTGTTGGTGGAATCTGTGAAATAAGTGCTCATCAACAACAAGTTCATATAAAATTATCAGAAAGTTAACAGCCCAAGTAGGTAAATATGATTGAAATAAAAATCGATTATCTCAAAAATCACCCTGAGCATGTTCCTCTCTTGGCATCTTGGATGTTTAATACTTGGGGGCATTACAATCCAAGTTCGAGCTTGGAAAAGGCAGAACTTAAGCTTAATGAACATTTACATATGGATAGTTTGCCGATTGCATATATTGCATTAAAAAATGATGAACCCGTAGGCATGTGTTCACTGAGACTTAATGATGGGATCCGAGAAGATTTAATGCCATGGCTAGGTTCTTTGTTCGTTGTGCCTCATATGCGTGGGCAAGGGATAGGAGAACAGCTCATTCATATTGTAACAGAGAAAGCACATAGCCTCTCTTATTCAAAGCTTTATCTTTTAGCTTTTGATCAAACATTGCCCCTTTGGTATGCGAAACTTGGATGGAGGGTAATTGGACCAGATGAGCTATTTGGTCATGCCGTTCAAGTCATGGAATTTTCTAAATGATTTGACACTGTAGATAGAGAAATATATGAAAGTATTTGAATTTATCAAACAAGTTGTTCAACCATTTCGGTATTATTTATTAGGACCGATTTTTGTGATGACATTTTGTGCGGTTGATACAATATTGCGCCCTTACTTAACTAAATTACTCATTGACTCAGTTATCACAAAATCTGGGCAAGAAGCGATTAACGCTGTTACTTTCATTGCGGGAGTGTACATTGCTCTGCAATTTTCAATTGTCATTGCTTGGCGCATCTATGATTGGTTTTCGCTCAAATATGAACCAGCGCTAAAAAATCATATTGTGCGCACGCTAGCATCCTACGTTAGTGATCACTCCCATCATTATTTTCAAAATAATTTTGCTGGTAGCATCGCAAGTAAAATTAATGATGCAGCAGGATTTGTTCCGCCTATTATAAAAACAATAATTGATCGATTTTACACTTCTGCTTTAATCATTATGATTGCTGCGTATGCATTTTGGCATATTCATCAATGGTTTGCGCTAGCTATCATTATTTGGTCTTTTGTTTTTGTAACAGTATCTGCACTGGTCATTAAAAAATTTAACTATCTTTCAAATCATTCAGCCGAAAGTGTTTCTAAAATAATTGGGAATATTGTTGATTTTTTAGGAAATATGAGTAGCGTACGTTACTTTGTTGGAAAAAAACAAGAGTTAACAAAGCTCGACTTATACCAAGATGATTATTTGCAAATATCACAAACAAGACGTTGGTTTTTGCTTAAACTTTATGCCGTGCTGGGGATCACTTTCGCAATTTATCAAACTATTTGTTTGGCTTTGCTTATTTATCTTTATGCCAAAAATCAAGTGACACCAGGCGATTTTGCCATGATCCTTACCTTAAATCTTACTATTATGGAGCTATTATGGATCACCTCCAATGAGATGCGTACCTTTAGCGAAAATGTGGGTACAGTTGATCAAGCATTGAAGGTGATTTATGTCCCTCATGAAATTCAAGATATTCCAAATGCCAACAAGCTTGATGTTTCAAAAGGTGAGATTGTCTTCGAAAATGTTCAATTTCACTATCAAGGAGATGAACCTTTATTTGAGAATAAATCAGTTCAAATTAATCCTGGACAAAAAGTAGGATTAGTAGGCTTCTCTGGAAGCGGCAAAACAACTTTTGTTAATTTGATATTGAGGTTATTCGATGTTACTCAAGGAAGAATTTTAATTGATAATCAAGAGATTAAAAATGTAACGCAAACTAGCTTGCGTCAAGCTATTGGGATGATTCCACAAGATCCCTCTCTTTTTCATCGCTCTTTAATGGAAAATATTCGCTATGGTAGAGGGGATTCAACTCAAGATGAAGTAATTCAAGCTGCCAAACGAGCTCATGCGCATGAGTTTATCGTTAAATTACCACAAGGTTATGATTCTTTAGTAGGGGAGCGGGGAATAAAATTATCAGGTGGGCAACGCCAAAGAATAGCGATTGCTCGCGCGATATTAAAAAATGCGCCCATTCTTATATTAGATGAAGCAACAAGCCAATTAGACTCCATTTCTGAAAAATATATCCAAGAAAGTTTATGGGAACTCATGCAAAATAAAACAACAATTGTTATCGCTCATCGGTTATCAACACTTTTGAATATGGATCGTATTTTGGTTTTTGATCGGGGTAAAATTGTTCAGGATGGTTCGCATGAAACGTTGCTATCCAGCGAAGGACTGTATAAAACCCTTTGGGAAGCCCAAATAGGTGGATTTTTATTGGATAATTTAGAAATAACAGACCAAGCTGTATAATTGCTGTTATTTCATTCAAGTCCCATTGAATGAAAATTTCCTATACTGAATGTTATGCCCAAGAAATCACCCTATGTTCCTATCAACCCTAAAATATTAAAATGGGCCAGAGAAATTGCTGGTTTAAGTATTGAAGAAGTGGCTTATAGGACAAAGTATAAACCAAAGAAAATCACCGATTTAGAAAATGGTGACTTAAAGATCACTCTTGCCGAATTGAAAAAATTTCGAATATTATACAAAAGGCCCAGTGCTATTTTTTTTCTAAATAAAATTCCCCATGATCCAGAGATCCCAAAGGATTTTCGAGGTATCAATGGACTATCTATTCGGAAAATGCTACCAGAAACGCTTACTGAAATTAGAAAAGCGCAGTACAAGCGTAATCAGGCATTAGAATTAAAACAAAAAAGCAAAGATCTAATTATGCCCTTCAAATACAAAGTAATCTTAAATCGAGATATTGAAGATCTAGCACAAGAATGGCGCGCTAAATGGGAACTTGATTTAAAAGCACAAAAGAAATTAGGAAATGAATATAAAGCATTTAATTTTTGGAAAAAAGCAATTGAAGATCAAGGAGTTTTAGTTTTTCAAGCGTCTTTTAAACCTTTAGAAAAATTAAATGGACTCGCTATTTATCATGAAAAAATTCCTATTATTCTTTTGAATACAAGAAATTCTGTGCATGATAGAATTTTTGCAATGTTGCATGAATTTTGTCATTTATTGCTTCGTCGAAGCAGAATAGGGGATATGCAGAATTATCAATTATCCTTAAAACATAAAAATATAGAAGTTTTTTGCAATGCCTTTGCTAGTGCTTGTTTGCTGAGTAAAGAAGATCTTGAATCAGAATTAAATAAAAAAGAATATAAGGATGAAGATGTATTAACGTTAAAAGTAATTGATAAATTATCAAAAAAATTCAAAGTAAAAGGAGATATTATATTAAGGCGCTTTGCTGATATGAACTTAATAAGTTATGCTTCTTTTTTGCGTTATTTTAAAGAAATAAGTCAAAAAAATGAAAAGCCACGCTCCAAAGGAATATTTATGGTTCCTCCTGATATTAGAGCCATTGCTTATAATGGCAGAAGTTTTACTAGTCTAATTATGTCGAGTCTGAATGCCGGTAGTTTAACTGCTGTGGAAGCTTCCGCAATGTTAAACTTGAAACCTAAACATTTTCGTAAACTGCAACAGAAAATATTTAGGAGTGAATAATGTATTGCATTGACTCAAGCGCATTAGTATTTGCAAATCAAAAGTTCCCTCTTGTTGAATGTAAAAGCTATTGGCAAAACCTTGAAGATGTTATTTCACAGGGACAATTGAACACCTCTGAAATCGTATGCGATGAATTGAAGTTTTATGAAGAAGGGATCTATAAATGGGCAATCAAACAACGACATTTTGTTATACCGCTTAATGAAGAACTTTTGGATCAAACCAAAATAATTGTTAACCGTTATCCTCAATTAATTGATCCGCTATCTTCAATTGAACAAGCAGCCCCTTATCTTCTTGCAACAGCAAAACTAAATAAAATGACCATTGTGACAGAAAAAATCAAACTATTATTAGTGTGCCAGAAAATGAAAATTGAAAGTATAACTTTCAATGAAATGACAAAAATATTGAAAGTAGTTTAACTCTGGAGGTGATGCTTGAGCTACATTCATCCTAAGCCCTTAGAAAAGGGTGATACTATTGGCTTGATAACGCCCTCTAGTCCTATGATACCAGGTCGTTTGGAAGCAGGCGCTGCTTACTTAGAGCAAAAAGGTTTTAAAATAAAACTTGGCAAGCATATTAAAAATTCGAATAGATTTTTAGCAGGAAATGATAAAGAACGTGCTCAGGATATTATGGATTTTTTTATCGATACTGAAGTAAAAGCGATTATAGCAACAGGGGGTGGTTATGGGACACAACGGATTTTACCTTTACTTGATTATGACATAATTCGTCAACATCCCAAGATAGTGGTTGGCTTTAGTGATACGACAGGTTTACAATTAGGTCTCTTAACCAAAACAGGTCTTATCTCCTATTCAGGATTTCTATTGGCAGATACCATTAAAGATGATGTGCCATGCCAAGTAGAGCCTTTAATTGATAAAACATTAATGTCTTGTTTGCAAGCGATACCTTATAGCATAACCGAGGGTGTCACTGTAAATCCAGGTAAAGTTGAAGGTCGCTTAATTGGTGGAAACTCAGATCTTATCGTTGCCTTGCATGGAACACCTTATCAACCAGATTACAGAGGATGTATTTTTCTAGTAGAAGAAGTAAGATTGGAACCTTATAAAGTCGATGCTATGTTATCTCATCTGGCGCTAATAGGGATCTTCGATCAAGTGGCCGGTGTTATTTTTGGCAAATTTGAGGATTGCATTGCCAGAAGATTTCCCGAACGTGATGGAACGGTTGATCATGTTATTGATGAATGGTCATCCCGTTTATCAGTACCTTGCCTTAAAAATTTCCCCTATGGCCACCAACAACGGCGATGTGTTTTACCGATTGGCCAAACAATAATATTAGATGCAGATAATCATACCGTTAGCGTTTCTTGGGATAAATAAAATGAAAGATATGAAAGTGGAAAGTGTTGAAGTGCTTCCAGATGAAATCGAAGAAAAGATGAGAAAAGGTTTTATAGAATATGAAAGTAGTCAGGGAATAGATGTTAACTATAAACCATTCTCATTAATCTTAAGAGATGAGAAAAATGAAGTCGTTGGCGTTCTCAATGCTTATACTGCATTTGCAGAAATTTATATTGATGATATTTGGATAGATAAAGCTTATCGTGGTAAAGGCTATGGCAAAAAATTAATTCAAGCGCTTGAGAATCAATTCAAAGGCAAAGGGTTTAATAATATGAATCTGGTGACGAGTGCCTTTCAAGCGCCAGAGTTTTATACAAAATGTGGCTTTGAGATTGAATTTGTTAGAAAAAACGTTAAAAACCCCCAATTAACTAAAACATTTTTTATCAAATATTTTGATGATCAACTGCAAACACAAGGTCTACTTAAGAGTTTATGAAATCCCATAGATTAGAGTGTCCTAGAGCGAGCTCTCACATCTGTAACAACAACATCAAGATCTCTCTTCACTGTTCCCAAAGAACGATCAATAGAACTCAATGTGATATTTTGATCTCTAAATTGGCTTAATAGTCCTGAATAATGTTCTGCTTGTGCTCTTTCTATATTAATACCACTGGTTCTGCAATTCATCAGCGGTTCAGTGAATGTTAGTAAAGTACGAGCAAGTGATGCCAATGAAGTTGTGTGATTGGTAAGAGTATCTGCATGACCATCCAATCTAAAATTGATCACTCGTAAAGAGTTTCTAATATCATCTAAATTTGAAACTTCTTTTGCTTTACCATATCTGCGTAATAGTAAGTAACCACCTGATGTAACAAGCAGTGTTAAGAGTATTGCAACATTAGGATTTGCGCGAGCACTATCAAATACTGATTTAATGGCACTTAACACTGGTGTTGATACTGAACTAAGAGCGCCTTCTATTGTTTTAATTGTAGAACCCTGCGAACCCCATGAGAACCATGATGCCATAAATACCTCCCTATATTTTTTATAAAAAGGAATATACGCGTGAACAGCTTTCAAATCATGTCATAAAATTTTATGGGCATTCGTCGGTTGAATATTGAAAAATATTCTAAAATAGAATAATATTCTAAATAATAATTAGCTAATTGACTTGGGCTTGAATAAAATGCTTGAAAATCAATCTATTACGCTTTTAAAGCACCTTACATCGCTACTTTCTCCATGGTTAGAAGTATCCATATTCTCTGCTAAACTACATCACTTACTAGAGTCATGGAATCCCTTAAGTCATCACAAGCAAGATTGTGCCTTTCCTGCGCAAATGCCTGAAACGGTTATCATTGAAACACTGGCCAATGGTAAAAAAACCAAAACACATTATATTGCATTTGATGATAACGAGTTAGGCAATACTATCGTTCGATTTCGCTTTGATATGACGTGGTTTGCAAATGGCTTTGATGAAATAAAGCGTTTTATGGGCGAAACTCAAGCCCCTTTACCATCAGAAAGTCAATCTTGGGAAAATACAGCAAATCAGCAGATAGAGAGCTTTCTTGTTGGTAATAAGTTAAATATCGACGCATTAACCCGCTTAGAAAAACGAGAGCTTATTTTATGTTTATATGAGAAAGGGCTGCTTCACTATAAAGATTCCACTGCGTGGTTAGCTAATCGCTTACACTTGTCACGTGCAACAGTTTACAATCATCTTAACTGGGCTAAATCCATTCGCAAAATTCATATTCACCAAGTGGATGCTTTTAGTGACGCACCATTTTCTGGAAATCCAGCGGGCGTTGTGCTTGATGCGGATGATCTAGAAGAAGATACGATGCGAAGCATTACTCGCGAAATGAATAATGCTGAGACTGCCTTTGTATTATCAAGTGAAAGTGCTGATTGCAGAATGCGCTATTTTACTCCTACTGGACAGGAAATGGTGTTTTGTGGCCATTCAACGGTAGGTGCTTTGTATATGTTGGCTAAAGAAAAGCGGCTCAATATGGGTAAGACAGGAACATATCAATTTGAGGTTGAAACTTTAGCTGGAATGCTGCAAATGGGATGTGGTATTTCAGATGAAGGCAATATAAAAGTCAATTTTACATCACCTGTTATCCACCTTGAGGAAACGCCGCATACTCATGGCGTGATAGCTGAAATTTTAAGTATTCCACTTAGTAATGTGAACACTAAACATAAGCTCTATTATGAAAAAACCAATAAAGATTTATATATCACTGTAAAAGATCTAAAAGCGTTAGAATCTATTGAAAGTGATCCTAAAACAGTAGCAAAGTTTTGCAAAAATAATGATATTACGGTGATCTGTGTTTTGACCCCTCACGCGTTTTCTGATGAAAATCACATCCATATGCGATGTTTTGCGCCTGCAGTCGGAATCAATGAAGATTTGTTTACAGGTTCTGTGATTGGTGGATTAGTCGCTTATGCTCATAAAAATAAAATTATCACAAAAGATAAAGGGGAAATCGGCATAGAGCAGGGGCATTTTCTATCACGTCCTGGAACGGTAAAAGTAAAGTATGCGTTCAATAAAGGTGAGTATAAAGCCCAAGTTTTTGCGAAAGCCAATCACTTCTTTTCTACTGAAATTCAATTAAATGCGAGGAATGAATGATGTATCCTTTTGAAAATAAATTAGTTGCTGTGATGAATAAAAGTATTGAAACAGGTAAGATAATGAATGCGCTAGCACATATGTGTATTGGTTTTGGGGCAGGCTTAGGACGAGATGTTTTGAATTTGGTGGATTATCAAGATAAATCAAATAACGTTTATCCAGATATCTCGAAAATGCCATTTATTATATTAAACGCCAATAGCAATAAAATTAATAATTTAAGAAAAAGTGCGATTATCGAAGGCATACAGTTTTCAGTATTTACAGACACCATGACAGTCGGCACATGGGAAGAACAGCTTGCTAGAACAAAAGAAACCACAGAAGAAAATATCAATTTTATGGGAATTGTTATTTGCGGCGAGTGGGGTGTCGTTACAGAATTGACCAAGAAATTCTCACTTTGGAAATAATCATGTTAAAAACGAGCGCTAATCAAGTACAAATCGCTTTAAAAGAAAATGGTTTTGATTTTGTAGTTAAGGAATTACCTGCCTCTACTCGAACAGCAAATGATGCTGCACAAGCAGTAGGTTGCAGCGTGGCTGAGATTGCAAAATCAATTATTTTTAGAACAGTTATTTCACAGCAACCTATTTTAGTGATTGCATCTGGTATAAATCGTATCAATACGACATTGATTGAAAATGCACTAGGAGAGAATATAGAGCAACCGGATGGTAAATGGGTTAAAGAGACACTAGGCTTTGCTATTGGTGGGGTACCGCCAATTGGCTTTCATGTAAAACTCAAAGTATTTATTGATCAAGATCTGTTAAAACTTAAAACAATTTGGGCTGCGGCTGGCACACCTAATGCAGTATTTTCTTTGCCTGCGAAGGAATTAATGAGTTTAACAGGAGGTAATGCTATAGCTGTGTGCTAATTTTCTATTCGTCTTGATGTAAGAAAAAAACTACAATACAATAGAATCACACCTATAATTAAAGCTGGTACAGGTGCATAAATCATGTATTTACTTTGCCATAATGTTAAGAAAGGTGTAATCCATTGTGGAAAAAATAATAAGGCAATACCTTTGATTGTTATCCAATATCCTAAAATAGTTACAATAATAGGCCACCCTTTGTAAACTTGATGATCAACTACAATTGCCAAGCCTAAAAATAAAGTGAAAAATCCAAGAAGCATTGAATTCACAGGATTGCTGGCCATGCTTGCCATCAACGCGTGTATTTCTTTCAAGTGAAAGCAAGTCCCTATTGAAACGATGATTGCATATAACCCAACTAGTCTTGCCCAAAATATTGAGTTATTCATATATTATCCTTCCTCATCTCTTTCTATAAATATAGATGCTGAAAATAGTTTTTGAATCGAAATATAGCATTAATTGTAGCTACACGAACAATTTAACTCTTCTGGGTTTTTACTTCCGGGGGATTAATAGGGGTTTCGCTTTTTATTGAAATTTCCTTTAGCTTGGCAGCCGTGATAACGCGCGTAGCTCCTGATATGCGCTCAGCCGGATCAATATGCCGCATGACGTTTACTGCTACATCTGGATGATTTTTGAGAAAGTCTCTGATAGTAGTAAATGAATAAACATTTTCACCCTGCGAAGTAGTACGCGATCTTCTTTCTGATTTATCCAATTCTTCTTTAGATCTTGGATCATTGAGTAAAATTTCTCTAATAATAGGATAATTGACAAGAAGTTCCTCATTGCGGATCCCCATCAAATATCCTGCTTGCAGCTGCTTATCGCTCATTATAAACATATAAAGATCATATGGGGCATTTGTTTTCGGATCATTGAAAGGTAATATATGCGAACCAGGTTGAATTGAATCAATATCGATAATAACATCATATTCTAGTAGATATCGTAAAGATTGTATTAATGCTTGTAGTGCTTTGCTATCTAAAGGTGGATAGTAATTAGGATCTAATAATGCAAATTTATAAACCAATTCATGGGCTAAATAGCAAGGAGAACTTGAATGTTTGCATAATGCTTTCACGATAATAGGATCGGGAATAGGTTGTGGATGAGGTGCATTATTAACGCATACCAATGCTTGATCTAATATACTTTTTTGTTCAGTGCTTCCAATAGCAGATACGGTTGCAATGCTTTCAGCAAATAATTCAAATGTTTCAGTGACCCCAGGATAAACAAAAAATTCACTATTACCAGCATCCATTGATATTAATGCATGATAGTGAGAAGTAATAGGCATCATTTGTGCGTCTTTATCAAGTAAAAATTTAACAATATCTTTTCTATCTTTTCTTAGCCTTTCATTGTCATAACCTTTTTTTGACCAGTTTTCTAATATAAATGCTAATAAATCAGAAGATAGCATGATTCTTTTATCATTATCTGATACAGCATTGAAATAATCTTTCAGCATATCAAATAGTTGCACAACAGTGATTTTGGATTTAGTGTGTTCTTGATTAAAATCCAAAATAACATCATAAATTTTAAATACAGGAGTTTGTTGAGATCTCACAAAATCAGAATTTTCCTTTAATATTTTATATAAATTTGTGCTGAGCGACCCCGCATGTTTTATTTTAAATAGACTCAATTGATTCATTTCCAATAAATGTTCAATTAGTTTATCTTGAAAATGAATTGACAAAGTATTTCCTTGCAATGAAGATTGATTGCTATTCTCATTATTAGATGGCTGATATAGTATTTTTTGTACTAATCGTTGATTGAATACTTTTACTTCCGTTAGATGTAAATATTCCTTTGAATTGTTATACAAATCTCTGGCGGAATGTAAGTCACCTTTTGCATATAAATTTTGAATTTGATCAATATACATTGCTTGCTGGACTAGTGCATGATTTAAAATTTTTCCCGCGTTGTTATTAATAGCCCATTCATGGAAACTGTCAAAAGGTGGATAGATTGTATATAGCTGTTCGTCTTTAGGTTGGATTGTTATTTTGGGTGCGTTCGTTGCGCCAATTGTTTGAGGATGAACCACATACATGTTTTGCACTTCATTTAAATCATCAATAGTAATATCAGCATCTTTTAGTACATTTAATATTTCAAAAATTATTTTTGCTTTAGGAGATTCATCATCGGGTTTTTGAGTTGTCATCTGCTCTGTTGTTGCTATAAGCGAAGCAATAAGACTTACCTCTTGATTGTGAAACAGTCTTAAAACTTTATCTTTTGGAATATATCCTTTATACATTCTTTTTAATGTTTCAAGTAAACTAAAGAATGCTTTTTCGTTGTTAAATAAAGCTGCTTTTTGTAATTGAAATTCTAGCTCTGTCAGACTAGGTTGAAATAGTGTAGCTGCCATAGTTGTGAAACTCCCCCAAGATAAAGGCAAGCCTTTATACAACCATCATAAAAAACCAGGGGATTTAAAACAAGCATGTTTGGCTCAATGTCGGACGAATAAATGTCTGAAATATATGAAAATTGTAAATATAACACCCTTATATTTTATCAGTAGCATGTTTTTTTTAAAATTCTATACTTATATTTAGATATTGGTCAGTTTATTCATTTGTGCTCAATTGATGAAGACAAGGCTGTCTCGTTTGAGGAAGCCATGATGAGAGAAAAAAAGTCAAGAAAAGCAGTGAAATGTAGTGCAGTAAAATCACCTAATCACGATATACCATGTGAGTTGAAGCCATTTTTTGAATCAATTATTCCATGTCAAGAAAGAGAGTGGGTGTACGAAATATATCATTCTCTTATTATTCCGTATGTTGATGGTTTTATTAAAAATGAAATATTAAAAACACAACATATCCAGCTTGAAGACTTAAAAGTACTGAAAGCACTTTTTGTAAAAAATTTAAAAGATGTTGAAATACATGCTAGCGAAGTATTTCAGCGATGCAAAAACAGAATTCAAATCATTGATCATTTAGCTTGGGATTTTGAAAATCTATTTTTTAAAGCTATTTGGAATCAAAATACACAATTAACTTCCAATTCATTTTTGCCAAATAATTTCAAGGAACTTTTAAGAACAATCGTAAAAATACGAATATTATTGTTAATGAGAGATGAATTATTATATATTGAAAAATTGAATGAAAAAAATAATGAAACAAATGCGCTGCGACAGTGGGTGTCAAGAGAGCTACTCATCAGATCTAGCTCATTTTCAAACAAAAATATTGACCTCAAAGAACAAACATATGATTTTAAACCAAATGAAACATATTATTTTTTGAATGGAACGCATAGAATTTTTATTTTTTGCCAATTAGAATTGAAAAAATTAAAAAACATTTTTTATGCTTGGTATGATTTGAGTCTTAGTATCAGTTACGAAAATACATCATTTGCCCATTTGGCTATCAGATTATCTTTATCTTCATTAAAATTTATGTTTGATTTGCTATATATCATTTTGCTACCGTATAGAATGCTTAGAACGTTAGTGAATGAGATATCGCAGGGAGCTATAGTAAAGTTAAATAAGTTTCTAATAGGGAAGTCTCCAAATTTATCAAATAGTAGTAGTTGGATAATTTTACATTTTATCTTTCAAAGTGCCATTTATCTTGGGCTAATTTTATCGTTTGGTTTGCCTATTTTACCGTTACCGCTAAATTGGATACCAGCTGCTTTTTTCTCGCCCTATTTGCCTGTGGTTGCTTTAATTTATATGTCTTCAATTATTGTGATTAACTTGGGGAAAGGCATATTCTCTAATGCACCCAAAGTAGAATCTCGTAAACATAATGGTATTAAAACCCAGGAACATGACTTGATCAAAAAAGAACAGAGATATGATTTGCTTTGTAATAAAGAATATTTACTACAAAGGCCTATTCGTGAAAAGTTTTATGTAAAAAAGTCAGCAGAAACTCCTCAAATGAAGCAATTGCCTCTAGAAGCTAAAAATAATTTAAGAAAACTGTTTAAATGATGAGTTGAAATTAAACGGTATTTTAGCACTTCTCGCTATAATTCTTTTAATGAATAATAATAATGTTAAAATGACCTATAACTAAATAATAGTTTACATATGACGATTGCTTTCGCAACAAAAGTAAAACCAGGATGGGAAAATTTTCCTTTCGGCCTGCTATTGCTTTCAGTCATTTATCTCTTAGTATTTTTTACTGTTCAATTGGAAGATGATAAGTACAAAAATGAAGCTGTTAAATTTTATTTTCAATCCGAATTAGATAAAACTGAGTTCCCACTTTATGTCAAATTTGTTCGCAAACATATTCGAGAGGATTTGTATTTTCGTACACTTGAGAATATAACAAATGGTAAAATAACGAAACTTGAATTGTATTGGATGCAAAGGCAAGATCCATTTTTTCAGGCATGCTTAAGTAGTGATAAATGTTTATCACCCAGTACATTGGCTTATTTGAATTGGCAAGAAAAAAGACGTGCATATTTAAATTTGGCTGATAAAGAAACCTTTCAACAGTATGGATTTAAAACAGCGACTCCTTCTTTGTTATCGGCGATAACTAATCTTTTTGTACAACCAAATATTTTTCAATTACTTATAAACCTGTTATTTTTGATTGCGATTGGCTCAATTGTTGAATCGAAAACTGGCATATTTAGATTTTTTCTCAGTTATTGTCTGTGCGGTATTTCAATGGTATCAATATACTGTTTGTTGGCTCCATATAGTTTGATACCATTATCAGGTGCCAGTGGCGGTGTTGCTGGTTTATTAGCAATGATGCTTGTTTTTACCAAAGGTAAATCAATTAAGTTTTACATTTTTAATTTTCGTCATATTACTTCTTTTGAGGCATCTAGTGTATATGTTCTTATCTTGTGGCTAGTATCTCAGTTTATTATTTTACGCTTTACTTCGTTTGATACAGTAATGTTAATTTCCCAAGGTTTTGCGTTTCTAACTGGTTTGTTATTAGCGATATTGATTAATAAAATGTTATTTATTAATCATGAAACAAAAACTACGACAGTTCAAAAAACAACAGATATTCAAGCAAGGCTTGCCGAAGCAATAAGTGAAATTTCGCTTTTAAATTATAGTTCAGCAAAGAATATTCTTTATCAATTATTAGATGAATATCCTACGAATAAAGAAATTCATTTTCAGCTATTTAATATTGTCAAAACTAATCCTGGTAGTGAAGAATATCATGATATTGTTCAAAAAATATTTTCAATTAAAGATTCGTCTCGTTCAACTGTTGCAATGATTAATTTGGTATTTAAAAACTATCTACGTCGTGCACAACCAACGATTCGTTTTGATATTGAAATTTTTATTGGTTTATTGCAACGGTTTAGGAAGGCTGGCTACTATGATGACGCTGAAAAGATTTTGAAAGTGCTTATTAAACACAATAACGAAGATCAATTATCTGAAGTATTAGCAAGAGAGCAATTATTATTAGCTCGTTCTTATTTGATGAAAAATGATAAAGTGCAAGGAGATAGATTGTTGGTATGGCTGATTGAGACTTTTCCTCATACAGAATCGGCTAAACAAGCTAAATCATTTGTGAATGTTAAATCGACAAGAACTCTTTAACATTCTTGCCAGTTTAATTTTATGCAATCGATCATTCACTTAAAACATATCTATGAGCCCGTATCGCTGGTAGATAGGGGACAGGATCTAATTTGACATCACTTCGTATTGAACGGTTTTGATCGCGTCCTTGCTTTTGCGTAGGAGGCTGAAATTGGGGGTAAGGAGTTTGTATTGCACATGGAAAAAGAATGGGGATAGGTCCTTTTATCATGCAACGCTGAATTTTGTTATCTTTTGAAAAAACAATATTGGCGCGAAGATGAGGCGCAAGTTCTTGTACAATAGCGAGTTTTTCATTTTCAGATAATTTATTCAGCTTTTCTAACTGAATTTGTATCCCGGTATCGGTCCCTTTTTTTAGTAACAATTCTTGAGCTTTGGATAGGGATATCTTTTTAATAGAACGTGTATGTGCCCAAGTCCAGCTAATTTTTTGTGGAGGGTGCATGAGAATTGGAATTTTGCGATAACATTGTTTTAAATGTAAACGAGCAAGTCCTGCTGTTTTTAATGTCAAAGATGTACTAAAGCACCGCAATAAAATGCTGTTCATTTTTTCGGAAAGTGACTCTGTTAACAATGTATTTTTATCTGATTTTAATGCAATCACACTTTTTTTAAATCTTGCTTTGCACTCGTTGAGTGAAGTTGCTAGTTTTAAAGTATGATCAGAAGCTCCTACGAAACCTGGGCAAACAATAATCTCACGAGGAGCTTGGTTATCGGTATATTGCAATTGGCTGAAAATAGAACAGGCTTTCTCTCTAGGATTGTTATGAAGATTAATAAGTGTGGGTGTCATATTTGAATCGTGCACCCAAGCGATAAGATCAGAATCTTTTTTTATTGCGTCGCACAAAGAAATGGTTGCTTGGGTAAGCAACGAAAATGCTTCTAATACTTCTATACGCAGTTCTGTTTCTACCACTGCAATAAGCTCCCAATGGAAAATGCATCATTAGACAAAGGAAAATAAGAGCAACATGAGTCGTTCGCAAGATCCATCGAAACATACTCTAGAAGA
Source organism: Gammaproteobacteria bacterium (assembly GCA_016191245.1). Taxonomy (GTDB): domain Bacteria; phylum Pseudomonadota; class Gammaproteobacteria; order Berkiellales; family Berkiellaceae; genus Berkiella. The sequence goes on along the minus strand of JACPOY010000023.1, from coordinate 26,686 downwards.
TTTTAACAAGAGTTCAATGGAACTCATAAAAACGTATTTTCAAGCCTGTCTAATGACAAACGAACACAATAAAGTCCCGCATACATCTTGGCAAGATATGTTTAATGTGGGGCATATCTATCAACATTGGTTTAGAGAACTAACATCTAGGCGTGATACTGTTTTGAATTCGCAAAAGGATTTTTTCAAGGATTATTATCAATTATGCGAAAATATGCAATCAATGCTTTTAGGTAAAGCCGCAGAACCTATTATTAAACCGCAAAAAAATGATAAACGTTTTAAAGCTAACGAATGGAATGAACAGCCGTATTTTTATTTTCTTCAACAAACTTATCTCATATTTGTTCACCATTGTTTGCAATTTATCGAAGAAAATAGCAGTGCAGATCCAAAAATTGCAAGGCAAATTTCTTTTTTTACCAGGCAATATCTTGATGCTATAGCTCCCACCAATTTTGCATTTTCAAATCCTGATGTCTTACGACAATTTATCAACACAAAAAGTGAAAGCGTTATGCATGGCATGATGCATTTTTATGATGATATTGTTCAAGGAAAAGGACAGTGGCATCTCAAAATGACTGATATGTCTGCTTTTGAAATAGGAAAGAATATTGCTACAACTGCTGGTAAAGTTGTTTTCCAAAATAGAATGATGCAATTGATTCAATATAGTCCTGTCACGAAAGAAGTATATCAGCGTCCAATTTTGTTAATTCCGCCTTGGATAAATAAATATTATATCTTAGATTTAAGAGAAAATAATTCATTTGTGAAATGGATAGTGGAGCAAGGATACACTGTTTTTATGATTTCTTGGGTGAATCCAGATCAAAGTTATAATGATGTAACATTTGAAAATTACGTTAATGATGGATTATTAGCCGCACTTGATGCAATAGAAGAGGCGACCCAAGAAAAAACAATGAATGTCCTTGGATTTTGTATAGCAGGAACAATGTTGGCAAGTGCATTAGCATATATGAAATCAAAAAATGATAAACGGATTGCAAGTGCCACATTTCTTGCCTCTTTGATTGATTTTAATGATCCAGGAGAGATGGAAGTTTTCATTGATGAAAACCAGATTGCTTCTTTAGAGAAGAAAATGGAAGCTCAAGGGTTCCTTGATGGTCGTGCATTAATGACGGTTTTTAATCTTTTAAGAGCAAATGAATTGTTTTGGCCATATTACATTAACAATTATCTTTGTGGAAAAGATCCTTTTGCATTTGATTTGTTATATTGGAATTGTGATTCTAGTAATTTACCTCATAAAATGATGAGTTATTATTTACGTAATATGTATCTGGAAAATCGTCTTGCACATAAGAATTCTTTATCATTAAATGGCGTAAAGCTTGATTTGAGTAGCGTCAAAACGCCATGCTATTTTCTATCAACTGAGCAAGATCATATTGCACCTTGGGAATCCATTTATATTGGTGCACAGTGCTTGCAAGGGCCAGTCACATTTGTATTAGGGGGATCAGGCCATATTGCGGGAATCGTTAATCCTCCTTCAAGCCATAAATATACATATCGGTATTGTAATGATGATGCTAAAAAATTCAATACTTCAGAAAAATGGTATAAAAGTGCAATACTTCAAGAAGGATCTTGGTGGCCGCACTGGGATGAATGGCTAAGCAAAAATTCAGGCGTAAAAGTTAAAGCAAGGATCCCGGGAGAGGGTAGCTTAGATGTCATTCAAGATGCTCCTGGTGATTATGTAAAAAAGAAATTATTTTAATAATTTCGTGTATCAGCACACCTCATACCATAAAGAGACCTTATGATCTATGCTTTGAATAATAGATATAAAGACTATTGCTGGATAAAATATAAGCGCTAAAACATATTCCCTAAAGTGAAGAAAAAATATGAAAATACTAGTTTGTGATGATTCAGTTATCAATCGTCAAATTATCGGTGGACATCTTCAACAAATGGGTCATAAGGCTATTTACGCAGATAATGGCCAGCAAGCAATAGAGATGTTTGCTAAGCATGAACCAGATCTCGTTCTTATTGATGTTGAAATGCCAGGAATGGATGGATATGATGCCACCCGCGCAATTAGACAGTCCTGTTATGATTTCTCCCAATGGACACCCATTATATTCGTTAGTAGTTATATCGATGACGACAGCATCGTCAAGGGGATTGAAGCAGGAGCTGATGATTACCTCACTAAACCCGTTTCAGCGGCTGTGCTCAGGGCTAAAATTCATGCCATGCGTCGTCTTGCCGCAATGCGTGAAAATTTAATCGATTTTGGAAAACAATTAAGAGAAGTGAATGAAAAATTGTTAAATTCTAATCAATTGCTTTCTGAGTTGTCATTAAAAGATCCCTTAACACGTTTGGGAAATAGACGTGCTTTTGAAGAAACATTATCTAGAGATTGTCGCACTGCTATTCGTGACAATGAACCTGTTTGTTTATTGATGATTGATGTCGATAATTTTAAATCTTTTAATGATACCTATGGACACCAAGCAGGCGATTATTGCTTACAGCAAGTATCTCAAGTACTGAAACAAGGCATTCATCGTGCGACAGATTTTGTTGCAAGATATGGCGGTGAAGAATTCGCCATTTTATTGGCTGATACCCCTTTTGCAGGCGGAATGCATGTTGCGGATAGATTACGAATGGGTGTTGAAGCATTACAGATCCAAAATAAAAGAGCCCCATTAGGGATAGTCACCATCAGTATTGGTGTTGCTTGTTCTAAAATTGATTCAGAATTTGCTAGCGAAGCGCTTGTTGCCGCCGCCGATTCAGCTTTATATGAAGCAAAAGAAATGGGTAGAAACGGTGTGATGGGCGCAAAAATGCTGGTAGATGATAAAGTTTCAGAAAACATTTTGAAATTTAAAAAACACCAACGTCGTATCCCCAATACTGGCGCTTCCGGATCAGTTTAATTATACTCTACCCACTGTTTAGAAAAGGTGGGTAGGTGTGAAGAAAGTTGGTAGCATTTCAAAAATGGTGGTAGAAGCAACTACACCTGTTTCTTATGCGCTACCTGTAGGTAATGAATTAATCCCACTGAATCCCTTTCTTGGTGAAACACTTAAACTGCAATTCACACATCAAATTAATTGTGTCGCTTGTCAACGTACGATAAAAAAAAGCTATCAAGATGGGTATTGTTTCCCTTGTACCCAAAGCTTAGCGCAATGTGACTTTTGTATAGTAAAGCCTGAACGTTGTCATTTTCATGAAGGAACGTGCCGCGACCCTGAATGGGGTCAAAAGCAATGCATGAGTTCCCATGTGGTATATCTTTCCAATGCTTCAGGTGTAAAAGTAGGTATTACACGCAAAACGCAAGTACCCACTCGATGGATAGATCAAGGCGCCATCACAGCTTTACCAATATTTGAAGTACCAACACGTCGCGTTTCTGGTTTTGTTGAAGTTATCATGGCAAAAACGTTTTCTGACAAAACGAATTGGCGGAAAATGCTAACAGGTCATGATGAATCGATTGATTTGTTTGCTGAACGTGACAAAATTTTGTCTAATGTTGATAATGCTTTAGCAAGTGTTATTGATCAATTTGGTGCTAATGCTATCATTCCTATGAATGCATCTTTATATCAATTTGAATTTCCCGTCTTAGAATATCCCAAAAAGATCACTTCTCTTTCTTTTGATAAAACCGATCTCATCGAAGGGACATTGCTAGGCATCAAAGGCCAATATCTGATTTTTGATATTGGTGTCATTAATATGCGCAAACATAGTGGCTATGTCATTGCTTTGGAACAATAATTCTTTCTCCCCTTTCTTTTTTAGAGTACTTGCACATTATTTAATAAATTATTATGATAGCGGGCTTTTCAAAATCAGTTAGAAAGAGGAGAAATTATAAATGAGTAAAAAAGGTCCAGTTGTTGATGAAGCAACTTTAGTCGCTGAATCTTGGGCAGAACTTGCACATAGCTCAGAAAAAAGTTATTCACCCTATCAAGAATATCAATTAGCAAAACAAAGAGGCCAATCTAAGCACGAAAAACAAAAAGCTTATAAACCGGCAAAATATCAAACAAGCCAGGCACCTGTAGTAACAGAAGTTGCTTCACAACCTGCTGCTGCTCGAATAGAAGATTGTCAAAAATTCGATAGTTTTAATAGCCATCATCAACGAGCTATTAAGAAATTTAGATAATAAAAAAAGGCATGATTACCTAAAAGGAAATCATGCCTTTTTCTTAGTTACTTTGTAAGTAAACTCTTTTTCTTTCAGGATTACTATAAAGCAAGGTGACATGCCGATATAAACCAATTAACCCGATAACGTTAATCACTAGCATCAGATTCATAAAAATATCAGCCACTGTCCACACTACTTTGACGTGAAAAATAGCGCCAAGTGGAATAACAGCGACAAATAAATATTGAAAAGGACGGATCATCTTTCTTGAAAATAGAAATTCAATAGCTTTATCTGCACAAAATGACCAGGTGAGTATGGTTGTAAAGGCAAAGAAAAATAATGTTACCGTGATAATGTGGCCTGCGAAGTGGGTAGCAAAGCCGCGTCTGAAAGCTTCTATACATAGATTGGTACTCTCTAATCCTGTTCCAATCCAAGTATCGGTCATGATGAGTACGAGCCCCGTTAAAGTGCACACTAACATGACAATTAAAGGTGACAATGTGCTTATTAGACCTTGCGTTAATGCCGTTTCGGTTAGAGATGATTTGCTTTCAACAGAAGAATGAATGATTGAATCAATCCCAACACCGACATCAGTGGCAAATAACCCTCTATCAAATCCTACTTTCATGCCTTGCAATACCGTAAATCCAGCGACTCCCCCTCCTAATGCCATAGGGGAAAAAGCGGCATGGAAAATAAGATCAATTGCTGGAAAGAGTTTGTCTAGATTAAATAGAACAATAAGTAAGCAAGAACCAATATAACCTACTGCCATAAAAGGAACGACAAAAGAAGCTACAGCAGAGAAGCGATGCAAGCCGCCCAATATTACTGCTGCGACAATTAAACTCATTACCAAACCTGTAGCAAGGGGAGGGACGCCTGCTTGGGTAAAGGGAAGGGCCAAGGAATTCATTTGCACAAGATTGCCCACAGTGAGCGCCGCAAGGATAGCTAAGACACAATATATTTTTGCCGTTCCTTTTAGCCCCAAGCCTTTTGCAAGGTAGTACATCGGCCCACCGATATATTCACCTTTTTCATCTTTTTGACGATAGAGCACGCCAAGTGCGCAGCCTACAAATTTTAAAATGGCCCCCAAAGTTGCCATGACCCACATCCAAAATAAAGCACCAGGTCCACCCATCGTTAAGGCCACGGCAATACCCGATATATTTCCTGTGCCTAAATTGCCACCCAGCACAGCAGATACAGCACTAAATGAGCTTGAGCGTTTGCCAGAGGGATCTCTATCGCCAATAAAAAATTTCCATGCTTTGGTCATATGAGTGCATTGCACAAAGCCAAAGCGAATAGAGAGGGCTAGGCCTACAACACCGACCAAAGGAATAAGAACGTATAAAGATAGGATGTTTTTAATTTCGTCTAGCATGGCACTTCTTTATATTGATGAAGATCAACGAGGATCTGGATTCTACGGAGTGATAACTGTTGAGTCAACATAAAATGTTAGTTTGCTATGTTAAAAAGGGATTAGCGGTGGAAAAGGTCGATTAAATGGATTTTGCTTCAGTGTCCTTTTCTTTTTCACTTTCTTTTTTTGCAGGGCATTGGTAGATCAAATGAACTTGCCCATCATCCCCCACAGTTTCCAATTTGATAGGGAAGCCCCATAGAGTATAGAGATGTTTTAAGACTTCTTGCGCGCTTTCAGCCAATGGACGACGATGACGCATCGTGTAGCGTAAAGTAAGAGAACGATCTCCTCGAATATCGACATTATATACTTGAATATCAGGTTCGAGATTTCCAATATTATAATGTTCACTCAACGTTTGACGAATGTGCTTGTAACCTTCTTCATTATGAATAGAAAGAACTTCTAGATCTTCTTTATTATCATCATCTAGGATATTAAAAAGTTTCAGATCGCGAATCACTTTGGGCGAGAGAAACTGCGCAATAAAGCTTTCATCTTTAAAATTTTTCATCGCAAAATCTAAAGTGTCTACCCAATGAGTGCCTGCAATTTCAGGAAACCATTTTCTGTCTTCGTCAGTGGGATTTTCACAAATACGTCGAATATCGCAAAACATAATAAAACCAAGAGTATATGGATTCAGGCCATTATAATATTGACTTTCAAAAGGAGGTTGATAGATAACATTGGTATGATTATGTAAAAATTCAATCATAAAATCATTGTTGACTAACCCTTCATCAAACATATGATTAATAATTGTATAGTGCCAAAAGGTTGCCCATCCTTCATTCATGACTTTAGTCTGTCTTTGAGGGTAAAAATATTGTGCCATTTTACGAACAATTCTAACAAGTTCACGTTGCCAACTTTCTAATAGGGGAGCATGTTTTTCAACAAAATATAAAATATTTTCTTGAGGTTCTTCAGGAAAGCGCTTTTCTTGCTCGGCAGTTCCTTTTGCTTTTGAAGAAGGAATAGTTCTCCATAACTCATTGACGATAGATTGCAAATATTCCGTTCGGTTTGCTTGACGCAGCTTTTCTTCTTGTAGAGATATTTTATTTGGTCTTTTGTACCTATCAACACCATGATTCATTAAGGAATGGCAAGCATCTAGAATTTCTTCAACAGCATCGATACCATATTGCTCTTCGCATTCAGCAACATAATTTCTGGCAAATAAGAGATAATCAATAATAGAGTCTGGACTTGTCCAAGTTTTAAATAAATAATTACCTTTAAAAAATGAATTATGTCCATAACAAGCATGCGCTATAACAAGTGCCTGCATAGTTAGCGTATTTTCTTCCATAAGATAAGAAATACAGGGATTAGAATTAATAACGAGTTCATAAGCCAGTCCCATATACCCACGTTTATAACTTTTTTCTACATTCATAAATTGTTTACCAAAGGACCAATGACTATATCCTAATGGCATACCAACGGAAGAATAGGCATCTAACATTTGCTCGGAGTTAATAATTTCAATTTGATTGGGATAAGTGTCTAAACGATAAAGGTTTGCAATACGCATAATTTCTTTATCGTATTTTTGTAATAAATCATATGTCCATTCTGAGGAATCAGATATGATGGTGCTTTTTGCCATCTATACATCCTTTTATTAAGAAGCACTACCTTCTTGGCGTTTAAAAAGTTCCCTGAATACAGGGTAAATGTCTTTGACATCTTCTATGTTTTGCATAGCAAATTGTGGATATTGCTCTTTTACATTTAAATAAGCTTCCCACAAGCTTTGATGATGTCTTGGCATAATTTCAACATAAGCAAAATATTGAACAAAAGGTAAGATATCTTTGATTAATATATCGCGACAACGTGGTGAATCATTATTCCAATTATCACCATCTGAGGCTTGCGCCGCATAAATATTCCAATCGGAAGTTGGGTAGCGATTGCGCATGACCTCACTCATTAATTCCAGCGCACTGGACACAACTGTGCCGCCTGTTTCTCGAGAATAGAAAAATTCTTCTTCATTGACTTCTTTAGCAGATGTATGATGACGTATAAATACAACTTCCACACTTTCATAGGTTCGATTTAAAAAAAGATATAATAAAATAAAAAAACGTTTAGCAATATCTTTTTTTGCTTCATCCATTGAACCAGACACATCCATTAAGCAAAACATGACAGCTTGTGTGGTTGGCATAGGCCGTTTAACACGATAGTTATATTTAAGATCATAAGGATCAATAAATGGAATTTTTTCTATTTTTATTTTCAAAATATCAATTTCATCTAAAATTTCTTTAATTCGCATAGAAGTTGGATCTTTTTCCAATAATTCCTGCATCTCTTTTTCAAGTGCAATTATTTTAGCTTTCTTAGGTCCACCTAATATTAATTTTCTCCCTAGAGCATTTCTCACTGAACGGGCAATATTAATATTTGCGGGTGTTCCTTCTGATGTGAATCCTGCTCTCATCATTTTGAAAGAGGGGATTCGGCTCACTTGGGTTTTTACTAAATTGGGCAATGCAAGATCATCAAAAAATAGATCTAAAAATTCTTCTTTAGAAATTTCAAATACAAAATCATCCATGCCTTCTTGAGGTGAATTGCTCGCCTGATTGGAGCCTCGACCACTACCTTGGGTGGGGCGTTTTATTAAATCGCCAGGAATAAAATCTTTGTTACCTGGTAATATAATATTTCTTTCACCACCCATCCCGTATGAAAAAGAGGGCTCATTGATATCTTTTGCGGGAATGGTGATTTTTTCACCGCTTTCATCTACCTCTTTTATTGAGCGGCCGGAAATGGCTTGACGAACAGCTTCTTGTATTTGCTTTTTAAACCGACGCATAAAGCGCGCTCGGTTTACAGCACTTTTATGGCGCCCGTTAGGGCGTTTGTCAATAAAGCGTGACAATCTTCCCCCTAAGAGGACTTACGAACACGTAAGTACCATTCACACAATAAACGTACTTGTTTAGGTGTGTAGCCTTTATCTACCATTCTATCAACAAATTCTTGATGCTTTTTCTTCTCATCAATAGAAGCTTTGGCATTGAATGAGATAACAGGTAACAGATCTTCGGTATTTGAGAACATTTTTTTCTCAATGACGACGCGTAATTTTTCATAACTTGTCCAGCCAGGGTTCTTTCCTCGATTATTAGCACGAGCACGTAACACAAAATTAACAATTTCATTACGGAAATCTTTTGGATTACTGATTCCAGCGGGTTTTTCTATTTTTTCTAATTCATCATTTAATGCACGTCTGTCAAGAATTTCACCTGTATCAGGATCTCTATATTCTTGATCTTGGATCCAAAAGTCAGCATATGTCACATATCTATCAAATATGTTTTGACCGTATTCTGAATAGGATTCAAGGTAAGCCGTTTGGATTTCCTTACCAATAAATTCGACGTAACGAGGCGTTAAATAGCCTTTAATATATGACAAATATCGTTCTGCTGTTTCAGGCTGAAATTGTTCACGTTCTATTTGTTGCTCTATCACATAAAGTAAATGTACCGGATTGGCTGCAATTTCTGATGTGTCAAAATTAAATACTTTTGACAGAATTTTAAAAGAGAAACGAGTTGATAATCCAGTCATACCTTCATCAACACCAGCATAATCTCGATATTCTTGGTATGATTTGGCCTTAGGATCGGTGTCTTTTAAATTTTCACCATCATATACGCGCATTTTAGAAAATATGCTGGAATTTTCTGGCTCTTTCAGTCTTGATAGCACTGAAAATTGCGCAAGCATTTTTAGGGTATTAGGAGCACAGTGCGCTTCTCTTAAGGAGCTATTTTGCAATAATTTTTTATAAATTTGAATTTCTTCAGTTACCCGTAAGCAATAAGGAACTTTGACGATATAGACCCTATCTAAAAATGCTTCATTATGCTTATTATTTTTGAAAGTTAACCATTCACTTTCATTTGAATGCGCCATGATAATGCCATCAAATGGAATAGAAGAGGAACCTTCGGTAGCATTATAGTTTCCTTCTTGCGTCGCAGTTAAAAGTGGGTGTAGCACTTTAATTGGGGCTTTAAACATTTCGACAAATTCGAGTAAACCGCGATTGGCTTTGCATAATCCGCCCGAATAGCTATAGGCATCAGGATCATCTTGTGCATATTGTTCTAACTTTCGAATATCTACTTTACCGACCAATGAGGAAATATCTTGATTGTTTTCATCACCGGGCTCAGTTTTAGCAACAGCTATTTGTTTTAAGCGAGAAGGCCATAACTTAACCACTTTAAATTGATTAATATCGCCATTAAATTCATTTAATCTCTTCACAGCCCAAGGAGACATAATGGTTTCAATATAACGTATTGGGATACCATATTCTTCTTCTAGAATTGGGCCATCCTCTTCAGGATCAAATAATCCCAGAGGAGATTCATGTACTGGAGATCCTTTGAGTGCATAAAAAGGAACTTTCTCCATTAAGGATTTTAGGCGCTCGGCAAGAGAGGATTTACCACCGCCTACAGGGCCAAGTAAATATAATATTTGCTTCTTTTCTTCTAACCCTTGAGCTGCATGCTTTAGAAAAGACACAATTTGTTCAATCGGTTCTTCCATACCATAAAATGATTCAAAGGAGTCATATAGTTTCATAACTTTGTTTGAGAAGATCCGGCTAAGTCTACGATCTTTGCTCGTATCAACCAATTTGGCTTCGCCAATAGCACTGAGCAGACGCTCAGCAGCATTTGCATATGCCATATGGTCACGTTTACAAAGCTCTAAATATTCCTGAAGACTTAGTTCTTCTTCTTTGAAACGTCCGTCGTAGCGATCTTTAAAGCTGCTTAAAACGTCCATTTTTGCTCACTCCTTGTAAGCACAACCAGTGTGTTTAACTCATTTTAGGGCCTTAACTTATAGTTTAGTTCAGGGTCTGCTTATTAGAAAATCTTGTCTGGATCCCAACTTTTTTAGGGGTTAGACTAGTTGTAAGGTAAGTATGACTATTTCATCCAAATCAAGCTTAGGTTAAGAGCAATATGAAAATGCAAAACGCAAAACTCAATCCAACCTATCTCAAAGATTATCGGCTGCCGGACTTTATTGTTGAATCAATAGACTTGCAATTTGAACTATCTGAAGATAAAGCCATTGTGCATTCTATATTAAGATTATGTCGAAATTCGATTCAAGGAAAACACCAACGCCCTCTGATACTCCAAGGAGAGCAGCTTAAACTTATTTCATTGCAAATGAATGATAAGCCATTATCATCAAATCAGTTTGAAATTTCACCTACAGCACTGACTATCCCTGATGTACCAGAAATATTTACATTAGAAATAGTGACTGAAATTTATCCTCACAAGAATACAACGCTAAGTGGTCTTTATCGTTCAGATTCATTATTTTGTACCCAGTGCGAAGCCGAAGGCTTTCGAAGAATGACATATTATCTAGACAGGCCAGATGTAATGGCTCCTTTTACGACGACAATTGTTGCAGATAAAACGAAATATCCAGTTTTGTTATCTAATGGTAATAAAATTGCCGAAGGAGACATGAGTGATAATCGGCATTTTGTGAAATGGCAAGATCCTTTTAAAAAACCGAGTTATTTATTTGCTTTAGTTGCAGGTAATTTAACAAAAATATCAGATTCTTATACGACGCAATCTGGAAAAAAAGTTGCTCTTGAAATTTTTGTAGAAGAACAAAACAAAAATAAAACCCAGCATGCCGTGCGCTCTTTGCAAAAATCAATGCAATGGGATGAGCAAAATTATGGCAGAGAATATGATCTAGATATTTATATGATAGTTGCTGTTAATGACTTCAATATGGGTGCAATGGAAAATAAAGGTTTAAATATTTTCAATTCCAAATATGTTTTAGCAGATGAAAAAACAGCTACCGATATTGATTTTCAAAATGTAGAGGCAGTTATTGGTCATGAATATTTTCATAATTGGACTGGAAACCGCATTACTTGTAGGGATTGGTTTCAATTGAGCCTCAAAGAAGGCTTGACTGTTTTTCGTGAACAACAATTTTCTGCCAGTCAAGGTTCACCCACCGTTAAGCGTATTAATGATGCTAGAATTATTCGTACACGCCAATTTGCTGAAGATGCAGGTCCTATGGCGCATCCCGTTCGCCCAGAATCCTATATAGAAATTAATAATTTTTACACGACAACAATTTATAATAAAGGCGCTGAAGTTATCAGAATGCAGCATACGTTGCTTGGAAGAGCAGGTTTTCGAAAAGGAATGGATCTTTATTTTGAACGTCATGATGGGCAAGCTGTCACCATAGAGGATTTTGTTGCAGCTCTTTTTGATGCTAATGGTTTTGATTTAACACAATTTCATCGTTGGTATCATCAAGCGGGAACACCTCAAGTGACGATTAAAGAAGCTTATGATTCAAAATTAAAACAATTTAAGATGACTTTGACTCAATTTACGCCTCTCACGCCTGATAAAAAGGAAAAGAAACCCTTCGTTATTCCCATTAAAATTGGATTGTATGATGATGAAGGTAAAGCGCTTAACATTGAATCAAAACAGCCTATTCATCAAACTGAGGACGGGTATTTTATTATTTTGAATCAAGAGTCCCAAGAGTTTGTATTTGAAAATATGCCGATAAAGCCTGTTCCTTCGTTATTGGGTAACTTTTCTGCACCAATAAAATTAGTTTATCCTTACACAGAATCAGAATTGGTACTTTTGATGACCTGCGATAGTGATCTATTTAATAGATGGGATGCATCGCAGCGAATTGGTACCATGGCTATCAAAGCGTTAATGAAAGATTTTCAAAATAATAAAACATTAATAGTAACTTCTACTTTTATCGAAGCTTACCGAGAATTATTAAAGCAAAAAATTACAGATACGGCATTAGTTGCGCAATTACTTTCATTACCTTCATTTGAATATGTTGGTCAAGAGTTTTCACAAGTTGACGTTGATGCTCTCATTGCCGCCAGAAGAACGTTAATTCAGGGTTTTTCAGAAAATTTAGAAGAAGAATTAGCTCAAGTGTATCATCATTCACATTCGGCAGATGATGGATCTTTAAGTGGCGGGAGCATGGGGTTTCGCGCATTGAAAAATACCTGCTTGCATTATTTGGTACGTTCTGGTGCCAAATGGCTTAATCTGGCAAGCGATCAATACAAAAATGCTCGTAACATGACAGATAGAATGGGCGCATTATCTGCGATTAATCATTCATCTTCACAACTTCGCCAAAGTATATTCGATGAGTTTTACCAAGAATTTAAATCTGAGCCCTTAGTTGTTAATAAATGGTTGGCATTACATGCTTGTGCTGATATCCCCAATGTGTTGGACAATATTAAATCCTTAATGAAACATGAAAGTTTTGATATTAATAACCCTAATAAAGTTTACGCTTTAATTAATACTTTTGGGATGGCAAATCCTGAAAGATTCCATGACAATGAAGGGAAAGGCTATGATTTTGTTGCAGATTGTGTGATTGAGTTGAATCAACGTAATCCACAGGTGGCGGCACGCATCCTAGAATGTTTAACCCAATGGAAGCGCTTAGATTCTCATCATGGCGCTCTGATGAAAAAAGCATTAATGAAGATTGAATCTTCAGGAAATTTATCCGAAGATGTTTACGAAATTGTAACAAAGTCATTAAGTGATTAATCATGCCATCTGTGATAATTTCACTTTCCATTTCGCCAAATGAATTGTTGAAATATTATCAAGGCGCAGCTCAAGTGGTGGTGGCACAGTCCACCACCGGGCAGCGTGTGCAGTTACCAGCCTCTATTCTTCGCCAGTTTGTCTCGCCCTCAGGTATTCAAGGTTGTTTTGAAATTCATTACTCAGAAGCAGGAAAGCTAACTGAAATCGTTAAAATTTCATCATAAGCAAAATCACGACTAGAAGCTGACAAACGGCAAGATGAGTCGAACTATTCGGATAGATTATCACCTGACAACTCGCTATGATTCTTAAAACCCCGAAAGAACTCAGCAAATAAAGAGATATTTTTTTATGAAAGATGTTCTCATTTCAAGAGAAGACCGTCCTAAGCAAAGTAAAAAAGACCGTGGAGTAGTGCTAGATAAAACAGTTGTGATTACAGCGCCAGATTGGGTACAAGATGGTTTAGCACAATTATCAGAAAAATTAAAAAGTGCTTCATTCAATATTGATGGAAAATTAATTCCTTTAAATAATCCCATTACGTTACGAGAACTTTCTGCAATAGCACGAAATGAGTCTAGCAACACCACTGGCGTTATCAAATATAAACTTTATCAAGGCTTAGATAAAGAAACTATTATCGCGATTAGAGATTTGGTTAAGCACACCGTTATTGTGGGTCAAGGAAAAGTAACACATACGGGTGGATATGGTGCGCCATTAAAAGCCTTAGGGAAAAAGAAAGAATACAATGCCTATATTTGTGATTTACCGGGAATGCAGTTTCAACATCCGGATAATACAGGCCGACATGTATTAATTCCTCTAGAAGGATCCTTATCAAAAGGCCTGCTTGATGATCTGATTTTCACGAATACAGTGGGCGAAAAAAAAGCCACAACAGAACAAGCAAAAAAAGACAAAGAAAGATATATTCCAGGTACATTTCACGGTCAAGAAGTTCTTTTTGATAAACAAGCCTATCATGCCTTTATTGCTAAAGATTTTGTTTTAGCAGCGCTTGCTCTACAAGAAAATGCAAAGATAAATAAACAGGAAATTAATTTTAAATTTCTAAAATATGGCGCAGGTTTTTTTGCTGAAGGTTTAGAAGGGGTGGCCAAAACGCAGCTTGTAAGGAATTTGACGCAAGGCATAGAACAAGGCTTAAAAAGTTTATTAAAACTTTCTCACTCAGAAAGAAGTCAAATCAAACGTATTGAATTACCCTTTTTTGCAAATCCATCCAATGATGTTGAAACGGTTGATGCCTTAGCAAGAATAGAGAAGCTATGCAAATCAAGACAAATAGAATTTAGTGCAAAAGCAATTGATGCCCTTGAAGCTGAAAAAATTCAGCAGTATGTGACTGCTACCACAAACTGTTCCGATCCTCATGCCCCAACAGGCAATGAAATGAATCACGGTAGCGTGGATGCGGCTATCGCTGAAAACATCGAGGGTAAGTTAAATCATTTTAATGCTGCACTTAATACGGCAATGCAGTCAAAGTTTACACCAGTTCCCATCATTGCGAGTCAATGTAATAAAGCGGTGATACCTAGTAATGGAGTATGGGAACATCTTCAAAATAATTGGCACCGTTATGCCATGTTTAGTTTAGGGACCTTAAGTGTGCTAGGTGTTTGTTTAGCGTTAGCTGCTCCAATATCAACGATGATAGTGGCACCTTTAGTTTTCGGGACAATAGCAACGGCTGGTACTATTCTCTATGATAAAATGGCTGATAATAAAAACGATATCAAGCGTAGTGATAATGTTGCTGATGGGTCAAAAGATTCAACGGATAGAATAGATTTGGCGACGCAATCTCCCCCTTCTATTGTATTTAATCATCATACAAAAAAGTATAAATTAGATCTTACTCAACCCCAGACAAAAGGTTTTGAGTTGTCAAAAAAGAAGAGTAAATTGCATTAGTTTAGATTTGTCGTCTTAACATAAAGTTAAAGATACCAATCATCATACCCAGTAATAATAAAATAAAGGCAAGGGGAAGAACAGAAATCGTTTGACTCCAAATAGCCATTTGGCCAATGGAGGCTCCTCCCAAAAACTCCATACACCCAAACATGGCAGCAGCAGATCCTGCGTTTTCTTTAAAGGGTTGCATGGCACCAGAGGCCGCGGCGCCAAGCATCATTGCAGCTGAACTTGAAGCGATTAAATTGGGGAGAAAGAGGACATATGGATGTTCAAAGTAATGATTTCCTATCATCATGAAGCAGGCACTCATGATTAACAAAATTCCGCCAATCAACGTGGTTCTGGCATGACCTAATTTGTAAATCCATTTTCCAACAATCAGGCTTGTTAATAAAAATACAATGGCATTCGCGCTAAAAAGCTTGGCAAATTCAGGCTCTGATAATTGAAAAAGACTAATAAAGTAACGAGGGGAAAGTGAAAAATAGCCAAACATGGCTGCTTGGGTTGCTAAACCACAAAACCCAAAATACAAAAACTGAGAATGTTTTAATATTTTTTTGTATGGATTGATATATTCTGAAAAATGATATGCCTTCGCTGGCGGGGCACTTTGTGTTTCTCGTAACTGAAAAATAGACAGCAGCAAAATTAAAAAACCATATAAAGCAAGCACAGCAAAATTGGCTTGCCAGCCATAATAAACTTGTAAAAATGCACCCAACACAGGTGCACCAATAGGGGCAATGGCCATTGCGCCTTTAAGGGAGGTATAAATAATAGTGGCATTTTTACCCTCAAATTGATCTCTGACCATAGCAAATGCCACCACTTGTGAACCACAAGCACCAAAGGCCTGCAAAATTCTACCTAACAATAAAGGTAATAATGACTCGGCGATGGTGCAAAAAATACTGCCCAAAGTAAAGAAAATTAAGCTATAAATGAGCACCACTTTTCTACCAATGCGGTCGGTGATGGGCCCCACAAATAGTTGTCCTACGCCAAAACAATACATAAACAAGGTGAGGGTGAGTTGAATATGCAAGCTATCGGTTGCTAAAGCACTTGCCATACTGGGAACGGATGGCAAATAAAGATCAAGTGCAAGCCCCAGCGGCAACACTAATGGTATCATGAGTAAAATGGTCGTCATCAAAGAAGGAACTTGAGGCTTTGCCTTCGTGGCCGTTACAATAGCATTATTTTTCATAATATATTAATTCAAATAACTTAATTGGCAAATAGATCTCCTATTATCGCAAAAGGCAACGGATGAATAAAACAAAAATTGGTGTTCTGTTAATAAATCTGGGAACACCTGATAATCCCGATACTAAAGCGGTGAGGCGCTATCTACGCGAATTTTTATCAGATCCCCGAGTTATTGATTTGCCATGGATAGTGCGTAAAGTATTATTGCATTTATTCATATTGCCTTTTAGACCAAGAAAATCAGCTGCTGCTTATCGCGCAATTTGGGATAAACAAAAAGGATCCCCTTTACTATTTCACAGCGTTGCACTTAAAGAAGCATTGCAGGCCACCTTAGGGGCGAGTTATCAAGTGGAAATAGGAATGCGTTATGGAAATCCTCATATTAATGCGGGCGTAGACAAATTATTACAAGCGAAATGCCAAGAAATTATTGCATTGCCTTTATTTCCTCAGTATTCAAGTGCTGCCAGTGGCTCTGCCATACAAGCTTTACTGAAGTCTTATGCTGTCAAATGGAATATGGCTGCCCTTTCTATCAAAGATCAATTTTATAAAAATGATGGTTATATCGCAGCGAAAGCTGAAATTATAAAGCCGTTTTTGCCTCAAAATGAAAAATCACACGTGGTGTTTAGTTACCACAGCTTACCAGTACGTCAAATCCAAAAAAGTAGTCAAGAGTGTGCCAAAACCTGTTTTGAAAATAAGCCCTGCTCTCAAATTGGAACGAACAACTATTTTTGTTATCGAGCACAGTGTTTTGAAACATCAAGACTGATTGCACAACATTTAGGGTTATTAGAGAATCAATACACCGTTGCCTTTCAATCACGTTTAGGGCGTACGGTTTGGATTGGACCAGATATACAAAGTGTTTTGTTTGAATTACGTCAACAAAAAACCGAAAATGTTGTGATTGCTTGTCCTTCTTTTGTTGCTGATTGTTTAGAAACCATCGAAGAAATAGGGATGCGTGCTAAAGAACAATGGCTTGCTTTGGGAGGACATGAATTTACTTTGGTGCCTTGCCTTAACGCTCATCCATTATGGGTTAAGGCTTTGGCCAAGATAATTACCCAATCAGCTTGAGAAGATTTTCGGCTGTTTCAGTTGGTAGCAATTGTTGACTATGCTGTAAGTCACTTTTTGCTTCTTGTTTTCGCCCCATTTTCTCAAGTAGTGTCCCCCGTTGATGAAAGTAGTAAAAATAGTTGGGATCTTTTGTAATCGCATTTTCATAAGCTTCAAGCGCTGCATTTTTTGTATCTTGTTTTGCTAAAACGTCACCTTTTAGGCCATAAAATAATGCTTCTTGAGGTTCTTTTTTAATCGCATTATTGACTAATTGTAGAGCTGTAGAAAGCTCACCATTTTGATAAGCTTTTACCCCATTATCATAATCGTCATAGGCAGAGATTCTGTTTTTTAATTTAGCTATTTTTTCTTGATAACGTTCTTTGCCTAAAGTCAGACCTGTTGGTAAGGTTTTCGCTCGTTTGAAATTGGTGTCAGCTCGTTCTTGAGAAGGAGGGTGAGAAGCAAACAATCCTTTCACCCAGCTCGATGATTTATCTTCGAACAAGCGTACAAAAGTTTTTTGAAGACTTACACTCGCTTGTGGATCATAGCCGGCTTTCACCATGTAATCCATGCCGTATTTATCTGCTTCTAATTCGGCTTCGCGGCTGTATTTTGTTGTAATCAGATTTGCTGCAACATCAGCTCCTTTACTTAGAGCACCATTGGTGAGTTTGGAAATTTTGTCATCTGTTTGAGTTGTGGCCAAAGCGACATTGGTTGCTGCTAAACCGGTTGTTACAATGATTTGACGTTCCATGGACTTGGCGCCATGTCTTGCTGCTGCATGAGTTATTTCATGTCCTAATACGGCAGCGAGTTCAGCTTCATTTTCAAGCTGGATAAGTAGGCCTCGATTGACAGCAATTTTCCCACCAGGAAGCGCCCATGCATTAGGGACAGAATCATTGAGTACGACAAATTCATAAGGTAATGAAGAACGGGGGCTGACAGCGACCAATTTTTTTCCTATTTCAGTGACATAAGCGCCGAGTTCAGGATCAATAGAATATTTACCTCCACTAGCTTGCTGACCATAAAGGTAGTTTTTTTCTCCCATCTTAATTTCTTGTTTAGTGCTGACTAAGTGAAGTTCTGTGCGTCCTGTTACGGGATTTTTTGCACAGCCTGCGCAAATGATCAAGAAAACCATTGAGGATAAATACAATAATTTTTGCATCATATGCCTCTTCCGCTCCTTTTATACCATTATCAAATAAAAAGTAATTGTTTGATGCCTGCCGCCGACACATATATAAGGACAAATAAGTTGTTCGGCTTCCTTTTTGTTGGGCACTATTTTATCAGATTTAAAGTCCTCATAAATCAAAGGTATCTAATCTTGCACCTAAGTTGTAAAATTAGAATACATGAATTTGGAGAAAACATTGAGAAAAGAGGTGTTCTATGCGCCGGCAAGATGAAGCACGTGATGAGCTGATTCAACGCGTAATTTCTCTTGTAAAAGAGAAGCTTCCTGCAAATGATGCAAAATTAATTACAAAATTTGTAAAGCAATATTACTTAAGTGCAGCCGCAGATGATTTACTAGAACGAAATGTTATTGATCTGTATGGTGCGCTTGTATCCCATTGGTACTTTATTCATCAACGTAAACTCAATGAAGCTAAAATTAGAGTTTACAATCCACAATATGAGCAGCATGGTTGGCAATCTACCCATACCGTTATTGAAGTTATCTATGAGCATAAAGCTTTTTTACTTGAATCTTTACGGATGGTTCTCAATCAGCATGGCTTAAATGTCCATTTAATTTTACATCTCAACGGATTAAAAGTAGAACGTGATAGCAAAGGCGTTATTACCAATGTATCTCTCAATGAGAATGACACCAAAGGCATTAATGAAACACCTATCTTTATTGAAATAGATAGACAAAGCGATCCTAAAGTATTAGAAGAATTGCGTTCTTCCATTGAGTCTGTCATTGAAAGTGTCAATTTAACTGTGAATGATTGGCAGAATATGACGCAGAAAATGGACACCATTATCAATGATTTGCAAGCGATGGTCTCCAAATCAGCGAATAAAGATATTGATGAAGAAATTATAGAATTTTTAAAGTGGATTAATAAAAATCACTTTACTTATCTTGGTTATTGTCAACGCAAAGTTATTTCAACGCAAACAGGTTATCAATGGTCTTTTGATAAAAAGACTTGTTTAGGGATCCTTAAAAAAGAGGGTGAATCCTATTTTGAAACGTTTCAAGAAATGCCCAAAGCAGCTCAAGAAGTCGCTTTGTCACCTTTTCCTTTGATTTTAGGTAAAACAGATAGAATTTCAGCTGTACATAGACCAACGTATACAGACTTCATTGTAATCAAAATATTTGATGATAAAAATAAAGTCATTGGTCAACATCAATTTATTGGCCTTTATACTTCTGCTGCCTACAATCGTAGCCCTCAAGGTATTCCTTTATTACGTTTAAGAGTAAAGAAAATACTTGAACAAGCAGGTGTTACTTATGATAGCCATGATGGCAAGGAATTAGTAAATATTTTAGAGACCATGCCAAGAGATGATTTTTTCCATGCATCGGCAGAAGAGCTCTATAGCCTGGCAATGGGTATATTACATTTACAGGAAAGACAGCGCATTCGATTGTTTATCAGAAAAGATTCGTTCACAAGAGTATTTTCTTGTTTGGTTTTTGTTCCTCGTGAAAGGTTCAATTCAAAGCTTAGAGAAAAAATGCAGAACATTTTGATGGAAGAACTAGGCGGATATCAAGTTGATTTTACAACACGATTTTCTGAGTCAATCCTAGCGCGGATCCATTTTATAGTTCGTTTTAAAGACGATCTTGCTAAAGATTATGATACGCAAAAAATCCAAGCAAAATTAATAGATATTAGTCGAACTTGGGAAGATCATTTTAAAGATGCGTTAATAGAGCATTTTGGGGAAGAAGAAGGGAATCGATTGTCCCAAAAATATAGAGGGGCATTTCCAGTTGGCTATCGCTCTGATTTTAATGTGCGCACGGCAGTATATGATGTTCAACATATTGAGAATATTTCTGAAAAAAATCAGCTTGAAATGAGCTTCTATCGACCGTTAGATGAACCTGATGGCGTACTGCGATTCAAACTTTATAGTCCCGATAACTCCATACCATTATCAGATGTGATCCCTATGTTGGAATGCATGGGATTGCGAGTCATTAGCGAAAGACCACATGAAATTATTCCAAAAAAGGGAAGAAAAATTTGGATCAATGATTTTGGGATGGTTTCCAATTCAACAAAAGAGCTTAATGTAGATGAAGTAAAAGACTTTTTCCAAGAAGCTTTTTACCATATTTGGTATAAAGATGCCGAAAGTGATGGATTTAACCGTTTAGTGTTGGGCGTTGGTTTGAATTGGCGGGAAGTGGCTATGCTACGTTCCTACGCTAAATATGTATGGCAAACAGGCTTCACCTTTTCTCAAGCATATATAGAAGAAGTGCTTTTTGGGGTGCCTGCAATTACGCGCGATTTAGTTGAGTTATTTAAAGTAAGATTTGATCCACTTCTTTCTCAAGAGAAAAGAAATACAACGTCTAATTCATTGCGTCTAAAAATTAAGAATAATTTAGAAGAAGTAAAAAACATAGATGAAGATAGGATTATCAGAAGATATCTTCAAGTAATTTTGGCTACGATTAGAACAAATTTTTATCAAACAAATGAAGATGGTAGTTATAAAAACTATATTTCCTTTAAGTTTGATCCATCAGCTATCCCAGAGTTACCTTTACCGAAGCCGCTATTTGAAATTTTTGTCTATTCACCACGAGTTGAAGGTGTACATTTAAGAGGTGCTAAGGTTGCAAGAGGTGGCTTACGTTGGTCAGATAGACGTGAAGATTTTAGAACAGAAGTCTTAGGGTTAATGAAAGCACAGCAAGTGAAAAATGCTGTTATTGTTCCTCTGGGCGCAAAAGGTGGATTTGTACCAAAATGTATTCCTCATAATGCAACCCGTGAACAAATCATGAATGAGGGCATTGCATGTTATAAAACCTTTATTCATGGATTGCTTGATTTAACTGATAATTTAGTTGATAACAAAGTTATTCCTCCGAAAGATGTTGTGCGATATGACTCTGATGACCCATATCTTGTTGTCGCAGCAGATAAAGGTACAGCCACTTTTTCAGACATAGCAAACGGAGTTTCTAAGGAATACAATTTTTGGCTTGATGATGCTTTTGCTTCAGGTGGATCATCTGGCTATGATCATAAGAAAATTGGTATTACAGCTCGAGGTGCCTGGGAATCTGTTAAAAGGCATTTTAGAGAGCTTGGCATTGATACCCAACAAACAGATTTTACCGTTGTGGGTATTGGTGACATGGCTGGCGATGTGTTTGGAAATGGAATGTTGCAATCAAAGCATATTAAACTGATTGCCGCATTTAATCATATTCATATTTTCCTCGATCCTAATCCTGATCCAGAGATAAGCTATCAAGAACGGCTTCGTTTATTTAATTTGCCCCGCTCAACCTGGGAAGATTACGATCCAAAATTAATATCAAAAGGTGGCGGGGTATTTGTACGTTCATCTAAATTCATACCATTATCACCAGAAATGCGTGAAATACTTGGTGTGAATAAACCAAAAATTGTGCCAACAGAGTTAATTAGAGCAATCTTAAAAGCAAAAGTTGATTTATTATTTAACGGTGGTATTGGTACTTATGTTAAGGCTTCATTTGAGCATAATATGAATGTTGGAGACAGAACCAACGATGCTTTAAGAGTTAACGGAGAAGAGTTAAGAGCAAAGGTCGTGGCTGAGGGGGGGAATTTAGGATTTTCTCAACTTGGTAGAGTCGAATATGCTCTAAATGGCGGTAAACTCAATACAGACGCCATCGATAACTCTGGTGGTGTTAACTGCTCAGATCAAGAAGTAAATATTAAAATTTTGTTAAATGGCATTGTGAAATCAGGTGATCTTACTGAAAAACAACGTAATGTTCTTTTAAGTGAGATGACAGATGAAGTTGCTGAGCTTGTTTTGGAAAATAACCGAAATCAAACAGAAGCCATTAGCGTTGCGGAATTTAATGCTGAAAAAAATGTTCAAATGCATTGTCGTCTTATTGATCATCTAGAACAAAATGCAAATCTTGATAGAACATTAGAATTTTTACCATCTAATGAAGATTTGCTTAATCGGCAGCAATCAGGAAAAGGTTTAACAAGACCAGAATTGTCCGTGTTATTAGCTTATTGCAAAACCTTGTTAAAAGGTGAATTATTGGCTTCTGATGTACCGGAAGACAAATATATTGCGATGGATCTTGTCACTGCATTTCCTCAAGAATTAAGAGATAAATATCAAAAGGAAATGTTTCAACACCGTTTGAAACGAGAAATCATTGCAATGCAGATTTCAAATGCAGTCATCAATGATATGGGATTAGGATTTATTCATCGTTTGCAAGATGAGACTGGGGCTGCGGTTCCTGAAATTATTCGCGGTTATATTGCAGCAAGAGAAATATTTAGAGCAAATCGATTCAGAGAAGCTGTGGGTGCGCTCAATTTTATTGTTCCAGCTGAAATTCAGACAACAATGTTTCATGAGTTAAACAGACTTGTCCGTCGTGGTACGAGATGGTTTTTACGTCATCGCATTGGTTCGATGGATGTTGAAGAGGTTGTCAAGCATTTTACACCCAAAATGCAATTAGTGAAGGAAGGTTTACACCATGCTTTACAAGGTAGCTCCGAAGAGTATTTGTTAGAATTTGCCAAAGAGTTAATGGCTGAAAATGTACCTGAAGAAACTGCGTTATTAACAGCTCAAATGGGTGCGATGTTTTCAGCCTTAGATATTGTTGATGCAGCGATTATTCACAGTTTGCCTGTTGAAAATGTGACGATTACGTACTATGCCGTTGGGGCAAGACTTGAATTAGGTTGGTTCAGAGAACAAATTAAACGTCATCCTGTTGCTAATCACTGGGATTCGTTAGCTCGAGCGGCCATCCGTGATGATCTTGATAGACAGCAACGTAATCTAACCGTTGCTATTATGTTGATGCAGCCAGATGTTGCTGATGTTGAAGCACAAATTGATGCTTGGATGGCACAACATAAGGTCATGATTGATAGATGGCAACATATGATTAATGAACTAAAAACATTAACCAAGCGTGAGTTTACGATGTATTCAGTTGCACTTCGTGAACTGATGGAGTTGGCTAATACAAGCGGCATAGAATTACAAAAACAAAAACGTATTGCTTAACCAGCACCCCCTGTCTAGCGTAGCTTAGCGATGCAGGAAACGCGCAGGGGGCTTTTAAACCCGAGAAGAACAAATGTTGTACAGTCTTGTTAGACCCTTATTATTTTTACTTGAACCAGAATTTTCACACGATCTAACGCTAAGTACATTAAAAGTACTACAAACATTAGGTGCATTTCCTCAATCTTCATTTACTTCATCAAATACAATCCAATGTTTTGGCTTGAATTTTCCTAATCCAGTAGGATTAGCAGCTGGTTTAGATAAAAATGGTGAATGTATTCGGGCTTGGGGTTCTTATGGTTTTGGTTTCATTGAAGTAGGTACCGTCACACCCAAGGCACAAAGTGGGAATGTAAAACCCAGACTTTTTCGCTTAAAGAAGAATCAAGCATTAATAAACCGCATGGGGTTTAATAATAAAGGAATTGATTATCTGATTGAGAATTTGAAAAAATTCCCAATGAATTGTCCTGTTGGAGCGAATATTGGTAAAAATCGTGATACATCACTTCATTTGGCCCATGAAGATTATCTGCATTGTTTTCAAAAAGTATATTCTCATGCAGATTATGTAACAATTAATATATCATCTCCAAATACACCTGGTTTAAAATCATTGCAGCATGGGGAAATGCTAAAAAGTATTATTGGTCCCATTATGATTGAACGTGAACGACAATCTGATAAAATAAATAAAAGTATACCTATTGTAGTTAAAATATCCCCCGATTTAGAATTGGACGAATTGAAAGCAATTATTGATGATCTGATCTCACTTAAAGTTGACGGTGTGATAGCAACGAATACCACAGTGACACGCGATAATCTTTTGAATGATAAAGATGTAAAAGAAGAAGGTGGATTAAGTGGTAAGCCTTTGTTTCAAACTTCTACTGAAATTGTAAAACATATATATCAACATGCCGGGGATCGCTTGCCTATCATTGCGGTTGGCGGAATTTTTAGCTCTGAAGATGCAAAAGCAAAACTTGCAGCAGGAGCAAAGTTGGTTCAATTATATTCTGGTATGATTTACCGCGGGCCGGGATTGGTGAAAGAAATTATTTCTAAAATAAGTGCATAATATACTGACATCCCCTGTCAATCTATTTCCCACTCAGAATCCTAAACGAAAATTATGCGTAAATGCATAAGCTTTTCCTTGATCTTTCGTGTTTTTATTTTCAATAATAGTAGTGTTTTTTTTACATTATTGAAATATAAAATGTCTTTTCTACCGAATAATAAAGATTTATGTCTTTATGCTAGAAAGTTACGAACCTGTTTAACTGAAGCAGAAATGAAACTTTGGCTTTATCTACGAAAAAAACAATTACTTGGTATTCAGTTTTATCGCCAGAAAGTCATTGGAAATTATATAGTTGATTTTTATGCTCCTTCAATTTATTTGGTTATTGAGATAGATGGTTCTCAACATTTTGAACACACTGCAATGGAAGCTGATCGCTCTCGTGATTTATACATGAGTGAATTAGGTATTAAAGTATTAAGGTTTGATAATTTTCAAGTGAAAAATTCTATTAATAGTGTGCTCGACGAAATATATGAATATATAGAAAATAATCTAAGAGAAAATCTCTCTTGACGTTTGAAGTGGAGTCGCGTTAGCGACAGGCTATCTTCCCTTGTAAAGCTGAGGGATCGACACATAATTATCCTGTATCTCTCTCATAGTGGTACAGCAAACTCCATTCTTGCAGCATCCCAAGCAGCCTTCATTTCTTGAAGAGTTATTTTTATTTTCTTCCTAAATGCTTGGCATCCTAAATAGAAATAGGATAGTACACGTCTATGTTTGGTCGAATTTGCTTGAAATTGATAGTGCTGTTTTTTTAGTTCAATTGCCTGGCCTATAAGACAAGCTATAAAATTGGTTAATAAAGCTATCAACAAAATTATGCCATATCTGTGTGGCTGTCTTGCCCGAATTTGGCCTAATCCCAACCCATATCTATAGCTCTTCATATCTCTAAAACTCTCTTCAATTTTCATACGACGTTGGTACATAGATATTATTTGTTTAGGCGTATAATCATCGCCTAAGGAAGAAGCTAATAGCCATGGCTCTCGAACCGAACGAGCGTAGTGTAAAAGCGCGTTATCCTTTGTCTCTTTAGTCATCCGTCCTTTCAATTTCTTCTTATATAAGTAAAAGTAACATTGCAAAGGATTCGTTTTGCTTAATACAACTTCACCAAATAATTTCGCGTTTGTACTAGCTATTTTCCATAAATTTGAACAACGGCTATATGGTATATTGCTTCTTTCCTTGCTTTTATTTTTTATTCCTCTTCCTAGAGCTGTAAGCGTTATATTTTTTGTGACTAAAGCAGTTTCTACTGCTTCAGATAACACACTAATCCTTTTTTTGTGTATGGTATTGCCAAGCAACTTATGTAAAAATCTTCCCACGTGCATGACTTTGTGTCCTATTTGTTTAAGCGCTAATAGAAGATCACAAATCATCATGCGCGTCTACACTAACGCACTGATTTTAAAAAAATTTAAAAGGTTTTTCTTATCCCCTCTCCCCTTGCGGGAGAGGGTTAGGGTGAGGGGTCTATAAATCTGGGACAAATTTACGTCTTTTAACTATTAAGATTTTTTCCACCCCTCATCCCCGCCTTCTCCCGCAAGGGGAGAAGGGGTAAGAGCTTCGCAAGCTAAATCTAGTTCAAGCTAACATTATAATTTTTAAGAAATTTAAAAGGATTTTCTTATCCCCTCTCCCCTTGCGGGAGAGGGTTAGGGTGAGGGGTGTATAAAATCTGGAGTAATTTTACCCCTTTTACTATTAAGATTGTTTTGACACCCCTCATCCCCGCCTTCTCCCGCAAGGGG
>JACPOY010000025.1 GCA_016191245.1 Gammaproteobacteria bacterium | reverse complement strand
TGGGCTGTAGGGTAATCATTAAGTTTTGATAAGGCGTTTTCTAGGTTCATAAAAAAATAGAGCGTATTAAAATACGCCCTATTCTGATCTCTATTTGCCTGATTTTAAAGTCTTTTTTGACTTATCTGATCGGCATTAGGCCTTAAGCCCCTTTTTTTACAATATTTTTATCTATGCCTTATTTTGCTTTCTGGATATTCATCTTCTTGTTGATCGCATATCTCTTGTTGATAAGATTCGGTATTCGAGCGTGTTTGTAGCGTATTAAACGCATGATGTAACAAGCCATCAAGATGAGGCACTGTGTTTAATAAAGATGCAAGTGGATCTTGAGTGGTTTGATTAGCAGGATCAGTTGACTCGGTGGATGCTTGAGTTGCAATTGAACATTGTTCTAATTGTCGAGTCACCGTAGCCAATGCCACTTTCCATTCCAGTGTTTCCAGGTTACCTTTGACATATCCCATCATTAAATGAAAGATTTTATGTCTATCATCGTCTGCTGCATTTTGTTCAGCAATGTCACAAGGCGTCATCTTATCATTATCTACATCAGTTTCTAATGCAAACAAATCTACATTTGTCAATTTTGTCTTAAGCATTTCATAACATTTCACCGCGTTATGCTTTGCAATCAAATGCATTATATTTTGGCCTGTAGTTGGGTGAATATAACCCAATGTTTGGTTATGAAAATTCAACAAATAATAAGCAAAAAATATTTCATTGTCATATTCAATAGCTAAATCCAGAGGCGATTGGTCCAATGCGTTAAAACAAAAAGTATGTGCTGAAATATCAGATAATGAAAATAAGGGTTCTAGAAAGCCTGGCTCTGTTATATGAGCACTATAATGAAAAATGTTTTGCTTTGTTTTTGTTTTTAAGAATAAGTCTTTATTTGAATGCATTAAGAACCACAATAGCCAATCTACATCTTTGCGTTCTGCAATAAAATGTACCAGACTTTCACCATTGGCATTGGTCGCATTTATTTCTAAGCTTAGGCCTAAATTAGATAGGTAATGAGCAATTCCTAAATATCTTCGGAAAAAAAGAAAATGCATATAAGGTACATTTTGTGCTCTTTCACGAACAAAATTTAGTGGATCTGTCGTAAGAGATAGCTCGTCTAGTAATCTTTTTTCTTCAGGGGTCATTACATTCTCTGTTACTTTAGGTGTAGATAAACTGCCCAACATGCCAATCCCTCGTTTTATCAATTTGGCCAAATTATAACAAATTCAGCTTCAGAAAAAATCAATTTTAGTGAAGTATCAGACCAATAATTCAACTTACTTTTACCGCTTATCTGCTTATTTAACATACCTAACCACCCATCATAATTATTTGATTATTTTTCAATTAGTTACAGCCTGACCATTGACATTGAACTAGCTCACTAAGACTCTTAATATATAGCAATACCAACTAACTAATTTTTTTAAGACTAAAACAAAGCAATCTCGGGGTATCACAATGTTAAAATCGGCAACTAAAACTAAACGAAACCAAAAATCTATACCTAGCATTGGCACAACAAAAGTAACGCCTTCGCCAAGCTTGATGGGTAGTACCTCTAGTGACTCAAACCCGACTTTGGACTATTTACGAAGACAAGCCGATTTATTAAGACAGTTAAGAGAAAACAGATCTAAGAATTTAGAAGATCTTGCAAATTTATTAAAATCAACCAGTGAAGGTTTTCCTGAAACAGAAAAATCTATCATCCATTATCAAAGTACTGAAGAATTTGCTTTATTTTCAAGTGCTGTAGTCGATGCCGTGGCCTCAAAATATGATGCCCAATCAGATAGATATTCAATTTATAAAGCCAGAGAGAAAAGCAATCAGTGTATTGAAGCAAATATTTTGCAATATATTGCAAAATTGCGTATCCCAATGTCAGAAGTGGTATACAAACGCTCTTATCCAACACCGTTTGCAAACATCATGACCGAATTGCTAAGTAGATCAGCAAAATATTTTAATAACC
This sequence comes from Gammaproteobacteria bacterium, assembly GCA_016191245.1. Classification (GTDB taxonomy): domain Bacteria; phylum Pseudomonadota; class Gammaproteobacteria; order Berkiellales; family Berkiellaceae; genus Berkiella. The sequence goes on along the minus strand of JACPOY010000025.1, from coordinate 241,216 downwards.
CACGTTCTGATTCGCAAATAAATCATCTTACTTTTACATTAACCGCATTAACAAATATTGATATTAATCAATTTAAAGTAGAGCAAAAAGGCAGAGGTTTTTGGGAAAAAGATTCCGTATCATTTGGACAAATTGATACTTTCGTTTCAACAGCCATTGGCCATATAAGACATAATCTTCATAAGTGGAAACCTGATGCTTTAATTCGCGCTTTACATTCAATTATAATCTTGAAGCAGTCTGATGCAAAATTTAAAGATTTTCTTCCTTCCGCATTAGCAAAAGACATACTTGAACAAATTGCGAACAACTTACCCTCTTTAGATCAGAGTAATACTAAAGACATTCAGTTGGCGCAACAATTATTTCTCATTAGAAATATTTTTTCAGATATTTTTCCAGAAAAATTATCTTCGATGATAAAACCATTTACGACAACCTTTAGCGCAAGTTCACATGGCTCTGGTTTTGAAAATGCTGTTTTTAGAACTTTAAAGCAAGCTGCTCGTGATCTTGAACCTATCTATGGGTCATTGATCGATGCACGTCGCTTTAACCCTACCAATCCCATCAGTGAAGCGTTAGGACTAGAATCAGACATCTCCTACCAAAATGATTTTGTGAACACTTGCATTCAAGTAGATGGCGATAAATATCATACTTATAATGGTTCAGACAATACAACGCAAAAAACTCTATTGCGCGATTTTTGCTTTACCCAAGATGGTTGGGAATTAATCAAATTTACTGATGCAACCAATGATAAAGAATCAGCCAAGCAGTTTATTATCGATAAAATCATCATCCCAACATATGAAGCTAAAACAAAATTCATTTTACAGCAAGTTGCAAAATTAGGCAGAACTCGAGAAACATTGGAAGCAATATTTGCCCATGTTGAAAAAAATGAAGCTAAGATGATACCCTTTTTTAAAGACCTTGAACAAATAGAATCTAGCATTTATTATGATTCTCCATACCAAGACAAGTTGTCTGAGTTGAAAGGCCATCGCAACAACTTAGATAAATTTATTATTTCAGCAAAAAATGCCATGAGTACGTTGATGGCACTAGAAAATCAAGCACAAGGTTTTGATATTTCAAGTGCTAAGGAATTTTCAGACATTTCTAGTCATCTTAGAGAAATTACTGATGAAATTCATTCTCAAACTAGGGAAATTAAGAACAATGAAAGTATTAATAATAAATTGTCTTCAGAGCTTAAAGAAATTGCAACCTCATTGGGTAAAATTTCTGAGAAACAAGCTGACATTAAAATACAAATAGAAGCTTTACAAGCGAAACAAAAATTGGCTCTTATCAGAAGAGACGAGGTCAATGCAATGTTTCAAGAATTAGAAAAGTTCACCTCAAATACAGATTCAAAGAAAGTCAGACCACAAGGCTTACCTTTGCGACAAGAAATTAAAAAAATGGATGAAGAAGTAAAGGATGAATTATCTGGTTATGATCGTGATATCTCTAATTTAGAACGTCAAGCCATTCAGGAAAGAAGCACAGCTTGTCAATTGATTGAAACCCAAAAATTATTGCAAAAAAAGCAATCACGCCTTCAATCCGATCTTAAAATTCTTGAAGATGCTCAAAAGAGCAATATTGAGAAAAAATTACGTTATCAGGCTACATTAAAAGCACCCGTTATTGGTGAAAAAATGATGAACGGCTTTGTCACTTTGCAAAAATTTATTGCACAATCCGATGTACTAATTGAAGAATTAGCCAACATCGATTCTCATTTGAAAGCAGCAAGAGAACTTCAATACAATGTTGATCAAGAAAATTTAGTAGCAAAGATGTCTCAGCAAACACTCGAAGGAGAATATGAGGAACAATCATACGAAGAAGAAAATGGTTGCGTTTATTATTCAACTCCTGCTACCACTTCTGTTCCACAAGAATCAAAGCAAAGTCATGGTTGCGTATATTATTCAGCCCCACCAATGTCTCAGGAGCAATATATTGCATATCAACAGTATCTATATCAGCAACAATTGGCATACCAACAACAATTGGCATATCAACAACAGATGATGGCCCAGCAAGCATATTGGGAAGAGCAACAACGTAAACAGCCTTCACATAGGTCAATGCAAGCACAACAAGGTGATAAGGAAAATCCACAGCATAGCTATTATGGTTATGGTGCCCCAACAACAAGTCACGCTCGTTATGGCTATGGCGTCCCAACGACAAGTTACGTTCCAGGATACCAAGCGAAAGCAAAATCCTATGCATCGTACACACCTATGGCTTCTACACAACCAGAGCCAAGTAATAGAACTACAGGTGAAAAAGTTGTTAGTAAAGTTTAATTAAAAAATCTTAACGTTTAAAAGGCAAACATCAGTTTGCCTTTTTTTATGCCCATCGATTTATCACTGTATAGGTTTGTAGTTCATTAAAATTTTTTGCTGCCGATATATCCCAAGATTCGCCTTACTGGTATTGAGGAAATTTGCAATGAAAAATTCAAACACACCTTTGCATTACAATACTGCAGAAATTAAAAAACAGGCTCAGATATCAGTCGATTTAGGTGCGGTTACCCAAGATTATCCACTGGATGTAGTTGAAGCCTGTAAAATGCTAAATGATGCCTTAGCAACAGAAATTTTATGTGTATTACGCTATCGCCATCATCAAATAATTGCTAAGGGAATAGATTACATCCAAGTCGCTCAAGAATTTAAAGAGCATGCTGAAAGTGAAGAAAAGCACATGTTGATGATTGCAGAAAGGATTAATCAGCTTGGCGGCAATCCAGACTTTAACCCAAAAACAATCATGGAACGAACAGTAACTGAATATGGAAAAGGCACATCGCTAAAAGATATGATTAAAGAAGATCTTGTTGCAGAACGCATCGTTATCTCTGTTTATCGCAGAATGATTGAATGGTTTGAAAGCGATCCTACGACAAGAAGAATGCTCGAAGACATCTTAAAAGATGAAGAAGATCATGCCAATGAGTTGGCTGATTTGTTACATTCAGATAAAAGGCAATAAACATGATTTACTGGGCATTAGTGTTTTTACTAGTATCCATTTGAATGTAGTTAATGACAATATCATAGCTCAGATAAAAGCAAAATATGCCGTAAATTTCAACAGTAGTAAACTGCTGATTTATCATTATAATTTCTTATTTACCTCATTAGGTCCTGATATGTTTAGCATTAATAATACCCCTTCTGTGAAGTTATCTCCACCTGCTTCTCCCTCCATGAGTATGTCATCTTTAAATCGCTCTTTGATGGATTGTATTAAAGATGATAATGGTGAAAAGGTGTTAATCTCAAGAGCTACTGACAATAAAGAGAATGTACTCAAATCTCCTCCTACTTTTACTTTGATGTTCGATGCAAAAACAACCAGAGCTATTTGCCCAGTAGGGGAAAAGGAATATCAATTCACTTTACACAAATATGGTAAAGAGCATTTTTATCACTTGGTGAAACTCTCTGATAACCTTTATCAGTTAAAATCAAATATTAACGATAAAACCCAAGCACCAAATGGTAATTATGCTTTTGTTGTACTTTGCAATACAGATGGTAAGTTAGAGCTTCGTATTGGAAATAAAAAACACTATTATTTATCTGGCAAAACATACGGTAACGTTATCGCAGCAGGTGAAATCACTTTTTCTAAAACAGCAGATGGGCATGCAGCAACCATTGATATTATCAATGATAAATCAGGGGGCTATCATATTTGTGAAACAGATTCTCCTCTATTGAGAGCAAAAAAGATTTCTAATCGTCGAGCCCTTGTTAAGGTGGGATTACCATTAAACAAATTTGTGCAATTTACTGAGAAAAGTGAAGAACACTCTAATATGTTGAAAAGGCGAGCTTCAGTTTAAAAATTAAAATAAAACATCTGCCATGGTATATAAGCCGACTCTTTTTGAATCTAGCCATTTGGCAGCACGCAGTGCTCCATTAGCAAAAGTGGCGCGGCTTGTTGCTTTATGAGTGATCTCAAGACGTTCACCATGTGACGCAAAAATAACGGTATGTTCGCCTACAATATCGGCTGCTCGTATGGAAGAAAAACCGATTGATTTATCTTCGCGTTGACCGGTTATACCGTGACGACCATAGACAGCTACTTTATTCATATCGCGTTTGAGGGTGTCACAAATCACTTCCCCCATTTTTAAGGCCGTACCAGAAGGTGCATCTACTTTCTGACGATGATGTGCTTCAACAATTTCAATATCAGCATTCTCTCCCAATACTTTGGCAGCTTGCTTTAATAATTCATAACATAAGTTCACACCAACACTGGTATTGGGCGCAAAGACAATTGCTATTTCTTGGCTCATTTCTTGGACAACGGTTTTTTGCTCAGCATTAAATCCTGTGGTCCCAATCACGATTTTTTTGCCATATTGTCTACATAAATGTAAATGGGTAAGCGTGGCATCTGGCGTAGTGAAATCAATTAAAACATCAAAATCATCTATTATGGATGCCAAGTTATCAAAAGGGGAGAGGGGATCGGAATCAAAATCTAGTATTCTTATCCCCTCTCCCCTTGCGGGAGAGGGTTAGGGTGAGGGGGACAAAATCTGAGAATAAGATTAAAACTTCATTTTATCAAAAAAATCTTTTACTCGATGAAACCATTTATTCACTCGTGGACAATTTTTATCTGAGTCTGTTACCCCTTCAAATTCACGAAGGAGTTCCTTTTGTTTTTTATTCAAATCAACAGGCGTTTCCACTATCACTCTGCACATGAGATCGCCTTGCCCACCGCCACGCACAGGTTTGACCCCTTTGCCCGATAATTTAAATAGCTTACCCGTTTGAGTTTCAGGAGGAATATGTAACTTGACTCTACCATGTAGTGTTGGCACTTCGATGTCGCCCCCAAGAGCCGCCATCACAAAGCTAATAGGAACTTCGCAATAAAGATGTTCCCCTTGACGTTGGAATATAGGATGTTCTTGTATATGGACTTCAACATATAAGTCACCAGCAATACCACCTTGCGGTGCGGCTTCCCCTTCGCCATTTAAGCGAATTCTATCGCCATCATCCACGCCTGCTGGGATCTTAACTTGTAGTTTCTTCTCATCTTTTACCCGACCATGCCCATGACATACTCGGCAGGGATCGCTAATAATTTGCCCTGCGCCGCGGCAAGTTGGGCAAGTTTGTTGTAATGAAAAAAACCCTTGTTGAATGCGAATTTGACCATGACCATGACAGCTACTACACGTTGTGGGCTTTGAACCTTTATGAGCACCACTACCATGACAAGACTTACAAGATACCCATGTTGGTACTTGAATCGTTACATTAGTCCCTTTAACAGCATCTTCTAAAGAAAGTTCTAGGGTATAACGTAAATCAGCTCCACGTTGTTCGCGGCGCCCCGTTGCCCCCCCAAAAATATCAGCAAATATATCGTTAAAGATATCGCCAAAACCACCTGGGCCAGCACCGCCGCCCATACCTGATTGATCAACGCCAGCATGACCGAATTGATCATAAGCACGACGTTTTTGTGCATTTGACAACACTTCATAAGCTTGGGTTGCGGTTTTAAATTTCTCTTCAGATTCTTTATCACCTTCGGTTCTATCGGGATGGTATTTCATTGCCATGCGACGATATGCTTTTTTGATATCAGCTTCTGAAGCGTCGCGAGGGATCCCTAATATTTCGTAATAATCTTGTTTAGACATTGATTAACCCGTTTTAAAGCCCAAATGCACAAACAGGCATGACACTAAATGCCACGCCTGGTGCTACTTATTTTCTTAACGCAACATTCATTATTTCTTGTTGTCGTCTTTCACTTCTTCAAACTCAGCATCAACCACATCTTCAGCTTGCTTGCCTGATTGACCCGTATCTGCTCCATTTCCATTAGCAGCACCAGCAGCACCTGCTGCGCCAGCACCTGCTTCACCATAAATGCGCTGCGCCATCTTGGCAGTGACATCAGATAGCTTTTCAGTTTTCATTTCAATGATCTTTTTATCATTGCTCTTAATGGAGGTTTTGAGATCTGCCATGGCAGCTTCTATATCTGCACGTTCTTTCGGATCGACTTTCTCACCCAATTCCTTCAATGATTTTTCTGTAGCATGAATCAAGCTATCAGCATGGTTTTTTGAACTTGCAAGCTCATGGAATTGTTTATCTTCTTCCTCGTGCTCTTTGGCATCACTGACCATTTTATCAATTTCAGCATCGCTTAATCCGCTGGAAGGCTTCACTACCATCGATTGCTCTTTGCCGGTGCCTTTATCTTTTGCGGATACATGCAAAATACCATTAGCATCAATATCAAAAGTTACTTCAATCTGTGGCACACCACGAGGTGCTGGTGGAATATTTGTTAAATCAAATTGTCCTAAGAACTTATTGGCATTCGCCTGTTCACGTTCCCCTTGGAAAATACGCACTGTTACAGCTGTTTGCGTATCTTCTGCCGTTGAGAATGTTTGACCTTTTTTGGTTGGAATCGTTGTATTTTTCTCAATCAATTTGGTCATTACACCACCCATGGTTTCAATACCAAGAGAAAGTGGGGTAACGTCTAACAATAAGATATCTTTGACTTCACCAGAAAGCACCGCACCTTGAATAGCCGCGCCCACTGCAACCGCCTCATCTGGATTCACATCTTTACGAGGTGCTTTACCAAAAAATTGTTCTACTGCTTCTTGTACTTTTGGCATACGGGTTTGTCCGCCGACCAAGATAACAGAAGTAATATCTTTTGTTGATTTGCCTGCATCTTTAAGTGCAATCTTGCAAGGCTCTAAAGTACGTTTAATCAGTTCTTCTACAAGAGATTCCAACTTAGCACGGCTAAGGCGAATATTCATGTGCTTTGGACCGCTTGCATCTGCTGTGATGTAAGGCAGATTAATATCGGTTTGTTCACGTGAAGAAAGTTCAATTTTAGCTGTTTCAGCAGCTTCTTTGAGTCGTTGTAAAGCTAAAGGATCTTTTTGTAAATCAACACCGGTATCTTTTTTGAATTCTTCAACAAGATATTTAATCACATGATCATCAAAATCTTCACCACCTAAATGGGTATCACCATTGGTAGCCAATACTTCGAATTGTTGTTCACCATCAATATCTGCAATTTCAATAATGGAAATATCAAATGTACCACCACCCAAGTCATAAACGGCAACGATGGAATCGCCGGTTTTCTTGTCTAAACCAAATGCCAATGCAGCTGCTGTGGGTTCGTTGATAATACGTTTCACATCAAGACCGGCAATTTTACCAGCATCTTTAGTTGCTTGACGTTGTGAGTCGTTAAAGTAAGCAGGAACGGTGATGACTGCTTCTTTGACTTCATGGCCCAAATAATCTTCAGCCGTCTTTTTCATTTTTGCTAATATCAATGCAGAGATCTGTTGAGGGGATATTTTTTCTCCACCTCTTCCTTCTACCCAAGCATCGCCATTTTCTGCGCGAATAATATTGTAAGCTATATGTGTGTCATGAATATTGGAATCATCGTATTTACGACCAATTAAACGCTTAATCGCATTGTAGGTATATTTGTAATTGGTCACAGCTTGGCGTTTTGCAGGCAGTCCTACTAAGCGCTCTCCATCTTCTGTATATGCAACAATCGACGGGGTCGTTCTATCGCCTTCGCTATTTTCAATTACACGTGGTTTGCCATTTTCCATGATGGCCACACATGAATTGGTTGTGCCCAAATCGATACCAATGACAACATTTTTAGCCATTACTCATTCTCCAGTTAAGTTCAAATAATTAATTTAGTATTTCGAGGCTTATATTATCCAAAATGGGGACAAATCAGCCATTTTCAAGAGCACCTGGACCTTTAAGCAGGGGCTTTTGAGACGACCACTCGCGCAGGACGCAAAAGGCGATTATTTAGCATATACCCCTTTTGAACAACAACCAGCACTTTATTGGGTGGAACATGGTTGGTTTCTTGCACCGAAATGGCTTCATGAAAAGTCGGATTAAAGACTTCGCCTTCAGGATTAATCACTGAAATACCTTGTTTATCCAAAGAATTCATTAACACAGATTGCGTTAATTTCATCCCTTCCATTAATGTTTCAGTCGTGACATTACCACTTTGAGCAAAATTTAAACCTTGTTCTAAGCTATCAAGTACCTGCAAAATTTCACTGGCAAATCTATCAATCGCAAATTTCCTGGTTTTTTCAACTTCATCTTGCATTCTTTTTTGTAGATTTTGTAACTCTGCTTCTTTGCGTAGTAATCTTTCCCAGTATTGCCCCATTTTATCTTGAGTTTCTGCAAGCGCTTTATTAAGCGTATCTATTTGATCATGTAATTCAGATTTATTATCTGGTGAGGGAAGACCTGCATCTTCAGAAATAATGCGACTGCCAATTAAATTGTCATCTTCAAATCGTTGTGAAGGCATATTTTCATCTTCTTTTTTTGAATTATCAGAATGTGGTTTTTTGCTCTTGTGTTCAGTCATTACCAACCTCTCAATGGGACAAAAGTAAAACACTTAACTTATTGTGTATTAAGTGTATATGGGGGTTATTTTTCAGGATTCAAGAGAGTTCCCAACAATTTAGCAGTTAATTCCACCATGGGGATCACTTTTTCATAGCTCATACGGGTTGGTCCAATGACTCCCAACACACCTACGACTTCCCCATCCACTGTATAGCGTGATGTAATGACACTATATTCACGGAAGGCATCATACCCTGATTCTTCTCCAATAAACATTTGTACTCCCTCACTTTGCAGGCAATTATCCAATAAATGAAGAATTTGCTGCTTATGAGTAAAGGCTTGGAAAAGCTTTTCTAGCTGTGAAACTGAGGCAAGTGGATTTGCAAACAAATTTTGTTGGCCAGCTAAAACATAATCTTCTTGGCGTTGATGCGGAACAAAAGCTTTATCAGCCACATCTAAGACAGCCTTCATCAAACTATCTAAAAGATTACGATCTTTATATAAAGCTTGAATTAATTCTTGGCGCGCCTTCATCAATTCTTTGCCAGCAAAATGCTGATTGAGAAAGTTACTCGCAGCGGTAAGCTCACTCGCCGAGTATTGTTGCTCAGTGATAATAATACGATTTTGAACATCACGATCATTGAATACTAAAATTGCTAAAACGCGATTATCTGAAAGAGGTAAAAATTCTACATGACGCAAGATCTGATACTCTGATCGAGGCAAAGTAACAATACCTACCATGTGCGTTAGTTCAGATAAAACATTGGAGGTTTTCGCAATTAAATGATCACGAGATTGATTGATATCAAATTGCTGTTCCACTTTTCGCATTTGCGCAACATCAAGCGGATGTACCGACAATAAGCTATCAACAAAAAAACGGATCCCTTGGGTGGTTGGCACTCTGCCTGCCGAAGTATGCGGGGAACAAATGTAACCGCGCTCTTCTAGATCGCCTAATACTTTACGTACCGTTGCAGGGCTAAGCGATGGGCAAGCCTGTGATACTAGCGTTTTTGAGCCAACAGGTTCCCCATCTCGAATATACAAATCGACCAGATGTTTGAGTAACAATTGCGCTCTTTCAGAAATGGCTGAATCATTCATAGCGTATATACAAGTATTTCCACGATATTATGTTGGATAGTTATCTAAAAAAATTCTAGCATTCTATTTTAAATGGTTCGGGGCTAAAGCACTACCCCACGACGATAGAACCCTTTATTCAGAATGAGAAAATTTACCTCTGCTATATCATTGGATGTCCCCTGAGGAAGATGATATGTTAGGGCAATTGATAGCTTCCCAGTCTACACAAGTTAGCAAGTTGATGGATTCCAACGATGGCCATCCAGTTTTCAAAAATAGGATTGATTGGTAAACATACCAACCCCGAAGTACGTAGTACCCTTGCTTCGCTTGTCGTTTTTTTACAGGCCAAAGGCATTGAAATCACAATGGAAGAACATTGTGCTGCATTTATGCCCGATCTCTTGGTTAAACGCGCAAAACGTGATGCTTTAGGAAAGTTATGTGATCTGATCATTGTGATTGGCGGCGATGGCAGCCTCTTGGATGCCGCAAGAGCGGTGGTGGATGATAATATACCAGTGCTGGGCGTCAATCGTGGCCGACGTGGCTTTTTAACCGATATTTCCCCACAAGCATTAACACAATCTCTTGAACCTATCTTACACGGCGCTTTTCAAGAAGAAGATCGTTTTTTATTGGAAATGCAATTGCTGCGTCATCACCAAGTCGTTGATCAAGGGATTGCTTTAAATGAAGTCGTTCTTTATTCAGGTGATATCGCGAGAATGATCGAATTTGAAGTGATTATCGATCAACAATTAGTTTATCGCCAACGTGCAGATGGTATCATCACAGCAACACCAACAGGTTCAACGGCTTATGCACTCTCAGGCGGCGGGCCCATATTGCATCCTTCATTACCTGCCATTGTATTAGTACCGATGCATCCTACCACCTTAAGTAATCGACCTATTGTTATTGATAGTAGTGGCCGTATTGAAATTCATATTATGCCGGATGTATTGCTGAATCCGCGTTTAAGTTGTGATGGCCAAGTTCATTTTAATGCCGAGCCTAATGATAGAATCGTCATCCAGCGCAAAGCCAAACAATTGCGGCTCTTGCATCCAACCGACTATGATTATTATCATACGCTGCGAACCAAATTAGGCTGGAGCGCTTGAGTGCTACAACATCTATTCATTAAAGATTTAGCCATCGTCTCGCATGTCGATATTACTTTTAGTGCTGGCATGACCGTTATCACCGGCGAAACTGGCGCGGGCAAAAGTATTATCCTGGACGCCTTGAGCTTAGCCATGGGCGAACGCTCAGATAGTCATTTAGTGCGCCCTGGTGCCGAAAAAGCGGAGATTGCAGCAACTTTTGATATCTCTACTTTATCTGGTGCTATTTTATGGCTTGCTGATCTTGAATTAACTTGTGATGATGTCCCTCAACAATGCATTATCCGACGCATTTTATATGCCAATGGACGTTCCAAAGCTTTTATTAATGGACGACCGGCCACTTCCTCACAATTAAAATTATTGGGGGAATATTTAATCCAGATCCATGGCCAGCATCAACACCAACTCTTGTTGAAATCTCACGAACAGTTACGACTGCTTGATGCTTTTGGTCAACACGAAGATATGGTAAGTCAGGTAAAAACCGCTTATAAAGAATGGGAAAGAGTCCATCAGCATTTACAAGATTTACGGGATAATGGCTCCCCTGAACAATCAAAACTTGATTTATTACAATACCAAATTGCAGAAATTGAAGCCCTCAATCTCCAAGAAGATGAAATAACGCAATTACATCAAGAACATGATCAATTAGCCAATGCAGCTTCTTATATTCAGATGACAGAACATGCCTTAGCAGTGCTTGATAACCAAGAAGAGGCAAATGCCTTACATTTCATTCAACATGCCACGAGTGAACTGCGAACGTTAACGGAAAAATTTCCCTCACTTGCCAATGCAAAAGAATGTTTAAACAATGCTCATATTCAACTGCATGAAGCGGTCAATGATATCAATGACTTTATCGCCAGTTTAGAAATCGATCCGGCAAGATTAACTCTCGTTGAACATCGTCTTGAACGCTTACATGATATGGCAAGAAAACATCGTATCGAGCCGGAACAATTAATCGTTCATTTTGAAAAACTTAAAAATCAAGCGTTGCATTTTGCTAATCTCGAACAAACCATTAAACAGCTTGAACAAGACGTCATTGTCGCAACCAAACAATATAAACGTGTGGCCAACATTTTAACCAAAGCAAGAATGCAAGCAGGCGAAAAGTTAGCCCAAGCCGTTACTCAAGCTATTCAACCTTTAGGCATGCCGGGCGGCATATTTACTGCACAATTAATGCCTTACCCTGATGAAGCACTTCATATGAGTGGTAACGAGACGGTGGTGTTTGGCGTCAGTGCAAATCCAGGACATGCCCCTCAACCCTTAAATAAAGTAGCTTCAGGGGGTGAGTTATCCAGGATTAGTTTAGCGCTTGAGGTCTTAACAGCTCAGTTTTTAGCCACACCTTGTTTAGTATTTGATGAAGTCGATGTGGGCATCAGCGGCAAAATTGGTGCCATAGTTGGTAAAGCACTTTATGATTTAAGTAAAACGACACAAGTATTATGTGTTACCCATTTGCCCCAAGTGGCTGCCAGTGGCGATCACCACATTCAAGTGACGAAAACACGTCTTGAAAATAATACCATTAGTGAAATTCATGTCTTAACCGAACAACAACGTATTGAAGAAATCGCCCGTATGCTGGGAGGCATGGATGTCACCACCCAAGCCCGTGCTAATGCCAAACAATTGCTCAAAAAGAAAGATGAAGCACTTTGCACTTAAGTCATCATTTGTACACTGTTCTTCTTACGTTATTTTTCACCTTTTTGGGTTCTGGATTGTTCGCGTTGATGGCTTTATGCATCATATAACCCACGCCTGCGGCAGCCATACCAAACATCAGGAGCCTGCCGCCAACTGAAACTTCATTTCTATCTTGAGTTGAGTCAATGAATAATGCTTTTCTTGCATAAGCCAGATGCTTACCCAGCACGCCCAATCCTGTCGCTTTTAGCTTTGCGATAAAACTTTCATATTGCGCTATTTCTTTCACTTTTTCTGAATATTTTTGTAGAGGTGAAACTTTTTGTTGCCATTTGATCCCAAGGAAAGATTTATTCACTGTCTCTTGTTCATTGTGTAAGGTTGAATATATTTTTTTGGCTAATACATTTGCACACACTAGACCATTATTTAAACTTCTAAAATAAGGTACGCCAAAAGCAGCATCCCCTACTAACGCCCAAGTTTTATTGTGTTTTTCTAAAACAACTTCATCACTTTGATACACATTGAGTTTAACGCCAGAGATTTTAATACTGCCATCCACTATTTTATCGCCTAGGATCTTTTCTCGCTCTTTTAACCAAACCTCAATGGTTTGCACAAGCTGACTATCCATCTTCTGTTTGTCCGTACTCGTCCACTGATAAGGATTTTTAAAATTGGCACTTTTAATTGTTTGAAAGGCATTTTTATCTAAAAATACGCGTAAACTCACACAAGTTTTGTCGTTTTCCTGTTTTTTTCCTACGTGTTCTACCACTAAGTGATTGGATTTCAATAAAGGATCATAGGCCTCTGACCATAAAGAGAGCGGACGACTCGTCCCTTGCACTTCATATTTTACTTCAGCAACATACTGTAAATTCTGTTTTGATTTTTTATCTTCAAAGATCTCTTTCCTGACAATACTATGGGCTCCATCTGCGCCGATAAATAAATCTGCATCTGGGTGGTTTTTCGCCAACTCTTCGCAAGACGCAATCGTTTCATTTTTGATTTCAATGCCTAAAGTACAAGCAAATTCTTTTAAGGATTCTTCTATTTTCTGGGTAGGCACTGTCCCTTCTAAAGATTGAAGCAGTGCTTGAAATTTTGGATCAGGATGAGAATCTTTAAAGGAAGCTTTATCGATTTTGACAACATGCTTTCTTTGGTATTGCGCATATTTTTCAAGGATTTGAATCTTAATGCTTGGATCATATAGCTTTAATTGAATTGCTGTATACAACCCAACAGGACCTGCACCTACCATCACCACTTTAGACATCACACCCTCACAAAATTAAACATGCTGAATATTTCTAGTTAATTTAATGAGGTGAAGTTAACAGCAATGATAGTAAATTAAAATGAGTGAGCGATTACTCTCTATTTTGAGCAGACAAGCGGCTCGAATATAAGTTAGTTAAATTATTTTTTATCGTAAAAAAGAATTGAATTTATCATGTAAAAGAAGTTGTTGCTGTGCTGCTAAAGCGTTTGGCATCCTGCACAAACGCCATATAGATATAAACAATGTTCTGTGATTTTAAAACCCATTTTTTCTGCGATGGCTAATTGCCTATCTTCTATCACTGTATCTACAAATTCTTCAACACGTTGGCATTTCACACACAGAAGATGATCGTGATGATCACCACCATCAAGTTCAAATACCGCGTGTCCAGAATCAAAACGATGACGAATCACTAAACCCGCCGCTTCAAATTGCGTTAACACTCGATAAACTGTAGCAAGACCAACATCATCGCCCGATTCTAATAATTTTTTATAGACTTCTTCGGCGCTGATATGTCGTTGAGCAGCACTTTCTAAAATACTTAAGATTTTCAATCGAGGCAGCGTAATTTTAAGACCTGCCTTCTTTAAATCTTTGTTATCTAGTTTATCATCTAACATAGAATGATTCTCATTTGAGTAGAGCTGTGAAGACTACCACGAGCGCTAGGCTCTGTCATGATTTTTACAATCCCTCCGCTCGAAGACGAGCATCTCCCTTTTATACAAAAGGGAGGTCAGAAGGATTTTCGGTCGCAGCATGCGACCAACGCCTCCTTTGGAATCAAAGGAGGCCGCAATTCTGATTGCGGGTGGATTTTGTCCCCCTCCTTGCTCCCATATCAGGGACATGTTAGCCTTGCCGAAACGTTGTCTTCATGGTTTAACATCAATTGAGTTTATCAAATAACAACATGAAAACCTTAGCAAAATCTTCAAAGATCGTAAGTTGTCTCATCCTTTCTTTATTATTGAGCGCTTGTTTTATTCGTCCTTACAAGTTCGATTTAGAACAAGGCAATATCATTACCAATGAAAAGGTCGCACAAATTACGCCTGGCATGAGTGAAGAACAAGTTCGCTATGTACTGGGTACACCGATGCTGAATGATGTTTTCCATACCAATCGTTGGGATTATGTTTATTACGATAAACCAAGAACTGGTAAAGAAACCCGTCAACATATCGCAGTTCATTTTGAAGATGGTCGCGTTGTGGAAGTTACTCGCGATTTTTTGTCTGAAGCAGTCGCTTAGCCTTTTGCTGATTTGAGCGATTTATTCTTGCGGCCATGGCATCGACTGTCAATGGCCGATAAATTTCCACTCTATCACCGTCACTTAACTTTTCTTGCAACGATTTTAATTTACCAAAAATACCGACTTTATTGGTTTTGTGTAAATCTATTTCAGGAAAAAGCTGCAAAATACCCGATTGTTCGATAGCTTGTAAAATGGTGCAAGATGGCTCGACTTGTATGCTAAGGCATAATGCTGTTTTGCTATTGGCATAGACTACTTCAATCTTAAGCTGTGACATAAACTTGATGTGCTCTTGCGCTAAAGGATTGAACAAAAGTACTTGCGATATGTTGGAATATGGGTCCAAATGTCATGGCAAGTAACGGGTTACTGAATTCAAATGCGAGTTTTAGGCTAACAATGCAACCTTGCGCATGTTCCTGAAATTGCCAAGAGCCTGCAAGGTGGCGAAACGGCCCATCAATAAGGCGCATTTCTATTCCTTCGTGAGGGGTTAATTGATTTACCGTCGTAAATGACTTTTTTATCAGCCCTTTCGCAATATGGAGTGTTGCTTTAATCTGCGTGTTTGAGCGGGTATGCACGGTAGAATTGGCACACCAAGGCAAAAATTGCGGGTAATGTTCAATATTGTTCACTAAATCGAACATTTGGGCAGAGCTAAACGGAACAGCTAAACTTCGCTGAATCACTGGCATCTTTTCCCTCCTTCCCCTAATAAACTACCCTATTATAATAGGAATGATTTATTTTTCATCTAAGAAACGTATAATGACCAGATTATGAGTAAGAAAAACAAGACCGACAACAATACCATTGCGCAAAATCGCAAAGCGCGCTTTGAATATACCATCGAAGAAACCTACGAAGCTGGCATCATGCTCCAAGGCTGGGAAGTGAAAAGCTTGCGAGCTGGCAAAGGCGGCATTGCCGACAGCCATGTCATTATCAAAGGTGGCGAAGCGTGGTTATTAAATGCTGTGATTATCCCATTAAATACGGCATCGACGCATATACACCCAGAAAACAGCCGTACACGCAAATTACTGCTGAATAAGAAAGAGCTTAAAAGATTAATTGGCGCGGTAGAACGTAAGGGCTACACCATTATTCCTTTGACGATGTATTGGAAAAATAGCTTGGTCAAAGTACAAATTGCCGTGGCTCAAGGTAAAAAACTCTTCGACAAGCGCGAAACAATTAAGCAGCGTGATTGGGAACGCGATAAGCAACGTCTCGTTAAACGTTAAAATTCCTCCTTTTATCAGCTACTTCCAAACCGAGATATTGATTAAGTTACTCAATTGGTCTAGTATTGATCTTGGGGGGCGACCTGGCTTCGACGCAGTTCACGAACCCAAAGATGCATGCCGAGCACGCAGTTTAATCTCGTAAAACTTAACTGTAACATTATAGTTGCAAATGATGCAGACTATGGATATGCAGTAGCCGCATAAAAGCTATTGTTTCCCCTTCTACCTACTGTGCTTGGACGGTAGAATAGGAGGTCGACTAAACAAGATCGCTGTTCACGCCGCCCTAGCACGAACGGCTAAAAACAACTGGGCTCGCTTATCATAACCGCTCTGATCCGGGTGTGGTAAGTTAAATAAAAGATCAACGATAAGCATGTAGACCCTTTGATGTAGGTATTGCGGACGCGGGTTCAATTCCCGCCGCCTCCACCAATTTTGGTTAATCATTTTAGCGATTGGAAATCGCATAAAATGATTTAGCAAAATGGTGATCCTGCATAGCTTCCCCTCCTCAGTTGAATTCCACAGCAAAAATAATTTATAACTCGAATTTTCCGCTACGACTCACCTAAGAAGCGACGCAGGACAGTAACTCGCCATGTATGTTTATCTTATTCGAAGCACCAAATACCCTTCCAGAAAATATATTGGTTCTACCAGTAATTTAGATGAAAGAATAAAAGCTCACAATTCTGGTAAGTGTGAACATACATTACAATACCTTCCTTGGAAATTAATAACAGCTACTTGGTTTGAAGATCCTTTAAAAGCCTCTGAGTTTGAATTATTCTTAAAACATGGCTCCGGCCACACGTTTGCGAAGAAACATTTTTGGTAAAAATTCATAAGTAATGAAAAAATTTCTTCTCCAGGTGCCATCATTCCCTGCTATAAAGTATTTTATTTGGTTTTGATTATGTCAATATTATTCTTTGATAGTATGTTTCAACTCGCAGCTTCTGACTGTTCCATTAAGCAGGTGAACGCCGGGACATCCACGTAAAAATCAACTAAAACTATATCTTCTTAGGACATCCATTTAAACATACGAAACAAATGACACATGGTTCTAAATGATTATTTCTTTAACTTCGTTATAAGATATGCATTAAATTTTTTATATATTGACAAGCTGTAATATAAAATCACGCAACTTTCAGATAGCAGTGTTTAGCAGCAACAAGACCTTTGGGAGCTCGCGATGAATATCTTACCCCAAAGTTCATTAATTTTTCTTGTTCGCCTATAGCATGATAAAAACTTCGTTCCAAACTTTTTACCATATCCAGCCAACCTTTGGGCGTTAACTTAAGACGAAAGAGAATGGGAGCTAAATCTTCAGAGATAGCCCCTTTTTTATTTTCACGAATTATTCTTCCTGTTGTATCAACAAGCTTTAAATAATCTGAAAGCTTAAAATCAATTGTTGGTTCATTATACATGTTTTGGGGTCGGCCCGCCGTAAATGCCATCAACCTACGGGGTTGTTTGGCTTCATTAATATCTTGTGTAGTTTTCTTAGCTAATGTTTTAGCCAGAACATTGATTCTTTCATGTATAGATGTGAACTCTGAATCTTCTGGTGTATTAGCCTGCTTAGTTCGGATAGGATTTAAATCAACATAAGCCATAGCAGATAATAGTGCCCCATCATCTAGTAAGGCTTGCGATTTAAAACGTCCTTCCCAAAATCTTCCAGTGCAATTATCTTCCAAATTGGATGAACGAGCGATAGGCTCATTTAAGCAACGCATAAACCAACTAACGCTCAGCAGGCGCATCCGCCATAATTCAAGTTTCGCCTTTATTTCATCGCTATTTAAAGACTTATTGATGAATTGTGCGGCATCGTTAGGAAAAAGCGCTTTCCAACGTTCAATAATTTCACTATTTTCCCATCCTTCTGCTTGTGCCGTATCCACAAATATTACAATATGATAGTGATTGCTCATCACAGCATAAGCGCATACTTTAACAGCAAAAATTGAAGCTAATTGTTTTATTCTTCCGACAATCCAATCTTTTCTATGCGAAAAATCCTGGCCTGTTTCGTTGTCTTGACCGCATAAAAATGTTCGTCGAACACAGCGAGTTACGCAGTGATAAAACGGTGTAATATTTAAATCTACTTTCAGCGCACGAGATATTGTCATAGCACAACTCTTCTAACCATATTGGCAGCAAACATGATTATTGTTACAGAATTATCCTGCGATTTGCAAGATATTTTGTATGCATTTATGCATAATTTTCGGTAGTAATAATTATCGTAGATGTCCTGGGGGATCAAACTAAAGGAATAAAGTGAGATGGATGTCCTTACTTCTCCTCATCAATAAGATAAAGAACAATATTGAAATGGATGTCCTGAACTATTATTCAACTTAAATAGTTTACTTGGCCTAAAATATAACTCACTAAAGTTAATCTATTGGGGACAAGTTATAAGTATAAATATTCTGCAATTTACCTGAAATTCACAACTAATGCACATTGTAATAAGTTTGTATTATAATTGCCCAAAATTCGTTCAGTTATTTCACTGTTAAAATAAGATAATCCAATGACAACTAGCACAGAATTACCACCTTGCCCCAAATGTAAATCTACTTACGTTTATGAAGATCGAGATCAGTTGATTTGTCCTGAGTGTGGACACGAATGGACAAAAGGTATGGAATCAATAGAGCCTGATACATTGATTGTGAAAGATGCAAACGGAAATCAACTACAAGATGGTGACTACGTTACATTAATTAAGGATTTAAAAGTGAAGGGCTCATCATCTGTAGCAAAAATTGGCACAAAAGTGAAAATCATTCGTCTTGTTGATGGAGATCACAATATTGATTGCAGAATCGAGGGCATTGGCCCGATGATGTTGAAATCGGAATTTGTTAAAAAATCCTAAAATAACCTCAGGACATCCATCGATTATGAAAAAGCAATTGAAATTGAAGTGGATGTCCTGACGATTCGATCGATTATGAAAAAGCAATTGAAATTGAAGTGGATGTCCTGACGATTCGTGCTGAAAATGACACAAACATGGTAAGTGTGCATACACCTTTGAATAAATTGATATGAACTTTTTAGTGAATTCCCTAGTCGTACGTATAGGGGGCATTCTATGGAAATTTCAGGCTTAAAAAATAAATTGTCTGCACAATCAAAAGAAAAATCGCCAAAAACCGAATACGCAAATGTTGAGAGCAATGATGCCAATGAAGAATACGCAGAACCTTTAATAAAAAACGAAAATAATCAGGCTGCTATTATTTCTGACATAAAAAAAGAGGTTTATTCTACTGTCAATTTTGATGACACTGCTACTGTCTATGAAAATGATGATCGCACCGTATATGAAAACGATGACCGCACCGTGTATGCAAACGATAGTCCTATTAGCGAATATGCAAATGATGGTTTTCATGATGATTATGAAAACGTGATTACTCCCGAGCTTGAGAGCGTCGAAGAGCTTGACGAAAATTCATCTTATGATATATTTTCCGCTTCACAACCAACCGCTATTTTTGCACCAAGTTACCAAAGAATTGCGCAAGACTCCAAAAAACAAGATGAAGCAAAACAAGAAGCGGTTTCAGAGCACAGAGTTAAGCCAGGATGTAAATAATATATTCCAATCGAACTCTCCCCGCACCAATAAAATACGACCCTTTTGGGTCTTTTTTTATTGGTGGAAAATCATGATAACGAAACTATCCGCCATAGCTTCTTTTCTTAGGATCGTTATTTTCCCTTTTCTCGCAATCGCCATTATTTCCTTGATCATTTCCCATGCTTGATGCAGCTTCATTTTCAAATCCATTTCCATTATTCTTAAGTGAATATTTAGGTAAATATCCTGAGATTAAATTAAATAATGTAGTTAATTCATCAAAGCTCGCAGATTGGACGGTAGACTGAGGGGTTGATGTCTCTGTGTTTCCATCGAATTCCAATTCTTTACTTTCGCAAATATTCTTTGCCCATGCCACACCAAATTTCATTTGTAGACTCAATGGAATAGCTTGTATCTTATTGCTTTTGAAATCAACAATACAATCAGGAGTTAAATTCATTAACCATTGGGGTAATTCTTCAATTTCATTTGAATGGAAGTTCAATGACCTAAGTTCTTTACAATTCGCTATAGTTGCAGGAATAAAAGTTATTTTATTATCACTACAGTTTAATTCATTTAATGAAACACAATGCTCAATCTCTTTAGGAATAAAACGTATCTGATTATTCGATAAATTCAAAACTTGTATTTGTTGCAAAACATCTTTTGTGTCTTTGTTTTGAAATATTTGTGCAGGTAAGCGGGTAAGTCTTCGACCTGACAAATCAAGCGTGGAGTCTTTTAAATTCGCAATCTTACCCTCAATTAATTTTTCATTTATTTTATTTAATGTACGATCGTTTGCTTCAAGAATCTTCAAAGTCCCCATTGATTTATCTATATCATGCATGCTGCTTAATGCATCAAGAATCATATCGGTTTGTTTGTTAAGGATTGCGTGTAATTCCATTCCCAAAATGTTCCTATATTCATGGCTTTTGGAGGAGACCTCAAGCCCATAAGCATAAAAATGTCTGAATTCAGCTTCTTGGTCTTTCTTGATTTTTTTGATGCCTTCCACAAAAACTTGTTGAATAGTTTTATCTTTAGGAATAACAACAGAAATGCTAGGATCAAGTGCATGTAATCGATTAAGATATGGCATCCAGACGGCATCAAGCTTTGGGCTATCCATGGCAACTTTAAAAGATTTAGAGACCAATTTAAGATTATTAATATCGCTAGGTTCTAAAAATTGACAGATCTCTTGCCATATATCTTCAAGAAGATGTAACAAATGATAATCTTTTGATTGCATACTTAACACAATATTTACCTCAAGCTTAAAATGGGAAATAAGGTGTTAGTATATTTCTCTGAAATGAACAAATATGTAACAAAAGTAACTGAATATGTATTCACAAGATAAAAGAACATTCTAAAGGGATAGAAATTTACTGAATTACTAAATATTTTGTAATTCCTCTTCGCTCATTTTGGCAAGCAATAACATGAGATTTTTATCATTTTCTGTAAGATGGTTTTCATTTTGCAAAACGCTTATTTTATATTGATATAGAAATGTCCTAAGCATTGCAGCTTTATAAATACTAAATGAATCGGATGTAAATATTCCCTTATACAAATCTTGCATAATGTTCTTTATCTTCTCGAATGATTCCTTTCTTGCTTGTGACAATATAAGAGATAATTCGAGCTTTGCTGCTTCATTAATATCGAATTCTAAGTGGATCTGCTTTGCGATCTCAGCATAGGCTTGCACTAAAGAAGGTAGCATTTTCTCTTCTAATACCTCCTCTTTTTCAGTTATTCCTAAAATTTCAAATTGCTTCAACGCTTCTAAATAATGAGCTGCTATCCTGTTTGGATCAGAAGCACCATAAAAATAGGCGATTTCTTTTTCAAATTGCAACATATCATTAGATGCGCCCATAAAATGAATGTCTTGTGCTTTACTCACCATGCTGATTCCTTGCAAAGGGGTACTTTAATACCATTGAGTTCGTTAACAGGTATTATAGTACCCATTAAAAATAGTGTAAATACTTGATTAAAATACCAAATTTTATCTGGGGCTCATTGCGGCTTATCTCCCTTGCACCTACAAAGATTTCAATCTCGGAACTTATTTACTATCTCAATAGTCGTAATACACATAATGAAAATATTGAGGTGAGCGATGAAAGAAATCCATGTAACGGAACAAGAAATTCTTGAGGCTGAACAAGCCCGGTTAGCCAAAGAAAAGCAAACAAAACGGCCCAATCGGCTCATTGGTAAAGGCCCTTCAAGGATTGATAAGCTGCTCTACAATGAGTTAGGAAGTAAAAGGGAAATACTAAATTTTTATGTTGACCTGCTGAGAAAACTTGGAACCGTTGAAGAAGCACAAACCAGATTTACTGGTAAAGATCCTATTAAACAAGCTACGTTAGAAGCCGATAATTTACATAATTTTGTAAGAGGACTTGGTGAAGAAGATATTAACGCTCTTTTATTAACCGTAGTGAACAATAGAGTCCAAGCAATTGGTAATATCATTCGAGAACATAATCCAAACGTATTTATACCCAACTTGAGCGATGATATCGAAGCTGCTCAAAAATTGGATAAAGAAAATACGAAAAATATTCGAAAGAGATGATAATATCGAATAACATTCAATTAATGCATAGTAATCTAATTATCGTATGCCAGCTTCGCTCAAAATTTAACGAAAATTTCAAGCGAAGCATGCAAGACCTGAAGCTAACACTATGCCTTATTTCATCTTCGGCGTTTTTTCTTATTAATATCTTTAATTAACTTGGTAATTTCCTCATTAGGTTTTCTCAAAGACTCTTTAAGAAAAGTTTTAATTTGCTGAGATGGGGTATATCTTGATTTTATATCAAGTCTTGATGGCGCTTCACTACAAAGTTCTCGCAATTCAATAGGTAACCCAAAGTCTTTTATGGGTGTGTTTGTACGTTGACCATAGCAATAAGCAATATTCGCAGCCATCGCTGTAAGCGCGGACGTTTTTTCATGTTTTCCTACTTTAGTAAGATAAGCTTGGAGCATGGAACGCCATCGTTTATTATTCAGTCTTGAAATAACGGCATCTTCACTGGCTTCTTTACCCGGCTCGATCAAATCAATGCCATGGTTAAGAAGTAACTTGGCGCAAATGAAACGACATTTCTGAAATGCCATTGTTATTGGCTTATCACTTGAACTTGTTGTATCTTTAAACAAACTTTGCTTGAATTCAGGTGGCATATTTTCTAGAAACTGTTTTAGTACTTTAGAATTGTTATTTTCAACACAAAATGTGATAACACTTTCTCTCACCTCAGGATCAGGATGATTCGCTAATCTCTTTAAAAATTCATAACGTAGATTGAAAACAATATACTCTATTGGTGATACGCCGCGACCATCTAGGCCTTGAACTGATGCTCCACTTTTCAGTAATAGCTCAAAAAGTTCTACTTGATTTTTATATGCAGCAAAGGTTAAAGGAGAATAATATTTTAAAAAACCTTCTCGAAATGGAATTTCAGGATTAGCTTTATGTTTTAAAAGTAATTCGATAATATTAAGGCTATTTTTTTCAATGGCAAGATGTAATGGTGTATTGCGTTGTGGATCATGAATTTCAACATCAGCGTTATTTTCAAGTAATAATCTAACTACCTCTTCATGTCCATTCTCTATTGCCCACATTAACGGTGTCCGACCTTTACTATCTTTTGCATTCACTGAAGGATAATATTCAAGTAATAACGCGACTATATTTACATGCCCATATTGCGCAGCCAAACTGAGAGCAGTCATTCCTTGGTTATCACAAGCATCGATATTGTTTAAACCAGGCTCACTTAACAAATCACGTGTGCGAGGATAATTACCACTTTTAATTGTATTCAAAAAATATTGTACAAATTCGGGAAGATCATTTACATCTAGTTCGACTAGCCAAAAATCTACACTTTCTTGTTTAAGATATTGATCAAGCTCTAAGCATTCTTCAGTAGTAAGTACAGGCATCTTCGACTCCAGTTATATTTTAAATTTAAAAAAAAGCATAACTTTAGGAAGAATTGACATCACAAGCGCTAAAGCTTTGCTTTACTTGTGATGAACCTGATTAGCGTTAATACTAAGTGATTTGCACCAGTTCTCGAATTGTCCTGTCGAGAAGACTCATCATATTAATTCGATAAAATGCTAAAAATACTATTTTTAACATTTATACGTGTAAGTATGGTAACTTAATTCTAAGAATTTTTCTGTCGGGAAAGATACTGAATATTCACTCACATGCTAAATAGCCTGCATTTTGTCTGACTCTTTGTGCAATTTATCTGAGGCGTTATTTCTTCACACCTGCTACGTATTTATTACAAACTAGACCTCAATGCTCAATGTGACTTTCTTATTTGCCCCATCATACCTTTGAATTTGCGCCAAAGGATCCCATGTGCATTGTTAAGATAAGCTGTCATCAACGCCAAAAAGAAAGAAATACAAAGACGTTCATCATAGGTGGCACCTCCTACAACATCGGTGCCAACCCAACCCAGCATAAATGCAAAAGCGATAAATTGAAGTAGATTAAGTTTCATTTGCGTTCGCTGTCCTATTCCCAAATTCGTCAACATACATTTCATGAAGATTACCTAAACTTTGCGCCCCAATAGCAGCTGCCACAGCAACGCCGGCTCCCACTGGACCACCCAAAATGCCTGCGCCTATCACAGTAAATATAGCTTGAAAAACATTCACATGTAACTTGAGGTGCATGGCACCTGCGACATTTTCTATTTCTTGTGATGATAATTCTCTCATTTTATATCCTTATTTTAAAGTTCAATACCTTAGGTTCTATCGCATCATCAAAAAACAAGTTCTTTTTTTGAAAGCATCTCTCCCCTTCTTGAAAAAATCAATAAGCGAGTGCTTTTTCTCCTCTTGTTTAAATAAATGAATAAAACCCATGGCTTCAAGTTCTTGTATGACTCGCCAAAGTTTACAATCTCTTATATTGAGCATTCTGGCAAATTGGTGAAGTGACATTTGCTTGGCATAATCAGGATCGTTGGCATTTAATGCCGCAAGCACAATCCACACAAGTTTGTGAGTTTGATTTAATCCTGGTGATTTCAAGGCAAATTGTATTTCTTGTTTTGATAATCCAAAACAAGAGTGTGCTAAGCATGCCTTTTCTGCATGCGCAGGTTTGATTTCGATCATGGCAAACACCATTAACCTTTGTTAGTTTGAAAACAAATAATTTAGGATTCAGCGTAAATCTTTAACGC
Source organism: Gammaproteobacteria bacterium (assembly GCA_016191245.1). GTDB lineage: Bacteria > Pseudomonadota > Gammaproteobacteria > Berkiellales > Berkiellaceae > Berkiella. The sequence continues at coordinate 216,113 of JACPOY010000025.1, read as the reverse complement.
TAAATTAAATATTTTTGTTTAAAATACAAAGAGATAGTGAATAGTCTTGAATCGAGCTTTTTAACTGAGAAAGAATGTAATAAAATGCATGCAGCCATGAGTTTAAAATCCTTCGCTGATTTTTACTTGTGGTTAGCCGGCGTAAAGTGTTCGTGCACTTTACGTTGGCGATTCGTGTAATTTAACCAAAAATTTTATTGAAGGCAATAGGATTTTTTTGAAGGTCACAGAATCAACCAAGCATTTGATTTTATCCAACCTTTCTTTCTTGCCTCCTCTTCATATAAAATTGACCTCAATTACCCCACATCAAACCTTACCTAGTGATTACATTTATTTCTACAAATATGGAGCAAACTATGCCTTCAATGAAAATGGATCTCAATTTAATTGAACAGCTTTTGTTAAAAATGTATCAAATTAGTGTCATGTATCCAGAAGATACTTCAGATAATTTTAAAAATGCGCTAAGACATGATTCCTTGAAAGTAAAAGCACTCGGTGGCATATCATTAACTTTTAACCAATCTCAAAATCAAAATTTGCCCCTATTAGATGACTGTCTTCTTTCAGAGGACGATATTGAGAATATCCATGAATTGAGCTCATTTGAAGAATTAAAAGCGTTATCGCAAGAAGATAAAGCTGCTTTCTTGCGAACTTTAATTTCAATGGAACTTGTTATGTTAATCCAAGTACATTTGGCAATATGTATTCAAGATATCTCAAGAAAAGATCTTATCAGTGCAGCAAAATTAGCGAAAAAAAGAAATATCATTATTTCATTACCGCCGACGACTGAACCTGATGAATTAGAAATCCCCCCCTCTGATGATGAAAATGAGTCTTTAGAGAATAATATGGGTGATGAATCTCAAGTCTTTAGGAAAGATAGTTCGCATGCAGATAACGTTGAAATAGAAGTTCAAAATCAATTTTTTTGTTATCGACTTTATCAAAAATTGAAAACAAACTTTACATATTATTTTCCATCTTTTTCAAATGAGGCACAAATAACAGATAGACCAAAATATAAATAAAAAACTGTCCTTTTCTTTACTTAAGGTTTTATTTTTGAGTTTTTTGAGCATGTGGGTTCTTGGTTTTGAGGGCATATTCACTATTTAATGCATCCTTTAAGTCGGATCCAACATGCTCTGTTTATCAGCTTTTTTCTATATCTGGTCAAATTTCTAAGCTTTACTTATATGCTCATGATAATATTGATAATGCAAACTCACCTTTCATCAATTGAGGTCCCATGAAGCTAAAATCAGCTTACATCGATTACCTACGCAGCAAGCACTATTCTTTATTTGATTTGCAAAAAATTGCACAACAAGATATTGAAGAACTAAAGATAACATCAGAAACATTATTTCATTTTGCCTATATTCTTGATGAGAATGATCATGCCAACGTCATTCTGAATGAATTAGAAAAGATTAGTACTGAATTTGACTTTATAAACGACCTTGATGATATTAAAGAAAATGATATTAAAGAATATTTTGATAATAAAATTTGTGAAATGAAAAAGCCTCAAAAAGTTCTAATGGATGTATTCTTTGAACTGAGGGATTTTTATCTATTCATAGAAGAAAAATCAAATAATCATCTGAAAAAATATTTTCCAGGTTTCAAAAAATTAGAAAGTGAGCATGAAAACTTTTTGCAGGTATTTAACCGATTTTATCCTCATAATGAACTAAACGAACAAATTGTTACTGTGCTTTATCGCGCATATATCGATGACTATTCAGATATTGAAGAGGAAACCCAACAATTAATATGGGTTAAAAGGCATCTTCAAGATTTGCTGCCAAGTGAAGATAGTATTAAACTAAAGTAACTTTATTGGCTGAGTATCCAATGTCCGATACAAAAATGCATGACAATGAAATAGATATTAATGAAAGGCTCGTAAGGCAATTACTCAACGAGCAGTTCCCACGCTGGGCGGAATATTCTCTTAAGAAAGTTCAATCTGATGGTACAGATCACGCAATTTATCGTCTTGGCAACGATATGTGCGTTCGATTACCCAGGCTTCCTGATGATTCTCAAATTGAAAAGGAGCAAAAATGGTTACCCCAATTTGCGTCATTGCTCCCTCTTGCTATTCCAACTGTGCTTGGCAAAGGCAAACCTAATGAGGGCTATCCCTGTCATTGGTCAATTTACCGCTGGCTTGAAGGAGAAAATGCGATAAACAAACCAATTACTGATCTTCATCAGACTGCTGTCGATTTGGCTCATTTTGTACTTGCTCTGCAGAAAATGAATCCTACCGGTGGGCCACTTTCTTCTCGTGGCAAGCCACTGCATATGATAGATGATGAAGTGCGCACTGCAATCAAATCACTCCATGATGTCGTTGATGTAAAAGCAGTCACCGTAATATGGGAAGAAAGTCTCCAGGCCCCAAAATGGAATAAACCACCAGTATGGACGCATAGTGATTTGTTACCTGCTAATTTAATTATTCATGAAAACAAACTTAGTGCTATCATCGACTTTGGTATGCTAGGCATCGGCGATCCCGCGTGCGATTTACTTGCTGCATGGAGTATTTTATCCAAAGGATCCTCCCGAAACGTCTTTCGAGAAAAACTTGCTGTTGATGATGCCACCTGGATGCGTGGTCGTGGCTGGGCCTTGTCCATTGGCCTTATTATTCTTCCATATTATCAACATACTAATCCTGGGTTAGTTACAATTGGAAAGCACTTGATAAGCGAAGTACTTGCAGACGCTTAAATTATTCTATCTTAAATTCTTGTTTAATCGTTTTGGCCAACTTCTCATCAGCTACCTTTAACAATGGTTCACCATGAGCACTGAGAAGATGCTTAAAAGATAGTAGCTTTAATCTTGCAAAATCTTGCGCTTGAATTTGGCATGCCTGTTGCCATATTTTCGATATGGTTGCCGTACCTAAAAATCCTAAATTTTCATATAACTTTCCGGTTTGTTCACTAAAAAACTCATCAATAGCAGTCCAATTTTTTACGCTATCACAAGTAATGAGAATGCCCCCTTCTTGATTAAGATGAAGGATCCCTTCGGGATGAATTGAAGTTTCAAAAACAAATAAAGCACAATTTGGAAAAGGCATTTGACTCTGTGGAGTAAGTTCAACATCAGTGATCTTTTCATTTGCATGCTGCATCCCTTTCAAGGCCCACAATTTTGCAGAATACCTATCAAGATAAAATGCATCATGTCTGCCATGAAAGGCGCCAATTCTAACCACATTCGTGACGTGACCTACATTATCAAGTGCGGCAAGCCCCTTATCATTTAACCTAACGGTGTTTATCAGGGTTAATTCATTGCCATGTTTTACGACCACCATGTTACAACTATGTTGAAGCTCTACTCCTTCATGGGTTGTTATATTGGTCCCCATTACAAAAAATATATTAGGGAAAATTTCTTGTAGTTCACCATGTGCCCATGCGGGAGAATACTGAGTCATTTATTTACCTTTTAACATTTTCAAGTTGGTAACCATATTCTCTCAAATTGGATAACTTTGAAATATCTTTGTTATTATTTACAGGTTTTGTCTCTTACTGATGATTTTAAAGTCTATATTCATTAAGAATATAAATTTAAGAAACCTGGACTCATATTCAGCGTTTAGGAGCATTTATGAATAAACTAACCATTGCATTCATTACTAGCTTTTGCTTGATAATCACAAGTTCTTCCCTATTAGCTCGCGGAGATCGTGGTGGTGAGCGCGGTGGAAATCGTGGTGGAGAACATTCTCGCGGTGGCGAGAGAAATTTCTCTCATGGTGCAGATAATAGAGAAAACCGCAATATCGAAAATAATCATCACGATGGTAATCGTTTTCAAGACAATGATCACCATAATGCGAACATTCATAATAACGAAATCAACAATGCGAATATTCATAATAACGAAATCAACAATGCGAATATTCACAATAACGAAATCAACAATGCGAATATTCATAACAATGAAGTAAATAATACTAACGTTTATCGATCAGGTAATGGTGCTAATACAAGTGTTTATTATTATGGTCCAGGTCGAAATCAAACTTGGTGTGCCAAAAATCCAGCAGCTTGTGTAACATGGTGTAACGCGAATTCAAGCAAGTGCACTAGTGATGGTACGACCTATTACATAATAAGCCCTTAACTCGAATAGGGATAGAAGTATATTTCTATCCCTTATCTTTTCACTTTTGTTAGTTCTGCCACACTCATTTCTGAAAGCAACAACATCGGATTTTTGTCATCCGCTGAAAGAAAATATTCATTTTGTAAAATATTAATTTTATATTGATATTAAATAGCTAATAGTTAATATTTAAGACTTTGAAAAGGATTTTTCCTTTGGCTTGTGGGCATCCAACTCACCAAAATGTTGGAGCTTAGATTCAAAAAGCTCTTTGCCTTCTTTGACTGAAGTAAAAAATACTCCCTTTGTTTCTTTTGTGGTCATTGCCGATGAATAGAATTGATTATAATTCTTTGAAAACAGAAGCAGCAGATCAGCTTGTGCTGCTCCTGCAAACAAATTAACTTTCCAGTCCAATATTCTTAAGAATTCAGCTTCAATCTTGTTTAGTCCAGCACTATCATGCAACATTAAAATGCTAATAGATGCAGATATTGACTTCATTACAGATAGTTGGAGAATCCTTAAGATCTCTTTACTCAAATCTTCATTCCAGATGGCTTCCTCACACACTAATTTTGAAGAGACAATAGCAGCACCTATATATGCTTTTAATATATCATTTTGCGTGATGAGTCCTGTATACCCCGGTGGCCATTTTGTTTTGATATAACGATTCAATAATACGATGAGATGGCATTGATAGCTTTTTTGTTCATTGCTCATCATGGCAAATTGAAATTTATTTAATTGCGTCATAAATAAACGCAATGATGCCGAAATTTCTATTTGCAAATGTTGCTTTATTAATAGTGCAATAGTCGTACAGGATGTATCAAAGTCTTCAAGCGGTATATCCAATTCAGGTTTGGATGTAAATGTACAAGCACGTTGAAATGATAAGGATGTATTATTTATAATTTTTGGCATTACCTCTGATTCTACTTTGCGTTTTTTTCTTAATTGTTCAGTTGATTTTGCGCTACGTTTCATAGACCGTCTTAGAATATTGATATTTGATTCAGTACCAGCTCAAGGAGACAGGCTACATATAAACATACAAGGTTTTATATGACTAAATTTATCACAGCGGTTTATAAAAAATCAATGAAATCATACTATTAACTCACCCAATCCTAACTGACTCCTTATTTATGTCATATTAATTTCTATTTCCATAACAAATTTACTTATACTTATAAATACTCATCAATAGAGAAAAATTCCATTTCAGAATATGGGGATTACCACTGATTAATTTTTCACTTCTCAGCTTGGTGATAGAACTATACACTCTCCCAATTTAATGACTATAAAATAATATGTCTACAAACGAAGAGCAAAGAAAAAATACCAAATCATCTGAACTTGAAGCAGACTTTCAATTACTTTTTGAATCTGCCCCAACTCCCCATTTGGTCGTTCGCGCAGATCCACCACACTTTACCATTGTAGCAGCAACAGATTCTTATTTAGCCGCGACAAATAAAAAGCGTGAAGAGCTTATCGGACTTGGTATTTTTGAAGCTTTTCCAGAAAATCCCGTAGATACTTCTACGACCGGGATGAATGACGTACGCACATCAATAGAACGCACACTGCAAACTGGGGTAGAAGATATTCTGGGTATTCAACGCTACGATGTTCCAATAGAAGTAGATGGAAACAAAGAATTTACAGTAAAATATTGGAGCGCTATTCATACTCCTGTTTACGACAGACAACATAATATCGCTTTCATTTTGCAACGAGTGGAGGATGTAACGGAATATGTATTATTAAAAGAAAAAACGCTCAAAGAGAGCATGCTTAATGAAAAAATAAATTCCCTCAGTGACCAAGGGGAAGCAGAAATTTTGCGCATGACACGAGCAGTGAAAGAAGCAAGTAAACAGATAAAATACCGAGAACAAGAACTTGCCCGACTCAATGAACGTCTACAAGAACTAGACAAGGCAAAAACTGAATTTTTTTCAAATGTCTCACATGAATTTCGAACGCCGCTTACCTTAATGTTAGGTCCTATTGATGAGCTATTACAGAGCCAAGAACTGAGTGCTACAAACAAAGCGCAAATAGAAGTTTTACACCGTAATGCACTTCGATTATTAAAACTTGTAAACACTTTACTTGATTTCTCTCGGTTGGAAGCAGGTCGCATTCAAGTCTCTTTTAGTCCTCAAGATTTAACTAAACTGACCTCAGAATTGGCTGCGCATTTTGAGTCTGCAGTTGAAAAAGCAGGTTTAAAGTATATTATCAATTGTGCCCCCTTACCTGAACCTATTTATATTGATCAAAATTTATGGGAAAAAATTGTTCTCAACCTTTTATCTAATGCCTTTAAACATACTTTTGAAGGAAAAATTGAAATCCAGTTAGGATGGGTAAATAATCATGCTGTATTGACTGTTCAAGATAGCGGGATTGGTATTGCAGCCAAAGAGATACCACATTTGTTTGAGCGATTTTATCGCGTTGCAAATGCGAAATCACGAACGCATGAGGGAAGTGGAATAGGTCTTGCTCTCGTGAATGAATTAGTCAAAATTCATCATGGCACAATTGAAGTAAGCAGTATTGAAGGAAAGGGCACAACATTCACCATTATGATCCCAAGTGGCAAAGAGCATTTACCAGCTCATCTTATTAAGGCAAAATCTTCACTTTCCTCTACAGAAATTTCAGCACAAGCTTTTGTAGAAGAAGCTATTCAGTGGCTGCCTCAAGAAGGATCTCTTCTCTCAAAAATAGAAATCCCCTCGCAAGCAGAATATTGGCTTGGCATTAACGCCAATGAATCCAAAAAAGCAATCATTCTGCTAGTCGATGACAACCGTGACATGCGAAGCTATATCTTTAGATTATTAGCACCATTTTGTGAAGTGAGAACCGCTATTGATGGAAATGAGGCACTCAATATGATGCGCCAGCATCTACCAGATCTTATTTTATCAGATGTCATGATGCCCAATATGAATGGATTTGAACTATTAAGCAATATTCGTAAAGATAAAGATCTCCAATTTATTCCCTTTATATTAATTTCAGCACGAGCCGGAGAAGAAGCAAAAGTAGAAGGTTTACAAACCGGCGCAGATGATTATCTCATTAAACCATTTAGTGCCCGTGAGCTTTTAGCAAGAGTAAAGTCAAATCTTGATCTTCATCGCGCACGAAGCAAGATCAATGCTGAGCTAAAAAATGTTTCAAAGTTTAAAGCCAATTTATTTCTAATATGTCGCATGAATTAAGAACGCCGCTAAATGCTATTATTGGCTATAGCGAAATGATTTTACAAGGAATGGTTAATTCTCAAGATATGCAACAAAGGTTAATAGGCAATATATCTTCGGCTGGCCGGCATTTATTGGATCTTATTAATGATATTCTTGATCTTTCTATCATTGAAGCTGGAAAAATAGTGTTAAAGTTAGAATGGATTGAACTTCACCCATTCCTTTCAAACATTCATGCTCTACTCCATGAACTTGCTGCTAAAAAACAGATCTCTTTACATTTTCAAATTCAACCGAACCTCAATTTTATCAATGCAGATCCTGTCCGCCTTAAACAAATATTAATAAACCTCATTAATAATGCAATAAAATTCAATAAACCACATGGCCAAATCCATGTACAATTTTATTTATCTGAAGATAATTTATCGATCATCGGTCAAGTAAAGGATACTGGGATCGGGATCCCTGAAGACAAATTAGAAGCGCTTTTTACTGAGTTTTTCAAAATAGAGTCTGAATCCTCATACGCACAAGAAGGAACAGGACTTGGCCTTGCACTCACCCAACGCTTGGTGAAGCTTCATGGTGGAAGCATCTCCGTAGAAAGTCAGATTGGCAGCGGTACCACTTTTACTTTCACTTTGCCCTATATTTTTCCCCCCACTACTCTTTAAGATCTTAATCATTCATTACTACTTGATAGTCAGCCATCTACACCAAATTGTTATCTAGATTCCATCTTAGCCTAACGATATAATCAGCATTCTCCTTCCCAACAATGAACTTGTTTTATGCTTCCCGTCTTCTTCAAACGCTTTATTTCCTATTTAGCTATTTGTGCTTGCATTGTTGTTGTGTGTTTTTTGGGCTATCGATATTATTTTCCGCCCGAAAAGCCGATTACGCCTGTCATCCTCAAACCCATGGCTAAAGTGGATAATATTGTTGTCGAAAAAAATAAGCATTTGATGATTGCTTATCATCAGCATGAACCCATCAGAATATATCGCATTGCGCTAGGTTTTTCTCCTATAGGACATAAAGAACAACAAGGAGATGGTAAAACACCAGAAGGTCATTATGTAATTAGCGCTAAAAATCCTAATAGTCTCTTTTATCGTTCGCTTCAGATTTCCTATCCCTCAAAATTAGATAGAAAAATAGCCACGCAAAAAGGTCTTCATCCAGGTGGTGATATTATGATTCATGGTGTCGGCGATAATTGGGGTTGGGTTGGCGCCAATCATACGTTACGTGATTGGACTTTGGGTTGTATAGCGGTGACTAATCAAGAGATAGAGGAGCTTTATCAATTTACTGCAATTGGCACACCCATTGAAATAAAGCCTTAAAACCCCTCTTATCTTTAAGCTGGTCTGTAAGTCGTTATGACTACCATCTCAGGTGGATAATAATAGTCATGAATTTTTCTAATGCCAGCTGCTGTCAATTCTATAAAAAATTGAACAAAAATCTCAAAGCATACTTCATAGATGATTTCAAAAAATATTAGCGCAAGCTCATCTTCTGAATCCGAGCCGCCCGAAACGTGTAAAACTTCATTTGAATCCAATACCCGCATAGAAATCCTATTATTGTTTTGGGAGAATCCTAGAATCGAATCTTAACTGGGAAGTTACTCCTATTGCAATAGTGGAGTAGAAAGTACGTGCAGTTCATCGCTTTTTAGCGACCGTTTATCGCTCAAATATAGTGAATAGGTTTTAAATGTATTTTATGCCCCCATAAGACTTATAATATGAGAAATAATTGGAGAAAATGTATGGGCAAGTGGTCTGAAAATGAAGAAAAAATGAAGCATAAGGTACGTGAGCAAATTATTCACGCCTTATGGAGTAAAATTCAAAAAGACAGCCCTGATAATTTTGAGGCCAAAATAAAAAACTATTTTATATTAAAAGCCGTTCTTGGCTTATTCGAGGAAAAAGATAAGCAATATATTGAAACAACCAAATCAAAGCGCTTTGATATTGCCATCAAAGATGGAAACTTCATGGCGTTTAAAGAGATCCTTCTTGAGGCGCTAACCCAGTCCTCTCATCAAAAACTACTTTCTGAACGTAAAAATGAATCAGAAATTATGCGAGAAGATATTGAAGCAGAATCGGATAAAAAACTAGCTGAAATACAAAATGGTGAACGCTTAAGCATACCTTTTGTTGATATCTCAAATCCAACAATCACGCCAGATGATATAGAAGATCTATATGAATACTTACAAGAAAAGAAAATATCCGCTGACGTATCAATAACCAATCTTGGCAAGACCTTTATCATCAATAATGAGAAATTTGGCACCAATCCCGTATTTTCTATTCATTCGGTCGCGAAAGTTTTTACTGGGATCTTGCTTATGGAAATGATGAGACAAAATATTATCACTGCGGATGATTTAGATAAACCTATCCAATTAAGTGATGAGGTATTAAAAGAATTATCACCCGCCGTGCAAGAACATCTTACTAAAGTCACTTTACAACAAGTAATGATACATGAATGTGGATTAGGAGATTATTTAGATAATCCAAGTGGTCTTAGTACGGAAATAGATGCAAAATTAAATGCCCATGAAACCCCACCCAACATTACCTCAAGCTTTGATCTTCTAAAATATGGTGAAAAAGAAGTTGTGGGCCCACCTGGACAATTTAGATATAGCAATCTTGGCATACTTTTATTAGGCTTTGCCATAGAGAAAAAATATCAAGATGCACAACGAGCCAAATTAGAAGCACCTCTTTTAGAGATAGATGCAATTATGCATCAATTTGTAAAAGATAAAATCAAGTTGAATGTATTTGAGCAAAAAAGACCTCATAACGGACAATTTAATCAAACCCATCAAAAAAATCCGCAAGGCATTATATTAACCGACAAAGGTTCTGAATATGTAAGAGACTATGTTTCGGCAAGATTTGCATGCACTGCGGGAGGCTATTGGACAACAAATGAAGATTTGCAAAAATTTGGTCGTTGGATAATAGATGAATGCGAAAATGATAGCCATTTTAAAAAATTAATCGAAACCCATGGCAGTGAATTTTACAATGCCCAAAAGCAAGCAGTGGAGCATAGTGGTCTTCATGCAGATACCGCTCATTTTTATGCATCGTTAAGAAACGGCACTGTGATCACAGTACTCTCTGATCAAGGAGAACGTGCCGCCACCAATCTTGCTGATACTATATTAAAACAAACAACTTGGTACAAAATTAGCCTAGCTCCTCAAACGTCGACGCTAACAGACGAACTGAGCAGCAAGCCAATACCATCTTTGTCGCCAGCTTTTAATCATTCACTAAATTCATCACCACCTGTAGTTCAAACACCTAACTCTGATGATATCTCACTAAAAGATGAAAAGCCTTTCAATGGTAAAAAGCTTGATTAATCAGCGTCGTTAATAAAGCCATCATGTTGCTTTGCCCAAAGTTCTGCATAAAGCCCTTTGGCTTTAATCAAAGTCTGATGATCACCTTGCTCAACAATACGCCCTTGATCAAGCACAATAATTCTATCCATCGCTACTAAGGTAGATAACCTATGAGCCACCACTATTGTGGTACGTCCTTTCATCAAGAGATCTAAACTCGCTTGAATAAAACCCTCTGTTTGAGAATCAAGAGCGCTCGTTGCTTCATCCAGCAATACAATGGGAGGATTTTTTAAAAGTGCGCGCGCAATAGCAATTCTTTGGCGCTGACCACCGGATATCTTTAAACCACGCTGCCCCACTAATGTATTATATCCATCAGGCAAGCTCATGATAAAATCATGGATATGTGCTTTTTTAGCTGCTTCAATAACGTCTTCATTTGAGGCATGCTCTACACCGTAGCGGACATTTTCACCAATTGACCGATGGAACAAGCTAATATCTTGCGGTACTAAAGCGATTTGATGACGTAATGAAGATTGTGCTAACTGTTGGATAGGATGATCATCAATAGTGATTTGACCTTTTTGCACATCATATAGTCTTAAAATTAACTTCAAGACTGTTGATTTTCCACAACCTGAGCGCCCTACAATGCCAATTTTTTCGCCTGATTGAATTTCTACATTAAGATTTTCTAAAACATAGTTATCTGGATTATACCCAAAAGATATATTTTCAATTTTAATTACGCCATTGCGTAAGCTAAAAATTCCGGCATCTTTTTTGTCTGTTACACTTTGCGGCACCTCTAATATGCTCATCCCTTCAGACAAGGTACCCAGGTGTTGGGAAAGATCTAAAAATTGTTTCCCTAAATCATGAACAAAGCCTGCCATCGACCAACTTAACGACAAGATAAAGGCAAAATCACCTGGCGTAACCGTTTGATAATAAAACCCTATCAATAACCCAATTAACATTAATGATATAAATAATGTGGTTAAAATGCCGTGCCCAAATCTCGCTTGATTAAAATGTGACTGTAAGGTCCTATCTTCTCGAATATATTGATTAATAAACTTATCTAATCGCTTAATTTCATGACTACCTGAGGCCTCAGTCACCACTGTTGTCATGTTGCTGAGACTATCGACCATTTCGCCTTGCAATTGACTTTGACTTGCCGCATAAGTTTTAGATTTTCTTTGGCCTATCAGTGCATTGCGATAAGAATAATAACAAATTGAGATCGCCCACAACCAAAAAACAAGTGTGAAAAAAGGGCTGACTCTTGCTAACAAACCTCCAGAGATCAGTAAGGCAAGAACCGTTGCTATATTTAAATTGATTAATTGAATAGCACTTTCTAAACCCGATTGAGCATTAGTAATTTTATTAGCAAGTTGACCACTATATTGGTTTTCAAAATAGCCATAAGATTGCCCTAATAAATAACGGAATAATTTATCTATCATTGAAGCTTTAGATGGTGGTATTGATTTGGCAAAACTTACCCCAAGGGTGTAATAAACGCCATTGCGCAATAGATTAATAATAATCATGGCAGCAACAGGCCAGCCTATGATCCAAAAAGTGCTATCTAACCATGATATAAGCCCCATCTGATTATTAAGCGCCGTTTGATTGGTATTTTGAATAGCATCAACCAAAATACCAAGCAAAAATGCAGATGCCGGCCAAGTGATTGCCCAAAAAAGTGAGGCAATCACTATAGCTGTCAATGCTAAGGGATGGGCTTTAGCATACTGCTTTAATATATCGATTGTGGTTTTCATTTAGGCATCTCTTTATTTGCGATCCTTTAATTCCAATTTTTTTTTCATTAAACGCATACCATCAAAAATACTTTTAGAGATGAAAGCAGGAAATTTGACTGGTAATTTAGAAGACGTCCTTTCAATGACGGAATCCACTTTGCCCAACATTTCTTCTAAAATAATCTCTGAACGTTCTACAGAATAATTTGAATTCTTTGCGGCTTCAATGAAATGCCTGCGCTGAATATTATGCCAATGATAATGGTTATTTTTTCCTTTTAGGGCCATAGCCATTTTGATTTTTTGAGAAAGTAATTGCTTCTTAGCTATAAGTGGATAAGCGGACATAATGTCGTACAAAGGTGCCAGGCGATACTTTCCTTCAGGCTCAATGAAAATACTAAAATTTTTTGCATGCCCATCTATCGCTGCCAATAGCCAGAAAAGGATCTGAGAACGATAAAAATCATCACGATCTTTCGCGGGATTCGCTGATCCTAGTAACAAATGCATTATCTCATTTAATCCTGGCCCTCCATCCGATTGATATTTTACATTAGATGATAGACCTAATGCTTGACACATATCTTCTTGAGGTAATCGCATTAACCAAGTTTTGTCATTAGATAACATGCGGTCAAACCGTTCTACAACAAGTACTTTTATATCTTCAAAATATTGAATCTCACTCGTTGCTACAGATAATCCAAATTCGCTAGCGATGAGGGAACATAACCATTCATTTTCACAGCTATCGCTTAAATCTATCTGTTGATGCTGAATAAATCCAATAGGCAATTTAAAAATATGACTTGTTGGCGTTTCGTTTAAAGGGCGATTCCATTTGTTTTTATGGAATAAAAAAGCAGATTTTTCTTGAGCACCAGCGATGGAAATCCGAAATTGCTCAATTTCTTTATCCATACCAAGTGGATAATTTTGATAATTACGCAAAATTTCGGCAATTTTATTTTGTTTAAGAGGTTCACATTCAATTTTCTTTACAAAGATTGGCTCTTTATTGTCTGTGATTTGTAGCGCTCCAACACAATCTTTTCCAATTGATGCTAATAAATCAAATGGTTGGTTAGTTGGTACATTAAACTTTGACTGAATTCTTGCTCTAATCTGTGGATTATCAGGAAGCAGATTATCAAAAAAATTATAAACAACATCGCCTATAAATGGCTGATTAACTAATGGTAACGATAAAGAAATTGGACGTGCACCTGGTGTTTTCAGCCACTTTTCATCGTAAGTAAATACCAGTCCACCTTTTATATCTTTTTCTAATTTACCTACAACAATGCCATTCATTAATATCTTGAGTATACGGCTTTTGTTCTTCATTACTACCACTCTTGCTGCCACTTCGTTTGCGCAGAAGTTTCATCTCTTTCAGAAATATTTATGTCTATGCTAACGGCAGACAATATTTGAAATAAAGTCGATATTTTTGTACTTTCTGGTTTATTTTCAAAAGCGGAAATTGTTTTTTGTTTTAGCCCTACTCGATTACCCACTTCAGCCTGACTTAATCCAAGCTTTTTACGTTGGCTGACAACAAGTAGTGCAAGTTCCTTAGGTGATCGACAATACATAACAAAACCCCATTCGGAAAAACAATGTTTTATACCCTACAGGGGATATTACAACAAAAATACCCTGTAGGGTATAAAATTAAGCTTAACCCCTATAGGGTATATAGTCAAATCACCGTATCATTTAATCCCTATATAAATATCAAGTACAACATTTTGATGATCCGCTGCGCGTTCATCATAAATTTCAAAATCTCCGATGTAGGCTCTCTCGCCCCCTATTTCCTCTGGCGACATTTCCCATATTTTAAACCAAGGTTCACGCACGACATTGGGCATTGCACCAGGTCCATTAGTAAATTTCGTATAGGTTTGTGGAGCGATAACATGCTTTTCTAGATCAGCCGGTAATTTATCGAAAGAATTGACTTCTTCGCCGATAAAATAGGTGTAATCCCCTGTGTGATCACTTTCATATTCAAGATACGCACAAAATGTCGTTCCTGGCTTTTTTCGGTTCGGAATTTTCTCAGCAACCGATTGATGGAAATATTTTTGAATACAGGGAAATATTTTCCCAGTTTGCCAATCATTAATCTCTACTTTGTTATTGGTTCGTACTTTCATACCAATCAGTTTAATCTCTGATAAAGATGTGGTTGTTTTTTTCATATTAGCTCTTGGTTTGGTTATTGCACAATAATCATATTATCAAAGTTTTTTCTAATTGGCATCATTATTTGTATCATTTTTATTTTTTAAAGTGTTTAGTCAGCTGATACATTTGCAGATCCTTTTGTGGTTTTTGCGTAGCAAGCACCTTTGCTTTAGACATTCTGGTTAGAATAGGAAATCGCTTTAAATATTGTGCATAATCTACATGCGCTGAGACTAATGGAGCTGATGTGTAACGTGGACTGACAATTACTGCGGCATTGAGTTCTTCAGGTAATGTTTGTAAACAATTTCTTCGTATATCTATATTCATTAATCTACGTAATCTTACTAAACTTAATGGTAGCTCGGTTAAACAATTATTCGCCAAAAAAATAGTTTCCAAATACTCAAAATCATTCATATTTAAGGGAAGCGATTCAATCTGATTACCGGTTAGATCCAAAACACGAAGACTTCGCAAACTTACTATTGAACGCGGGAGTTGAGTAAGACAATTATTACTTACATTCAATACTAATGGGAGTTTAAATAAATTTTTATTAATATACATTTGAAATATAGCGCGTGGTAATCTTGTAAGATATAGACCAGAAAAATCAATGACTTTGCAAACTATAAACATATCATAAAGCTGATTATTATCACGCGTATTGAAAATCATATGTAAGTTAATATCATTGAGTACAGCATGACGGCGAAATAAACTGGAAATGCTTATTTGTTGTGGAACATTCTCAAGTTCTTTAAAGGCTTTTATCAATTCCTCATCAGGCCTGACAATTCGTGTTTCTAATTTAGGCGTATTCAATATTGCTTTTTTATTTGACAATAAGCAATCAATTTCACGTTGTTGGGCATCAAATAAAGTTTTTTGATCTTCTTCACTTTGAATAATTTTTTGAACCGCATCTTGCACAGCTTCACTATTAATTAAGCGCAAATCAATAATGGTTCTACATCTTTTGTTTAGTAAACGTTGTGGTAAATATTGATTCTTAGGTAAATGCGAAAAAATAGCGTTAATAATATCTTGATGAACTATCTGAAATGGAAAAAAATGCGGTATTGGATTTTCTGCAATATGTTTTTGACTTAACAGGATATTTGGACCACGCTTCATACTCATCCTTGTATGATAATCGTTAACGCTATCTGCGCATCTTATCATATTAGTTAAAAGCTGCACTTTGAATATCGCTGGCTTTGTTAGTGTATTAAATAATTATCAATATTATTTTTTGTCATAAAGTTTGATTGCCTCACTTTTAATTTTAGGGTTACATTTGTCGAGATGGTTTTGTACAAACAAGACTATCTTAAGTCCATCTTATCGGTTTTCACTTTTTAAAAGGATGTACGATATGGAACAATTGAATGTATGCGAGCTTAACTTAGTCAGTGGTGGTGAATTTATTCCTGGTTGGCCAACACCAGACATGTTATGTTTAGATGTTAAATTAATGATCTCTGCTGGCAGAGCAGAACCTGGTTTTGATGTGTCTTCAGCAGTAGATGCTTTAATGAAATATTGCTCAGGCGATTTTTTCGATCTCAATACAGCCCATGAATTTACAACTACCGGCGGTATTCCATAGGAGATCACTCATGAAAATATTAAATACTATCGAAATGACAAACGTCAGTGGTGGCGAATTTGTGCCAGGTTGGCCAACACCTGATATGCATTGTTTAAATGTTAAATTAATGGTCACCTCAGGTCGTGGAGAAGCAGGATTTGATATCTCCTCCGCTGTCCATGGGTTAATGAAATATTGCCCAACAGACTTTGGTGATGTAAATACAGCTCATGAATTTGCCACTTCAGGCGGCATTCCTTAATAGCGTAAATATCACCAGGAGGTATACTCTTGGTGATACTAAATACGACGTGTGATATTTTGCTTATTACTTCTTTTTGTTGATTTTAGATTTTTTACCTGGATGTTCAGTTTTTGATACATTTGCTTTTGGCTGCTTGTCTTTTGATTTACCTGAAAAAGACATAGTATGACGACGTTTTGTTGTATCCAGTTTGCCTAGCTTCTGTTCAGCTCGTTCCAGATCTTGATTAGTGACCCCTAAAGATTTACGCATAGCTGCATTTTCAGAAGATTTTTTCAACGTTGTACGCACATCATCTTCACCTTTTACCGATTCCCGTTTTGCTTGGGCTTTGACATCCGCATTTACAGTCGCCTTAGCAAGCTGAGGCAATGCTTCCTTCTTTAAATCTTGCACTACTTTCAGTAAACGTGATTCACCCATACGGCCTTTTTGTTTTGATAGCTTATCTTCCATATCTTTTAATTCTTTCAGATACACAGTTAGTGCATTGTGGATAGCTTCAGGATCATTATTGCTCGTTTTATATTCTTGTTCCAATTTATTGACACTATCTTGTACGCTTTTTATTTCATCTTTACGCGATTTTGCTTGCGTAAATCCAGCTCGTCCAAAAATTTTCTTTTTAACATCTGCTTCTTGATAACGTTGAGATATTGTTTTACTTTTCACATTTTTTATAAAATCATCTGATGTCGCAGGACCCACTTCAACTTTAGTTTTTTTACCTCCCGTCGGAAGAACAAATTTATTATCTTTAATATCATTATAAACTTGTTTAATAAATTCCTTATCTTGAATATTTTCTTTCAATTGGTTTTGGAATGCTTCTACTTTCATTTTGTTCTTTATACTAGGATTATGCAAATCTGTATTGAGCATAATAATAGCAAACGCTAGTATGAATACATCATCTTGCTTTTGAAAGGGAAAACCGTCTTTACCCTCATTTTTCTCAAAATAACTATGAGCAAAAGCTTCCATTATTCTTTCAATTTTTTGCGCTTCACCTGGTAGCTTGAACTTCCCTAAAAACTCGCGCGCAGCGCTCATAAAGTCCTTATCTTTAAACTCAAATTGATTGGCATATTCATTCAATATTGCAAGATATCTTGCCCCGTTCTTTCCTTTTGGGCCCTCACCTAAAAATTCACCTAAAGCTTCTTGATTGATTCTACCGGCATGTTCATGCAAATATTTGGCACAGTTTTTCACTTCTGAGTCTATTACATTAAAACTAGCATCAAGAAAACCTTTTCGTTGCAGTTCCTTTTTAAGCTCACGGTTTAAATCATCAGGGGATTGGTCTTTTACTGGCATAATACAATTCCTTAATAGGTGTATATACGTTAAATAATTATCTCTAACGTTAATATGACAACAACTAATAAGGTAAAGTTCAAAGTGACTTTTTAAGTGTATTTAAAGGCTTTTTTAGCTTATTTTAATTGCTGGATCTTCTTTGCAATTACATTCTTAATGAGCACACAGGTTATTCCTAGGATAACTGTCGCCAATGATGCGGTGATAATGTATTCTCCAATCAGGAGAAACCAAACAGCAATGGTAAAGAATACAAAGAAAAATAATTCAATTAAAATCAGCGCTGGGACGCTGTAAGATTTTGCCATCTCATCATAAATATCAGTTCGTTTTATTTGTTCATTGGTGGTTGCTAAATTTTTTGTGATTTTTTTTACAAAAAGATAATACCAACTTGCGAAAAAAGAAATGACAATCAATGGGAGCACTATATAAAGGACAATTTGAAATCTTGGTAAAATTACCGTTTCCAAAATAACTGCTGCAATGATGCAAATTGCAATGGCGATGAAACCCACTTTTTTAAAAAATTGACAAATGGTTTGATAAGTATTGTCTGCCTCCAGAATAAAGCCCTTTCCGAAAACACTCCATGGGTAAAATAGTGTCTTCTCTGCTGTGTCTTTTTTGAACACCACATTTTCGAACCCCTTTAAATCACCCATATCGCAGACTCCTGACTGAAATAATAAATTTAAATTTTAATTAAGTGTATATCAAACAGATTAACAATTTCACCCAACAAACATGTTATTTATATTACTTATTAATGCAAAAATATGCGCTTAACTTCATATTAATTGTACCCCAGTCGAATTATGGTATAATCAGTTCCTTAACTACGATAACTTGGCAGTAAAGAGCAAAAAGTATCCCCCCTCTGCCAGTCCTTTTCAACTTACCTTTTTCTCATCTCAAGGAAATATCAATGACATTTGAAGTGCTAGGATTAACTACACCTTTAGTCAAAGCTGTGAGTGATAAAGGTTATACCGAGCCATCACCTATTCAAGCACAAACTATCCCCATTGTATTACAAGGCAAAGATCTGATGGCCTGTGCACAAACAGGAACCGGAAAAACGGCAGGATTTGTCTTACCAATATTACAACTGTTAGAAGCAAAACCATCGGCTAAAAATAATCGCACGCTATGTTTGGTGCTCACACCCACCAGAGAATTAGCTGCTCAAATTCACCAAAGTATTTTAACTTATGGTAAATATCTGCGCGTGAATTCAGCCGTGGTTTTTGGTGGCGTCAAGATTAATCCGCAAATGATGCGATTACGCGGTGGCGTCGATATTCTTGTTGCAACCCCAGGAAGATTGCTTGATCTTTATCAACAAAATGCGATTAAGTTTAATGATATTAGCATTCTCGTCTTAGACGAAGCTGATCGCATGTTAGATATGGGGTTTATACATGATATTAAAAAAATTCTCGCTCTATTACCTAAAGTACGTCAGAATCTCTTATTCTCTGCTACCTTTTCAAATGATATTCGTCAACTCGCAAAAGGGTTGCTCAATCATCCGGTAGAAGTGAGTGTTACCCCTGAAGTGACCACTGCTGAAACCGTTACGCATAAACTTCATATGGTCGATAAAAATCGTAAAACCGAGTTGTTGAGTTATTTATGCCAAAGAGATGGCTGGCACCAAGCATTGGTATTTACGCGCACAAAGCATGGCGCCAATAAACTGGTGAAGTTACTCAATCAAGTCAATATTCATGCTCTTGCTATTCATGGTAATAAAAGCCAAGCTCAACGCACCAAAGCACTTGATAGCTTTAAACAAGGTAGCGTCAAAATTTTAGTTGCAACTGATATTGCAGCCCGTGGAATAGATATAGATCAATTACCTATTGTGGTGAACTTCGATCTTCCCAATGTTGCAGAAGATTATGTGCATCGTATAGGTCGTACCGGCCGTGCGGGCTCAAGTGGACAAGCCATTTCGCTTGTCAGTTATGATGAAATGAAGCAACTTCGTGATATTGAGAGATTAATCAGATGCAATATCGAACGGGAAATAATCGAAGGATTTAAACCTGATAATACAAGGCCAGTCGTCAGTTCACCTGCGCCTCATCAACAAAGAAACCGTTCAAGAAATTCACAGCAAAGAAGAGAACGTAGTTACGAGAAAGCTTAATACGGCTTACTGCAACGCAGTATATTAATTTTCAAAAAGGGAGATTACTATATCATCTGTTGAGTCTCTCTAATAGGATAACTTCATGAGTCAATACCAAATCGCCGTTATCGTTGGCAGTCTGCGCAAAGATTCATTTAATCGAAAGCTAGCAAACGCTATTGCAAAACTTGCTCCTGCTGAATTTACTTTTAAACTATTGCAAATTAATGATTTGCCACTTTATAACCAAGATGATGATGCAAACCCATCAGAACAAGTAAAGCGTTTGAAAGCAGCAATAACTGCTTCTGAAGGTCTTATCTTTGTCACGCCTGAGTATAATCGTTCCATTCCTGGTGTACTAAAAAATGCCATTGATCATGCTTCACGTCCTTATGGTCAAAATGCTTGGGCGGGCAAACCAGGTGGTGTGGTTGGCGTATCCGTTGGTGCCATTGGCACAGCCCTGGCACAACAACATTTACGTAATATTCTTGCCTATCTTGATGTACCAACACTTGGACAACCTGAAGTATTTCTGCAAGCAAAAGAAGGGTTGTTTGACGCACAAGGAAACATTGGTGAATCAGGCAAAGAATTTCTGCAAAAATGGATGGATTCTTACGTTGCGTGGGTGAAAAAACACCACGCATCATAACGTCTTTTCCGCTCATAAAACACATGCGTGCATATCCCCCTAGGGACAAATTTTGCAAAATATAATTTGTCCCTAGAAATAATCAACAATGTAGTTGAATAATTTATATTCCCGTGTTAGGTTTAAAATCCAATACATTTTCAGGGATGATCTGCACTATTAAAGCAAGGAGAGAATGTATTCATTAAACCCTGGAGGTGTTTATGCCACGTTTGGTTTTTGATCTCGGTGATTTATGGCAAGATTTTAAAGGAATAGTTAATATTAACTATCTTCTTTGGACTGATCCTAGAGAAGCGCCTCCTGCTATTCGTAAAGCTGATGCTGCCTTTATTTCTCTTCTTGATAATCAAAATAAAACTGTAGGCGTTTTTGTACCCGAGCTCTATGAATTAGCTAAGGTCAATGGTTTGCGCGCTCAACAAGAAGAAGCGCTCTGGAAGCAAAAGCATCCACGTTCCACAGTAGCAAATCTTAAAAAGCAACCCTTTTATGCTGAGCTCTACAATAGTGATGGTAGCCAAAAGACTGCCTTTGAATTAGCGGTATTGCCTAAACAATATTCAGATTTCGATAAAAGATCTGCCTATGCTATTGAAATGCGTATAACAGATGAATTTAATAATCGCATTGATAAAGGACAGCCTTTACCCCCTGTCGTTTACAAATATCAAATTGAATCAGATTATTTAAAAAATCTGCATTTACTCAATTTACGCGCCGGTGGTCCTAGAGATGTTACCCTGAATTTAATCAATCCAGGCAGCAAAACCCCAATTGTTGATAGAGCGGCTCATTATATAGCTCAAAGATCAGCATTACTTCTAACGCTGATCGCTGTTCTCGGGTTAACTTATACTTCACCTTTAACTTTTGCCGCTGCCTCCATCGGGGTTCTTTTGGCAAAATGGTGTGGTGAAGAGTTTGGCGTTTTTTCACTTGTTGAAATTTTGCTACGAGATATACGCAGTAACTTTTCAAGAGATTTTGCTTTAGGCGATAAAATCAGTCTAAAGAAAACAATAAAAACTGCAGCGATGGTAAGTGCTTTAGCAGTGACTACTTCTGCCGTTTTCGTTGGTGCATGGGCTGGTATCTTGAGCTTGCCTATTTGGGGAGCTGTTGGCGCTGCGGTGGGTAATGCTTCTGTATTATCAGCATGCCAGTTTGCTCTAGCAGGTTTTTCAAGCGCAATAGCAGCAGCGAGCACTTTCGTTTTTGGAACCGTTGGCCAACGCTTTTTCTGGGGATTAGGCATTTGGGATAAACAAATCGATTTCTCAAAAGAGAAAGCGCCTGTTGTTGATTCTCCTAAAGCACAATTAGAGAAAAAATTAGCTAAATGGCAACAAAAGTTTCAAGCTGAAGTCGAGCAAGTTGTTTCTCCAGATGAAAGAGATGCTTTCAAGAAACAAGCAAGTCGACAGTTCGTACAATTGAAAACGTTAGTGAAAGATGCTGCGCCTGTTGAACCTATCACAGAGCAAAAGCGCCGTGTTAAAAAGACCGCAGTCGCTCACTAATGATAAATCATGGCCAGTTTGTCCAAACTGGCCATATTCTTTCTTCTTTTCACACCTTAATTTAAAGAAATACTTCAAACTAACTGTGTAGATTTTACCAATATGATTACTTACACTAGTCGTCATGTTGGACATCCCAGAAGAATATATCAATTTTGCTTCTAAAGCTGGTGAGCTTTTCGCTAAATTTTTTGGCGTTATCATTACAGCTTATGGTTTAAAAGAGATATGGACTCATCAGCAACAAAAAAAACTCGATTTCGGTCTTAAAGTTAATTTATCTATTCTTTATGTACTTCATGTTGGTGCGATTAGCCTTGCAGCAGCTGTTCTTTTTGGCGTTGAGATAGTCACTCTGCCGATAGCAACGGCAATAGTCAGTGGAACAACCTTATTAAAAAATGCTTTCGATTGGATTAAAGATAATCACAATATTTATCTTCTTAATAAAGCCCTCAAAAAAGAACAAACAAAACTTGAATTTTATTATGCTGTTTTTAAAAGAGATTTAGATCAATTTATTGAAGCCAATCAAAGTATATTGATGAAAGCCTTTCAATTTATTGAGAATAAATATAACAGGCTGACAAGTTTTGTAAAAAACATGAATACGCGCAAAAAAGATAATCCTGAAGAGCAAATAAAAGAGATTTCGGAAATTTCGAAGCTTTTGAGTAAACAAAAAGATATCGATCCACAAGATATCACTGTCTTAGAAAAAGACTTAGAGCAAATAGTGACCACTTCAAAGAGTGTCATTGATCTACAAAACAAAATTGCTTTAACCACTCATGATGTCAAAAACACACGTTATAACACACATTACAGCGGCGCAACGGCCAGTGTTTCTTTATTACTTTGTTATCCCTCTAATTGGCTTGCGGCCAGCACACTTAACCCTCTCATGTTAGGTATTGGTATCGCTTCAGCCCTAACCAGTGTATGGGGTCTTTATAAAAAACATATTGCACAAGATAAATTATTGGCAAATGAAAACAAAGAAATTCATCGTTTGATTGAAGATTCTGTTGCGACAGTTGATAAAATAAAACATCCTGAAGTGCGCACAACACTTAATCAAAAAATTGACACCATCGTTGAAGAATTGGATAACAATAAGCCTGAACCCCACAGAGTCTTGCCCGTTATTTTTAGTCCACAAATCAATAAAAATTCAGATGAAGAACAAAAGCCATTGTCTCATTTTGTGAAAATGAGACGTAGTAGCATGTCAGATCTTCAAGAAGGCACAAAGCGCAAATCATTCTTGCAGATGTTAAGATTGACTGCTTAACAAAAGGACTTGATGAATATCTCTCGTCATTCTCACATATATCTTTATTAGTTAACTTTCAATACGAACAAAACTAAGGAAGTGACTATAATCTATGCTATGTTTAGAGAATGAAAAAGAATATTTTAGTCGTATGCCCTACCGCGAGGGACAAACATGAGTTATCAAAGCCCTCTTTTTTAGAAAAATATCATATTCATTTTCAAAGGCATGACGATACCCTATTAGAAAAAGTCTTATGCGGGTGCATCGGTGACTTCCCGATTTCCTATAGCCCCGAAAATCAAATCGAAACACTATTACAATTTTGCAAAAATAATGCCATTGATGCTGTCATCAGTACCGAAGATTATCCTGGGTGTATCTATGCAAGTGTGATTAACACTCAACTTGAAACACCAGGTCCAACGCCGCAAAGCGTGCTCAGCTGCCAACATAAATATTACAGCCGAGTCTTGCAAAAACAATTTGTTCCTCAAGCTGTGCCTAAATTTAGGTTACTCTCTCCTGTACATTGTGATATTTCTAAAATTAATCTACCTTTCCCGTTCTTTATTAAGCCCGTTAAATCCTATTTTTCAATCTTCGCCAATAAAGTCAATAATCAAGAAGAACTTGAAAAAGCATTAAGCTCATCCATGCCGCCTGCTTTATTTTTACAACAATTGAATTGGTTTTTGGATAAATATTCACCCTTTGAATTCAATGCCAACTATTTACTCGCAGAAACATTACTAGAAGGTGTTCAGGTCACATTAGAGGGTTTTGTTTTTAATTCAAAAATTGACATATTGGGTATTGTTGATTCAATTATGTTTGCGGGAACAATTTGTTTTGAACGCTTTGATTATCCCTCCCAACTTTCTTTATCGATACAGCAACGCATGGAGAGCATTGCAAAAGAATTTATACACGGGATTAAGTTAGATAATACCTTATTTAATATTGAATTTATGTATCACCCTGAACGAGATGAGATTCATATCATTGAAGTTAACTCCCGTATGAGTTCACAATTTGCTGATTTATATGAAAAAGTTGATGGCTTCAGTCCTTACCAAATTCTTATTGATATTAGTTTAGGCATTCAACCTGATGTAAAGAAAAAACAAGGAAAATATCATGTTGCTTCTAGCTTTGTCTTACGCTCATTTAAAAACCAGCGCGTGATTAAAATCCCGTCAAAAGAAGAATTATTGCATTTGCGGCAAATGTCACCTGATACCTACATTAATATCGATGTTAACGCAGGAGAAACACTTAGCTCTATTATTCAAGATGGCAAAAGTTTTAGATTTGGCATTATTAATATGGGAGCTAATTCAAAAGAAGAACTATTCAAAAAATATTCTGAGTGCAAAAGTAATTTAACTTTTGAATTTCAAGATATTGATTCACCTCTTCATACCCTTGCCAGCTCAATAGCGCTGGACTCTGCTAAAACATCCAGCTGAAAAACACAAACTATCTCAGTATACTCTCCCTACCAATTTTTGGATGACAGGGAGAGTATGATGGCATTATATGATTTTCTTACATTGGAAGGCGGTGGTACAAAGGGCTTTGCCTATCTAGGCGCGGCTGAAGAATTAGAAAAACTTGGCATTCTTAAACCCATTCAAGCCATCTCAGGTGCATCCGTTGGTTCGATTGCAGCCCTTTTACTGGCGACGGGCTGGTCGACAGATAGAATCAAGCAAGAATTCATGAGCATGAATTTTGAAGAGATGATCAAAGGTGGGTTATTAGGAGCTACTTTAATACCTTATGATATTTTTAATAATTTTGGTGTTTTTAGAGCAACTGCTTTTGAACAATTATTTAGAAATATCATTAAAGAAGTCACTGGTAATGAAAATTGTACTTTCAAACAATGGCATAAATTTAAAAAAGAGCATCCCGATCTTGGAATGAAAGATCTTTTTATCGAAGCATGTAATGTTGAAACAAAGCTAAATGAAACATTTTCTTATTTATCTGAGCATGCCGATGTTCCTATTGCCACAGCCATACGCGCTTCAATGGCTTTTCCAGGCGTATTTACGCAGCCTATTATCAAAGGGGTGAGATATTGTGATGGTGGAACACAAAATAATTGCCCTTCTCAAACATTTGAAAATCCACCAGGGACCTATAATCCCAAAACGCTCACAATACGTTTAGATGATGAAGATGAGATCAGATATATTGAGAGTGGCATTAAGCCTCCTGCTAAAAAAATAAATAACTTTATTGAAGCGATGATCGCCGTTTTTGGGGCAGCGACTAATTCTCAAAATTATGATTTTCAAAAGAGCCCTTATAAAGAGACCGCCATTCTTTGTGATACCTTAGGGGTGGGCACTTTAGAATTTAATTTACCTGCACAAAAACAACAGGCTTTAATGGCTTCAGGTCAATACTCCGTTATTCGCTATTTTCATGAAAAGCATCCTGAACTCACTAAAACCTACGATAAACCAACTTTAGAGCGGCTCACGGCAGCAAAACATCCTCGTTCCATTCGAAAGTTCTTTACTCAACCTGTGCTTGAAGCAACGACAACTAAAGTTACTTCTTCAGCACAAAAAGCGAGTGTGACCCCATTATTCCAAAAATGGCGTTCATTGGGTGAGTTTAAAGATTTAAAAGAAAATATCGAACCGCAAAAACAAAAATCAGCCAAAGTATCTAAAATAGATACCGCCCCAAGGAGAACATCACCACGCAAAGCAAGTTGAGAACTGATTGACTAAAGAATTCAGCAGGATCAAAGGGTCCTGCTGATGTTGGCATTATAAATATTTATCTATTTGTTTCGTCAATATGCACTTCATAGGAAGAAATCGTTCTGGCGTCTTGTTGTCTCATCACCATATTACTGAGTTTAATTTTTTGATTTTTGCCTGCATGCAAATGTATTTGCCCCCTGGTTTGAGCAACAACGCCTTTTTTATCTTTTAATACAACGCGGTATTTATAATACTTTTTTTGAGGAGAAAGGTTATCAACCAAGAATTCACCTCTGATAGCATAAACCCCACCCTTACCCACACTATGATATAAGCTTATTTCACCTTGCAATTTGTTATCCATGTTAAGAGGGATATTTCTTGCACTCGTCATATCATCTGCGTGAGATAAATTAATTTTACCTGAGGACTCAAATGCCATAGAAGAATATGACATAAAAAATACTATGATTAAAAATACAGCTCGTGTTATCATTGCAATCGCCTTAAGTTTGCATGTCTTTGTCATGTATCGACTAAAGTTAAATTTTATTTAACAAACTGCCTTATAGGCTAACTCTATAGTATTTCACAAGCATGGAAGCCTGTACAATTTTTAGCAGGTAAAAATATGGCATATAATGGCCCAATAGCCTCATCTAGCGAATCCTCTTCTACTGATAAACCATTTCAATTACGAAGCTATGAAACAGATCCTTTTATTTTTCAAGCAA
The DNA here is from genome assembly GCA_016191245.1 of Gammaproteobacteria bacterium. Taxonomy (GTDB): domain Bacteria; phylum Pseudomonadota; class Gammaproteobacteria; order Berkiellales; family Berkiellaceae; genus Berkiella. Next base: position 189,091 of record JACPOY010000025.1, on the reverse strand, counting down.
TAACAAAATTACCCCTAGAAGAAACATTAAAAGAGCTTGAAGAACTTCCACCTCACATATCCAAAATAATCAGCCATGCCATTGAGAACATTTATTCTCATGTCACACAGCGCATACCTGATGAAAATAGCGATCATTTCTTTCATCATCCTGCATCTACGGTTTATTATGAAACTCATCATAGGACTTTGATTAAAGGTAAAGATCATACTAAAAAAGCTTCAAGTCTTGTTAAAATGGTCGAGCAAACGATTTTAGAAATTGAAACCCGCTTAAAACAACAATTAATTAACCCACGCCAGGTTGAAATTTTAACTAATTTTCGTAATATTTTTAAGGTTCATCAGGCAGCATTTAATAAGGCATTATTACAAGCATCACCAACTAAAAAAGCACATCTTAAAAAACATCAAAACCATGATGTTGAAAACGCGCCCCAAATTCCTATATCTCCCAGTAAAATGCAAAGTATTTCAAAGAGCTATCCTGCACCAACTTCCCCATCCAAGGGACAATTGACGCCCACGAAGCTTTCAGATAGCGATAAACGCAGTATTGACTATTTACGCTCTCTCAATCCCAAACCTCTAGTCAAACCAATGAAAAAACTTGTTTTCGACTCACCATCTCAAGAAGGTAGTGATTTTGAAGATAGTGAAGAAAGCAAAGATAGTCAGGATAGTAAGGATTTTGAAGCTTACTTTAGTGATGATTTTGAAAGATCAGATGATTCTTCGGATTCTTTGGATAATTTCTTAAGTCAAGGCATCAATACCTTACTTTTTCGTCCAAACAATTTTGGTCGCCCTTGTACATCAACGTCAGCATCAACCTCTATGGAAAAGGTAAAAAAATCTAATCATAAGCGCTATCTATAAAAGCTTTTGAAATAAGTCATTGCGAGAATGTAGCAAACTCGCAATGACTTAAGCTAAATCCGAAAAATTGAAAATTATTTATTTCTTCTAACTTTTCTCTCTGCATTATCTTCATCAGTAACATTGGACTTTTCATTTGATGATGAGACATCACGTCTACGCTTGAGTTCATCTTTTACATCAGCTAAAGTTTCTTTTACTTCAGTTAATTCTCTTCTTAAGCTTGAACGATCTTCATTAGCTTTGTGGAGTTGATCTGTACGCAAACGAAGTTGTTGTTTTAATTCTTCAATTTCGCGGTGTAAATCCTGAACGCCACCTGCTTTAACAAAAAGAATTTCAGCTTCTTCCAATGTCATTTCCGGTTGGGTTGTTTGAGGAGCTTTTTTGGGAGCCTTTTTGGGAGCTTGTGCTCGCTCTTGTGTTGGCGTTGGTGTTGGTGTTGGTGTTGGCGTTGGTGTTGGTGTTGGTGTTGGTGTTGGTGTTGGTGTTGGTGTTTGAGTCTGCGTTTGACCGGAAAAATAACTTCCGAATAAGTCTTTGAAACCGTCTAACATGATATTCCCCTTTATTTTTATTTGAAAATCAGTAGAGGGATTGTAGTGGACATAGTGCATTTACAATAGCGTTTTCATCATTGTAGTCATACCGTTTATCTGGTGTGGGTGCAAATATAAGAAAAAGCATCCATGCTTGAGAGGTTCTTTATTACCCTAGACGAGCACTTTTCTTATCTATTAGTACAAAGTCATCTTCAATATCTGTTTGCTCATATCCACCATCTTGAACACCTTTGAGAAATTGGTAATTTTTGTAGTGGTGATACATTTTAGCGGGTGATAAAACCACATCTTTTACTGGGCTTTTTTCATCTGCCATCACCGTTGCTAATTTTAATCCCGATTCTAAGCCAATTCCCCCTAATTGATAGGCAGCAACGGCAGCAGCAGCGACTTCTACCACAGTTGGTATAAAATCAGCGACTTCAGAAGCAACATTATCAGCATAAAAGCGTGCTTGCGGATTCGACTTTTTGGTAAAAAGTCCAAATAAGCCTTTCATCATAGGCTTGAAGACTTTAGAAGTAGCAATTTTCTTCATATAATCAAACATAGTATTTCCCCTTCAGAGTTATTCAATCAACTAATAACAATATATCAGTGAGTGAGCGCTCACGTCAATGCGGAAATGACCATTCAAGATAAGTGGTATAAAGCTGTAGATGAAGTAAAACAGGCTCTCTTTAGCTATATGAAGGAATAGATTACTATATATCCTCTAATGTGTGTGGCCTCCCCAATTTTCAAGAAAACTCATGACAAACCCATTATCAAAAATTTATCTTCTATTCATCATGATCATTATATTGTGGGGCTTAAATTGGCCAATGAATAAAATTGGTATGGAATATATGAGCGCCATATGGCATGCAGCTTTACGTTTAAGCATTGGCTGTATCAGTATGTTCGCTCTAGTGGGTTTATTAGGAAAATTGAAACTACCGAAAAAAAATGACTTACCACTCATCTTCATCATTGGTCTTTTACAAATGGGCTTATTTACTTTGCTCATTAATCTGGGATTAAATTATGTCGATGCCGGACGTTCTGCCATTTTGGTTTATACTATTCCAATCTGGGTAACCCCCATGGCCTTATTTTTATTTAATGAAAAATTAAACCTACTCAAATCCTGTGGCTTAGTTTTAGGCTTCCTTGGGATCATGATTCTTTTTAGCCCATTTAGTCTTGACTGGGCAAGTCATGAAACAATTTATGGCAATTGCATATTGATTGGTGCGGCATTGTGTATGGCAATTTCAATTTGCTGCGCACGAAATTTACAATGGCATCGTTCACCATTAGAACTACTTCCTTGGCAACTGCTAGTAGGCGCTCTTCCTGTTCTTTTGATTGCCTTTATCAATGAGCCTTCACCAACAATAGAATGGAACCATACTTCCGTCTTGGCGATGATCTATACCGCAGTATTAGCAACCGCTTTATGTAACGGTGGTATTGCTATAGTAAGTAGAAAACTACCATCTATTACCGTCTCGTTAGGGTTGCTGGGAGTCCCTCTTGTGGGTGTTATTTCAGCTGCGCTCATTCTGAATGAGAATATCACCGTAACAATGAAACTGGCCATGATGTTTATCTTTAGTGGTTTACTATGTGTCGCCTTGAGCGCAAGAGCTAAAAAAGAAGAATTTACGCTTGCGCTCGAAAAATAAAATCATGAATGCATTATCTTAGACAAACCTTCATAGCATTTTCTTTTACTAGTGTTTTTTGAGAAGCCAATATCTTTTCTTTTGAAACAAAATGTAATTCACCACTTTCACTCATGAGAAGTACTTTCTCTGAAAGGGCATCTGGTAATACAGTTAAACAATTCCCAGCAATATGTAAAGTCTTTAACTTTGATTTTGCTAATTCTACAGGAATATCTAGCAACTGATTGTCACTCAAAATAAGCGACTCTAGACTCTCCATTTTATCAAACTGGATATTCGCTAAACTTAAGATAAAATTTTGTCTTGCCTTTAATTGCTTCAAATTTGGCATAGCCGCAAGTGTTTGTGGTAATGCTTGAAGTTGATTATTGGAAACCCAAAGTTGTCTTAAATTGAACAATTTGCAAATACTATCGGGAAGTCTTTTAATCATATTATCTTCAAGATCAAGAATGGAGATAGTACCCCAGTATTTCTGCAAGTGCGGTACATTCAGCACCTTTGAAGGAAATCTCGTAAGATGTGAGTTTGAACAAAGCAACATGTATTCATTTTGGTTAAGTTTTATGCAATTCAAAATAATACATGTATTAATATGATTAAGGGCTTTGTGGCGAAGATACAAGCTATAAAAATCTTTTTTTTGCGGAACCTTCTTAAGATCATCGAACGCATCTTGAATATTTTGAGCGGCATGATTTTTATCATAAATAGATGTCTCATTATTTAAAAGATAATTTATCTCTTCAGTCTGACTATCAAATAAAGCATCTACACTTTTTTGATTAGCAGGAAATTCATCCATATCTTCCAAGACTTCCGGCGATTGCAACAATAACCTACCGTCAGCTTTAATAAGATCATGAAATCTTTTATTGACTCGACATAGCAATAAACGTTGCTTTTCACTATAGTCGCCTATATCAAATGTATGAAGTAATACTTCACCTGGCACGAAGTTTATCGGGGAAGCATCTCCTAGAAGCGGTTTTTCAGCAGGATGCGGTGTTATCGTTAATTTCTTCATATTATGAATTAAAAGATCAACAATATTTTTAAGCATTTTTTGTGTTTTCTGTGTTTTCTGTGTTTTTGTCTTTTTTTGTTCTTTCATACTGATTTTCTCATATACATTATCATTTCAAGCAAGAGAGTTTCATGCAAAACCCCTATCTAAGTCAATATCTATGATGAATTGTAAAATTAATCACGACAGATACATTGATAAGATTTTAGTATCATAACGCCATCTTACTAAAATTGTGTCAGTGCAATTGCACTCAGTGAAGGATTTTATGCATACCTACGAATATCTTAAGCAACTCGTTAAAGACATCAATGCTAACAATGGTTCAATCAATTGCGGTCACTGCGCATTACGATTCGACTCATATGTCGCCGTTGGAAAAAATTTAGGACTTGAACCTGTGCCCGTGGAATCGGCTCATCTTTATACTCATCCTTATTTCAAGGATAATAAGATTACCCAATCCATCACAAAAGACAAAAGATTCATTGAAAAATCAGGCAAGCCAAATTATCGAACCATTTGCGATTTGACCGATCCCACCATTACATTTGAAATTGATTTAACCGATGACGCAAACGCTAACAAGGAACTGCGTTTCTTGCCAACAACCCCTCAAAGTATCATCAACACACTTCAATGCTTGCCAAGACGCAAAAAAGACGAATCGGCTTATGGATTTATTGTCTTGACGCACAAAGATAATTATCAGCGTGGTCATATTATGAATTACTTTGTCGACAAATTAAATAATGTTTACTTTATCGATGCCCAAGAACAAAGTCTAGATAAACAAATCACGCCAAAGCTTGATCTGAAAGGATATCGTGCAGAAATTTTTTACCTGCCATCAAAGCCACCAGAAGGATATAAAATTAAAAACGAAAAGACCAAAGCTAAGACAGTAGAAACAAAGCCAAGTGAATCCGATGAAAAAGAACAATTTAATAAGTTGTTAGCAGCAACAAAAATCAAAACCCCTACTATTAATGACTTAGTTGAGCTTGCACTTTGCTATACTTTTGGGATTGGCACAGAACGCAATCTCAATATTGCCATTGGATTTCTTAAAGATGCCTTAGCTATCAATGATAAACATGCTCCAGCATGGTTACTGATTGGAGGCTGCTATGAGTTACAATCTGATCTAACTCTAGCCAGAAACGCTTATGAACACGCAACGTTAGCTGATAAAGATTATATTCCAGGATGGGTGGCACTAGGCAAAAGCTATCAAATGAGCAAAGATCCACATGAATTAAATAAAGCTAAAGATTATTTTGAAATAGCAGCCAAGATCAACAAGAAAATTAATTTAACAGAGTATAACTCTCCTTATTTATTGCAATTTCATGCTAGAGAAAATATTTTAGCTTTACATCTACTAGCACAGGTATATAAAAATGAAAAAGCGTTTGCCTTTAGTTGTTATCAATTAGCAGCTGACCTCGGTGTTCAATTTGTTGAGCAATATGGTCAGATTAATCATCTCATCCTTATCAATACCATACGCCAAGCTTGGAAATATCTTTCGGACTGTTATAAATCAGGCTATGGAACAACACCTGATACACAAAAAGCCAATGAATGGTCTAAAAAATATGAAAGCGCTTCGCAACCTCAAATAACTGCACCAAAACTAAATACAAACGAAAATAACAATAATGCAATACCTGCCAAAGCAACAGCACCTGCTCTAAAACAATCTCCTGTTCCCATTTTTGTAAACCCTAATAATCCCTTGTTAAAGAATAATACCAATGGACCAAACGAACGGAACCGTCCTGAGGCTTTTTTGCAAACGCAGCTAAGTCTCAAAGAACAAGAAATTAACTTGCTTAAGCAAGAAAATGAAATTCTGCGGAAAAAATTAGCCTTAAAAGAGGAAGAAATTGAAAATCTCAAAGGTAAAGAGGAAAATAAAGAAAATCAGAATGAGGTTCATTTGCATCCCAAAAAGCAACGATTGACAAAAGAATCGCATTAGTTTTATAAATGACTTTATATAAAACTAATGCACCCTAGATAATTTCTGAACTTATCGTTAATATACCAGTGATCTTCTTATTTTATTTATCAGGAGAACCAACATGGCTAATAAAGAAAAGAAGTCACAAAAAGAAGCTAAGAAAGAACCTAAGTTATCTCTTAAAGAAAAACGTAAGGTTAAAGAACAGAAGAAAAAAGAAAGAGGCTAAATCTTAAGTTTTCAGCTTAGCTTTTAGTGGGGGCCTTCGCGGCCCCCAGTCATTATGTTAACATCCTAACCTTATTTCTCAGTAATATAATCATTTATGACAACACAACGCGTTATAACAGTCGTGCCTTACAATCCAATTTGGCCTACGCTCTTTGCAGAAGAAGCAAAAAAGATTGCTCATGCATTAGGTAAGAATATGATTACCATTCATCATATTGGTAGCACCAGTGTGCCAGGCCTTGCTGCTAAACCCATTATTGATATCATGCCCGTAGTAAAAGATATACTTGCTGTTGATAATCGCGTCGGCGCCATGGCTGCTTTGGGGTATACCGTAAAGGGAGAATATGGGATCCCTTTCAGACGTTTTTTTTCCAAAGAAAACGTTAATGTGCATGTCTTTGAAGAAGGTAACACTGATATTCGGCGTCATATCAAATTTGCAGAATATTTAAAGACTCATCCTGATTTTTTACAAGCCTATGCTGAGCTTAAAATAAAAAATGCAAAAGACTACCCCAATGATATTGTCGCCTACTGTAATGCCAAAGATTCATTGATTCAAGAAATTGAAGAAAATATAGGTTTAGATAGCCCTCGTGTAGTCCAAACATGTTTGGATGCCGAATGGGAACAATATCATCGGATCTATCAGCAACAAATTTATGAACCTGCTAATGAACCTTATGATCGTGATGACGAATGGTTTACATCCCCCACACACTTTCATTTTGTTTATCGATTAGGCACAAAAATAATAGGCATCTTACATATTGAATTTGTTAACAAGCAAAAAGCCGACATCCTTACTTTAGCATTAGATAGTGAGTATCAGACTCAAGAGCATGAAGCTTACTTACTTAACTTTGCAGAAAAATGGTTAAAACACCAAGGTAAAACAATTGTAGAATAGAGGAAGGATCTCTTGCCGTGGAAATTGAATTCACCGCCCACCCAACTTCGGAAGATTTAGAAAAATTAACCAATAGCATCAATTATGAAGCTGCCATAAGAGGAGTTACCTCAAAAGCTTCTCCCTATGCATTTTTTATACGTGAAGAAGATGGTGAAATTATTGCAGGTGCCAATGGTTCTTTAATTTATGGCACCATTTATATCGATCAATTATGGGTAAACCCGGCCTATCGGAATCAAGGTTATGGATTGGCGCTCATGGAAAAAGTCCATACGCTAGGCATTGAAATGGGTTGCGCCATGGCTACAGTATGTACCATGGACTTCCAAGAAGTGAAACATTTTTATGAAAAATTAGGTTATCTGTGTGATTTTGAACGCCAAGGATATTCTCAAGATGCGGTATGCTATTTCATGAAAAAAAATCTGTAACTCATACTTAAAATCTACTTTTAGTCGCATTCCGTTGCAAGTCTTCAGAAGAACAAAGAGTTGCATTAGCTTTATTTTGGATCCTTTGTTCTTTTCTTAATGCTCCTAATGGCGTCCATGATTGATCCGAGAGCAGCTCTTCTAGCATAAGGGGTTGATTTTCTGCTCTATGACGTTTACGTCGAATGGATTCTTTATTTTGTGAAAGCACGTTCTTACTTAAATTATTTGCTTGAATGCTAGAATCTTCAAAGGCATTAACAATTTCTTGCCATTTTTCGGCAGGTGAAATAGAAGCAAAAAATTGGTTACCCAGAACAGTAAATCCTTGTTTAGGAACTTTATCTTGAAATAAGGCATGATAATTGACAGGACCGGATATCCCCGCTACAGACATCACATATAGTTTATGCTTCAACGTTGCAGTTTTTACATCAATGATTTCCTCTGCTGATAATGATAATGAAGGATCAGCATATTCTCTCCATAAGATATAACCAATGGCGTCTTTCTTTAGAAATTTAATATAAGCTTGCTTGTAGTCTTCTTCAGACTCTACTTCTTGTAAATATTCACTTAAAATTTCAGAAGGAAATTCCAAAGATTTCATTCGAATAAATTCTTTCACATCAAATTTTTCAAGATATCGCCGTAAAGTAAAAATATCCGCAGCAGGATTTTCTATAAAAAATTGTTTCAGTACAAATGCTTCTTGCGAGGTTGGAATAAGATCGGTTGATATCCCTTCCAACGGTAATTTAAAAAAAGTGCTCTCTTCAATTGTTGCTCTCTTCATTAGCTCTGCTTGCAATAAGCGAAGTCTCTTTAGCGCAATGGGATCAATTTTTTCAGGCTCATTTGGATCAAAAGCAAAAGCAAGAAACTCATTATTTAAAGCAGGGATAGAAACTCGCGCTTCTTTTACTATTTCAACTGGGAAAACAACAGGCTCTTTTACAGGAAGTATTTTCGGCACGCTAGAAAATTTAATACCAACATCGCAGTCTGAATAAATCCCAAATTTTTCAATAATAGCACGCATTGCGCGACTATAATCGGAAGCGGCAGCCATATTACCGCCTTCATTTTTACAAGTAAATGCTATTTCTTTTTTGGCTAATCCATATAATTTCTTATCTTGTTCATCTTGTAATAAGGGAGGGATTTCTTTATCAAAATCGATAGGTTTAATATGATATTTATCACAAAATGATTTTAATTGAACAATGGCAGCAGCATCAAGACAATCAGCACTATAGATAAAGCTAAATGTAATATGAGGATTATCATGGCAAGCCTGAATAAATCTTTCCTGATTCTCAACATCTAAAAATTCACTAGGCTTTTTGCTGAACCAGATTTTATAGTGCTTTGTTGTATCTACTTGCCACATACCAACAGCCTTTGTTAACTAAATAAATAGTCGGGTATAGTAGCAATCAAGAATAATATTGTCAAAGATGCTTTAAACAGCTGCCTTTTTCAAAATAACCGCGAATTTTTAACGTTATCCCATAATTTAACAATGGTTGAAATTGGCAAATTTTGATCTCAGGGGATCGATTGTCGACAACACGATGCTGGTAAGCTCTATCATAAGCAATTTGAGCTGCCGTATAAGCGATTAACAAAGCTAAAAGTGTTTTCACTGATCTCACTTATTTTCATCTATTTGTTGTTTTGACTGAAAATAAGTGAATTAAGTTCCTTCAAAATGAGGAGCTGCACTCATTGATGTATTTAAAAGCAATTTCCTCCACTGTTGAAGTTAAACAGCCACTTCAATTTTTAATCACAGGATAGTCGGGCACCCACATTGCTTCATGGACTTGTTGAACGATATCTGTCAAAGATGCTTCTGCAATCCCTTGCTCTTGCGCTGTTTTCACAACATTAACTGCGACACTAGCTGAAACTGAACGCAAGGAATCTATCGAGGGTAATAATGCAGCACCCACACGATTCAAATTTGCACTATTGGCTACAGCAAGAGCTGCGGCAAAAAACATTTCATCACTGATAACTCTCGCTTGCGAAACGATAGTTCCTAATCCCAATCCAGGATAGAGCAACGCATTATTGGCTTGCCCTATCGTATAGGTTACGCCATTGTATTCAACATCAGGAAAAGGTGCGCCGGTTGCCACTAAGGCTTTGCCCTTTGTCCATTCAATAATATCGGCTGGGTTTGCTTCTATTAATGCTGTAGGATTAGATAAAGGGAAAATAATGGGTCTGTCGCAATGACTTGCCATTTCCTTTACTATTTCTTGCGTGAAAGTATGCGGCGTTGTCGAAGTGCCAATTAAAATGGTGGGTTTTACATTTTTCACCACATCAGCAAGTGTGATTTTGCCATTTGTTCCTGTTTTGCTCCAACTCTTTATTTCATTCATTTCACGTGCATAGGGCTCTTGGTAGTCTCTTAAATTATCCATTGCTTTTGTGAGCAAACCTTGTTTATCTATCAACCAAATCTGTTGCATCGCTTTATCATGTTTTAAGCCATCTCTGACCATCGCATCTCGTATTTGATCTGCAATACCAACACCTGCCGTTCCCGCACCAAAGATAACTACCTTTGCATCTCTTAAGGTAGTTTTAGCGACTTTTAATGCGTTCATCATTCCTGCTAAAGCAATAGCACCTGTGCCTTGCATATCATCATTGAAGGTCGCAAATTGTTCACGATATTTTAACAATATACGACGACCATTACCGGGTCCAAAATCTTCCCAATGAAGGAGTGCTTTTGGAAATAATTTTTTCACGCATTTCACATATGATGCTATAAACGCATCATAGCGTTCACCTTGCACCCGAGAATGACGATATCCCATATAAAGCGGATCATTTAGCAGCGTTTCATTATCTGTTCCTACGTCTAACATCACTGGAATGACTCTTGAGGGATGAATGCCTGCTACAGCGGTATAAACTGCTAATTTGCCTATAGCAATATCAATGCCGCCGACGCCCCAATCTCCAATCCCTAAAATTTCCTCAGCATCCGTTGCTACAATTAAATCTACATCATCTGCTGATAAACCTAAATTTTTAAAGCTTTCTTCTATTTTTTCAGGATTATCGATAGATAAACAAATACCTCTTGGTCTTCTATAATCGTGACTATATTGCTGGATTGCCTCACCAATAACAGGATCATAAACAATTGGCATCATTTCTTTCACATGAGTTGTAAACAATTTATAAAATAAAACTTCATTACGATCGTGCAGTGCTGTCATAAAAATGTTTTTTGCTATATTCGAAGGCTGCGCTACATACTGTTGATAAACCCGAGCCACTTGCTCATCTAATGTCGCAACACCAGAAGGTAATAATCCTGTTAAACCAAGACTCTCGCGTTCTTGTAAGGTGAAGGCTATCCCTTTATTTAATAATGGGTTTCTGAGCACATCGAGACCACGTGCAACAGTGTGAATTTCACTTGCATTCTGTTTATTTTTAAAAGAGAGAACACGACTTGATTTACTGGATTTACTCATGTATATGCTCACTTTATTAATATAAATTACCTCTAAGTGTAGTTGGTTTTTAATAGTAAATTAATTTACAGACGTGTGTTATTAACCTGTGATTATATTTTCTGTTTGTAAGATAGCAAGCTCATTGATTATTCATCATAAAATGCTATTCTCAAGGACGTAGTAACTTAGCGAGGATTTTATGCAAACGACTGAAAGTATCATTCTGCATTATTATGATTATTTTAATAAACGAGATACCGAATCTTTTCTAGCATTGCTTGATAACAATGTTATTCATGATATCAATCAAGGTGACAGAGAAATCGGTATTGACGCATTTACAGCATTTATGGAACGTATGAACAATGCTTATGAAGAGAAAATCAAAGATATTATTGTCATGACCAACCAAGATGGATCAAGAGCCGCTGCTGAATTTACTGTTGAAGGGATCTATAAATCAAGTGATAAAGGTTTGCCCATTGCGAAAAACCAACATTATGAACTTCGATGCGGCGCCTTTTTTGAAATTAAACAAGGCAAAATTACCCGCGTAACAAATTATTACAATCTCCAGGATTGGCTCAAACAGGTTGAGAAATAGCACGTGAATGGATGCAAAATTGAAAGATTAAAAGGAAAACAAGTTCACCATTATATTGATGAACTTGCAAAATTACGGATTCAGATATTTAAAGAATATCCTTATCTGTATGAAGGAAATCTTTCATGCTTTAAGAGTTGTATCACTGGGATGAAGGTCTGATCTTTATGCTGAGTTTATTTGTTCTCATCATGGTAACTATTTGAATTTTAAGAGGACATTTTAACTTTTAGCGCATTTCTAAATTGCCGCCACATTTAGCCAAGTTCAGGGAACTAAATGTAATCCTGAGTGTCACTATAAATATATAAAGGTGCAAATATTTAAATATAGTACATGCACTATTATATTTAGGAGCTGACTTATGCCTAGCATGTCACAGCTGATAGAACAGTATAAACTGGCAAAAAATAATAACAACATTGAACAATTCAATATACTGAAAAATGAAATTGAGAATTACAGCTTAAGAGATTATCCCGAAGCTACCTTAGGAAACTTTGATTTCAATGCTTGGCAAGAAAAAGATGAGAATGATAGAGATTTTTGCCAGTGTTTAGAAAATGCCATACCTGAAGATTATGATTTACTTACAAGTGTCTTTAGTAAAAATGCTAATAAAATTGGATTTCAGCAATTTAATGCGTTTGCAAAAAATAAAATTTTTTCTAAAGATAAACAGTCTTTTGTCGTAAATTTATTTAATATAGCGGAGAAGAAGTTACCCTTTAAATTTAATTTTATTATGTCATTGATGCAAGAACCACCCCAGATAGAAAATTGGGAAGAGCAACTTTTTCCCCTTGTAAATTTTTTAGATCAAAAAGACATCGATGAAATTTATAAGTATATATTTATATATCATCCTGAAAATGTACAGTTTAAAGAAAAGTTAAGTACACTGAGAACGATTAGCACTGAAACACTCGTTACAGAAAATGCCACTACGGATTTGAAAAATAACAATCTTACCGATGCGAAATTGAAAAGTTATATCGAAAAGGGAGTCCAGCTCGATGTGCTAGCTCATGAAGCATGTCGAAACAATCAGTATAACGAAATTCGCCTGATATTATCTGCACAACCCACTTTGGCAGATGAAACCATTTTGCTTGCTGCAATGAGAACCTATCCATCAGCCTATGAAATAGTTGATTTATTAATTAATCAATATAAAGTTAAATTAAATAAAGCATATTCTTTTAATAGTAGTAGTCCCTTTGATAAAAATCTTACCCCATTTTTAATTGCGTTAGCAATTGGAGATGCTAGATTAATAGAAATAATGCTTAATTCACAACAAGATCTGAATCTTAACTATATTGTTCCTCAAGCAATTTCGAGAGAAAGTCGTGAAATTAAAAATGAAACTGCTTTATCCTATGCCCTTAACGTTGGATTATCTGACACTGCGAAAAAAATAATTGAAAGAAAAGACTGCGATGTGACTTTACCTGATAATAAACCATTTAAATCTGCAATGATTACAAATCAACGTAACATTGCGCTTCAAATCTTTCAAAAAACTCCCAAATCTTCGCCATTTTATGCTGAACAAGCAAAAGCCTTAAATGAAATAATGCTTGATGCTCTTAAACGCAACGAGAAGGAAACTGTAAAAGAATTGTTATCAGTTGGCTTTGATTGGGAATTTAATTCATTTGAAGTTCTTAGGCAATTTTTGTCTTATCGCCATTCACAAAGTGATTTAACGAGTAATGATGTATATTTTCCGATGGTTGAATTACTCATAGAAAAAGGCGTTTCCATATCTACCATTCTTTCCATTCAAAGAGACATTGAAGAACATTCTCCAGAAGAAAAAAGGCATCATAATGGTAGCTTGTTGAAGCTATTTGATAAAATTACCGATGGCGACATTGATGCTGGGAGTAAGTACTTAGCTAAAATTGAAAACTATGAACCATTAAGCACTTTTTTTAAAAAACTTCTTGATAAAGATAGTCCGAATGTAAAAAAACGTATGTTCAATGCTTTTCAAAAATTACCTGAAGACAAACAATTGAATATATTAACACTAATTATGGATACTATTAATAATGGACAATTACCTGTGTCAATTGATGCTTTTTTTGAAGTTGTCTCTAAGCTTGATCTTAGTGAAAATGTCAAAGATCAGCTTTTCTTGATTCCAGCATTGGATGAAACTGTTCAAGAAAGAGAAGATATACCTGTTTATGAACGTTTTACGCCAGATCAAAAACAGAGTTGGTTAAAAGGATATAAAAACTACCTTCCCCCAAGTCCCAAAGCAAATTTTACCGTTGAAGCAGTGAATAAAATGAGGAAAAGCCCATTATCAAAGGATGAATTAACGCATTATTTGGATAAAGGAAGCTATGAAGAAATATTATTTTCAGCTGCATGCGAGAATAATAGAGAAGAAGAAGTAAAGCTATTTTTTGAGCGTGGAAAATTTAATAATGCTGATGAAGAATTTGAGCATTTACTTTGGAATAACAAAGTTAATATATTAAAAGTATTTCTAAAATATGTTCCTGCTAATGCCAACATTATTGGTTCTAGAGAAAATGAAAGTTATTTTAGAAATCTTACCCCCTTATTTATACTATTAAAAATAAATACTGTAAATAAAATTGACAATCACGATATGATTTCAGCCATACTTGAAGCTGGCGTAGATGTTAATATTAATCATATTGTAAATCATCAAGCAGATGTTCAGTATGTAAATGAATCTTTTCTTTCTTATGTTATTTCACAAGGTATGGACGATTTGGCTGAAAGAGCAATCGCAAGATCTGATATCGATGTATACATTCCAGATAATAAACCTTTTTTAATAGCACTAAAGATGGGAAAATATGAGCTTGCTAAAAAAATTCAGCAAAAAAATCCAGACAAAGTCAAGTTGTCTGCCGAAGAAGGCCATAGACTCTTACTTGAAGCCATAGATAAGAATGATGATAAGTTGGTTGATAATTTAATGGAATTTGGTGTTCATTGGCAATTTAATAACGAAGAGGCGGTTCAAAGAGCAATTGAATCTAATCAAGATAACATTGTAGAGCGTTTTGTCAAACAGGGTATGCCTCAAGAGAGAATATTTTATTTGGCCGCAAAGCTAGGTAACTGGGAACGTGTTTCTAAATATATTGAAAATGGTTATCCCAGAAGTGATCATGCTAACCATCAGGCTTTACTTGCTGCTATTGAGCAAAATGCTACTACAGCGATTGATTTATTGTTACGAAATGGCGTTAAAGCAAATACCAATAGCTCAGAAGCACTGATAAAAGCGATAATAAATCCAATACCTCAACCCAACATTGTTCAAATGCTGATAGATTGCGGAGCAGATAGGAAGTCACAAGGCTATTTATTACCCTTGAAAGTTCTCGAACAATATTTAAACTACCCATACGACTTCGAAAACGAACAATTTGCCATCATTAAGATTTTACTAAAAGATATTGCATCACCTGAAGTCATTGATGATATTTTGACTGGACTTTCAAATGGAACTGTCGCACCTCACGGAGCAAAAGAAATCATTCAAAATTTGATAAAAAGCGCTCTTCCTAAATCGGCAAAAGCGGCATTTGAATTATTGCTAATAACTGAAGAAATTAAAAACCTCAGTCGATTTGAGGGGGAATCCGCCATGGCAAGCTCTTTAACCAAAAGAGCAAATATCTTATGGAAGGAAATGCAAGAGGATAAAGAATTAAAAGCAAAATTTGAAAGCACACCTGGCAAAATCGCAATGGAAAAAGTGACGGCAATTGAAAAAAATATTAAAGCTTATTTATTAGATGAAATGCTAGCAAATGCCGAATTAAGAGATGATTTAGCAAGTAAAACAATTAAAGAATTTATTGATAAACATAAAAATGAATTAATAGAGGGCACTGATCTTGCTATTATGCAGAGCATGAGAGAGTTAATGGTCTCAAATGATGATAATGCTCAAATTGCTTGGCGAGGTTATGATCAAGGTATGCCAAAAGATAGAACAGATCCGGGCTGGCAAAATTTATTAACCCCCTCTGAAGATGACTCCGTGGCTTTTACAACGGCGACATCCTTTAGTGGTCAAATCACGAAAAAGCAAGCATCTGAAGAATTAAGAACCAGAATGGCATACGCCTTTTTAGCAACCCCGAAAAAGCAAAATTTTCTGCAGCAACTAGCTGATATAAGACGGGCACCAGATCATATTCATACACCAAACATGGATAGTCCGACTTGCCCACCAGGTGGAATAGGACGGTGGGGAAAAATATTTGCAAAAGGCAATGAATTTGGAAAATTTGTACTTCCACCTGAACGATTAGAAATTATGTTATCTGTTGTTAATGAATTGGTATTAGATGAATATAAAAGAAAGATTGAAACACTTGATGCTGCTGATATTGATAAACTTTATTATGCATTGACTATCTTAACTGATACCGTGGCTTTGGATGTTATTTCAGGTAAAGTTGATTTTGAAGAAGAATTAGTTGATTTAAGACAAAATTTTATTTCAAGTTTACCAAAATTTGAAGAAGTCTTAGCTAAAGTAAATGCCGTTTTAGCTAAAGAAAAAGAAGAACCACTTTCAAATCATGAATTAACTTATTTACGAAGTGAGCTTTTGGAGCTTGGCGCATCGGGAAGAAGTCATGAAATGGCTGATAAAAGAAAATTAGCGAAAGAAAAACTTGCAAAAGCACATTTAGATCTTGCTAAAGAAGAAGAAATAGAATTACCTGAGATAATATTTAATCCTTATACCATAACGCCGATGACAGCCCGCTTTTTAACACCAGCAAAAGTTGAAAAACGTCTTAAAGATTATATTGAATTTGAGATGTTATTTCCAATGGTAGCGATAAAATGTCAAGAATTAAAACTATCAAATAAAAAAGCTGCTGAAATGGGAGAATTTCTAGTAGCAGAGATATCTTCCTCCTCTTTAACACTCACTGAAGACAGAATGAAAGAAGCAGTAAAATCATTTTTTGCCAAATATAATGCGGATCTTAAACTTAAGGATCAAGATGAATTGTTAAAATTACTGGAAAGTACCTCATCGTATTATGGCTTAAATGAAAGTCAATTGGATAAGGTTAAGAGTGTATTAGAAGAAAAATTGATTTCGAAAAGTGACATGGACAAATCATATAATGATAAAATTCGCGGCTCCATGAATAAGATATTTACTGAGTTAACATCAATTAAAGATGAAGTGAAACCCAGACAAAAACCTTAAAAAGAGAAACCGCGGTTTCTAAATAGCGAAATCTTAATCATTTCTTTCTAAATGTGATGCAATTAAATTTAGCATAGGTGTTCTTACATCATGAGATCTTGCAATGGCTAAAACATTATCAATGATATACTCTTTTTCAATTGGCTTACCTTGCACATAATCTTGATACATACTAGGAAAGTAGTTTTTCACCTTTTTGGTCATCTCAAGCATCTTGGCAACATATTCTTTACTAATCTCTACGCCTTCGGATTTAGCGATGTCACGCACTTCATCAATAAGACTGTTTGCAATAGTTGCATAAGGCTGATTTGACGCAATAGTTTGGGTATCTTTAGAATATATAACTGATAATGAAGCAAAAGGCACATTCCATAATAATTTTAGCCACCTTATTTCTTTATAGTTATCATAAATACGCACTGGAATCATGGTTGATTGTTGAAAAAGTTCTGCCACTTTTTCACAATCTGATTTGTATTGTTTTGCAAATGGCGCTAATCTCAATTCACCTAAAAAGGGAATCATTACCGTACTCGACTCTTCTCTGTAAGCGCCGGTAGTAGAAACACCTGTGATAATGGGGCAATTGCCAGTAAATTTTGAAATCCATTCTTCATTGCCTATACCATTTTGTAAAATGACAATGATGGATTGTGTAGAAAGACACGAAGTTAAAAGTGCTGCAATATTTTTGTTCTCAGTAGTTTTCAAAGAAATAATAACAAGATCCGATGGCGGCAAGTCTGTAGCCGATTGATAAACCTGAGGATTTTCAATCTTGATTATTTTTTGTTGTTCGATAAAATGTAAATTAAAATACCCAGTCGTCTTTGTTTGGACATACTCAGAACGCATTAAATAATGCACATCATGATTTAACAAAGACAATAAACCACCATAGGTTTTCCCTAAAGCGCCCGCCCCAATAATAGAAATTCGCATTAATTACTTCTCTTTATATGTCGGTGTTTGAAAACCAAAAACTATCATTTGATGCTGCTCAGGAAACATTAGCGTTTTGAGTTCTCTGGTATACACACCATGAGAATAATTCGCAATTAATGGTTCCCAAAATTTTAATGCACCAGTATTTTGCGGTATCACAGCAACTTCCCAGCGTCCCTGAAATCTGTCAAATGCTTCTCTTGCCATACGTTGCCCGACTTTTCGTCGTTGATAAGTTGCAACAACAAAAAATTCTCCCATGTTCCAATCTACATCAGGAGTTGTCCCTTTCTTATTCACCATGACAAAACCAGCTGGATGTTCATCGATTCGAATTAAAAACGGATATTTATCTTTTTCCGTAAAGTAGGCTTTTAAATTCTTTAACAACGCTTTAGAAGTATACGTCCCATCAATTGGAAACTCCCAACCTGGCAAATGACCGCAATATCGAGACATATCATACTCGTAATACGTTGCTAAAGAATGAATTATTGCATATTCATTAGATTTAAGTTGAATGAGTTCTGGTTCTATCATTGTCATCATGATGGTTATATGAAGATCATTCCATTATATATTTATATTCATTAGCATTAAACTAATAAATATGCAGTTAACTGCCTTCAAAGTCGTTTATTTTGAAACTTCAACGCGGTTTCGTCCTGAAGCTTTTGCTTGATAGAGAGCTTTATCAGCCAATTCAATCAGCATTTGAGAATTGTTAGCGTTTTCGGGAAAACTGGCAAGACCAATGGATACAGTTACTCTAGGCAAGAGTTCTCCATGATAAACAATTTCAAGTTTTTCAATAATTTCTCTTAATAACTCTGCCCGCTTAATGGCATCTTCACGCATAATATCAACCATCACGATTAAAAATTCTTCACCACCAAACCGACAAGCAGTATTGTATAGGCGAATTTGATTTTGCAAAAGCTTGCCAACTGTTTGCAGCACCAAATCCCCCGCTTGATGTCCAAATTTATCGTTCAGTTCTTTAAAATGATCAATATCAATCATCATCACAGAAAGACCTAAATTTTTTCTAATAGCAAGACTCATATTACTGCTGAATACTTCATCCAAATATTTTCGATTAAATAGCCCAGTCAGTGGATCATGAATAGATTGAGACAATAAATCTTCGCGTAAGCGTATATTTGAAAGCGCAAGAGCCATACTGCTAGACAAATGATTAATCAAGTTTATAATATTTTCAGAAATATCAGATGCAGAAAACTTTGGAAATTCTATATAGAGCAGCCCCATTATTTCCCCTTGAGCAAATAAAGGAGAACAGAAATAAGGTGATATGATAGTATTTTCAAATTTAACATGTTCGCATATCATATCTTGATTGGGATCTTTAACGATATGTTGACTAGCCTCTCTTATCGCCCAACAATCCTTAGCTCTGATATACTTTTTATATTGAACGGTACCCCAAGAAGAAATACGCTCTAACTCAGATTTTGAAGGTAATATAAGAAACAAAAGGCCATTTGTATTTGGCAATAATTTTTGACTATACCAAACACATATTTCAGCTGCCTCTGCTAATGAAGCACAAGTTTGTAGTGCTGTTGTCATTAAGGTTAATTTTGATGCCTCTTCATTGAGACGTGCTTGAATATTTAAGCCATCTTTGAGAGCTTTCTCATTTTCAACAAGCTTGGCTTTTGCTTTGAAGGCATCATATCTAGTCGTAATTAATCCAGAAAGCAAAGGATTCACTTGCCAAAATTGTATAAAAACTCCTAATAAGATTGAAAGCACGATAGCTAATAGAATTCTATTGATAGTTTCTCTATTATAATGGTTTGTTTGCGACAGATTCTTTTTCATCACTAGCCATAAGTTCAATTCACTAATTCTGGAGAATGCCAAAATTTCAATATTTCCAACGCTGTTTTTTATCTCTAACGAATCTTTATCTTTAGTGAGTAAATTATCGAGGAAGATGTCGTCCTCTGCTGAAAGATAACAATTTGTCTTTTTATGATTGCTTATTAATGTACATAAAAATATATCACCAATTTTCTCGCGACCAGTTTCAAATGTTAAAAACTCTGTCAGTAATGGCAGATACCACTCCACGTTAATAATTTCATCACCCATCGAGATATCAAAACGTATAAATAGTTTATTATTCTTTAGTAACAACTTTCCTTGTTCTGGCAAAGTAACCGTCAATTCTGGCTCAGAGGTCAATTGCATATGTGAGAGGAGTTCTTGGTTATTTGCATCTTGCCAGAAAAATGCAGTTGCCCCGGAGGAGGTTAAAATTAATTTAACCGATTCTTCAATAGAAGTAGACTTGTTCGTCTTTTCTTTTACTAGCATCATCATACTTTTACGAACATCGCTGGCAACTCTTTCTGCTTGCTGGATATATTTATTTAATAAATATGTTTTTTCACCAACATCTTCTACCAATGCTTCCCGAGCAATCTTTCTTTCTCTCTTGATTGTTTCTGAAAATACCGCCAAAGCAGATATCATTACCACAACAAACACAATCAAACTAAAAACCACAGTTATTCTTAAGTTTTCTTTATATTTATATAAATTTTCAAACCATATTTCACGATGCCATATTTGCCATAACGAAAATGTAATGACAACAATACCAATGCTAGAAAATAATGACATAGGTTGGATGCCATACCAGCGATATAATATATCGAGCTCAAATGAATAACCAAGAAAACTGATGAAACCAATAAGAAAGCAAAGAAGTGTTAAAATATGTAAAGTTATAGCAACCCAAATTTCATCACCCTTGGGTATCAGAATAATAATAAAGCCTATAAATAATTGCGCTACCGCCGTATTCAAGGCCATGACAACTATTTTATGGTGAGCATGTGAATCTATTAGAATTGAATATAACAGATTATCAATTCCACAATTACAATGAGTAAAGTTATCAATTAAAGCTAATATTGCAACAAGACTAATACATGAACCCAATATGATAATTCTAATACGATTACGGGATGCTATTGCAACGGTGTAGGCAATTAAAGCTATCCCTTCTAGAATGAAACAAAGACCTGTACTAAATGCCACCATATAGCCAGGAACAGTTAATTGGTCAAGGACTATATAATTTATCAACCAATATACTGAACAAGATAAACCGAGCAATATGATCAAGATTGCAGACAACCGTATTCCCTTGAAATGAGTATTGGTTGGCTCTACAAGCTCCGTATTTTGCTCTTGGGACTGTTGGCTTAGATTGTCCACACACTCTACTTACACTATTGGAAGTCATATTCTATTAATTATAGAGGTTTGTTAGACGCGACCTGAAAATGTCCTATTGAACCAATTTGATATTTATATAGTCTTTCCATTAAAAGCCTTTATTATTACGTGAAAGTACACACATGAGGTAATATGCCTGCATCAGAAATAGATGAACTTAATGAATCGGAAAATGTTACTCATCAGCGAATAAGAGAACAACTGCGACAAAATATTGAAGCATTGAAAAAACTTGAGAATAAACTCACAAAGCATAAATCATTATATAAAAAGGCAAAATCAGCCGCTCTTCCATCATATGGTAGAAAACAAAAAAGCAAAATTGAACTCATTACACAATTAAAAGAAGAATTACAACGTGTCTATGAAGAGTCCGAGCAAAACAAACTACAAAAAGCTTCTACCGGTCATTTATTAATGACAAAAGTAAGAAATGTGCTTGAGAAATTTGAACCCCAGATTAACAAGAGTCCTATCTTAATTCAAGAAAACAATGAATTTTCAAAAGTGATGACAGATATTAGATCTCCACACTTTCTGGCAGCCCGTAAAAATATTCAAACATTAACACAAGGCATTATTCAAAGTGCAAATAACGAGAATAAGTACAAACGGGTGAAAGATGATAAACGTTTGCAAGATCATATTGATGTCAGCATAAGTGAATCAAATACACCTTCAAAAGCACGTGACCCCAACGTTAAATTAGGCGATCTTCTTTCGCTTTACTTGCCTTCGCCATTAGAAAAGCGCGATCAGATAGCCATTAATGCGCTTACTGAATATGTTAATGATTTTGAACGTTCAAACAACCCTGTCACCCCTAAAACGACTAATTATCATTTATGTAGAGCAATTTCTCATCTTAACTCTTTAGACAATTTACTGAACATGATTAATTTGAAGACCTTGGAATTTAAAGATCCTGAAGATCTCCATGTTTATTTAAATCGAGAAGTTGAAAACTTTAATATAAGATGCCAAGATTTTATGGATAGTGTTGATGCACTCAATGACCTTAGTTTAAGCATTCAACTGGAAGATCAGCTTAAGCAATTACAAAATAATTTTGAAGAAAATTTGCCAAAGGAATATAAAGACACTCCGGAATATCAAGCACTGATGCAACCAAAGGAAAGAGGGGCTGACATCCCGCTTGCGACATTTGACACACAAATTTATCGCGATATTATGCAAAAGCCATTATCAAAACTATCTGCCCTCGAAGCCACTCTTGAAACCAAACCTCATTCCATTAAGTCAAAATATAAAGAACTCAAAAAGGACGCTCTCCATAAACTTGGAAAGAATCACCATACAAAATATGAAATAGTGAATTCTCTGCGATCTAGTCTAAATGCTATCAACAACGCATTAGACAATAAAGAATCAAAACTTACAGAAAAACAACTTCACAAATTGATCCAAAACGCCCTTAATGAGGCTGAAGAACTTCAAAAGCATAGAGTGGGATTTTTGAAGCCAAAGCAAATGGACACTCTCAATGCAATAGTCAATGATCTTAAAAACGGCTTAACCCAATTTGAAAAGGCAAAAAGAAGATTAAAACAATAGTGTATGTACGCATTTAATATATAGCGCCGAAAATATATTTTTCAAAAACACTGTTCTCTTCTATGTTTTTAAAAATGGCTATGGTAAAAATAGCCATCTTTTCTTAAGTGTTGTTCCCACTATGCGTAATGCACAATCTTTGCTCAAAAGTTTTGTTTTGTTTAGCGTTCTATTCCTTATCCATTCGGTTTTTGCAGATGTGAGCAACCACACGCTTTCATCAGACGAGAATTTAAAAAAAGCGCAAAACCACTATCAAAATCATATTTTCCAAGGGGAGACTTCAAAAGGCCCATCGAAATTAGAACGCATTGAAAGACAGGTCAATGCTAAAAAATCTTTTGATAGCCAAGATTGGTATAGTGCAAAATACACCTTACAACGCGTACTTACTGATAACATTTCAGACTTTCAAGCCTGGTTTTTATATAACCGAACACTTATTGAGCTACAACAAATTGATTCTTATCAAAACTATGAAGAAGCTTTAGAAGCTTCTCTTGTTATGGCTTTTCAGCATGCACAAACGGACATCGATAAAGCAGTTATATTGTGGACAGCTTCAAATGCCATGCATCAATTCCAAGATTTACGCCAAAATGCACTCATCCTTGCTTCACTTAGCGATATTGAAAATCATATCAACAACCTTGTCTCAAATTATCCAAAAGAGTTTGCACCATATTTCATAGATATTCCGCAACGAACAGATGTTGCAAATGCATGTATCAGCTGGACTTATCCTTTACTTAAAACGAGATCGTTTCATTATGAGGATTTCATCTCAATTAAACCAAAAGTAAAAGATCTAGGTGTAGTGGCAAGAGGAAATCAACTCTGTTTAGAGGGCTTAAGCTTTGGAGAAAATTATTCCGTAACTATTGAAAAGGGATTTCCTGGTGAGCATGAGGTTAAATTAACGCAAGCTCAAAATCTCAATATATTCATTCCTCATCGCAAACCTTCGATACGGTTTCGTGAACGTGGATATATTTTGGCAAACACTGGGCCACAAGTTGTTCCATTTATTGGCGTGAATGTTCAAGATGTGAAAATCAAAATTATCCATGTTCCAGAGCGTAACATTCAAAGTGTTCAAATGAATTGGTTTACTAATCAATTTTCACGCTGGAATGCAGATTATTTAGGCGAAGATCAAGGAGAAGTCGTTTGGCAAGGGACCTATCGTTTCCCCAATGAGATGGATAAAACAGCGATTTCAGGATTGCCCATAGATAAAATGATGGGGCATAGGCTAGAACCAGGTGTGTATGTTATTCAAGCAAGCCTTTCAGATAACAGTTACGACAACGATGAATTTGCTTTTCAAGCTCTAGTGATTAGTGATATTGGCTTATCAACTTATACCGGGCCAGATGGACTTCATACTTTTGCCCGTTCTTTAAATACTGCAAAACCACTTGCCAATGTTGAACTCATTCTCATTGCTCGTAACAATAAAGAACTTGCAAAACTAAAAACCGAATCAAATGGCCATGTCGTTTTCCCAAAAGAAATAATGAATGGATCTGGAGGTAATACACCCGCTTATATCACGGGTGCCTTGCATGGAAAACAGTTCACCGTTCTGAACTTAAGAAACGAAGCTTTTGATCTTAGTGATCGTGGCGTTCAAGGCCGAAGCCATTCATCAAGCATTGATGGCTATCTCTATTCTGAACGTGGCATCTATCGTCCTGGTGAAACAGTTCACTTCATGAGTCTTCTACGCGATAGCAATAGCAAAGCACTGACAAAACTTCCTTTAACCTTAAAAATTATTCGCCCTGATGGCGTTATTGCTTTTGAAAATGTTCTTCAGGATGCCGGTATGGGGGCTTATACATTTGATTACCCCATCAGTGTTCAAGGATTAACCGGAACTTGGACAGCTGCAATTTATATCGATCCTAAAGCTAGTGAAATCAGTCATACTACATTTGAAGTCAATGATTTTGTGCCACCTCGAATTGAAATAACCACTAACGTTGAAAGCAAACAAATTGCTCCTCATGAATCAAATACTATAGATATTCAAGCTAATTATTATTTTGGAACACCTGCTACTCATCTTAAAGTTGATGCAGAATCAAAACTTACCTTAGCCGAAGATCTCTTTCCAGCCTGGAAGGGTTATTTTTACGGCCTTGAAGAAGAATCTTGGACACCTCAACGTTTTCAACATCCAAGTACAATCACTGATGCAAAAGGCCAAGCAAAGCTTATTACCAAAATAGATGCCGAACCCCAAACGACGCATGTTCTACAGCTTGAAACAGCCATTTCGGTCGTTGAAGCTGGTGGGCGCGCTAGAACGACAAAAGCTATTACTCCATTTTGGCATCAACCTTATATCATAGGGATTACACCTCTTTTTAAAGATAGAATTGCCGCTAATAATCAAGAAGCTTCATTTCACATTATTGCCTTAAATAAGAATGCTGAGCTTTTAGCAATGAGCAAATTGCGTTATACACTTTATGAAGAGCAACATGATTATGTATGGTTTCGTTCTGGCACTAATTGGCAATATGAGATAGTTACCCGCGATAAGATAGTTGCAAATGGTGAACTCTCTTTAGATGGAAAACAACCCACATTATTTAAACAACCCGTTAAATATGGTCAATATCGACTCGAAATTTTAGATGAAAAAAATGGTATTGCGTCAAGTTATCGCTTTAGTGCAGGATGGTTTCATGCGCAAACTGCACCTGATAGACCTGATATCCTCGAATTCAAAATAGAGAACAAGAGTAAAAATCATTCTGACTTCGCTCATGTTTTTGTTAAAAGCCCCTTTGCAGGTGAATTAACTATTATCGAAGCTAGCACGACACTTCGCACAGTTTACACAGGAAAAATTGGCAAAGAAGGTCTCAACTTAGATATTCCCATCAAAGAAATGAAAATGAAATCAGGAAGTTATTTCATTGCAACTGTATTTCGCCCGAGCGATGAAAAAACATCGCAAATGCCTGGGCGTGCGATTGGTGTGGCATGGCTTGAAAACACTAAAGCAGTTCAAACACATAAAATTGATTTATCGCTTGATGCTCCTTCAGTAGTGAAATCTGGTCAGTTAATTGAAGTGAAAGTAAAAAACAATCAAAAACGAAAAGATCTCCGACTCGCTGTTGCACTTGTTGATGAGGGAACTCTTTCTTTAGTTGATTACCAAACACCTGATCCATTTGCTTTCTTCTTCTCTCAACAAGAATTAAGTTACTTAATACGTGATAGCTACGGACTACTCATCAATCCTTATGGAGCACGTCCTGGTTCATTTGAAGTGGGTGGCGGAGAAACTATTGCAACGCGTGCGCTAACGCAATTACCCGTACGTGCATTTAAGGTAGTTTCTTTATTTTCAGGTATTATCGACAGTAAAGGTCAAGAAACAATCACCATTCCTTTTACAATTCCTGAATTTTCAGGAAAATTAAGGGTCATGGCTGTCGCTTGGGATGAAACCGGTCTGGGAAATGCCCAAAGCTATATTACGGTTAAAGATGATATCGATCTCTATTTAACATTGCCGCGATTTTTAGCAGCAAATGATCAAGCCGAAGTACCTCTGGTGATCAAAAACTTAAACGCGCCTTTGGGTGAATATCATGTTGATTTACAAGGTGCAGATCATCAAGCACAGAATATATCACTCGATAATGATAAAGAAATCCGTTTACCATTGAAGTTATCATTTCCAGATAATGGTATAAAAAACTTAACAACAACCATGACAGGTCCCAATAATTTTAAGGTCACACGCAACTGGCAACTGTCTGTTAGATCTAAAATACAATCAATATCAAAACAGCAATACGGCAAAATTGACTCAAAAAAACAATTAACACTAGATACCGCATTACTAAAGGATTTTAATAGCAATAGTCATGCTATCATCTCTATTGGCACTGTTCCTTCATTTGGCAGTGATGAACTGATTGATGAGCTGCTTCAGTATCCTTATTATTGCCTGGAGCAAACTTCAAGCCGATTGCTAGCAAGTGCATTGGCTAATAAACCAATTCAAAATAGCGAGCTCGAAAAAGGACTCAACCAATTATCCTCGTTGCAAAAAATTGATGGTTCATTCTCATTATGGTCCCTAGGTGGAAACACTGAACCATGGCTATCACTTTATGCAGCAGATGTACTTCACATCATGAATGAAAAGGGTTTACAAGTGCCCTCAGCATTAACTGCAAATCTTAGCAACTGGATTAAGGAAATTCAGCAACGCGGGATTTCTCAACCACAAGATTTATCTCTCATTGCTTATGCTCACTACTTACGAGCAAAGCAAGGCCATGGTGATTTGAGAGCGTTGCGATTCTTTGTTGATAATAATCAAGCTGCAATTATTGAACGTCACGATAGAGCATTTATAGCAGCTGCGTTTGCCTACTATGGGGATGCCGAGATGGCTAAAGCTTGGTTTGATAAAGCCTTGATTTCTGCATATAACCAACAATATGACGCCTGGGGATTTGGCTCAGATCTTCGTAACCTAGCTATTTTAGTATCACTTCTTGCAGAAACAACACAAAATCATTCTTTAATTATGCAACAAGCCATGGAACTAATCGATAAAGCCAAGGCTGCCCCTTATCTTAGTACGCAAGAGAAAGCTTGGTTGATACGCGCCGAACGTGCTCTTAAAGCAGTTCATAAACCTTATCACGTTAGCATTGCTGATAAAAATCATCAAAATAGCACGCCATTTTCACAAAGTTTTTCAAGTAAAACGCTAGAATCTCCCATCGTGATTAATAATCATGGGGATAATCCAGTTTACTATGCCCTAACCTTAGTCGGTGAACCTCTCAATATCGAAACACTGCCACAAGCAGGTTTTGATATCACTCGGGAAGTTTACGCTTTAAACGGTGAAGTCTCGGATTTATCTACTCTTAAATCAGGTGAACAGTATGTCGTTGTTATTAAAGGTCGACGTCAACTAAAAGAGTTACACCATGTCTTAGTGGTTGATCTTTTACCTGCAGGCTTTGAAATAGAGAAAGCAAAATTGGTTGATAACGGCTCTTCAACTCTTTCATGGTTGCCTCATCTTTCACGTGCAAGTCGTATTGAAGGCCGTGATGATAGATTTGTTGCAGCTTTTGAGTTGGGAGATCAAAATGACTTTACAATAGCTTATTTAGTACGAGCAATATCTGGTGGAACATTTACATATCCTGCAACCTTTGTAGAAGCAATGTATCAACCTCAATATTTTAAATATGCTAAGGAGCAGCAAATTACGATAGCAACGGATTTCTGATAATGTTCCTACGGATGATAAAATATTCTCTTATCGTTGTTATTTTTTGTTTTGCAACATGTTGGCTGATAGATAAAGCCTTCCCGTTGGATATGAGTCGACTTGCAGACAACTCAACGGTTATTTATGCTAATCAAATGCCCATTCATGTTTTTCACACTCAAGATGAAAAATTACGGATATTAACTCAAGTAAATGAGGTTGATCCTCGTTATATTCAAGCCCTTTTAGCACGAGAAGATCAATATTTTCGCTTGCATCCTGGCATCAACCCTTTTGCCTTAGTGAGAGCCGCTTATTTATGGATCCGTTATGGACATATTATATCTGGCGGATCGACAATTACAATGCAAACTGCCAGACTCCTTGAGCCACGTCCACGTAAAATATCATCTAAAATAATTGAATGCTTTCGCGCCTTGCAACTAGAATGGCATTTTTCCAAAAATGAGATTTTGTCTATTTATATGACGCTAGCACCTTTTGGTGGCAACTTAGAAGGCGTCACGGCAGCATCATTTGCTTATTTTAAAAAATCACCACTGAAACTCACCGCAGATGAAATTGCATTGCTTGTGGCACTGGTGCAGTCGCCAACTTTACTACGCCCAGACCATCATCCAAAGCGAGCGGAGTTTGCGAGAAATTTTATTCTCAATTTAATGGCACAAAAAGGATTAATTGAAAATGGTCAAGCCCAAATTCAAAGTCAGGCTCAATTACCTTCAATAAAAACTCAACTTCCACGTGAAATCCCCCACCTTGCCTGGAGATTAAAAAAACAACATCCCCATCAAAAAAAAATACACACATCAATCAATCTTGAGATGCAAAAAAAAATAGAGCACCTTCTACAAGACTATAAATCTTTTTTACCAGTGAATGCTAATGCTGCTATTTTAATTATCGATCATATACAAAACAAACCGCTAGTATATTTAGCTTCTAGAGATTTTTATAATGAAGAACAACATGGCTTTGTTGATTATATATGCGCTTATCGTTCGCCAGGTTCAACCTTAAAACCATTTATATATGGATTTGGTTTTGATATGGGCCTCGTCAAGCCAGATTCTTATATTCTAGATGAACGGAGACGATTTGGCGCATACAGCCCAAGAAATTTTGATAAAGATATTCACGGTATCGTACCTATACACGAAGCTTTAAGAATGTCATTAAATATTCCCGTTGTTGATATTTTAAATCAAATTGGTGTATTGCGATTTTTAGGTAAATTAAAAGAAGCGGGTATTGAACCGCAATTTCCTGACTCTTTAGAAGGCCCTAGTCTTGCTGTCGCTTTAGGGGGCATGGGGATGACTTTAGAGCAACTCGTTAAATTATACGCAGCATTACCTCGAGGTGGAGAAGTAATGAACCTTTCCTATCTACAAGAGGATGATGTATCAATACAATCACAAATTCTATCAAAACATGCATCAAATCAAATCACAAACATTCTCACCACAACACTAGATGATGAAGAACATCCTATTGCAATGAAAACGGGAACATCTTATGGTCATCGAGATACTTTAGTGATTGGATATGATCAACGCTTCGTTGTTGGGATCTGGATTGGGTTGCCTAATGGTTCGCCTATGGGACCTGTTTCATCAAGAACTTTAACCGTTCCGCTTTTAACAAAAATATTTAAACTTTTGCCAAATGAACAAGCATCACCTGTCCAAAATATTAATAACCCTACCATGACGTTGCAAAATTTTTCAGCAGCATTGAATTATCAAGATTTATATAAAAATGCGCCTGTTATTTCATTTCCAATTCATGAAACAGTCATTGAACTTGAAAAAGATGAAAACGGGCTAAAGCCTCTTCCTTTAACTGTGACAGGGGGTAAACGCCCCTATACTTGGATGATAAATGAGGCCATATTTGTCACACAATGCTGGCAGCAAAAGCAATTTTGGACTCCGCAAAATAAGGGGTTTTATACTGTCTCAGTGATTGATGCTGATGGTAAGACTGCTAGTGTACAGGTCGAGATTCAATAGAACATCAACCCATCCACTCTTCAACTGTCATTGCCCAACGTTCGTGATCACACCATTGATTATTTATTTTTAAATATCTTGGCGAAAACCCTTCTTTGCGAAATCCATTATTTTTAACAAGATCAATTGATTTCTTGTTTTCAGGTTGGATGTTTGCTTCAATACGATGTAACTGTAACTCTACAAATGCTTTATGAATCAGCTGTTTTAAGCTTTTACTCATCAGCCCTTTGCCAGCAAATAAACTTGAGGCATAGAACCCTAAATAGGCACTCTGAAAACAGCCACGCACTATTTCGCTTATGTTAAATACTCCCACAATATCATTGTCCTGAGTAAAGGTTATATAACTCTTATGGGTAGAAGTTTGAGATACGCGAATATAAAACTCATTAAATTCTTCATGATTCAACGGCGGTTTTACCCAAATATGATGTAAAGCTTGACTTTGATTGGTCATCTTTAAAAAATCAGCTTCATCTTCATATGTAAGTTCACGAATGTTTATTTGCATTTCATTACCTATTACAAGAAACCTCGCAACTTTGGACCGCAACTAAAATAATATTAAGAAAAATGCCGAAAATAAATCTTTTATTGTAATTGATTTCTTGATGTTGATGAGAATGATCATGATGCATATGAGATCCTTTAGCGTTTGATAGTTCCCATTTTGCCAGTATGATAGTCAATAAAAGCTGTTCTAATTTCTTCCTCTGTATTCATCACAAAAGGACCATAGCGCACAATAGGTTCATTAATTGGTACGCCGCCAATCAATAATACTTCAAATGGATCATTAAAATCACTCGGAACAATCAATTCAATACTATCACCATCATTATCAAACATGATCATTTGATGTAATTCGCAAGACTTAAGATTTGTCTCTGATTTTCTACTGAACAATCCTTCACCTTTGAGCACATAAGCAAATACATTGAATTCTTTTAAAATTGGCTGTTCCCACCTTCCGCCAGGTTGAATAACCGCATGTAGGTAAAAAATGGGTGTTCTTGTCTGTATAATAGCTTTTGCATTAAAGGCCTCTCCAGCTAATACTCGAACTTGAACTTTATTATCTTCACTAACGCCAATAGGTATATCAACTGATTTAATTTCTTGATAATGCGGTGAAATCATTTTATGTTCTTTAGGTAGATTTATCCATAATTGAATTCCATGCAAAGTCCCTCCCTTTTCAAGAAAAGATTTCTCTGGCATTTCTGAATGAATTAAACCACTTCCGGCCGTCATCCATTGCACATCTCCGGGTTCTAATTTTCCATTATGACCAAAGGAATCATTATGTTCAAAACATCCAGATAACATATAGGTAACTGTTTCAAAACCGCGGTGTGGATGATCTGGTGCGCCTTTCGCATTTCCAGGTTGATGATCAATAGGACCCATTTCGTCAAAAAGCAAAAAGGGATCAAAATCAAGTAACGTTTGAGATGGAAATGCTCGATGAACAAGAAATCCCTCACCTTCTATACTCATTTTTGCGGGTATCATACGTTTTACTTTCCGATGCGTCGTACTCATACCCCTTTCTCCCGTTTTGGCGTCGAATGTGACATATTTTCAAACAGATGAATGATAGATAGTCTACCATTTACATCATGTATATTAATCACATTATCATAACTGTACAATAGAGCGTTATCGCTCTTTGCGCACTTTGTAATTTTTACCTATGGAATTGATATTTTTACTTTCTATTGGTTTGCTTTCTAAAACCGGAACATCTTCATTATTGATAGTATCATCCGAAAGCAAAAAATCTAGTTCATTCGGCAAAATGGCTGATGCTTCGTTATGAAAAACAAATTTACATTCTTTTCTTTGTTGCATTTTTTCATTCATTAAAACTGCCAAATCATTTTGGCCTGAAATTTCTGCAATTTCAATAACTGTACGAGGAAAAGGATAACGCCAATTTTTTATCAATTCTTTAGGAAATCCTATAAATGCATCTCGTAATTTTGTGAAAAATCCTCTTTCATAATCGGTTGTTGTTGTCAGGGCAAATGCACCCGCATCTATTAATTGTTCAACTTTTTCCTGCTCACCCATTAATACTGCGATTTGAAGTAGCGTTTTATTGTTGATTTTTTGATTAATAATATCTTGAATATATTTATCTGCTCTTTCAATGTCATTGTTGGTAATTTTATTACCTTTGATCAAAAATGTATTTAACTCAAAAAAAATATTTTCTATCGAAGCACCAGTATGTTTTATTTTTTTATGCAACTCGCTATCAATATGAAACTCTCTTGATGCTTGCATACAAAATTGATGCAAATTGGAAACTTTATCATGCAATGACTTGATCATTTCATGATGATGCTCATTAAATTCAATAAATTGTTTACTTCTTGTTTCTACGAGATCATCAAAATATAATTTTAATTCTTCTTTTATTTGCACAGGCTGATAAGAATTATTAGCTTTATCCAATTTATCAATCAAACCATTCATAATGCCACATTCTTTTAATTTACGAAAATCCTTGGATAGTTGTGATTTAATAAATGGAGTAAAACCATCATGAGCACTCAGTTCGAGTGCTTTAGATTCTACAAATGCAAATGAGATAACACTAAGAAAAATTTCTTTTGCCTTAGCAATTCTTCCTAATTGCACTTTATCAGGCAAATGCTCACCTTCTTTTTCTACTTGTGTTAGGTAAGCATTATAAAATGACAACAAAGAATCAATCACCATCTTAGGCGTATTATTAAAAATACCTTTTAACTGCATTGCGGCATTCACATCGCCTGTTTTTGCCTTCACAACAAGTTCATAAAACCCTTTTTTATTATTTTTATCCATTGGAAATTTTAAACTTTCAAATAATTCATTGACGAACGATCTTGCAAAATACTCAGAGTTACGAAATACCAGATTAAGATTATGTTCTTTATATTCATATCTTAAATTTGCGAGTAATGCTGCAATAGTAACTTTATCTTCAAGCGGTAAATCATTACATCCTTTTGCAACAAACGCACATAACCCTTTTTGGTTGATAGCATCTTCGAAAACCGCTAACTTCATCATCCACTCCATGGCAGAACTTGGTGGATGATTAAATGTTTGAAAAGTTTTTGACATACAAAGATCACCTGTACAGGATTGAGGGACAGATAACTTAGTATTAGGTGTTAATACACAAGTAATCTAAATACGTTTGTATTCAATATAGTTTGGTTTTTTCGATGAGGCTTTATTTATGTACTAAGACTGCGTTATTGTTAATTGTAAGATCTATACTTTGGATAAAGGTCACACTTATATAAAAGTCCGCTGTAAATTTTTCCATTCAATCACTTACAATGAGGTTGATAATGAAACATGCACCTACCCCAAGTTATCCAACAAGATCAATACTCCTCAATCTAGGGACGGAATCTCTAGAGCATGCCGTATCCATCATGACAAATGAATCGCAGTTTGAACATTTAGGTTTTGATAATATATTAAGTATTTGTGCTTCGCATGAAGAAATAGCCTTTGATTTTCTTAATGATGAAAAGAATTGGCCTTATTTAGATGGCTTATCGTTATCTATGCTTGGTGAAAAAAAAGTTAGAATTGCAAAATTTATCTTAAAAATTCCAGAATTACGTGAAAAACTTTTTGCAGTTGATATTGTAAGATTAGGTCAACTTCCTGAAATTGCTGATATCATTATTAGCGATCGTGAGTTACACAGCAAATTGAATAGCATGCAACTTGCCAGCTTAGGTGAGCATCATTTCGCCATTGCTAGTAAAATATATCATTCCCCTTTATTTTCTAGAATTGATATTAGTGATCTATGGCGACTTTGTAGAAATCATAAAGAGATTGCAGAAAAAATTATTGCTGACGAAACTATTCTGGAAAATATTGAAGGCAGCGACTTAGCAAAGATTGTAGAATTACATGAAGATCTAATCTGGCGTGTTTTAAAAAATCCCAAATGTATGCAATTAGATCCTAATTCTTTAGTTATTTTAGGTCGTCAATTTGAATCTGTTGCTCGTTATTTAATCAATGATCAAAAATACCGTGACCGACTTGGGCCTTTTGGCATTGCTAGAGTTGCACAAAATCATGAAGCACTGGCTCATGAACTAGTAGAAAGTTTAACGGGAAACAGTTTAGCGCAACTTGCCGAAGTACATGAGTCTGTGGCCAAACGTATTTATACCACATCTGATTTACGCAAAAAATTGAATCTAGATGAACTTGTATTACTTGGTAAACATCATTTATTTATAGCCCAAGCTTTGCTAGAGGATCCTCTCACTCGACAGTCACTCAGTGGACAGCAACTCGTGATTCTTGGTCAAGCACATGTTCCAGTTGCTCACGATATTTTGCAGGATCCTCTCTTAAAACAAAAAGCGCTCGGAAAAAATATTGGATTATTGGGCCTCAAAGATGAGGATGTAGCCAATCTCATGATGAATGATTTATCTTTAAGGGAATGTGTTCAACAACTAGATCTTGCCAATCTATGTAAAAATTTCTCTTTTGTGACTCAACTTGTTATACATGATGAAGCTTTGTATAAAAAAGTCAGCGTATCATATCAAAACTTATTACGAGAAAGACAGAATGTTGTTATTGCATTAAGTACTTTTGTGCAAAGAGCATTTTCCAAATCCATTTTAACCAATCCTTCTGAATACTCTTTCCCTTTGCAAAACTTGACTAAGCCTTTACCTGTTCCCTCTGTTGACATGAATTTCATTCAAAAATTTCAGTCAATGAGATTATAAAAACGCCCATCAACGCTTTCTTGTCTTATGACGCAAGACAAGAAAACGCAGGTCTTTCTATTCATCATCATATTCTTGATAGGGAGGATTGTTCTGAATTTTTTTATAAATTTTCTTGTTTTCTCGTTTTTGAATATTAAGTTGTCTTTCTCTTTCATTGCTTTCACGAATTCTTTTGCGCCAATATAAATCATTATCAGCAGCACGCAAGTCCATTTGTGCATTGTATAATTGGTTTTCGGCATTCTGAATATCATAAAATCTTGTTGTTTGATAAAGCTCTGAACGTGGGATATAGGCATTGGCTACATCCTGACGCGCTCTTTCAACTTGACGTTGTTTTCGTTCGATATTTCTTCTAGCTTGTGAAATCTCTCGGCTGTCTCGACTTAAACTTGGACTGGTGGCATTACGTTTTGCCGCATTATCATGTTTGATAATAATTAAAGTCCTCCCCTCTCCTTCTGAGGGATATATCAATAGGGCTAAGGCAATAAGAGCAAGCATGATGACTACCCAAATATGGGTAAATAAATGCTTTTTGTTAAATGTTGCCATATCATCACCAGTCAATAATCACACCCTTTGATTTTTAGACTCAAAGAATAAGAAAAAAGTTTAGACTTTATTGCTTGACTTTATTGCTTGAACTTGGTTGAACTACACTATTTTAATGTTCTCTTTGAGCTTGTTTTAACCAGGCTTGTTGAGCATGACGATAATGTTGGGGTAAACGCTGAAATCGATTTTGCATGTTTTGCAAAACTTCCTTAGCGCGAGGATGGTCATTTAATTTACGTAAATGTTGAAGAAAATAATAGGAAGATTCTAATCCATGGAAATGTCTTTCTAAAACTTCGAATGCAAGGTTGGCCTCTTCAATAAAACCTAACTCTGATAAAGTTCTGGCGTATAACAAATCCCCTGTTGGAGATTGAAAAGTAGGATTTTCGCTTTTTAAAACATCAAGAATTTGCTTCGTTGATTGAAAATCATTTAAAGCAAAGTGCGCATTTGCTTTATCTAATAATAAATAGGGATCTGATGAAAAAGCCTTTTGTTGAAGTAGATTATCTAATAAGAAGATCGATTCATTAAAATGACCTATTTGTTGATACATTTTTGATAATCGATGTTGATTCTCAGCTGTCGGATGATTTTTTACTTGATTTTGTAACTGTGCTAATTCTTGAAATGGATTTTGTTTAGGACGCAGATTATTAATAGAACGTCTCAGAAATCGATGATAGATATCAGGTCCTATTTCTATTGTTAAATAAGCAAGTGACCCAATCACTGGAAACACTAAAATGATAATGACAAATTGAGTAGGATAGCCACGACGTAATGCATGCACAACACAAAATACTTGCAAAAGAATTGTCGCCAAAATGGCTAAGTACTGCATATCCACCCCATTTCCCAAGAATAGCAGGTTGTAAGTTAACTGAATACATCGTGCATCGTTAATATTTGACCGATAAGTAGCCATCCTACAATGATAAGAGGCTACCTCGGACTTTTGGGTACAAAATCAATCACTTTCACGACAAAGGGTATTTATGTTGCTATGATCAAAAAGCAAAATAAACGCTTTCTGAGGACATGTGATAAATAGCCAGAGATTGTTCAAATATGGTGAGGTTTTTAACACCCACGATTTCATCAAGGTTATCGCCATTCTCTTGATGTTTGTTGATCATTGTGGACAATTTCTCTTGCATGACAATATGTGGTGCCGACTCATAGGTCGTGCTGCTGCGCCTTTATTTTTCTTTTTAATCGGTTATTCCGGTAAACTGCATCTTAATATCATGCTCATTCTGTATGGCATTATCTTGACCATCACGGGATATTTCCTCACTGGTCAGCCTCAACTGAATATATTGCTCAATTTTATTCTTATTCACTTTTGCTTCAAATATTGGCCAGCGGAAAAATTAGGGACCATTCCTCGAATAGTTGCATTTCTTATATGTGTCGTAGTGAATGTTTTCGCTTATTTTTATCTTGATTATGGATTGCTTGGCATTTTAATTGCCTACAGCGCTCGCTATATTGCTCTAAAAGATAAACAGGGCGAATGCTGGCTGTTGCTATCATTATTAACTTATTTTGTGTGGGAATGTGCTTATTTTGGTTTTAATATTAATCCTTATTTTACCTATAGCTTTGCGGCGCTCACCTTAAGTATGTTTTTATTCATGCGTAGTTTTGAACTCAAAAATCTTTATATACCTAAATTATTATTAATTCCTGCTTTAATCACCTCGCGGTTTTCTCTTGAGATTTACTTCGTTCATCTGTTCTTATTACAACTTTTGCGGATAGTACACCCTAATTATTAGTCTCTATAGTTGCATTTGAGCCAAACATCCGTAGAATAACCAATGTTTTTACTTCATCGCTAGTTAATAATTTCAAATGCATTATCTCAAGATCCTCTTGATTGCTTGTTTTATGTTAAATAGTGGTTGCGCTTTGCACCCGCTACCTGACTTTATTCTTGTGCCAGATAATCCTCCCCCCGCTCCTCAATTAGAGAATGTACGCGTAGCTGTTGTCTTAAGTGGTGGTGGCGCAAGAGCCCTTGCTCATGCAGGAGTACTTGAGGTGCTAGAACAACATCAGATCCCTATCGATCTCATCGTAGGAAGCAGTGCAGGTAGCATCATTGGTGCACTTTATGCTGATGAACCTCATGCGCATAATATGAAGAATAAGGTAATTGCTTTGAATAAATGGGACCTTCTCGATTTGAATTGGTTTGCCAGCGTGCAAATGCTCTGGCGACTCACAGGCCCGGTCGAAGGAAATGCAATTAAGCTATTTGTGCAAAAAAATATCTATGCTAAAGATTTCAACCAATTAAAAATTCCTTTAGCTGTTGTAACAACCGATGCTAATAAAGGAGAAGCTTTTGTGATAAGAAGCGGGCCTCTTGCTCCGGCGTTACATGCCTCAAGTGCTATCCCCATGCTTTTTAACCCGGTACGGATATATGGCAAAACCTTAGTCGATGGTGGCGTTGCAAGCCCTGTCCCTGTTGAAGTTGCCAAGCAGTTCTCACCGAAAATTATTATTGCCGTTGATATTGGGACGTCACCAGATTATGGTCCCATTAATACAACCTATCAACTCGCAATGAGATCGTTACATATTTCCTATTTTAAATTGTCGAAATTTCAAACTGCACAAGCTGATATTGTGATTCACCCTGCTATTGATCAATTTGGCATGTTTGATGACCATGCCAATGAAGAAATGTATGAAGCTGGTAGAGCTGCCGCCTTACAAGCCCTACCTGAGATCCAACTAGCCTTAGCACAGCTGTAATCTGAAACTCATTATTCTTCAATTTTTAATAATCTATTTTTTTGATCGTTGGTAATAATATTAGGTTCATCAAGTACAGCTACATCATAATCATAAAGTGCGGCCTCACCTAGAGACAGTTCTTTTATTTTATAATGAACAGACTTTAGATTAGTATAATTGCCCGTAAAATCTTTAACTTGTGGCGATTGCAAATTGAGATCTTGGGCTACTTCCTTTGAAATCATGGTGATCGGAATACCCGTATCCACCATAAATTGATAAGAACCTTTGCCATTGATAGTGGCTTTAACGATAAAATTTTCTGTTTCAATATTTTCTAAATTTATATCAATAGGTGTAGCTAGTTTTTTTACGCCAGCGGGAATTTGATAATAAAGCGTTGATGCAGTTTCTGAGACAGTGTCTCGGGCAAACGATACATTGAATGAAAATAGCAGTACAAATAAGATGACTCGATTGATATAATTAATTTTCATATCGCTTTCCTTAAAATAAATTACCTTAACTTCTTCACCGCCCCCATGAAGGTAGATAAACGGGCAGGATCAAGATCATTCATTGCCAAGCCTTCTTTCTTAAAATAACTGCCAATGATAAAACCATCCGCATGAGGCAAGATAAGAGGTAAATTCTCAAAGGTCATTCCACTGCCGACTAAAACTGGAACATGGCCAAATGTAGACACGGTTTTTATTTCATCAAGTGAAGTTTGTTTGCCAGTTGCCGCGCCTGAGACAATAATGGCATCTACCATGCCGCGTTCACATAAGTCTTCTGTGGCTTGTTCAAGGCTGATGTCACCCAGAGGAGCGGCATGCTTCACATGCACATCGGCAAAAATCTGAACTTTAGATTGTAGTAATTTTTTCAAGCGTAAAGTCTCAAAAGCTTTCCCAGTGATAATCCCTTGATCGCTCACCACCGCATGCATATGCACATTGACGCGAATAAACTGTGCTTCAATTGCGGTGGCAATACTAAGAGCGGCTGTTGCATCATTACGTAATGTATTAATCCCTACTGGCATCTTTGTTTGCAGAATGATTTCTCTTCCAATAGCAGTCATTGCCGCTATCGTTTCACTGGGAACGTTATCAGGATAAAAAGGCCTGTCACCAAAGTTCTCAATGATCAATCCATCTACACCATGGCATTGGTACAATTCACATTCAGCAAGCGCTTGTTCATAAATCGGACCCATTTTCCCATTGTATAAAGGCGAGCCTGGTAATGCCTTCAAGTGAATGCACCCTATCACTGGTTTGGGTTGAGTAAAGAGATCACGAAACATTGCATTCATTGTTTTTATCCTCTTAATTTCTATCCAGGAAAATCTTGCATATGCAAGCTGTTCACCTATTTAGGCTTGATTTTTAATCTCTAAAAATCCCCTTTATTCACTGAGTTTTTTACTTAAAAAACATAGAAAACACTGATTTTTTTAGCATTTTTCAAGACTGCGCTTGACTTGAATTAAATAAACAAGTCTAATAACTAAATAACTCATAGTTTTTTAATCCAAGGATAGGTGTAACACAAACAAAAGCAATAACTATAAGGTGGCAGTATGACAACCCAAACCTCTCCGTTGTTCCTTAAGTTTCTCAGTGCAATTAGTGCTCGCTTGGGGCAACTTAAGTTGAAAATGTCTCATTTTTGGAACAATCTTTCCAAAGACGCTAGCGCTTCAAACTGGCCACCACTTGAAGAATTAGCCTTAACGCCTCTTGAAGAGCAAATGCTAAATGAAAATGTCAGTAGACCACAAAAACATAACACAAAATGGGTATTAGCTGAAACTACGGATGCTGATAATAAAAACAAAAATGTAGTGGTAGTAGAAGTTGAATATTTTAATGATACCCATATTGCTGACTTGAGCTTTGCCGAACAGCCCAATATTCATAACTATACCAAAGCTGGCGAGGATCCGAATTTACGTATTACACACTATCCAAGTAATCGTTTACATTAACAACCCACAAAAAAAAGCAGGCCCTGTGGCCTGCTCTTGACTGACTACATTACTTCAAACTTATTTAAGTCCAAGCAATTTCTTTTTGTCATCAACAGTAGCTACTACTTTACCATCAGGTGAAGTTGTGCCA
This sequence comes from Gammaproteobacteria bacterium, assembly GCA_016191245.1. Lineage (GTDB taxonomy): Bacteria > Pseudomonadota > Gammaproteobacteria > Berkiellales > Berkiellaceae > Berkiella. The sequence goes on along the minus strand of JACPOY010000025.1, from coordinate 148,740 downwards.
TCTTTAGGTGCTGTCGTGGTTACTGGAGCCGTAGCAGTAGTCCCTTTCTTGAAATAGCTATAAGCATAAGGATTTAAACAGCTGTTTTCCCATTTGTATGCACTAGGTCTAACCCAGTCTAACAATGAACCAGCAGGCTTAGCAGTAGTTGTTTTAGCTTGTTGAGCTTCTACTTTCTTAGCTTGTTGTTCACTAGCAATTCTTTCTGCTCTTGCTTTTTGGAAACCTTTTACAGCTTGAACTTGTTGTTGTTCGTTAAAGCCAAGGAATCTTCCAGCAAAAGATTGCTCTTTCAATTTGTTAGCAAATTCACGAGCTTCAGTTTTGCTCATGCCTTTGATTTGCTTAACAACAACTGAATTATTTTCAAGTGCTTTAAACTTTTTCATCAACTCTGCATCATTTTTGATAGCTTCGAGTAAATCTTTTGTTACTAACTTTGCAACGTCAGTACGTAATTGACGCATTGCTAATACGGTAACGCCAGTTGAAACAGCAGCAGCGGTAGCAACAGTTGCAGTCATAGGACTAATATAACCACCGGTCATATCGTTAATGCTGCTCAAAAGATTTTGCAAAACTTCTGGTAAATGACGTGGGGTAATACCGATTGCATCGGTAGCACGGCATAATGTATCTGCTTCAACGCATGTTTCTGCAGCACTGCCAGCCCAATATGAAGGTCTGAAATATTCGAATATTGACATGATATTTTCCTCTCAAGTGTATAAAAACAAATAACATTTACAGAAAATGTTAGGGTGATTATATTCCTCTCGCGTTTTTGGTCAACTATTTAACTAACATTTGGGATGGAGTGCTAAAGATACACGCTAAGTGGTTTTAAAGAGGTATTAATAGGCATAAAGAACAGATAAATGGTGGTTTTATGATCTCATTAAAAATAAGAAAAATACCTATATTTGTCGCAATAAATCTCAATTTTCAAAAAAAAAAGCAGGCCAAGGCCTGCTTTTTGATGGGGAGCGAAAATTAGTAATTTAAATTAAGCCCCAAGCCTTTCATGGTTGAACGATAATGACGCAACTCGGCAGGATCGGTTGGGACGATACCATCTAAAGGCAAGCCTAAATCAACAAACGCATCATGTTCCACTTCTGCTTTATAAGAAGGATTCAGATATTTCATTTTCTCACTCAAGTGCGTTTTAAAATAGGCCGCAAGGATCTGTTGTTTTGGCATATGCTGTTTAGGATGTGCTACTGAAGTTGCAGGCTGAGCTAATGCTTGAATATCAACCAATGTCTCTGTTTTAACATTTCTTTTAGTTGCTTGCATTTGTGCTTCTAATGCTAATTGTGCTTCTTGTAAACGTTGTGCTTGCTGTGCTTCAAGACGTGTAGTTTCTTCTTTATGTTGTTCTAACAATTGCGCTGCATCTTCCATGCTAATAGCAGGAACATCTGAAGTAAGAAGTGGCGTCGCCGATTCTTCTATATGCACTTGTCCATTACGGCGGCTAATACAATAGTAAAGACCACCAGCAGATGCTAATAGCATGGTACCCGTTGCAATCACACCCGTTGTATCTAATTCAGTAAAAAACTCTACCAAAGAAAATCCATTATTTAAGAGTTCAGGCCAAAAATATTGCCCAAACCAATTGTAATATGTGTCAGAACAAACCTGCCGACAAACGGGCTCTAAGAATCCAAGCATGATAATACCTTTCTGTGTATATTTTAGTTAAATAAATTATTAGCAAGGATTAACTAAAAACATAGTGCTTTCAAGCAGTGGAATAAAGAAGATGATGAAAGGTAGAAAAAAGGGGAATGAGAAGCAGACATCCCCCGCTCGCAGACTCGCCGCCCCCTATCAAAGGGGGCGAGGAAAGAAAGAAAATTAATTCACCTCAGTCACAACTTGCCCATCTTCACTGTGAGAAGATTTCATTGCCTGGCGACCATATTGATCATCTAGTCTTAAAATATCATCTTCACCTAGATAAGCACCTGATTGCACTTCTATCATTTCTAAGGGAAGTTTACCGACATTTTCTAAACGATGATTGACACCAATTGGGATATAGGTCGATTGATTTTCAGAGAGTAAAAATACTTCATCGCCGCGAGTGACGCGAGCGGTGCCTTTGACTACCACCCAATGTTCAGAGCGATGATGATGACGTTGTAGCGATAATTTTTCACCCACCGCAACGGTAATACGTTTTACTTGGAATCTATCACCACTATCAATAGATTCAAAAGATCCCCACGGACGACTGACACGGCGATGAAATGTTACTTCTTTGCGCTTATTATCACGTAATGTCGTCACCACTTGTTTTACATCTTGAGCATGAGCTTTATCTAAAACTAAAACCGCGTCTTGAGTTTCTACAATCACCAAATCTTTCACACCAACGGCTACCACTAAGCGTTGATTGGCATGAATCAAACAGTTTTGACTTTTTTGAGCAACCACATCACCAATACAAACATTATTTTGCTCATCTTGAGGAAGCAGTTGAGTTAAAGCATCCCATGCACCCACATCATTCCAAGTGCTTTGCAATGGAATAACTGCGCCATTAATTGTTTTTTCCATCACAGCATAATCAATAGAATCGGTTGGACATTGTTCAAAATCTTTTTGATTGGGGCGGATAAAATCTGCATCGCGTTGTCCATTGCCTATTGCCGCTTTTGCCGTATGGAACATGCCCTTTTCATGTAATAACAGCTCTTGTAAAAACGCACTGGCAGAAAATAAAAACATGCCGCTATTCCATAAGAACGTTTGGCTTTCAAAAAGCCGTTGTGCTGTTTTTTGATCTGGTTTTTCAATAAATCTGGCTATTGTAAATCCTTGTTGATTTTCAAGCTTGTCGCCTTGTTGAATATAGCCATACCCTGTTTCAGCATGTGTTGGGCGCACACCAAAAGTTACTAATTTGCCATTTTCAGCCGCTAATATGCCTTCGTTCACCGTATTCACAAAGCCAGCAATGTCTTCAATCACATGATCAGCCGGCAACACTAACAATAAAACATCACTATCATATTGTGCTAAAGCATGCACTGCAGCGAGTGCAACAGCAAGAGCGGTTCCTTTGAAGCAAGGTTCTAAAATAATGTCGCAATGTTGTGAAGATTGTCTAATTTGCTCGGCCATTAAAAATCGATGTTGCTCATTTCCTACCACAATAGGTTTGGCGCAATCTTTGATATGGCTCAATCTGCCAAGGGTATGTTGAAACAAACTTTGATCTTGTAAAAGAGGTATAAATTGCTTAGGGTATGCTTCTCGTGATAAAGGCCACAACCGAGTTCCTGAGCCCCCGGCCAAAATCACTGGAACAAGCATATCCAACTCCCTCTTTAATAATAATTGTCATCTGATTTCATCGTAACGTTAGGCTTGATACATAGCAATCCATATTTAGTCACAGCAGATGAGTTTTCGGCTAGGCGCCGAGCCGCGAGCAACCGGAGTGTATGAGAAATACATGAGGATTGCGAGATGGCGACGGCAACAACGCCGAAAATTTATCTGCGAAGACTATATCAATGATATTTAACTATCTTAATTCTTCCATTGAATAGGCGTTGGGCGTCCCTCGTCGTCAATCGCAACATAAGTAAAGAGACCCTCCGTTACTTTGAGGATGCTTTGATCGGCAATACGTTCAACCCACACCTCGATACTGATACCAATCGAGGTATTGCCACGCTTAGCGACTGTTGCAAAACAAGAAACGACATCCCCAACATACACTGGGCGAATAAAAACCATTCTATCAATTGCAACTGTTGTCATACGTTGATGACCAAACTTATGTGCCAAAATGGCTCCACCTAAGTCCATTTGTGAAACTAACCAGCCACCAAACATATCACCATAACGATTTGTGTCCGCGGGCATAGCGATGGTTTTAACAACTAATTCACCTTCTGGTTTTGGCTCCATTCATGACTCCTTCGAAAGCGGTTTTAAAATACGTCTTGTAGCGGTAAAGTTGCCCTCAAAGCGTTGTAATCCCTTCTGCCTCATCATTGGCGCAAAATGCTCTAGATAATGATGAAGTGCCGCAAGGGATGCCACCGTATATTGAACAATATACCTAGCATCGCCCTTTTCTCCCACTGTTTCTATCTCTTCAAATAGGGAGGCTTTCATAAACCCTTCCAGGGCTAACATTTCATTGATATGTTCATGCAGCCAACTTAAGTATTCATGGGCAATAGTTTGTGCTATTTTCAAATTTACTTCATATATAATGGCCATCGGATAGGCAATCCTCATAATTAGCGATGATAAAATCAATAGCCCATAAAGATAGTTTTCTGAATACCGACACATCAGAGATTGGATCAAAATCTTGGCGGTTGATGATCGTTTGTTTTTTCTTTCTTTTGTTTACCGTATTAATCATTGGCAGGTTAATCCAACTCCATATTTCTCATACCGATTTCTTACAAGCTCAAGGTAATGCCAGAACCTTGCGTATCATTGATATTCCTTCTTATCGCGGTATGTTAACCGATCGCCGTGGTACACCGTTAGCAATCAGCTCTCCCGTACATGCGGCTTGGATAAACCCTCAGCATTTTAAACCCGAGGCATCGCAACTTGAACAGTTAGCCAAACTATTGGGAATGCCGGCAGAAAGTCTTCAAGAGAAAACAACACAACACCCTAACCGAGGTTTTGTTTATTTAAAGCGTGGGATCCCACCTGATGTTGCGAAAAAAATAAAAGATCTCAAAATTGAAGGTCTTGGACTAAAAAGAGAATTTCGGCGTTATTATCCAACTGGTAGACAAAGCGCACAACTTTTAGGGTTTACAGATATTGATGATCAAGGCCAAGCGGGCTTAGAAATGACTTTTCAAGAGGTGCTCAAACCCGTTATTGGTAAAAAGCGCGTGCTTGAAGATAGAACTGGTAATTGGGTGCAAGATATTGATCATCTTCAAACACCTCATTCAGGACAAGATATTGTTTTAAGTATCGATGTGCGCATTCAAGGTTTTGCTTATCGTGAATTAGAAAATGCCATCGAACGTTATGGTGCCAAATCAGCAACCTTAGTCATGTTAGATGTAAGAACTGGTGAAGTTATCGCCATGGTGACCGCTCCATCATTTAATCCAAACAATCGACAAGAATGCCAAGGCAGTAGCACACGTAATCGCGCAGTAACAGATTTAATCGAGCCTGGTTCAACGGTGAAAGCATTTTCCATCGCGAGTGCGCTCTCCAGTCGACTTTTTACCCCTGAAACATTGATTGATACCTCTCCTGGTTTTTATTATGTTGCCAATCATCAAGTAAGAGATCACCATAATTACGGATTATTAAGTTTAAAAGAAGTCTTAAGTAAATCCAGCAATGTCGGCATAAGCAAAATGACGCTTGCTGTTCCACCGGAACAATTGATAGAGACTTTTCGTAAATTAGGTTTGGGCGATAGTATCAATACACCATTTCCAGGGGAAAGACGCGGCATGCTGCCAGCCCCTCCCAAAAATCCTTTTATTCATGCCACTATTGCTTTTGGTTATGGATTAGCTGTTACGCCTTTACAAATTGTACACGCCTATGCAACATTGGCCACCAATGGAGAAATGCGACCTATTTCTTTGGTGAAAATAAAAGATCCTAGTCAAATTAAAGGTGAGCAAGTATTGCCAGAAGATGTGGCTAAATCCACTTTGAATATGCTAACAGAAGTATTAACACAAAAAGGCACTGGCTCACGAGCCAATATACCTGGTTACAAAACGGCCGGGAAAACCGGTACCACACGTGTGGTTGGTCCACAAGGTTATGATCCTAATCGTCATATTGGTATTTTTGCCGGCATCACACCAGTGGATAATCCACGTTTAGCAACAATTGTCGTGGTTGAAGAGCCCAATGAAGCCAATTATTACGGTGGTCTTGTGGCCGCCCCAATCTATAAAAATGTGGTGAGTAAAGCACTGCACATTCTGAATGTGCCACCAGATAATACTCTGGCAAAATCATCTTAGTTTCTCTTGCTTGAATATTATGGCACAACTTTAATCGCATTATTCACTTTAGTCTTTATACTGTTAAGCTCTTCTTCTTTTTTTGCCCCACTAGGAACTAATTCTGTCCATTGCACATTGGCAAAACCTGTTGAGCTGACATAAAACTGTAAATATACAACATAAGGTTTATCATTCACGATATAAGATACGCCAATAGAACTTATTTTATACCGATCAAAAGTTTGAATATTTTCATCAAGCACTTTAAATTCTTTGGTTGTTTCTGATTTTTCTAAGAATTCTTTAAACCCATCTGTTAATTGCTTAGCCTCTTTAACATCACTGTACGTCCCAAGAATAATCTGTTGAGAAACACCATTTTCTTTATTATTAAGTACAAATTTATTCTTAGGCTCATTTTCTGAATTGCTTTCTTTAATGGCAAAATTTTCTGGTATGGTAAATTTGATAGCCAGTTCAGGCTTATTGGAGTCAAAAATTAATAACAACACTTTTGACTTAGCAACATCAGAGGTCGCTTCAACTTTTTCTGTGGCTTTGGTTTCTTCTGCGAATACTGGGCAAGAGAACATAAAACTGCACAACACAACTAAAAAAATGGGAGCAATTCTAATTTTCATCATTACCTCGAATTTTAGAATTAAGATTTATCCATAGACTATAGCCTATTCAAGATAAGACTTACCTAGATAAAAAAGACTGTAATCATATTAGCTGCTTTTATTTTATGAAGGCAGATTTGCACTAAATTAACATCCATTCCTACGCGATAGTCTAAAATAATATATATAAAGAAATATCCTCTCATTTGTCCGAATCTAGGAGTGCACAATGAAAAAAGCTACCGAGCCTTCTGCTGATCCTTTTGCTCAATATTTTCAAGCTTATAAGGATTTAACTCAAAGTTTAGATGCTTCTAAATCTGCTGAGGATATTACAAATTTAACTAATAAAATTAATAGCATTTTACAATTACATTACAAGGCGATAATGTCCTATTATGATAAACAGTACCGCCAAATATTAGAACATATCGAAGAAAACAATAAGCGTTTTGAGCAATTGTCACAAAAAACCACCTCCAGAACCAGTGAATTTCTTGAGCAATCGGTAAAACAATCGCAACAAATGGTCCAACAAAATATGGAACATTTCAGAGAAATCCTCAAATCCCAACCAAAAGAACTTTTAGAAAAAATAGTGCAAGAAGCGAATACTAATCTCACTGAGCACACAAAACGCTGGAATGATCTTTATACAAAACATCAAGAAGATATACAAAAGGATATGGAAGGTTTGCAATCCCAGGCCAAACTATTATTAGAAAACTCCGAAGAATTAAGGCAAGATGCCTTAGAGAAATATAAAGAGCTTGAAAAAACGGTACAAGCGTTTCTTGTAAAAAAACAAGCTGAACTTAAAAGTAAAGTCCCTCAAGGGCATGGTGGCAGTAAAGACAAAGGGGCGCATTAGCTTCTTATTTACCCCTCCCTAACCCTCCCCCGCAAGCGGGAGAGGGGATCAGAAAAGTGCTTCTTGAAATTCTTACCCCTCCCCCGCATTCGGCCTTCGCTAAAGCTTCGGCGGAAGGGAGGGGTGTATATTCACCCTGTATCTCATCAGCCAATTACCCCTTTTTACTCCTCTTGAAAAAAATCACGCTTGCATCATACTTAGATATATTGTAAGTTCAGAACGATTACATTCATTTTTAAAGATTTGGAACAATGAGATCACAACTTTTCAATAAATTAACAAATAAAGGGTGGCGTTGGTGCAGCCAATTCGCATCTACCATTTATTTTGTTCAATTTATGAAGAGGATCTCGACATGTTTCAGGCCATCAAATCAAAAGCCCTTATTACCCTAGCTTCGTTTGCCCTTATTGCATTCTTTTTCTTTATTTCTCAACAACAACATTCACTCCCTATTATTGCTATCGCCAATTGGGGCCCACATGCTTCTATCCAAGATACTATTGATGGCATCCAAGAGGAACTCAAAAAGCTTGGACTAGAAGAAAATAAAGATTTCAAATACGACATCATAGATGTAAATTTTGAACCTTCGCTTATTATGCAAATGCTAGCAAAATTAAAAGCATCAAACCCTGTTGTCCTTGTGGCAGTGGGTACGCCCGTGGCACAAGCTGCCAATGGTAGCGTAAAAGATATCCCCATTGTTTTCACTGATATAACCTCCCCTGTTGAGGCAGGATTACTGAGCGATGCCAACAAAGCTTCAATAAATATCTCCGGTGCATCAGATAAACAAGATTTGGAAGCATTTTTGCAGTTTGCCAAACTGATTCTGCCTGAAGCAAAAACTATCGGCATTCTTTATGCCACCGGTGAGGCAAATGATACCGCCTTAATAAATATGATAAATGAAGCAGCCAAACCATTAGGGATGACCGTCGTCGCCATCCCCATTGAACAGGCAAAAGATGTTCCCATGCGTATGCAAGGCTTTAAAGGCAAAGTTGATTTTATTTATGTTGGTGTCTCAGGACCTATCCAACCCTCCTTACCCGCTATTGTCAGTGAAGCAAATAAAATGAAGATCCCGGTTTTTAATGCCGATTCAGATGCTGTTAAACAACACCAGGCGCTCGGCAGTTATGGGGTATCTTATTATCAAGTAGGGGTGAATACGGCAGATATTATTTACCAAATATTACAAGGAAAAGATATTGCAACTATTCCTCCAAGCTACCCAACGGCAGATGATCATCGTGGATATATCAGTAAAAAGGTGGCCGAAAAATTAGGGATCATCTTACCTAAAAACCTTAACAATATTACTATCGTGGAGTAAATGATGCTGCAAGTTAACAACATCGTAAAATCATTCTCTTCACTAGCCGAACCTGTTTTAAAGGGGATCTCGCTTGAATTAGCATTGGGTGATTTTTGCGTCATCGTCGGCAGTAATGGCTCTGGCAAATCAACGTTCATGAAAGCTCTCTCCGGTGAACATTTCGTTGATAGCGGAAAGATTACATTACAAAATAAAGATATCACTCACCATCCAATACATCGGCGAGCACGATTGATAAGTAGCGTTTCGCAAGATATTACTAAAGGCACCATTTCAGAAATGACGCTACTTGAGAATTTATGTTTAAGTCATTTACGAGGACTGAAAGCAAACTTTCGCTCTTGCAAGCATCATGCTAAGGCACTAAAAGAAAAAATTGCAAGTTTGGATCTAGGATTAGAGCAATATCTTCATCAACCTATGTCTGTCTTATCTGGCGGTCAACGCCAAATGATTGCTACCGTCATGGCTTGTCTTTCTTCACCGGAGCTTCTTTTATTAGATGAACATATATCTGCTTTAGATCCTAAAACGCAAACTACAATCATGGCTTTTACTTCGGATATGATTGCAAAATATCACATGACGACTCTCATGATTACCCATCAATTAAGTGATGCCATCCATTATGGGAATCGTTTGATAATGCTAAATAAAGGCACTATCGTTTTAGATCTGAATAAAGAACAGAAAAAAACGATGACTATCCCTCGTTTACTTGATTTATTTCATGCCACTCAAGGAGAAGTGTCATGATGCAACCAGAACTCATTGTTGCCGGTCTTATTCAAGGCTTGATATTGGGCGTGGTAGCACTTGGTGTGATGATCCCATTTAAAATCGTGAATTTTCCTGATCTCACCGCAGAAGGGGCTTATCCTTTAGGAGGAGCCTTAAGTGCAAGTCTTCTGGTTGCAGGATGCTCACCTCTTTTGGCAACAATCATAGCGAGTCTCTTGGCTGGATTTTTAGGAATAGGTACAGCATTAGTTCATCTTCGATGTAAAATAAATACGCTATTGGCAGGTATTATCTTAAGCACGATGATTTATAGCATTAATTTGCGATTAATGGGCAAACCTAATATTGCGTTATTTGATAGCATCACTTTATTTTCCAATATCAATCATTCTTCCTTATATCAATTTATTTTTCTGTTATTGTTAAATATTGTCATCATCAGTTTACTATATCAATTTTTAAATAGTGAAAAAGGTTTAAGACTTCGCGCTGTCGGCTTCAATTCTGTTTTTGCACAAAGACAAGGAGTGAATTTAACACGATATGTATTATTGGGGCTTTTCTTAGGAAATGTACTCAATGGTTTAGCGGGTAGTTTGATGGTTCAAATTCAACAATATGCTGATATTGGCATGGGCGTTGGCATTGTGATTCATGCGCTTGCGGCATTAATGATTGGTGAAGCTATCATTGGCGCACAAACCTTAGCGCGCCAAGTGAGCGCCCCCTTTATCGGCGCTTTGATTTATCAACAGATCCAAGGCATAGCCATGAGCCTTGGCCTTGTTCCTTCTGACTTAAAATTAATGACCGGCATCATTGTACTTTTAGCAATTAGCTTTAAATATAAAAAAGCAAATCTCGGGTTAACATCATGAAGCAAGCCCATTTATTTTCATTGCCTGAGAATACTATTTATTTTTGCTCCCATTCGCTTGGACTGCAATCAAAATCAGCCCATTTACAAATACAACAAGGTTTACAAGAATGGAGCCAATCAGGTGCAAATGCTTGGCATCGTGCCAAATGGATTGATTTACCCCAAAAAATTGGCGCCAGTATCGCGCCTTTGATTGGCGCTCGTGAAAATGAAGTTATTGTCACTGATAATACCACGCTAAACATCATGAAGCTTTTGTTAAGTGCACTTGAGTTAAATTCTTCACGAAAAGTTATTTTAACCGAAAAGGATAATTTTCCGACTGATCTTTACATCGCAGAAAATGTGGCTGATTTGCATAATAAAACATGCAAAGCCGTTAGTGCAGAAGATATTCTGAACGAAATGGATGAAAACGTGGCTGTTATCTTATTAACACATGTTAATTATCGAAGTGCCAATATGCATGATATGGAAAAAATCAATCAAAAAGCAAAAGAACTTGGCATCCTCACCTTGTGGGATCTCTCACATAGTGTTGGCGTCATGCCACTTTATTGTTCAAAACTTAATGTTGATTTTGCTGTTGGGTGTACTTATAAATATCTTAACGGGGGACCCGGCTCCCCCAGTTTTCTGTATGTTAACCAAAAACATCATCGTAAAGTGAAATCGTCGATTCATGGCTGGATGGGCCACAATAAACCTTTTGATTTTTCGCCACAGTATCAAAGTGCTAATGGCGTTAATTCATATTTAACAGGGACGCCTTCTATTTTAAGCATGAAAGCATTAGAAGGCGCGTTAGCGCTTTATGAACATATTGATTTACAAGCGTTACAACACAAAAGCCTTTTATTAACAGATTATTTAATCGCTCAATGTAAAGAGCATGCACCACAACTTGAATGTATTTCCTCCTCTTCTTTGCGTGGCAGTCATGTCGGTTTTTTCCACTACAATGCACAGGCTATTTCAAATGCACTGATTGCAGAGGGCGTCATCATCGACTATCGAGAACCTAACTTGATACGCTTTGGTATCTCGCCTCTGGTAATTGATTTTGAAGATATTGATAAAGCGGTCAGTATTTTGTCCAGCATAATGAAATCTAATCACACCTTATCTGAAGAAATCCTGCTCTTATCTCAACAATAAAGCTAACTAGATTTTAATAACTTACAATGCATTAAGTTTTTTAAAATTTTTAGGGGATTTACAATGTTTAAAAGTTTATTAGATCTTGCAAAGAATGTGCTGGTTTCTACATCCATTTTGAAGCCCATTTATAATAATGTTCAGTTTCCTATTTATCAACGCCTATGCAAACCACTCATTGAAATGGTGAAAGAATGTTCTTTGTGGGGATTATGGTGTTCATTAAATCCAAAGGATACGGGTAAAACTCGCTGTACTGAAATGCAAAAAATTGCTGAGGTTTGCGATATCAGCGGATATGAATTGAGTCAAGAAGCAATTGGAGCACTTGCCATTGGTACTGGCGCATTAGCTATTTCGGTAGGTAGTTACTTTTGGTATACCAGAAAAAAACAGCAAGAAACAAAGAAAGTAGAAGTTAAATCAGAATTTCCTAGTCAGGCTGTCAAGATAAAATCAGAAATCTAAAAAAGAAAGTGTGTACAAAACTGTACACACTTTCTTCATTTCTTAATTCATTTTGGTGCATTATCTACAATATAAATCACTTGCGGTTGTGAATCAGTGCCCAAATAGGCACCTATTGTCATCCCTAAAATAGAACCGGGAATAGCAGGAAGCACCCCCATGCAAAATCCGGTGATCCCACCAACCCAAAACCCAATGGTGCCATAAACTAAAACACCTGCGATACTTCCTCCAGCAACTCTGGAGATATCCATTGAAGTTAGCTCTTTCATCTCTTTTTTCCTACTACTATTACAACAAAAAAAAGAATTTATAATGTTCCAAACATTCTATCACCAGCATCCCCTAAACCAGGGCAAATATAGCCCTTACTGTTTAAACTTCTGTCTAAACTGGCCGAGTAAATGGTGACATCTGGATGTTCTTCAAAAAAAGCTTTTAACCCTTCTGGAGCCGCCAAAACACAAATGAAAGTGATGCTTTTCACTTTGTGTTTTTTAAGCGTACTCACAGCACGAATGGCAGAGCCTCCCGTTGCTAACATCGGATCACAAACATAAAAATGTCGCTGATCACTATCTTCTGGAATTTTAAAATAATAGCCTTCAGGCTGTAGGGTCTTTTCATTACGAAAAAGACCGATATGGCCCACCTTGGCAGAAGGCATCAATGTTAATAATGCATCCACCATGCCAACACCGGCTCGTAATATAGGCAATATAACGGGTGACGGACCTGCTAGAAATGGTGACAAACATCTCTCCATGGGAGTTTCAATTTCAATGTCGGTCGTGCTTAAATTTTGAGTCGCTTCGTAACCAAGCAATAAAGTGATTTCGTGTACTAATTCACGAAATAATTTATGATCGGTTTGCTTCTGACGTAATAAAGACAATTTTCCAGCGACAAGGGGATGAAAAATATGATAGAAGTTCTTATAAACTTCATGCTGTTTGATCACACTCACAACAAATTCCTTTACAATTTAATGATAAATCGATCGATCTTCGAGTAGTAATGTTGCTGCAATGCTTGCTTTGTAGATAATAAAAGGATCCGAGTGATTTAACCCAGCATTGATATCTTTGATATGAGGATTTTCATGTCCAATCTTTTGCCAATATTCGGCTAGATTTTGCATAGATTCTCTTAAAAAAAGTAAATAATCGTTAAAAGAAGTTTCTTTATTCATTTTGATATTACTCATACTGCTGCCACCAATCCAATGAAACCACCAAAAATACCACCCCAGACAACCAACCATCCAAGATGGTGGCGTATCATTTTTTGAATAATTTCTTTAACCATATTCGGTGTTAAATTTGCTAATCGATTATCTATGATTCGTTCAATGGTAACCAAAAAATTTCCCTGATGGGAAAGCGCAAATTTATCGACCAATCTCTGCTGCAAGTTGTCATCGGATAATATTTCTTCAAATGCAACTTTTAGTTTTATCTGAACACCTTCTCGTAGGGGCTCTACCGCTTTTTGTCCACCCATCATAGAAAGTACGGCACCAATCTTTGATTCTAAGATGCCTTCAACTAAAGCATCATAAATTTTGTCATAATCAACTTCATTGGCAATTTCTTGCCACTTATCTTTATCGAGTTTTACTTTCGATAATACATTTGAAATATTATCTTGAGTAAAAAATTCACTCATCACTAAACTTTTGATTCCCTTTTTGACTTCTTCAAATCGAGTTGGAATCACACCTGAGCCATACAGAAAAGGGATCTTATCAAACAACATAATAACCGCGATCCAATTGGTTAGGGCACAAGATAAGGCATAAAAGCCTACATTCCATAATACGGTTTGATAGGGGGTGCCAATAAAGCAGAAACTCAACCCCACAATTACAACAGCGATAATATTAGTAAGTAAACTCTTGCTCAAGAAAACTTCAGAAAACTGCACAGAATTTATCATGCTAACCACAAAATATTGAAGGTATTCAAAAAGTTAGAAAAGTGTATCAAATAGAGTCGAAGTTGTACATACAAAAGAGGATAGGAGGTAGCAGACTACATAACAGACTAACTTATGGATGGATATACACTAAAGTGAAGATCGATTAGCAGAAGATTTACGTTGGGTAGCGACTAATTATCTTCCCTTGTAAAGCTGAGGAATCGACACATAATTTGAAGAAAATTTCTTAAAAATTATAATGTTAATTTGAACTAGATTTAGCTTGCGAAGCTCTTACCCCTTCTCCCCTTGCGGGAGAAGGCGGGGATGAGGGGTGGAAAAAATCTTAATAGTTAAAAGACATAAATTTGTCCCAGATTTATAGACCCCTCACCCTAACCCTCTCCCGCAAGGGGAGAGGGGATAAGAAAAACCTTTTAAATTATGTATCGATCCCTCAGCTTTACAAGGAGAGACACATGGTTGCTACGCAACCTTCCATTCTAACAATTCATTCCTTCATCTTTTTACGTTGCTTCAACATTTGCATTTCTCTTTGCATGATATGCTGAATTAATTTATCGACATCCGTTTCACGCATTGCGACAAAATCAACATTTACCCGATATGGGCGATCAGAATGCTTGCTATCATTTTTTTCGCAACCTATCACCGCGCCATAACTTAAAATATAAGATTTCTCCGGCAACAATACCATTTCAATTTGTATATCAGAACCCGCGATGAGCTTTTCTTCAGACATGAAGGCTATCCCACATGCACTGATGTTAACCGATTGTGCTTGCTCATCCAAAATGGATTGCTGTGTTGTTCCAACAGGTGCACCTCTTGCAAACAAATTGAGCTTTCGATTGAGCAATTGAATGATATGAGCAATTTCAGGCTCTTTGCCCTTCAATTGATTAAGTAACAACGTGATATCCGATTCTAGTTTTAAGTATAAACGTGTCGCATCAGGTGCTTCTATTTCACCTTGCATAAAATGCTGCAGACGTTTCTCTATTTCCTCGGGGCTTAAAATACGCCAAGCTAAAATCACTTCATCATCTACTCGAAAATATCGACGCCTTTCTTTAGCTTTCATATTCATTTCCTATCATTCATTTAACATTTTGTATTGAATTCATTTTGTCATCATCCGCATTTTTTAAAGGGATGGGTTTTGAAACCTTTTTTGGTATCTGTGGTTGATTGACTAAAATTTCGCGCAAAGGTTGCTGGATTTGTTGATCCGTTGAGTTCACTTCCGGCACTTCTTGCGTGCGCGGCTTATCTCCTTGGATAAGTTCGATTTCAACGCGACGATTGCGACCTCGATGTTCTTCTGTATCATTAGGATACAAGGGCTGGGTATCGGCATATCCGGAGACAACAATGCGACGACCATCCACCCCTTTGCGATACAAATGATGTGCAACCGTTACCGCCCGCGCTGATGATAGTTCCCAATTTGAATGAAAGCGTTTATTAAAGATAGGCTTGTCGTCGGTGTGCCCTGAAATGGTTATATTTCCTGGAATTTCATCAAGCAGGTTTGCAATCTTATCTAATATGGGCTCAAAACTTGGATGCAGTGAATTATCACCTGATGCAAATGAGCCTTGGTCTAAAACGCGAATAATGATTCGTTGATCCTTACCAATGATTTGTATTTTTCCATCTTTCATTTCAGATGATAAGGCTTTCATCAATGCCTTGGTGACTTCAACTGTACTCATTTTGCGAAAATCTATATTACCTGTTCCTGGACCATTTTTTTCTTCTTCTTGCTTTTTATGATCAGGACGATCTTTAGGATCAAATTCTAAAGTTTGATCCATATCATCAATCGTTGATTGACGAATTTCATTGAGTGGTGTGGGTTTTGGTTTGCCAGGACTATATTCTCTAGCAACGATGCTTGTTCCCTTTGGAATTTGATAGGCTACAATGTCTCGCTGCACACCGAAGGCTTGCTCTAAAGATCCCCCTACTTCTTTAAATTTTGCAGTATCTTGTTCAGAAAAAGATAATAATAAAACGAAAAAGCTCATTAACAGCGACATCATATCCGCAAAGGTAACAACCCAACCTTCGCCGGCTTTCTTCGGATGTTCTGGAGCATCATCATCATCATCATGCTGCGTCATTGACACTTGTTCCGCGTTTTGAACGAGGTAAATAATTTTTCAGCGCTTCTTCAATTACGCGTGGATTTTGGCCAATTTGAATACCATGCAATGCATCTATTACCAATGATTTGGATAAACGTTCTTCATTGCTACGCAATTCCAATTTTTCTGCAATGGGTAATGCAACCATATTGGCAAGTACGGCTCCATAAAACGTTGCTAAAAGTGCAATTGCCATGGCAGGACCAATCGATTTGGGATCGCTCATATTTGACATCATCAATACAAGCCCCATGAGTGTTCCTATCATGCCCATGGCAGGCCCCGCTTCGCCGATGGCTTTAAATACTTTTTGTCCCCACTGATGACGCTCTACTGTTAAATTCATTTCTTTGGATAGCATCTTTTTCATTACTTCAGGTTCATGGCCATCAATCAAAAGTTGAATGCCTTTTTTCATAAAGTCATTTTTGATTTCAACCCCTTCTAATGACAGTAGACCACCTTTACGAGCTGCATCTGCAATTTTTACCGCCTCTTCGATAATTTCTTCATGGCTATATTTTTTGAACAAAAAAGCACGACCTGCGACTTTAAATGCGCCAAAAAATTGTTTAAAACCAAATTTCATTACTGTAACAACGAGGCTGCCACCAAACACCACGATGACAGGGTGCAGATTCATAAAAGTCTTGATGCTACCGCCATCCCCTGCAATTGAGACATAGAGGACGACAAGTCCGCCTAATAAGCCAAAAAGTGTTCCAAAATCCATTGCTCTGTACCTTCACATCCATGTCAAAGAGATCAATAGTTATTTATCATTCTAGCTCTAAATGCTCAATAATGCCTGGTTCGGCCCAATAGAAGCCCATAGATTAAAGAATAGGTGGAGAAAATAGCTTTGCCCATTGACCACAAGGTGAGTCTAGGATAAGTTTTTGGTTTTCCTGACAAAATTAAATCCAGTGGCTAACAAAAAATCAGATGCTTCACTCCCCGACTTTGAAGGGGATCTAAAAAAACTCGAATCCATTCTTGCAAAAATGGAAGGTGGGGAGTTAACTCTTGAACAAGCTTTGAAGCATTTTGAGCAAGGCATTCAATTAGCTCGTCACTGCCAACAAGCTCTCGATCAAGCATCGCTGCGAGTTCAAGAACTCATGGGAGAAAATAGCCAGCCTTTCGATACCCCTGAAGAATAAGCTGAGGAATAACTATGCCTATTCAAGCACGGATGAAACGTTGCCAAGAGCATTTATCCAGGCTGTTGTTGCGCTATCTCCCCCATCCTGAGCAATCCCCTCTATTTGCTGCAATGCGCTACGCTTGCTTGAATGGAGGCAAACGACTTCGCCCTTTGCTCGTATATAGCACCGCTGAAATCTTTGGCGCTGACAACGAACAAGTTGATCCTATTGCTGTAGCAATTGAGCTTGTGCACTGTTATTCCCTTATTCATGATGATTTGCCGGCAATGGACAACGATGAATTACGCAGAGGTAAACCAACTTGTCATATCGCTTTTGATGAAGCCACCGCTATCTTGGCCGGAGATGCTCTTTTGACTTTGGCTTTTGACATTTTATCTGAAGCTGAGCTTAGCGCTCATCAAAATGAGTCAATAACCTTAAAAATAATCAAGATAATCGCCCAAGCATCAGGCGCTCAAGGAATGGTCCGCGGACAATCTTTAGACTTAAGTGCCCAGGGAAAAAAGCTTAATCTTCAAGAATTAACACAAATGCATCTAGCAAAGACTGGGGCTCTGATTGCAGCCAGTGTACAATGTGGCGCGTTAGCAACGGGAAAAGCGTCTCTTGATGACTTAGATGAATTACTCAAATTTGGACAAGCCATTGGCCTATGTTTTCAAATTCAAGACGATATTTTAGACGCTTGCGGACATAGTGAAATGATGGGCAAACTTCCTGGACAAGATGTGAAAAATAATAAATGTACCTTTGTCACTTTACTTGGAATAACCCAAGCAAAAGAACATGCCCATTATTGGCATCAGCAAGCTTTGATGCGACTCAAACGTTTTGGCAAAAATGCTCATCCCTTACAAGCGCTTGCCACTTACATGATTGAGCGACCCAATTAATGAGCATTATCCACACCATCCATTCGCCTCATGATTTGCGTCAATTACCGACAACCAAATTACCCGAAGTCGCTGCGAGTATTAGACAATTTATGCTTGAAACATTAAACCTCGCCGGTGGACATTTAGGGGCAGGTTTAGGCGCTGTGGAATTAGCCATTGCTTTACATTATGTTTTCAATACGCCAGATGATCACCTCATTTGGGATGTCGGTCATCAAGCCTATCCGCATAAAATCCTAACGGGAAGACGCGATAAATTACACACTATTCGCCAAAAAGATGGCTTAGCACCTTTTCCCAGACGCGAAGAAAGCCCATATGATGCATTTGGGGTTGGTCATTCCAGTACTTCCATTAGCGCAGGACTTGGAATGAGTCTTGCCAATAAATTAACGGGCAACAAAAACCAGGTGATTTCCGTGATTGGCGATGGTGCCATGTCAGCGGGTATGGCGTTTGAAGCACTTAACCATGCAGGTGATCTCAAAGCTGATCTGTTAGTGATTCTCAATGATAATGATATGTCCATTTCTGGGAATGTGGGAGCACTTTCAAATTATTTTGCCCGCATTTTATCTAGCAAAGTTTATACCTCAGTGCGCAAAAGTGGCAAAGAGGTTCTCAAACGTATTCCGCCGGTGTGGGAATTTGCTCGTAAAACAGAAGAACATTTAAAAGGCATGATTGTGCCTGGTACGTTATTTGAAGAAATGGGGTTTAATTATATCGGCCCTGTTGATGGACATGATTTACATACGCTTGTTAAAACACTACAAAATGTCAAAGAACTCAAAGGTCCGCAATTAGTGCATGCGATAACGCGCAAAGGCAAAGGTTATCCTCCTGCTGAAGCCGATCCGATTAAATATCATGGCGTCACGAAAGGGTTTTATCATACTGTAGCATCTGAAAACGTTATCCCTCTTGCTCCCAAACCCAAGATGCCCACTTATTCTGAAATTTTTGGGGATTGGTTATGTGAAATGGCAAAAGTAGAACCACGCTTGGTTGCTATTACGCCAGCCATGTGTGAAGGATCTGGCCTGACACGCTTTGCTAAAGAATTTCCGCAAAGGTATTTTGATGTTGCCATAGCAGAGCAGCACAGTGTCACCTTAGCGGCAGGGCTTGCTTGTGAAAAAATGAAGCCTGTTGTCGCAATTTATTCAACCTTTTTACAAAGAGCATATGATCAACTTATCCATGATGTAGCGTTACAAAATTTACCGGTATTATTTGCAATTGATCGCGCAGGATTAGTTGGCGGTGATGGCCCAACTCACAATGGCAGTTTTGACTTGAGTTATTTGCGCCCTATACCAAACATGATCATCATGGCTCCTAGTGATGCCAATGAATGTCGTCATATGCTTTACACCGGCTTGATGGCATGCTCACCTGCTGCAGTACGCTATCCACGTGGTAGTGGTCCCATGGTGACATTGGATGAAACTTGCCATGTGCTGCCTATTGGCAAAGCACAAATAATCCGTCAGGGTGAACATATCGTATTATTAAGCTTTGGTAGCATGTTAGCCTCAGCCACGATTGTTGCTGAAAAACTCAATGCAACTTTAGTGAATATGCGTTTTGTGAAACCCCTTGATGAAGCTTTAATTGTAGCGCTTGCTAAAGATCATCCCGTTATTGTGACAATAGAAGAAAACGTCATTATAGGCGGAGCCGGTGAAGGGGTGAATGCTTGTTTGCTTGCCCATGGTTGCCAAAATCAAGTAATAAACCTTGGCATTCCAGATCATTTTGTTGAACATGCACTCCCTGAAGAAATGCTCATCAGTTGTAAGCTTGATCCTGTGAGCATTTTAGCGTCTATCCAAGAAAAAGTCAGAAATCACTCTTGTCATTCGAGGTTTTCTGCATTAGAGTCTCAATCAGCCATTGAAAACACTTAAATTTAGGTATGAATTATGATAAATGATCCGGTTGCGGATATCCAAAGTAGCCCAGATTGGCGCAATATACCGGTAAATCGTGTGGGGATCCGCAGGATCCGACACCCCATGATTTTTGAAGATTTCACGCCCATGCGCGGTTTATCCCGTCAACATGTTGTGGCCCACTTTGACATGTTGGTTGATTTGCCAAAGAACGTCAAAGGAACACATATGTCACGCTTTGTTGAAATACTCAACGAAGAAGAGACTGTACTCAGTGTTGCAACTGTACCACATTGGCTTGACACCATGGTGACGCGTCTTCACGCTAGTTATGGCTTTTTACAGGTGAACTTCCCTTATTTTGTGAAAAAATTTGCCCCCATTTCAAAAGCCGCAAGTCTGATGGATTACGATGTCAGCATTCGTGGCGTGCTAGAGAATGGTCAATGTCACACCTTTGTGTCTGCTATCGTTCCTGTGACCAGTTTATGCCCTTGCTCAAAAGAGATTTCAGATTATGGCGCCCATAATCAACGTTCACATGTCACTGTCACTGTGAGAGCCGCACAAACGCTTTCTTTAATTGAAATTATTCAATTGGTCGAAAGCAAGGCTTCTTGTGAACTTTACGGCATATTGAAACGCACAGATGAAAAAACAGTCACTGAACGTGCCTATGACAATCCTAAATTTGTTGAAGATATGGTACGTGATGTCGCAACGTCATTAGATCAACTTGAATCCGTTCAAGGTTACAAAATTAGTTCTGAAAATTTTGAATCGATTCATAATCATTCTGCTTTTGCCGAAATTGATAGATTGTGGGCCAATGATAATCCCAAAGCCAAGCATGTCCATGAAAAAGTAATAGCAGAAACAGAAGAGGCATGTGCGTAAGATATGCTCTTGTCCCCTCGCCCGCTTTGCGGGAGAGGGTTAGGGTGACTTTTTAAAGAATTAAGGAAAATTCAAATGGAAAATATGGAACATTACCTTTTGTTAAAATCCTTTCATATTCTTGGCGTCATTCTTTTTCTGGGAAATATTATCGTCACCGGCTTTTGGAAAGCGTTTGCTGATTACTCCAAAGAGTGGAAAATAATTGCATTTTCTCAACGCTTAGTGACTTACACTGATGTCACTTTTACCACATTAGGAGTTTGTCTCATCGCCGTCACGGGCGTGTTAATGGCAAAATTTTACGCTGATTTTCAACATATTAAATGGATAGTTTGGGGTTTGGAATTATTTATTGCTTCTGGCCTTATTTGGCTTCTCATTCTTATCCCTATCCAATTCAAACTCTATGCAATTACCAAGAAATTTACCAGCAATGAATCTATTCCTAAGAAATATTGGACATTAGAAAAAATGTGGATGGTATTTGGATCCATTGCGACTTTTTTACCGTTGATGAATTTATATTGGATGGTGTTTAAGCCAACCTAATGATAGCGCAATCTTATGATGACATTCCCTACGAGAGTAATGCTTTAAAGCAAACTCATCCCTTACATTTATATCAACTTGCCTCATATTATGGATTCAATCCCACGCCGATTGAAAACGCTCGTGTGTTAGAATTAGGCTGCGCTAGTGGTGGCAATATTATTCCCATGGCGTTTCATTTCCCCAGTACATTATTTACGGGGCTCGATTTATCCGCCAAACAAATTAAGCAAGGCAATCAATGGATATATGACTTACAGCTTAAGAACATCGCTTTACGCTGTATGTCGATAGAAGATTTTCATGACAATGAGAAATTTGATTATATCATCTGTCATGGGTTGTATTCTTGGGTAGATGAGCCAGTGAGAGATAAAATATTGCAAATTTGCCATGATAATTTATCTGATAAGGGGGTAGCCTATATCAGTTACAATACATTTCCTGGCTGGGTAATAGGCAATACTTTGCGTGATCTGATATTATTTGCAACGAAAGACCGCCGCTGGTTGGAAGATAAGATAAATCAAATTGATTCTCTCTTCGCTATTTATCAAGAAGGACTAACTCAAACTCAAACTCAAACTGAATATAGCTGGCTTCTGAATGAAGAACTAAAGATAGTATCTGAGCATTCTGTTAATCAGCTTGTGCATGAACATTTAAGTGAAAATCATTGCCCTTTATATTTTTATCAATTTATTGAACAAGCGCAACGTTTTCATTTGAATTATATAGGGGATGCTACGTTTTTTGATGAAGGTGGGGACATTGCAGAACGACAAAATAATGATTTTATTCAAAATCGACGTTTTCGCAGTAGTTTGTTGTGTCATGCAGCACATGAGAAACACAACAGCACTCAACATGAAAATATCAAACAATACTATCAACAATATTTAGCATTATCTGACAACAAATTTCCCATTGTCAGCAAAAAACCGCATGCTTCTCTCTTAGCAAGATATCAATCTCAACTTCAACAGCATGTCACCAATTATTTTCATGAAAATATTCTCCTGACACCCGTTGCGCAAGCATTGATGCCTTTTCTTGATGGACAACATGATTTACCAGCCCTTTGCCAGATTATTAAAAAATTAATTATCGAAGGAACTTTAGAAATTGTAGATAAAAATCTCCAACCCATTTCTAATGAGAGCGAAATTGAAGAAAATACCATCAAGATCTGTCAAGAAACATTATATCTACTTGCTTCACGCGCTTTACTTGACTAAAAATATGTTAGGTGAATATTCACGTATAGATTTATGTACCTTAACTTTGTTATAGTGCGCCCTAGTTAAAAGCAGTACTTATCTAAAAAAATATGAAATCCACTCCAGCACAAAGAACAGAATATTTTACTAAAATTGGCTTTGTTAAGCAGCCAGAACCTACTTTAGAAGTTCTTATCGAGATTGCAGGAGGTCATGCCTTCACGTTTCCATTTGAAACGGTCAGTGTTCATGATAGCGGATTAGATCATCGTCCTAATCATCGAACTTCTTTTAATTTTAACCATTTGCACCGTAAATTGGTACATTTTGGTCGAGGCGGTCGTTGCGTTGAATTAAACTTTGTATTGCAAACAATATTAAAAGATATTGGATTTAATGTTACCCCCATTCTTTCCGATGATTTATATATGAGTGCAGATCTTGACAAAGATCAAAGACCTAAACATAGCGCTGCTATCGTAACCATTGATAATAAAAATTATCTCGTGGATTCTGCGTTTGGAGGCATTGGCTTGTTGTTGCCTATTGCTCTACAAGGTGGCGTAACACAGCAATATTCAGAAAAATTTAGAATTATACAAACAACAGAATACCCTTTTGTTTTAGAAGTCTATCGAAAAGATATTTGGACAAGTTTATATGGTTTTGAACATAAAGCCGCCACATTAAAAAGTTATCGTGAACTCAATGCGAAAAACGCGAACCCGCTTAATAAAGATTCTCATTTCAAAACCTTTTTTGCTTGCACCAAACCTATTCGAATGGGATCTCAGAATGGGCGTATCACTATCGCTGATGAAACCTTATCTATTGTTAAAGCGAATAAAAGCGTCCATAAAGAAATCATTAGCACACAAGAACAATTACACCGTATTTTAAAAGATCAATTCAATATCGATGTTAAAAATCGTTTCTTACGCTTTCGTAAAGTGGATATGTTGGCCTATCAGGAATCAATCACCCATCCACCAAGCAATCACCACCATCAAACCCGTTTAAAAGACAGATATGACAGCATTGAAAAAGAGAATTACCCCAAAACCGGTGATAAACCTAAAAATCTCTCCACTGCTCCCAGATTAGGTCGAAAATTTCAAATCTAAAAGGATTCCAAATTCCCAAAGATTGTGCGTATAATTTTATATACTCACTTTGATGGGTTTTGAATATGACTTTTAAAACTGCAAGTTTAGTCCCACAACTATTAAAGATCATTCGCGATAAAGGTACCGAATACCCTTTTAGTGGCGAATATGATTCACTGGATTCCCCTGGCACCTATTTATGCCGTCAATGTGGACTTGCTTTGTTTCGTGCGACATCAAAATTTCATTCCGGCTGTGGATGGCCAAGTTTTGATCAAGAAATAGAAGGTGCCGTCAAACGACTCCCCGATAAGGATGGTCAACGCACCGAAATTCTTTGTATGCGATGCGATGCTCACCTTGGACACGTATTTATGGGTGAAAGACATACAGCACTCAACACTCGGCATTGTGTCAATTCCCTGAGTCTTGATTTTGTCACCTCGCTGGAGGTACAAGATAGTGAAGAGGCCATTTTAGCCGCAGGTTGTTTTTGGGGCGTAGAATATTATTTTAAAAAATTGCCTGGCGTCTTAAAAGTCGAAGTTGGCTACTCAGGTGGAGGCAAAGATTCCCCCACCTACGAACAGGTATGCACAGGTCGTAGCGGTCATTTTGAAGCCGTAAGGGTTGTTTACGACCCCAGCAAAATCACTTATGAAAGAATCATCAAATTCTTCTTTGAAATTCATGATCCCACGCAACATAATGGTCAAGGACCCGATATCGGAGAACAATATTTAAGCGTGATTTTTTATTATGATGATAAACAATTACAAATGGCGCAATCATTAATCCAACAATTAGAACAAAAAGGCTATGATATCGCCACCCAATTACTCCCTGTGAAACCTTTTTGGCTGGCTGAAGATTATCACCAAGATTATTATCAAAAAACCAAAAAACTTCCTTATTGTCATCAATATACTAAACGATTTGATGATTAGGATACGAGTGTGGGCTCTTACCCCTTCTCCCCTTGCGGGAGAAGGTGGGGATGAGGGGTGCCCAAACAATCTTATACTCAATTTTTACTGATGACAGATTCATACACCCCTCACCCTAACCCTCTCCCGCAAGGGGAGAGGGGATCAGAAGGAAATTCTTAATTTTTTAATTATTCACCAATCGTCTGTGAAAAAACCTGAATGACCACCACGCCCAGAATAATCAAGGCAATTCCCGCCATCGCAGGAAGATCCAATTCTTGTTTAAACATAAAATAAGCGCCAAGTGCCACAATAATAATTCCAACACCCGCCCATATTGCATAAGCAATACCAACAGGGATCACACGAAGTGCCAACATCAAAAAATAAAAGCAGCAACAATAGCCAATAACAACAATGGCTGTTGGAATAGGCTTTGAAAACTCTTCAGATGCTTTCAAAGCATTGATGGCAACCACTTCCCCTATGATTGCTAACAGTAGATATAAATAATGCATGATTTTTTATTCAAAGCCTTGCCAATGTGACTGGTTCTATCATAGCAAAATAAAGCCGTGGGTTATTTCCACTGGTTTTATCAATCATGATATTAAATAACCGTTTATCGTGCCGTCGTAACCTTTGATGACATCAAAGCGTGAATGCAAGGCCCTAGCATGGTACATTTTAACAACAAAATTAATCAAAGGGGGGCGCTATGTATTCTGAATGCAAAAATGAGCATCAACTGCAATTGGATAATACCAAGCAAAACTCTTTATCTACTTCTGAAACAACTAAGGAAACAACTATGTCTACAAAACAGACCTCCAGTTCTTTAGCGCTTGTAAAAGATATTTTGAATATCATTGCATTAAAACCAGAGATGTTCTTTTAATTCTGCTTGTTTTTTCAGCTGATTAAAACTCCTTCTGAATATTGAACTTTCCCTAGCTATGCTATGTCTCATGTAGGTATGAAAATATCTCAGGGGGCATTCATGAAATTACTGATCATTCCACTGTCTCTATTGGCAACCGTTAGTTTATCCGGCTGTAGCGGCATAATGGAAGTGCAAACCGCTTATGATTACAACGTCAATAATAAAATTCGATATATTAGCAATTATTATGCTGGCGATTATTATATTGCAGAATATGAGATCCAAAATACCCATAATGGCTATTGTAGCGATGGGTTCTGTCATAAAAATGATGATAAGTTTAGATATTAATGATTAACTAAAAGCTTCAAAGAGCAGGATATGAGAGGTTATCCTGCCTTTCGAAGTTTTTAGAGAGATATCTCATCACTTTCGCTTTTTACACCTAACGACAGTATGCCCTTTAACACCACATCTAATACATTTAGGTTGATTTTCATCTTCTTTCTTATGATCTAATTCTTGCTCTTTTTTCTTACGTTTTTCTTCTACAAGACGCTTAACTTCATTCTCAAGTGACATCGCAAACTCCTATTTCAATTGAAAATCTACTATCTATATGTGGGCTGTTTTGGGCTTTTTCAATAGCAACATCACAAAAGAATATATTAATACGACAAAATGAAAATGTTAGGTGTTTGGCTTGTTTGCTCAATGATAAGTGCTGTAGCCTAGGATGTGGTGCTATTGTCAGTGCAGGGCTTGCCACTTTCTTTGATGTTTATATATTGATTCTACCTGATTTATAAGGGGTAATTGCTTACCCCTCACAATAACTAACCTGGTCTCTTTGACGTACCTTCAGCGGATTTGCTTTTCTGCGCTTGCGAGTCATCAGGTTCCCATTCTAATTTTTGTTGATTTACCACCAGCGGATGTCCTGGTAACAATCCTTCTCTTGGATCGGTATTTGTTCCTTGTGATTCTCGCACTTGACTACCTGCAGTGGTGCGATGAAAAATGCCTTCAGCCTTTTTAGCATTTGGATCATGCGTTAAAAGATATTGAATTCTGTCTGATGGTTGCAGATCTAAATCTGCAAATTGATCAGTCACATTTTTTGCTCTTGCATCAAGATCGGCTCTGGTTGGGACAGATGCCGCTGACGGTGATTCAAATTTTGGAGAATAGCTCACAAGTACTTCGGGTTTTGCAGCAGCTACGGGTGCTGGCTGACGTGCAGGTGAAGCGACAAGAACAGTAGATTGAGGTATAGGTCTTTTTCTTCTGTGATGATGATGGTGATGTTTCTTTTCTTTGTGAGCGCTACTTTCTGCTTTTCGATGTTGTTTTTTTTCTTTTTTGACTTTATGGCTTCTTTTTACTTCTTCATGCATGGAATATTTAGCTGGGCTTGCCGCAGGTAATATCTCGCTACTTGGCACAGAATGTATCTGTGCCGCGTCCACTGGTGCAGATGGCAACGGATCTTGAGGACGTGGGGGCAGCACAGCCGCTGATGTCTTGACCGCTCCACCCCTATTTTCACTTGAGGGAGGAAGTCTGAGATCTGTGTCTGCAGGCAGATGCCTTGAAGTGATTAGATCGTCCTCCCTCTCATCCTTTTTTCTAAAAAAAAGACTAGATAGCTTTGCTCCTAATCCTCTTTTTTCTTCTTTCTTTTTTTCAGGACCACCATGACTCATCGCTTTCTCTCCTTTGAAGGATATTACACTTTGCAAGCACGCACCTTAATGAGATTGCCATTATACTGTCAAGGCTGATTATTCATTCAAGCTATTGTTTTTTATTACAAAAGCATATCTTTCTCTAACTAAAAATTAATTTAATTTGAGCTTACTTTCTGCACTTGTTGCTGTTGGCGATATTATCTGTGCTGGTAAAGATGGTTTTTGATTCATTTGATATTGGTCAAATTGTAAAGTAAAAGAAGGCACAACAACTGACATCGTGAGTGAACGCTTGGCGCCATTGCTTTCAAGATACTCGGCAAGATCAAGTTCATCTGCGGCTACCAGATCTAAAATAGTATAACCTTCTCCATTGCAAGCATTGAGATCTAATCCGTGCCAATTTCCATTATCATAAAATAAATTGAATACTTTTATTTTATCTTTTTGCCCCTTATCACGCATCATAATTTTATGCAACACATTATTTTTATTGTGATCTACTATATGATAATCAATTGCAAATTTAACGAGTAGTTCTCTAATACATGCTTGGTCGCTGTACTGTACTGTTAGTAATAAGGCATCTTTATGGGTTTTTGGAAAGTCTAACATAGTTTCTTCTTTCTTCTGGTTTGTTGTGAATTAATTAAATTAATTGAACAAGTAATTGCTGTTCTTGATACAATGGCGTCACCTGCAAACTATCTTGAAAAATAATTTGAGGTCGCTCAGATGATGATGTGTTTACGTTTGTTAAAATATCATTATTATCC
Source organism: Gammaproteobacteria bacterium (assembly GCA_016191245.1). GTDB lineage: Bacteria > Pseudomonadota > Gammaproteobacteria > Berkiellales > Berkiellaceae > Berkiella. The sequence continues at coordinate 120,553 of JACPOY010000025.1, read as the reverse complement.
ATCCTAATGACGTCATCAATATCAATCACATTTGCTGTATGTTCAAGATTAAAATCCCCTTCTCTCATCCCTTCCATTTTAAAACCATTATCTTTAATAAATTGTTTTAATTCAGGCGATATTTCAAAGCGATGTGAGTTGTAAAATTTAATGAACAAGCTTTTGTTTTCAGCAGAAGTTAAGTTATCAAGAATAAGCTTTGCTCTTTCAATTTCAGCAGGTGTTGATAATGTACTATGATAATTGATTAAAATATCACCTAATACTGCAACCTCCAGAAAGGGATCTTCTAAATATTCTTTTAAAACAAGTGTTTGATGAAAATCATCTAATTGCTCAAACCAAGCTTCAGATAATCTCGCAGCAACCGTTATGTCGGTAACCGTACTTCTTAATTCCAAAAATAATAATGCTCTTTCTGATAACTGCTGACTATACCAAGCACAGTTTCCATATTCTTGATCTGGCAAGATTAAAGAATATTCATCATTATGCATTAGTCCTAAATCATAATAGCGCTTAAATTCCATTTCCATTTTTTCATGGTTAGTCAAAATATGATAAATATCTTCAACAGTGATTGCAAACTGGTGATTATAAGCATTGATGCCGCTATCAATACCAGGATAACTTTCACCACCATTTGCAACAATAAACAAGTTTAATGGTTTATTTAAAATAATGTCGATGGCATGCCCTTCCCAACCACAGGGTAGAAGAATGGTTTGTCCTGCTTCATATAATTGAAAAAGCTCATCACTCACTTCATGTAAGCTTGCATGATGCTTAGCATCCATCCCTTGTTTGAAAATTGCTTCAACCTTAGAAAAAATAGTTTGTTTTGCTAAAGAATAGGTTTCGACATTCTTAAGAATAGGTTCATTACTCTTTGGAAACATGGCTTGCGCATTTTTAAATCCCACGTTATCCAATTTTCCTATCAGTGTTTGCTGATAGGAATGCAATGAATGATAAGCCAATGCGGTGGTAAAAACAGAATGGTATCCTTGAGCTGTTATTTCGGCTGGATAATTTTTAATTTTATATACATATTCATTATCTGAGGGGAAAGCATGGAACAGGTTTTTTGCTGCTATATAATTGTGTACTAAGTTCAATTTGTCAACCGCATTAATATTATTCACACAATCCATGAGCCGATTATAAAATGGCGTACTCGTCATTTGAGTTGAATACGTTTCAAGAATCATGGAGATGGGCATATCCTCACCATCTACCCAACACAATAAGCCATCAGAATCATACTTGGTGATAACTTCGAGTTTTTTTAATATTAAATCGAAAGATTGATAATCGTTGTGTTCAAATGCCTCTAACGCAATATCAATAACCGTAAATAGGGCTTGATTCCAGTTACTTGGAGAGGCTCCCTTTTGTAGCAGCAAAGTAAGAGTATCAGTATTTGGGGCATATTTTATTGCCAAATCTACGGGCGTATAATATACATCATACATATCATATTCATAGGTGGAAGCGTCAATGGAGGCTCCTCGTGAAATAAGATATTCTGCTATTTCTTTATGACCATACATGGCAGCAATATGTAACGGTGTACTACCAAATAAATCGGTTTGATTCACTTTATAACCTGAAGATATTAATTTTTTAACTTGACCCAGATCTCCAATACGTACAGCAACATGCAGCGGGTAAAGAGGTATATTTGCTGCTTTCAATAATTCTTTGGGTAGGGCAATCAATTTGTCTTTCAAGGACGATTGAATGATAGTGAATTCACTTTGGATCTGATGAATCACCTCCTTTGAAGAAAGACCCGTGATCCCTCTTTGTTTTAACACATCCTCAACCACGATTTTAGCAGCGTCATTTTGCAAAGGATCAAAGACATTAATGCCATTATCTTTTAAGAAAATAGCCAAAAAATCTAATTCAGAAACGGCAAGAGAGGAATGATGGCGAGGTTCTATGTGCTTTTTTATTAACATAAGAAAATCCAATATAATTGATGCAAAGTTTGTTGCGCACATTATTAATATTCTTAGCTTACTAGTAAACACCCACTGTCTATTAATTTAGTTAACTTAGTTCTTGAAGGCTGATGATCTCTCATCTATATTGCTTGGATATGTATTAATAATTGAGACTACAATGATTTATAAAGGCCTTCATCTTATTTTAGCGCCGCTTACTTTGTATCTTTTATGTGCTATTTCTCATGCAGCAGTAGATAAAGCCGATGAACTGCCCACTAAATTAGAAACTTTAGTGGTGACCCATTTTAAGCAATTTTGCGTCGATGGCGTAAATGACTTTTCTAAAACTCAAAGTCTGGCGCAAACAATGGGCTTTCCTGAAGAAAAAAATGAATTTGTAAAAGCCAATCCAAATGATAAACGATGGGTCATCTATTCTGATAATGATAGTCTAACCAGAGTCAATCTTATCTTAAAAAATAAAAGTTGTATGATATCGGCGATTACGGGTAAAAAAAATATTATACATCAAGGAGATGATCAGACTCCCATCGAACACTATCTTATCAATACTTTAGGAACTGTATTGATAAAAAGACAAAGAGAAGGAGAACAAATCACCCGGATTTTTGATTCAAATTATCAAGGCAAAACTTCAACTATTATTTTGAAAAATGAAGTCTTTCCTTCAAAAAAATCCAAAGGTGCCTATTTTTACCAGGTAATATTAACTTTAAAACCTTATTAATGCCTCACACCACGCTTTTCTTATCCCCTCTCCCCTTGCGGGAGAGGGTTAGGGTGAGGGGTTTATTAATCTATAGAAATTATGATATATAGCAACTCAGATTATTGGCACCCCTCATCCCCACCTTCTCCCGCAAGGGGAGAAGGGGCAAGAGATCATGCATCCTAAATATGACTAATGCCTCACACCACTATGATTATGTATAAAATTAAGGATCCCCTTTACAAAGCTCCACCCTTTGAATTTTGATTCAGCAAAATGAAAGGCCATTTTGGGAGTAACCTTAGGTGGGATAAATAATTCATTAGGATCTACCAGCACATCGACAATAGCTGGCTTGCCAGAAGCAAAGGCTGCTTGCAAGGCTTCATCAATTTTTGAATAATCAGTTACTTTCACTGCATACATACCATGAGCTTCGGCAAGTTTAACATAATCAGGATTCAACAACTTGGTTCCAAATGCTGGATTGCCTTCACCGGATTCTTCTAATTCTATAAAGCGATAACTTTCATTGTTATAAACAATAAAAGTAACCGGCAGTTGGTATTTTACAAAGGTCACCAAATCAGCAATCAGCATTTGAAAATCACCATCGCCAACGGGTACAATAACCTGACGTTGGGGTGAAGCTAATTTGCAGCCAAGTCCTGCAGATAAAGCCCAGCCCAGCGAGGCTAAATTCCAAGTCCATAATAAGCGTTGTTTACCATTTAGTTTTAAAAAGTTATTGCAATATACCGTCACCGAGCCTGTACCCACACAAAAAATAGCGTCTTCATCTGCTAGCATTCCAATTTTCTCAGTTAATGCTTGTGGATGAATATATTTTCCTGCTGCTGTTGGTTTAGCAAAATATTTTTGATGATCCCATCCCTTTTCTTTTAAAGCTTGCGCTGACTTTAAAAAGCTATCATCGGTTTTCGGTGTAATTCGTGTTAGTAATTGCTGCAAAGTAATTTTGCAATCGCCTAATAATCCATCACTAAGGGAAGTGTGCGCACCAAGTCGATTAATATTATTATCAATTTGAATAATGTCAGCGTTTTTAGGGTAATATTCTTTGAATGCAAAACTTGCTCCCACGACCAATAAAGCATCACACCCACTGGCGGCATGATTCCCTGCTCTTGATCCCATCATCCCTATGCCACCAACGACATTTTCCAAATGATTATCCAGTATATCTTTGGAACGTGTCGTATGAACAAGAGGCGCATTCAGCTTCTTTGATAATGCAACAAGTTCTTCTTTAGCATCATAAGAACCTCCACCATATAAAATAGAAATTTTATTTTTTGAATTGAGCAATTCGGCAACATCATCGAGTTCTTTATCTGAAGGAATTAGTTTGCTATGAAACGTTAATATTTTTTCCTTTTGATCTCGCTCGCAGGCCACTTGACGCATGATGTCTGATGGGATGGAAACATGCGCAACGCCTTTACCGTTGATAGCTGCTTGGCAAGCAAGCATTAATACACGAGGTAAATTTTCTGCTGAACGTATTTCTTGGTTAAAGATAGCGACATCATTAAAAAGACTCAGCTGATTTATCTCTTGGGGCATGCCCGTGCCTATCAAAGCAGAATCTACTTGACCTGTAATGGCTAGCACCGGCACTTTATCTAAGGCGGCATCATAGAGCCCATTTAAAAGATTCACAGCACCGGGTCCTTGGCATGCGACACATACACCTAACTGCCCTGTTAATTTTGCCTGGGCGCTGGCTGCAAATGCACCTGTTGCCTCATGGCGCATGACAATAAACTGCACTTTATCTTGCAAGCGCAAAGATTCCATCAGTGAATCAATCGTATCCCCAGGGATCCCAAAAATATGTTTTACACCTATTTGGGATAATATCTCTATTATCTGATCACTGACATTTCTACTCATATTGTCGCCCGTCCGCGTGCAGGATTGAGACATACTTATTCGGCTTCAATCAGAAAATTCTTGATACTATCCTGTATCTATATTTACCCTACCCGCCTGAACTCATATTTGTAAAAATTTAGCAATTGTTTTAGAATACCAACAAAGTAGTTTATTAGGTATTTTCAATGCTATCCAGAGCCCCCTCTTCACCGACTAAAGCCCAACTTCAAAGTAAGGCCATGACTTTACCCCCCATAGAAAGAAAGCCTAGAGAGACTGTTGGCCAAGGGGATCAAAGCCTTATTTTAGCCAATGGCCATAATAAGGTCTTGGTGGTAACAAGATACATGGTTGCCAAAAAAATTGAATTACTACGAACAAAAGTGGCGCTTGATCAAAGAAGTAAAGGTCTTGCTATTCCTGAATTTGTTGGAATGAATGAGAATTTGGCAAATCTTATCGATCCTGATAATCCCCAAAAAGCAAAAAAGAGTTTCAAATATTCAAGTAATATCTTACCTACAGAGATCTGGTCTACCAATATTGTTTATGAGTTACCACGTTATGAAGGCTCTTTGGAAGACTGTAAAGGAGTGCTTCGTTATAAAGAAGATAGCATTGAACAGCTTGAGACTTATCTTTACAATGTAATTGATCTCTTACATGAACATAATCTTACTCATAACGATATTAGTTTGAAAAATATTTTTTACTCTGGTACTTACCCGCATTTAGAATTTCATTTAGGTGATTTTGGATCTTTAACAGAAAATTCACCAGCGAAACACCAGAAAAAATGCGAAGCAGATGATAGTAAAATTGTCTATGTTATCAACCAACTGAAACAAATTTTAGAAAATAAGCGTAACATTGTAAATAATAAAAATAGTTACATTCAAGAAACCTTACCTTATTTTGCGGCAAGACAAGCAAAAAAATTCGGCATCAGTCCTATTAAAGGACCGAAAATTAACAATACACCAAGATCTGAGAGTACATCAGAAAATATTGAAGAAAAGTCTTCGTCCAAAAAGAAGCTACGTTTTTAATGTACAGTCCAAGGATGGCATATGAAAGAACATATCAAAAAAATATTACCCTCACTCGAAGAAATTCGTCATCAAATTCACACTTATCCTGAATTGCGTTATGAGGAAAATGCCACCGCTGCATTCATTAAGCATGAATTAGAAAAAATGGACCTCACTGTTTTGGAGGGTATTGGCAAAACTGGGGTTGTCGCTGTGCTTGATTCAGGAAAAGAAGGAAAAACTGTCGCCCTTCGTGCTGATATGGATGCCTTACCCATCCAAGAAGAAACGCATATCCCATATCAGTCAAAGCACCCAGGAAAAATGCATGCCTGTGGTCATGATGGGCACGTTGCATCGCTCTTAGGTGTTGCGAAAATTTTAAGTAAAATGAAAAATTCCTTCTGCGGCAAAATTAAATTTATTTTTCAACCAGCAGAAGAAGGAGGAGCGGGAGCGCTCGCCATGATCAAAGATGGTGTCTTAGAAAATCCTGTTGTTGATGTTATTTTTGGTTATCATAACTATCCTAAAATTCCAACTGGAAAAATATTAGCACGATCAGGCTGCACCATGTACGGCAACACTGAATTTAGCATTCAGATTCATGGCAAAGGCGGACATGCAGCGATGCCTGATCTTGCCATTAATCCGATTATAGTTTCTTCCTATGTCATGCAAACCATTTCACAAGTGATGACGCAATATGCTAAAGATGCAGAACCAACTGTTATCACCATTACCCAAATCAATAGCGGTGTGGCGACAAACGTTATCCCAGATCTTGCCACGTTATCAGGAACAATTCGCGCCGCATCAAGTGAAAAAAGCAAACAAGCACAAAAAGAGATCCGCAAGGCTTTAGACAATATTGAAAAAGAGTTTCAAGTCACGATTGATTTATCCTGTGAAGAAATTTACCCCCCCACGATTAACTCAAAATTCGAAACTGATTTTGTGCTATCACAAGCAAAAATATTATTTGGTGAATCTAAGGTTGCTATTAAAACTGCTAGTGGCCGTGCTTCAGAAGATTTTTCTTATTTTTTGCAACAAGTACCCGGTTGCTACTTCTTTATAGGAAATGGGGAAAACAGCGCCTCATGTCACAATTCATCATATAATTTTAACGATGAAGTACTACCTGTTGCAGTCGAATTGATGAGTCATCTGGCGATTACTTATTTAAATAAGGTCTAATACCCTACGATTTATTCACCTACCGCATTGCCTTGTGCTATAAAAGGTGGCTTGGCAAACCAAATTAACCCAAACAAAATCATAAAAATAAATCCACATACCCAAAACACATCATTGGTCGCTAACATGTAAGATTGATTCACGATTACAGCCTGTATTCGCGCAAAGGTCTCATTATCAGTTAATCCTAGCCCTTGTAGTTTGTCGATGGTTTCAATCATCTGTGGATGATAGGTGGTAAGATTTTCAACCAATTTACTTTGATGTACCGATTCACGATTACTCCATAAGGTCACAAAGATGGAAGTACCAAAACTCCCTGCAAGAATACGGGTAAAGTTAGATAATCCTGCAGCACTGGCAATTCTGTCGGGTGGTAGCCCTGAGAGCAAAATCGAGATAATTGGAATGAAAAAGCAAGGCACCCCTAATCCTTGAATAAACCTTGCTAAAGCAATATCTTCTACGGTGACATTCGTATTAAAAAATGCAATCCAAAATGAACAATAGGCAAAAGTAAAAAATCCAAAACTCGAAATAATCCGTAAATCTATTTTGCCCATAACTTTACCAATGATAGGTGATAATACCAACGGTATTAATCCAATGGGAGCTGTCGCAAGGCCCGCCCAAGTCGGCGTATAATTCATTTGTGTTTGTAGCCATAAGGGTAAAATGACCACACTACCAAAAAAGGTCATATAACCAAAACTAATGGCAATTGTCCCAATGGTAAAATTTCGCAATTTAAATAAAGTTAAATCCACAATTGGATATTTCTCAGTTAATTCCCAGGCGATTAAATAAGTAAGCGATACCGTTGATATCACAGCAAGGGTAATAATAAATGGCGAATCAAACCAATCAAGATCCTTGCCTTTATCAAGCAGAATTTGTAAACAGCCAATGCCAAGTGCTAATAAAATTAAGCCAATATAGTCAATAGGTATTTTAACTGTTGGCGTTTCATTTTTATGCAAAATTTTCCAGGTAAAATAAGCACTAAACAATCCCACTGGTAAGTTAATATAAAATATCCAAGGCCATGTTATATTATCTGTAATATAGCCCCCAAGAATGGGACCCAATACAGGAGCGGCAACGGCTACCATGGCCCATATCCCTGTTGCAAGGCCTTTTTTTTCAGGTGGGTAATTGTATAAGAGTAAACTTTGGGATAAAGGTATCATTGGACCTGCGAATAAACCTTGCAACACTCTGAAAACAATTAACATCGGTAAACTTGTTGATAAGCCACATAATAACGAAGCAATGGTAAATAAAAATGTGCAAACCACATATAAGCGCACTTCACCAAATCGTTTTGCTAACCATCCCGTCAGCGGAAGAACGATTGCCATGCTAACTGTAAATGACGTAATAACCCAGGTTCCTTCATCAGCACTCACGCCCATATTGCCGGCAATAGTGGGAATGGCCACATTAGCAATCGAGGTATCCAATACGTTCATGAAGATCCCTAACGAAACCGATAGAGTGAGCAAAATTAATTGAAATCCTCTTAAACATGCCATCGTTTAAGGCTCTTTACTAAATTGCAGGTTTTTGGCATTTTCTTTTAAAATATCATCGATAATTTTATCTGCTTCTTGTAGATTGGAAGCGTAATCAATGGATTCATAAATCAATTTTAACGGTCCTTCCTGACTTAAGATCTTCCCTTTTCTGTCATGGGTATTGACTTCAACAATGGTAGATAACCCTACACGCAAAGGGAATTTCTTTAATTGCCCAGCATCAATGGCTATTCTTACTGGAAGCCGTTGCACCACTTTAATCCAGTTACCCGTTGCATTTTGGGGAGGTAATAAATCAAAACTACTGCCTGTCCCTGGGCTTAGCCGCATCTAAAGTGTCTAATTGAATAATTTTTTGTCCTTTAATCACAGCATCTGTTTCATCTGCAAAAATGGCATTCACATGGCCTGGGATTTGCGACATAACCGGTACATTATTTCCGCGAACATAAGCATCGTCCGTACTTTCATAAAAGCGTGCGTAAAAGCACCAATAAAGCAAATACAAGCCACCAAATAAACCAAATGCCATCGTAATAACAATTAACGCACGTTTTCGCGTATGATTGTTGGAAGTCGGCACGATCTCTTGTGAATGTTGCGTTACTGTCAAAATATCTCCTAGGAAGAATATATTCAGCTTATATTATCTATTTTCTCCAATTATTATCGGCAAACTTTCAATTTTTCGGCAACAAAAGTAGGTATGTGCTAAATTTTGAAGTGACATCACAGGCCATAAGGGAGATCATTGTGAAAAGTTTTAACTTCAATATTATAAAGGGCATTCTTTTCACCCTATTAGGAATTTTCTTTTTTAACAATGGATATTGTTACAACGATAGGGGCACTAATCTTAGATATATTGTAGATAGAAATGGTTACCACTATTACCGTGGTTCCAGTGCACCAGATAGAACTTATGAAGCCCCTTATTACAATAACACTGGCTATTATACCTATGCCAATCCTGTTGAAGGGAGATTATCCTATTACAAAGGCTATGACCGTTATAACAATGGATATTATAAAGGGGGCTTTTACGGTAACGAGTATTACCATAATGGTCACTTTAATAATGGATTTTATAATCCAGGAAACTGCGCGAAAAGATCAGCTTGTCGCTATTTTGGTGGTGGCCTCTTGCCTGGTGGAAAATAATTACGTGTAGTTTCTGCAATAAATTGTTGAGGGGCCGCCAGCCCACATCTTAAGCCCCTCACCCAATTCCTGTCTCACTCTCGCTACGATAAGACATGTCACCTCACCTCTTAAGGCAAGAAAACAAATCCTCTTATCTGATAATTAAACAAAAAAACATGTCATCATCACATCTATCGCCAAGATAATATGACTTATCTGTTTATAATATTATCTTTAGAATTTGCCTGTTAGCATTGCTCCTTAATTGAAGACACCATTTAATAAGCGATAAATGCAATGAACAGCGCAATGATTGAGAAAACGCTTAATTATCTTATTGAGAATTACTCATTTGTTCTAGGATACCCAATTGAGGCAACTGACATAGCTCGTGTTTGCGATTATGTTTTAACTGCTTTTAACGGACAAATATTAAGCATTATTGGCATGATTGATACTTGTAAACATCCGCTTAAACGTGCCGTTTATACTCAGGATGAATTACATAAAATCCGTCAAGCTTGTCGACAATTCATCTTACATGCTTATGGCAAAAGGCGCGCTATAGAAATTGAATTTTGGTATGTCGGTCATGATGCGGTAAAAATTTTAGAAGAAGATTCTATTCAAGATATGAAAGCAAATGGTTATCAATTTTCTGCGAGCTGTTGGGCTATTGATACAGCAAATCAAAAAGTTGCATCTAATACCTATTCTTTGATGCATTGGATAAAACAGCGGAATTTAACGAAAATGATGAATCAACATGGTCTATCAAACTAAAACAAACTGCTCTAAACTGGATACTTGCAAAATCAATGTATCCAATAATTTTTGCCTTTCCCCTAAATAATGACTTCGATGTGCGAAACGCTTTTTTCCTCTTCTTCTTTGGTTTTAGCAATATGCGATAATAAGTTCTTTATTTCATTTTGCTTTTGTAAGAACCTGTCAGTGCTTGTTCTTTCAAAAAATCACTAAGACGTTTATCTAGCGTTGCTATTTACATGGTGAATATGCGCTGTTTTAGTTAAAAAACGGCTTTTTTAGCTTATGGATAGACAAGGTTATAACAATGGTGTAGATTTCGTCCAACTTAAGAGAATTCCCCTTTTCGTTCTTTTTGTAGTAAAAAATCCATTAACTTCAGGAGTTCAGACAATGAAAGCTGTAACTACACTTATTTGTGCATTGCCTTTGGTATTACTTGTTGGTTGTAGCAATATGACCCCCTCAGAACAAAGCGTTCTCAGTGGCTCTGCATTAGGTGCTGTAGGTGGGGCTGCTATGGGTGCTCTATCTGGTCACGCTGGCGAAGGCGCTCTGATTGGCGCGGGCATTGGCGCCATGGGTGGTGCGATGCAAGACACCAATAATCGTCAGAACCAGAATCGTGCACCAAGAAGAGCAAGCGAATACTTTGAAGAAGAAGTATGCTATGAAGATTATTGCGAAATAAGACGATACTACTATTAATCTCTCCTCATATTTCTCCAATCTTCTTTTCTAAAAACATTTCCCCCTTTTTGAAGCAAAAGGGGGAAAACTTCCCTATATTATTTAACGACACCATTATGCTAGAATGCGAACTCTTCTCATATACTGAAAAGGTTCAAACGAATGAAAGATCTACAAATTAAATTTTGTTTGGCTGTTACTAAGGGTGATAGTGTCAATGCTAGTACTTTAGCTTCGAAAATTGATGTTTTAGAAACTGATCCAATTGGCGTTAGCCCTGCTCTATTTTGTTTATGGGCAATTAATCAGCCTACGCAGAAAATGATTATTCAAATGCTGGCCAAAATATCCGCATCTAAAGAAGAATTTGATTTAGACAATAATAATAACCCAAGCGAAATTCCAAACATTATTCGCGAGCTGGTTTTTCCAAAAGTTGATAATAAACTCATCGCTTTTTTAAAAGAGATGGCTCCTAAAATTGGTTTAGTCGAAGTAATGGAAGAAGATTCACCACAATTTCATTATTTAACTTTAGCGCAAAGCGCTTTAAGCACTATCATTCAAAATGAATGCTTTGATAAAAAATACGTAGAGCTTGCCGAAAAAATGTATAGCTCTCTCAATAGAAAAATGTCTATTCAAACAGCTTGCACATCACGATTGGCAAATGTGCGTTTTGGACTATCCAGTTTGTCGCTTACATCCATTGCAGAAGAAGTTGAATATGAAACGCCAACTAAAGCCTATTTACCTAGCATTGCTCCTGTAACAAGTAGTAAAAGCCATAGTACTAGTAAAATGGAAAAGGAATTGGATGATATTGATAATCGACCTAGATGGAAGTAAAACACTTTAGGTTAATAATAGGTCAGTAAAATTTGAACTTAAGCTAAATATAAGCTGTCATATTCAATAAAAAGGTGTAATGCTATACACCTAAGAGGTAAATATGACAGCAACCCTCACTGAAGTGTGCAATATGAATTTTATTGTATGCAAAGCAGGTGCACATATCTCTTCAGCTATCGATATTTTTCAATCCCAAAAAAGCAACCCCTATATTATTATTGAAAAAAACAATAGGTTTGTGGGCATCATATCTCCACAAGATATTGCGGTTATCATCAAGCAGCCCGACACATATAATCAAATTACTTGCGAAGAAGCCATTAGAACGACAGCACAAGTAGTAACATCAGTTGTAAACGAAGATGAAATTCTACATTTGATGATAGATAAAAATTTAGATTATTTAGTGCTGGTTGAAGATCAAAAATATCATTGCATCATCACGCCGATTGATATACTAAAATACAATTTGTTGTCCGATACTAAATATCAAGATGATGTCAAACTTGAAAATAAACTAAGAAGATCTGAAGATAAATATCATTTTCAAGATATCAAAGAAGCTATTATATTTTATAAACCTGTAGAACCAATATCTATACATCTTCCTCTCGATGACTTTATCAACAAACTAGAAAAAATTCCTGTTAAAGATTGCAATCCCATCTATACAGAAATATTTGGACTAACAAAGGAAGATTTAATAAATAAACAAACGCTAGGTGATCGTATTGGGAAAAACGAAACAAATCTGAATATGTTAAACTACATAATGAAAAATAACTTTAGAGCAGATAATATTGAAACACATGAAATAGTTAAAAATGGACAAGATATATGGTTTCTTAATCATACATTTTTTGAAATTGAAAATGAATGCGTTGTAGGTCTATGGTCAAGAAAACGAAACATAACTGAAGCAAAGTTATTGCAACATTCATTAGAGAAAGAATCTCAACGTTATCAAATACAATTCGATGAGATGTTCGAAAATAATTCTGACAGCATGTTCATTATTGCAGCATTACCTAACAAGGAGTATAAATTTATACGCCTTAACCCCATGGCTGAATCCAACATTGGATTGCCTCATAATTCTCTTATCGAAAAACCGCTTAGCGAATTATTTCCTAATGAAACGGGTCAACGCATGATAGCTTCACTTAACCGCTGTATCCGTGAAAATAAGTCTATTCATTTAGATATTGAGCTAGCCTTTCCTGCCGGTACAAAGTATTTTGCAACAACATTAGTTCCTATACGTTGCGAAAAAGGTGTCATCACTCAAATTATGGGTGTTGCTGTCAATATTACAGACAGAAAGCGTATTGAGGAAAATTTACGTCGCTTAAATTGGGCCTTGTTTGCATTAAGTAATGGTAATTCAGCCATTTCACGCTCTACTTCAGAAATTGAATTAATTCAATCTTGCTGTGAATCCATCACCAATCAAAATGAGCTCTATCCAGTTTGTTGTGTTTTAGATGTAACCGATAATGTTAATCAGCCGATAAAAATATACACCCTCTCTGGAAATGGCCACATGATATACTATAACCAAGATATGCTATCTTCTGAAATACCCGGCCAAGACTGTATTTTAAAATCTGTATTCTCAAAAAATCCAGAAATTCAAAATATTAATTACCAAACTAAAGCAACTTCATCAAATTTACCTTTACAATTATTGAAAGAAAATAACATTCGTTCAATTTTAGCTGTACCTCTGGCATCCCATGATAAAGTAGGATTTGTTTTAGCAATTTATTCTCAAGTTCTAGATGCTTTCAAAGATACTGAAATTCGTATGTTTCAAGAACTAGGACAAAATATTATTTTAGGCATTGAGCATCGTCGTACACAAACAGCCTATGAAGGCAGTTTGCTGGTAAAAGAACAACAAGCGATTAAACTACAGAACTCTTTGCAAAATACCATTACCGCATTAGGTTCCATGCTAGAATATCGAGATCCTTTTACCTCAGGCCATCAAAAACGCGTAGCCGATTTAGCGGTAGCCATCGCAGAAGAATATGGGCTTGATCCTGAACGCATTCATTGGTTGGATTTAGCAGCTTGTGTACATGATATTGGCAAAATAACAGTGCCTTCAGAAATATTAAGTAAACCTTATAAGCTCACTGCAGCTGAGTTTGCTTTAGTAAAAACTCATCCTGAGATTGGTTACCAAGTATTAAAAGATATTGAGTTTCCAGGACCCATTGCTGAAATTGTGCATCAACATCATGAATATCTTGATGGTTCTGGCTATCCTTTTGGATTAAAAGGTAACGAAATTATGCTGGAATCAAAAATTTTGACTGTTGCTGATATTGTTGAGGCCATGGCCTCACATCGCCCTTATCGTCCTGCCTTTGGCGTTGGTATTGCTTTAAATGAAATTAGGAAAATGCGCGGGTTAAAGCTCGACCCCAAAGCTGTTGATATTTGCATTTTACTATTTGAAAAGAATAATTATCACTTTCCAGAGGTAGATCACTTCAATAGAAGAATATCTTTGCAAAGATCAGATTTGAGTCGCTCGCAACGATAAGCTTTGACAGTGCACACCTGTGCATACTTTTATTAATATCCCTTTAGTCTAAAATCATATCAAGCAACTAAAATTGAACTTTAGCGATCAAATCTTGCTCTAACCTAATGTAAAAGCTATAAATTGAGGATTAAAAATGGAGATTCAAACATTAATCTATAATGAACATTCGAACAGTGGTTGGTCAGACAGGTTTCCATTACTAGATTCGCCAAATACACTTATTCTTGTATTTGCAGCATCTGAGTATTTTGAAAATGTAAAGCCTATCCATGAGCTTATTCAACATTATCCGAACTCAAAAATCATCGGATGTTCAAGTGCGGGTGAAATATTAGGCGAGCATATTCTTGATAAAAGTATTTCAGTAGCGATTATTAAGTTTGAACAAACCTTGCTTGAAATTACAAGACAAGAGATTTTAACTTCTGAAGATTCCTTGCAAGCTGGTGAAAAAATTGCTCAAGCTCTTAATAAAAATACTCTACGTGGTATTTTTGTATTATCCGATGGTTTACGCGTAAATGGCTCTGAGCTCGTAAAAGGATTAAACAAATTAGGCAATAAAGATATTGTCATCACAGGTGGCCTTGCCGGTGACGGAAAAGATTTTAAAAGAACTTGGGTTCTATATAATGGTGACATTTTAACCAACAATATTGTCGCGATTGGCTTTTATGGCGATAAAATTCAAATCGGCCATGCCTCCCGCGGTGGATGGGATGTTTTTGGACCAGAGCGTTTAGTAACCTATTCTAAAAATAATGTTTTATATGAACTTGATAATAAGCCAGCATTAGCACTCTACAAAGAATATCTTGGTGAAAAAGCTGCTGGTTTACCTGCAACAGGATTGCTCTACCCTCTTGCTATAAGAAAAAATTCTAAAGATACCAATCAATTAGTACGAACTATTCTTGCCGTAGATGAAACAGCACAATCACTTACTTTTGCAGGAGACATTCCTCAAGGTTCACTTGCCCAGTTAATGCGTTCTAATTTTGACAGATTAATCGCCAGTGCAAGTGAAGCAGGTGATGTGGCATATCATATGATTTTTAATGAAGATAATAAGCTCCAAGCCCCCATACTTGCCATTGCGGTAAGCTGTGTCGGCAGAAGATTACTATTAGGTGAGCGAATTGAGGAAGAAACCAAATCGATGCTAGAACATTTTCCCCCAGGAACGATACAGATTGGATTTTATTCTTATGGTGAATTGTCACCCTATGCAACTGGTGATTGTAGTTTACATAATCAAACAATGACGGTAACGACATTTTATGAGTGATAACACTTTAAACAAAGATTTAGACAAACATCTTGTGAAATACGGATTGTCATCTACTATCTTACCGTCGGATCTTGAACAATGGCAACAATTTATTGCACGGTTAAATCATCATTACATGGATACTGAACAAGAACGATATATTCTTGAACGTTCCAGTGAAATTGCTTCTCGCGAATCAATGGACCTTACCAAAAAACTGGAAAGCGCGCAACGCTTAGCTCATATTGGACGTTGGCATTTTAATAGACCAAACAACAAAATGACTGTCTCAAAAGAGTTTTATGACATATTTGGCTTGGATCCATCAATTCGTTTTCGCACTTTTGAACAAGTACAACAAAATATTCATCGTCATGACAACGCTCGTTTTATGGAAATGATTAACAATTCCTTTAATAAAGGTCTTGATGAAGAATGTGAAGTTAGAATGATAATGCCAAACAAAAAATTTCTATGGTTCCTTATTATTTGCCACCCAATAGCAAATAAGGACGGTGTCATTGAAGACATTGAGGGAATAGCGATGGAAATTACTAAACGCAAAGAATCAGAAGAAAAAATCCTACAATTAAATCAACAAATTGTTTCAGCAGCACGATTTGCCGGCATGGCTGAGATTGCGACAAGTATATTACATAATTTAGGAAATATTCTAAATAGCGCCAACGTCTCCTTAAATATATTAAAAGAAACTGTAAGTCAGCCTTATATTGACAAAGTTCTGAAAGCGATTGATTTAATGGCAGGTCATATGACAGCACTTGATACGTTTTTAACAACAGATGAAAAAGGTAAATTAATACCCAAATATCTTGTTGCTTCGTCATCTGTTGTAAAATCAGAGCAAGTAAAAATTAAAACCGAAATATCTAATTTAAATGTGCACTTAAATCATATTAAGGATATAGTTTCTGTACAGCAAAACGTTGCAAACTCCGCGTCAGTTGTTGAAAAAATATTTATACCAGAAGTTCTCGATCTTGCATTACAAATGTGCGCTGGAACAGCTCAAAATAATAATATTAAAATTATTAAAGACTATTATGATTTTTATCGCTTTATTGAAACAGATAAAGCCAAGTTGCTGCAGATATTAGTGAATCTCATTCATAATGCTGAGGAAGCAACGGAAGAGAATAAAAAATTAGCTGTTAAAGAAATTACTATTTCTGCACATGAGTCTGAAAATAAGCAAATTGAAATCATAGTGAAAGACAATGGCATCGGTATTTCTAAGGAAAATCAAACTAAAATATTTGCTTTTGGCTATACCAGCAAAAAGGAGGGTCATGGCTTTGGTTTGCACTCAAGTGCTTTGTTCGCAAAAGAAATGGGTGGTGATTTACAGGTTACAAGTGAAGGTCTTGGATTCGGCGCTACTTTCATATTAAGAATTCCTGTTAGTCAGCAAGAAGTGAGGAGTTATGAACGCAACCAATGATTTAAGAATTCTTATTATTGATGATAATCCAACTATTCATCAAGATTTTATTAAGATATTAACTACCCCACAAATCTCTAATGAATTGGATAAATTGGATTTGGAATTATTTGACGAAAAAGAAGCAAATTCAATTGTTTTACCATACTTTAAAATTGATACGGCGACTCAAGGTAAAGAAGGGGTTGATCGGATTGAACAGGCGCTAAATGAAGGTAATCCTTATGCGCTGGCATTCGTTGATGTACGTATGCCACCTGGCTGGGATGGAATTGAAACGATAAAACATATCTGGCAGATAGATCCGAATATTCAAATCGTTATCTGCACAGCCTTTTCTGATTATAGCTGGGAAGAAACCGTAGAAAATTTAGGCATGACCGATAATCTTCTCATATTAAAGAAGCCTTTTGATAATGTTACTGTGCGTCAGCTTGCTTGTGCTTTAGTCAAAAAATGGCAACTGATGCAAGAATTAAAACACCGTGCTGAATTTCTTGAAAAAACCGTTGAACAACGCACCCAATCATTGCAAGAATCCTTATCTCTAATAAGATCCACTATTGAATCATCTACAGATGGGATCCTCATTGTTAGTAACCTTGGTAAAATTGTAGATTATAATGCTAGCTTTTTATCAATGTGGAATATACCTGAATCTGCTATTCAGACAAAGGAAGATGCCATACTTTTGGAATATGTACTTGATCAATTACAATCACCAGAAATGTTTATGAAAGCGACAAATGATATTTATAAAACGGATGAAGTCAGTATTGATACACTGAATTTTAAGGACGGCCGTGTTTTTGAGCGGTATTCGCAGCCTCATAAACTTAACGGCGTCTCTATAGGAAGAGTGTGGAGCTTTAGAGATATAACGAAACGATTTTATCTTGAAAAGAAGCTTGAACATCAAGCATCTCATGATGCTTTAACAGATCTACCTAATAGAATACTTCTTTATGATCGAATTAAGCATGAAATTTCCGTCTCAAACCGTAATAAATCTAAATTTGGCGTTTTATTTCTTGATATCGATAGATTTAAGCTCATTAATGATAGTTTAGGCCATAATGCAGGCGATCAACTTCTTATTGAGGTTGCAAATCGCCTTACTACTTCTCTTCGTGCTAGTGACACGCTTGCACGTTTAGGAGGAGATGAATTTGTCTTGGTTATTTCAAATATAAATCAAGATGATCATCTGTTCACGATTGCAAATAAAATACTAGAGCTCTTTAAAATCCCCTTCATGTTAGGCGACAGAATGCTGAATATTTCTTCCAGCATAGGTATTGCTTTATATCCTGATGATGGCGACAACCCAGAAGTGCTTTTACAAAATGCCGATCTTGCAATGTATCGCTCTAAAGCACAAGGGATGAATCAATTCCAATTTTACATGAAGGATTTAAACGAAGATTCTTTAAAACTTTTGGAAATTGAATCAGAAATGCGACAAGCTTTAATTAAAAATGAATTTTTTCTCACCTATCAAGCACAACATGATTCCTTTACAGGAAAAGTTGTTGCCACAGAAGCTCTAATAAGATGGAATCATCCTCAAAGAGGAGTTGTACTTCCAATGGATTTTATTCCTCAGGCTGAAATATCCGGATTAATTGTTGCTATTGGTGAATGGGTGTTAAAAACTGCTTGTAAACAATGTAAAGCATGGCAAGATCAAGGCTTGGGTCCTGTTCGGATAGCTATAAACGTCGCTTCGCAACAACTTAAGCAATCAGCTTTTGTTGAAACAATTCAAGATGCATTACAAGAGTCGGGATTAAAACCTGAATATTTAGAAATAGAAGTCACTGAAAATATCATGCTTTCCAGTCCTGATATCGTTCAGATAATTTCTAAAATAAGAGAACTAGGAGTTAAAATAGCACTCGATGATTTTGGGACAGGAAATTCTAGTTTAGGTTATTTAAGAAAAGCTTCTATTGACAGACTGAAAATTGACAAATCATTTGTTAGTAACATCGCAGCAAATACTAACGATGAAATTCTTATCAAGTCAATTATTGCATTAGCGCATAGTTTGAATTTAGACGTCGTGGCTGAAGGTGTGGAGACAGTAAAACAGCTTAATTTCTTACAACATGAAGAATGCAATGATATTCAAGGTTATTATTTTAGTAAACCTTTAACAACGCATGATTTCGAAGAACTTCTTAGAGCAAATAATGTTATCACTCAAGAAACAATAAATACAAAGTAATTAAATTCCTGGTTATTAGAAAAAAAAGTAACTATTATCATATTGGAGCAGATAAATTTTCAATAAAACCAGTAACGTGATTGCTGGAGAGAATTGCAGTAACTAGAAGGAATTCTATCCTGAAATGCATTTTATCCGGTTTGGGATCTATTATGAAAATCTTATTTTATAAAATTGCATGCTCCTTTTTAGTCATAAGTCCTTTAGTATTTGCAACACCAACCACTGACACAAAAACTCTGCCAACAGAAAAATTTCCTATTACCATAGGTATGAGCACGGCTTTAAGTGGCCCCTCTCAAACTTTGGGGCAAGAAGTAAAACGAGGAATAAATGTATATTTCTCCAAAGTAAATGCAAACGGCGGAGTAGATGGGCGCAAGCTAATATTAATTGCTTTAGATGATCAATATGAACCTCATCAAACTGGCATCAATATGCGTCACTTAGCCGATAATCATCAAGTGTTAGCTGTTATTGGCAATGTAGGAACTCCTACAGCAGAGATTAGTGTTCCTATTGCTAACGAAAAAAAACTCCTTTTATTTGGTGCATTTTCAGGCGCTCAAGTTTTACATAAAATACCACCGAATCGTTATGTCATTAATTTTCGTTCAAGTTACGAATCTGAAATGCAAGAGATAATCCAAGGATTGCTTTCTATTGACATTAAACCTGAAGAAATTGCCTTTTTGTTACAAAATGATGCTTATGGTATGGCTGGTTATCAAGGTGCTATCAGCGCATTAAAAAGGGCGGGTTTTGATAACACCGAAAAATTACCAATTACTCGTTATACTCGTAATACTCTTAATGTTGAAAATGCTGTAGCTAATATGATGGATGCCTCCATTGTTCCTAAAGCAATAATTATGATTGGAGTACATAGCCCAATAGCTAAATTTATTAAACTTGCAAGTAAAGAATTCCCCGATGCTATTTTTCTCAATGTTTCATTTGTAGGAAGTACAGCTTTAGCTCGCGATCTTGCGGGCACAAATGAAAAGGTAATTGTCACACAGGTCATGCCTGATCTTGATGCTCCTTTGCCTGCGATTGATGAATATCGAAAAGATTTAAAAAAATATGGTGATGGAGCAAATCCAGACTATATTTCTTTAGAAGGATATCTTTGTGCAAAATTATTTGTCATGGGACTTTACTTGGCTTCGGAGAAAAACGCATTAACACGTGAAGGAATAATTGATGCATTTGAAAAAATGCGTAATGTTGATATTGGTATTGATGAAAAAATATATTTCGATAAAAACGATCATGAAGCTTTAAAAACTGTAAGACCTACCATTTTAAAAAATGGCAATTTTATACCTTTGAAGTGGGCAGATTTAATACAACGAAAATAGTGAGAAGTGAGTGAAATTATCTCTTCGTAAAATATTTATATTTTTGCTGATATTGGCAATGCTTTCACTGCTTATCTTGAGTGGTCTTACACTATTTTTTGGCAATCAATTTATTAGAATCCAAGACCGGCTATTAGATACCACTACTATAGATTCATCGCGTTCTATAATAAGAAGCGCCATATCAGATTTTTTAATAAGAGAAATAAGACTATTAAGTGATATAAATATAGAAGAACTTGCAGATATACCTGATCAAAGTGCAATAAATGAGAAGTTTACATCTGGTTTGAAAGAATTAGCAAAAGTTGTTCATATTAATCCTGAATTAATAGGGCAATATGAAAAATTTTTAGTTGCAGATCAAAAGTTGTATGACTCGAATTATTCACTTTTATCATCAAAAAATCAATTAAGGAGCAAAGTCAATGCAATCGATGCTCAAATCACTGAATTAAACAACCAAACAGATGGAATCAGCGGCTTCATCGCATTGGAAAACAAAAAAATAGAACATATTTTAAGAGATGAGCTACATCGCGTTCAATTAAAAGATACTACCGAAAATCGTAAAGAATTGATAACAACCATCACTAATTATACGTCAGGTGGTTTTGCTGAGGCGCAGCAGATTAGCTATAAATTAAATTCAGAACTTGCAACTTTATCCACATTAATTCGAAAAATTGCTGAAGCAACAAATTCCGATGAATTAGTAGATCTAAAAAATAATTATATTAATCAACTCGTTCAATCGATTAGAAAGGATCTACGTGATCTTAAAGAAATAATACAAGACCATCCTAATTTATTTCAAGTCAGTGCTGAGATTAGCACACAGTTTGAATCACTTGTTCAAAAAATCAGCGGATCTCCAGATAATTTAATTCGACTTAGGAAGCAGTATCTTCATGATGAATTAGAACGTGGTATCAAAGTTGATGAAATTAAAGAAATACTAAATGATTTCAATACTGAGTTTAGTTTTATCGATATGCTTTCCATCGATTTGAGAAACATTTTGGTTACGAATGCAAATTATATATCTTACCTACAGCGCTTATTAACCACGAGTATTATTTTCATTGTCTTAATTTTGATGCTACTACTTGGCTATCTCATGTTAAGAGCACTGACAAGATCGCTGAATACATTAATAGAAACAATGAAAAGAGTTTCATCAGATGACGGGAATTTAAATGTTCGAATAGAAGATACAAACTATGAAGATTTAAACGAAGTGAGTCAATCATTTAACACCATGACCTGTAAGTTGCAATTTATCAATCAACATTTACAAGAATTGGTGGAATTAAAAACAAATGAGTTGAGCGTGGCAAATTGTAAACTTGAAAAAGATATTAAAAGACGCATTGAAATGGAAAAAAAGGTTAAATCTTTACATCAAAAATTATTAGAATCAGCACGAAGAGCTGGAATGGCGGATATTGCATCCTCTGTGATGCATAATATTGGAAATGTATTAAATAGTACCAGTGTATCCGCTAATATTTTGAATGAAAAATTTGAAAACGCTGTTTTTTCAAGATTAACACCCCTTGTTTCTTTGTTAAATGAGCACGCACATGATCTGCCCGTTTTTCTTACGCAGAGTGAAAAGGGAAAACTTGTTCTACAATACCTTATTGAAATAGAAGCTCAATGGCAAAAAGATCAAAAAATTATATTGAACGAAGTAATATCGTTAAATAAAAACATTAAATCTATAAAAGAAATACTTGAAATGCAAAAATCAATCAGTAAAAAATATAATATCACTGAAGACGTTACAATGTCAGAATTATTAGATAATCTAATATCTGTTCATAAAAATATCATTACAAAGCATCACATCACTATTGTACGTGACTATATGATTACTCAATCTGTTAATCTAGATAAATTTAAAGTCGAGCAAATTATTGACAATCTGGTTCGTAATGCAATTGATGCTTTAATTAATAGTAAAAAGGATGATAAACGTCTAATAATTCAAACACTGTTGGATAAAGACAAAATTATCATTCGTATTATCGATAATGGGGAAGGAATTGATAAGGAAAATATAGCTAGAATTTTTAATTTTGGCTTTACCACCAAACAAAGTAATATGGGATTTGGACTGCACATCAGCTCTTTAGCTGCAGGTGAGATGCACGGAAAATTAGAAGTATCAAGTGAAGGTAAGGATAAAGGAGCAACTTTCACTTTAGTGATTCCAAACCAAATTGAAAATATGAGCACCTAAACGGTATTGCTATTTTTATTAACAGTATTTGCAGTATTTGCAGTATATTGAACTAAATCATAACCTTTTTACTCTATAAATTATTAGGATTTTCATCAAATGAGGGCTTATGCAAATTCAAAGGCTACGCTATAGCCATCATCAGTATCGTTGTTGGTCAAAAGAATTTTCTGAGCATAGCACTCATAACGGAAAATACTTTTATGAGCGAGATTAACAATGTAAACATATTTTTCGAACTGCAACTAAAAAAGTACGAGTTGTCATTGGATTCAATGCCTAGTGATTTCGATAAATGGCAACAATTCATCATGGAAGTAAATAGTTTTTATAATGATAATATTCAGGAACTCGAAAATGCGCAACGTCTAGCTCATATTGGCCGTTGGCATTTTAACAAACCAAAAAATGAAATTACTTTTTCAAAAGAATTTTATTCGCTAATTCATTTGAACTCAAGTATTACCCATAAAACCTATGAAGAAATACTACATTGGATCCATTTTAACGACAGTGCAGAGTTTGCTAAAATGATTGAAAATGCTATTAAAAATGGTGAAATTGGTGAATGTGATATTCGCATCATTATGCCAAATAAGGAGTTTTCATGGTTTCACATTATTTGCCAACCTATAGCCAATGCTCAAGGAATATTTGAAGAGATTTCTGGCATTGTGATGGATATTTCTAAGCGTAAGGAAGCAGAAGAAAAAATTTCTAATTTAAATAAGCAAATTATTTTATCAGCAAGATATACAGGCATGGCCGAAGTAGCCACTAGTTTATTGCATAATTTAGGAAATGTTTTAAATAGTGCAAATGTTTCATTACAACTATTAAGAGAAAGTGTTAATCAACCATTTATAGATAGAGCCTTGAAAGTAATTGAATTGATTGAGGAGCATAAATTATCTCTTAGTACCTTTTTAACAGAAGATGCAAAAGGTAAGCTGATTCCTCAGTATTTAATTGAGCTATCAACCATTTTGAAAAAAGAACAAAACACTCTTAGATTGGAAGTTATTAATATGATTAATTATTTAAATCATATTAAAGAAATCGTTAATACTCAGCAGGATCTTTCTACCAGCAAAGTGCTTATAGAAAAAGTATTTCTACCTGAAGTGATTGATATTGCATTACAGATGTGTGCAGGAAAAGTCATGAACAGTGTTCAAATAAATAAAAAATATGAAAGCGCAAGCAGCTTTATTGAAACAGATAAATCAAAACTACTACAAATTTTAATCAATTTAATTCAAAATGCAAAAGAAGCAACAGTCGACAATAATAATGCCTCGATTAAAGAAATATATATTTCAACTCGAGAAACAATAAATAAAAATATGGAGATTGTCATTAAAGATAATGGTATCGGCATTTCTCCTGAATATAAAAGTAAACTGTTTTCTTTTGGATTTACTACCAAAAAGCATGGACACGGATTTGGGTTACATTCATGTGCACTATTTGCAAAAGAGCTAGGAGGAGATATACAGGTTTTCAGTGAAGGTTTAGGTAAAGGCGCGACATTCACTTTACACATCCCTGTAAACTCTGCTCTTAAGGAGAAATTATGAATCCATCCAATGAAGAGATCAGAATCATCGTTATTGATGATAATCCAAGTATTCATCAAGATTTTATTAAAATATTAACAACTGAGCGCAATACAACTAGATTAGATAAATTAGATATCGAATTATTTGGAAAAAGAGAGGATTCTACCCTGTCTTTGCCAAATTTTAAAATTGATACTGCAACACAAGGCAAAGAAGGCGTTGATAAAATTGAACAAGCCATCAATATTGGTGATCCTTATGCGCTGGCTTTTGTTGATATACGCATGCCGCCTGGTTGGGATGGAATTGAGACAATTAAGCACATCTGGATGTTAGATCCAAACATGCAAATCGTAATATGCACTGCTTATTCAGATTATACCTGGGAAGAAACAGTAGAAAACTTAGGTATGACAGATAACCTTCTTATATTAAAAAAGCCTTTTGATAATGTTACTGTGCGTCAATTAGCCTGTGCATTAGTTAGAAAATGGCAGCTGATGCGAGAGTCAAAACAACATACTGAATTTCTTGAAAAAGCAATTGAACAGCGCACACAGTCTTTACAGGAATCTCTATCCATAATACGGGCAACAATAGAATCATCTAACAATGGTATTCTGGTTGTAAACAATGAAGGAAAAATAGTAGATTATAATTCTCTTTTTTTATCAATGTGGAATATTCCGAAATCTGTTATCGATACAAAAAATGATAAGATTCTTTTAAGCTATATCGAAAATCAACTAGAATCACCAGAATCATTTATTGAATCAACGTCTGCTATTGCTAAAACTGATGATGTTAATATAGATACTCTCAGTTTTAAAGATGGTCGCATCATGGAACGATATTCACAGCCTCATAAGCTAAACAACACCACGGTGGGTAGGGTATGGAGTTTTAGAGATATTACAAAACGATACTATCTTGAAAAGAAACTTGAATATCAAGCAACTCATGATGCTTTAACCGATTTACCCAATAGAATCCTTCTGCATGATAGAATAAAACATGGTATTTCGCTTGCCGTGCGTAATAAATCAAAATTAGGTATTTTATTCCTTGATCTTGACCGGTTTAAACTTATTAATGATAGTTTAGGTCATGATGCTGGTGATCAACTCCTTATTGAAGTTGCCAATATTCTCAAATCTACACTTAGAAAAGGTGATACACTTGCCCGTGTGGGCGGAGATGAATTTGTCATGGTGATTCCAGATATTATTAAAGATGAACACCTTTTTACGGTAGCTAATAAATTGATTACAAGCTTTGAAACTCCAATTAAGATTGCTGACAGAATGTTGAATGTTACTGCTAGCATAGGCATTTCGGTATTTCCTGATGATGGAGAAAAATCTTCAATACTTTTACGAAATGCAGATCTTGCGCTCTATCACGCAAAAGAACTGGGCAGGAACCAATTTCAATTTTATATGGAGGGGTTAAATGAAAATTCATTAACGCTTTTGGAAATTGAAAATGAAATGCATCAAGCTCTTAAAAATGGTGAATTTTTTCTCACCTATCAAGCACAATATGATGCACAATCTAAACAGGTGGTTGCCACTGAAGCCTTAATAAGATGGAACCATCCTAAACGAGGGATCTTATTGCCAATTGACTTTATACCACAAGCTGAAGTATGCGGTCTTATTGTTGAAATTGGCGAATGGGTACTTAAAACAGCGTGCAAGCAATGTAAGGCCTGGCATGATAGTGGTTTGGATCCTGTACGCATAGCAATAAATGTTGCTTTCCAACAACTTAGACAATCAACCTTTATTGATACCATAAAAAATATACTACGAGAAACTGGGCTCAAACCTCAGTATATAGAGATCGAAGTGACAGAAAATACCCTTCTCTCCAATAAAGAGGTGATGAAAACTATACAAGAAATCAGAAATTTAGGACTGAAAGTAGCCCTTGATGATTTCGGTACTGGTAATTCTAGTTTAGCGTATTTAAGACATGCTACGGTCGATAGACTTAAAATTGATCAATCTTTTGTTAACAACATAGAAAATGATAGAAACGATGAAATTCTGATAAAATCGATTATTGCTATGGCTCATGGTTTAGAACTTGATGTGATTGCAGAGGGTGTGGAAACAAAAAAGCAAGTTGATTTTTTACAACATGAATTATGCAATGGCATTCAAGGATTTTATTTCAGTAAACCTCTAATTGCAGATGATTTTGAAAAACTTCTTAGAATAAATAATAATATCATTCAAGAATGACGTGATTAATGATGATGATCACAATCTGGACCATGAACATGCGCACTATGATGAGATGCTTTTAATTTATCAAATTTTTTCATCAGTCGATCGCGTTTTAATTTTGAAAGATGATCGATAAAAAGCACACCATTGAGACTATCCACACCATGTTGAATACAGCAAGCAAGTAAACCTTCAAAGGTTTGCATTTCTACTTCGCCATTTTCATTTTGATATTGCAATTGAATTTGCTTGGCACGTGGTATTTTTATATAGACACCAGGAAAAGATAAGCAATCTTCTTCCGATTCAACGCTGCCTTGCTTTGTAATAATTTCTGGATTAATAAAGCAAGTGGGTTGATTTTGATCAGGAGAAATATCCATGACGAATATTCGAGAGGTTAAACCGACCTGAGTTGATGCCAAACCCCAGCCATTAGCAGCATAGAGCGTTTTAAACATTAACTTTACCTCTTCCAAGATTTTTTCATCTACAGAGGCGGAACTGACCGCTTTACTGCGTAAAGCTTTGTTAGGATAGCTAAGAATGTTTAAAACCGTCATTTTTGGCACTTAAATAGGTAAAAATTGTGCATATGATACTAAATTTTGGGTTTAAGTTAAATAATAATGAATCGTGTAGGCGCATCTCATTACCATTGTAAACTCCAAACCTATTTACCACCCCTCACCCTAACCCTCTCCCGCAAGGGGAGAGGGGATCGGATAAGATAATCTCTATTCTTATCCCCTCTCCCCTTGCGGGAGAGGGTTAGGGTGAGGGGTATAAAATCATAAATCAGAAGAAGCCACATATTTCTGAGTTTTAATCCAGCTAACTATTCAAAAAATCTACTCAAACGCCGATTAATTTCCTGTCAATTCACAAATTTACTCAAACCACTTTTGTTTTCCCCTCAAGGGGGACCTCGTAGGCGAGGCATCAAGCTTTTTTGAAACAGGAGTGTACACGAGTACATGACTGTTTTGAAAAAGTGAAGATAACAAAGCCTAAAACAAAAGTGGGAAGAGTAATGATTTATAAGAATATTTTAGTCGCTGTAGATGAGAGTAATACTTCACAGCTTGCAATAAAAGAAGCTATTAAGTTCGCCAAAGATCAACCTAAAACCTTTTTACGCTTCCTTCATGTCGGTAATGAATTTTTTATAGACTGGGACGGTAGTGCCATTTATCCAAAAGAAAAAAAAGAATCTTATGCTAATGCACAACTTGCTCTCTTACAAAATATCAATATTGAGATGCATACTGCACATATTTCAAATTTTGATACAAGATTGCTTGAAGCCACCAAAGGCTCAAGAATCGCCGAACAAATTGTTGACCAAGCAAAAGCTTGGCCAGCAGATCTCATTATTGTGGGCACACATGGTCGGCAAGGTTTTCATCATTTTCTATTAGGCTCTGTGGCAGAAGGCGTAGCGCGTATTGCTCCCATACCTGTGCTTCTTATTCGAGGTAGTTAATAATTTCTCTTGCGAATTTTTGCACAATTCACAAAAGGAGAAATAAGATCCATAATAGCTTGCTGATGAGGTGATTCTCTCCAACGTTTGCCACTAAATAGCCTTCTGGTTTCTGAGCCTAGTTCAATTAACTTTTCTTCACTTTTAGTATCAAAAGCTCTGTTGACTGCACCTATAACAGCATTCACAATAACAGGATCGCCACTGGCAACTGCTTGATGAAATACATTATAACCAAACTCATTACTGCGCTGAAGAATTTCTTGCCATTCAGTAGTTGATAAGCAACTCTCACTGATTTTGATAACACTTTGGGTTGCTTGCCTTGAACCATACCTTAATGCTTGTTGCAATAAATTCATTCCTTGAATCGAACTATTCTCTATTATCGAGGCAAATTGATGATTGCTAAGCTTCTCCTTCATCTTATGACTTAGCATTGTAAACATCTGATTGGCAATGATATCTGCAAAACGTACATCTTGCTGACGGACAAATGGTAAATGCAAGGCATCTTCCAAATGAGAATAACCGTTTACACTTAATTCCATTAATTCTGAGGGTTTAGCTTGGTCAACACATTGTTCAAGATTTTTTAACGCCGCTTGTAGTGAATCTTCATTAGTAGCATCGCAAACTCTCATCACGAGGCGATGAAGCTTACGTGCGCCAAAGCTTCTTACTTTAACATCATTCTCAGCATCATTGGCACTGTCAACGGGTTCGGTAATTTTACTTGAACGAATATCATGAAATATTAAATTTTTAGGTGGAATAAAAGCAACTGCTAATGGTTGCTTTTGAATTTGTAAGGCTTCAAGGGATGAACTTAACTCACTTATTTTGTCATGTAATCGAGTCTGTGTTAAATTTTTTGAGTCGTGAGATTGAACATCTGGCTCAACTTCTACATCATCTGCTACTTTAATAGAAGCGCTGGCCATTTGTTTTGATAATATCTCAAGCTCAATTCTTTCAACTTCAGCCTGCATATCTTTTGCTGCCTGATGATGAGGCGATATTTTAGGGGCTACTCGAATAAAATTTTCTTGTTCTTCACGCTCAAGATAAAATCTAGCCAGCCAAAAATAGGCATCTTGATGTCCCTCTTTATCAGCAGCTTCTGCTAATTTTTCTGTTTCTACAAGATGATTTTTTAATATTCTGCGATCGCGCGCTACATTTTTTCTTCTTGCAAGCTTCATCGCCTCTTGTAAGTGAGTGACAAAATCCAGTTTACTTTGTAAAGGTGTGCCCTTTACTAAATCTGTAATGGATGTGCCATCTTCTTTTCTTGTCGAAGTAAAATCTAACATAGTAAGAGGCACGTCATTTAATACTTTATCTAAAAACTGAGAATTGCCCTGGATTGCATATAATGTCAGCCACCAGAGAATACTGATCCCTGCATTAGGGCCAGCTTGCGCTTTGGAATTAAAATTCAATTCTGTTAAGGGAACTTCATGTAATACTCTGCTAATTAATTCAATTGAACCAATTGCAGCAAGCGTCCATAAAACCGTGACGCCTTTATGTATTGACGCTTCACAAAATGCATTAAAGTTAAGCTGATATAAAGGAACCTGTCGAAAAACTTGTAATAAAGGTTGTTGGTAGCCCAATAGCGCAAGCACAGATATCCACATTAAAAGCGTTGTTCCCTTATATCGCCCTTGTTCAATGGGAATATTTAAATCCGCTTTTGAAAAATCAATCTCTTGTAATATAAATTGTAGATATTCAGGATTTCCTTGAGCAGCTAAAACAATGAACCACCACAATGGGCTCATCCCTTCATTGGCACCATTAGCACACTGCTTATAAAAATCTATTTTATGAAGAGGAACTTTGGATAAAAAGTGTATTAAGGCCTTAGGATGCCCCAATCTTGCAAGATAAACAATAAAATAAAATGCATTACTGCCTTCTAAATCACCTGCCTCGCATGTTGTATTGAGATCATCGAACGTAAATTCAATTTCTTCAAGCGCCTTTTCAAGAAATTCTGGATATCCATTCACCGCTGTTAGCGCCAACCACCAAAATGGCTTTGTTCCCTGATAAGGTCCACCTTCACATCGTGCACTAAAATCAAGTTGGTTTAGCATGCCGGGGATGGCAAATATACTTCTTAATGCTGCCTCTTGACCACGAGATGCGGCTTGAATACTTTGTATCAATACCGACATCCCTTTGTGTTCACCATGTAATTGCTTTGTGTTTAATAAACCTGGCGTCATTTGACCTGAGTTTATTATTTGCAACAAACTTTCATCATCCCCTCTTGTTGCTGCTTCACAAATCAAGTGCATCACCGTCCAGCCCTGATTTTCACCATCCTCGCAACAAGCTGTTAAATCTAATTTCGACAGTGGTACTTTACTCAATACTCGCTTGAGCATGGCCGGATGACCTTTTGCAGCAAGCAGCGCTATCCACCACAAAGGCGTCGTACCTTTGTTATGTTCGCCCTGATATCGTGTATTGAAATCAAGTTGAAGAATATCTTCTTCGTTTAATACTTTATCCAAGCAAGTCAATAAATCATTTGTCGAATCCACGACACATGCCATGGTTAACCAAAAAAGCGCTGTCGCGCCAACATTCGTTCCTTTTAAACATTTTGCATTACATTCTTCAGGAGTGAACTTTATCGAAGCCATCACTTTGATTAAAGCTTTTGAACGCCTTTTTGATGCTGTGTAGCAAAGCCACCATAGAAAATTTAACCCCTGATAGGCTGGTTCCTGGCTTGCAACATGAAACGATAATTTCTCAAATGGGACATTCACAAGTATTTTTTCTAAGAAGGAGGGATCAGATTTTCCAGCAAGGACTCCTGCCCAATAGAGAGCATCGGTGCCTCTACTTTGTCCACCCTGAACTTTTGAATTAAAAATTAAACCTGGCAACCATTTTTTGGGAATATCTTTTAATTCAAGCGCATTTACGCGAGCCGCTGACTCTAGCACTTGTTGAAATACTGTCATCCCTTTGTTGGGACCTGCTAAAGTTTTTGCATTGAATATATTAGGAGTTTCTAACATCTTATCCCACACTCTTTGCAAACAAAGTGGTCTATTCTGCGTCGCAAGTTCCGCAATGTGATGATAAAGTGATTCACCCAGAAAAGGATCGTTTAGTCCGTCTATTGAACCGCTACGACAAGTAGAATCAAGCTCAAGTCTGCTCAGTGGTACTTTAGTCAGCACCTCTTCAATAAAAACTGGCTGTCCCTTGATACCCAGTAAACCCAGTAGCCATAAAAGATTGGTTCCTTGATAGGGACCAGATTGGCAAGTTACGTTAAAATGTAAATCTTTTAACGGGTATTCAGTAAATACGGTTCGCAAAGGCCCTGCATTACCATTTAATGCCGCAAACCCCAGAAAATATAACGGGGAAACACCCACAAATAAAGGATTTTTGCAGATAACATTAAATTTTAATTTTGGTAAAACTGCACTATCACCTAATACCTTTTCCACACAGCGCAAACGACCAACCATCGCTGCGCGAGACAATACAGCAAAAACTGTTGCTCCCTTACAAGGCCCCATGACTAAAGAGTCATTAAAATCTAAGTTTGATAATGGTGCCCGAGACAAAAAATCAAAAAGAGCCGCCTCTGCTTCTGAGCTAATCCCTTTGCTTTCAAATATCCTTTCACAAAGTTGAATTAGCCTTTGTTGCAGTTGTTTTTTATTTGTTGGCAGGCCTGTTGACGCATCAGA
This sequence comes from Gammaproteobacteria bacterium, assembly GCA_016191245.1. Taxonomy (GTDB): domain Bacteria; phylum Pseudomonadota; class Gammaproteobacteria; order Berkiellales; family Berkiellaceae; genus Berkiella. Next base: position 88,600 of record JACPOY010000025.1, on the reverse strand, counting down.
AGAACCAGATAGCATTGTAACCCCATTTCGGCTCTTAAAAATGCCAGAATTATAACTTACGGGTATGCTGATGTAAATGACAAAATGAGTTAGTCGGTAACCTGTTCAACTTCAAATTTACCATAATAGGTATAGATGAAACCAAACAAAAAATGGGTAAATTGTACTTTCATTTGAAATGCGGAATCTGAAATAGCCTTTTCTTGGGCCTCGCACTTTCCCATGACTAGTTCTAAAGGAATACGTACATACCAGGAAAAAATTTTTATGACATAAGCATGATGATGTAATACCACTTCGTTATTAATATAATCATATGAGCATTTCCAACCGAAAATACCTCCCGTCATCTCAATCATTATATTTCCCCCAATGGGAATTTGCTTGCTATTAAATGCAAACGGTTTATCAGGATAATAAAAAATCCGATTAAAACAAAATGCTGTTGGTTTTTTTTGACAAGTAAATATCACCGTGATGGGAATATTTTTAGCACGTTTTGTCGGTAAAATATTGAGACTAGCGATAATGGGGCGAAATAAAGATATCAGCCAAGAAAAATCAACAGATATTGTTCCCTTGGCCACTATTTTATCATCTGAATTTTCTCGGATAGCATAATGGCGCTTAAACACAGTGGGTAGCTGCTGCCATTTCTCGTCAAAGATTTTCTGAAAAATAATGGCATTGCTCATGCTGCCCTTTTTTCTTTAATTGATAAAGTTAAAGTGAAACGCGCCACCGGTTCATCACCTAATAATGAAGGAGTGGTTGCCACAATCTGCACAGCAACATTTTCACGCTCATGAGTTTGAAAGGCTTTTTGAACTGTTTGGGCAATCAGATTGCCATCATGACAAGAAAAATAAACATCTGCTTCTGGGCGCTTTAAAAATTCGCACTTAGCATCTTTAAATGCAAAAGATATTTTTTTTATATCATGTCCTAATACATTCATCATTTGAATGCCACCTGCCACATCTGCCCCAACACACAGTGCGCCAAAGTACATCGATTTCAAATGATTTTTACTTCTTCGTGTTAGAGATATTTTGATAACAGCACTCTCTTTAGTTAAAGTCATTATTTTAGGCCGCAACCAAAAAATCATCGGAACTTTGAGAAAACCAAAGGCCCATAATTTTAATGTATCATTCCATTTTGTTTTTAGCATGCTACCTTTATACCCTAGTCACAGATATTGTATAATCTCCCTATATTACAAATGAGTTGGCAACAAAACAATGCATAAAAATGATAGTTCTTTTAAAGATAAAGTCGTCCTCATTACTGGCGCTTCTTCAGGAATTGGCGAAGCCTTAGCTAAAACCTTTGCCAAAGAAGGAGCCTTTCAAGCATTGTTAGCCAGACGCTTAGATCGTCTACAACAGCTCGTGACTACCTGCCAACAGCTTGGGGGAAAAGCTGCGGCCATCAAAGCTGATGTAACCAAAGAAAATGACTTAGCGAACGCCGTTACCCAAGTCCATCAAACCCTAGGGACTATTGATGTGGTGATTGCTAATGCAGGGTTTGGGGTCAAAGGCTACGCTGAAAATTTAACCCTCGAAGATTTTAAACGACAATATGAAACCAATGTGTGGGGTGTCTTGCGCACACTGTATGCAACATTAGAGGATTTAAAAAAATCAAAAGGACGCTTTGTGATAGTAGGCAGTGTGCTGGGTCATGTAACTTTGCCTGAATATGCGCCTTACACCATGAGCAAATATGCATTAACGGCATTAGCTGAGACCTTATTTTTTGAATTAGCCCCCTATGGTATTAGCGTAACCCTCATCAGTCCTGGCTTTATCAGAACAGAGTTTCGAGATATCAATAACATGGGTGTTTATGAAAAAAATGAGAACGACTCCTTACCAGATTGGATGCGTTTCTCGGCAGATAAAACAGCTAAAATCATTGTAAAGGCTGTAAGGCTGCGTCAGCGTGAGCGTATTATTACAGGATTTGGGAAATTAGCTGTTTTTGTCGGTCGCTCCTTCCCTGGATTATTACCGCGTTTCTTTCGGATAGTGATGAAAAAAAAAAATTCAAAACCTAAATTAAAGTGAATTTCGTGCATATGATTCAAAACTTCCTCATATGCACAAAAAGGAAAATTACATCTTCTGCTTTTCCTGTGGTTTTGAAACCGGACTTGGTGACTGAGGCACTGTCGGATTCATATTTTCACTTTGGGTTTCTTGGAAAATATCTCTCACATTTTGCATCATATACTGAGGCAACATCGAATCTTGCTTAACCATTGAACCACGCTTTTTCACATTAAATGCAGTTCCTGTGGTGGTTAAAAACGATGCAGAAACTCCTTTCTCAGCTTTGGGTTGCTCTGTATCAAATTGGCTCAATGTTTGACCAGAAGATGTTAATAACAGTTGTTGAAATCTTTCATTTAAATCCATCTCTAGCTGCGTTGCAGTCATGTCCGATTCTTTAAAATCGACACCCCCAACTAAACTTTGCAAATTTTGAAATTGAGTACCGCTGCGTTCTCTGGTATCTAGCTCATTTAACATTGATAAAGATGCGATTGCATCTAAAGAGGGCATGGCATCATGCTGATAGAAAAATTGATACAAAGAAGGCTCAAAGGGCTTATCAAAAAAATGAGAATCTATTAGCGTGCTAATTAAGAGTCTCATATGAATATATTCACGAGTACTTTTAAATGAAGGATCAAACTTGGTATTTGCATTTGCTAAAATCATGGTGCTTTCAAGCTCTAAGGCAAACAATAAGCAAGGTCCTGCTAATACGGCATATGCCATGGCATCCATTTCTTTATTGCGGGCAAAGTTTGCCAACATTGTCTTTCTTACAATATAAATAAAGTTATGAATAGCACGAGCTGATAAAGTATGACCATCTTTTTCAAGTTGGCCAATAAAGTTTAAAACGCATTTTAGTACTTTCGATTTATCTTGGAGGCCATTTTCAGTAATTAATTGAATTAATTCCGTACGAAAGGCTAACCAAGATTTAAAAATTGATTTATCATCTAAATCCAATATTTTACCAAACTTAAAGAAGGTTTTAACTAATTCTGCCCAGATAACTGAAAATGGTATTTTTTGAGGATGGGCTTTTTGGGAAAGCTCTGTTTTAACCTGTTGGAGTTTCTTTTGAAAATTAATAAATTCATGTGAATGCTCATCATCTATTAAACCTACTTTAACATCAACACTATTTACCACATCCAACTCTGTTAAAAACATTGCTGAAATATCTTTATTAACCTTATTTTCTCTAAATGATTCTTTATCATTAGGATCAATATCTACATCTGCCAAACGAAATAAATTATTCACTTGCCGTAAATTAAATTTCATCTTGTACAAAGATTCTAAGGTAATGGCATTTGGGTTAACTTTTTCTTTGTTTTTGGAAAATCCAAGCATGATTTATATTGCACCAATTAAGAACACAAACTGCATTTTAACAAAAAAAATCAAAATAGAAAGGGGGATATACACTAGATGATAAAGTTATTAATATTTTTGCTTCAACTCCATGAGTTGATGATTATCTGAGATTTCCAAACGCTTTAAAAACGACATTCCCAGCAACACCTCTTTAGGGGAAGAGCCATCGACAACCACAGCAGGAACATCAAAAACACGAATATCTCCTATCGATATTTGATCCAAAGTAATCAGAAAGGCTTTGGCTCTGCCACCTGCAGTTTCGACTTGAACGGGTTTGGATTGATAGTCAATACCTAAAGATTTAGCTTGGTTCACGTTCATCGTGACGTAGGAAGCGCCTGTATCAATAATAAAATTGACTGTCACACCATTAATTGAGCCTGTTGTGCGATACATTCCTGCATTATCTTGAGCGATACGTACAATGGGTTTTTCAGCTGGTCGAAACCGAATGCTAATATGGCTACCCATTGTATACTCTTGCTCTTTTCCATTGATTTCAAGCACACAACCTTTACTATCTGCGCTAATTAATCTAATGCCAGATGATTCTTTCCCTACTTCCAGTGTATGGGTTTGACCATCAATTTCTATCATCACCTTGTCTTTAAAAAGTCCTAAAATCCTAACTTCGCTTGCAAAACACAAACTCCAAAAGCAAAGTGCCACACACCATAATGCCCTGTTGATTTTCATAGGTCATTTAACGCTTATTAGGCTTAAAAATTCGGTAATTAATGATAAGTATAAACCTTTTAAGACTAACGGTCCGTTTCAGAACCTGATAAACCTTCTCCGTTGGGAATAAAGGCTTTAAAATATTAAGTTGAAGCCAAAAGCAAAAGCGAGGAAGCACACTATTATGAAGAATACTTATTACGTTAAAAATAAAGGTAATATTATCGCTTTTCCAGAAAGTGCTGCTCGTCTAAAACATCAATTTTCTGAAGAAACTATTAGCCAATTTATTCGCGCACTGATACAAGACAATTTGTCATTGGTTAAACATTTTCTTGCTGAACATGGTGAAAGTCTGGCAAAAATTCAGGGGAACTATTTTTGCCCACCCTTACTGATTGCTAGCAAACATGACCATCTAGAAATGGTAAATGTGTTATTAGAAAATGGCGCTTGTGCAGAGCATGCTCTGAACGATCCTCGCGCCAAATATATCTCAGGTAAGATGAAAAGTTATTTAAGATCTATTCATCAATTTGGGCATACAATGTGGGATAAAATAGAAGCAAAAACGCATTCTTAAGAATGCGCAAATTCTTTTTCTCTAATCACTTTTGCTGCTTTATCCAACACACCATTAATAAATTTATGACTATCTTGAGCACCAAATTGCTTGGCTAATAAAATAGCTTCATTGATGATAACTTTATATGGTATTTCAATGCGCGTTCTAAACTCATAAATAGCAATCCACAAAATAGCATGTTCGATTGCATGAACTTCAACAATAGGTCTATCCAGGTGAGGCAAGATGAGCTCATCGAGCTCACCTTTTTGCATTGAAATGTTGGTGAGCAATTCATGTAAATATTCTTTATCAAAAGTGATATTTACTTTATTGTCAGGATTATCAGGCTCAAAATGAAAAGTTCCATCATGTAAATCAATTTCAATTTTGGAAACCGATACACCTGAAAGTTGCCATGCGTAAAGCCCTTGTAAAGCAGCCCAACGCGCACCATGACGACCATGCACTCTTTTAGTCATTGATTTTGCCTAATAAATTAATCATTTCAATTAAAGCCAATGCGGCCTCTTGGCCTTTATTTCCTGCCGTACTTCCTGCACGTGCTACAGCTTGCTCAATGGATTCGGTGGTTAATACACCAAAAGTCATCGGAATTTGGGTTGCAAGTTGTGCTTGTAGTACCCCATTGGCACAGCACCCTGCAACATAATCAAAGTGTGCTGTTTCGCCTCGAATCACTGCGCCCAAGGTTACAATCCCTGCATATCGTTTAGTTAGGGCCGCTTGCTGACAAGCGATTGGGATTTCGAAAGCGCCAGGCACTTTAATCACATCAATTTGATTGGCTTTGACGCCATGACGAACCAAAGTATCTATTGCACCATTAATGAGTCTGTCTACAATAAATTCATTAAACCGTGAGGCAATAATTGCAATGTTGCCATGTGGGGTATGAAACTCTCCGTTCAATTCACGCAATTTCAACTCCATAATTCATCCTCTCTTTTAGTGTAGATTCACGATCTTTTCTATAGCGAATAAGAGATTCAATCGTCCCCAATTTGAGTCCGTGTTCTTTGACAAAGATTTCTAACTGAGGGCGACGCGCCATAGTACCATCTTCATTTAATACTTCACAAATCACAGCCCCTGGAATGAGACCAGCCAATTGAGTTAAATCAACGCTTGCTTCTGTATGGCCCTTTCTTGCTAATACCCCACCGTCTTGAGCCATAATGGGAAATACATGCCCAGGTTGAGATATATCTGAAGGCACAGCATCCTTTTTCATTGCTGTTAAAACAGTATGAGCCCTATCTTGGGCAGACACGCCAGTTGTAACTCCCGTGGATGCTTCAATAGAAACAGTAAAATTGGCCATAAAATGTGAAAAACTATTGGGAACCATTAATGGCAACCCAAGCTGCTTGCAACGAGCTATTGGCATGGGTAAGCAAATAATGCCTCTGGCATAACGCGCCATAAAATTAATATGCCAAGGCGTCACATGACTTGCCGCCATAATGATATCACCTTCATTTTCTCTATCTTCATCATCCATCATGACTATCATTTTGCCTTGACGGATATCTTCGATAATTTCTTCAATTGTATGAATTGTCATGATTATTACTCATCTATGTAAATTCAAAACCAAATGTAAATCTTGGTCAACCCTCTCAACGCGATCAAATTCCCCAGCAATGTGATCGCTTAATTGGGAAAGCCCAGGTAACACCGCCATGGGTTTGGCTTCATTTCCCAATAATTTCGGCGCAATATAAACCAACAATTCATCAATCAAATCCTGTTGCAGTAACGCCCCCACTAGTGTTGGTCCTGCTTCGACTAATACATCATTGATTTCTTGTTTGCCAAGCCAAAAAAGCAAGGCTTGTAAATCAATATGTCCCTCTTTTTCTGCGAATGCGACCACTTCCACTTGGGATCCATATGCTTTGTGCTGCAGAGCTGCCAATTCAGACGTTGCCACAATTGTTTTGCCTGGCTGGTGAAAAATAGCAAAAGATCCCGGCACGCTTAATGTTGAGTCAATGATGACTCGCAATGGCTGGCGAAATAAACTTTCATCTTTTAATCCCAAGCGCTCGATATCACGCACCGTTAAACGACAATTATCATGAAGCACGGTGGCGGAGCCTGTTAATATGGCGCCACTTCTGGCTCGCCAAAGCTGGCCTTGTTTTCTAGCTTCTGGCGATGTTATCCACTGACTTTCACCATTTTCCATTGCAACGCGCCCATCTAAACTCATCGCAATTTTAGCGCGTACATAAGGGTGCTGACGTTGCATGCGCGAATAGAACCCTTTGTTTAACGCTAACGCTTCTTTTTCTAAAAGCCCAACGTCAACTGTTATCCCTGCCTCTTTCAATTTTTGAATGCCTTTGCCTGACACAAGAGGATTAGGATCAAGAGCCGCAACCACGACGCGTTTAACATTTGCTTGTATGAGCGCATCAACGCAAGGCCCAGTGCGTCCCTTGTGAGCACAAGGTTCCAAAGTGACATAAACCGTTGCGCCATAGGCTTTTTCTTTGGCGCCTTCGAGCGCATTGCATTCAGCATGCAAGCCTCCTGTTTGCCAATGTAAACCTTCACCCACGATTTGATTATCTTGGACTAATACACATCCCACTCTAGGATTCGGGTGTGATGTATACTGGCCCATCACAGCTAAGCTTAAGGCCCGCTGCATGAAAGTACTATCTTGGCTATCTGATAATTTCATCTAACTCTTCGTGTGCTTGACGCAAACGTTGGATTTCCTCTTCAAAAGCATGTACGTCTTGAAAACGTCGATATACTGAAGCAAAACGAACATAAGCAACATGATCAATTTGTCTTAACTCATCCATGATCCAGTCACCTAATGCTTTTGTTTGCACTTCTCTTTCACCAAAAGCGCGCAGCCGTCTTTTAATTCGACTGATTGCTTCTTCAACTTTTTCCATACTCACGGGGCGTTTTTCAAGTGCCCTTAATAATCCTTGCCTTAATTTTTCTTCATTAAAGGCTTCTCTTGAGGCATCACGCTTTACCATTCGCGGCAAGGTTAATTCTGCAACTTCATAAGTTGTAAAGCGTTCAACACATTCTAAACACTCTCGACGTCGCCGCACTTGATCGCCTTCACTGGCAAACCGAGAATCAATCACTTTGGTTTCCGTACCACCACAAAATGGACAGCGCATGGTCGATATTACTCCTTTACGTTTTCGGCGGTCCGTACACAGGAAATTGGCGGCAAAGTGCCACAACTTCCTTCTTTACTCTCTCTTGTGTTTTAAGATCTTCAATATTATCTAAAACATCCGCAATCCATGTCCCAAGCTGTAGTATTTCAGGCTCTTTAAAACCTCTTGTCGTCACAGCAGGCGTTCCTATGCGTAAGCCACTTGTCACAAATGGTGAGCGTGGATCATTGGGAACCGTATTTTTATTAACTGTAATATTGGCATTACCTAAAGCATTATCTGCATCTTTACCGGTAATATCCTTATCAATCAAATCGACCAAAAACAAATGATTTTCAGTGCCGCCTGATACTATTTTATAGCCTCGTTGTTGCAAAGATTTTGCTAAGACTTTGGCATTTTTTACCACTTGCTTTTGATATTCTACAAATTCTGGTTGCATTGCTTCTTTGAGTGCAACGGCTTTGGCTGCAATCACATGCATTAATGGCCCACCTTGTGTGCCTGGAAAAACCAATGAATTTATCTTTTTCTCAATGTCAGGATTTGCTTTACCTAAAATCATACCGCCACGAGGGCCGCGCAATGTTTTATGCGTTGTGGTCATTGTGATATCAGCAATCGGAACAGGATTAGGATAAATACCTGCTGCAATCAATCCAGCAACATGCGCCATATCAACAGCTAAGTATGCGCCAACTTTGTCGGCGATATCACGAAAACGTTGCCAATCGACAATGCCTGAATAGGCAGAAAATCCAGCGATAATCATTTTAGGGCGATGTTCTTTGCTGAGCATTTCTACTTGCTCATAATCCATTTCACCCTTATCCGCTGTTACCCCATATTGGAAAGCGTTATACAACTTCCCAGAAAAATTCACTTTCGAACCATGGGTCAAATGACCACCATGAGTTAAGCTCATCCCCAAGATAGTATCGCCTGGTTCAAGCAATGCCATGTAGACCGCAGCATTGGCTTGGCTGCCTGAGTGTGGCTGCACGTTAACAAAATCTGCTTTAAAAATAGTTTTAGCTCGTTCAATGGCTAAACGTTCTGCCACATCAACAAATTCGCATCCACCGTAATAACGCTTTCCAGGGTATCCCTCAGCATATTTGTTGGTTAAGTCCGAGCCCTGCGCTTCTAATACACGTGGGCTGGCATAGTTTTCCGAAGCAATCAGTTCAATATGTTCTAGTTGGCGGGTTGTTTCTTGCGCTAATGCATTAGCGAGTTCATCATCAAAACCTTTTATATGCATGTCTTGGCTAAACATGGCTTCCTCTCTTCATCTATAGTGCCCTTTAAGCGGCTATTGTAACTCAGCTGCTTGTCTTCTCCCATCCTATCAGGCCCTATTAGCCGATAAAAATGGCCTATTGATTGAATTAAATGCCCCTTTGCGTTAGCGTGTACCAGAATTCAGAAGGGGTGAACAAGACTATGGCAAACAAAACCATTTTTTCCATGATTCAAGTTGGCAAAATTGTGCCTCCAAAAAGAGAAATTCTTAAAGATATTTCACTTTCTTTCTTTTATGGAGCAAAAATCGGGGTCCTTGGGCTAAATGGCTCAGGAAAATCCACTTTATTACGAATCATTGCTAATCAAGACAAAAACTACGTTGGAGAGATAACATTCCAAAAAGGTCTACGCTTTGGTTATCTTCCTCAAGAACCACAATTGGATCCTAATAAGGATGTTCGTGGCAATATTGAAGATGGGGTACGTCAAACCAAAGATATGCTGAATCGATTTGATGAAATCAGCGCTAAATTTGCAGAGCCCATGGATGACAATGCCATGCAAGCATTGCTGGAAGAACAAGGCCGACTGCAAGATGCCATCGATGCAATTGGAGCATGGGATCTTGATAGAAAACTAGAAATTGCTGCCGATGCCTTGCGTTTACCTCCTTGGGATGCAGACGTTAATAAATTATCTGGTGGTGAACGTCGTCGTGTCGCATTATGCCAATTACTATTATCAGCACCTGATGTCTTGTTACTCGATGAACCCACCAACCATTTAGATGCTGAAAGTGTGGCATGGCTTGAAAAATATTTACAAGAATTTCCAGGTACTGTTATCGCTGTCACCCATGATCGTTACTTTCTCGATAACGTTGCCGGCTGGATTTTAGAACTTGATAGAGGTCGCGGGCTCCCCTTTGAAGGTAACTACAGCCATTGGTTGGGAGAAAAAGAAAAGCGTCTTGAACAAGAAAAAAGACAAGAAGCCGCACATCAACGTACTGTCTCTGCTGAATTAGAATGGGTTCGTACGAATCCCAAAGGACGTCGTAAGAAAAATAAAGCGCGTGTTGCAAACTTTGAAGAGCTGATTTCTAAAGAATTCCAAGAACGCAATGAAACGCAAGAACTCTACATTCCACCAGGACCACGTCTAGGTGAAAATGTCATTCAATTAAACAATGTCAGCAAATCTCTAGGCGGCAGAGTGTTAATTGAAAATCTTTCGCTCAAAATACCACGTGGCGCCATTATCGGTATTATCGGCCCCAATGGCGCGGGTAAAACAACACTTTTCAGAATGATTACCGGCCAAGAACAACCTGACAAAGGGGAAATCACGATTGGCGATACTGTTAAATTAGCTTATGTCGATCAATCACGTGATAGTCTCAATGATAAAAATACGGTTTGGCAAGAAATCTCTGATGGATTAGACAATATCTCTGTCGGTCAATTTTCTATGCCTTCTCGCGCTTATGTGGGACGTTTCAACTTTAAAGGTACTGATCAACAAAAAGTAATTGGATCGCTTTCTGGTGGTGAACGTAATCGTGTACATCTGGCGAAAATTATTCGCAGTGGTGGTAACGTTCTTTTGCTTGACGAACCTACCAATGATTTAGACGTTGAAACTTTGCGTGCACTCGAAGAAGGTTTATTAGCCTTTCCTGGATGTGCAATGGTTATTTCTCACGATAGATGGTTTTTAGATCGTGTCGCCACACATATTCTTTCCTTTGAAGGTGAAAGCGATGTCAGATGGTTTGAAGGCAGTTATAGCGAATACGAACAAGATCATTTGGCTCGTCTTGGGTGTGACGCGATTCAACCACATCGCATTAAATATAAACGTTTAGTGGAAGTGTAATTTAAAAATCCCCTAAGAGAAAAGAAACCCCTCCTTTGGAATCAAAGGAGGGTGCGAGTCTGCGAGCGGGTGGATTTTTATCTTTACTTAGGCGCGGCAGGCGCAGCACCAGGTGCTGCCCCGGCAGCAGCTTCTTCGAAGGTAAACTGACAATTTGCTGCTTCAAAATTAGAACAAGTTGCACCAGTCCAAGTTGGCTTGAGCTTTTGAGTCGTTCTGAGCCTTACGCTCAACCAATTCATGGATTTGCCATCTTCGTTTGGCCATTCGTAATAACAAGTTAACTGATTATTTTCATAATTAGCCTGCATAAAAGTAAACTTATTTGCAGCAGCGTCTGTTGGCTTAATATTGTTTGAAAACGCATCGAGGTACCATTTCAATTTTTCACCTTGCTGCCATTGTGCACCTATACCATCTTTGATGGCTTTTTCAAATGTTTCTTTAGCTTCAGGACAATTGTCTGCATGAGCAACTGCAGGCAGTAAAATTCCAGAAGCCGTTAAAGCCAACAAAGCAGCTACTGTGTTTTTTTGGACAAGTGAACTTATATTCTTCATGGCTATCCTCATTTACGATGATTATTCAACAAATATTTGTAGTATAGCTGTCTTAGCTGTATTTTTCCTCTGGATGAATATTAAGAAACTTTCGATTTTTCACGATACTTTATATTAAGAAGTATTGTGAAAGATGGCACTATGACTTTACTCAGTATTCGCGATAAACTTGTTCTATATTCAAGCTTAATCATCTGCTTGGTTGCAATCCCAAATACATTGTCATCCTACCTACATGAGAAGAAGCAGGCACTGACAAATTATCAATATCAGGCCATGAAAGTCGCGCAAATGATGGAAGCACCCATTGCAGAATTGCTGAATTCAGACAAAGACAATGATATTACAAAAGAATTACAAAACCTTAAAGTGAATACAGAAATTCAAGATAGTTTAGTTTTAAATCGCGATGGAAAAATTGTTGCCCAATTAAACGCCACCACAACAAATGACACAGCCTTACCTTACGTTAAACCATTTATGGCGCAGATAGTTCAAAGTAATGAAATGAATACTTTTATCAGTAACCATTATGTTGTTGCAGGTGGTCCATTAAAATCAATGAGTGGCAGTGTCATCGGTTATTTATATATTCAGTTTTCTCTTGATAAAGAATTTGAAAAATTAAGAACCACGCTTTACATCAATTTATTAGTTTTAGGGATCTGTCTATCGATTGGATTAGTCTTGGCACGTATATTATCGAATCATTTTACTCAGCCTATCTTCGAATTGATCCGGTTAACAAATAAAATTAGCGCCGGTTCAAAAAATATAGAATTTCCTGAACTCAGCAACAGAGAATTTGGTGTTTTAAGTCAAGCACTCAAAACCATGGTTCGCAATTTATACCAAATTCATGAACAACTCGAAGAATCAACTGTTGAGTTGGATAAAAAGGTGAAAGATAGAACCAAAGAACTTGAAGCCGCAAGTATTAGAGCTGAAGAAGCTAATCTTGAAAAATCCAGATTTTTAGCCAATGTATCACATGATATACGCACCCCCATGAATGGCATTATTGGTACCGCCAGTTTATTAAAAAATACGCCTTTGAATACAGAGCAACGCAAATATATTGACATGATGCAAATATCCGGCGAGTCTCTTCTGGATTTGATTAACGATATACTTGATTTGTCGAAAATTGAGTCTGGAAAGTTAGAAGTTGAAAAAATTTCTTTTAGCGTACGTCAAGTTGCTGAAGATGTGATGGACATATTAGGATTTAAAGTAAATGAAAAAAATCTTAGTTTTGGCTGCATTGTTGATCCATCTATACCAGATCAAATAATAGGAGATCCCTCCAGGGTCCGGCAAATTCTTATCAATTTAGTGGGTAATGCTATTAAATTTACTCAACAAGGTTTTATTAAAATCACCATTGATTTAGAGAATGAAACGGATGACAACTTAACCCTTAAATTTACCGTTGAAGATAGTGGTATTGGTATCCCACAATCAAAAATTGATCACTTATTTAAGGCATTTTCTCAAGTAGATACTTCAACAACACGTCAATATGGCGGAACAGGACTTGGGCTTGCGATATCAAAAAAGCTCGCTCATTTAATGGGTGGTAACATTGGCGTTAACAGTTCACCTGGCGTTGGTTCAAGCTTTTGGTTTACGCTTTCTTTCATGAGAGATCCTCATCAAAAAAATATTCCTATTTCAAAGAAACTGCAAAACAAAAGTTTTCTTATTCTTGAAGATGATGCTATCAATATCGCCTTCTTCAATACGCATTTACCTCAATGGGGTTGTTTGGCCAAATACACTAAAAAAGAAGAATTCACATTGTTTTCTTTAAAACAAACTTACTCAAAGCATGATTTTTTTGATTTTATTATTGTCAATCAACGTCTTGCTTCAAACGATTTTTTTGTCCAACTGACCAAGCATTTACAAGAACATCCAATGCAAGTCATATTTATCTCCAATGAATATAACGTAAAAACAATTCAATCTCGATTTAATTGCCTTGGTATTTTTAATCTTCCTTTAAAAGAATCGCAAGTTTATCATTTACTTTTACAAATGCTGGGTGAAGAAGAATCTCACCTGCAAGATATCACTGCTTCTGAAGAAATCATTCCGTCTAAAGACGCGCATAATTGTCATGTATTAGTGGTTGATGATAATGCCATTAGTCAAATGGTAACAACTAAAATGCTGGAAAAGATGGGATACTCTGCACATACGGCTAACAATGGTAAGGAAGCTATTGAAGCAATTGATGTTATTGATTTTGATATTGTGCTCATGGATTGCCAGATGCCGGAAATGGATGGATTTGAAGCAACCAAAATTCTACGTCAAAATAAAAAGAATGAAAATCTTCCTATCATTGCATTAACCGCAAATGCCATGAGTTCTGATAGAGATGAATGCTTGGCCGTTGGCATGAATGATTATCTGTCAAAACCGATTAAAGCACCTGCTCTTGCTGCATTGATGCAAAAATATGTCAGTAAAAATCATCAGATGATATCTTCAGGTTCAAGTTAAGAACTCTAATCGATATTCGCAAGTGCCTCACTTAAAGAATTCACGGCAATCACTTCAATATCATCACACTTTTGTCTTGGTGCATTTGCTTTGGGCACAATAATGCGTTTAAAACCATGCTTCGCTGCTTCTAGAATTCTTTCTTGACCTCCTGGCACAGGACGCAACTCTCCCCCTAAGCCTATTTCACCAAAAAAAGCACTGGCATTATCAATAATTTTGTTACGAAAACTTGACAAGACAGCAACTAAAATTGCTAAGTCTGCGCCTGTTTCAGTAATTTTTACACCACCCACCACATTGAGAAAAACATCCATCTGATGCATCGCAATGCCACCATGACGATTCAACACGGCAAGCAAAAGAGCCAGACGATTATGATCATACCCTACTGTGACGCGACGAGGGATCCCATGACTGTCATCGACTAAAGCTTGAATTTCAATCAGAAGAGGTCGACTTCCCTCCCAGGTGACCATGACAACGGTACCAGGTGCAGGAAATCGATTGCGCGATAAAAAAATGGCAGAAGGGTTGCTCACCCCACGCAAACCTTTATCTGTCATTGCAAAGATACCTAATTCATTCACAGCACCAAAACGATTTTTAATCGCTCTGACCATACGAAAACGACTATCTTTTTCACCTTCAAAATACAAAACCGTATCTACCATATGCTCTAAGACGCGAGGACCTGCAATAGCACCATCTTTGTTTACATGTCCCACCAAATATAATGAAATGCCTGATTGTTTGGCAAAACGCACCAAATGCGCAGCACTTTCTCGAACCTGACTCACAGAACCAGGCGCAGATTGCAGTGTTTGTGTGAAAATCGTTTGAACTGAATCAATGACCATGATCTTCGGCTGATGCGTGGTGGCTAATGCAATAATGGTTTCTACTTGCGTTTCTGCCAGTAATTTTATAGGCGCATCCCCCACGCCTAATCTTTTTGCACGAAGAGAAACTTGCTGTAAAGATTCTTCACCAGTCACATACAAAGCTTTCGTTGGATCGGGAACATTAGCGAGTGCTTGCAACAATAAAGTTGATTTACCAATTCCAGGATCGCCACCAATTAAGATCACTGATCCTTCCACAACCCCACCCCCTAAAACTTGATCTAATTCAGGCAATCCTGTGGAAAGACGTTTCGTCGCAATTGCACTGATTTGAGGTAAAGGGATTAACGCCACCTCTTGCGCACCAGCATAACCTGTCCAGCGTGACGCTGACGCTTTTACCATCGCGACCTCGGTTAAGGTGTTCCATGCCCCACAGTCCGGACACTGCCCTACCCACTTTGGGTTCAAGCTCCCGCAATCATTACAGGTGTACTGTGTTTTTGTTTTAGCCATATAGGTTAGTCTTCTAAAGTTTGTTTTGGATCGCGCCGATCTTGTATTTATATGAGCACTTATACCGCAACTGAAATATTAATCAACGCTGGCCGGGTTTCTCCCGGTAAAGGCGTTGATATCTATGAATTTGTGTTAAACGAACATTTACACATTATTGAATGCGTGCATGTCGAATCGCTGGCCCAAGGTATTATTTACCCTGTAAATAATTTCCGTACTTCCTTGCAAAGTGTGCTCTTTGAACTCAATCATGTGCGTGTAAACCCGCGCTTGGATAATAGTTACATTATTGCGCGCTTAACCGAGGCTTTAGAAGATATTGGTGTAAATGTTTATAATACACCTCGTCAAGAATCGATGACAGTTTGCTATCGTCCTTTGGGTGAAATAACTGAAAATGTCCGTTTTTATTTTACAGAATCTGGACATTGTGTTTTCTTATGCCCCAATGCAAAACTCAAAGCAGTCCCTTCTTTGACACAACGCAGTTACGGCTAAAAATCCCTATTCAGTTGAAAAATAAATGGTTTCCCTATAATATGCGTCCAAATAACGGATTTAATTGCATGGAAGCCCCTCCACTTTTGAATTGTAAATAGGAATTCCATGCTAAATTTAGGCCCCGTTCTGTTTCCCAAAAAAGAAGAAACCGTAGAACAAGTAGAAAAAACAGAAGCACCTCGCAGCCCTTTCAAACTCCAAAAAGCTTTAAAAAGTACTGATAGCCCAAATAAAACCACCTATCGCGTCATGACATCTTTACCTCAAGCTGAATTTGTTAATTCATTATGGGAACTAGAAAGCACACTTGGTAACAAAATAGCTGATTGTTTAAATGATGCTTATTCTCATGTCACCCAACGCGGCGCACATGGCCAAGGAAGAGTTCAATTTTTTCACCATAACGCTGCCACTGCTTTATATGAAAGCTATGAAGAATTTCTTATCAAAGGCAAAAATCATGGCATCAAGTCTGCAGCTATCTTAAATGCTGTTGGCAAAACACTAGCTCTTGTAGAAGCAAAATTAGCATCAACAAGACCATTTCCCGAAGGACAACGTGACATTTTAGAAAATGCACAAGCTGAATTGCTAGGTCACAAAAAGGCTATTATTAAAGCTATCAAGGCCCTACCTGAATCAACCAAAGAGCATTTAAAAAAATATCAAAATCTTGATGCGAGTGCTTTAACAGAACCTCATTTATCACCTACTAAAGTAGAGCGTGTGAAAAAGTTGCACTCTTCACCAAAAGCTATAACGCCGAAAAAATTGTCTCGCAGAGATCAGTTATCTCAAATGGCCCTGCAAGCAACCAGCCCACTTGATCTTAACGCAGCAAAAGCATTGCTAGAAGATGCAGTCCGGCCTAAACCGCCAGTTGCCATTATTTCAGAAAATGTGACACCTCGATTGGTTCCTGCTATTTTGAAAAAACAGGCATTAGAATTAAAGAAAAAATTTCGTGATGTATTAACGGGCAGTGAAACATTTGGAGCACTGAGCAGCGATGATAAAGAAAGTGTCAAAGATAATCTTCCAGCGCCTAAAACTGTTACCTTTTTGTTGAATGTAAAAAGGAAACTAGCAACAGCACCAATAGCTGCTGGGAAAACTCCTTCAACACCAACATCACCGACTAAGAAAACCTTACAAATTTAGTTAAAGAAATGCATGGACGCATATCTTTTTATATTAGGTAAAATTATGCTAGACGCTCCAAACTCAACAGTAAAAAAATCCAAATATAATAAAAACCCCGTACCATTTAAACTCGGCGCCGCGCTGGAAAATGAAACGCAATTTCTAATAGCAACCACACTCCCTTCTGCTAAACATATTAATAAACTATGGGAACTAGTCTCTGATCTACGTGATGAAATTGCTTGGTGCTTAAACATGGTGTACTCGCATATAACAATGCGGGGTGCACATGGTCAGGGTAATGAACATTTCTTTCACCATGTCGCAGGAACCGCATTGTATGAAAGCCATCAAAGAAAATTAATCAAAGGAAAAAATCATGGGCTCAAAGCAGGATCCATCGTACAAAAACTTCTAAAAACAATTGAAAAAATTAAACATGAACTTGAGTCTACAAAACTAAACCCTAAACACCGTGATATTTTAGATAATTTTAAAGCAGAATTAATAGCACATCATAATACTTTAGTTTTGGCTGTCAAAAAACTCCGTCTACAAGATCAAGAACATTTAAAAAAATACCAAAATTTGGACCCACAATCCTTAACTGCGATTGAATTAACTTCTATTGATGAAAAACGAATTACAAAATTACATCCTCCTGCTGAAATCCTCACCCCCAAGAAGATGACAAAGGCTGCGCATGCAAGCAAAGAGGCACTGCAAACCACTGAGCCACCTGTTAAAATTCAACAAAAACAAATTGATATTATCTTTGCTCAGCTTATTCAAGGTACATCATTTGATGTGTCCCAACAAAAGCTCGAAGCAGCTAGAAAAATAGATTTTGGCGATAAGCTCACCATTGATGAAATAGATATTATATTTGCCAAGCTTGAAACGCCCAAACAAAGAACATTAACCATTCAATTTGATCTT
This sequence comes from Gammaproteobacteria bacterium, assembly GCA_016191245.1. Lineage (GTDB taxonomy): Bacteria > Pseudomonadota > Gammaproteobacteria > Berkiellales > Berkiellaceae > Berkiella. Next base: position 70,582 of record JACPOY010000025.1, on the reverse strand, counting down.
TCTCACTCTTCTCAAGCCATCGCCAATAGTAGTGATCCCTCCATTACTACCGCTATTCATCAAAAAACTGGCTCCAAAAAACGTATCTTATAGACTTCTTGCTCAGAACTCATTGGTTGCTTAAGCTTAATGTGAGCAACCAAGCTTTTGAGGCACTATGATACTTTCTCTTTTTCAAATCATACGTTTGATAATTGGCATTATTGATTTAGTGCTAGTCACTGTGGTTGTTTACATACTTACTTTTCTACCAGAGAAATATCGAAAAAATTGGTATCGCCATCTTTTTCGATATTGGTGTTGGGTTTTTATTCGCGCACTTCGCGTGAACTTATATTTGCATCAAAAAAATCAAAAAAATTTACCCAAACAATATATCTTGATTGGCAACCACCCTTCTGCTTTTGAAGATATTGGTATGTCAGCATTATTCAATGTCTATTTTTTAGCAAAAATTGAAGTGAAAGATTGGTGGATTGTTGGACGTATTAGCCAAGCAGCAGGCACGTATTATGTACACCGAGAATCTAAGGAATCAAGACAAGAAGCGACAGATACCTTAAAAGAAGCTCTTAGTAAAGGGCTGAATGTGGGGCTTTATCCTGAAGGGGGCTGTAAAGGACGACGACTCTTTACTCCTTTTCGATTTGGTGTGTTTGAACTATCACTGCAAACTGGCGTACCTATTGTCCCTGTATTTTTACATTATGAATCACAACAAGAATTTGAATGGCAATCGCAACATCTTCTCTATAAATTGTGGATGATCATGCGGGCCCAAAATCGAAGAGTCAATTACTACATTTATGATGCCATCTTACCCGCTCAATTTTCTTCCAAAGAAGAATATTGCGACCATGTGCAAAATCTTTATCTAGAATGGCAAAAAAGATATTTGGATTAACTTAAGCTTGCTTGGGTTGTTTAATGCAGTACGCCAACACATCGCACAATAAATGATTCATTTGCCACTTTTCCCAATAGGGGAATTGTTTGCGACTTGTAGGATGTGAAAAATATTGCATCTGGCCTTTTGCGTCTTTTAACGCTATCACTTCTGCAAGACATGCGTCATGATATAAATTCACCTGGACATCGAACGTTGCTAGCCACTTACTGGCATGTTCATTTTGAAATTGTATGCTTAAGGTATCCGTATGGTTTTGTTTTTGAGTCACTTGCAGTTGCAATTGACCCATTTTATGCATGATCCAAGTTAAAGTTTCACCAATTGGCGCATGCCTGGGAAGTAATTTATGCAAGCGCTGATAATTAGCACTACAACAAGTCATGTAGGCATTAAAATCCATTATGAATCAGAGGCCCTATACCATCAGAGATTGCTTGAGTATAGTATAAGGCTCGTCAATGCGCGCCCTTAACCAACAACTGCTTTTTTATCACCTTCAAAGGAAACAATTTCTTTAAATAATTTTATACGGTTATTTTGCACTTCCATATAACCCATCACATGAATTTTAGTATTTTGCTGTTTATCATCGACACTATCGATAGCATAATCAAGATATACTCTATCTCCTGCTTGGCGCATATCTATGCTGTTGATATCCACTTTCATTATTTTGTAATGCTGATTTAATTCTACAAAATGATCAAAATGCCCAGCTATACCTTCACATGCTAATTTATTATTTGTTATCATTTTGGCGTCCTTCGTGAAATGCTGTGCAATATCTTTTTGAGTGAAAGGTTGGCGTTCTGTACTTGAAATTTGATTAAACCAAGCAAAAGTATCTTTCACCACTTGCATCTCAGTTGTATTTGCAAAAGCAATGGATGATAGACATCCTAGACATGCAAGTATGATTCTTAATTTCGTCATGACATTATCTCCTGTTTGTGTTTATTTCAAAATACTAGCTTTTATAGGCTTCTCTTGCTAATGTAATTGAGTCAATCCATAACGCATTTGGGCCATTATTCTTACAATGAAGATCAGATCGCTAACACGAGATAGCTCTCATGAGAGCAAACCTCATCAGCATCCTGAGGGTCAGCTTTTTATTATCAATAAGGGATTGTTGATATTGCAAACCGATGATAAGCGATGGATCATGCCATCACAGCGAGCAGGATGGATCCCTCCAGGATATAAGCATAGTGCTAAGTCTTATGGAGCAATGAATGGCGTCAGTTTTTATTTATCGCGCAACATTTGTAAAAATTTACCTAAACATGTTTGTGTTTTCACCCCAAACCCGTTGTTAACTGAAGTTTTGGCAAGATGTGGAACTTGGCAAGAAAGCGAATTATCGCCGGCTAAAAAAAGATTAATTCAGGTAATGACCGATGAATTATCAACACTAGAATCAGAACCGCTTTATTTGCCTATGCCGCAAAATACAAAGCTTGAAAAACTAGCGCTCGCATTTATTGCTCGCCCAGAGTCCACAAGCTCAATCGACACTTGGGCTCAACATGCCAATATGGCGACAAGAACTTTTACTCGTCACTTTCGACAAGAAACAGGCATGTCTTTTGCCAAATGGTGTCAACTCGCACGCGTCATGAAAGCAATGGAATATCTGGCCAAGGGAAAATCGGTTACTTGGGTTTCTTTGTCGCTGGGTTATCAAAGCGTAAGCGCGTTTATTAAAGTATTTCGCACTTTAATGGGCGCAACACCCGCCCACTATTTTACTAGCCTTCGTCAAAAATAATTTTATAAATATAACCACCCGCAACAGGGGTCGCTTGCACCAGATGGCCATTGTGTGAAAAAGGATGCGAGAGATCGTATCCCAGATTTCTATCTGTTAGATCATGTACTTCATTGGCATATAAAATGGCATTAACATGATGGCCATAATAACTGCCCCCACAAACGTAACGCGCGGAGTTCGTGACAAGTATTTCCATATCCGTCACCCGAACGTTGAGCAATGAAGCTCTCGCACCATTTACTGTGTGTAGTTCTGATAATGAAAGCGTTCTCATAAAGTCATCCTTAGCTAATAGAACCTGATTTAAATTTCCTTATTATAGTAAACACTTCAACTTCGTGTTTTTTGCAAGTTGAAAAACTTCTTTGCTTCGAATCGACTATTGATGATCTGTTGGTAAGTTCGGCGTAATGGTAAAAGAAAAGCCTAATTCTTTAATTATCGCGCCTAAAGTATATAATTTGGGGTTACCTGATTTTGAAAGTGTACGATAAAGACTTTGCCTATTTAAATCAGTTTTTTTTGCAAGCTCAGAGATACCTCCGCGAGCTTGGGCAACATTCCGTAGTGCTAATAAAAATGCTTCCATATTTTCATCTTCTTGATATTCATCAAAAGCTGCTTGTAAATAAGCCGCAGCTTCTTCGGGATCACACAAAGATAAAATTAATTTTTCATTATAACTAGTGGTATTCTTCAATAGCTTTTGCTTGTTCATCACATCTTTCCATTAATTCTTTTAAGAAGAATGCTGTCAATTGTCGCCAGAAGGCGACAGCAAGTCAAGTAAGAAGCATTTATGACTCGTTCAGGCAGAGCTTGGGTTAAATTGGCAATTCTGGAAGTCTTTTTTCAACGAACTACTAAAGTTGTTAATGTTTAAGAAACACCCCTCACCCTAACCCTCTCCCGCAAGGGGAGAGGGGATAAGAGAAGATCTGTTTCTTACCCTCTACCGCTTCGCGGGAGAGGGTGAGAAAAAGACAAGAAAGGGTGCCAGGGTGAAGTGTTTTCTAAACGTTTTCATGCTGCTTCTGAGTAGCAATGATCTCTATCATATTACCATCATAATCATAAAAAAATGCTTGCCAAGTATCTGGCCTTAAATCGCGAGACTCTTCTACAACGTTAATTTCTGATAAAGATAATTTTCCAATTATTTCTTGGTAATCGCCGACAGAAACTGAGAAGGCAAAGTGAGGTTGGACTGTCACATTTTCAGGATGGCATTGAGGTTGTTTTAAGTCTTCTAGCAACATCAAGTGTAGTTGGCTATCTCCTAACTGATACCAAATACCTTGAATATGGTAAGAAGGCCTCTCAATTTCTTCTAAACCAAGAATTTTACCGTAAAATTCTCTTCCTTTTTCCAAATCTGAAATTAAAAGAGCAAGATGATTTATCTTAGTAAAATTTTTCATAATATTAATTCTGCACGATCTTAATTGATCGGGGAGCGAGGGTCTTAATTGGATTAGAAACCCTCACCCTAACCCTCTCCCAAAATGGGAGAGGGGATAAGAACATTAAAACGGTATATCGTCATCAAACTCTGCATTCACATTCGATGATGCCATGGATTCTGCTGGAGCAGATGGCATTTGTGAATGTGATTGAGGTGCATAAGAAGCGCCTCCCTCTTTACCACCACGACTATCAAGCATTTGCATTTCAGCTGCAACGATTTCTGTTGTGTAACGTTCAACACCAGCTTGATCTTGCCATTTGCGTGTACGAAGGCTTCCTTCAACATAGACTTTTGAGCCTTTACGTAAATATTCGCCCACAATTTCTGCTAAGCGATTAAAAAATACCACACGATGCCATTCGGTACGTTCTTGTGGTTCACCGGTTTGTTTGTCTTTCCAGCTCTCACTGGTTGCAACGGTGATATTAGCGACAGCGCCACCACTTGGCATATAGCGCACTTCGGGATCATTTCCCAAATTGCCAACCAAAATTACTTTATTGATACCTCTTGCCATTTCTCACTCCCCTTTGCCGAGCAAAACAGAGTCATCCAGCCAATTATTGTTAAGACTAGACAACTTAAACCAATTCCCCAGGGTCCTATCCATTGCTGTAAACAGCCACCGAACACTCCACCAGCGAACATACCTAAAAATTGCGAAAACGAGTATACACCCAATGCTGAGCCTTTACTTCCCTGCGGTACGATACGCGATACCATTGCAGGAAGACTAGCTTCTAAAAAATTAAAACATAAGAAAAATAAGGTTGATGATACAAAAAATATCACATATTGCCTGGCACCAATAAGCACTATTATCGATAAACCTAAACCAATTAGCGCCGTTTTCATCAGCTTTTTTTGCCATAGCGGATGATCAGCGTAACGTAGAAGTGGTGCTACTAAAATAATTGACGCCACTAACACTGGTAAATAAAAGCGCCATACATGACTTGAATTTAAGCCAGTCACTTCTTCAATTTTAAAAGGAAACACTAAAAAGCAGGCAGTTAATAGTGCATGTAAGATAAAAATATTCAGGTTCAACGGCCATAAGTCACGGTGCTTTAGTAACTGGCGCATAGGGCGTCTCTCAACCGGCGCTTGTTGTTTAGGTACAGAACCTAAGAAAGACAATAATAATAAGCCAACTCCCCCCATCACCGCCGTCAAGGCAAAAATGCCAAACAACCCAATAGATGCATCTAGCAAGGGGCCTAATAAAATGGCCAACATAAAAGTAAAACCAATACTAATGCCAATTACCGCCATGGCACGCGTACGCACCTTTTCGCGTGTGAGATCAGCAACCAAGGCTAAAATAGGTGATCCCACCGCCCCCATTCCCTGCACCGCACGTCCGATGATAAGTCCCCAGATACCCTGAGAGAAGGCAGCCACCAAACTTCCAAAGATAAAAACAAGTAGCCCTCCGGCAATCACTTGTTTACGACCAAAATGATCTGAAAGCATGCCACAAGGTAATTGTAAAAATGCCTGAGTTAAACCATAGATACCCGCAGCGATGCCAATCAACATTGGTGTTGCGCCATCAATTTTACTCGCATAGAGCGCTAAAACTGGCAATACCATAAAAAGCCCCAACATCCGACTAGCAAAGATGAGCGCTAAAATTATGGTGCTTTTAAGTTCGGAAAATGTCATTTCACCTCTGGGTGTGCTTTGTTTGGCTATAGAAAATAGCAAAGGCTGCCAAATCGTCGTATATTAGCAAGTTTGTTTGGTGCCTGGGAACCTTATGGATAAAATCACGATAAGAGGTGCACGTACGCACAATCTTAAATCGATTAATCTGACATTGCCGCGCGATAAATTAATTGTCATTACTGGGTTATCCGGTTCAGGCAAATCGTCCTTGGCTTTTGATACCTTATACGCTGAAGGACAAAGACGCTACGTTGAATCGCTATCTTCCTATGCCAGACAATTTTTATCTGTCATGGAAAAGCCAGATGTTGATCACATTGAAGGGCTATCCCCTGCTATTTCCATCGAGCAAAAAACAACTTCGCATAACCCACGCTCCACTGTTGGTACCGTTACAGAGTTATATGATTACCTAAGAGTGTTATATGCCAGAGCAGGCCTACCACGTTGTCCTGATCATGATATCCCACTTGAAGCACAGACGGTCAGTCAAATGGTGGATCATGTTTTAGCGGAGCCTGAAGATACCAAGGCGTTACTACTTGCCCCTGTTGTGCGTGAAAGAAAAGGCGAACATATCCAAACGTTGGAGCAGTTACGTAATAGCGGTTATGTACGTGTGCGCATTAACGGCAAATTATATGATATTAATGAAGCACCGAAATTAGATTTACGCAAAAAACATACGATTGAAGTCGTTATTGATAGGATCAAAGTGCGCGCAGATCTGCGTGCTCGGCTTGCAGATTCATTTGAAACCGCGCTCAAATTAAGCGATGGCTTGGCCATTATCCATTGGGTAGATAGCAAAAAACCAGAAGTCACCTTCTCTGCAAAATATGCGTGCTCCATTTGTGGTTACAATTTACCAGAATTAGAACCTCGCATTTTCTCATTTAATAACCCAGCGGGTGCTTGCCCAAGTTGTGATGGTTTAGGCTCTAAACAATTTTTTGATCCTAAACGTGTGGTTCATTTACCTGATATGAGTTTAGCCTGTGGCGCCGTTCGTGGCTGGGATAGGCGTAATCAATATTATTTCAGTATGCTCAAATCCTTAAGTAAACATTATGGTTTTGATCTTGATACACCGTTTAAAGAACTCCCTAAAAATTTCCAAAATATTGTTCTCTATGGGAGTGACGATGAAGAAATCACTTTCCATTATACTAACGAGCGAGGTGATACTCGCCGTCGTCGCCATCCATTTGAAGGTGTGATCCCTAATTTAGAACGTCGCTACCGGGAAACAGATTCAGAATATATTCGAGAAGAATTGGCACGTTATCTTGCCAATCAAGCCTGCCCAGAATGTGAAGGAACACGCCTTCGCAAAGAAGCCCGCTTTGTTTTTGTGGGTAAAAAAACACTCCCACAAATAACGGCAATGCCTATTGGGGATTGCTTACATTATTTTCTCAAATTACAACTCACCGGGCGGCGCAAAGAAATTGCCGACAAAATACTAAAAGAAATTTCTGACAGATTAAAATTTCTGGTGGATGTGGGCTTAGAATACCTCACCCTCAATCGTACAGCAGAAACCCTTTCTGGCGGCGAAGCACAGCGCATACGTTTGGCAAGCCAAATTGGCGCAGGTCTTGTCGGCGTGATGTATATTCTGGATGAACCTTCCATTGGATTACATCAGCGCGATAACGCACGTCTTTTAGCTACCTTGAAACATCTTCGAGATATTGGCAACACAGTCATTGTGGTTGAACACGATGAAGAAGCCATGATGATGGCCGATCATATCGTAGATATAGGCCCAGGCGCTGGTGTTCATGGCGGTCATGTTGTGGCAGAAGGAACGCCTAATGCTATCAAAAAAGCAAAAGGATCTTTAACCGGACAATATTTGTCAGGAAAACTTAGCATCCCAGTACCAACACAAAGACGCCCGATTGATCCTAAACGCACCATTAAAATTACAGGGGCCACCGGCAATAATCTTCATGATTTAACGGTTGAGTTTCCGATTGGATTAATAACTTGCATCACTGGAGTCTCTGGTTCTGGCAAATCAACGCTGGTCAATGACACGCTCTACCCGATTGCAGCGCATGTACTTAATCGTGCCGGTCTTACTCAAATCAGTCCCTACGAAAAAATATCAGGTCTTGAACACTTAGATAAAGTCGTTGGCATTGATCAAAGTCCCATTGGCCGAACCCCACGCTCCAATGCTGCCACTTATACGGGATTATTTACCCATATTCGTGATTTATTTGCAGGCACCAACGAAGCACGCTCGCGTGGTTATCAAGTAGGGCGTTTTAGCTTTAACGTCAAAGGCGGCCGTTGTGAAGCATGCGAAGGCGATGGTTTAATTAAGGTTGAAATGCACTTTCTCGCCGATGTCTATGTGATGTGCGATGTATGCAAAGGCAAACGTTATAATGATGAAACGCTGCAAGTGCATTATAAAGGGAAAAATATTCACGAAGTGCTAGAAATGACGGTTGAAGATGCTTTTGAGTTTTTCAAAGCCATTCCTACCATTCATCGTAAACTGCAAACCTTGATGGATGTGGGTTTAACTTATTTGAAATTAGGACAAAGCGCCACAACGTTATCAGGTGGTGAAGCACAACGCATCAAATTAGCTAAAGAGTTATCACGTCGCGATACAGGTAATACTTTGTACATACTTGATGAACCCACGACAGGTTTACATTTTCATGACGTGAAGCAACTTTTAGATGTATTGTTTCATTTACAAAGCTCAGGCAATACCATTGTGATTATTGAACACAATCTCGATGTAGTTAAAGTCGCAGACTGGATAATAGATTTAGGCCCTGAAGGCGGCGATAAGGGCGGAAAATTAGTTGCCATGGGCACCCCAGAGCAAGTCGCTAAAACGCCGGGATCTTATACCGGGCAATTTCTTGCACCCTTGTTAAACGTAAAGAAAACAAAATCCAAAGTCACTGATTAAATACTTATTAAGGAGTCAATCTAATGTCTAAGTTTGGTCCAGAAAATACGGGAAAAGAAGAAGTACCGGAAAACGCAGCGCAATATACCCCATTGAAGAAAATTTATAGCCGAGCAGATATGCTTAAATTGCAACCAAAAGGTGTTCCAGATAACAATATATTACAAAAAATTGCTAACGCCGGAGTATTAAAACTAAGATCAAAATTATAAGAATGGGTTGCAAAGGACTGCAACTATATCCTCCTTTCTTTCATCCGCTTGACTCAAATTCAAAAGCCTCATTATTCTGATAAAAACCGCTCGTTAAATGCCAAAGCAAAGGATTGCCGGCCAGTATGCGTAAAACTAATTACGTTAGTATACATCCAAACATCGCCATTCCACGTTTATCTGATGGTCAAATACTCCATTTTCACTTAACAAACCGCACTAAATTAGGAAGTGGCAGTTTCGGCAGTGCCTATCTTGTTAACAATATCCACCATCGGCAAAGCATGGTATGTAAAATCGTCAATCTAGAAGGCATCAGCAAAAATTTTCACTTTTCTCACCATCATCTCTTACGATTAACTTATCGGGAAATAGCTTATCTACAGAAGCTTGATATGTTAGTAGGGTATCATCATGATGTCCGGAATCAGCACATCATCATTTTAATGAAATATCTCCCCGGTCCCACCGAATGTGATTTAAATAAAGACGTGCTCCACAAAGCAGAATATGCTTCATTTGCTGCGCTACGACAGTTGCATCGCAAAGGGATAGCCCACATGGATCCCCACGAAAGTAATTTTATTTATGATTATGCTTTAGATAAAGCACATGCTGTTGATTTTGGTTTAGCACAGGATTATCAACGATTTCGTGGTTTGCGAGATATGTATATTTTTCTAAAAAAACGCAATAATAGCTGTAATTTACTCACTGAACGTGGATTAGACTCAATATCATCCATGGTTTATTTTTATTGTCTTGAATTAAAAAATTACATTCTGACACACCGCTTCGAAAGCGCAAAAACGCTCTTTTGTTATGCGGCAGTTGTGATTGCAGCACTTAGCGGCACAAGTGTTATCGGTGTGGCAAGCTTGATAGCAGAGCATTTGATTTGCATTGAATTATTGCAAATGCTAAGCGAACTTTTAGAAGCATATCAAGATCATTTTGAACTCAGAGCTTGGAATGAGCATCACCATACACTTTATCGTGGATATTATTATTTTTTAAGCGGCATTTTAATGATGATGCAAGGCCTATTAACTGCTTTACAGATCTCTGAACTTATTGTTAATACTCAAACCGTTTTTTGGCAAGGTTTCATTAATGGTTTACCAGTGCTTGAACTCAGTCAAATACTATTGAGCATCAAACCATTAGTGCATGCCTGCCAATATTGGCAAAGCAATGCTGAAAAATACTTTTTAAGTACAAAGGATGTTGCAAAAAATTATCAGCAAACCATTCTACAAGCTGCCCACCCTAAACCTTTCTTGCCTTTATTTCAAAGTACAAGCCATACCTCAATCAGGCCCACTCTAACCACAAATGGCCCTTTATCTCCCCAGATTTCTCACTTATCTGGAATCACCCCATTTTAGTTGATTAATTAACTAAAGATAATACAATCCACACTTGCCCAAGGCCCAAAGCCTTTGCCCCCAATATAGTTTTGATTTTGAGAGAGGTTTTTATGTCAATATTTTCATCTGCATATTCATGGATATCCCCTGTAGCTTGGCTGCAATATTTTAAAGGCCCAGCTTGTCCTGCTGGCGATTTCGTTTGCGAATTGACCGATCATAAAATGCATTTACCTAGTTTTTTGAGTTCTGTGATTGCACAATTTGAAGAAACAACTGGCGTTTCAAAATATGTTGCAGGTCCTGCTATTACTGCTGGTGCCGCTTATTTAACAGGCCGTTATTTGATGAACAAATATAAAGCAAAAGATGGTTATGATTTAATTCAAAAAATCATTGATGCTGAATTTGGCCCGGGTTCAGTTGCTGATCATCTTTTCAAAGCATTTGAAAAAGCAATTGAAGATGCAATTGATGCCATTTTAAATCGTGCAAAACAAGATAAAGATGCCAAACCAATGAGCATTAAAGAGCAAGCTGCAAAGCGTGCTCAAATTAAAGCTGGATTGATTAATGCATTAGCTCCACAAATCAAAGAACAATTAGTTAAACACAAAGAAACTGTGAAAGGCTTTGCTGCTCAGTTACCAGCTAAAACTGCTAAAGTGTCAACTGCACCTCAATTACTTGAACAGCAAGCTAAACTAGGTGTTGAACAAATTGTTGTTGGTATCGTTAAATCTGTTGCTGAACAAAAAGATCTTTTTGCTCCAAAACAAGTTAAAGCTGATGAGAAGCCTGCTGCTTCATTGTTAGACTGGGTTAGACCTAGTGCGTATAAATGGGATAACAGCATTTTGAATCCTTGGGCTTATGGCAAGAAAGGTGCAGATGCTAAGACTCCAGTAACAACAACCCCAACAACTCCTTCAAACCAAGGCACTACGACTACTGTAGATAGCAAAAAGGATCAAGGCACGACTACTACTAAGGTTGTTCCTACAGTTGTTCCTAATGCAGTTCCTACAACAACAGCAAGTGTTCCTATGGGTACTGATGGCAAACCATTACAGAAACTTGGAATGTAATAATCTTCAGGATTGTTTGCTAAAAACCAGGGCTTAGTCCCTGGTTTTTTTTGCCTTAAAAATGAGATCCCTCTGTCAGCCCTCACCCCACATTCATCGTTAAGTTATCGACATTAGTTTACTATATAACTAATATAACTGTTAAATTCTACGGGTATAACTTTCAATTGAGAAGAGGTCATGATGATTACTGGTGTATACAAATATGTTTACGAATTGCTCTGGGGCCCCATGTGTCCTAAAGGCGATATTATTTGTGAATTTGTTGGCACCCCTGTCCTCCCAGAAAAATTATGCAGATTTATTGCTACTACTGAAGAAGTCACTGGGATACACCGATATGTTACTGGCGTTCCTGTACTCGCATTCTCAGGATATGTCGGTTATCAAATTTACAAGAAAAAATATGGCGCAACCGATCCTCTCGATTTAATCCGTAAAATTATCGAAAAAGAATTTGGTGTCGGCTCTACTGCCGATAAAATCTTTCAAATTTTTGTCAAAGAAATTGAAACTTCTTTGGATGCTGCATTAAAAGAATTTGCAGAAAAATTTAAAGTTAATTCCGAAGGATTGAGTATTCAGCAACAAGCTGAGCTTCGCAAAAATACGAAAAAACAAATCATTGAGCAAACCGCAGCTGCATTACCTATGCATCTACAAGATAAAAGAGATCAATTTCAAGTACCTGCAGCTCAATTAAGCAATCTCGAAAAAATCAAATATGTTGATTATCGCGTTGCTTATAACATTCCCGATGACCAACTAGCACCTTGTGTGATGGTTCCTGTTGATGGCAGTGGCCGACCCATTGAAATAAGCATTCCCGCCACATCAACTCTTGCCCTAGGCGAACAAGGGGCAACTTTGGCTCTCATTAAGGAACAAGCTTCTACGCGTGTAAAAGTTATGCAAGAACAAGCAAGTGCACGCTTACAACAGTTAGCTCATGAGGTTGTCAATCTACCTGAGCAAGCAGCATCAACTCTCAAAATTAATTCATAAGTAGAGGATGTTATGTTAAGTTTTGTAAATACACTAGCCGGAGACTTTTTCAAAGCGGTAGCTAGTAATCCAGTAGGTCTCACGTCAGCTTATATTTTATATTCAAACTATCATAGCTGGAATAGCAGCACAGCCAATGTGCGTGATGTTCTCAAGCGAGTGGGCTCTATCGCCATTAATTATGCATTTTTTTACTTTAGCCAATCTATTGCACGTGCCACCGCAGAAACTGTGTTTCCTTATGTCTATGGAAGCGCACCTTCTCCTCTGTGGGATCCCATCGGATCGGCACAGTGGTATCACAATGAAACACGCATGATTGACTATGCTTTAGATTATGGCCCAATGGTCATGCCAATAGTTGGCCTTACTCTTTCAAACTACATTGTAGATGGCATTGAATATGCTGGCTCTAAAGTAATTGAAGGCGGCACATACCTTTTGTTTTCACAAAGAAATAATAATCGCGATAATGCTGCGCCCGTTACCATTGCTGATCAATCTCAATCAGCTTCTGTAAAACGTCGCAATAAATAAATTGATTTGAATCTGTGAAAGGGGCACACGCGAAGTGTGCCCCAACATAAGAAGATAGAACTACTCTGCTGCAGCTGCTACTTGACGTTCAACTAATTCAACAATTGCTACAGGTGCATTGTCGCCAGGTCTAAAACCACATTTCAGAACACGCACATAACCACCTGGTCTGGTGATATTGCTTGGCCCGATTTCATCAAAAAGCTTACCAACCACTTCTCTGTCTCTTAAGCGATTATACGCTAAGCGACGATTGGCGTGGCTGTCCACTTTTGCCAATGTGATTAAAGGTTCAACCACTGAACGCAAAGACTTAGCTTTAGGTAACGTGGTTTTGATAAGACCATGACGCAACAAAGAGACTGCCATATTTTGAAACATAGCCTTACGGTGACTACTGTTGCGATTTAATTTACGACCCGATTTTTGGTGACGCATCAATAACTTCCTAATTAGTCGTCGTGTTTTCTTTCTTTTCTAAGCCTGCTGGTGGCCATCCCTCTAATTTCATTCCAAGGGATAAACCTTTAGCAGCCAACACATCTTTGATTTCAGTCAAAGATTTTTTGCCAAGGTTAGGTGTTTTCAACAACTCCATTTCGGTGCGTTGAATTAAATCACCAATGTAATAAATATTTTCAGCTTTCAAGCAATTTGCAGAACGTACTGTCAATTCAAGTTCATCAACAGGGCGCAAAAGGATAGGATCAATACCTACTTCTTTCTTCGCTTCAGTTGGTCTTTCTTGACCTTTTAAGTCCACAAATACAGAAAGTTGTTCTGCCAAAATAGTCGCAGAGCGACGGATGGCTTCTTCAGGATCAAGCGTACCATTGGTTTCAATATCAATGATCAACTTATCCAAGTCAGTTCTGTTTTCTACACGCGCTCTTTCGACGGTGTAGGTAACTCTACGCACAGGGCTAAAAGAAGCATCTAATTGTAAATGACCAATCGCTGCTGCTTCTTGAATTTCCGCTGTTTTGCGAATAGTAACAGGTTCATAACCACGACCGCGAACCACCGATAAGCCCATGCTTATTTTGCCTTGAGGCGTGGTAATGTTTGCAATCACATGATCAGGATTTGCAACTTCAATATTGGAATCAAGTTGAATATCGCCAGCAGTCACAGGGCCCATGCCTGTTTTTTCTAAGCGCAATTCAACTTCATTTCTTGTTTCCCCTAACATCTTAAAAGCAATGCCTTTAAGATTAAGAAGGATCTCAATCACATCTTCTTGTACACCTTCGATAGTCGTGTATTCATGCAACACGCCTTCGATTTTGGTTTTGACCACAGCGCAGCCGGGCATACTTGAAAGCAAAATGCGACGCAAAGCATTTCCCAAGGTATGGCCAAATCCACGTTCCAATGGCTCCAAGGTGACCCTGGCTTGATTGTGTCCTCTGTCTTGGACTGTAATAGATCGGGGTTTTAAAAATTCTGCCACCGCACGTTGCATGCAACCTTCCTCCGCTTGGGATTACTTTGAGTAGAGCTCAACAACTAACTGTTCATTAATATCAGAGGGCAACTCATCACGATCAGGTACCCGCTTATATTCTCCAGTCATACCTTTAGCGTCCACTTCTACCCAGTCAGCCCAGCCTTTATCTTCTGCTTGTTTCAAAGCATCAATAATACGTACTTGTTCACGCGAACGTTCACGAATACTAATTTTATCGCCTGGTTTAACTTGATATGAAGGGATGTTTACGCCCTTACCATTCACAAGGATGGCTTTATGAGTCACCAGCTGACGCGCTTCATTTCTCGTTACGGCAAAGCCTAAACGAAATACAACATTATCAAGTCTGGATTCAAGCATTTGTAATAATAACACACCAGTCGCAGCCTTACTTTTGGCAGCGGCTTTGTACATATTTCTAAATTGTCTTTCCAGTAAGCAATATTTGAATTTCAATGCTTGCTTTTCATTCAACTGTAAACCGTAGTTAGTTTCCCTTCTACGAGCTTGACCATGTTGCCCTGGACGAGTATGTATTTTACATTTTGATTCTAGATCACGTGTCTTAAACTCAAGATCTTTAGCATATCGCCGGGATAATACACACGTTGGTCCGGTATATCTCGCCATAGTAATTCTCACCCAACCCTTAAATTTATACTCGACGCGCCTTAGGGGCACGACAACCATTAAATGGAATGCCTGTTACATCAAAAATTGCTGTAATTTGCACAACATCACGCACAGCACGCACAGAAGCATCACGACCTGGTCCTGGACCATAAATCCGCACTTCAGCAGATTCAGCGCCATACAGTTCTCTTGCCTTTTGAATGGCTTTACCTGCGGCTACCTGTCCTGCAAACGGTGTACTTTTACGTGATCCCCTAAAGCCACAACCACCGGCTGTAGCCCATGCCAAGGTATTACCCTTAACATCAGTCACGTTAATCAAAGTATTATTGAATGATGCATAAACGTGAACAATCACGTCGCTGATCACTCTCTTGGTCTTCTTCTTAAGACGACCTTGACCTTTACCTGCAGCACCACCAGTGACTGAGCCACTACCTGTGCCAGCAGCCCCTCCTTGCCCGGAGGTGGTTTCTTCTTCTACTACCTGATTGGTTTCTACCATTTTTTAGCCCAACTAATGATCAACTAATCTTTCTTAGCATCTTTACTTATTCTATTGCCACGAGGGCCTTTGCGTGTACGCGCATTGGTTCGGGTTCTTTGTCCTCGGCATGGCAAGCCAGCACGATGACGTTTTCCACGATAGCAACCAATATCACGTAGGCGCTTAATTCTCATCGAGACTTCACGTCTCAAATCACCTTCAGTTGAGTATGTAGCTACAACTTCTTGTATCTTACGTACCGCTTCATCATCTAAATCTTTTACTTTGGTTGTTCCTGCGATCCCAACCTTTTCACAAATCTGAATGGCGCGGGGATTGCCAATACCGTATACGCTTTGTAAAGCAACACGAATATGCTTATTTGGCTCCAATGGGACATTCTGTATTCGAACGGCAGACATCAAACGCTCCTAAATCACCCTGGCGCATGTAGACGCAACAGACTACTGCACCTTAACCCAAAAATCAACGCATTTTAAAGGCGTTAACTTACCCTTGCCTTTGTTTATGGCGTGGATTTGTTTTGCAAATCACGAACAAACACTTTTTATTACGCTTTGTTCTACTCACAATCACGCAACTTTTACACATTTTACGAATCGAAGCTCGTACTTTCATAACGCTTACCTCAATAAACCAAATCCGCCTGGACCACCGTCGCGCCCTTTTAAGTTAGCCTTCTTCATTAGCGACTCATATTGTTGGGACATCAAGTGCGCTTGAATTTGGGCAATGAAATCCATTATCACGACAACGATAATTAGTAAGGAGGTACCCCCAAAATAAAAGGGAACTTTCCATGCCAATACTAAAAATTCAGGCAAAATCGAAACCGCTGTAATATAAATTGCCCCTGCTAATGTTAACCGCGTCATGACTTTGTCTATATAAGTTGCGGTCTGCTCACCCGGCCTAATACCAGGAATGAAGGCTCCAGAACGCTTTAAATTATCTGCTGTCTCACGTGGATTAAACACCAACGCGGTATAGAAAAAACAGAAAAAGACGATACCACTACTAAACAATAAAATATAAAGTGGCTGTCCTGGCGATAACGCCAAACCAATTTCTGTTATCCACGAAGAATTAGATTGTCCAAACCATTGACTTATTGAAGCCGGGAACAAAATTAAGCTCGAAGCAAATATTGGCGGAATCACTCCTGACATATTAATTTTTAAGGGCAAGTGGCTTTGTTGAGCCGCGTAAATCTTACGCCCTTGCTGTCTTTTTGCATAATTAACCGTGATACGTCTTTGACCTCTTTCGACAAAGACAACAAATGCTGTAATCGCTAAAAGAACCAATACCAAGAAAATTAAAGCAATCGGATTCATCAAATCCTGGCGCACTTGCTCTAAAGTGCTGCCTATTGCTTTTGGTAATCCTGAAGCAATACCAGCGAAAATAATAAGTGAAATACCATTTCCCACGCCTCGCTCGGTAATCTTTTCACCTAGCCACATTAAAAACATCGTTCCAGTGACTAGCGTTACGACTGTCGTAACATAAAATATTGGCCCCAGTTGTAAAGCCGTACCTGAGCTTGCCAAAAATTTGCTCATCCCAATCGCTTGGAAAGTTGCTAAGAACAAGGTTCCAATTCGCGTATATTGAGTAATCTTACGTCGCCCCAGCTCCCCTTCCTTTTTCAATTGTTCTAATTGAGGGGATACCACTGTCATTAACTGCATAATAATAGAGGCAGAAATGTAAGGCATAATTCCAAGAGCAAAAATAGATAAACGCGTTAATGCGCCACCTGAGAAAACATTCGCCATCCCAATAATATTGTTTTGGCTATTTTTAAAAATATCAGCAAGGCGCGCAGCATCAATACCTGGCACAGGTATATGCGCGCCAATACGAAACACTATGAGTCCAAAAAGTACAAACAACAATCGTTGCTTGAGTTCTGCCAACCCACCAAACGCGTTACGCTGCCCTGCTATGGTCATGCTTTAAGCCTCAACTTTGCCGCCAGCGGCAATAATTGCTTTCTTTGCCCCTGCGGTGATTTTGACACCAGAAGAAACAGTCACAGCGTTTTTAAGATCGCCACTTAAAACAATTTTCACAAACTTGATATTGCTTGTGATCAATCCAGCTTCACGCAATGTTTGCAATGAGACGCTAGCTTCTTTTAATTTGTTCAATTCGCTTAAGCGAATTTCTTGCGTGCATAAAGATACACGAGATCTAAAACCTACTTTAGGCAAACGGCGTTGAAGTGGCATTTGACCGCCTTCAAATCCAACTTTATGGTAGCCACCAGCGCGTGCTTTTTGACCTTTATGACCTTTACCGCAAGTTTTGCCCAAGCCACTGCCTGGACCACGACCTAAGCGTTTTCCAACAGGTTTAGAGCCTGTTGCTGGTTTAATCGTATTAAGTTTCATTTTACTTGTTCAACCTTCACCAAATAATGAATGCGATTAATCATACCTCTGTTTTCAGGTGTATCGATTACTTGAACTGTTTGATGAATACGTTTCAAACCTAATCCTTTGACATTCGCCAAGTGATTAGGAAGACGTTTACTGAGGCTTTTAACCAAAGTCACCGACAATTTCTTGTTCGATTTAGATGAGGTTGCAGCTTTCTTAGGCATTGGCATCACCCATAATTTCTTCTAGTGATTTTCCACGTTTATCAGCAATCGCTTGTGGCGAATGTGAATTTGCTAAACCTTTCATGGTCGCACGCACAACATTCACTGGGTTTGTTGAGCCATAGCATTTAGCAAGAATGTTGTGAATGCCAGCTACTTCGAAAATAGCGCGCATTGCACCACCGGCAATAATACCTGTACCTTCAGAAGCAGGCTTCATAAATATTTTTGAAGCGCCATGTGAAGATTCAACAGTATGATGCAAGGTATTGCCAACCATTGGTATTTCTACCAAATTACGACGAGCATTTTCCATCGCTTTGCGAATAGCTTCCGGCACTTCACGCGCTTTACCGCGACCGATGCCAACACGGCCATTACCATTACCTACAACAGTGAGCGCTGAGAAGCCAAATATACGGCCCCCTTTCACTACCTTTGCAGTTCTTCTTACTTCAATTAACTTTTCTTCGTATTGACCTTCAGTCTTTTGCTCTTTTTGGTCTTGCTGATGCTTTGATGCCATGTTGCCCGTCCTAAACCACTAAGCCATGTTCGCGCGCTGATTGTACTAATGCTGCAACTCGTCCATGGTATTTATACCCTGAGCGATCGGAAGCAACTGCACTCACCCCAACTTGCTTAGCACGTTCAGCAATTAACTTGCCTACTTGCTTCGCCAAATCAGTTTTTGTTATTTCGCCACCGTGTGCATCTCTAATTGTTTTTTCAAGACTTGATGCACATGCCAAAATCTTGCCACCTTCTGGCGCAATGACTTGAGCATAGATGTGTCTTGCCGAGCGATTAACACATAAACGTGCTATTTCAGTTTCTCGACCTAAGCACTTAATGTGTTCTCGCGCACGGCTTGCCCGTTTAAAACGCGAATTGCGTTTTTTATTCATACTCTTAAACCCTATTTCTTCTTGGTTTCTTTCAAAATAATAACTTCATCAGAATAACGTATGCCTTTACCTTTATAAGGTTCAGGTTTACGCAAGCCACCACAAATACCACGAATGTCTGCAGCAACTTGACCGACCAGTTGTCTATCCAAACCGGTTACTTCAATTTCAGTCACGGTTGCTGAAGCTAAGTCAACACCCTTTGGCGCTACATACACAACTGGATGTGATAAACCTAAAGTAAGATTTAATGTGGATCGGCCATCTTTTGCTTTGGCAACTTGTGCACGATAACCCACGCCAACTAACGTTAATTTCTTACTGAAACCGTTGGTTACGCCAATCACATTATTATTTAATATTGCTCTAATCGTTCCAGCGATAGCATCAGCTTTCACAAAACCGTCTTTTGTTGAAATTTGAAGCTGTTTATCTTCAAATTTAACAGCAACTGCTTCAGGAATTTCCAGGACAAGTTCGCCCTTGGCACCTTTGATAGCGACGATTGCGCCTTGGATGCTAATGTTAACACCACTTGGAACTTCAATCGGTTTTCTTGCAACTCTTGACGACATATTCCACCCTTACGCTACGTAACACAGGATTTCGCCACCCTGCCCAGCGGCAACTGCCGCACGACCTGTCATAACGCCTTGAGAAGTCGACACAATCGCAACTCCCAATTTGTCCATTACTTCTGGCATATCTTTAGCATTTGTATATTTACGCAAGCCAGGACGTGAAATGCGTCTAATCATTTCTATCACAGGTTTGTTATTAAAATATTTCAATGTAATGATAAGCATTGGTTTGTTGTCATTATTATCGACTTCAAATCCTGCTATATACCCTTCATCTTGTAATACTTTAGCAATAGCAATCTTCACCTTTGAAGAGGGAATTGCCACAACTGCATGTTTTGCAGATTGCGCATTACGAATTCGAGTCAACATATCCGCTATTGGATCCGACATACTCATTGTTTATTCCTCATCTTACCAGCTGGCCATCACTAAACCTGGAACTTCACCCACCATCATACGACGACGAAGTTCATTACGGCACAGCCCAAATTTACGGTAAACACCGTGAGCTCTACCCGTCAGGTTACAACGCTTTGTAAGGCGCACTTTGCTAGAATCCCGGGGCATTTTTTCTAACTTTGCTAACACTTCGAATTTAGCGTCAATGTCCAAGCTTGGATCATTTAATTGTGCACGTAGCACTTGGCGCTTTTCTTTGTGTCTTTGCAGGGAAACTCGTTTCTTCTCCCGGCGAATCATGCGCTTACTAGCCATTGCTTTTTACCTCAGCAGTTTTGCTTTCACGAAACGGAAAATTAAAGGCTTTCAATAAAGCTAAAGCCTCAGAATCATTTGTCGCACTGGTGGTGATAGTAATATCTAAACCACGAATAGTATCGACTTGGTTATAATCAATTTCAGGAAATGTAATTTGTTCTTTCAAACCAAGGCTGTAATTGCCACGTGAATCAAATGAACGTGGGTTCAAACCACGAAAGTCACGTACACGAGGTAACGCAATACTGATTAGCCGATCTAAAAACTCATACATTCTGTCGCCACGTAAAGTCACTTTACAGCCAATTGGCCAGCCTTCACGTATCTTAAATCCTGCAACTGATTTGCGAGCAAGGGTAATAACCGCTTTTTGCCCAGCAATTTGCGTTAAATTATCTTGAGCAGCTTTAATGATTTTCTTATCGTCTGCAGCAGCCCCAACACCCATATTAAGAGTGATTTTTTGAATTCTTGGCACTTGCATCGCATTGTCATAATTAAACTGCTTCTGAAGAGAAGAAATTACTTTCTCTCTGAAATGCTTTTTTAAACGTGGCAAATCTTTTGAATCTGCTTCACTTTTGGCACTTTTGCGCTTAGACATCAACCACCTCACCGGAGGACTTGAAAACTCTTACCTTTTTGCCGTCAGCCAACAACTTTACACCAACTCGACTTGGCTTATTCGTGGTTGGATCTAATAACGCTACCTTACAAGCCGGTATAGCAGCTTCTCTTGGGATAATGCCACCTGGCTGTTCACGCTGTGGATTTGGCTTCACATGTTTCTTTTTAACATTGATGCCTTCAACCACTACCGACAAACCTGTCGCTTCAGCTACTACTTTCAGTATGGTCCCGACACGACCCTTATCTTTACCTGAAATAACTTTTACTTTATCGCCCTTTCGTATCTTACGCATGGTTAGTCTCTCAACTGTTAAAGCACTTCAGGTGCCAGAGAAATAATTTTCATATAATTATTACGTAGCTCACGCGTCACTGGCCCAAAGATACGGGTCCCAATGGGTTGGTTTTGCGCGTTTAATAATACTGCCGCATTACCATCAAATCGAATGAGTGACCCATCATCACGACGTACGCCTTTTCTTGTGCGAACGACAACCGCTAATAATACATCGCCTTTTTTAACTTTTCCGCGTGGGATAGCTTCTTTAACAGTGACTCGAATGACATCACCAATTCCAGCATACCGACGCTTAGAGCCCCCAAGGACTTTGATGCACATCACTCGACGGGCGCCGCTATTATCTGCCACGTCAAGAACCGTTTGCATCTGAATCATGATACTCTCCGCTTAAATTCGCTAATTCACTAACAGCAGGGCTCGACAAAAGGTCGAGTATAATACCACTGCTGATGGCTAAATAAAACGTTTACTCTCCATGCAACTTGGATTCAGCAAACACTATTCCGCTCTTTCTAATACACTTACTAGTTGCCACGTTTTTGTTTTGGATATTGGTCTTACTTCTTTTATTTCAACCAAGTCACCCAACTTGCTCTCATGTTTGGGATCATGAACATGCAATTTTGTTCTGCCTTTCATGACTTTGCCATAGCGTGCATGACGTCTTGACCATTGCACTTCTACAGTACGGGTTGCTTCACGCTTATCGCTGATAACCCGACCCATGAGAGTACGCGAAACATTTTCTGTAGTACTCATTCGCTACTCCCCTTTATCCATTTCAGTCATGATGGTTTTCACACGCGCAATATCACGACGTACTTGACGTATTTGGTGATTCGCGGCGAGTTGACCACTACCAAGCTGCATTTTCAATTTAAATTGCTTTTTCGCCAATTCATCTAACGTTGTTTTTAACGTCGATTTATTTTGTTGTCGCAATTCGGTTGTTTTCATTACATCACCACTCGTTCAACAAATTCGGTTTTCACCGGAAGTTTTGCAGCAGCTAATTTAAAAGCTTCTTGTGCAATTTCTCTGGTCACACCTTGAATTTCATAAAGCACTTTTCCAGGCTGCACTAAAGCAACCCAATATTCGACGTTACCTTTACCTTTACCCTGTCTAACTTCCAGAGGCTTTTTGGTAATTGGCTTGTCAGGAAAAATACGGATCCAGATTTTACCACCACGCTTAATATAACGGTTCATCGCACGACGAGCCGCTTCAATTTGTCTTGACGTAATTGGCGCTCTATCAACGGCTTTCAAACCAAAGTCACCAAAGCTGACTTTACTGCCCCGTATAGCTAGGCCGCGGTTGCGCCCTTTTTGTTGTTTTCGATATTTGGTACGTTTCGGCTGTAACATGATGTCCTCTACTGCTGTTCCACATTAGCTGTGGTTTGACTTCCGGCAGCTTGGTCTTTATCAAAGATTTCACCTTTGAAAATCCAGACTTTCACCCCAATGATTCCGTAGGTGGTTTTTGCAATTGCAGTTGCATAATCAATGTCTGCACGGAAAGTATGTAATGGCACACGGCCTTCACGATACCATTCAGTACGAGCAATTTCTGCACCGCCTAATCGGCCAGCAACACAAATCTTGACCCCTTTGGCGCCAAAACGTAATGCATTACTTACTGCTCTTTTCATTGCACGACGAAACATAACTCGTCGCTCTAACTGCTGAGCTACGCTTTCAGCAACAAGATAGGCATCTAATTCAGGACGGCGTATTTCTTCAATATTAATATGCACCGGCACGCCCATGAGCGATGATACTTTTTGTCTCAATTGCTCAATGTCTTCACCTTTTTTACCAATCACAACACCTGGTCGTGCGGTATGAATCGTGATTCGAGCATTGCGCGCAGGACGCTCAATCTGAATACGGCTTACAAAAGCGTTTTGCAATTTCTTTCTCAAGTATTCTCTTGTTTGCAAATCGCTAAGCAGCAAATTGGAATAATGCTTTTTGTTGGCATACCACATCGAACGATGCGTCTCAATGATGCCTAACCGAATGCCAGTAGGATGAACTTTTTGACCCATTACGCCCTCTCTATGCCTTCAATATCTGACACCACAATTTTGATGTGACAACGGCGTTTAACAATGCGATTGCCTCGACCCTTTGCACGCGCTTTAAAACGTTTTAACGACGGAGCCTCATCGACTTGAATGGTCGCTACTTTTAACTCGTCGATATCAGCACCTTGGTTATGCTCTGCATTCGCAATTGCTGACTCAAGTAATTTTTTCATCAATTTAGCGGCTTTCTTGCGAATAAATGTCAGTTGTTCCACGGCTTTTTCAACCGCTTTGCCACGAATTTCATTTGCTACTAAGCGCGCTTTTTGCGCTGACATACCAGCGTTTCTTAATGTCGCCGACACTTCCATCTTTTACCCCTTAGCTGGTGCAGATTTTGCAGGAGCTGCTGTCTTCTTGTCACCTGAGTGGCCACGGAAGGTACGCGTAGGTGCAAATTCACCAAGCTTGTGGCCAACCATATTTTCAGTTACCAAGACAGGCACAAAGATCTTGCCGTTATTGACCATTAATGTTGCTCCAACAAATTCTGGAACAATGGTGCTACGACGAGACCAAGTCTGAACGACAACGCGTCCGCGACCACCTGCCCCTTGACGTGTTTTGATGACCTTTTTTAGTAGCTTTGGACTACAATACGGGCCTTTTTTTAATGAACGTGCCACCGATTAACCCCTTTCACTCTTCTTTTGACCACGTCGGCGAATAATAAACCGACTAGATACCTTACGACGGTTTCTTGTTTTCTTGCCTTCTGGTTTACCATTTTTATTACATGGAGGACGACCACCAGAGGTACGACCTTCACCACCACCCAATGGATGATCAACAGGATTCTTCGCAACGCCTCGTACGGTAGGACGTATACCACGCCACCGTTGCGCACCTGCTTTACCAATCACTCTTAAGTTATGCTCGTCATTGCCGACTTCACCGATAACAGCACGGCATTGCGCTAAAATTTTACGCATTTCACCGGAACGTAACCGTACCGTTGCGTAATCGCCTTCTCTAGCAAGTAATTGCGCATAAGCCCCAGCACTTCTTGCCATTTGTGCGCCCTTGCCTGGTCTTAGTTCCAAACAATGGATCGTCGCACCGACAGGAATATTGGTCATGGGTGAGCAATTTCCAACCAAAATTGGCACGTTCACACCAGATTCAACTTTCGCACCAACATTTAAGCCTTTTGGTGCAATGATGTAACGTCTTTCACCATCTGCGTAAACCAATAATGCAATGTTTGCACTACGGTTAGGATCATATTCAATTCGTTCTACACGAGCAGGAATACCATCTTTATTACGCTTAAAATCAATTTCTCTTAAGCGACGTTTATGACCACCTCCACGATGATCAACTGTCACTCTACCAATGTCATTACGACCACAGGTACGATTCTTTTTGTTCGTTAAGCTCTTTACCGGACGCCCTTTATACAAACCTGGCGTTTTAATGTTGATTTTAAAACGTTGGCCTGGCGAGGTTGGCTTTAATTCAATAATTGCCATATTCCATCCCTTAACCTTCAAACTCTGCAAAGTTGATCTGATGACCTTGCGCTAAAGTAACGTAAGCCTTTTTCTTTCTCTTGGTCATGCCTTCAACTTGACCAAAACGAACCTTACTACGCCCTTTTACCAACGTTCTCACAGATTCCACTTTTACATTGGGGAAAAATGCTTCAACGGCTTTTTTAATATCTACTTTTGAAGCCTTAGGGTTTACCCAAAAAGCAACGGAATTTTCACGATCACCTGATCTTGTTGCTTTTTCTGAAACCAATGGTGCTATTAACACATTTGCTAAAGTAATCAATTTCACCGTAGCACCTCCTCAAGTTTTCTTAGCGCATCCACGGTAATTAACACGTTATCAAATTTAAGGAGCTGTACAGGATTCACACCACTTGCTTCTCTGACGGCAACATTCGGAACATTACGCGCAGATAAATAAAGGTTTTCATCCAATTGATCAACGACGATCAATACTCTCTCTAAATTAAGCTCTTTCAGTCTTCCAACCAAAGATTTGGTTTTAGGTTGGTCAATAATAAAATCATTAACGACTCTCAACCTATTTTGACGAATAAGTTCAGATAATATGGAACTCATTGCGCCACGATACATTTTCTTATTAACTTTTTGGCTATGATCACGTGGACGAGCTGCGAATATCACACCACCTTTACGCCATAATGGGCTTCGAATCGTTCCCGCACGGGCGCGACCTGTTCCCTTTTGACGCCAAGGCTTAGCACCGCCTCCGCGAACTTCTGCTCTAGTCTTTTGCTGTTTTGTTCCAGCACGCGCACCATTCATCAATGCAACAACAACTTGGTGCACTAATGCTTCGTTATATTCACGACCGAAGGCAGCGTCTGAAACTTCGATATTGTTTGTGCCACCATTGGCAATGGCTAATGCAAGCTTCATTCTACCCTCCTTCTAGGCTGTCGCAGCATCTAGTACTTTAGACGCTTTCACAGATAACTTAACGATGACATCACCGCCAGGGCATCCGGGAACCGCACCACGCACTAGTAATAACTGACGATCTTTATCCACGCGCACAACTTCAATATTTTGAGTGGTACAACGCTTAGAACCCATATGACCGGCCATTTTCTTCCCTTTGAATACGCGGCCAGGTGTTTGGTTTTGACCAATCGAGCCTGGTGCACGATGAGAACGGGAATTACCATGCGTTGCATCTTGTGTTCTAAAGTTGTGGCGTTTTACCGCACCTTGAAAACCTTTACCCTTTGAAATCCCTGTCACATCTACTTTTTGACCAACTTCGAATCTATCGACAGTAATTTCTTGGCCAACAGCAAAATCTTTTAATTCACTTTCTTCAAGCCTAAATTCCCAAAGTCCTCTTCCTGCTTCAACGCCCGCTTTTGCAAAATGCCCAGCGGCTGGTTTGCTCACACGTGATGCACGACGAGTTCCTGTAGTAATCTGAATTGCCTGATATCCCTCTTTTTCTTTTTCAAGGGATTTAATTTGGGTAATACGATTGGGCAACACCTCAATCACCGTTACCGGGATGGTATTCCCTGTCTCAGTAAACACCCGAGACATTCCTAATTTACGACCAATCAAACCAATTGCCATCTTTTGCTCCGTTCATTCTTTTACCCCTCACCCTAACGAGTTTTCGAGGCTTTCTAGCTAACTGCAATCTGTACGTCGACACCTGCAGCAAGATCGAGTTTCATCAATGCATCTACAGTTTTATCAGTAGGTTCAGCGATGATAACCAAGCGATTATGTGTGCGGATCTCTAACTGATCACGTGCAGTGGTAGCATCCACATGAGGTGAAGTTAAAATTGTAAACCGCTCTTTGTGAGTTGGCATTGGCACTGGCCCACGGACTTGAGCGCCAGTTCTTTTTGCCGTTTCAACAATTTCTTTTGCTGATTTATCAATCAGCTTATGATCAAACGCTTTTAAACGAATTCGTATTATCTGAGTTTTCGTACTTGTTGACATTGCATTATCCCCGCTGCTTACTCACCACTTGCTCTGCTACGTTTGCTGGTGCCTCAGCATATTTCTTAAATTCCATGGTATAGGTTGCACGCCCTTGCGACATTGAACGTAATTGCGTGGCATATCCAAACATTTCTGACAAAGGTACCAATGCGGAAACTGTTTTACCCGCAGGGGTTTCATCCATGCCTTGCAAAATACCACGACGACGATTCAAATCGCCCATGACATCGCCCATATAGTCTTCAGGTGTTACCACCTCAACACTCATGATTGGTTCTAGTAATTTTGGCTTAGCTTTAAGAGCACCCTCTTTAAAGCCCATCGAACCTGCAATTTTGAATGCCATTTCGCTTGAGTCTACTTCGTGGAAGGAACCATCAAATAATGAAACCTTCACATCGACAACAGGGAATCCAGCGATAACACCATTTTGCATTTGCTCAATAATCCCCTTGTTAACCGCAGGGATATATTCTTTAGGAATGGCGCCGCCTTTAATTTCATCCACAAATTCGTAGCCTGCACCTGGTTCACGTGGCTCGATACGGATCCAAACGTGACCATATTGACCACGACCACCTGATTGGCGAACAAATTTGCCTTCTTGCTCAACTTGCGCAGTAATCGTTTCGCGGTAATTAACCTGCGGACTACCAACATTCGCCTCAACAGAGAATTCGCGTTTCATTCTGTCGACTAAAATTTCAAGATGAAGTTCACCTTGGCCTGCCAAAATTGTTTGTCCTGATTCTTCATCAGTGAATACCCGCATTGAAGGATCTTCTTTCGACAATCTGCTTAATGCGATACCCATTTTTTCTTGGTCAGCTTTTGTCTTAGGTTCAATCGCAACAGAAATAACCGGTTCTGGGAAAATCATTTTTTCCAAAATAATTGGTTTTTCTGGATCACAAAGCGTATCACCTGTTGTGGTATTTTTAAGACCCACAACCGCCGCAATATCACCTGCACGCACTTCTTTAATTTCTACACGGTCGTTTGCATGCATTTGCAAGATACGGCCAAAACGTTCTTTCTTATCTTTAATCGTATTTTGTACTGTTGTGCCTGCTTCTAAGGTTCCTGAATAAACACGGAAGAAGGTCAAGGTTCCAACGTACGGATCGTTTAAGATCTTAAATGCTAAGGCAGAAAATGGTGCGTCATCTTTCGGTGCGCGTGAAATTTCTTTCTTAGAAGTCTCATCTTCCATACCTGTTACATCAGGAACGTCATCTGGCGCAGGTAAATAATAAACAACTGCGTCCAATACTGCTTGTACGCCTTTGTTCTTAAATGCAGATCCAGACAACACAGGAACAATTTCATTTTTAATGGTTCTGATGCGAAGCCCTTTACGAATTTCATCAATGGATAAATCACCTTCTTCAAGATATTTTTCCATCAATTCTTCATTTGCTTCAGCAGCTGCTTCCACCATGGTTTCACGCATTTCTTTGCAAAGCTCAAGTATATCCGCTGGAATATCTTGCTCTTCGAAACGCGTACCTTGTGTGGAATCATCCCACATAATCGCTTTCATTTTGATTAAATCAACGACGCCTTCAAATTTCTCTTCTGCGCCGATGCTCATTTGAATTGGCACAGCATTTGCACCAAGACGTTCACGAATTTGTTTCACAACTCGTAAAAAGTTCGCTCCAGCTCTGTCCATCTTATTAACGAAAGCAAGACGGGGAACATGATATTTATTTGCTTGACGCCAAACAGTTTCGGATTGTGGTTCAACACCACTCACTGCGCAAAACACACCCACAGCACCATCAAGTACGCGCAATGAACGCTCTACTTCAATGGTAAAGTCAACGTGTCCGGGGGTATCAATGATATTGATACGATGCTCTTCCATTTCTTGCGCCATACCTTTCCAAAAACAGGTGGTAGCAGCGGAAGTAATGGTAATACCTCTTTCTTGTTCTTGTTCCATGTAATCCATGACAGCAGCACCATCATGAACTTCACCAATTTTGTGAGAAACACCGGTATAGAACAAAATTCGTTCAGTAGCAGTCGTTTTTCCGGCATCAATGTGTGCCATGATGCCAATGTTGCGTACTCTATGCAGCGGCGTTTTACGTGACACGGCTGTTTGCTCCTACCCTTACCAACGAAAATGTGAAAATGCTTTGTTTGCTTCTGCCATGCGATGCACGTCTTCGCGCTTCTTCACAGCACCGCCTTTACCACGACCGCCACCATCTTCATCAGCAGCATCCACGATTTCGCCAGCTAAACGTTGAACCATCCCTTTTTCACTGCGCTTACGTGAAAACTCAACTAACCAGCGCATTGCTAATGCAGTTGCGCGAGAAGGTCTCACTTCAACAGGAATTTGATAGGTTGCACCACCGACGCGACGTGATTTTACTTCGACCGCAGGGCGAACATTGTCCATGGCTCTTTTGAAGACTTCGATAGGATCTTTGCCGCGTAGGCGAATAATTTCGAATGCGCCATACACACTTTTTTCAGCAATAGATTTCTTTCCATCGCACATAATGTGATTAATAAATTTAGCGACTAATTCGCTACCAAATATTGGATCGGGTAACGGTTTACGCTTTGTGACAACTCTTCTTCTTGGCATAACACTAGATTCCTACAAGCACATTATTTTGTTAAGCAGCTGCCTTTGGGCGCTTCGTACCATACTTGGAACGACCTTGCATACGTTTAGCCACACCTGATGTATCCAAGCTACCTCGTACAACGTGATAACGCACACCTGGTAAGTCTTTTACACGGCCGCCGCGAATTAATACGACAGAGTGTTCTTGCAAGTTATGACCTTCACCGCCGATATAAGCGGTAACTTCATAACCATTGGTAAGCTTTACCCGGCATACTTTACGTAATGCAGAGTTTGGTTTTTTAGGGGTGACGGTATACACCCGAGTACAAACGCCGCGGCGCAATGGGCACGACATTAATGCAGGGCTCTTAGATTTTCTCGTTACCGTATGACGTCCTTTACGGACCAATTGGTTCACCGTTGCCATAACCCGTGTGAAACTCCTCAACTATTTGCAAAATTCTTTATAAACAATAAGGGCGAACGCAGCCCGCTCCCCTTCTAAGGGAAGCGAGATGCTAAAGTCATTCCGACACTATGTCAAGTATCGTTTCTTTATAGAGCTACCGTTACCCACTATGTAGCTCATTGTTATTTCACTTCATGTCCCTTATCCCCTGTGGGATAAGTAGGTTAAGAGTCTTTAAAACACGACTCTTACCTCAACCCTCTCCCCTATGGGGAGAGGCGATCAGAGGAAGTTAGCTAGCAGAGGTATTTAAAGCCTCACTTAGCGCCTGTTCAACTTCACTTGCGGTGACGGCACCTTTTGCACCTTCTTTAACACCACGCATTAACGCTTGTTGAGCGCGACGACGTTGCAGGTGGCTTGCTAACCCAGTACCTGCTGGAATAAGTCGGCCAACAATAACGTTTTCTTTGAGTCCGCGCAAGTCATCCTTTTTGCCACTGACAGCAGCTTCGGTCAGAACTCGTGTGGTTTCTTGGAAAGAAGCCGCAGAAATAAAGGATTCTGTCGCAAGTGACGCTTTGGTGATACCCAATAACATTGGCTCGATACGCGCTACCATTTTGTTTTGAGCTGTCATTTCTTTATTCATATCATTCACGCGATAAACTTCCATTTGCTCGCCTTTGAGGAATCGAGTATCGCCTGAATCTGAAATAACCACTTTACGTAACATTTGACGCACGATGACTTCAATATGTTTATCGTTGATATTAACACCCTGGAGACGATAAACATCTTGCACTTCATTAACGATGTAATTCGCCAATGCACCCACACCCAAAAGTCGGAGAATGTCATGAGGATTATTAGGACCGTCTGCGATCACCTCACCACGCTCAACATACTCACCCTCAAACACGCCTACATGACGCCACTTAGGAATGAGCTCTTCGTGAACATCTCCACCTTCTTGAGGTGTAATGACCAATCTTCTTTTACCTTTGGTTTCTTTACCGAAACTCACAATACCGGAAATTTCAGCCAAGATAGCAGGTTCTTTAGGCTTACGTGCTTCAAAAAGATCCGCTACGCGTGGTAGACCACCTGTGATATCGCGTGTTTTAGAGGTTTCTTGTGGGATACGTGCTAAAACATCACCCACTTTAATATGCTGACCATCTTCAACATTCACGATAGCATTGGCTGAAAGGAAGTAATGTGCTGGCAAGCTTGTGCCTGCAAGACAAAGATCTTGACCTTGCGCATCAACCAATTTCAACATTGGACGCAATTCTTTACCTGAGCTAGAACGGTATTGTTTCGCATCGGAAATTACAATACTGGATAAGCCGGTCACTTCATCAGTTTGCCTATGCATTGTAACGCCATCGACCATGTCGACGAAGTTAATCATACCTGCCACTTCAGTGATGATTGGGTGGGTATGAGGATCCCAGTTCGCAACGGTTTGTCCGCTTTGAACAGTATCACCTTCACCAACGGTTAATACCGCACCATATGGCAGTTTATATCTTTCTCTGTCACGACCATGTTCGTCGATGACAGACAATTCACCAGAACGCGATACCGTAACGTAGTTACCGCTATCGTTCTTAATGATTTTAATATTATGTAGCTTCACGCGACCTTTAGATTTCACCAGTACGCTATTTTCAGCTGTTGCACGAGATGCCGCACCACCGATATGGAAGGTACGCATGGTAAGCTGTGTTCCAGGCTCACCAATGGATTGCGCTGCAATAACACCGACGGCTTCACCAATATTCACTAGGTGACCACGTGCCAAGTCACGACCGTAGCACATAGCACAAACACCATGACGTGATTCACAGGTAATGGGCGAACGAACCAGCACTCTATCAACAGTATGCTCTTCGAGCGTATCAACCCATTTTTCATCTAACAATGTACCAATAGGAGCCAACACTTCGTCGGTACCTGGCTTCATGACGTTAGCAGCAACCGTTCTACCTAATACGCGCTCACTTAAAGGTTCAACCACATCACCACCTTCAATGTGTGGCATCATGGGTAAGCCTTCTGTGGTACCACAATCGGTATCTGTCACTACAACATCTTGCGCTACATCAACGAGTCGACGTGTTAGGTAACCTGAATTCGCTGTTTTTAATGCAGTATCGGCCAAACCTTTACGCGCACCGTGAGTAGAAATAAAGTACTGTAATACGTTTAAGCCTTCACGGAAGTTTGCGGTAATAGGGGTTTCAATAATGGAGCCATCGGGCTTAGCCATCAAACCACGCATACCGGCCAACTGTCTTATCTGAGCAGGTGAACCTCGGGCGCCAGAATCGGCCATCATGTAGACGGAATTAAACGATTCTTGTGAAACTTCTTTGCCTTCAGCATTGGTCACTTTCTCTGTAGAAAGTTGATCCATCATCGCTTTAGCAACTTGATCGTTAGCACGTGACCAAATATCGATTACTTTGTTGTAACGTTCACCATGGGTCACCAAGCCTGAACCGTATTGAGATTCAATTTCTTTTACTTCTTCTTCTGCTCTGTCAACGATTCCGCTCTTTAATCTAGGAATAACCAAATCATCGATACCGATAGAGCAACCAGAAATGGTGGCATATCTGAATCCAAAGTACATTAATTGATCGGCAAAAATAACCGTTTCTTTTAATCCAACCTGGCGATAGCAATTGTTAATCAATCTTGAAATCGCTTTCTTGGTTAACGTCTGATTGACTAAATTAAATGGCAGACCTTTTGGTAACAGCTCAGATAATAAAGAACGACCTACCGTCGATTCTACTAATTGAATTTTTGCTTCATGATTTGGATCTAAAATATTTTCAACCAAGACACGAACTTTAATCTTGGCATGCAGATCCACACATTTTGCTTGGTAAGCACGATGCACTTCGGCCACATCAGCAAAGATCATGCCTTCGCCTTTAGCATTAACACGTTCACGAGTAACGTAATAAAGCCCTAATACCACGTCCTGAGATGGAACGATAATAGGTTCACCGTTTGCAGGTGAAAGCACATTATTCGTCGACATCATCAAAGCTCTGGCTTCTAATTGTGCTTCAATGGTCAATGGCACATGCACGGCCATTTGGTCACCGTCAAAGTCGGCGTTATAAGCAGCACACACTAAAGGATGCAATTGAATTGCTTTTCCTTCAATTAATACTGGTTCAAATGCCTGAATACCAAGTCTATGCAAGGTTGGAGCACGGTTTAAAAGAACGGGATGCTCGCGAATCACTTCTTCAAGAATATCCCATACTTCAGGACCTTCTCGTTCTACCATTTTCTTGGCAGCTTTAATGGTGGTTGCGAGACCTCGTAATTCTAATTTGCTGAAAATAAAGGGCTTAAATAACTCAAGCGCCATTTTCTTTGGCAAACCGCACTGATGAAGGCGTAAAGTAGGACCCACCACGATAACCGAACGACCAGAATAGTCTACACGTTTACCTAACAAGTTCTGACGGAAACGTCCTTGCTTACCCTTAATCATATCTGCTAAGGATTTTAATGGACGCTTATTAGAACCGGTAATCGCTCGACCACGTCGACCGTTATCCAGCAATGCATCCACCGCTTCTTGCAGCATGCGCTTTTCGTTGCGCACAATAATATCGGGAGCATTCAGATCTAAGAGGCGCTTCAATCGATTGTTTCTATTGATAACGCGACGATATAAATCGTTCAAGTCAGATGTTGCAAAACGTCCACCATCTAATGGTACAAGCGGTCTTAAATCAGGTGGCAAGACGGGTAATACCGTCATGATCATCCATTCTGGTTTATTGCCTGAATCCAAAAATGCCTCAATGAGTTTGAGACGTTTGGCCAATTTTTTGCCTTTGGTTTCAGAATTGGTCGTTGGAATTTCTTCGCGAATCGTTTCCGCTTCAGTTTTCAATTCCAAACGCTTTAACAATTCTTTAACGGCTTCTGCGCCCATACGCGCATCAAATTCATCACCATATTGCTCGATAGCATCAAGATATGCTTCTTCAGATAAGAGTTGTCCCTTCTCTAAAGGAGTCATACCGGGATCGATAACAACATAGGCTTCAAAATAAAGAATACGTTCGATATCACGCAAGGTCATATCTAATAGCAAACCAATTCTGGAAGGCAATGATTTTAAGAACCAAATATGAGCAACTGGACTTGCCAATTCCACATGGCCCATGCGTTCACGACGCACTTTTGCCAAGGTGACTTCAACACCACATTTTTCACAAATAACGCCACGATGTTTGAGACGCTTATATTTTCCACATAAGCATTCATAATCTTTCACTGGACCAAAGATCTTGGCACAGAACAAACCATCGCGTTCTGGTTTAAAAGTACGATAGTTAATGGTTTCAGGCTTTTTCACTTCACCATATGACCATGAAAGGATCAATTCTGGTGGCGCAAGCCCCACCACGACCCTGTCAAAATGGTTCGTTTTCGTTTGCTGGCGAATGATAGAAAGTAAATCTCTCATCTTTGTTTACGCCTCATGTTCCAGTTCAATGTTTATTCCCAGCGAGCGTATTTCTTTCACTAATACATTGAAAGATTCTGGCATGCCTGGTTCCATACGATGATCGCCATCCACAATGTTCTTATACATCTTGGTTCGGCCACCCACGTCGTCAGATTTGACAGTAAGCATTTCTTGTAACGTATAAGCTGCACCATAGGCTTCTAATGCCCAGACTTCCATTTCCCCAAAGCGCTGACCACCGAATTGTGCTTTACCACCCAATGGTTGCTGCGTTACCAAGCTATAAGAGCCTGTTGAACGTGCATGCATCTTATCATCGACTAAGTGATTCAATTTCAGCATGTACATGTAACCTACGGTAACAGGTCTATCAAACTGTTCACCTGTACGTCCGTCATACAACATCGTTTGACCGCTTTCAGGTAGATCTGCTGCTTTGAGTAACGCTTTGATTTCCGCTTCACTGGCACCATCAAATACTGGTGTTGCCATAGGAATACCATCGCGCAAATTATGGGTCAGTTCTTTCAATTCATCATCATTGATTTTATTGAAATCAACTTTATTTTGACCACCAATGCTATAGATCGTTTGCAAGAATTTACGCACATCTTCTAATTTGCGTTTTTCATCTAGCATCTTGCCTAGCTTTAAGCCTAAGCCTTTTGCAGCCCAGCCAAGATGGGTTTCTAATACCTGTCCAACGTTCATTCGAGAAGGAACGCCTAATGGATTTAAAACGATATCAACCGGTGTGCCATCTTGAAGATAAGGCATGTCTTCAACAGGAACGATAGTGGAAATCACACCTTTGTTCCCGTGACGACCAGCCATTTTATCACCAGGCTGAACACGTCTTTTCACTGCCATATAAACTTTAGCAATCTTTAAAACGCCAGGTGCTAAATCATCACCTTGTTGTAATTTCGCACGTTTTTCATCGCGACGCTTTTCATAATCTTCGCGTAATTGCTTAATTCTGTCTTGTGCAGCTTCAAGTTTTTGCGTGGTTTTATCATCTTTGAGACGAATTTCAAACCAGCTTTGTCTTTCAAGCTTTTCTAAGTACTCAAAAGTGATCTTATCACCAGATTTGAGGCCATTTGGACCACCTTCAGCGATCTTGCCTTGTAACATCTTTTCAACACGTTGATAGATATCACCTTCTCTGATTCTAAATTCATCTTCCAAGTCTTTCTTGATACGCTCAAATTCCATTTTTTCAATTTGGAGCGCTCTAGCATCTTTTTCAACGCCATCTCGTGTGAAAACTTGCACATCGATCACAGTACCATTCATACCCGTAGGCACGCGCAATGAGGTATCTTTTACATCAGATGCTTTCTCACCAAAGATTGCTCTTAAGAGTTTCTCTTCTGGGGTAAGTTGTGTTTCACCTTTTGGTGTCACTTTACCTACCAAGATATCGCCAGATTCTACTTCAGCACCAATGTATACAATGCCTGATTCATCAAGCTTGGATAACGCACTTTCACCCACATTAGGAATATCAGAAGTGATTTCTTCTGGCCCTAATTTAGTATCACGCGCCACGCAAGTTAATTCTTCGATATGAATGGTGGTAAATCTGTCTTCTTGAACCACACGTTCAGAGATCAAGATGGAATCTTCGAAGTTGTAACCATTCCAAGGCATAAAGGCGACAAGTAAGTTCTGACCCAGTGCCAACTCGCCCATATCTGTGGATGGACCATCCGCTAAAACGTCACCAGCGGTAATGCTATCGCCAGTTTTGACTAAAGGACGTTGATTAATACAAGTATTTTGGTTTGAACGGGTGTATTTAGTGAGATTGTAAATATCAACACCAGCTTGACCTTCTTGTGTTTCATCATCAGCAACACGAATAACAATACGACCTGCGTCTACAGATTCAACTGTACCACCACGTCTTGCAACCACAGTCACACCTGAGTCAGCAGCAACAGTACGTTCCATACCGGTACCCACTAAAGGCTTTTCAGCTTTAAGCGTAGGAACGGCTTGGCGTTGCATGTTTGAACCCATCAATGCGCGGTTAGCGTCATCATGTTCCAAAAAGGGAATTAATGAAGCAGCAACTGACACGATTTGCTTAGGTGACACGTCCATATACTGAACTTTGTCTTTGGTCGTGAAAGTGAATTCATTTTTATGTCGGCAAGGAACTAATTCATCAATGATTTCTAAGTCTTCATTTAATGAAGCGTTTGCCTGCGCAATAACATAATCGCCTTCTTCAATCGCAGATAAAAATTCAATTTCTTCTGTGACTTTTTCATCAACAACTTTGCGGTATGGGCTTTCTAAGAAGCCGTAAGAATTCGTACGCGCATAGACGGATAATGAATTGATCAAACCAATGTTTGGACCTTCAGGCGTTTCAATTGGGCACACTCGACCATAATGGGTTGGGTGAACGTCACGAACTTCAAAGCCTGCACGTTCTCTGGTTAAACCACCCGGCCCTAATGCCGAAACACGTCTTTTATGTGTTACTTCAGATAATGGATTATTTTGATCCATAAACTGAGACAACTGGGAAGAACCGAAAAATTCTTTAATTGCAGCAGAAACAGGTTTTGCATTGATTAAATCTTGTGGCATTAAACCATCAGATTCAGCAACACTTAAACGTTCTTTCACTGCACGTTCTACGCGAACCAAACCTACTCGGAATTGGTTTTCTGCCATTTCACCAACACTACGTACCCGTCTGTTTCCGAGGTGATCGATATCATCGACTTCACCACGACCATCACGAATATCAATCAGTGTTTTTAATACAGCGATAATATCATCTTTTGAAAGAATGCCAGGACCAACGATTTCTTTACGGCCCACACGACGATTAAATTTCATCCGACCCACGGAGGAAAGATCATAGCGCTCTTCAACAAAGAATAAGTTTTGAAATAATGATTCAGCCGCTTCTTTGGTTGGTGGTTCACCAGGACGCATCATGCGGTAAATTTCAACCAAAGCCTCTATTTGAGACTTTGTAGGATCAACACGCAAGGTATCTGATACATAAGGACCATGATCGAGATCATTGGTATACAACGTCGAAAAGGCTGTAATGTTTGCTTTGGTCAGCGCTTCTAAAATTTCAGACGTA
Source organism: Gammaproteobacteria bacterium (assembly GCA_016191245.1). GTDB lineage: Bacteria > Pseudomonadota > Gammaproteobacteria > Berkiellales > Berkiellaceae > Berkiella. Next base: position 33,046 of record JACPOY010000025.1, on the reverse strand, counting down.
ATTTCTGAATTTGCTTCAACGACTATCTCGCCTGTTTCTTGGTCGATGATATCTTTAGCTATTGCTTTACCATATAAATATTCGCGAGGAATACGTAAGGTTTTAACACCCAATTCTTCCATTTGGCGAATATGACGAGCCGTAATACGGCGGCCTTCTTCTACAATGACACTTCCTTTGCCGTCTCTGATCTCAAACATGGCGGTTTCGCCACGCAGACGCGTAGGAATTAAATCTAAAATAAATTCGTTCTTTTCGATACGAAAATCATTTACATCAAAGAAAATATCTAAAATTTGTTCTGTCGATAAACCCAACGCACGCAATATAATGGTGGCAGGAATTTTACGACGTCTGTCAATTCTTGCAAAAATGCAGTCTTTAGGATCAAATTCAAAATCTAACCATGAACCACGATAAGGAATAACGCGAGCAGAATATAATAATTTCCCAGATGAATGGGTTTTACCTTTATCGTGATCAAAAAAGACGCCAGGGGAACGATGTAATTGAGAAACAATAACTCGCTCTGTTCCATTAATGACAAATGTTCCATTTGGTGTCATTAAAGGAATTTCACCCATATAAACTTCTTGTTCCCGGATATCTTTCACCTTTTTGGTGTCACCGGAAGCTTCTTTATCAAACAATACTAATCGTACAAGAACGCGCAACGGCGCTGCATACGTTAAGCCACGTTGTTGACATTCTTTAACGTCAAAAGTAGGTTCACCTAAACGGTAACCGACAAATTCTAGCTGTGCGTTCCCAGAGAAACTGTTAATCGGGAATACAGATTTAAATGCAGCCTGCAATCCAATATCTTGTCTTGCCTCAACAGATACATCTTCTTGCAAAAAATTCATTTTGTAAGAAGTAAGCTGTATATCAAGGAGAGGAGGAATCTCCAAAGTATCTAGGCGTTTGCCAAAATCTGCACGGGGTCGCTTTTTCTCGGTATAGGATAATTCCATCGGGATTCCTCAACGTGAGTGATGAAACGACAAACGGCTAGCAGCAAAAAATGCAGCTAGCCGGTATGTAATTGAATCAGTGAGCAACAAGTTGTTACTTAATTTCAACCTGCGCACCAACTTCTTCAAGTTCTTTCTTAAATTTATCTGCATCAGCTTTAGAAACAGCTTCTTTAACAGGAGCAGGAGCGCCCTCTACTAAAGCTTTAGCTTCTTTCAAGCCCAAATTGGTGATAGTACGTACAACTTTAATAACATCGACTTTCTTTTCGCCGAATGATTTCAAGATTACGTCAAATTCGGTTTTTTCAGCAGCAGCAGCGCCAGCTGCAACAGGTGCGGCAGCAACAGCAACAGCAGCTTGTGCAGAAACACCTAACTCGTCTTCCATTTTCTTAACGAGTTCAACTACTTCCATAATTGATAATTCAACAATGGAATCAAATAATTTTTGAATTTTAGCGTCAGACATTTTGTCTCTCCTGGTATAAATTTAAGCTTGATCTTTCTTTTTACGATAATCTTCTAAAGCTCGGACTAAGCTACTATGCGGCTCTGCAATGGTGCGAACCAACTTGGTAACAGGTGCAAGCATGACTTGAGCCAACAATGAAAGTGCTTCTATACGTGTTGGTAATGAAGCTACTGCATCGAGATGGCTTGCATCATAGAATTGACCGGCAACTGACAGCGCTTTCACTTCAAAGGATTGATTGTCTTTTGCAAAATCCTTAAATAAGCGAGCTGCTGCACCTGGCTCATTTTGGGCAAAACCAAAAATAAGCGGGCCAACCAATGCATCATCCATACACTCAAGTTCTGTGCCTTTAAATGCTCTGCGTGCAAGTGTATTTCTTATCACGCGCAAATAAACGCCATTGGCTCGAGCTTTTGTGCGCAATGAAGTCATTGCTGGAACATCGAGTCCTCGATAATCCGCAACAACCAGCGACATTGCACTACTTGCCACTTCCGAGACTTCGGCGACGATCGCTTTTTTATCTTCTAGATTGAGCGCCATGAGCCTCTCCATTAGGGTTAACTACAAACTGCGGTTACATTGCTGCTTCCGCCTACGCAGGAAAATTTAAGTTTCTCACCCCTGCGGTCTTTGACATCCACTGCAACCGCGTCTCACCCTGCTTAATACCAGACATGAGAAACTGCTACAGTTATATGAGGGACAAGCATTGCCTGTCCCTGCATTCGATTATACGTTCAATGTGGCCGGATCAATGATTAAGCCAGGTCCCATTGTCGTAGATAAAATAATCTTTCTTAAATAAATACCCTTGGCTGTACTGGGTTTGACACGACGAAGGTCAACAATCAGTTTTTCAAGGTTTTCACGCAAAGCTTTTACTTCAAAACTTACTTTGCCAATTGTACAGTGAACAATACCGCCTTTATCAGAACGATAAGAAACCTGACCTGCTTTTGCATTTTTAACTGCTTTTGCAACATCAGGAGTCACGGTGCCCACTTTAGGATTAGGCATTAAACCACGTGGTCCTAAAATACGACCCAATTGACCCACAAGACGCATTGCATCTGGCGTTGCGATTAACACATCGAAATCCAACTTACCGTTTTCAGCTTTTTGTTTGATTTCTTCAGCCAAATCATCAAAACCAACATATTCAGCACCTGCATCTTTTGCAGCTTGTGCGTTAGCACCTTGTGCAAAAACGGCAACCCGCATAGAGCGACCTGTTCCATGAGGTAACAACGTAGCGCCACGTACGACTTGGTCAGATTTACGGGCATCAACACCAAGAACAACTGCCACATCCATGCTTTCAACAAACTTTACTTTGGAAAGGGATTTTAACAATGTGCATGCTTCGTCTAAATTGTATGCTTTGTTAGGAGTAATTTTTTCTTTTATCGCTTTAACGCGTTTTGATTCTGCCATGATGTTTACCCCTGAACCTCAATGCCCATACTACGTGCTGTTCCTGCAATTGTTCTAATCGCTGCTTCTATATCTGCAGCGGTAAGATCAGGCAATTTCGTTTTCGCAATTTCAGTCAAATGTGCACGGGTAACTTTACCTACTTTATCGGTATTAGGTTTGCCACTGCCACTTTGAATGCCTGCTGCTTTCTTTAATAAGTAAGAAGCGGGTGGGGTTTTAATCACAAATGTAAAACTGCGATCATTGTAAACAGTAATGATCACAGGTAATGGCATTCCCTTTTCATGTGTACCTTGGGTTTGCGCATTAAATGATTTACAAAATTCCATAATATTCACACCATGTTGACCCAATGCTGGACCAACTGGTGGACTTGGATTAGCTTCTCCAGCTTTGACCTGGAGCTTAATAAACGCTGTGACTCGCTTTGCCATTATTACCTCTACTTTGGGTGCAAACGCCATTTATAAAAAAATGGCTCCCCGGTTATTAACAATTTTCCTTTACCCTCTCCCATTTCGGGAGAGGGTGCCCAAAGGGCGGGTGAGGGCAACCATTTTTCCCCTCATCCGTCGCTTCGCGCCACCTTCTCCCGCAAGGGGAGAAGGAAAAAGGATAGAACCTATATTTTAGGTTTTTTCTACTTGACCAAATTCCAACTCAACAGGAGTGGAACGACCAAATATGAGTACAGCCACTCGTAAGCGACTCTTCTCATAATTCACTTCTTCAACAGCACCATTGAAATCTGCAAAAGGACCACTGATAACACGAACCACTTCGCCTGGTTCGAACAAGGTCTTGGGTTTTGGCTTTTCAGCGCCTTCTTTCACGCGATCAATAATAGCTTGTGCTTCTTTGTCGGTAATTGGAGCGGGCCTATCACTGGTTCCGCCAATAAATCCCAACACTCTTGGTGTACGACGCACTAAATGCCAAGTGTCATCATCTAATTCCATTTGCACTAATACATAGCCAGGGAAGAACTTACGTTCACTTTTACGTTTTTGCCCACCTCGTATTTCAACTACTTCTTCAGTAGGAACAAGGATTTCGCCAAATTTAGCTTCTAAGCCGTGCAATCTAATATTTTCTCTTAAATTTTTGACGACCTGGTTTTCATAACCCACCAGTGCTTGCACAACATACCAGCGCAATATTATGCCCTGTTCGGATTCCATAATTTAAGATGCTCCGTAGCCGCTTGTTAGCCAGGCGACAATTTTAAACAATACAATATCGACACCCCATAATATGAGTGCCACAATAGCAACAACACCAAGCACCATCACTGTTGTCTGAACAGTTTCTTGTCGGCTTGGCCAAACTACCTTACGTAATTCATTTCTTGCATCCAATGCAAAACGCCAAAAGCGTTTGCCATTGTCAGTCTGTAACGCAATAACGACAGAAACAGCCGCCAGTGCAATTAAGCCTGCAGCTCGAATGATTAAAGATTGTTCTGAAAAGTGGTAATTGCCAACCACTCCTATCGCAATTAATGCGAAAACAAATGCCCACTTAAGGGAGTTCATGATACCACCTAGGGACGCTGTTTGTTGGTTCATTAATGGTACTGCCACCCTTTACTTGGCAGGCCAGGAGGGAATCGAACCCCCAACCTGCGGTTTTGGAGACCGCCGCTCTGCCAATTGAGCTACTGGCCTATCACAAAAAAAAATTCCCCTCTCTCCCCGCTTCGCCAAGACTACGCCGGGCAAGCAGAAAAAGAAGGGTTTGTTACTTCGATTAAAAATTACTCAATAATCTTAGCAACTACGCCCGCGCCGACGGTTCTGCCGCCTTCACGAATTGCAAACTTCACGCCTTCTTCCATTGCAATTGGGTTGATGAGCGTTACGGTTATCTTGGTGTTGTCACCAGGCATAATCATTTCTACGCCTTCGCCCAAATCAATAGAACCAGTTACGTCAGTTGTTCTGAAATAAAACTGAGGTTTGTAACCAGCGATGAATGGGGTATGACGACCGCCTTCTTCTTTTGATAACACGTAAATTTCAGCTTCAAATTTAGTATGAGGAGTAATCGTGCCTGGTTTAGAAAGTACCTGACCACGTTCAACATCTTCACGTTTCAAACCGCGTAACAAGATACCAACGTTGTCGCCAGCTTCACCTTTCTTCAAAAGCTTACGGAACATTTCGACACCGGTAACAGTGGTTTTCTGAGTAGGTCTAATTCCGACCACTTCAACTTCTTGACCCACTTCAATAACACCGCGTTCAATTCTTCCGGTTACAACTGTTCCACGACCTGAAATTGAGAACACATCTTCGATTGGCATCAAGAACGTTTTATCAATATCACGTTGTGGCAATGGGAAATATTCATCCATTGCTTCAATTAATTTGAGAATAGCTGGTTCGCCGATTTCGCTCTTATCGCCTTCGAGAGCTTTCAATGCAGAACCTTTGATAACAGGAACGTCATCACCAGGAAATTTATAGCTGCTTAATAGATCTCTCACTTCCATTTCTACGAGTTCAAGAAGTTCAGCATCATCAACCATGTCTGCTTTATTCAAGAATACGATAATGTTAGGAACGCCAACCTGACCCGCTAAAAGAATATGTTCACGAGTTTGTGGCATTGGACCGTCAGCTGCAGATACTACCAAGATTGCTCCGTCCATTTGCGCAGCGCCGGTGATCATGTTTTTCACATAATCCGCGTGGCCTGGGCAATCGACATGCGCATAATGGCGTTTGTCAGATTCATATTCGACATGTGATGTGGAGATAGTAATACCACGCTCACGCTCTTCAGGGGCTTTATCGATATTCGCATAATCTACGAATTCCGCTTGGCCTTTCGCCGCAAGCACCTTGGTAATTGCTGCAGTCAAAGATGTTTTACCATGGTCGACGTGACCGATGGTTCCAACGTTGATATGCGGCTTGTTTCGTTGAAATTCAGCCATTTGATTTTGCCCCTCTGATATTACGCTACAATTCTTAAGCGATAAAAAAATTCTGAAACTATTGCCTTAAAATGCTGGAGCCCACAACCGGGATTGAACCGGTGACCTCTTCCTTACCAAGGAAGTGCTCTACCACTGAGCTATGTGGGCTTAGCGGCCAACTGCAACTCCTTGGAGCGGGTGATGGGAATCGAACCCACGTCATCAGCTTGGAAGGCTGAGGTTCTACCATTTAACTACACCCGCGCATTGCAGGACTTCAGCCATTGGCTTGGTGGAGGGGGAAGGATTCGAACCTTCGAAGGCTGAGCCGTCAGATTTACAGTCTGATCCCTTTGACCGCTCGGGAACCCCTCCTAAAATACGAAGGACGTATTCTCCTTAAGCATCAGTCGCTTGTCAACTTTATCAATAAAAGACAAGGCAACTTGCTTATCTTCCACCTACCCTCATCACTCCAACGCCCGTAAACACGAGCATTTTTAATTCAATCTTTGGTGCTGGCGACAGGAATCGAACCCGTGACCTACTGATTACAAATCAGTTGCTCTACCAACTGAGCTACGCCAGCCAACAAACTCTTCGCTGCTCCGCCACTTGACAGCTAGCCGTGACATTCTACTGAGGAGTGCACATGGTTGCAATGATGGATGCAATTATTTCACGATGTTTCTTCCGGTCGAACACTTACTTCGCCATAACGGATAGCTTTTAGCTGTTCTCCGAGCTTCACACAGAGCTCTCCGCGCTCATTAACGCCTTGCGCGATGCCAATTTGGGATTGTTGGGGAGAGGTCAGTTCAATTTTTTTACCCATTAATAAGTCATAGTGCGACCATAATGTAGTAAAGGCAGCAAAACCTTGTTTCTGAAAGAGTTCAAACATTGCAACAAGTGAATTTAAAAGCTTGCTAATCAAATCATTTCTTGAAAAGGATTGAGCAAACACATGGGTGAGATCCGTCCATGGGGAAGTGATTTGATCATTTGCCGTCATATTTACGTTCATCCCGATGCCAATCACCACATCGGTATAGACTGGGGATTGGGAAGAAGAATTACCGATACTTTCTAGTAAAATTCCGCATAATTTCGCATCTTTATACCAAATATCGTTTGGCCATTTTATGCCTAATTCTGGTGGTAAAGAGCCCATCTGTGATAGTGCGGATAATACCGCTAATCCTGAGACTAAGCTTAAGCCGGAAAGATCATGTAATTTGCAAGGAAAACGCCAATAGAGTGAGCAATAAATATTTGCTCCATAGGGTGAGCGCCAAACTCTGCCCATTCTGCCTTTTCCAGCGGTTTGAGCTTCAGCGATACATACCGTTCCACTTGGAATATCATGTGCTAAACGTTGAATTAAATAATCATTGGTAGAATTGACCACATTCATGACATCAATCCGCGGCAAATGCGCTTGTGCCTTGGCATTTAAGCCGTTCAGAATGCTTTGTTTATTGAGTAGTTCAAAAGGTTGTGGCCAACGATAACCCCGCCCAGATACGGCTTGAATAGGAACTTCAAGCTGTCGTAAATGCGCAATGCCCTTCCAGATGCTAGAACGACTGACTTTTAATTGCTCCGCAAGCGAAGTCCCGGAATGAAATTTTCCATCACTTAATAGACGCAACGTTTCGTAAGCAACTTGCATGTCAGGGGTTCCTGATGAGCATTGAGCGGATAAAGAGAAGTAGGCCATCTTATCTCAAAGCTCAGAAGCTGTAAAAAGGGTGGAAGTCATAGAAATAACAACGAGACAGAATCCTACGAATTGCGTTGATCTTTGGGGCAAAAATAAAGCTCTACAATTGATTTATATACACCAATGTCATAAGATCGACAAAGATCATTCATCTAACATAAGGAGGTTGACATGCTTGAGGTATATAAATTGACTCTTAATGTGCCCAATTGGTCAAATCAACACTTAAAGCCTAATGAAATAATTGTTCGTGCGTCATCAGAAGAAGAGGCTCGCAATCTTGCAACAAAATGCGTGATCACGCAACCGAAACCATATGGCGGACAAGAAGTTGAACCTAATTATTGGCAAAATTCAAAATATGTGTTTTGCGAGCGTTACCAGGGAGCAGATTTTTCTGCGAAGGAAAAAGCAGAAATACTTTCCAAACGGCTTATTTTTAAAGGTGAAATTCCAAATATTTTTCACATCAAATCCTGTCTTGTTTCACGAGGAGTTGAGCTTTTCATAATCTGTAACGATATTGAACAAAATACTCTCGTCAATTTTTATGTCCCACTGGGTAATTTGGCTTCAGTTCTTTTGTTAATTCAACGGTCCCTTAAATTAAACAAGACAGAATTGATTGGGATTTCAAACAAACTTGGCTTGGAAAGGCAATTAAAACCATTTATTGATGAAATTGATAGTACGATAAAGCTGGTTGAAACCGGTTTAGACGGTCCACTTAAAGATTTTTTAGATTTTGAAAAAGAGCTTGCGTCGTTTATCGAAGTAGTAAACCGAAGTCGTGACAACAACCTTAACTTGCGTCATTTTCAAAAATTTCCGGATGGAAAGCTAATTTTAAATAATGGAATAATCCTGTGCCAAATCCCCGCTTCCGTCGCGTAAGTGATAGAGATTAAATATTTTCTTAGTAAACACAAACGAGCGGCTACTTTTCCTTCCAAAGAGAAGATAGCCGCGCTTAATGGTAATAGGGTTTTATTAATATTAAATTTATTTTTTATGACTTGAATTTAACCAAAAAAACTCCATCTTCAATAATTCTCAAAATCTCGCACTTTAGGTTTAGTAATGTTAGGAAAAGTAATATGGAATCAATTGCAAACTTGGTTGTTAGTAGCCTTGCTGGTGGCGCAGCTGGAGGCTTTGTTCAAATACTGAGTGAAAAAGGGTTTAAATGGCTTGTTGAATTGACAACAGCACAATCTCCAGAGATGTTGGCCATAGCGAATCAAAATATGGAAAATTTTGTAAATCGATTAGCTCAACGAGTTGAACGTTTAGAAAAAGAAGTACCTGTCATTCAATCTGAAGTTTTTCAAGATTCTTTAATTCATCCAAGCAGTGCGTTATTAATCAAAAATGCTTTTGTAAGTGCAGCAATAACCAATAATGATGAAAAACATGCAATATTAGCTGAGTTAATTGTTCAAAGGCTCACTGCTGGTGCTGACGATATGATCGCACTAGCGGGAGCAGCAGCATGCAGTGCTGTATCATGCTTAACAACGCGGCAGATTAACATTTTAGCACTTCTCGTCGCAATTCAAAAAATAAGACCTACTGTTAGATTCGAAGGAACAGGTCTTACTTCAACTAAAGATTTTATAAATAAATGGTGGTTAATGAATCTTTTTCCATTCCTCTCAAATGACCTATTAGGTGAGATAACACAACTTGATTATGAACATTTGGTCTCAATGGGTTGTTTAAGAATAAGCGTTGGTTCCTATAGCCTTGAAAAGCTTATCACCTCTGAATTCACTAAATCTGAAATTAATTTTGACGGTGCCATATTTAAAGATCAATTTTGGTATTAAGCACTTGAAAGAAAATGGGGAGAGCTTGGCCATGTAATTCCAACGTCTGTTGGTCAATTAATCGGAATCCTTCATAAGGATGCAATCATGAAAAGTAATACAACAATAAATTGGCAGTAAAACAAATTGATAACAAGAAGTAAGAGCAACAATCATATGATTGAAACCACATACTCCGAAGACCGCAGAAAACACCTTGAGTTCATTCAAAATAGCATTAATCGTATGAATCAGTGCTCATCAAACATAAAACAATCATCGATTATACTATTTACAGCAATCATTGGACTTGGATTTATAAAACCAAATATTTCAGAGGTACTGCTCGCTTTAATATCCCCTGCTCTTTTTTGGGGTCTTGATTCTTACTATCTTCTTCAAGAAAGGAAATACAGAATTCTCTATTCTGAAACATTAAAGCCTAATTCAACTGTTCAACTTTACGATATGGATGCAAGTAAACACCTTTGTGATGCTTGTGAATACCTCGTTGTTGCTTTATCAAAAACTGTCTTTCCCGTATACATTACAATGATTACTATCTGCATCGCTATATACTTTATACGATTTTAAAAAGGAGAATTAAAATGCCAAGAAGAGTATTTTTTAGCTTTCATTATCAAAATGATAACTGGAGGGTTGCTCAAGTACGAAATAGCTGGTTATTTAAAGATAAAGAAAATGGTGCTCCACCTTTCTATGATGCAGCTGATTGGGAAAGTATAAAAAAAGGTGGTGATGCCGCCATAAAGTATTGGATCGATACTCAACTTAAAGGGACTTCAGTAACAGTTGTTTTAATAGGAGCGGAAACTGCCGGTCGTAAATATGTTGAATACGAGATAATACAAAGCCATAATGCTGGAAAAGGAATATTAGGTATTTATATTCATCAACTAAAAGATCGTTTTGGTGCGACAAGCAAAAAAGGTAGAAATCCTTTAGAATACCTATCCATTGGGAAGTTCGATCAAAGAAGACCACTTTCACATCTTTATACAACTTATGATTGGCAAGATGATAACGGTTATCAAAATATGCCAATGTGGATTGAAAGAGCCGCAGCTCGAGCAAAATTGACTCAGGAACTGATCAAGGCAAATGTTTAGATGCCATGATTAGCTTAATTTTTTCCCACAATTTACCATGTGCATTATTGGAATACCCAGCCACAAATACCGATAACACACACGTAAAAATTTTGCTTTTATAATCCATGCTGGGAAAAAGAGAATCGCATAATACCCAAGCAGTTACCCAGCCAAAAGCAATGAGTTGAATGATGTTCATGGTGAGCTCCTCTTTATCTTAATTCTTTTGTCGCGAAAGCGACTAATTATCTCACTTTGAATAAAAGGGAGACCGCCCGCAAGGGCGAGAAGGATTTTTATCAAGATAGAAATCCCCCGCTCACTTCGTGAGCTGCCCCCTTTTATTCAAAGTGGGCTTATAATTCAAGGATTCTGCAAAAGTTCATTCAAATTATCGACGCCTTGGGCCATCACTAATCCTGATGCTGCTATCCCTACTCCCACAGGCCCTCCTGTGACAAAGCCAACTACCAGTGCAGAAACAATAGAGCCTAAATTAATATGAAAACCGCCATGGATCTCATTCATTTCATTGGAATGTATTGCTCTCATCGTAAAAACTCCTTTTTAATAGATAAAATTAAATTAAACTCAAATCGATTTCGTTGTTGTGATAATCACACAACGTTTTGATGATAATGGTATAAAATTTTTCAAATGGCAGTGGTGAAAAATCTGGCATTTCGCTCGTGATTTCTTCATTCATGCCACCACTGATGTGATGTGTTTGTGTTGATGGTATTTCTTTCATTTAGACTCCTTGTTGTGATTAAAAATTGAATAACGCTTTCCGAATATTCTTCCGCGTGAACGGATACGCTTCTAACAATTGAATAATCTGTTGAAATAATGATTTTTTAACTTTGCGTGGTTTGAGTGGATATTTTCCATAACGAAAATTGAATACTGGTTTGTTTACGTGTTTGGGCAAAACAAAAACATTCTTCTGCTCTGGTGGCAATGTTAATTTAAGATGGCGCATTGTTTTGGTCATCTCAAAAGTTGGCATGCCATACCAAATCGGTATGTTCCCTTGTAAAAAACCCATGAGTGTTAAGCGAAATAGACTGCGATGAATATTCTTTAAGGGTTTATTCATCTCAAGTGAGATTTGTTCATAAGTTAATGAACAGCAAAAGGCATTATCTGCGCAAAAGGTAGCGAGCCATATCCATAAAAGCTTCTCTTCCTCTTGTAATAGAGGATTTTTAAGTACTTTTATCAGAGCAAACGAAAGATTTGCCGCACAAATAATGGGCAAAGAAATAGTGTCTAGCATACAACTTTCCTAGATTTTTAGGTCAGCAAATAAACCCAAAGCAACAAAAATGTTAAATTTTTGTTAAAAATCTGCTGGTTAGCTGTAAACAAGTCTTGTTAAGAAGATTAAATGTAATACAATGCGCTTAGTCATGGGTGAAAACTCCGAAATAGTTTTTGCTTGTGATTAGCACTGCGAAGATGTTGAACGCATTTTCGCGGTGCGTTAGCGTGTAGATTAGCGTATTTGTTTTTTTGTGTAAAGAGTATCTAGTTATCCGTTTTACGCAGAATTTAAATATACGTTAATTTCATATAAAATAGCTCTTGTGAGATATTCTCTCATTTTGCTCATCGATTCATTAAAATCTAAAGGCTTTTCTATAGCTTTCCCGTGAACTATACTATTTCTAGATTCATATAATTTGGTATGAATTGACTCAATTTCAGCTCTCTCCTTTAAAGAGTTAGCAATAGAAAACCCCAACATTTTCTGTACTATTTTCTTATTATTTTTTTCATCTCCAAAAATAGCATCAAGACCAGCGGTAAGCATAGTAATCGATATATATTCATCATTTATCTGTCGAATATAAGATTCGTACCAGCAATTGATAGAGAGTATTATTTTGTTCAAATTTTCATCTTGTTTTTGATAACTTTCTAAGTATTTAGTAAGAAATTTTTTTACGTTCTCTTCCTCTTGTATTTTGAAATTTGATATTGAAGAAAGAAATAAATTCTCATTCTCTATCAAAGGCACAGTATGAGAATGGCTTGGCGCATAAGAATTTTTTAATGTTATCCATAGATTTTCATGTTTTCTATAATCATGTTCAAAAAAATTGTAATTAAATAATAGAAAAAATATCGTCCTATAGAGAAATGCTACATATTGATATTTTACAAAATTCGGAGATAAAATAATGCAATCATTTATTTTGATTTCTAAAATAGAGCCTTTATTTGCTTTAATAATATTGATTTGATCTGTTAACAGAAAATCAGAACTCAAAACCATATTCGGCAAATGCAAGCTAAAAGTAAATTCTGAACTTTTAATTTCTTTTAATTTAGAAATAATAATTTTTATTTTCTCTTGAGTATTTTTATCTATATTTGAACTTGACCTGTATTCAAATTCAATTATTTGTAGAAGATTATCTTCATCAAGAGCGTCATTCAATTGTAAAATAGTAATTATTCTCTTACTACTTGCTCGGCGGACTTCTTTATGAGGATCAAAAATAATAGTCAGCACATTTTTATTTTCAAATATCTTACAAATTTCTTCCACTTCATTTTTTAAAGCAGTATCAACTGTCATAAAATACCCTATTATCTTTATCTACACATCTAAAGAAATAAAAACCTTATTATTTATTGAATCGAAAAATGCATTTTCTTTTTAAATTGCCCTCTAAACTTCTTATCAGGGGCATTCCAAGTAGCCACCCACTGATGTAAATTTATATTGTTGATACCGAATAATAACTTCGCAAGCTAAACATAAAATCAGTATTTCTGAGACTAATATAATAATTGCTCTCGTACTCTAATAGAATAGGACTAGTTTAATGAAGTGTGAATTTTCAGAAACTCAATTTGCCTTTTGTTATGTATTCGAGTTGATTAATAACAATCCTGAGAGATTTGTTATGCCTTGGTTTCCTAATACTGTCCAAGAAGGCAGAGAGGGGGGCGGTTATGATGTAAATATCAATGGAAGCCTTTTTTTACAATTTAAAATTCCTGAGTACCTAAAAACAAAACAGAAATATAAAATTAAAATTGATACAAATCATAAGCAGTATGTTTTGTTAAAAGAACTTAAAAGACCGGCTAACCTAGTTTATTACTGTGCACCAAAATTCCATGAAGAATATAAAATAAGAGAATTATATAATGATAAAATGATTGGCGAAAATTCAGTTCTTTTTCCTATCGAGGAATTTCCTAATGATGGCGAGTATCATAAATTAAAGTATGAGTATATATCTGGCGAAAATCACACATATGGAGTACTTTCTTCCGATCCAAAAAAAATATCAAGTGTTTCGGATGTTTTTTCTGGGAATTTTAAACCTGATAGAATGTCGTTGAATCAAAAAGCGAACTTCGTTTTGAACAATATAGTAAGTAAAATTGAACATATTCCAAACGTCAAACAAATTAATGATGTTGACTGGTTATTTTCACTATTATTATTGCATTACAATATTTTGTGGATCCCAATAAAGAGTTTCCCAATTAAAGTTTGATAATAAGAGTATAAGCTGAAATCAGGCTTGTATTACGGAGTGATCTTAACGGCGCGTTAGCGCCATATGCTTCCTTTGGAATCAAAGGAAGACGTGCTCTTAGCACGGATGGATTTTCTCTTGATAAAAATCCCCCTGCACTCAGAAGTGCTTCCCCCTTTGATTCCAAAGTGGGAAAAGAATTCGCTTCGCGAATAAAGACCAGATGGATACCAGCTCTGGTATGACGGAGTGATCTTAACGGCGCGTCAGCGTCATACGCTTCCTTTGATACCAAAGGAAGTCGCGATTCTTATCGCGGATGGATTTTCTCTTGATAAAAAGCCGTCTTCGTTCAGGCTCCTTAATCACATAAGGAATCAGAAATCGGAGCGAATTCTCTCTACCTCCACTTGCGGGTTAGGAGAAATCTAAATAATTCTGTCATTACAGAATGCAGCACCTACTGAATCGAAATATGTATCTTCTTTCCCGTTAACTCAATTGCTTTTGCTAAGGTATGTAATGTGATTGAGGTATTATCTGGATCTAAAATTCTTTCTAAACCTGATCGGCTTGTTCCTAACATCTCAGCCATTGCAGATTTCGTCATATCGTTATTGTCGATTTTTTCTTGTAACAAATAAGCGATAATACGTTTTATGGCTTCAATTTCAGAGGATGCTAAAAGACCTTCTTCTTCCAGAAAGTCATCAAAACTTGTACCGAGATGTTTATTTTTGTTAACCATTTTGCTTTACCTCTTTCATGCGTTTTTTTGCAAGATCAATGTCAGTTTGAGGAGTCTTCTGCGATTTTTTAATAAATCCATGTAACAAAATAATACTGTTGTCATGCATGAAAAAAACCACTCTCGCAATCCGGTTTGTTTCTAAACTACTCCTTACTTCCCATAAACTATCACCCAAACTTCTTACTAGGGGCATTCCGAGCGGCCAACCTAGTTGAACAGTCTTAATATCTTCACCTAGAATTTTCTTATCTTCCTTAGATAAAGACTGAAGCCAGGCTCTAACAGGTTCATTCCCTGTTCCTGACTTGTAGAAAACTGCATTTAATCCTTTAAACTTCATAATATAGATTGTACCAAATTTGGTACGATTGTCAAGTTAGTAGGTGAGTAATTACACGGTAATAATTGGAGATTAAATAGAAAGAACCCCTCACCCTAACCCTCCCCCGCAAGCGGGAGAGGGGATCGGAAGTTCGGCGCTCACCCAACTTGAAGTCACAATTTGTGACTTCAAGATCTGCAACTTTTCTTGAATAAGCTGAAATATAAGGCGTTGGCTGACAGGGTGATCTTCACGGCGCGTTAGCGCCATATGCTTCCTTTGAAATCAAAGGAAGTCGTGCTCTTAGCACGGATGGATTTCCTCTTGATAAAAATCCTTCAAATTTATAAATTTTTACCACAGCATCACATCGATATCATCAGTATAATCCCTCATTTAACTCACTTGAGACCACTATGAAACCCATTTTGCCTTCCAATGGTCCTGGTATTGTACCCCATTCTGATGATAATCCATCGCCAGATCACATGATGCTAAACTTTCTAAAATCTTTGGCCAAAAATGCTGTTCAAAGAGAAGTGCCGCATACCTTAGAGGAGTTAAAGGCAAAAAAGTTGTCAGATTTGGAAATTGCAATCTATTTAAAAGAATATCAAACAGCACAAGACCAATACCAACGCAGTAAGTCAATGCAGGCTCTGATGTTTCATGATACGTTGCCTCATGCACCTAAGAAAAGGGTCACACCTCAAACCAATAAAAAAGTATTAGTATGGCACAATGCGTTCACACCTGTAGCACAAGTCCATCCTAGCCCAATCGCTATAGGGCAAGTAAATACTAATCCATCATCTTTAGTACTGGAAAATCTTGTCCCCGTATCACTAGCAACTGTAAGCAAAGAAGTAGCCAACGCTCGCTCCAAAGGCAAAGGTGCTGCGCGGAAGGATCAAAACCAATTAGCATTGCGTAAAAAAGCCCAACGAAGAGGTCGTAAGGAGGCGCAAGAAGAAAAGCAATTGCAAGAACAACATGATTATAGCGAAGAAGAAGCACAAGCTTTCTTAAATGGTTTTGAAAGCTATGCCGGATTCAAAAAACGCAGACAGAACGAATTGCTAAAAGCATATGATGAACATAAATTAAAAAAACAAAAAAGTTTAAAGATACCCGCCGCTGCTGCTAATGAGCAACCCGCGTATTCATTTGATGAATCATCTGAGACATCTGAAACTTCTGATCAAGTTACACCCTCAAGCGACGAAGATGAAGTAGCTAACCGATTGATAGCGGCATCAACTTTGTTGAATGGTTTTAGAAGTTTAAAGTAGTCCCGCAAATAAAAATGTGTCTGGTGATAAGAATTTGTCAAGCAGAAAACGAGTGACAATCTAGAGTTGAGGTGTCACCCGTTGCAAAATCCATTACAATCACCACCATTGCACATGTCGCGATGAACGCAAAATGTTCTTTTGAAACCATTTAACATTTTCATCAGCTGGCGGACCGTTATGCATTAAATTAGTCGCGGTTCCAGAATGCCATAGGCCACATGTGTGACCAATTTCATGCGGCAAAGCGATCATCTTGTCTTCTTTCAAGCCTTGTTCATCAATCACCACATATTCTCCTAGCACTGCCATGGAACAGCCGGATGGACCTTCAAGCAGCTCACGCACTACAAAAACTGTTATCGGGAATGTTAATGAAATGGGGATCGCATTCCATCCTGCTAAATGATTGGCAAAATATTCGCCAGCGATGCCAAACTCAGATTGAATACCACATGTAAAATCTAATACTTCCTTAGGCGGTTCTTCAGGCAAGATTTCAATAAAGGATTTGCTATATGAACGTATATTGACGTTAAATAATTTTTTATAAATTCGCTTTGTGTTTTCAATCACAACTTCCACATCATGCTCGGGTACAACCGGAACAAGACTCTCGCCACCATCAGGATTGCTACTTTTTACAGATACTATCACCACATGTAGTCGAAGCCGCTTTGGTGGCCACGCAAGAAAACCCAGCAGGAGATCAGGTAAGCCCAATGTTAATCGGTTGATAATGGTAATTACGATGCGGACGATGACGCGTGCAACACTCTTGACAGCCCGCCAGACTTTCTTTGCCGCTTTTTTGATGGATGACCATAACCCCATATCATACCTCTTATTTTCATTATAGCCCCTGTGGAACTAGGGAGATTTACAGGCATGTCATCTCCAACACTCTCTATTTTTTTAATGGGAATGCGGGAGTGTTGCAACCATGTAACCATTACATGTCACGAAATTAACGGCTTTTCCAATCTACTTCTTGCCATATTTTTTTGTGTCTTCTTTTTTCTTCGCTTCCTGCTCATTTCTTTTCTGCAATGCTAGAAGTTCTGCATCTTTTGAAGCTTGTACAAGTTGTTCCAAGCCTTTTACTTTTTCTTCTCTTGGGATCCCCTGTTTGCCCCTCGTAAACGCGACTCCATTAGGAAGTTTGAACTTAGCTGGATCATATTGTTGACTTGGTATTCTTTGCACAGCTAATAATTCCGCAAGTCTTTGCGGATCTGAAGGTAATGGGCGAGTAAACATAGATTGCGCTCGTTCTTGGCAGCGCTTAACCACTAATGCATATTCTTCTGCAAGCACACTGTCTGCTCTTAACAATGAAGCACCCATCTGATGTCCACCATATAAAGCTAAATCAATAAACACTTGAATGACAAACCCTTTATCCATCACCATGCCATCTTTACTTGCTTGCTTTTTAATATGTGCTATAAAACTTTCAAGAACTTCGGCATATTTACCCCACATTCGCACATTGCCTGGAATGCCAAAAGCATGCTTAGGATATAATGCATTAAAATTATCTAGCGCTTCTTTAAAAATTTCTGCATTTAACCCCTTAGCAAATGCAATTTCACCATAGTCTCCTTCAAAACTTGCAATGAGTTTATCAAAATAGCGCTTCAAAGTATGATCCCTTAAAGGAGTAAAATGTTCTTTTAATCTCTCTCGTTGATCATCATCAAATACTTTGGATGCATCTAGAATAAGCTTAGTGAAAAAATCTGCAAAATGTTCATCATCTTTGTCTTTAGCAAAATGTGTTTTTAATTCGCATATCATGCGACAATTTTGCCCTATCATATGGCGAAAAGCGATTAAGTCTTCAGGGCTGAATATTCTATCTCGACAATAAGCCATAAAAAGATTGTTCATGCCTCTGGTGGCTGCAAATTGACTTTCGATATATATTTTCAACTCAGGATCAGTTAAATAGGATTTTAAGGTAACTTCCATTCTGCGGGTATCATTTTTACCTGCAGCAAAAGAGGCACTTGCCACGGCAGGATCTGCCTGTTTAGGGCATGCGCTTTCATCTTTAACAGATTTTCTATTCAATACATCTACTAATGGCATCTTGGTAGTAAAATCGAAAATAGTACCAACAACGATGGTCTCCCATCCAAAGCTAACAGAGGCATTATATAATTGATGACTTTGGTCTTGTGTAAAAATATTTTTAGTAACTAGCTTTTCAAATATTGCATCACAGTGTTGTAAAAAAACTAAATGGCTTTTAATCTCGTTTTGTGGCGGAGCAAATTCTTGAATAACATCATGAATAGCATGCGCTGCTTTTGCCATATCAATGTATAATTGCTGATGTGGTTTCTCAGGGAACAAAGATTCAACGGTTTGTTGTAAGAAAAGTTCAGCATCTTTTCTCATTTCAGCACCATGCGGTGCGCGATGATAAACACTTGCGAGTTTCTTTGTACCGGCATTATCTTTATATAAGGGTTGTGTTTCAGACCATTCTGCAATCACGCGCGTACTGAGTTTGTTAAAAGCTTCTGTTAACGCTTGGCATTGAGATTCATTTAAAGATTTTAGGAGTTTTGAATATTTGATCCCAGTATTTGATTTTCTCATGCTAAAGCTGAGATCTTGAACTTGCGCTAACGATAATTTCAGTAAAGCATTTTCGTTTGCTAATAATGCGTTCACTTCTTCTTCAAAAGATAGGATGCGGGGACCAATAATTGCCATCATTCACTCCAATATACTGCTCAAAAATCTCTTACGATTGTCTATACACGCATTTTTATTGACAAAATGGAGAATTTTACATATCGGTAAAAGCGTAGTTAGATTACTACGTTCTCTTGTGCTGTACAATATTATGACATATTTCATTTACAGATCTGACTATTCAACTAAATCATCCAATAGGTCCTGGTGGACTATAATGAATATCTGCGTCTAACAGATCTCTTTATTTTTGGGAGCATAGATGAAACTAGGATTACTATTATTTTCATCCCAAGGTAGCATCAGCAGAAAAGAATTTATCAAAGGCTTTGCTTTAGCAATATTGCTCGGAGCTCTATTTGTATTTTTGGCTTATTACAAAAGTGCTGGCGAACATTTTTTTGCAGCACAAGTATACAGTAAGTCTCTACAGGGAAATTCATGGGTCCGATATTCTACTCCTGGTGAAAATTTAGGCTTAGGTGTTAAATTATTTATCACCAGTTTTTATCTCTTAGGTTATCTCATCTGGATTTATTCTTTTATTGCTTTAGGAGCCAAAAGGTTAAGAGATATGGGCTTATCCCCTTGGTGGCTCAGTATAATATTTCTCCCTATGATGGTTTATTTTATGTTTGTTCCTTGGGATCTTGAGTGGACAGGTAGATTCTTTTTAATCTTTCCATTAAACATGAACTATATCTGGGTTTTATTGATATTATTATTTTACCTATTATTGATTATTGCTTTGCTCATGCTTTCCTTTACCAGATCAAAAACAACAAATAATCCGGCAATATCGCAAAAGAATTTTGAAGGGGAATGGCTAATTATTGGTGTTTTATTAATTTTCGCTTTGACTATCATGATGAAAACATTTATTCCAGAGAAAAGCTCCGGAACTGCCCCCTTTAGCAGACATAAAATAAATATCTCTTGACTGATGTTAAAATTATCGGATGACATCCCCCGCGCTTTGCGCGGGTCGCTTAACAAAATCTTACGCTCTTCTTACTAGCTTGCAATCTCTCCAACTGCACTTGAAGTTCAATTCTTTGAATTTCAGACCGTAACTGTTGTTCAATTTCTTCGGCTGAGGCAGGCTTAACTGCTGGCGTAGCCGCACGAATTGCAGATGACCTAAATGATAGCACTCTGCCTTGTCTTGTTTCATTCCAGCGTTCAATGCTTGGATCAAGCGTAGCCTCTAATTCCTTGAGTCTATCTTGTTTCACTTTTTCAAAACCATTCGCGACATTTATTTGTAATGCTTTACAGGGTTTATTCAGCTCTGAAAAATTTAATGAGGTTAAGATAGTTATATCGTCGGTTTTTCCTATTAAAATTTCAATGATCTTTATCAAACTCTCAGCTTTTCCTTTTTCTTGTTCGTAAGAAAGGCTTGTAAGTGATCGAGGCATCGCTAAGTAACGCTCATTATCTAAACCTCTTATAGCATTAGAAAGTTCATACACTAATCGTTGTAGGAGGCTCGTGAGTGGATAACTACTATATCTAGAGAAATCTTTAGAATATAAATTGACTTTAACGCCTTGCGAGCACAAAAATTCGACTACCTCTGCACCTTTAAGACCTACCGCTAGTTCCATGAGTGTAGATTTAGTGCCATAGGCTGAATCAACTACTTTTGAAAAATCTAAATTGAAAAATTGTCTGCTGTTTGCAATTACCTTTTTGGCTGCTGCATCAAATGTTTCCGTTTTACGATATAAACATAAATACAAAAAATCATAAACTTTTTGTACACTTGAAAAATCGTATTTCTTTGGACCGAATGCGCTCATGTGTTGCCTTGATAATTAAATGATATCGTGGCGACATGATATAAAATTACAGCTTCTAACTAAATAGGAAAATATCTTAGAAAACGCGCGGCTGTTGAAGCCTCAATTGAAGTTCAGCCTGTTCGAAAAGCAAGAGGGATTTTAAAGATAGAAATCCCTCTGCATTTAAAATGTTTAACTAAAAAGAGGCTTTTTTGACGGTGTTTCCAATTTATGCTGCCCTTTTTCTGGGATACTATTTTTAAGAACTGCACACTCGTGTATGTCCCGCGTATTAACTATTTCTTGAAATCTTTTTTCTTTCCAGCGTGTTAATTGTAAGACATTACGTATAGGTTGATCGTTCTCTGTGAGCATACCGTTCTCATCAAAATGTGGTTGTCCTGCTTTATTAATAATAACTTTAAAAGCCCTTAAAACGGTTGTGCATCTAACGGATTTATCTTTTAATGCTTTTATACGCGCCTTAGTTTCTTTCAATTCTTTATTATATCTTTCTTCATCTGTTTGTTCTACTTGCGCAGGTTTTGGCTTACCTTGAGTACCCGCGAACCAATTATAAACACCCTTTCCTGTGTACCAAACGGCATTAGCTGCAACAACAGATAACAAACCGATGGCGGCACTTACAGCAACTTGAGTTGCAAATATTTCGGCAGAAAGAACAATACCTGTTTTCGCAAGCAATGAGACTGCTGAACTTAGATATCCGCTATAAAAGAATCCCGTTGCAATGGCGCAAGCCCCAGCAGTTTGGGCTGCCAATGACAATATTTTTGCACGACTTGGAATAAGATCACTCAACTTCATGTAAACCTCTTCATAAATGCATAGATAAAAGAAGCCTAGCAGCTTACTACAGCAATAATGTTTAATAAACAGTTTCAGCGCTTTAAGTTATCTAAAAGAGATTTTTAGATAAAATATGTGCTTTTCTTTGTCGTGAAAACTTGGGACAACTTATGCGTTTTTGCAAATTTGCAGATTTGCAGATTTTAGAAGGGAGAAAACGCTCTTAGCGGCAGAAGGATTTATCTAAAGAAAATCTTTCTGTGCTTCCGCCTTCGCATCAATGCTACGGCGGACAGATCGCACTATTTGCCACCAGGAAACAAGCTCAATCCCATTTTTCCAAGTAGAACATTTGACTGTCTCTCAGCATTTTCCCTCAAATCATTAAAGCTATCTTCTTTTTCTGGATTTGATTTACTAATGAGTAAACTATTCATGGGTGCGACTAATTCTTCTTCTACATTATTCGACGCATCAACATGATCAGATACTTCGAATTTATTACATACTTCTTCATATTCTAAAGATAAATTTCGAAAAGTAGATTTATTGTTATGCTCCTCTTTCATTTCTGTGATTTCTTCTAAATAGAAATTCTCATATGTTTGAGATACCCGCATATTAATATATTTATAGTGGTCGCTTAGCTCTTTAAAATCTTTATTTGTCAATAATTGATGTTTATAAGCAAACAATTCATTTCTACCTAACCAGATTTTAACTACATAAGGAATTTTTAATACTTCCTTGGCAAAGAAACGATCAATTTTAAATTCTTCTTTTAACACAAGTAAAATAAATCGATATTCTAGATTACAACTAATTTTAATTCGTGCATCTTCAGAAAGAATGATCAGACGCTTTAGCGATGACTTGGCCCAAAATTGTTTGTCATCATATTTTCCATCTTTAAGAGCCTCAAGCAATGTTTGTATAAGTTTATCTAAATTATTAGGAAATTGAGTCGCCAATACACCAATATGAAAAGGCTCAAGATGGGCACAAAATGATTCTGTGCTAGTAATATAATCTCTTAAAATAGGGCTAACTTCAGCCATAGCAATAAAAGAAGAATAGCTTAATTCTCGACACCAATTTGGATTTTGCGCTATTATAACAAGAATTTTTTCCCATTCATCACGATTATCCACAACATCTTTGCTTAATTTTTCTTTTACAGCATTCAGGATCTTTTTTAAATTCGTATTGAACAAAATGACTCTTAACACTTCATTTTGCAAAAATGCTGCCCATAGACGTGGTTCTTGTTGAGTAAATACTTGTGTAAAAAGACTTGGTGCTTGTGAAGGATCTTGTTCGGATAAAATCTTCTCTGCTGCTAAATTTACTAATTCATCATACGAAAGAAATTCTATTTTTGGTGGGCCAGTATTTAACATGCCTAATCCTTTAGGTTATTTAAGAATTCAGTAAGTGAGGTAAAAATATATATAATAATAAAATGGAAATTGCAATTAGGGTTTTTATTGTCGTGATTGAATTTAAACTAATATCTAAGCTGAAATTAAATCTAGTGAAGTTGGTATGGATTGATTTTCACGAGAAAATCCCCTAAGTACAGCTTAGGGGATTTTGCCTACGTATTATCGATAAGCATAACTGCGCGAAGAACGTTCACATTCATTTAATTCCTCTAACAATTTATTCGTATCTTGAGTTCTCATATGTAATGCTCGCTGTTTCATTCTATCTGATTCCTGGCTCAATTTATAATGAAAAAGTGAACTTCTCTTATTTTGGCTCTCAATTGCTAACTGCAACGTTTCCGAAGGAGGAGTAAGCTCATTAATTTTGATACTCTCAGCTACGGTTTGAAAGCCTATTGCACGCGACATTATACCCGCATTGCTATTAATGATTTTTTGTTGTTCTTCAACAGTATGATTGCTTTCGGGTTGTAACGTCTTCAACAACTTATATCTATTTTTCAATAGTTTGTTTTTTGCTTCTAATGCCGTCTCAAGTTGTAATTTTCTAAGATGTAATGTGAGAAATTGTTCAATTTCAGCTCGAATAGTACTTATCTTTGGTCCAAACTCCAAACTCTCAAAATTGGATAATAAAGATATGTATTTATCAATTAATCCATTGAAATGTTCATTTATATCGCTTATTACGCTAGCAGAACTTGAAACACCATATTTAGACATCATTCACCCCTTGTTGTTACCTTGAAATTATTTAGCTAGATTACCAGGTAAAACGATGCTGCGAAATCGGAAAAATTCTTAGGAGAATTGAGGGGAGATACAAAAAATATTTAATAACCTATTGATTCTTATGGATAATTATTTGTTCTGACTGTAAAGAGCTGATAATTAGCTTATTTTTATAGATAAATGAAGCAAGTGATATATTCCTTTGGAATAGTGTGCAGGTGGATAAGCACGGATGGATTTTCTTGATTACATCCAGATAAAATCCTCCCGCTCGCAGACTCGCGACCTCCTTTGTCAAAGTAGGTGATGGTCGCCTCCGGCGACCTGTGCCATTATTAAATTTCGTCAGATATTGCTAGCCTCATTAGAGTTTCCACTTGTCATGATTATAGGGGAGTAGCTGTGTAGATGTTTGGTTCCACATCAACCAAATTTATTGTTAAAATAACCCGCCTCAAACTTGTGAGAAGTTCAGCATGTTTGATCTTTTATAATAAGATTTATATTGGAGATAAATATGACTATAGATACTCTCATTTTATCAAATACGGAATATAGTGAGGATTCAGTTGGACTAACGCTTGCCGCAACATTTAGCACTTCTATGAATCCTGAAGAAATTTATCTCGAACTGAAACAAAAAGATAAATCTTTCGACATCAAAAGCATTGTAAAAGACGCTATCAATACTGATCCTCTTACTGAATCAGAAACTCATCCAATTTCTACACGCCATTTACATTTCCCCCTTTCAGGATTAATCCCTAATGAGCCTTTTACCTATCAAATCAAAAGACGTGACAATGAACCATTATATGTCGCAAAGGCGATTGGTGAAGATGAGGATCATTTGCATCAACCCGTCAAAGTAATTTCACCACCAAAACCTGGCCAAAGGATGCAATATCGTTTAGTTATCTCAGGTGATCAAGAGGCGGTAAATGCAATAAAATCTACAACGATAGATGATAAAGTAGCCAAGGCTTTGGGGTTAAGCTTAGATCAAAGAGAAGTTACGACAAAAATTTATAAAGAAATGCAACAATATTCCCCTGATTTATTTTATCATCTTGGTGATGTTTATAATGGGGAAAATATCATACCTTATAAAAGAGTGAAAAATTTAGAAGATTTTAGAACAAATATTGAAGAAGATTTTCATACAACTGTTAGAGATACGATATCAAGCGCAGTATCTTTTGTTGTAAAAGATGATCATGATTTAGGCGCAAATGGTGCTAGCGCTGATGACTATGCAAAACATAGCCGAGGTTATGATAATGCAGTGAAAGCCTTTAATGAGTTCTGGCCCGTACCCACTATTGCTGAAGACAATCATCGTGGGCTATTTTATCGCTCTAGTTATGGTGATATTGAAACCTGGTTTTTACATAATCGATTAGATCATTTTAAAGGACAAAGTTTGCTGGGAGAGAATCAATTACACTGGTTACGCAAAACACTAGAAGAGTCAAAATCACCCATTAAATTTATTGTCTCTCCTTTGCCATTTGTGATGGGAAAAAAAGTTGATGAAGATTACCGTGCTGTTCCCGATGAATGGAACGAGCTATTAACACTTTTTGCCAAAAATGGCGTGAGCGCAATATTCACGGCTGATTCTCATAACTATTCACGCGCTGATATTAAAATGAAAGTGAATGGAGAAGAAGTCACCATTCCTCAATTTTTGGTCGGCACCCTTGGAGGCTCCCCACAAGTTGTGAATTCAGATGAACGTCATAGTATGCCAAAACCTAGTGTTCCAGTTAAATTTGAAAAGGAATATACGACAAGTAAAGTGCATGCCTATTACACACCCATGTCAGTAACAGATTTACTGCATCCCAAAAAATATAGGGCATTCAAAGATGAAAAATGGATTGGAAAAGATGTCAAAAAGAATGAATATGGCTATTTAACTGTAGATGTGGATGTTCATAAAAATCAAATCTTAACTTCATTTCATGCAATGAGACTTAAAACGAAAGAAGGTAAGAAAGAAACCTTTACAGACAGCGCGCAGTATCAAATACGTCAACGAATGAAATAATAATCTAAAAGGAAAATAAACGTTGGGTGGTTATAATCATCCAACGCATGACTCACCTACTCCCAGTTTTCGCCCCTTTGTTCTAAAAAGCCGATAAACGGTAACTGCTGATCGATAAAGGGTAAAGATTATCCGCCAAAAGAAGTTATAATGCTAACCATGTTTTGAAATCATTCCTGGATAAGAGCAAATATAAAGGTGCTTGTTTCCAGGTATCTGTCGGTAGGGTTGAAATGCCAGAATTCACTATACATCATCTCTTTGCGTTAATGGATCCTGCAACGTTTAATCAAGCTTTCGTCTTGAAACAACGTTCACAAACTGGCGTGACCACAAAGCAAGAAATCGATGAAGAAAATAATGATACGTTCTTTAAAGAAAAAACCTTAGTAACCAATATTCAAAAGGTATTTTTAAAAACGCTTACCGATAAAGCGATGACCATGTTGATGAAACATCGGCGTATATTAGAAAAGCGACATGCTTTAAAAAAATTGCTAAGGCGCATTAAATCAAAAAAATATGCTGATGTATTAGCACGCTATGAAGCTGAATTGGCAAGAATACAAGCGCAAGCAGCTATGCGTTTGGAATTGGCAAAATACAATGCTGCTCATAAAGATGCGTTAAAACGCATGGAAGCTTGTTTAAAGCAACATGATGCTTTAATTGCTAAGCGAGCAGCTATAGCTATGCTAAAACAAGTTTTATTAGAATACCATGGGCAAAAACTAGCAGATATTTTTAAACGTAGTTCCAATCGAAATGTAGCTGCGTTATCTTTCAATGTTAATGTTTTGGCAGCAATAATACAGCAAAATGCATTATTTCATATAAGAAGACAAAACATTATTCAAGCCAAACAAGCTATTATGAATGAATATCATTTACTTACGACAATCAATCACTTTGAAAAAACATCCGGATATTTGAATGATTCTAGAATGATTACCTTAGAGAAAGAAGAACAAGAATTAATTAATTCGCAAATCGCTGGCCTTCGTGAAATTGGTGAACATTTTGAATGTGATGCGATTAAAAATGCTAGTAAAGAAACGCTAGAAGCAATCATAAAAGAGACGAACGAAGCTAATCATCAGTCTGGGTTTTATACAAAATTGGCTGAACTTGAGATAGAAGAAAAACAAATTGATATGGAAATGGAATTAAACCATAAAAGAATAAATGATTTATATGAAGAAATAAAAGAAAATCACGCTAACAGTGATAATTCAACAATTCAAGCTGAAGATAATATTAAACAATTGGAGAAATCCCTTGAACAACGTATGCAAGATTTTTCTTCATTTGCTGATAACAAACCCTCAAGAAAACGAATGTAGGAGATGATATGACTGCATTATTTCCCTTTGAAGAAAACTATATCGAAGCAGGTGTTAATGTAGAGCACTTTTGGCTAATCTATGAACTGCTGTATTCGCCAAATGCAAATGATGCAGCTCGTGGTTTAAAAATGGTGCAAGCTTTACCTTACAAAGAAGATATTGAGTTATTTGAGGCTTTTAAAAATGACGCCGATAGCACAGCAGGTACCATAGGCTATCAATGTAATCAACTCTTTCGATTTCAGCGTGAACAAGAACGTTTAAGAGCTGAAAAAAAGAATATTGCCGAGCAAAAGCAAGAGCTACTCAACAATCAAGCTAATCTGCTCGAACAAAGATTGAATAAATCACCTAGACCATAAAAGAGTTATGATCGTAATATTAGCTTAATAACTCCGTCAAATAATATACGGAGATTTCCTACTTTGTATTATCCTACTCTCATTTTGTTTGCATTGTTTCGCTCAATAAGTGTTTGGCAAAATCTTGACTCATACAACCTAATTGGGTTATCTGTTGAGCGGTTAATCTCAACGCTCTTTGTTCGGATCCAAAAACATGTGGTAAAAAATGATGGTCATGATAAGCGGCATCGATAAGAAGATAGTTGTGCTACGTGTGATTACGACTAAGGGATCCACGACAGGCACTTTGTATTATTATCAGATGTCTCTTCACCCTGAGTATAAACCGCCTCTCAGGTGAGTTTGTGTCTCAATCTCGGAGTCTGTAATTTGATTGCCTTTATTCTTGAACTCAAGATTAAATCGGTTATCTTTATCTTTGAGTTGTAATCTGTCATGTTGCCAGGTTAGCGTAACAGGAATGGATTTATTGCTAGCAAGCAAGTCATTGTCATCGTAGGTGGGATCGGGATTTAGTGTCCAAGTTTGATCGGATAATCCAAAAAAAGAACGTATTAAATTTTTATGACGACGTAAAATAAAGTGATATTGCTTCTTACCTTCTTTAAATATTACAGGATAAAATGTGTATTTCTTATCGGAATCATGAATTTCGACTTTACTTATTTGATGGTTTTCCATTTGAAAAGCAGTACGGCTCTTTAAAATAACAGAGTGATGTTCGTCCGGTTTTGGATGATGTTTAATTTTTCGGCTAACTGTTTTGGCTTGATGCGAATAAAAATACCAATGTTCCTCATCATATTTTTTAAAATAAAAGCCTGAGTGATCATTTGTTGTTACTCTTATCTCAATTGAATGTGGGTTGTGAGCACATTGCAATGCAGTGATATTGGTAATGTCGTCTACAGCCACCGGCAAGCGATGGGTTTTAGAATGATTAATGGGTAAAAGTCTTTTCTTGCCATCTTTGTTATCAAATGTAAAGGAAATTAAAGGATGCAAACCTTCACTATCATAATCCAAATACATGCTTTGCAGCGTGGGAGCTATTTCATCTTTGGATTTCTTTGATGCCGCAAATAAAATTGACGCACTTGCTTCAAGGTGTTCAGCTTCTTTCAATAGAGGGGGAAGCGATAAACTATAAACAGATCCCTCCTCCACGTAAGGATCATGAAGATGCATTTTTACATGATGGTAATCATATACGATAGTGATAGGCAAATGTGAATGAACGATACCGCGACCATCCACTATAACATGCTTATAATCAGCTGCATTTGACATCGCCCATTTTGCACCCTTGGCAAGTTTTAACCTTTGCCCTAATTGCTGTGGCTTAAAATAATGAAGAAAAGGTAACGTAAACCAGCTATCGATGGCTTGAGGCTCTTCACAGAGATTTTCAACTACATATACGTTGTCTTTACGTTCTTCTGCAATAACTTTTTTATAATAGATCTCATCATGCGATTCCTGTGGCACACGCAGCATTAAATTTTGCCCATCGGCAATCATTTCAAGCTGTTCAAATTGTTCTTGCGACAACTGCATACGATCAATATATAGTATTTTCCAATCAGGTTTGAGCTTTTCTGATTTTCTTAATGCATACCAAATATGTCCGTTATACTTAACAAAACTCAAAATATGATTAAAAGTATGCAGCTTGCGATCTTTAAGCATGGGATGGGGACACGTTGGCGCTGTCGGCGATTCCTCTATTAAATAATCTTCTTTTCGCATTTGCGCACGCAAATAATGAAGGTGCTGAGTTCCTAATAGCAGCAATCCTACATCGAGAGGGATCCCAATATAATGAGGTAGAGAATAAACTGCAAAAGCAGTACCCATCAAAAATGACAAACCTGTCAAAGTACGGTTTATGGTAGATTTTGTAACTGATTTATACAAGATGGAATGAAAACGACTAAGCAACGCGCGTGGAGTTTGGTGATATTGAACATCGGGCAAGGTTAACGCGCTGAAAAATGGTTTTGGAAGCTTATTTGATGTCATGATCCCAACGCTCTTAATTTGTGTATACAATGGAAAGATGAAATAATATTCTACTGATACACCAAAGAAAAGCATATACCTAATATAAAGGATGCTCTATAATTATAAGCAATATATAAATTATACGTGGTGTTTATGTGATCAAGGAATGTTGCCATGTTAACTTTTTTAAGCGAGCAAGCCAAACGAAAGGGCGCTGAAGAGTTTCATCTTATCTCAAAAACTAAAAATTCTCCTATACCGAATGCGACACAGTGCATATGGATTTTGTCTTCTCGACATGATATTGAAAAACAACATGTTAATTGTGCTAAAAAATCTGTAAATTATAAGCCATTTTCTACCAATGATATCGAACTTGACGAATGTGATATCGAAGATGATTTCTTAAGAATTCAAGCAGCACTTAAAATAGGTGCTAAGCTGCTTGCGGAAAAGGAAGATCCTAAACAGGCCCCCTTGATTGTCTATAACGGCTTACCTGCACAAAATGCATCCTTTAGAAAAATTTTAGAAGGTGAAGGATTAAAATCAGTGGGGTTGCCTGAATATCCACTTTCTAAAATTCTCATTTTAGATCTTGATCCTGACCACTACCATACACCAGGACAATTTCAGTCAATGGCCAAAGAATGTACTTCACATCCATTGTTAAAAAATGTAAATCAACCAGAAGCTAAAGTAACCATTGTAACTTCTGCTTATCATGGTCCACGAGTCAGGCGTCTTTTTGATTCAAAAATTGTTGAGCAACCTTTTCCTAGCGCCGAAGTCACATTACATCTAGTTGATAGAGAATTTAAACGTCCTTGTATCATGCGTGATCTAGAGGGTGAATTAAATAGAATTGAAACTTATTTGGGAAATGGCCACATTGGCGAACCGCGTCCTGCTGATTGGTTCTTAGCAGATATAAACTCTTGGACTCCATTACGCCAGCAATGGCAGGCAAATGTAGAAAAACTCATCGAAGATTACGAACTTAGAACGGGAAGAATGGATGATCGCTTCCGATTTAAACTATAAAGCTAAGAGGTAACACCTTAGCTATTTATATTTAAAAATGAATTTTCACTGATGAAAAAGTCCTTCAAGAGCCTCACTATCGTATTTACACTCCTAACGCTGAACTTTTTAATGAAATCTCCTGTCTAATTTAATAAATGTAAATGAAGTGAAGTACATCAATGAAGGACTTCAAACTTGAGCAAGAATTGATTGCAGCAATACAAAGCGGCGATGAAACAAAAGCGTTAATACTCATCAATTCAGGAAAGGTGGATCTTAATTATAAAGATAAACGTGGTTTTACACCGTTAGTTCATGCTCATCGCAATCGCCTTCAAAGCGTTGTCAAAAGCCTGTATGAACATCATGCAACACCGACTACCGAGCAATTATCTGTCATGAATAAGATGTGTAGACTCATTTTTGATATACCAGGTGAAAATCCTTATTCAAATGTAAATGATATAGTAAATTACTATCCATCACCTGATGCAATGAATGAAGATCAAACGACTAAAATAAAAAAATCAGTTAGTCGTGCACTCCACAATGGCCTTTGTTATGGCTTTAGTGGATTGCGTTTATTTATGCATAGTAAAGGAAAGGGCAAAGAATTAGACGAGTTGATACAAGAAATCACAAGCTGGGACGGAGAAGAGGCCTCATTAACTAATTATCCGGGATTAAGAGAAAAAATCAGGCAGCTGTTTGATAATGTTTACTTTCTAAGCTGGGCACATTCAAGTCTAACAGAAGATCTCTTTCTGTTAGAAATGCAAGATCCCCAAAGGCAAAGAATTGACAGAATTGATCTCGATAGACTCATTAATTTGCTCTTAACATCTTCAGAAAGTAAATACCAAAAAGAATTTAACTTTCTCTTCACTTTTCGCGCGAGTGAATTGGCAAATGTATTTGATAAAACAATTTTTCCAAACAAAATGGTACGTTTAAACTTTGGGGATGGCCATTGGGTATCCGTGTTTAAACAAGAAGATGGATATCACTATAATGATCCTGAATCAACAGAAGGAACGCTCATCTTGAATTCATCAAAAAAATTAGCCGATGCTGTCGTGGATAGCTATGTAAAATACTATTCGGCATTCCAAGAATTAAAAGCAGATGAAAACAGTTTATATGATATTGGGATCTACGTTTATGACAAGGTAGACGCAAAACAGGAAATTTATCCTTGTAAAGAAAATTTACTGAATGAGATTATTGACTCTAGAGGTGAAGATAAAATGCTAGATCAGTTTTCACTTTCAGGAATTTATAATGCCTTATCGTTAGCAGATTCAACCTCATTTAAGGACCAAGAACTGGTTGCAGCTCTACTTGAACATAAAGTCAAACTTGATGTCATGAGTCCTTATGGCTTTCCATTGTTCATTTCTCAAGAAACACAAGCAATGGCAAAGGACTTAGAAGAAAAGCAGTCAACTCTTGTAGATAAACCATCGCGGGTGAAAAAATTGATAACAGCCTTCGAAGAGAAAACGAATAAGCCATATACAGCAGCCAAAGACATCCATCATACAAGTATAAAATCTCCAAAATTAAAATAAATATCTTCTCTCTTCCAATGCTTTTCAAAATCATCGGGTTTGTATTGTTTCTACAACTGCATATCATTCGCACCCGTTGCGCGTAATCCGCGCTCATCTTGTTTTGAGAGGTTTTCTATTTCGCGGTTTAAGGTATAACTCAACACTGTTCGAATAATTACAATAATTACTAAGATCCCAACCGAATAATAATCTGGTGTTGTCATGGTACCAATTAAATCAGAAGCTACAATAAACTCTAATCCTAATGTTAATACCCGCCCTAATCGCAAGCGGATCCCATTAACGTAATCATTCTCTTGCAGCATTCGATTAATAAATAAATGATAAAAATATTGCGCGAGTGCAATCACTACACCAATAAAGATAATCAATATGCCACTAAGAGAAATGGCATGTTGAATAAAAATCAAAATTTGATGGAAATCCATTTAAGCGCTACTCGGTACACAAACATGATAGAGATATCGACCGAATCTTAGTTTTTTTGATTTATTTTCTGCAAATATCAACAGATCTAAGATAAAAAGCCAAATATTGGAAAGCTTTATGGCGCAATGGCTATCAGATGAAGAAGAGAACTATTATCAAAGTAGGTGATGGTCGCCTACGACGACTTGTGCTAACAATAGAATCGCCAGTCGCTCCCAGCCTACGCTTAGAAGCTTCGGCGGGCAGGTTGTGACTAACGCCCACTTTGTAAAAGGGGGCCGCCGTCTTAGGCGGGGGATTTTCTGTTTATCGCTTCGCGATTTTCCCCTCACCCTAACCCTCTCCCCTTGCGGGAGAGGGGAAAGGGAAATAATTTTTTTACCCCCAAAAAGAAAAACCCGCATAGATTGCTCTATGCGGGTTTTGGATAAAAT
>JACPOY010000017.1 GCA_016191245.1 Gammaproteobacteria bacterium | reverse complement strand
GGAGAGGGTTAGGGTGAGGGGTCTATAAATCTGGGACAAATTTACGTCTTTTAACGATTAAGATTTTTTCCACCCCTCATCCCCGCCTTCTCCCGCAAGGGGAGAAGGGGTAAGAGCTTCGCAAGCTAAATCTAGTTCAAACTAACATCATAATTTTTAAGATATTTTCTTCAAATTATGTGTCGATTCCTCAGTTTTACAAAGGGAGAATCCATTTGTCTCTTCGCGACATTACAACCAATCTCACATAAAAAAACCCCGCATGAGCGGGGTTCTTTTCTCAACCAATTGAATTGCTATCAGGCTGGCATGGGTGCCGGTGTGAAGCTCTTCAAGTAAGCCGAAAATTCTTTCAAGCCCACAATGCCGGTAGTCTCAGCTTCTTGGCACCATCCTTGTAAAGCCTCTAATAAGTCGCTTTCTTTCAAAGATGTTTGGGTCCATAAGCTCTGTAAACGCTCTTTAAACTGATAAGCCTGTTGAATGGTTTTATTCTCTGCTAAAAAAGCAGCTAAACGTTGCTTAGCAGAAGTATCCAACAATGAAGTTTCTCTTACCAATAGCGTTTTCACACCATTATCGTCGCCATGCATTTTTTGTTTAAAAACAGGCACTAATACTTCATTTGTGTAACGCGCCATCACTTGAAAACGATTAGAAATAATCGCTTTTAAGGTTTCCATATCGACCTGCGTTTTACCAGGAATTAACTTCGGCTCAGGTGGTCGGCGCTTCGCTTTAGCCAATCCTAATATTTCAAACAATCGAATATAAAGCCAACCCATATCAAACTCCCACCATTTGACAGAAAGTTTAGCTGATGTTGGGTAGGTATGATGGTTGTTATGCAATTCTTCTCCACCAATGAAAATCCCTAAAGGACAAATATTTCTGGCTTGATCAGGGCATTCAAAATTACGATAGCCCCAATAGTGACCAATACCATTGACCACACCCGCTGCAAAGAAGGGGATCCAAGCCATTTGTAATGCCCAAATCGTCAGACCTGGTGCACCAAATAATAACAAATCTATCCCCATCATAATGAAGATGCCTAGCTTGCCATGTTTATAAAGGTGATTCTCTAGCCAATCGTCTGGAGTCCCTTGGCCATAACGTTCCATCGTTTCTTGATTGACCGCTTCTAATCGGTACAATTCAGCGCCCTTCCATAACACCATAGATAATCCCATGATTTGTGGGCTATGGGGATCTTCTGGAGTTTCGCATTTCGCATGATGCTTGCGATGGATTGCAGTCCAAGCTTTTGTACCCATTCCTGTAGTTAACCATAACCACATCCGGAAAAAATGACTTAATACAGGATTCATCGTCAAAGCGCGGTGCGCTGAATGGCGATGTAAATAAATTGTTACCGCAGCAATGGTGACTTGAGTGAGCCCCAACAAAACAAGAATATCGCCCCACCAAGGCAAATTGCATAAACCGTAAAACATGAGTAACTCCTGAGTTAGTTGGGTGATAGTTCACGCTTTCAAATATGTGTCATATCTGAAACTAATATTATACCGCTTATTGTCTCCTGAATGTACTAGGAGTATACAATAAATTAACTTTCATACAGCTTGAAGTTAGGGAAAACGTGCAGCTGATTGATATTTATTACTATATGGGGGCTTCTCCCCTCTTTAAAAGCCTAAATGCTACCTTTATTTCAGGTCTTACAGGGATTGTGGGCGCAAATGGCTGTGGCAAATCAACCTTGCTACGGATCCTGGGCGGCCTCTTAAAACCAACCCAAGGTAAAGTTTTTGTTCATGAGCAAGATCTCTATGCAAACCACTCTCGCCTTTGTTCACGTATTGGTTATGTTGCCACCAAGCCTTTTCTGTACCCTCACTTAACTATTAAAGAAAATCTTTGCTTTATTGCAAAATTACATCATCAAAAGCGCATTGCACTTCAATTAGGTCAAGTATTAGAACAATGCAATATAAAACAATATCAACATGTTTTATTTGGGCATTGTTCAGATGGGGTCAAAAAACGCATCATGATTGCAAGTGCTCTGATTCATCAACCTAATGTCTTAATCTTGGATGAGCCCTGTGCAGAATTGGATCCAAGTCAACGCCAACAATTATGGACTTTGTTACTTCATTTACGCGATGAAGGAAAAACTATCATTTTCTCAAGTCATCATCCGCAAGAGTTTGCCGAACATTGTGGCGCCATTTACCAGCTTGCACATGGTCAATTACAAGTTTTAACTCATTATGAAACAATGACCCAATTATGGCTGCAACCAAACCACAAAAATCCAGCAAAATTAATTGTAGAAGAAAAAAAATGATAAGTATTCGCATTGCGAAAATAGAAATTGCTAAAACACTTCGTCACCCGATGACCTGGGGAATTTATTCATTAAGCAT
Organism: Gammaproteobacteria bacterium; assembly: GCA_016191245.1. GTDB lineage: Bacteria > Pseudomonadota > Gammaproteobacteria > Berkiellales > Berkiellaceae > Berkiella. The sequence goes on along the minus strand of JACPOY010000017.1, from coordinate 20,899 downwards.
TATAGTGCAGAGCCTTTTATTCTATCGATTATGCCTGGATTACCTTCAAGTAGCTCAACATGCTTTGCACCAACAAGGTATCTCATCAAGTCTGTCTTTATCTGTTTTTAAACCCTTTTGTAGCTGGACTATCATGCTATTGGCAATTATCATTCCTCTATTTACCACCCAAACCTTAAGTCAAGAGTTTCGGCAAAAAACCATCTATATATGGGCAAAAAGCCCCATCAATACTTACCATATTCTTATTGGGAAAATGCTGAGCATCGTTTTTGTCATGTTAATGATACTATTTGCCATGTTAATCATGATGGCATCTTTGGCCTTTGAGACTTCCTTAGCATGGCCAACCATCTCATCTATTCTTTTCATCACGGCTTTAATTGGTCTTGGCTTCATCTGCTTTGATCTATTTATCTGCAGTGTCATTTCAAATCCCCTCTTTGCACTGGCTGCGTGCTTTTTAGGTAATCTACTTTGGATGTTGTTAGAATGGCTTAACCCGTTTCCGCTTGCTTTTTACTATCTTGCTAAAGAATTGTCTTTATTAAGTCATAGTTACCACTTTTTAAATGGTATCCTCTATAGCTCAGATCTTATATTTTATTTGGTATTCTGTGGATTTTGGTTGTTTTTCACACATCGCGTTCTCAAAAATAAAATGAGACATCTTGTATGATAAACATAAATATGAAGAAAATTCTAAAAGAAATTTTATATACTATTTTAGCAGTTGTCTTGGCAATTTCTTTTTATTGGGTTTCATTAAAAAATCCAATTTTGATTGAAGCTTCACCTTATCAACTATCTGATACAACTCAAACACTACTTAAAAACATTGATCAACCACTTTATTTAACTTTGCATACTCAAGATGTTGATACCCATCATCTTGTACACATGTTGGTAGAGCGCTATCAAAAACATCAAAAAAATATTCATTTTGCTTGGCAACAAAACTCTCACGATCCTCTATTGCCACATCAAGGACTTGTCATTGAATTTGAAAAATCAAAACAGATAATTGATTTAGATAAAACGCCACTTGATGAAAATAAGCTAACAAACGCTCTATTTAAAGTGTATAGACAGCCTAATAAATGGGTTGTTTTTTTACAAGGGCATGGTGAACCATCAATATTTTCAACTAAAAATAATGATTTAAGCTTATTTAGATTAGGTTTAGAAAATCAAGGGATTAAAACGCAAGAATTGAATCTTTCTCAAACTCCCGTGATACCAGATAATACCAACGTTCTTATTATTGCATCCGTTAAATCCCAATTAATGCCAAAAGAAGAAAAATTAATCACAGACTACATTAATAAAGGAAAAAGCATATTATGGCTCATCGATCCTGACTCTGCTCCCATTCAATCATTCAGTGCTAAATTGGGTATCATTCCTTTACCTGGCACTATTGTTGACTTACATGGTCAAAAGCTGGGAACACCACATCCAGCAATTACGATTGTAACTGAATATCCTAAAATGCCATTTTCTCATCCTGACACACTTACCGCATTTCCATTTGCTGTCGCTTTAGCTCATCAAAAAGCAAGCATTGAGTTTCAAACAAAGCCTTTATTATTGACACATAGCGAATCTTGGAATGAAACCTCACCTCTTAGCAATCAAATTTCATTTAACCCAGAGAAAAATGAACGCGCAGGTCCTTTATTACTTGGTGTTGAACTGACCCGAAAGCTCATCGATGAGAATGAACAACGCATCGTTGTCATTGGAAATAGTCGTTTTATGAGAAATGGAGCAATTGAAAATTATGGAAATTTAGGTTTTGGATTGAGCCTAATCAATTGGCTGGGTCATGATGATAAACTGATTCACATTTCTCAACCCGTTGTAAAAGATGCTTTACCAAACATTCATCTTGCCAGTGCATTACTGATTCAATACGGTTTTCCCATGCTATCATTATTACTGCTTATTTCATCACTCATGTTTTTCTGGCGAATCAAACGTAAAAGCAACAAAATTGCCTCAAAAATAGCCTTAACCTAATGTTTACACATTAAGTAATTGCCCGCTGTGTCGATATCTAAAAGAAGAACCATTAATTCATGTAGGTTAAAATGGATGCAAAAACGCCTATTCCTAAAAAGATTGCAATCAGTAGTATTACTATTGCACTTTTGTTAATGGTAGGTGGCTATACACTATATTATCATGGTGAAAAGCGTGTTGCGCAAAAAGATCGTGAAATGGATACTTTAAAAGAAAAAACAATGCATGCTGAAGAAAATTACAACGAATTGAAGAAAAAATTTGAATTCAATGTGGAAGAACTCAAACAAGTCAACAAAGATTACGAGATCATCTTACAAAAACATCAAGAATGCAAAGAAAGGCAAGAAGAACTGCAAACAAAATATGATGTTCTTGAACAAAAATATGAACAAAACAAAAAAGCACTCAGTGACGCCCAAACAAAATTAGGTATTACGCCTGATAGTCCACACCCTGTTCAAATGCTAAACAAAGCAAATGAAGAAAATACGACATCCGCAACAACAGCTACCGAAGCGTTAAAAACCCAAGCAAACACTAACAGTTGCCCTAGTCCTGATATGGTTACTAAAAATATTAATACTGGCACTTGGCAAGATAACAAGATGACGTGGTGGGTTGAATTTACTAAACGCCCTTTAAATGAAAATGAAAGCGTGAAAGAACTTTTCAAAATTCTATATGATGGACAATCCATTGCCTGTTATTATGCACTTGAAGGTGGTAGTGACAACGTATGGATGGTGGTTAAAGGAAATAACAAAGATAAAAAAGCGCTCACCGTCGGTGATAAAGGATGGGCGCCATGTCCAACCGATGAATGTAAGTTTATCTGCGAGAAAAGCAATCTCAATCAATGCACGTTTTCATTGCCAAATGAATGAAATGTTTGCGTCAATGACACCGAAGAGCTAAAATTCGCCTTTCACTTATTGATGTGAGCCCCTGTGAACATTGTTCCAATCAAGTCTTCCTATATAGAACGAATCAAAAAAGGTTATCCATGGGTATATACACACGCTTTGGTTACCCTCAAACAAATGGCGGAACCTGGGGAACTTGTCTACCTTGGAGATAACAAGAAAAAACCTTTTGCTATTGCATATTACAATCCGCTCACAAAACTTCGCTGTCGTGTGTTAACAACAAATTGGAAGATGAAAATAGACAGTGAATTTTTTTATCATCAATTCTCCAAAGCTCTAGCAATGCGAGAGAAAAGATTTAATTCACCTTACTATCGATTGGTTCATGCAGAAGGCGATCAACTGCCGGGGCTGGTGGTTGATAGATTTGGCGATACACTTGTTTGTCAAACTAGCACAGCAGGAATGGAAAAACTCAAAAGCCATTGGTTACCCGCACTGCAAAAATTACTCTCACCAACGCGTGTGATTTTCAGAGATGATGTGCCAAATCGTTCCAAAGAAGGTTTACCTTTGGTTGTCACCTCCCCTCTAGGTGAATTAGATCCTATTATTCATGTTATCGAAAACAGTCTTTCTTACTTTGCGGCTCCACTGGATGGTCAGAAAACAGGTTGGTTTTATGATCAACGTGCCAATCGACATTGGGTAAGCGCTCATTGCAAAAATAAAACGGTGCTTGATCTTTATACTTTTAGTGGTGGCTTTGGGATCCACGCTGCTAAAAGCGGAGCAAAATCGGTTACCTTAGTTGATAGTTCACAAAAAGCGCTAGATCTCGCGCTTTTGGCAGCTAATGCCAACGAAGTGCTTGCCTCTTGTGAATTCATAAAAGAAAGTGTGTTTACCTTGTTGTCTGAATACATTGAAAATGGCAAGAAATTCGATGTGGTTATTGCCGATCCTCCTGCTTTTGTCAAACAACTCAAACATAAAGGTGCGGGATTACGAGGTTATCAAAAATTAGCCAAACATTGTGCAGAATTGGTTGCACCGGGTGGAAAACTATTTATTGCTTCTTGTTCACATCATGCTTCTAGCACCGACTTTCGACATGCCGTAGAAACAGGAATAGCTAAAGCTGGACGAATGGCAAAATTTTTGCGCAAAGGTGGCGCTGATAAGGATCATCCTATCCATCCGCTATTGCCAGAAAATCATTACTTGAAAGCTTTATTGTATGAATTAAACTAATAATATATAGAATAATAATTTAGGGATAATCCCTTTTATCGAGATCTCAGATGAAATCACGCCTCACACGAATCATTCCCATTTGTTGGGCTATTAATCAGACTTTCCGCCATGGGTATCATTTCAAAGATTTTAAAGCTGATTTAGCTGCAGGTTTTGTTGTTTCACTCATTGCTTTGCCATTATCAATGGCTTTAGCTATTGCGATTGGCTTACCCCCTCAGCATGGAATTTATACTGCCATCATCGCAGGGATTGCTGCAGCAATCTTTGGTGGCTCTTTCTATCAAATTAGTGGACCTACGGCAGCATTCGTCGTCGTGTTAATTCCCATTGTTGGGGAATTTGGATTACGCGGTATCATTTGGTGTCAAATTATTGCCGGTCTCATTTTGATTATTTGCGGGATCGCCAAATTAGGAAAATTAATTAATTATGTCCCGTATCCTGTGACGACTGGATTCACCACAGCAATTGCCTTGAGTCTTGCGGTTATCTCTTTAAAAGATTTTTTAGGTCTTAAAATAGAGAATATGGGGCTGCATTTTGTTGATAAACTAGTAAATTTGATTACTCATTTCCCACAAATTAACTTATTAGAATGCAGTATCGGTGTCATGACATTACTGTCAATATTGTGGGCAAAACGATATTTAAGATGGGCGCCTGCTCCAGCAATTGGCATAATAACAGGCAGTTTATTAGGATGGCTCTTTTCTTATTATGATTATCCCATCTCAACCATCGGCACAGAATTTAAATATACAATAGATGGCATACTATATTCCGGGATACCGTCTCATGCTCCTCTTTTACAATTACCAACTTTTGATAAAGGTAATTTATTAACATTCCCATCATTAATGGAATTCAAGGCGTTTTTGAGTCCTGCACTCATCATAGCGGCTTTAGCTGCACTAGAATCATTGCTATCGGCCAGCATCGCAGATAGTCTTACCGGAACGAGACATCAACCAAATGCAGAATTAAATGGGATTGGCATTGCTAATATTTTATCTGGATTAGCAACAGGAATTCCTGCAACTGCCGCTATTGCACGCACTGCAACCAATATCCATAGCGGAGCAAAATCTCCATTTGCTGCCGTGATTCATAGCTTACTGATTCTCATCTACGTGTTATTATTAGCCCCCATTATCTGCTATATCCCCATGGCTGCATTATCTGCATTGCTCATACTCACAGCATATAACATGTCACATATTCGCCAATTCTCAACCATTATCAAGATTGCGCCTATAGCAGATAGAATTGTATTATTAACTTGTTTTACATTAACCGTTTTTATGGATATGGTGATTGGAGTCACTATTGGAATTTTACTGGCCGTTATTTTATTTCTAAAGCGTATATCTCACGATACTCTCGTTCAAATAGAGGCATCGGATCCATCATTAAATCAGCACAATCTTCTACCCAAAGACATTATGATGTTCAAAATTGATGGTCCGCTATTTTTTGGCACAGTTGAGAAGGCCTATGATCGTACCAACTTTATTAATGATTCCATAAAAACTCTCATTATAGATATGGAAAAAGTTCCTTTTATTGATATGTCTGGCATGGTGGCAATGAAATCCGTTCTTAGCGTGATGGCAAAAAATAGAAAAATATATTTATGTGGAAAAGATGACGTCATCCAAAAAATAATGAAAAAATTACCACACAATCTACGAAAAGATGTTGAAACATCCCTTAGCGTAAATGAAGTGATTAATTTAATATTATCTACTGCTGCCTTACAGGAAACACAGGAAAGTACATTACTTGCCTCCAATTGATTCTACGATTGCCAACCCCTGTCCACGCGGATCGGATTCTGCATACACTTTATTCTCTTTTTTATTCCAAAAAATAGCTTGCATATCACCGTAAGGTTCTTTCGTTGGTTGGAGGTAATGTCCTCGTAATTGTAATGCATGTTGCAACTGACTAGTAAAGGCTTGTGGTTCAAACTCAACGATATCTGGTAAATATTGATGATGAAATCGTGGTGTAAGCATCCATGTATGCGGCAAATAATCTTTATTTGCAGACAGCAATGCAATTAGCATGATTGATGGAATGCGGCTACCACCTGGTGTGCCGAGGATCCCCATCCCTTCTGCTGTGTCAAAAAAAGTCGGGGTCATACTAGAGAGAGGCTTTTTACCGGGTGCTATCATATTCGCAGTATGCCCAATTAATCCATCTTTGTTAGAAATGTCATCTTCAAGAGAAAAATCATTCATTTCATCATTTAAAAGCACACCAGTACCGCTGGCTATCAACCCACTTCCAAATTTTTGGTTAAGTGTTAGTGTGGCGCTGACACTGTTACCTTGTTGATCAAGAATTGAATAATGCGTCGTATGTTCCTTTTCTTTGGACAAATTACCACACTCTAGACTTTTACTTAAACCCGCTTTATTTATTTTGATTTTACTTCGCAAAGATTCTGCATGATCTTCACTCAATAATTTTTCAACATCGACTTTCACAAAATCTGGATCGCCAAGAAATTTAGCTCTATCACAATAAATCTGCCGTAAACTTTCTATCAACAAATGTTTATGATCCGCATCTGATAAATCAGACAGCTCAAATTCAGATAATATATTCAAGGCAGTTAATACCCCAATTCCTCCTGCTGAGGGGAGTGGTGCGCTCACCAGTTTGATTTGGTCATACTCTCCTTTAAGTGGCTCACGAACGGTCACTTGATAACGCTTTAAATCTTCAAGCTCCCATATCCCACCATTTTTTTTGACGTCTTTAACAAGTTTCTCGGCAACCATACCCGAATAAAATCCTATATGGCCTTTTTCTGCTAATAGCTTTAATATCTTGGCCAGATCAGGTTGTTTTAATATCGCACCTTTTGTTGGTAATTTATTTTGTGCTAAAAATATTTCTTGTGTAGAAGAAAATTGCGATAACAATTTCTCATGAGTTTGCAATTGTTTAATAAAATTTTCATCGAGCTCAAAACCATCTTCGGCTAATTGTATCGCTGGTGCTAAAGATTTTTGTAATGACAAAGTGCCATAATTTAATGCAAGATAGGCTAAACCTGCGGGCACGCCAGGAATACCCGCCGCCAATGCGCCAGTAAGAGATTTGTCTTGTTGAACTGTGTTATTCACGACATACATCTTATTATTAGCGGCTAATGGAGCATTTTCTCTGGCATCTATAAAAATATTACGCCCATTCTTCCCTAAGCGTAATAACCAGAATCCACCCCCTCCTAATCCGCTGTTGTATGGTTCAACAACGGCTAACACGGCAGCAATGGCAATGGCAGCATCAAATGCATTACCGCCTTGTTTGACAATCTGGATCCCGGCTTGAGTTGCAAGAGGATGAGAAGTAGCAATTGCAGTTTGAGGGGGATTTTGTGCAAAGCTTAAGGGAAGGTAAAGAAAGAGAATGAAACTTGTAAATGTAAATCCTTTCACATTAAGAGTCCTCTTAATTAAATTATTTCGTCAATAGTTGATATTTTATTAACAATTCCTCTTTCGTTTCTGAGTGTTCAGGATCAAGCGGTATACAATCTACCGGACAAACCTGTTGACACTGTGGCTCGTCAAAATGTCCAACACATTCTGTGCAACGATTAGGATCAATCACATAGTAATCTTCCCCCTGTGAAATTGCCTGATTAGGGCATTCAGGTTCGCACACATCGCAATTGATACATTCGTCGGTAATTTTAAGCGCCACGATTAACTCTTCTTAAATTTTGATTTTAAAGCATTAGCAATTACGTTTGGAACAAAAGTTGTGATATCACCACCTAAAGAAGCAATTTCCATGACGAGTGACGAAGAAACAAAAGAATATTGCTCCGCTGGCGTTAAAAATAAAGTTTCGATATCTGGGGCAAGACGCCTGTTCATATTTGCTAATTGAAATTCATATTCAAAATCTGATACTGCTCGAAGCCCGCGAATAATAGCCGTTGCACCTTGTTCTCTTGCAAAATCAGCCAAAAGCGTTGAAAACCCCTGCACTTCTACATTTTTAACAGGCTTTAATACTTCTTTTGCCATTGCCACTCTGGTAGCAATATCAAAATGGGGTTGCTTCCTGGTGTTTTCAGCAACAGCCACCACAACAAAAGTAAACATTTTCGCCGCTCTTTCAACCAAGTCGACATGACCATTGGTAATAGGATCGAATGTACCTGGAAAAATAACCTTAAGTTGATTCATGTAACTTTTCCTTGTTGATGATAGGCAGGGCTATACTTTCTCACGGCATCTATCATTGCCTGAACATGTTCGGGTGGAATATCCGGATAAATACCATGCCCCAAATTAAACACATGCCCATTACCATGCCCAAATTGCGCTAAGGTTGCTTTGACTTGCTGTTCAATATTTTCTGGTGTTGCATATAATACACTCGGATCTAAATTACCTTGCAAAGCAACTTGATGCCCAACGAGTTGGCGAGCGTGACCGATATCTACAGTCCAATCAATACCTATTGCATCACAACCGGTTTGTGCCATTTCTTTTAGGTGCTGCCCACCTTGTTTAGTAAAGAGAATTATCGGAATAGATTTGGTTATGGGATTTGATTTTAAATAATGAACTATTTTTTCCATGAATCTTAATGAAAATTGCCGATAATTTTCAGGACTTAATACTCCACCCCAAGTATCGAATATCATTACAGCATTAGCCCCACTTTCAATCTGGGCTTGCAAATATAAACAACTGGTGGTTGTCACTTTGTCTAATAATGCCAATAACGTTGCTGGCTCATTGTAAAGCATCGATTTAATGAGGGAGAATTGTTTGCTACTTTTTCCCTCGACCATATAAGTAGCAACCGTCCATGGGCTACCACAAAAACCGATTAAAGGAACACGATTTTTAAATTCATGGCTTACCAAACTGACAGCATCCATGACATAGCGAAGCTCTGTTTGCATATCAGGAATAGGGAGATTTTGTACTTGGCGCATACTGCGAATAGGATCTTTAAAATGAGGGCCTTCATTGGCTTGAAAATATAATCCCAACCCCATCGCATCTGGTATGGTTAAAATATCTGAAAAAATAATGGCAGCATCAAGCTGATAACGCTGAATAGGTTGTAGCGTAATTTCGCAGGCGATTTGTGGATTTTTACACATCCCCAAAAATCCACCCACTTTTTCGCGAATAGCACGATATTCAGGAAGATAACGCCCAGCTTGACGCATAAACCAAACCGGAGTGGAATCCACATCCTGACGGGCAAGAGCTTTGATGAAACGAAAAGAAGATTGCATTAACTAACTTACTCTTTAGCTAAAAGCCTATTCTACCCATTTCTGTAGACTTTCGCGAACGTTACCCTTTTTGCGACTGGCGTATATCCTCGTGCACACCATTGATTTCACGAACCCAAGGTTGCAAATTGGCATTCTTTAAAGACGTGGGCATCGATCTCATGGCGGCTTTGGCTGCATCTTGAGAGGGGTAATCACCATATACCACGACAAACCAATCTTTACCCGAACGTTTCACCCGAAAATAATGGGTTTTATCGGCAATGGCATGCTTTGCAATAAATGCTTTCACATTTTCTTCTTTGCTCGCGCCTAATAATTGTAAAGTATAATGATTTTTATTGACTGCCAATAAATGTGTTTCTTCACTATTAAGTGATTTTTTGGTAGCCGTTTTTTTGCTTTTTTCTTCTTTTTTAGCAATTTCTTGCACAAGTGTTTTAGGGGCAGCAACTTTTTCTTTAACAATAGGGAGCTCTTGATGAAGATCTTCATGAGCTTGATTCGCTACTTTGGCAGGCATCACAGGTTGTGGCTTATCTTGTACAGGAGCTGGCGCATTTGATGTTAAGGGCATCATTTTTTCAGCATTTTCTAAAGTCATATCATCTTCAACAACATCGGATGTATCTACTTTATCAAAATGATAAGCGACCGATGGCGATGATTTCTGCGGAGAGATTTCATTTTTAGGCCAGTTATTTTCTGTTAATTGTGCAGCATTCACCGGTACGGTGGAGCCCTCTTCATCGGGACTACTATTTAAAACTAAGTAGCCACCCCCCATGATCAAACCTGCAAGCACTCCCAAAGAGATGGGATGAAATCCCCATAATGTAAAATTACGTTTTTTCATTTTTGTTCCTGCTTTATTTACATTGCCAAATGTCGCATTTTTCTCACGCATGACATATCCGGGTAATCCTCGACTACGTTCAAAAATGGAAGCAATTTGATCTTTATTAGCATGAGGTGAAAATCCTTCCTTCACTAAAAGTGCTTGAACATCCTGGAATGACCAAGGCTCAAGTTCAATGGTATATAATTTACCATGTGCTATCGCTGTAAATTCTGGAGAAAAAAGACGCAGCTCTAAAGAAGGTTCGCCTAAAAACACCAAACGTAATTGTTGGTGTGGAGGGGCATCAAAATTTACCAATTGTATTAATGATTGTAGTTGTTCATTGCTGAGCAAATGAGCATCATCAACAAATAATGTCCAGGTAGCATGATTTAGTTCATAATCTTCTTCAATTGCCGCTTGTAAATAAGGCTTAATTGCAAGTGAATCGTCAATGTTGAGTGCAAAGACTTTCAATACTTGATGTATTAATTCTCGGGTAGTCGTTTGCGCTTTTGCTGTAATGATCTTTTTATGCAAGGCTTGAGTGGGTTTATTCACAAAATGTTGCATAAAAGTCGTTTTGCCACCACTTTGAGGGGCTATTATCAATAAAACGTTCTGACTAAATTGACTTAAATGAGCCACTAAGTCTTCATGTTGCTGCCACGCTGGTGTCATATAAATATTCGGTGCTTCTTCTTGCAATGGGGCAAACATCATTTTTTGGAAAGGTTTGTTCATAGTATCCCTACCTGTTTTGAGCAAAATCCTTAAGGACTTGCACCACATTTCACCAGTGCTTGAGTAATTTGCTGCTCTGTCACCTCTTCGCAAATACGGGGTTCACCTAATGATTTAAGTAAAACCCATCGCAAACGCTGATACGCATGCTTTTTATCATGCTTCATTTTAGTCAAAATCTCCACTAAAGGCACACTCGCGTCGAGCTGTACCGGTAAATGGGCCTTTTTCAACAAAGATATTAATCTTTCTAACACATTTTTATCGATAGTTCCTTGCTGCAAAGATAATTGCACAGCGACAACCATACCTATTGCAACAGCTTCGCCATGCAAAATATGCTTATAATCTAACAAACTTTCTAAGGCATGCGCTACCGTATGGCCAAAATTCAGGACAATACGTTGGCCCTTTTCTAATTCATCTTCATTGATAATAGTGGCTTTTATTTTACAAGCGCGCTTGATAGCCATTTGCAATGTTCCAGGGGCTCGCTCTACCAACTTATCAATATTTTCCTCAAGCCAAATAAAAAAATCCTTATCCAATGCCAACCCGTATTTAATGAGCTCTGCCAATCCTGAATTAAATTCTTTCTCTCCTAGCGTATTCAACGTTGAAATATCAGTTATCACTGCCAGGGGTTGATAAAAAGCACCAATCAAATTTTTTCCCATTTGATGATTTAGGCCTGTTTTACCACCAATGGCAGAATCAATTTGTGCCAAAAGTGTTGTTGGGCATTGAATAAAACCCACTCCTCGCATGTAACATGCAGCACAAAATCCTGCTAAGTCTCCAATCATCCCCCCCCCTAATGCAATAATTATCGTATCGCGATGATGATTTAGGGAAAGCAATGCTGACCATACCTCGTCAGCGGTAGTTAATGTTTTATATTGATCGCCAGAAGGGATAATTAAATGATCAATTTGGCTTGCACCAGCTTGTTCACAGCTTTGATGTAATAGGGCTAAATAATGACTTGCAATTTCTGAATGACTTAGGATGAAAACTTGCTTATTTTGAAGATAAGCAGCTAAAAAATCTTTCTGCGATAACAAATGATGGCCAATATAGATAGGATATTTCCTACCTGGGGTATGCACCCAGATAGGTTCTGCAGGTATTGGCATATCTTCCTCTGAGACAGACTAACCCAATTGATCTCGCTCAATTAATCGTATCACTTCTGTGGACACAGAGCGCACCGTACGGCCATCTGTCGCAACTACCACATCCGCAACTTCACGATATAAGGGATCACGCAGCAACATTATATCTTTTAATGTCGCTTCGGGTTCAGTACGAATCAACGGACGTCGTTTGTCACGAGCTGTCCTACGGACTTGTTGATCTACTGTTGTATATAAATAAACAACTGTGCCACGTGCAGCTAATCTAGTTCGATTTTCTGCATTCAACACTGCGCCACCACCTGTAGCAAGCACAATGCCTTGAAGTTGACTAAGTTCATCTATGACGGCAGCTTCCCTTCTTCTGAATCCTTCCTCTCCTTCGACATCAAATATCCATGCAATGTCTGCTCCGGTACGAGCCTCTATTTCCTGATCCGCGTCATAAAATTCAAGCTTCAATTCTTTTGCAAGTTGTTTACCTATCGTACTTTTTCCAGCCCCCATGGGGCCAATAAGAAATAGGTTCACTGATCGCTTCATTTTTGTATCAACTTTGCTTAGCTAATCTTAAGTATATTGCCAAAAGCAAGGGGAGTAACTTTAAAAAATATGCGAGCATCTTAAGAAAGAATGCACACTAAATTCTACCCATTCATGCAAGACTGCTCATGAATGGGTCATGAGTATACCATTGGAAGCGCACTCTAATCGAGGAAAGCTTGAGTCGATTATCGGTTTAGTTGGCTATTTGGTCAATTAACACTCAAGTCATCCCATCTTGGATTATCTTGGGCGTCACAAATATCATCAACTCACTACGCTGATCACTATTATTTTCATTTCTAAATAACCAGCCAATCAACGGCAACTTTCCAAAGAAAGGAATACTATCTTTCTGGGAATTCTTATTTTGTTGATATATGCCACCTAAGACAACTGTTTCCCCATTATCAACCAATACTTTGGTATGCAGCTCTCTGGTATTAATCGCCGGCACCCCTGCTGTTTCTACCCCTCTTGAATCCTGATTCACTTTTAAATCCATAATAATGTGATCATCAGGTGTGATCTGCGGGGTCACCTCTAAACGTAATACAGCTTTCTTAAAGGCAATAGAAGCGGCACCGCTTGACGTTGACTGCTGATAGGGAATTTCTTCACCAGATTGAATATAAGCCATCTGTTGATTTGAAGTCACCAAACGCGGACTAGCAACTATCTTACCTAAGCCTTCAGATTCTAAGGCTTGTAATTCAAGATCTAAAATTGTACCACCAGGCAACTTTGCAATGGTTAAACCGAAACTCGCTTGCGTTGTTGGACTGCCTGATAATGGAAGAAGCGTTGGGGTTAGACCTAACCCTAATCTATCCCCTACCAATACACCAGCAGGTGTCGTGGCACCTGTTGCCACCGTACTTGAACCGGTTAAACCGGGCCCCAACACTTGACCGGCAAAACCAATAATAGGTTCATTTCCAGGACGAGCTTGGCCTGCGCCACCCATGGTGACACCTAAAATATCATTAAAATTATCCGTCGCAAACACAAGACGAGATTCAATTAACACTTGTCTGATTGGAATATCTAATCGTTGTACTAATGCGCGTATTTCTTCGATCTTAACCGCAGTGTCTTGTACCAATAAGGTATTGGTACGTTCATCAACAGAGACCGTTCCACTTGGTGACAATAATGAGTTTTTGTCTGTTTTTAACAATGCAGCTAATTCAGATGCCTTTGCATAATTGACTTGAATGTATTCTGCTCGTAGGGGCGCCAAATCAGCCACCTTTTTATGATCTTCTAGCTCTTTCTTTTCTCTGGCAGCCATTTCTTCTGCAGGACCGATCAATATTACATTGCCATTTTGACGTTTTGCCAATCCTTTGGTTTTGAGGATAATATCCAATGCTTGATCCCAAGGAACATTACGCAACCGTAAAGTTACGTTGCCTGTTACCGTATCACTGGCCACAATGTTTAATCCTGTGAAATCTGCAATCAGTTGTAAAACCGCTCTTACTTCAATATCTTGGAAATTGAGAGACAAGCGTTCACCCGTGTATTTAAATGTCTTTTGTTGTAATTGATCTCTTTCATCTTTGGTTACAGGTCTTACTTCAACTGTAAATCTCTTATCTGCTTGATAAGCAAGGTTTTCAGAATAACCGGTATTTTGAATGACCATCTCAACATCTTTGCCTTGTTGAATCGTATTAATTGAGACAACAGGAGTACCAAAATCGGTGACATCTAATTTATGTTGTAAACGTGCTGGTAATTGTGCACTTGAAAATCGGACCCGGATCTTATCTGCTTCTTCTTTAATATCAACCGGGATCTGCGTGCTATTCAAATCAACTATCACACGACCTTCTCCGTCAGTTCCCCGACGAAAATCAATACCGTTTAAAGAAAAACCTGTTCTTTCATTTACGGCAGGATCTTTTGTAGCGAATTGACCATGAAAAGGTTCTGCCGCTGTTTTGATTGGTATCCCCCCTAATAAAGTGATGACAGCTTCCTTTCCATTCATTTTGACATCAAAAGGGATCGATTCTTTTAAATCAATAACCACACGAGTTTTACTTTCATCTTCTAAGACAGTGACTCGCTTTACCATACCAACATTAAATTCTGGACGAGAAGCAACCCGTGATAGTCCATTTTTAACATGAGGAAAATCAAGACAAATTCGCGCTGGGCTTTCTATCACAAAACTCTTTGGGGCGGGAACGGGTGCACTCATAGTTAACTGTATACGAACTTTATTACCATCTAATGAATTCAGTTGAAGATTTTCAAGACGAGCTTCAAGCGCAAGTGCACTATGAGCATAGAACATGAATATTGATATCAATATCCACGCTATCCCAATAACGGACAAAGGTATTTTACATTGTATTGTCCTAGCCATCACTGTGCCCCTTTAACATCTACCCTTTTTTCAGTCTATTTCTTCGTTTTGCCTTTAAGCATAGCATTTTCATCAACCAAAGCTAACGATGCTTTACGCTCGCGCCATCCCCCATTTGCATCAGGAATGATTTCCGTGATCAACATTTTTTCTTCTGTTATTTCGTCCACGCGACCATCATGTTGTCCAATATAATTTCCTTTTGAGATGCGATGCACCGTGCCATCTGTATCTACTACTACAGCCCATCTTTTACCATTTTTTTCGAGCGTCCCCATCATGCGTAAGCTATCTAAAGGAAAACCTTCCAAAGGTTCTTTTCTACGGTTTGCATCTGGACGGATCCCGTTATCATTTGAACCTTTTTTCGCAACTTCCGTGGGAGTAGATGGCATAAACGGACTGCGTAAGTTTGAATCGTTATAAGTAAATGTCTCATAAGGCTTTACTTCCGGCAAAGGTTCAATTTCTTTAATTTGCCGACTTTTAATCTTCTTCACATACGCTTCTAATTCTGCTCTTTTCTCATTATTACTACAGCCATGCATTAACATGCCCGCAATCAGCAGCAAGCAAACCTTGAAAAAAAGCCTATTTGCTTTCATTTTCTTTTTCACCTGCGGTGTAACGATATGTTTTCGCTGTTATATTCATCACAAGACTATCTCCGCCTGAATCAACAGATACCGGATGGATAACAAAATCATGTAACGTAACAATACGAGGCAATGCCGCTATGTTGCTCACAAATTCACCAAATTGATGATAATTGCCGACAACAGATATCTCGATAGGTAATTCCACGTAGAAATCAATTTCTTTCTCAGGTTGCAAGCGGATTGTGCGAAACTCTAATCCTGTTGCTAATCCTTGATGAGAAATATCTTCAATTAATCCAGGTACTTCAGTTTTTTCAGGTAATTGACGCAGTAATGCACCAAATGAAGCCTTCATTGTCGCCATTTGTTCTTTATAAGCATCCAAATTTGCCGCTTTGGTCTGCTTTTGTTCAAAAGTTGTTCGCAATTGTAATTCTTCTTGTTGAGCTGCATCTAATTGCGCTAATTGTTTTTTCGAATCTGTCCAATATCCTAAAAATAAAATGAGAACACTTAACATTACAATAGAGATAATCTTGGCTGGTAAGGGCCAAGTTCCAACACTATTAATATCTAATTCATTTAAGTCAATATTCATCGTTTATCTATTTAGTCGTATTTTTTGGAGTCTTTGTGTCAACTTGATCTTGTGCTTTGTCTTCTTTTAATAATTTATTGAGATTGGCTTGCGCATCCACCGTCTCAATGGCTTGCAAATTAAAACCTATCATTCGATCGCTATTTTTTTCACCTTGCTTTTCTTCTTTTGAATCAGCTTGAATCAGTGTTAACAAAGGGTTTTTTAACCAGCTAGAGGATTCAATGTTACGCATAAATGTTGAAACACGTGTATTAGATTCGGCTTTACCATCTAGAACGACATTTGGCCCTGTTCTTGAGAGATTGGTTAAGTACAATCCTTCAGGAACGGTATGCACAATACCATCAAACATCCGCACAATCTGAGGGCGATTTGTTTGTAACTGTTGGATGATTTCCATTCTTGCCAGCAATTGCTGCTTTTCTTTTTGTAATGCTTGTATTTCGGCAATTTGTTGATCTAGTTTTTTAATTTCATTTTTTAAGAAATCATTATTTTCATTTTGAAATGCAATTTGACGACTGATTAACATATGAATAAATAAAATCAAACCTGTTGCGGCAAGAATAGCTAACCCTAAGAGCGAAATGAATTCCTTTTTTTGTTGAATTTTTAGCTCTTCACGCCAAGGCAATAAATTAATATTGATGGTCATGTGTAAAACTCCGTAAAGCTAAACCGCAACAAATCATTAAGGCAGGAGCATCTGCATTAATGGCTGGCACACTGACTCTGGGCGCAATTGTCATATTTGCAAAAGGGTTTGCAATCGAGGCCGGGATCCCTAATTTTTCTTCAACTCGTTGCACAAGACCATTTAATGTGGAAGTACCACCAGCCAAAACAATATGATCAATTTCGGTATACTCACTTGAAGAGAAGAAAAATTGTAAAGAACGACTAATCTGTTGAACAACCGCATCTTTGAAAGGTTCTAATACTTCAGTGGTATAATCTTCGGGCAGCCCCCCTTGTTTTTTTGCAAGGCTAGCTTCTTCATACGTTAGCCCATATCGGCGCTGGATTTCTTCAGTTAATTGCTTACCACCAAAAATTTGTTCGCGAGTATAAACAGTGATT
The DNA here is from genome assembly GCA_016191245.1 of Gammaproteobacteria bacterium. Lineage (GTDB taxonomy): Bacteria > Pseudomonadota > Gammaproteobacteria > Berkiellales > Berkiellaceae > Berkiella. The sequence continues at coordinate 3,537 of JACPOY010000017.1, read as the reverse complement.
CTGTCATGCAAGACACTAAAGGTTGTCATACTTGAGCCAATATCTACTACGGCAATTGTTTGATGTTCTCCTTCGCTGGGCAATTGATCGGCAATCAAACTAAATGCACGCTCAATAGCGTATGCTTCAATATCAACAACTTTTGCAGTCAACCCACCCAAACTTAAAACTTCAACAAGAGTATCAATGGTTTCCGTTCTCGATGCAGCTAGCAATACATCAACAAATTCTGGATTCTTACTTGAAGGACCCAAGACTTGAAAATCAATATTTACTTCTGCCATGGGAAAAGGTATGTGACGTTCTGCTTCTAATTCAATTTGAGAAGCTAATTCATGTTCTTTTAATCCCGCGTTCATTTGTATTACTTTTGTAATCACTGTTGAACCTGTCACAGCAATTGCACCATATTTAGAACGCGTTCTAGAGCGTTTGACTACTCGTTCTACCGCTGCACCGATTGCTTCAACATTTTTAAATTCTTTTTCTTGCATTGCATCAGCAGGCAGTTGTTCAACGGCATAACTTTCCACACGGTATCCTTGTTGCGTCATGCTTAACTCCAACAATTTTACTGAAGCAGAGCTGATATCAACGCCTACCAGAGTGGGATATTTATGTTGAAAGAGGGCCAAATCCACGATTCCATCCTTTGCCCTTTAGGCCAAGCTTTTGTTCCGTTGCTTTATTCCTTAAAGCGCGAGAACCCGCAGCGCATTTTCTTCACTAAACACATTTTATTTAACTAAGCAACTAATAAAATCTATCCGTAAAATACAAAAATATGCCTCTTGCAAAAATCTAGAAGCTAACTTAAGACTAGCTGTTACACGCAAACACGCAAATTATATAATGAGTTTATCAACTATCTTGGCGTACAAATCATCCTTAACTGACTGAAGGGGTAACGGCCATTAGGACATTTTGATATAATCCCAAGATGAAAAACTTCTTACACATATTTATCCGTGTTCTTGTTAGCACAAGCGTTGCTGGCATATGCGCGATCGCAGTCATTGTGTTGTATACCAATGCACAATTACCGACCGTTAATGTTTTGGAAGAAATCCAACTTCAAGTTCCGCTCAAAATATATACCGCAGATGGTAAACTCATCGGTGAATATGGCGAAAAGCGCCGTACCCCCATTGCCATTAAAGATGTCCCTGAAACCCTCAAAAATGCCATTTTAGCCACCGAAGATCGCAGATTTTATGACCACAATGGGGTGGATTTAAGAGGCATGGCCCGTGCAACATTGCACCTTGTTGTCAGCGGTACCAAAGCGCAAGGCGCAAGCACAATTACGATGCAAGTGGCAAGAAATTTCTTCTTAACACGCAAAAAGACTTTTGGTCGTAAACTCAATGAAGTATTACTGGCTATCAAAATTGAAAAAGAGCTCAGCAAAGATCAAATCCTTGAACTTTATCTGAATAAAATCTATTTCGGTAAACGTGCTTATGGGGTTCAAGCTGCAGCTCAAGTTTACTATGGCACCACTGTCGACAAACTTGATTTAGCTCAAATTGCAATGATAGCAGGACTTCCTCAGGCCCCTAGCGCTATCAACCCTATCAATAATCCTGAAGCGGCAACAAAACGACGCGCACACGTTTTAAAGCGCATGCTGCACTATGGCTTCATTAACGAAGCAGAGTACGAAGAAGCACAAACTAAACCGGTGGTCACAAGTTATCATGGCCGTGTTGTTGATATGGATGCACCTCATGTTGCTGAAATGGCCCGTAAAGAACTCTTAGAAAAATTTGGACCAGATATCTACACTTCGGGATTTGTTGCTTACACCACTGTAGATAGCCGTTTACAAACCATCGCCCACCACGCTGTGCAAGAAGGTTTATTGGAATATGATAAACGCCATGGTTATCGTGGTGCTGTTGCCCAATTGACTGTCTCTGATGATGGCATTATCAACAAAGAACAATGGGCTGAACAATTGCGCGCCTATCCCAAAACATCATTTACGCTTCCTGCTGCTGTTTTGTCGGTAGGAGATAATAGTATTCAGGCAATATTACCCAACCATCAGCAAATTACGATTTCATTTGACAGCATGCGTTGGGCAAGTCGCCAATTGTCGCGCTCAAGAAATGGTCCACCGCCTCAGCATCCAAGTGAAGTTGTGAGTACTGGCGATGTTATCTATGTTGAACCAGGTAATAATGTTTGGCTGTTTAGTCAACTCCCCGATGTGGAAGGTGCATTAGTTGCTATGCATCCAAAAAATGGTGCTTTGCTGGCGATGATTGGTGGTTTTGATTTTAATTTGTCGCATTTTAATCGCGCAACACAAGCAACCCGCCAACCAGGTTCAAATTTTAAACCTTTTGTGTATGCTGCAGCTCTTGAACATGGATTCACAGCTGCCACCATCATTAATGATGCCCCTGTGGTTTACAAAGACAATATGGACGAGGCATGGCGTCCGCAAAACGATACCCGTCGTTTTTACGGCCCTACCCGTTTACGTGTAGGTCTAACAAAATCGCGCAACCTTGTTTCCATTCGTTTGTTGCAATCATTAGGGATTGGCAGAGCATTAAAAGTGATCGAGCGTTTTGGTTTTTCACGCCAAAATTTACCGCGCAGTTTATCGCTTGCTCTTGGCACCGCAGCAGCATCTCCTTTAGATATTTGCACAGGTTATGCGGCATTTGCCAATGGCGGTTACAAAGTGAAGCCTTTTATCGTACAAAAAGTAACGGATAGCCAAGATAAAATTGTTTATGAAGCCAATCCTCCAACAGCCTGCCCTGAATGTCAGCGCTTAGTTGAACAAGACGTTTCTCCTTTTGAACAAGAAGAAAATACTATCAATCAACTGGTGAAAGAACAAAATAGTCAAACAACAGTACCAGCAACGCAGATTATTACTCCTCAAACTGCTTATATCATGACTTCTATCTTGCAAGATGCGATTCAAACTGGAACCGGGAAACTTGCCAGGGCACTTAATCGCTCTGATCTGGCTGGCAAAACCGGCACCACGAATAATCAGATGGACGCTTGGTATACAGGTTACAATCAATCGCTCGTTGCAAGCGTATGGGTTGGCTATGATGATCCACGCTCGGTAGAAGAATACGGCTCTCAAGCCGCGCTTCCCATATGGATGAAATTTATGGGCCCTGCTTTGCAGGGTGTTCCTGAAACTAAGCCTGAACAACCCAGAGGATTAGTGACAGTGAAAATTGATCCCGCGACTGGATTACTTGCACGGCCTGGACAAGGCAATGCCATTTTTGAAGTCTTTCGCCAAGAAACCGCTCCTTCACGAGCTGCTGCTCATTATGGTGGGGAACGAAATGCTATTACCCCTTCCAGTGGAAGTGGGGAAACGTTGTTTTAACTTTCTTATCTCCCTTTGTAAAGCCTGTCTCTTGATCACATCTGAGCAGCCAAATAGCCTTCTAGGCGATCTTGTAATCTAAACCAACCGTGCCAGATTGTTAACCAGCTGGCACGACCTGTCCGTTTAGAATTATTCCAACCACCTAATTTAGCAATTTCTCG
>JACPOY010000010.1 GCA_016191245.1 Gammaproteobacteria bacterium | reverse complement strand
CTAACAGAACCTTAGGGGTGGGTGCATTAGATGATGATCCCCTGGGTGCATTAGCTGCTAATAGGGTGGGTGCATTAAGTGATGATCTGGTGGGTGCATTAGATGCTAATCGAAAGGGTGCATTACGGTGCTAATTAACAGATATATCATTGTACCTGGTTACAAAGATCAAGGAATATTAAAGCGAGTTTTCAAACATTTGTTTTCGATGTTTAACTGAGGTCATTAAAGAGACTGAATCTATTCCTCAATCTGAAATTTATTACTCAAATTTTCAATTGCAGCCGTTAAAACTTGGAAACATATTTTGGCGGAATGCATATCTGGCTCAAACTTTTCTTTCATCTGCTCATAAGGGTGAATATAGTTTCTGAATTCACGCATCCCGTGACTAAATTTCTTCGCCAAAGGCGTTAAACATAGCTACTATGACAGCTTATTTTTCTAAGCCGCCGGTGCGGCGGTGAACACATGTGGCAATTACATATCAAACTACAAGACTTTCTAAGCCGCCTGTGCGGCGGTGAACGACGAACCTGAAAAAAGCGGCAGCAGCCAAGCTTTCTAAGCCGCCTGTGCGGCGATGCCAGGCGCATATTTTATTGAATTCACCTAGAAAAATAATAGTTTTAAATCACTTTGATTTCGTCGGGGGCAAACGCCTTGTAGATTGTTCTAATGATGGCCCCTTTTCTTGCTCTTTTGTAGCCTCGTCATTTTGAGGCAATACTCCCGCTTCTTTGAGTGTCTTCATGACTTGCTTCTCACTTTCTTTGCGGGTTTTGTTTAGAGCTTTCTCCATACCACTTGCTGCATAATCTCTTGCCTCAGTAATAGCGCGAGCACGCCTGGCTGACGCTGTTTGAATATTGTAGTCTTGTTGTGTTTGAGGAATACTATCATTCTTTTTTTGCTTTGCAATTTCTATTCCTAAATGTTGACCTCGGGAATCTTTTGCTCCTTTAGTAAATTGTGACACAGTAGGTCCTATCTTAATGCCAGTTTTCTCTGGTTTATGCTCAGTGGAAGTGAGACGATTTTCTTTACGCACATCAATTTTTAAGTCTTTTTCAGCGCTATTAAACCATTGTTTTAATAAGTCCACCCCCTCTTTGTACCTTGGACTTAGTTCAGCAAATCTTTTTCGTTCAGGGTCACCGAAAAAATTAAAGGGGCCAATTTTGTAATTCAGTCTATCTAGAAAATAATTACCATACATGCTCTTTTCATCTAGGCCTTCTCTCATATCTCCTATTTCCAGCGCATGTCCTTCCTCATGTAGCAACTCAAATAGCAGCAATTCTACAGTTTCATATAAATCAGGATCTTTAGTTTTAAGTTCCTTTTGTTTTTGGGTAATATGATCATAAATTTCTTTCATTTGATCAGCAAGTTCTGAAGGTGAAAGTTCCGTATTATGTAACGCTACATAATTAAATAGCTGCATATCCCAAGCATGTTTAAGATCGTGATAAGCAAACTCTATAGGAGTATGTTTAAAAGCGTCAGCAAACAAATGCTCCATATCCAGCATCCCCATAGGATAAACAGCAAAAGGTCTGGTATCGTTTAGAAATGAAATATCAAGAGGTAAAAAAGAGGGCACAATAAATGAAGCATCAAATGTATCTGGATCCAATAGATCTGCTCTTATCAAATTCGTATAATTAGTTGACTGAAAATAAGGAGGTAACCGCATACCTTGAACAATTTGTACTATAGAGGGTTTTTTATCCATTTTATCAGTCAAATCCTTTTCAGTGCGGGCAAAATCCCATTTTGATAGAGCAACTACTTTATTTTGAACAGAGTCCTGAGAATCTAAAATACGTTGTAATTCAGGATTTTTTAGATCTTTGTTAAGCTCTTTATAGGCTTTAACACGAAAAATATAATCCACTATCTCTAGGAATTGTAAGCTCGCTTCAACGCATTCATCATAAGGATAAGGGACGGTGCGAACAATAGGCTCTTTAGTGATGGGATCAATTATTTCTTGATCCACCCCTTTTTCAAGTCGTTTAATATGCTCTAGATTCTTTTTTATTAAAGGCTCTAATTCATTTTGCAGTTCTGGTACACCCAACTCTTTAAAGCTGTTTGCTTTAAAATAATCCTTAATATGATCAAGGGCAGGTTTTGCAACGGGAAACCAAAATTTCTTAGGATTAAAACCCCGATAAATATGTTCATCTTGAATTTCCTTCATGGCAAGATAAAATTCTTTGGGTTCAGCTTGCCACAAATTAACCGATGTTTTTAAACTTTCTACATACTTTTCTATATTTCCCTTCATAGAAGGAATATGTGATTTTTTTGCAGTTTTTGAAGGTTCTGATGTTTTTGGAGGAGACATGTCATAACTCCTTATTGAGTAATTGCAATTAACCTATTATAAAATATAATGTAGTTAAATAACAATAAAAATCCATGCGACCTATAGGCAAACAATTCTTTTAAATCACGATTTATTCTTTCTAATGCGGATATAATAAAAAATCTACGCTATCTCATCTTAGAATATGTTAAGGACATCCATTAGGGTATTCCACCGCAACGGTGATGGATGTCCTTTGAACGTGAGACCAACAAATCAATTAAAATGGTAACTTTTTACAAGATAAAACACTTTTCGTTAAATCCACTTCGGGCTCAAGACTTAGCAAAGACTGATCCATAGCAAACTCAGTTAACCTTTGATCGTACTTGTTATAAGCTACAAACCTAGTGGCAAAGATATCTGCTTTGCCTGAAAAATCAATGTAAGATCGAGTTAAATCCTGCTCAATTTCTTCACAGAGAATATTTGAAGGGTTTACCGCTTTTTTGACGACTATTGTCTTTGCGTTCAGCTGCTCGGCAGTAAAATCATTATCGTTACTCTTTTCTTCATATTTATCCGCAACTGGCTTTGTTTTCTGATCGCTTGAATTTTTTTTTGTTTTCAATTTCTATTCCTGAAGATTCAAATGCCTTGGTATTACCAAAGCTAAGGAAAACCACTGCTTCGAATTTGACGATTAATTTACTCAAAGAGACACCTGCAAATAAAAAAGGAGGGTTATAACACCGACTTTCCGCGCCTAAAAAGTAAAAAATTTTCATTTATGTGCTAATGCACCAATCTGTCATGCCAGCGTAGGCTGGCATCTATTCTTATTGAAAATCATAGAATCTTTTTTATATTCTGCCAATATCTCCTCATCGGATAATAAATTTTTGTCTATTTGATTAGTTGCTAAAATAAAACGTCCCTTTTTCCATTTATGTTGTGTTATTTTTTTATCATCAGCAATGACAGCTCCTACTACTTTGTAACCAACCACTTGTGGCTCTATACCTGGTTTAGGTCTGCCACGAGCAGCATGTTTATAAATCGTATCCGTTGTTCCTTCAACTCGATGAAATTTTAAATCCTTAAATACTTCCAGAGATTTTTTAGCGTCCTCAGGGCATTGAAATATTTGATTGCTCAAATGCCACAATTGGTTTTCAATTTCTAATTTTTCTTTTTTAATTTGACGCTCTAAGGTTTTCACTTCGCGGTCATATCCTTCGGTGAAATAACCAATCCTTTTTGAGAGAATATTAACAGCCACTTTTGCAAAACATCTCCATAGTTCGATTCTATCGCTGACGTTTTATAGCCATTATCCAACTCAACCCATGAGATGCTATCGTCTGATAATTCAACGATTGCCCGAGCCTCCAGCAGCGTTTCTGGAACACGAGTGATCCATAACATTTCATGCGCACTTGCCACATTTTGGCTGTAATACGCACTATCGAAAATGTGCAAAAATTTTGGCGCCATTTCTAGTTTTTTTATAGAGAGAATTAATCCGTTCAGCTGCTTCTTTTAAAAGTTTTTTTGTCTGACGCATTGTCGTCTAAACCCTCCATCCAAATTGGTAGGCCTGCTTTCCCCGTGGTGGTTAGCAAAAGGGTTAATTGTTTCAAATCATGCCGATGATCTTTTGAATAGCCATAAGTAATTTTGGGTGGTACTTTATTATTAACCAGTCATATTTTGAGACGCAGAATCATCACTCTGGTCATATTCGCCTTCCACATTGATCGTCGTTGTATCATGGTGAACGCTGTTCCCAAATAATTTTTGCTCAACGGCAATACTTGCAGCAATTTCTGCATAAAATTTTGTACAACCATACTCATAGATGCTATCCAAGCACCGGCCCATGGCATCATCATTTAAATGTTCGGAAAGTACACCTTCGCCCAGTAACCGCGATAGCGGCTTATTTTCAAAAAATTTTGAGAACATATAGAGACGCGTGTTAACAAAACCTAGTCCATTTAAGATCATTGCATGCACTCGTTTCCCCATCGATACATACACGCCCATTTTGGCATCTAAGGGTAATTTACTATCGACTTTATCTTCTAAGCCTAAGTCCTGTACCACCACAGATACCAGCCCTAAATGATCCAGAGGTTGAGTGCTTACCGTAGAGGGATCCAAATTCATTTTTCAGCATCCATGTTGATTAGACAGATTGGCAATCATAAAGGAATGGTGAAAAAGTGGAATATGGGGGGGAAAATATTTAACACCAAGCCAAAATTATTTAAGAGAAGAAATGGATGCCAGCCTGCGCTGGCATGACAGTCTGCCAGCTAAGTTATGTAATTAATGATTACAGTTAGTTATAATCTATGCGGAATGTCCGTAAACTAATTATTTTTTTTCTATTATTATATAGTGTACTTAAGCGAAACCGCTTAATTTTTTTCTTCATATTAAAAAATAGTGGCCAACCCTTATATTTATTCCATTCATAATCAATAAGTTACATCAACATCACTGCTCCTCTTTTCATTAGGCTTAAGCCTATTAGGGGATTGCCTAATAGGGGGTTCCCTAATATACTTCTTGTAACTAAATTGGATGGAAAAATCTGATGACATATGAAAATTTTTTCCCAAGAGGTATAGCTAAAGGAGAAGCCTTTTGTAATCGCGTGGCCGAACGAAAACGGTTAGCGTTAAATATAAAGGGAGGTCAACATACATTGTTGATGTCCCCACGTAGATACGGCAAAACAAGCCTTGTACGCTATGTAATCGACGAAATGGGTATCTCATATGGCGAAGCAGATCTATTCGTTGCCATTGACGCTAAGCGGATTGAACAACGAATTATGTCAGGCGTCAAGATGATATTTAATCATTCAAGCAATTCGCTTGAACAAACATTGCAGATAATTCGCAACTACTTCAAAGGTACCAATTCTAAATGGACAATTGGCACACAGGGGATCAATCTTGCTTTAATTCCTTCTCAAGATAGCGATCCAGCAACCAATGTAATGGATGCGTTACTGGCATTAGAGGATTTTTTAAAACAAAAAAAGATCCGTGCAGTATTATTTTTAGATGAAATTCAGGAAATTGGGGAAATTGCAGAAGGAAAAGCGATAGAGGGTGCAATTCGACATGTAGCACAGGAATCTAAGTATTTATCAATGGTTTTCTCTGGAAGCAGTCGTCACTTATTGAGCAAAATGTTTTATGATAAAGCAAGACCTCTATACAAATTATGCGATAGAATTACTTTAGATCACATTTCAGAAAGCGATTATGAGAACCATCTAAACAAACTTGCGCAAATACGATGGGAAAAACCATTAAGTGAATTATCTTTAAAGAGACTGTTAGCTTTAACAGAACGTCACCCGTTTTATATCAATAATTTATGCTTGCGTCTTTGGCAATCTGAACTAATAAATCCACCGACACCGGATGAAATCGAGCGCTTTTGGCATGATTATTTAGTTGAAGAAAGACTTGAGACTGCTCGTGAACTGTCTAATCTGAGCACCGGACAAAGAAAGATCTTAATGGCAATGGCTGCAGGGCATTCTAAAGGATTTACTGGTAAAAAGTTTCAAGTCATTGTTGATATGACAGGGCCGTCTGTTTTGGAAGCATTGCGGGTCTTAGAGCAGAAAGATTATATTGAACGTCAGGGTGATGAATATAAAATAATTGATCCTCTTATTAAGACCTCACTCAATCTTTATTTTGGCACTCAAGCGGATTAATTGATAAAATCCAACTATTAAGTTGAGTATAATTCTAGTGAGTAGATAATGGAATTAATTGATGATGTTGGTAACTTGAGAAATGATGTATCGCGAGCTTTTAACGCCGCTTTATTTTCAATTGATTATTATATCTTACAAATCATATTGTGCGCTTCTAGAGATGCAAAAACGGCAATTACTCAAAAAAATTATAATCAAGTCCAATATATTATTAATAAGTGCTTTTGGGACATCCAGTAGTTTAAAAAGTACCTGCCGTTTATAATTAACCTATAATTGGCAGCTACGCTCCACATATTGAATTCAGCTGCCGCTTATAGTATCCTTATAAGTGGCAGCTACGTCATTTTCTAATTCAGCTGCTATAGATAAGGTGTGGCATGAGTAAGATTATTGGACGTAAGAAAGAGCAGTTAATTTTAAGAGAATTTCTCGTATCAAAGAAAGCTGAGTTTCTCGCACTGTATGGGCGCCGTCGTGTAGGAAAAACTTATCTGATAAAAAACTATTTTGATAACACATCTTGCATATTTTTGCATTGTACAGGTTTACAAAAAGGAAAACTACATGAGCAATTAAATGAATTTTACAAACAAGTGGGAGCAACCTTTTATCGTGGAGTTGCAATTAAACCACAGGAAAAATGGTTAGATGCTTTTGAAGATCTAACAAAAGCTGTAAATGAACTTCCTAAAAAGAAAAAAGTAGTAATATTTTTTGATGAATTTCCATGGATGGCTACACCACGCTCGGGATTATTACAAGCATTAGATTATTATTGGAATCGTTATTGGGTTCATGATCATCGATTTAAATTGATTATATGCGGTTCCTCTGCTTCTTGGATAATTAAGAAGATTATTAATAACAAAGGCGGATTACATAATCGAGTTACACGTACAATACAATTGGGTCCTTTTGATCTATCTGGAACCAAATTATATTTAGATGAAATGGGGATCAAGCTGAATCACAAGCAGCTATTAGAATTATACATGGTGTTTGGCGGTGTTCCGCATTATCTAAATTTTGTGAGAAAAGGGTTATCGGCGCAACAATGCATTGATGAAGTGTGTTTCCAAAAAAATGGCCCTTTAGTAAAAGAATTTGATAGATTATTCTCATCTCTGTTTAAAAATGCGAAAATATATATTGAAATTATAAAAGAAATCGCAAAACATCGTTATGGCATTGGACAAGCAGATTTACTTGTGCAAACAAAAATTTCAGAAGGCGGCCGCGCTATATCCCGGCTTAACGAATTAGAAGAAGTAGGCTTTATTTCAAACTTCATTCCTTATGGGCATCAGGAAAAAGGTAAGTATTATAAAGTCATTGATGAATATATTTTATTCTATTTATATTGGATAGCGCCTCATTTGAGAACCATCCAAAAACTAGAAGATAACCGAGGTTACTGGTTTTCAAAATCACAGCTACCTGCCTTTAAAAGTTGGGCAGGGTATACCTTTGAAGCAGTGTGTTATAAACATCTTAGTCAGATCCGTCATGCCATAAATGTGGATCCGGGAGCTCAAGTCGGAACTTGGCGATATATACCTAAGAAAGCCGATGAGATTGGCACCCAGATTGACTTATTGTTTGATCGATCAGATGGCGCTATTACCATTTGTGAGATGAAATATACAGGGGAACCTTTTGCAATTAATAAAGAATATGCAAAAAAAATTGACAACAAAATTGAAGTATTTCGAAAACACACAAAGACTCATAAACAGATATTTTTTGTTTTGGTGAGCGCGGCAGGTATGAAGGAAACGATGTATTCTGAAGAGATTTCGCAATGTATAACCTTGGAAAATTTATTTGAGAGCCTAAAATGAGCAATAGTAAAGAATTTCCGCCTTGCCCTCAATGTCAATCTGCATACGTTTATGAAGATTGTGATCATTACGTCTGCCCCGAATGCGGACATGAGTGGGCTCCTAGTACCGTGTCTACAGTGGTTGATACTTTTATTGTAAAGGATGCAAATGGAAATCAGCTACAAGAAGGTGATTACGTCACTTTAATAAAGGATTTAAAAGTTAAAGGTTCTTCGTCAATAGCAAAGATTGGCACCAAAGTAAAAATCACTCGCCTTGTTGAAGGTGATCACAATATTGACTGCGAAATCGAAGGCATAGGGGCTATGATGTTGAAGTCGGAATTTGTTAAAAAAGTCTAAACGCATGCTTCTTTACACATCATGGGGTCCAAGTGCATAAGCGGTCCAAAAGTTTCACTCATTATAAAATTGACTTAAAAATCAATCTTGTTTGCTATCTCGCCTTCGCGTGGATTTTTTTAAGGTTAAAATCGCGAAGTTTTTTGAAAGAAACTACCACTCGATGCAAACACATGGGCTCGTAGTCGGGCTTGGACCTTATGGAAAGCGTTGGGTAACATTGAATCCTAAATTTCATCAAAAGGGTATTGGTCGCGCAATATTGAATGAAATTGAAAGACGTTATCCTGAAGCTTGTGGCATGGAACGCTATACGCGAAAAATTAATGAAAATAGCATTGCTTTTTATAATAAATGTGGTTTTAAAGAAGTCAAAGAAATTGAGTTTGACGAGCCTGATCTAACAATAAAAACAGAAAAACCCATTTTGTCTCAATATGTCACACGTTGGTTAAAAAATGACGCAATATTTGCGCCATTAGATGAAAAAGTGCCAAATATTGAGCGGTTTATTGGGTTTAGAAAGTAAAAAAATGTTATTTTACATATGAATTAACTAAAAATTATTCTACCAAATACATTTTAAGAGTAATTGTTATCAATTCAGAAAAGGTTGATATTCATGATAAATACAGAAAACAAAAGTTACTTAGAACTTTGCACAGAGTTTTATGATAATGATAAACCATTTGCAAACGAACAAGAGGTTGATTTTTACGGTCAATTTTTCACAAAGGACGAATTACTTCTTGAGCCAATGTGTGGGAGTGGCAGATTACTTATCCCTTTAATAAAAGAAGGGTATATAGTGCATGGACTAGATAATTCTCCATACATGCTAGTAAATTGCCATGACCGCTTAAGGCAGCAAAATTTGCAGACAGAAATATTTGAACAATCTATAACAAATATAAATCTAGCGCAAAAATATGATGGAATCATAATTCCATTTGGCTCTTTTCAATTATTATATCCACGTTCTGTCGCGTTTGACACATTGAAAAAACTATATCAACATCTAAAACCAAGTGGCAGAATAGTCCTAGATATGTTTATACCATGGGAAGCCATGTATCTAGGAGGTGAGGATCAAACCAGTGAAAAAAGCACTGTTTTACCGAGTGGTGATGTAATTGTTCATCAATCACATTCCAAGGCAAACAAGCTTGAACAGTACTATTCAAGTCATGATATCTATGAAAAAATTGTCAATGGGAAAGTAAGTTTGAGAGAAGAGGAAACTATGCACCTTTGTTGGTATTTTATTTATGAGTTTGAACTCTTATTGGAAAAAGTTGGCTTTAAGAATATTAAAAGAATAAATAAGGTAATTAATCAAGAAGAACTGATGGTTTATGTGGCTGTAAAACCATAGCCATGGCGATTATGCTTTACGGAATTGATGAGCTCTATTGGACGAAATATAGCTGGTCAGGTGTTGAACAATTCTCATCTGGCAAAAGAATATTCAGCAAAAGCAATTAAATTTTACTGGAAGAAAAAGTTAAATAACGAGTAGAAGAAATAAATCTCAGCGAAGAAAATAATAGATTCAATACTTTATTTCAACCCCGGTCAATCATGTAAGAGGAAATAAGGCCGGTTGTCCAGGCTGTGCGTTGTCAGGGTTTGATCAAACAAAGTCTGGCCTACTGTATTACATTGCTGTAGCAACAAACGATGGTGACACGTTGTACAAGATAGGCATAACAAACCTCTCGATAAAACGGCGTTTTTCCACAATAGATCGCGATCGTATAAGAATTGTCAAGACATGGAAATTTGTCATAGGTCGTGATGCAGCGGAGCGTGAAACAAAAATCCTTAGACAATTTGCCGGATACCGGTATTATGGACCTGATATATTGATCGGTGCTGGAAATACAGAGTTAAAGAGAGCAACCTTCTCAATTTTCATAACCGTGATAACAATGAGTATCACGGCTTCAATATTAAAACTTTAAAATATCCTATTAT
>JACPOY010000009.1 GCA_016191245.1 Gammaproteobacteria bacterium | reverse complement strand
GTATTCAATCAACCTAGCCATATCAATTGGTATAATCCATATTGGAATCAGTTGGTTCAGCAAGTCCAACAAGCGGCTATCACTCATTACTTAAAATCAATTACAATAGATAGTTTTATGAACAACGTTCTTGCACCAATGCCATCTAGTATTACCTACAATAATTCAAATGTGCAGCTTGATCTGAAAGGTACTGATATATTTCATGATTCTAATAATATAGACTTCTCTTCATTAAATGGAAATCAGGGTAGTGGTGCTGCTATCGTTCGCATGGTTTTAGCGAATGGCACAACTTTTGAAGTTGACAACAGTGGGAGTTTCGTTTGCGTGAATTGTAGTGGCGTTGATTCTGCTATTTTAGAACCCGCTGCTAATGCATTTCTTCATCAAGTAATCTGAAAATTTGTAAATTAAACTTTATTTTTGAGAATGCTCAATAAATGCTGCCATCTTGTCAGCATAAATATCAAAACAATTATCGAAAGGGATGTTGTGCATAGGCACAAATGGGCAATTAAGCGCTTGCAGAATTGGGCCATTGATCACCTCAATTTTCACGTTCTTCATTTCCCAGAGAAAGCTCATAGAATCTTTATTTTCAAATTCATCACGTTCAAAAATAAACACCAGGGCATTAAAGTCATCAGCTTGGGTTATAATATCAATTAATGAATTTCTTAAGTATTCCCATATTTTGGGTCGAAACATTTGTTTACCAGCGAATGCTGGGGCGATAGCGATGACACCATTAGCCAAATTAGGGTTTTTCGCTTTTGCTAGTAAGGTGGACCAGGCGCCGGCGCTATGACCGATAAGAAAAATTTTTTCGGGATCCGCTCCATGATCCTTTAGTTGCTTGAGCAATTCGATTAAATCTTCAGTACGTAATAGGATCTTGGGTTTTTTCTTAGAGTTAATACCGTCAAAATTGCTCACTTTAGTTGGAGCGCAGAACGCTATCAATTTGATATCATGATTTTTCTTTAGTTTGAGATAAGTCTGCCGTACTACGTTGGGAACACCAAAACCGTTGTTATTTTCTTCAGGATAACAGGGGTCGGGTTCATTTTCTTGCTTAGATCCTGGAAGATAAATCAAAATGATGGGTTTTTTTTCAAGATCTAGATCGGAAACTTTCTGATTAATGCACGTCTTGGTATTTTCAAATACACAAACCTCAGAAGTGCAGCTTACCAGTAAGAGTACAAAGGATAAAACAAACAGAAATTTTATTCTCATTAAGGATAACCTTTTGCTAGCTTTAATTTACACCTCTACACTACTTAGGTTCTTCTCACATTAATCCCGTCTTCCTATACCATAACATAACAAAAGAAGCAGAAGACGGGGTAATCTTGTTAATATCCTGGTCTACGAGGCTTTTGGCCAACAGAATGGCAATTTCCATTAGCATAGCACACTGTGTTTGGTTCAACCTTGTGTACTGTAACACCACCATGAAGGGGGACATTGACTATAACGTTGCTGCTCTTTGGCAAGGTCAAGACCGAGCCTTCACCAACTTGATGTGCTTTAATGTTACCCTCTACATTGATGATACAATTTCTTCCTATATTTCCTTTTACAATAAGATCTCCTTTCTTGACTGTTAACGTTGTGCCATCTGCAATGTGAGTATTAATAACAGTGTTGCCCGTATGCTCTATCTTGCGATTAAAAGAATGCAGCATAAAATCTCCTTCAAATTTTTTATGTAAGTTATAAGCCAGAGAAGATTATACCAAAGGCATATAAGAGGACAGTCATGTAAAAGGATAACAGTCTACGGTGGGGGATTTAATCTATATATTTTGAGGAAACTAAAAGAAGCTCGTGAATAAGACCCTCACCCTAACTCTATCCCTCAAGCGGTAGACGGGATCTGAAAAGAATCTGTTTCATGTAAGCAAGGCGAACAAAATCCCCTCTACCGCGGGAGAGGGTGCTGCTTTGAGCAGCGGGTGAGGGGGAATTGAGAGCCTCTTTAACCCCGCCTACGCATCGATGCTACGGACAAGTCGGTAAGTAATAAATTTTGGTCAGATTTGTGTAAGGAAGATAACAATGGATGGCGTTTTGAGTTGCTTGAAACAATGAAAATGATGGATGTCCTTTTGCATCTGTGGATGCCATCATTAGAGGGTAGGAATGAGACAGGGGGCTCCAATTACGCAAATGCCGCCTGTGCAACTAAGTAAAAGGTAAAGCACAAATGGTAAGCACAGCAGAGTACACAATTGTCCCTATCACCATGGCACATCTTGAAGACTTTCGCTCAGCGGTTGATAGCGTCGCCAGAGAAAAAAAGTATTTATCTTTTTTGGAAGGCCCGCCTTTTGCTATGTCCAAAGCGTTTGTTGAAGAAAATATTAAGGGAAGCTGGCCACATGTTGTCGCTATTGCAGATGGTGCCGTTGTAGGCTGGTGCGATATCACTTCGCTCAATCGACCTGTTTATGCTCATTGTGGTGAGTTGGGTATTGGTGTTATTCCCTCTTCTCGCGGTAAAGGGATCGGTAAAGCCTTAATGATCGATGCTTTGCGTAGGGCAAAAGAGAAAGGTTTAGAAAGAGTAGAGCTTACGGTATTTGAAAAAAATGTACCCGCCATCGCACTTTACCAACAGCTAGGTTTTGTTATTGAGGGTAAAAAGAAGAGTGCGGTGAAAATAGATGGGCAGTATGATGACTTAATTTGTATGGCTTTGCGATTTGATGATGTAGAAAACGAGCATCATGATAAGAAAATACTAGAAGAGTTAAAAAGTCGCGAACCCATTTTTCACCATCCTGATAAATTCGGCAGAACTGAACATGATATTTTGAATCAGATTTGTGATGAATTTTGGGAAGTGGGTGCCTCAGGTAATGTTTATACCAAGGAAGTTGTGCTTTCGACCTTGTTGGAGCGTTATAACGATCCAAATTATAAAGATATCTGGGAGGCTAAAGATTTTGCGTTGACACGGATAGCGCAGGACAATTATTTACTGACGTATACGTTGATACAAGACAAAACGAGGCTTACTAAACGTAGCACTCTTTGGCGTAGAGAAAATGGGGCGTGGAAAATACTGTATCATCAAGGGACAGTTGTTAGTTAATAATGCGGCTTTTCAGTTATTAAGAAATTCTTAATGACTGCCATCGATGGGGGTGCTATATGATTATTGCTATTAATCACTTTACTTTGGCGGTCACAGACATCGACAAATCCTTTATATTTTATTCTGAAGTAATGGGATTGAAGCCATTGGTGAAATGGGATAAAGGCGCTTACTTTTTAGTGGGTGATTTTTGGTTTTGTTTGAATGTCGATAAAAACCGAGTGCCAAATCCTTGTTACACTCATTACGCTTTCACTGTTACGAAAGAGCAATTTGATAAAGTGGGTGATACAATAATTGCTTCAGGCGCGCAAATCTTCAAAGATAACACTTCACCGGGTGAATCACTTTATTTTCTAGATCCTGATGAGCATAAATTAGAGATCCATGTTGGTAATTGGCAAAATCGTATTGAAGCCAAAAAAGCTGATTTAGGCGCGTGGAAAAATGTGGAGTGGTTTGTATGACTCAACTTGATATCACCCCGGGTCTTGCATGCAAACTTATAGCCGAGCAATTTCCTGAATATGCTCATTTGCCTATTACATCAGTTGAAAAACAAGGACATGATAATCGAACCTACAAATTAGGTAAGGAGCTGTTAATCCGCATGCCAACTGCGGAATCTTATGCTCTGAAAGTCCCTAAAGAACAAGCCTTGCTACCTAAGCTAGCACCTCACTTAACCGTCAATATTCCTGTTCCAATAAAAATGGGCAATGCATCTAAAGACTACCCCTATCCATTTTCCATTTACAAATGGCTTCCAGGTACGAGTATTAATCTTCTTGTTTTGGAAGATGATTGTTTAGAGAAACTAGCATTTGATTTAGCAAAGTTTTTAAAAGAGCTACAGAACATACATGATGTAGATGGACCGTCGCCTGGCCAACATAATTGGTGGCGTGGGGATCATGTTAGTGTTTACGATAAAGGAGCGCGAGAACAAGTAGCCAGCTTAACCGGCATTATAGATAGTGATAAAGCAATGAGACTTTGGGAACAAGCTTGTAAAACCAGATGGAGTAATACGCCAGTATGGGTACACGGCGATTTTGCAATCGGTAATATGTTGCTTCAAGACGACAAGCTATCTGCAATCATCGATTTTGGTGGTATAGCCTTAGGCGATCCTGCTTGTGATTTAGTGATTGCCTGGACTTTTCTTAAAGATAATGCGCGAGATATCTTCATTAGAGAAATGGGTTTAGATGGGGATACATGGTTTCGCGCGCGAGGGTGGGCGTTATGGAAGGCAACCTTTGAACTGTGTCAAATAGAGGATAAAAATAGTCCCGATGCGTATATGCAAAAAAGAATTATTGAAGAAGTTTTGAAAGTTTTGGGTGGAAGTTGATTCAATATCAATAACTTTTTATGAAAAATTAAGGGGTGTCTTTACTCAAATGTCTGAGAAGGAATTTTAGGGAAAGAAATATCCAATTGTAAAGTATAGAAGTCCTTACGTTAATCATTTAAATGTAATCTTAGAATTGGCTATTTTGCTTGACGCGGGAGTAAATATAACAATCCCTTGCTGATTGTCCTAAAGCAGGTAACACCAACCATTTTTTCAAAATACCTTCTCTCATAAATCCCGACTTTTCTAATGCTTTAAAAGAGCCAATATTCTCTAAATCACATACTGTCCATATTCTTTCTAATTTCTCATGCGACAACAACCAGTTAGTACCAATATGAAGTAATTCAGAAGCATAACCTCTATACCAGAACTCTTTGCGTATACCAAAATGGACCTGACCTTGATGCTCCGTGAGCGGTCATTTATCCCCATCTAACATCCATCACACCAAATGGACATAATGCTTCTTTTTATTGAGGAGTATTATGATGATGACATCAAAAATCGACAAAAGAGCATTCTGGACCAATCACATTAAACAATGGCGCTCAAGCGGTCTGTCTCAAGCGAAATATTGTCAAAAAGAAAATATCAGTTTCCATAGCTTCTCATGGTGGCATACCAGGGGGCTCAAAAATAACACAAGCAAAGAACCCATTGCTTTTGTGCCAGCAGCTATCAAAGAAATCAAAAAGCAAGAAAAGAATGTGCAAAATGATATCCAACTTATACTCCCAAACCAAACTAAATTAATTCTACCGGCTACGTTAGCTTTGAACAATTTAGTTTCAATTGTTAAGTCTTTGGGGGAACTATCATGATATCAATTTCTGATGATATTAAAATCTGAAAGCGAAATCACGGTTGCGGCATACCAACGTAAAAAGCCTGGTAGAAAGCCAATTACGAAAGATTTACCACGTGTACAACAAATCCACGATTTACCCGAATTAGAAAAAACTTGCTCTTGTGGTTGCACCTTAAACAAAATCGGGGAAGAAATCACAGAGCAGCTTGATTTTATTCCAGCTAAAGCTCAAGTTATTCAGCACGTGCGTTACAAATATGCTTGTAAGCGTTGTGAAGAAACGATGAAGACTGCAAAAGGCCCCAAGCATCCTATTCCTAAAAGCATTGCTAGCCCAGGGTTGTTGGCGCATATTGCGGTGTCAAAATTTTGCGATGGCCTTCCTTTATATCGAATGGAAAGCATTCTTCAGCGCATGGGAGTAGATATTGCACGCAATACACTATCACATTGGATGATTAAAGTGAGCGAATTGCTATTACCTTTATACAAGCTGCAGCAATATAGCATTATAAATTATGATGTTGCCTTTGCCGATGAGACGCCAGTTCAGGTATTGAAGGAGCCTAACAGACCACCCGAATCAAAATCGTATATGTGGGTATTTATTGGTGGACCACCGGAAAAGCGTAGCATTCTTTATCATTATGACGTTAGTCGCGGTCATGGTGTTCCCTTGCATATTCTTGAAGATTTTCAAGGCTGGCTACACTGTGATGGTCATTCGGCTTATGACACTTATGCCAAAGTAAAACCTGGAGTAACGCTACTGGGTTGCTGGATGCACTGTCGCCGGAAGTTTTTTGATGTTACAAAGACAATCAAGACCGAAGGACTAGCGCATAAAGCGGTTAAAAAAATAGCAAAGTTATATCGTATCGAAGATGAAATTAAACAGAACTGCTCATCACCTCAGACTGTTTATGACTATCGTCAACAATATGCCAAACCTTTGTTGAAAGAGTTTAAACAATGGCTTGATGATAACGTTCATCATGTCCGGCCTAAAAGTCCGCTTGGTGATGCTTTTGGATACGCACTAAATCAATGGGAAAAACTAACACGCTATCTTGAAGATGGTCGACTTGAAATGGATAACGGTGAATCAGAAAGAAAAATCAAGCCTTTTGTAATAGGCAGAAAAGCTTGGCTGTTCTGTGATAGTGTTGCTGGGGCAAAGGCGGCTGAAATTATTTATTCCGTTATTGAAACTGCAAAGTATCATAAAGTTGAGCCGTATTCTTACTTGCGTTATGTTTTAACGCACTTACCTAATATTACAACAGAAAGAGAATTAGAAGCACTTTTGCCATTCAATATTGACCGCACATTACTGGCTATCAACTGATTTTAAAATACTTCGTAAGGAAGTTCTTCAGATGGATCCTCACGCTGCGGCCGTGAACGTTAAGTATTTTTATCAGCATTTTATTGCGGCCTTCGCTCAGGATGACGATCCCAGGGATCATACCAAAAAAATATTTATTCAAGATGGGTTCAAAAGAGCGCTTACGATGCTCCTCAATATTTGCTATTAATAATCCAATAGCTTCATCATTAGAGGCTAAAGATACAACCCATGCGAAGTTATCTGTTTCAACCGCCCAGGGGAGATCACACCATTTATTCAAAAAATTCTTGGTTTGATCAATATGGGTATGCGGTGCACGAGTCAGAAATTTTGAGCATTCCGCGTCATTTGTGTAACGAAATAGATAATCAGCATCATCTTTCAGGGTGCGCCGTAAAATTAATCGTTTAGAAATAAGTTGTGTAGGTTTCATGATTTAATAGGTATACAAAGATTTTTTGTAAAATTGAAGCCAATACCAACATTATAAAAAAGTAGTTAATAAATGATTTTTTAAAAGACTTCCTTCGTGTCGCGATACTAAATATATAGACCTTCATACGTATTGTGGTATTACTGCATATTGAGTTTGTGGGAAAAATTCAACATGTTTAAACTCAGCATTCGATTTTACGGTAATGGTCACTTTTCGGTGAGGATCATGTAAATACAAATTATACTGCAATACTTCCATTCCATCTCTTAGTCCAGCTTTATATTCTGGACTATCAGAATTTAGATCTTTAATGATATGGCTAGAGAAAAAAGTATCTAAATCAAAACCAAATTTTGGATAAAGTACATTCATATTTGTGAGCTTAAGCTCATTACCATTCAATTTAGTAGGTAAGTTTAAATCCTTTCCAGAACTAATAAATTGTTTAAGTTGAAGGACTTCTTTGGCCGTTAGTTTTTCGTTGAGTTGTTGTTCCAATAATTCTGGCGTCAAAACACAATACTCATCAGGACATTTTATTTTTAATAGATCTTTTAAGATTATAGTTAAATTTTCATTTTTTAGGGGTTTCTTTGAATCACCCTGAAGCACAATGGCCGCTAAATGACCTCTTATTTGTGCTATCACATTATGTTGAAGATCGTCTTTATATTTTTCAACTAATTTATCATAACTTAAATGATGTATTGGTGATAAATAGTAATCCTTGAGAAGATTGTTTATATTATTAGTATAAGATTGTTTCGAAATTGCGCCGGATTGATACGCGCTTGAAAGACCAAAATAATCATCAATCCCTTCCATAAACCATAATAACTCGCCATGATATTTATCCGCTCTTAATTTCCATCCTAGCCAATGATGGAACATCTCGTGTGAAAATGTACTGACGATACTGTCTTCCTTTTTTTTCTCAGGAATCGATACTGAGACAGTATTGCTAAAGTGCCTTGCAAATGACGATGAAAATTCAGGCACATTTACAAATGTCAGCAGCAATGGAGAATTGTCCTTATCTTCCATTAGGGATTGTTGAAATTCAGAAACCTTTTTCAGTTTTTCTAGCCTAATAGTGGGGAAGGGGTTTTGCCTGTTTGAAGATAGCGCTATAAAGGGTTTTTTATCAATTTGAAATTGGAGATTATGATCCGAACCCGCTAAAACATAACTAACAAATTCATTTAATTGGCCATTAAAAGTTATCGTATTTGATTTTACTAAGCCTTTAGAGCTAACAAATGTAAAGTTTTTAGGGGCATTATTTAAATTAATTTTGATTTGTGATTCTTCTCTTTCTCTTTGAAGTGGTAAAACAAGGCTATTTAAAACCATTAATTGCAAAAAATGTTTCTCTATAATTGGTAAATCAATGTGATGTGTTGGATTGTTCATACATAATTGATATTGAATAGTGACTTGTGTTGGTGTTGCAAACGAAATTTTCTTTATAAAGGGGGATAAATCATTTGATTGGATATAATTTGGCTGAATATTTAATGAAGAAACTCCTCTTTGCGGTATGTTAATGATTAACTCATTATTGGCACCTGTTGGAAGGATAGATGTAATATCTAAGCATTCCATTTTTTCATTAAATTGAATGGAATAGTTAAGATCTAAAGTAGATGCTGCTTGAACATTTATTATAAATGTACCAAAAGCAATAACATAAAAAATATTTTTAAACATAATACTTCCGATATTGATGTGCCATGCGATAGTTCGTATGGCACTTTAAATTTCTAACTACTAGTCCAATTGATGTGTGATTTGTATCCCTGGATTTATAAATCCGATTTGATCAACATAAGTAATATTGGGTGATATGAAAGTATTATCATATACAGGAATATTGGCATTAATACGGGCATACCAATAATCGTCAGCTATAACACCAGTAGCACCATATGGTGTAACATACGGCGTATCATTACCACCACTGATGGAGTCTAAAATTTTTCCGTTTAAATCTTTCATGTTAAATCCTTCTAAATCTTAAAAATTCTAAAATTAACCATGTAACATGGTTATGCGATGTTATCACAATATATTGTTGCGTTCTTTCAATAAATTTAAATTTTACGCATAAAATTTGTTTAGATTGATTTTTGTTAGTTGTTTAATTAGAAATAATCATTAATTTGACTTATAAAAGATAGAGATGTAAATATTTTCTTTTATTTATTTTATTAAATATCTTAAAACTAATAGGACTTTTAAAAGCTCAGGGAGAAATGATATGAGAACTTTAAGCTTATCGGATGAATTAGCGATTGTTGGTGGGGTTCTTGCTCCTGCCATAGAGCTAGTCGCAGTTGGTGTTGGTGTATTTGAAACACCCATATTAATTAATGCCGCGATTACCCAATATGGACAATGGGGAGCTCAAATTGGAGAAGGGGTATTTAATGCCACTCATCCTGAAGTGTTGGGACAAATGGTTTACACAATTGACGATTTTTCACATTAATGTTGAATAAAGCGGTATAAGTCCTGGGTTAATACGCTCAGGGCTGCCACTATTGAAAAAAGATATAGACCAATGACTAATCCTTTGGTTATTTGGCTTTTAAGTAGAATAGCTTTGGAAGTAAAACCAAAGAAATAGGGCTTACGTTGACGATTTAAAAAATAAATAGCGTGCAATAGAATTACAATGCCAACAATTTGATGACCTGCGCTCATGTTGGTCCTTCTTTTTTTTGGTAAATAAGTAAAGAACCTTAATCTTATGATAATTTAATCCATATTTTCAAGCTCAAATAATTCAAGATTAGGAAAAGTAAAGGAACAGCTATGCAGGTTCAAAAGTTCTATTTCGACAGAATCGAGTTTCGTTTTGCTGATCCTAATGATGAAAAGGCTATTTTTGAAGGTATGGACTGGAGCGTCGTTAAAAATATTAGTGGCGCTCCATATTTGCTCGTATCTTCCGTTATCTCGAAACCCATTGTTTCTAGATCAGCTTTAATGCTCCCATTTTTAATGGATGTCCTAGGATGGTTTCTTCAGATGGATGTCCCGGAGTTTCCTCTTTAAATGTCTTTTTTGAATTATGGAATTTGAGCTTTTATATCTTCCAATGGGAGCAGGAGAGTTAATTCAACTCTGCTTTCGAGAAATTCAAAATGTTTATAAAAAGCGACAGCAATATCGTCAATTGCATGCACAAGAAGACCTCTGATTGCCGCAATTGTTGAAGCTTCAAGAGTCTTCAACATAGCTTCCTTCAATAGATGTTTGGCAATGTCTTTTCCTTGCCATGATTTATCTACAGCAAGCCTTCCAAGTATCATTACAGGAATTCTTTCGGGTGCATTTTGTTGTATTTTCCTTGTCATCTCACTCCTGTTTACGCTGCCATAAACGAGAGTATAATAAGCAATCACTTTATTCTTTATACAAACCACTCTTGTCGATGAGAATCTATCCTGATTTTCTAGGGCTCTTTTCTTCAGCCATTGATTTAGAGTGTCGTTATCGCAATCAAATTCATCTAGTTC
The DNA here is from genome assembly GCA_016191245.1 of Gammaproteobacteria bacterium. Classification (GTDB taxonomy): domain Bacteria; phylum Pseudomonadota; class Gammaproteobacteria; order Berkiellales; family Berkiellaceae; genus Berkiella. Next base: position 143,896 of record JACPOY010000009.1, on the reverse strand, counting down.
ATGTTTACCCGTAATTACTTCTGGTGCTCTTATTTCTCCCACGGCGCTTTCTCTTTAAAGAGGGCTTTTAATGTTTTTATATCTCTAGGGGGGGAATTGAGCATTTTTTCAAATGCATCGAAGTCCTTTTCATTCAAAAAGAAATCTTTTCTATCAAGTAAATCATTTTCTACTGCCCGAGTAACAGCATCTAATATATATTTAGTTCGGTCAGAGTTAGGGTGTAATTTTACAGCTTTATCTAATAGGGTAAGTTTTGTTATAGGATACTTGAGATTAACAACTTTCTTTGAAGATGTTTTCGCTTCTTTTGGTATTTTGCGTGCAGAGTCCATAATTCACCTATTGTGTATACAACGTATATACAGAAAGTATATATCATCGTATATACGATGTGTATACCAATCGTCATTTATTTGCTGAGATTGACTTATTATTCATTGTAAGTGTTTGATTTATATTAGATATAATCATAATTACGAAAGCAATTATATACACCTAATATAAGTTCTATTCTACCTGATAAGAGGTGTCGCCCCAAACGCCCGTTTGGGCTATATTGATGATATGAATTTAATTAAATAGAGGGTGATTTTGATGAAAGCACACGCATTATCAACCACTTATAAAGGTACTGATAAGGAAGGGAGAGTGCGACTCGGCCAAAAATACTCTGATAAGCAATGGCAAGTAACAGAGCTTGAGAATGGCTGTCTCATTTTGGTTCCTATGGTACCTGCTACAAGTGAAGAAGCAATAGAAGTATTTGATAAGGTTTTTATAAAACATAAGAAAACAATGGATGCATTGAAGTAAAGGAATTGAAATACCTTACTATTGAACATGTTATCGTGTTTAATCAAAAAATATGTAAAAGTGAAAATGCTGCCTCCAGTCTAATCAATAGAGCTAATTTAGAATCAGCTGTAGGCAGCGCGTTTTTCTTTCTCGAAGAAACGGGCTTTGCTCATGGTTCTATACCTGAAATTGCTGCAACGCTATGTTATAAAATTGCAAAAAATCATCCATTTTTAGATGGTAACAAGCGAACTGCGGCAGCAGCTGCAATCGTTTTACTCAATATGAATGATTGGGATATTGAATATGAAGAATATGGTGATGCCGATACTGAATTTTCAAGAGAGATTTTCAGCTTTGTTGAAAATAAAACGGATCTTGATGATCTTAAAAAATGGTTCTTGAAGAAAACCATAAAGAAATAACTCCTCGTTTAAGCAAATTTTAATCAAAACCATTATTTAAATATTTTCTATGACAATCGGTATGCAGTGAAAAATATTTTTATAAATATATGGTAAAACCAAAATACTTCCTGTACGATTTTCAAATGAGTTCAAACCCTCTTGTTAATTGAAAAGGTATTCAGGAAGTGATTTATGAAGTTTGCATGGTTAACAGATATTCATCTTAATTTTCTATATGAAGATAAGCGAAAGCAATATTACGATGAAATAAATCGTAATTGTGATGCTATAGTTATCAGTGGTGATATTGCTGAGGCAAAATCTGTTACCAATATACTTCAAGAAATGGCTCATCACATTAAAAAGCCTATTTATTTTGTTTTGGGAAACCATGACTTCTATCATGGACAAATCAATGATGTTCGTGATTCGATGAGGCTTCTAACAAAGAACAATCCGCATTTATTCTGGTTAGGATGCTGTGATCCCATTAAATTGGATGCAGATACGATATTAGTAGGTGAAGATGGTTGGGTAGATGGTCGTTATGGTGATTATGCCAATACGCCAGTATCGCTTAATGATAGTCGATTGATTGCAGATTTATTCCAAGAAAGGATCCTTGGCAGATTCCAGTTGCTAGAAAAAATGCAGCAATTGGCTGATAAAGATGCCAATAACCTTTACACTAAGTTGGAAACGGCTGCTAAGGAAAACCCAAAGAAAATGGTTGTTGTCACTCACGTTCCCCCCTTTAGGGAAACGGCGATGCATGAAGGTAAGATTAGCACTGATGACTTTTTGCCCTTTTTCAGTTCAAAAGTAACTGGCGACATGTTAATGAAATTTGCAAATGAGCATACATCAATAGAAATACTTGTCTTATGTGGGCATTCTCATGATTGGTGTTCGTATCATCCTTTGGATAATTTAACTGTTTTTGTTGGAAAGGCTGAATATACCCGACCTTGTTCACAAGGTGTGATTGAAACAAAGTCATTAGATTTCTGTATAGATTCTGAAACAAGTAATTCAATGAATTAATAATGAGCTAAAATGCGCGCCCTACTAGTAAGCGATACTCATGGAAAAATAGAACTCATTAATCAGCTGATTGATAACGCTCATGCTGATATTGTAATTCATGCCGGTGATTTTGGATTTTATGATGAATCAAGTTATCAGTATTTGAGTTCACGTGAGCTATTATTGTTAATCACGCATTCACCTTATCGAAAAGAATATTCATTGGATAAAGCTGATAAAATAACACTGATTGAGATTGTTAAAAAACATAATCTCTTGGGTGACTTCGACGATTACCTCAATCATAAGAAGAAATTTAATAAACCCGTATATGCGGTTTATGGCAATCATGAAGATGTGGGGGTGATTAAAAAATTGAAATCTAACTCTATTCATAACTTTCATCTCTTGGATGAAGATAATATTTATTCGATCAATGAAAACGATGAATTAGCTTTTAGAATTTTTGGAATGGGTGGCAACTTTTTGGTTGGTCAAAAAATGCTTAATCAACCAATTGCAGGAAGTGCTGGCAAGGTTTGGGCAACGTTGCATCAATTTGGTGTGTTGTACAAAAAATTTGATGATAAAACTAAACCATCCATTTTTGTTTCTCATGTCCTGGTAAGGAACCATTGCTCACACGTTTAATGATTCATTTTATGCCAAACTTTTGGATTAGTGGTCATATGGGGGCGCCTTATACATGCATTTGGAATCAATTCACAATTCGGGAGATGGATGAATCGTTGGCATGGTTTGATTCACAATTAAACCGGCTAGATACTTTAAAACTAGATAATGCAACTCCTGAAGCTAAATTGGCGTTTAATTTGATTAAACATGAAATTCAGCATGATGATTATTGGTTTAGGAAGTTATGGAATATAAATGTTCCAGATGCAAAAGACGGGTATGCAGTTTTGAGTTATGATAACGGAGGTTTTTTTATAGATAGTCATACAGGATTAAGTTAATTTTAATGTTGATGTTTTTAAAAAAGTGCAATCCTAATAAAGTGTTATACCTAAAAATGGCTGAATAAAAGGTGACCTTGTGACGCAAATCGTAATTTATACTGCTAAAGATGGCCATATAGAGCTAGATGTAAGCCTAGCAGATGAAACAATCTGGTTATCTCAGCAGCAAATGGCTGATTTATTTGGCACTAAACGTCAAGCAATCACAAGACACTTGAGAAATATCTTTAATTCCAATGAGTTAGATGAGAATTTAGTATGTTCCATTTTGGAACGTACTGCCGCAGATGGTAAGAAATACAAAACTAAGTTCTACAACCTAGATGCAATTGTATCCATTGGGTATCGGGTTAACTCCCAGCAAGCCACACAATTTCGTATTTGGGCGACCCAAGTCTTAAAGGAACACCTTATACGTGGATATACAACCTATGACAAGCGTCTTTCTGAAGTAGGTATACGTGAATTACAACAAACGCTTGAGTTGTTGCAAAAAACGCTGGTGCACCATGATCTCGTTAATGATCTTGGCCAAGAAGCTATTCAACTAATATTGGCTTATACCAAAACGTGGGATTTATTACTGGCTTATGATGAAGACCGATTGCAATTGCCATCTCAAGGTAAAAAGACCAAAGCGAGACTTCAATATGAAGGGGCATTATCCGCCATCGAAGCATTAAAAGTTGATTTAAGTGCTCGTAAAGAAGCTTCTGATTTATTTGGAAGAGAACGGGAATTCGGCCTTCAGAGTATTTTAAAAAATATTGAGCAAACATTTGCTGGTGAGCCATTGTATAAAACAGGTGAAGAAAAGGCAGCACATTTATTATATTTCATTATCAAAGATCACCCATTTACTGATGGCAATAAACGCATCGGCAGTTTCATGTTTTTGCTTTACTTAAAATCTCAAAATATAGTAATTAAACTTAATGAAAATGGATTAGTAGCTTTGGCACTATTGGTTGCGGAAAGCGATCCCAAACAAAAGGAAATGATAGTTCGTCTGATCGTTAATTTACTTATAAATTGAAAAATTAATCATATAATTAGAAAAGATATTTTTTTATTTAAACAAATATTTTTTAAAATCATTTTGATAAGCGCTACATATTGTATCAGCATCTGATTGGATTATAGTGACCCCTTTTGAATTATTGTCAATTCTACAAATACGTTCTAGGGTTTTGAATTCTTGGCTCAATGACCTCATTTCGCCCTTATAATTTAAGTAGCGAATTGTTTTAACAGGTAAAACTTCATTATATCCTTGTAAATTGTCTGGGATCCCTAGCATATTGAGGTTGTCGCGGTCAAAGCCAAATCCAATAAAAATGATTTCTTCTGCCCATATTAAATCTTTTTTGTTTATTGCTATTTCTTCTTTCATACCAACGAAATTTCTTTCATCATACATAGTTTTTATATTTTCATATTTATTGAATGCAAATATAAATCTTTCAAAGTTAGGAGTTAAATCATTATGATATGTTGGTCCATCAGGATCTTGACGTAAAATTCTGCCAGCGTAATCTCCGTATGAAATTTCATCTAAATTGTACATTTTTCCATATACATGCTTGATTTTTAAATTTTTTAAAAACTGCTCTGATAATGTGGTGTTATTTTCTTTTTTACTGAAAACTTCTACCTTGTTAAGTTTTGATTGTAAATAGAAATCCAAACTCAAATCATAGTTAAAAGTAGTAATTCTTATTTGGTTTAACAATAATTTATTTGGGTCATCAGAACATTCAGAAATCAGGTCATTTAAAAATAGAGAATACCAATTGTCAGAATTCTTTTGAAGAGTAAATTTATCTTGCTGCTCTCTTTTTAACAATGAATAAATAATCATTATTTTGCCAGCTTCAGCATGAGAAGGATTGTCTCGTAAAAACGCATCAATTGATATTGGGTCGAAATCAATTAATGCATCGTGAAGTTTTTTAAACATATCAATTTTAATAATTTTCATTTTAACAAAACGTAAAAGTCTCTGGTTTTTGTCTCGTAATTCTCTTGATGTATAGGTTTCATCTCTTTCTTGTACTAAGGGATATCTTTTAGATAGACCTGATTCTACTATATGTGAAAAAATTGGTTTAATTTTAGAAAATTCGCATTCAATTGAATATGAGGCAGTTTTTGCTACCATAGGTATTAATATTTCATCATTCATATCTCCTAAAATGCAGTTAATTAATTTCTTGCCAAGAGGATATCCATATGGAAAGCTTGCGCCTGCTCCTAAAATTAACAATGTTCTAGTTCTAAGCATTTGAAACCTTTCAATAAATCAGCTAATAAATTCTTGTAATAAATTTTCAATATGTAACATTTCGGGTCCCTCCCCATCAAATTCCATGCGGGCCGCAGAAGCGCAAAATCGCGCTAGCAACTGGGTTTTTAAAGTGGCCTTGTTGTTTATACCACAGTTAAAAATCCTGAAAAATTCAGAATTCAATTAATATGGAGCATAAAGGCAGACTTACATGCACTTTATACCGTTGATCGAAAACCATGCTCGTTAGAAAATGATCAAGTTTTATTATTAATCTTCACAGACAACAACATTAGGTAAGTGCTTCTTTACAGCTGCATTTAAATATTTCCGAACGGTATCTTCAGTGATATCGAACCCCATTTTTTCAATATCAGCTTTAATGCTACCTTTTTTACTGCCTGTTGCTTCATTGCGCCGTTCTTCAGGATTAAAATTATAAGCCGCCATAGCCATGCCAAGGATCATTTTAAGCATGGTACTTCGTTCGTGATTACGTTCGTTTTCAAGAGACTGCTGTAATGGTTTTTTAAAAAAAACATCTATCTTGCTTTTTTGTAGCCAAAGATCAGAAAAATTAATTAATTGATATTTGTGCTTCACTTTGCCTCGATGCTTAGAAAAAAGGGACATTCCAAATGAATATCCCATATAAACATTAGCTTTCTCTGGATGTTTAGATATGATTTGTTGTATTTGAGAAGGGGACAGAGTAATAAATTCATCTGATTCTGTAGAGTGAACATGAAGGGATATTTCACGAGCAATACCGGCGGTAAATAGATCTAATATTTCATCTTCATTATGTTTGAATTTTCGCAACGAAATGTAATCATCTAGATCTGTCATAAAAACCTCCATGTACTGCGATATTGATCTAATGCATAAATTAGCTACAGATTAACACACCCCTCACCCTAACCCTCTCCCGCAAGGGGAGAGGGGACAAGAAAACTCTTTCAAAGTGGGAGTTAATGGGCGCTACGCAACCATTCTTTCTTTCATATCTTACCGTTTAACCAACCCATCCAAATAATCCGCCCAAGCCTGCATCATTTCCCTACGCTCGGCTAAATATTCCGCTCGATTATAGACCGCTCTTACCTTATTGCGTTCACTATGGGCGAGTTGTCTCTCAATCACATCTGCTCGCCAGCCTTGTTCATTCAATATGGTGGAGGCGGTTGCTCTGAATCCATGCACTGTTGCCCTTGAGTGATAACCCATGCGGTATAAAGCATAGATAAGGGTGTTCTGGCTCATCGGTTTACTTGCTGAGTTTTGACTTGGGAAAACAAGATTGCCTCTGCCTGAGTGCCTTTGCATTTCTTTCAATAAGCGCACAGCCTGGTGGGAGAGGGGAACAAGATGATCACTCCTCATCTTCATACGATCAGCTGGAATACACCACAAAGGCTCTTTAGCATCTAAATCAAATTCATCCCAAGCGGCAGCTCTTAATTCAGTTGAACGCACAAAGGTGAGTATCAATAGTTGCATGGCCAGTTTGGTTTGCACATGGCCTTGATAATCATCCAACAGTTTTAAAAACGCTGGTAGCTCTTTGGCCGATAATGCAGCTTGAGGCTTTGAGTTTGGTAGGGTTAATGCACCACGTAGATCCAAAGCAGGGTTACGCTCACAGCGTCCTGTCACAATCCCATAGCGAAATACCGCTCCACAGCTTTGTAATACCTTAATAGAAGTCTCATGGATCCCTTTGGTTTCCATTTTACGCATCGTAGCTAACAACTCTGGAGAGGTGATATCGGTAAGTGAACGTTGCCCAACATCAGGAAAGATATAACGTTTGAATGCTTGTAATATTTTGTTAGCGTGTTTAGGCGTCCAGCGATTTTTTTGTTTATCTAACCATTCCATAGCAACAGTCTCAAACTGATTGGTCGCCGCTATGGTGGCTATTATCTTAGCTTGGTTTCTATCTAACAAGGGATCGATATTTTGCTTTAATTTATGGCGCCTCGGGCAGGAATCGAACCTGCGACCTGCCCCTTAGGAGGGGGCCGCGCTATCCACTGTGCCACCGAGGCGAAAATAGTGACAGGTTAGATAAAGAATTCGTAAGTGGCTGTAACAAATAAAGAAATTACGGCAATCCCAAAGAGGAGCTTTAAGAGGGGGATACCAAAAGGTTGGTAAGGTTTTAAATCAATGTCGTTTACTGTATTCATTTGTTTCTTTTGCTGCATGGTTAATATTCACAACAATATCCTAGAACGAGAGGATTTTATCACGCGAGATCCCGATGTGCCATGCAAAAATAAATGTGAGTTTTATAACTAAAGTCTAGTGGTGAAGCCCCGAGCGGGTTGCAGATGATTGGCCAAGGAAGATAAGAACTTTAAGCCCACATTATCTAAATTCGAAAACTGGCAGCCAACTACCGTTCTTTGATTATTCATTTCATAACGACAGTCTTTAATATCTAATGAAAACTCTTGTGCCGGCATAAATGGCGTCACAATCCGGCAGTGTTCAATTTTGATAAAATTATCAAAAATGCTTTTCACATTGCGCGGAAAACATAAGCGCAAGCCTGTTAAGGAAATATCCGCTATCTGAGCGCGAATTAAACCATGTCTGGGAATAAGAAAATCCGCCGTCATATTGATTTCAGGTGGCACAATCATGCGTGGACATTCACGGCGTTGCAAATGCTCAATATGCTGAGGAAATAAAAGGCGATAAAAGCTAATACCGTCAATGGTGCCATAATCAATCACTTTCGATTGAAAAAAGAACACAATCCCATTGTCTCTGGCGGTAACAATAAAAGGTTCACCCAGGCAAGCCAGCTCATGGCCCGCAGTTGAATTAATTTCATCAATGATAAAGAACTGATGATTCGTATCAATATCCAATATCATGGAAATAAAAGTATCAGGATGTTGGTCAAATTTAATAGAGAGGGGGCTGCGTTCATTTTTTAAAGTGGTTAATATTTTAGTATAAAGCCGTGTATTATTAATAACAGGCGCAGCAACCGTGCTAGCGGATTTCTTTTTGTAAGCCGTTAACTTGGCAATTTTATTTGACAACATATACTGCCAACGTCTTAACGTTCTCATGCTTTATGTTCTCTTGTCGACACAGCGGCTGTATACATTTTTTTACTTTGATTTGAATACACCGATTCTTTAGGACGTTGAGTCAGAATATGGAGCATATGATTGTTATAGTTTTTGAGCGTCGTTATCATTACGCCATTCACAAGATTTTTTTGATCGCAGGTTTTTAACAATTCTTTGATTTCAACCCATTTATTTTGCAAATCACTTTGTTTGTAGGCTGGAAATTGAGCAATAATGCTCTTAATGCTGGTTTCATTAAAAGGAAAATGTGCGGTACTTAATAATGCCTGACATTTTACAGCAATTTCTTCCAACGTATGAATAAGTAAAGTTTTCGCTTCTAAGGAAGCTTCAAGCTCATCATATTTACTATTTTCAAGAAATGACTTTTCAGTTTCTAAGGTTAAAATAAATTGCTGAAGATTATCATGGATTTCAGATAATGTTTTCTCAAACTCTTCTAGTGAAAGTGTTGTTGGTTGCATATATCCTCAGTTTTGATAATCAATTATTTTTTCCCGAACATATCTTTCTCTAAGGAAAGGATCCTTTCAGCAATGCTTTTGGTATTCACTTCATATTTGTTTTCAGCAATCCTACTTTTAATGCTTTCCACTTTTTGAATATCAACATGAGGCGCTAAAGCAAGTTGCTGTGCCTGCGTTGAAAGATGCACCGTCTGTTGCACAGACTCTTCAAGTTTTGCTTTCAACGTTTGTGTTGTTGATTTGGTTTCTCTTTTGGACTCTTCTGTTAAAGTTGCGTTTGTGGTCATAAATTCACTTATCTTGATTGACATTGATGAAACTCCATACGTAAATAAATTACATCGGAATTGTCGTGATACCCGTATCAACAACCATGGCATCCACAATTCTATTAGAACGAATATTTTTTACTTTTACTACTTGACCTTTAATGCCGTCAGTTTGTGCAACTCCTGTGCCTTCAATCGTTATTCCTGGTGCTTGAATGACCATTTTCACCATTTCACCGCGGCGAACGAGGGTAGGTTGCTTTACCATATGATGTTTAATCACAGATCCTGAGGCGATGTTCTTTTGTGCCACAAGCCCACTGAGATCATCAATGGATTCATAAAAACTATCATTAATTTGGCTAATATCTTGGCGCACTAAATCAAGTTCATTTGCTGTTAAAGGCATATCTTTATTAATATGCTGTTTATTGACGACAACATGTTTGAATACTTGCACTTTCACCGGCAAACGTACCGCCCATTTTTTAGGTGCAGCACAAGCCACTTTAACGGTGAAATTATGTTGGCTCACCTGGCCAAACTCAATGCTGGGGGTGAGATTTTCACTGCATGCTTCAAGACGCAAATGCGAGTCCAATTGGCCAATCTTGATTGCAAAATCTGTATTTTCACCATGAAATTCACGTACCGAATGTTGCGCAAAATGGTTAACGATATCATCAATTTCTTGAAGAGATTGTGTTTCAGTTGCAAAGGCCGTTCCCAGCAATTGCAGACTTAAAGCCAATAGTGCTTTATTCCATCTACTCATAGCATATCCATCATTGTCAAATTGTTGACGCAATAAATGTATCACTAATATGGATAGCATAATTTATGCCAGACCCAATGTGTAGATATCCATCAGTGTGAAAATTACACGGAAATGGTTGTAGTCTTAGCGGAAAATTTTTGCCTACTTACTCTCAAAAATGCCATTTTCTAGATCTAGAGTTTTGATTTTGCTAATAATTTTATTTTGGCATTGAACTTGCTAAATAATGAACAACGCAGAGGGAACTGTACAATGAATGTTAACGACATGTTTGGGATCCACGAACAAGTACTTCAACTAAGAGGGAAGCGAACTGAAGTGCTTGCCAGTAATTTGGCAAATGCCGACACACCTGGCTATCAAGCACGTGATATGGATTTCAAAGATATTTTATCTGAAGTGGATAGCCAACATACCACAGGTATGGTTGCAACCAATCCACGTCATATCAGCTCGGCACAAGAAATGATGGAGCCAACCTTAAAGTATAGAGTGCCGCTGCAATCAAAGTTAGATGGAAATACAGTAGATACCCAAGTAGAAACATCCAAGTTTGCTGAAAATACAATGAAATATATGGCAAGTTTGCGTTTCATTGATGCCAACATCAAAAACATGCTTGTTGCAATAAGGGGTGAATAAAGATGTCATCATTTAGTATTTTTGATATTGCCGGACAAGCCATGAGTGCGCAATCCATTCGTTTAAATACCGTGGCGAGCAATATGGCTAATGCTGATACGGTGGGCTCATCAGAAGCAGAGGCTTATCATGCAAAATATCCAGTGTTTTCTGCCATCTCGGTTGATGCTAATACTCTAGATAACGGTGATAACTATAGTAAAGGGGTCAAGGTAGACAAAATTGTTCATAGCGATAAACCTTTGCAAGTACGATTTGAGCCCGATCATCCCAAAGCAGATGCAAATGGTTTTGTTTATCAATCAAATGTCAATATTGTGCAAGAAATGGCAGATATGATTTCTGCATCACGTTCTTACCAAACCAATGTTCAAATGTTAAATACGGCAAAAGAATTAATGCAACATACTCTTAATCTTGGAAGATAATAGGTGACTAATGAGTGAAACGGGTGGATTACAAGGTATCAACTTAAGCGAAATTGGATTACACAGTCCAGTTAACGTTGAAAAAGAGAAAACAGAAAAAAATGAATTTCTGCAATTATTTGTCGCGCAATTAAGAAATCAAAATCCATTAGATCCACAAGATGGTGCAGATTTCTTGGGGCAACTTGCTCAATTTAGTACCGTTGAAGGGATTAAAAATATGGAGTCGGCATTTAATAAAATTGCAGACTCATTAAATTCTTCACAAGCCCTTCAAGCTACTTCTCTAGTGGGCAAAAAAGTGCAAGTCAGAACAGATGCCGGGCTTTATATGGAAGGTAATAAGTTGGCAGGCGCTATCGAAGTGCCAACCCCTGTGAGTGATTTAGCATTAAGTGTTTATAACGAAGTCGGCCAATTGGTAAAAACTTATCATATCAATGCCGCCCAAAAGGGTGATGTTGCTTTTGCATGGGATGGTTTAGATGAAAATGGCAACGCCATGCCAAGCGGCGTTTATCGTTTTGAAGCCAAAGGCAGTATTGATGGTAAAACAACACAATTTGATACCTTTGTTGCCTCCAATGTTGATAGTGTAACGATTAATAAAAATGGCCAACCCATGATGTTAAATGTGTCTGGGTTTGGCAAAGTTTCAATAAACGATATTAAAACCATTAGCTAGATTTCTACGGGGAAAGTGATATGACATTAAACTCAGCACTTAGCGGATTGAAAGCAACCTCAAACGAATTAAGTGTCGTCAGTAATAACATCGCAAACGTCAGCACAACAGGGTTTAAAGAATCACGTGCTGAATTTGCTGATATCTATGCAAACTCGGCATTTGGTGTGGCCGGCTCTGCCATCGGTTCTGGTGTAGTGCTAGCAAGTGTTTCCCAGCAGTTTAGCCAAGGTCAAATTGAATTTACGAATAATAATCTTGACTTGTCTATCTCCGGACAAGGTTTTTTTATCTTAAGTAATAACGGAGCGATTTCATTTACGCGTGCTGGTGCTTTCGGGGTGGATAAAAACGGCTTTATTGTCAACAACCTAGATCATAGACTTCAGGGATATCTCGCCGATAATTCAGGTAATATTACCGGTGCACAAGGTGACTTAAGATTAAGCAATGCAAACTTACCACCACTTGCAACAAGCGCTGTTAACGTCAACGTTAACTTTGATGCAACCGCAGTACCACCCACAACAGCATTTACTGCCGGTTTTACACCAGCAATGCCACCTGATCCAACAAGCTTTAATACTTCAACCTCCACGACAATTTATGATAGCTTGGGTAACTCACATGTTATCACGTCTTATTTTGTGAAAGCACATGAACAAAATACATGGCGCGTTTATGTTGGTATCGATGGTATTGACGTCACACCAGCAGCGGCTCCTACACCAGCAGGACCACCACCAGTTCAATATCCTTCAGGGGAATTACCTGCGCCATACACTATTGTATTTGATACCTCAGGTTCGTATGTTGCTAACAACCCTATTAACCATCCAACCTATTATGGTCCTGGCCCAGTGGTCAGTACCTCGCCAGGCTTGGTGACATCAGGGACATTATCAACTTTAAGTCTTAACGATTTAAATATAAATGGCGTACCCATTGCGGCATCATCCATTACCTCAGATATTGTCTCAACAACAGATAATGCCGCCAGTGCTATCTCTATTGTTGCGGCTATTAACCAAAACACACAGTTACACGGCGCTACAGCCACCATTAATCCTACGGTATTAAACTTAGGTGTACCCGCCTTTGGTAACTTTGTTGCCGGTGATTTTACTATTAATAGTGCGCAAATTATTGGCGCCAGTGCAAACCCTGCACAATTGATGGGATTAATTAACGCTCAAACACCTACCACAGGGGTAATTGCAACCCAACCAGGTGGTGCGGGCACAGACATCATTCTCACCGCAAACGATGGTAGAAATATTCAAGTCATGACCACAGGTACAACTGCATCTGGCGCGGACTTTACAAATTTTGACATCAATGGCGGTGTTGCGCTCAATGAAGTAGAACGAGGTACTGTGAATTTGGCTACCACGAATAACCAAGCCATCATTATTGCCGGTAATAATCCTAATTCCGCCGGTTTCGTGGCAGGCCCACAAGCTGGTATTGTGCAAACAAGCTCAGATTTAATTAATATTCCAAGTTGGCTCCCAACCGGGGGAGCTGCAGGTCCCCAACCTGTTGCCATCGATTTTAGTTCATCAACCCAATATGGTGCGCCATTCTCAGTCTTGGCCTTGAACCAAAATGGCTATTCAACTGGTCGATTATCCGGTGTGGATATCGATAGTTCAGGCATTATCTTAGCAAAATATAGTAACGGTCAATCACTCGCCTTAGGAGAAGTGGCACTTGCTAATTTTGGTAATGTGCAAGGCTTGAGTCCAGTCGGAAATACCACCTGGGTGGATACCTTTGCTTCAGGAACGGCATTGATTGGTGAGCCGGGTACTGCAGATCTTGGGGTGATTCAGTCTGGCGCTTTAGAAGGTGCTAACGTTGAGTTGACCGATGAATTAGTCAAACTCATCTTGGCGCAAAGAAACTTTCAAGCAAATGCACAATCAATTAAGACTGCGGATGCAATAACACAAACCATTATTAATATTCGATAAGCTTTAAAAAGGAAGAGTTAAACTATGGATGGCATGGTATATATAGCAAGTTCCGGCGCAGAGCAGATGCTAAACGCGCAAAATGTGCATGCTAATAATTTGGCAAATATTAAAACTCAAGGTTTTAGAGCGGATCTTGTACAAATGCAGGCCAGAGAATATGAAGGTGAAGGCTTTGCTTCAAAGGCTTTTGTCATGTCAGAGGACGCAGCTGTTGACTTTTCAACCGGGGATATTTATCCCACCGGCAGAGAACTAGATATTACCATTAAAGGGGAAGGTTGGTTTGTGGTGCAAACACAAGCGGGGACAGAAGCTTATACCCGCAATGGCGGTCTACAAATAAACCAAGATGGGACTTTGAGTGTCGGCGGTAAGTTACCCATTTTAGGCACAGGGGGGCTTATCACTGTCCCCCCTTATGAAAAATTTGATATCGCCGGCGATGGCACCATCTCTATTATACCTATCGGTGGTACAACCCCCGTTATTTTAGATAGAGTCAAACTGGTGAATCCAGAGCCAAACACACTCTATAAAGGCCATGATGGATTAATTCGTTCTTCTACTGCCGAAGAAGCAGAACCAGATAGTAATGTAAGACTTGTTGGCGGTTTTCTAGAAGGCAGTAATGTAAATGCTGTCGATGCTATTACCAGTATGATTTCATTGGCAAGACAATTTGAATTACATCTAAAATTAGTGAATTTTGCGAAAGAAAACGATCAAGCAAATGCGACTTTGCTTTCTATAGCGTAAAGAATAAGGATATTATTTATGCATCCAGCACTCTATGTCAGCGTCACCGGATTAGATGCACAAAATACTGATGTCAATGTCATATCAAATAACTTGGCCAACGTCAGTACTACCGGGTTTAAAAAGGGGCGTCCGATATTTGAAGATTTATTTTATCAGAATATCAGACAACCTGGTGCGCAATCTTCGCAACAAACTGAATTACCTTCGGGTTTGATGTTAGGAACTGGGGTAAGAACCGTTGCAACTGAAAAAATTCATTCGCAAGGTTCATTAATTCAAACACAAAATCCATTGGATTTAGCTGTCAATGGGGCGGGCTTTTTTCAAATCCTGCGTCCAGATAACTCAACAGCCTATACCAGAGATGGTACTTTTCAGTTAAATAATCAAGGTCAAGTGGTGACTTCAAATGGGTATTTGTTGCAGCCAACCATCACGGTACCAGCAAATACACTGAGTATAACCGTAGGTACTGATGGCACAGTTTCTGCATTGGTATCAGGTAATACCAATCCCAGCCAAATTGGGAGTATTCAGTTAACGCAGTTTATTAATCCGACAGGTTTGCAGCCAATAGGCGAAAATCAGTATATAGAAACAGCATCAAGTGGTTCACCAACCAGTGGCACACCAGGATTAAATGGCTTAGGCAATATCTATCAAGGATCATTAGAAACCAGTAACGTTAACGTGGTAGAAGAATTGGTAAAATTAATTGAAACGCAAAGAGCGTACGAAATGAATGCAAAAGCAATTGAGACCGTTGATGGAATGTTGCAATATATATCACAAACGCTCTAGAGGACATCATGATTAAAAATATTATCTGGATGTGTGCCGCGCTTATTAGTTTGATACTAACAGGCTGTATGAACCACATTACGGGTCCAGATGATCCTAATTTTGCCCCTGTTATGCCAGATATACAGAGTGTACAAACGCCAGATATGGGTTCTATTTATTATCAAAAAGAAGGTTTATCGCTTTATGATGATATTAAAGCCCGTCATGTTGGCGACGTTATTACAGTTTTATTGTCAGAAGTTACCAATGCGACCAAGACAGCCAATAGCCAATATGAAAAGAAATCACAAGAAACGCTGCCTGAGCCATCCTTATTTGGCACGGTGGCAAAATGGGATGCACCTAAACAATTGCCTATTCCATTACAAACAACAGATAACCTCGGTTTTGGGGTGAACATCAATGGCGATACAAAACTGACAGGTACTGCAAGTGGTACCCAAAAAAATCAATTGATTGGTAAAATTTCTGTGGTTGTCACCAAAATTTACCCTAATGGCAATATGTATGTCAGAGGTGAAAAATGGATAAATATCAATGATGGTGATGAATTTGTGCGCGTATCCGGCATCATCAGACAAGAAGATGTGAACTCAGATAATACCATTGATTCCAACAGAATTGCTGATGCCAGAATTAGTTATTCAGGAACGGGCGCTTTTGCTAATGCCAGCAAACCAGGTTGGTTGATGAAATTCTTAACTAGCCCATGGTGGCCAATTTAAGAGAAAATGATGAAAAAATTAATATTATTTATCTTAATATGTACATTTTGCCTACCTTGCATGGCAGAAAGAATTAAAGATCTAGTTGCTATTCAAGGTATTCGCTCTAACCAACTCGTGGGCTATGGCTTAGTTGTTGGTTTAGACGGCACAGGTGATACCGAAGCCTTCACGAAACAATCTTTCAGAAGTATGTTGAATAATTTAGGCGTGACCATTCCGGCTAATATTGTTCCTAATATCAAGAATGTGGCAGCAGTTGCCTTACACGCAGATTTACCCGCTTTTGCCAAACCTGGTCAAAGAATAGATATCACGGTTTCTTCACTTGGTAATGCCAAAAGTTTGCGTGGCGGTTCTCTCTTATTAGCACCCTTAAAAGGTGCCGATGGTAACGTATATGCTGTGGCGCAAGGGGATTTAATAGTCGGTGGTTTATCAGCTGAAGGTGCTGATGGCTCGAAAATTACCGTGAATTTACCCGTTGTCGGGCGGATCCCAAATGGTGCCATTGTTGAAAGAGGCGTTCCTACGCCGTTTAGTCAAAGCGATATGATGATTTTAAATTTACATCGCTCTGATTTTACGACTGCAAGAAGAATGGCTGAAGCCATTAATACCGCCATTGGACCAGGGGTAGCAAGCACTATCGATTCGACATCGGTGAAAGTTCATATGCCACTTAATGTCAATGATAAAGTGACGCTTGTTTCCGCTATTGAAAATATAGAATTTACACCAGGTGAAAATAGGGCACGTATTGTCGTTAACTCAAGAACTGGTACGATAGTGATTGGCAAACATGTTACCGTTGGGCCTGCCGCTATCGCTCATGGTAATCTCATCGTGACAGTAACTGAACGAGAACAAGTTTCACAACCGCAACCTTTATCAAATGGTGTCACGACTATCACGCCAAAATCAGATGTGTCGGTGAGTCAAACCGAAGGCAGAATGTTCTTGTTAAAAGCAGTGTCATTGGAAGCAATAGTGAATGCGGTGAATAAAGTAGGGACAGCTCCTGGTGATTTAATGGCAATATTGGAAGCTTTAAAGCAAGCGGGTGCATTGAACGCAGATTTGGAAATCATATAGGTTAACAATGGAAACAAGTTTTACAAATACATTCAACTACTTTGATTTGTCAGCGCTTTCAGGGCTCAAAGGCAAAAAAGAAGGTGAAAATGATGAAACACTCAAAGTGGTGGCCCAACAACTTGAGTCTGTATTTTTAGAATTGGTTTTAAAATCAATGCATGATGCCAATAGCTCAATGAAGTCAGAACTGTTTGACAGAGATCAAGAAGATTTTTATCAAAGTATGTTAAACCAACAAATGGCACTGTCTTTATCCAAAGCAGGTGGTATTGGTTTGGCTGATGTTATTGTAAAGCAACTCAAACCTAAAGATTCAACTCATGTTGAAATAGATCAATCTAGATTGTCAAAAACCTATGATGAGAATCATCATATGGTATCAACTAGTGCTGAAATGGTGGTTTTGCCACCAGTAATTCAAAATCTGTTTAACACAAAAATTGAAACTGAAGAAAAAACACAACATTCAAAAAGAATTGAAAGCGCCGTTGAGTTTATTGAAACTTTGCTTCCATTTGCTCAAAAAGCAGCAGAAGTCATTGGTATTGATCCTAAACTCTTACTGGCCCAATCGGCATTGGAAACAGGTTGGGGCAAGCATATTATTCAACATGAAGACGGTAATAGCTCACACAATCTCTTTGGCGTGAAAGCATTAGCTAAATGGGATGGAGAGAGAGTGTTGGCGAAAACCTTGGAATATAACAACACCGAAGCTCATGTTGAAAATGCTACCTTTAAAGCCTATCCATCCTATAGAGAAAGCTTTGAAGATTTTATTCTGTTAGTGAAATCGAAGCGTTATGAAAAAGCCTTAGAAAATGTGAATAATCCAAAATCCTTTTTAACCGAGCTCCATCAAGCAGGTTATGCAACCGATCCTAACTATGTAGAAAAAGTTTTATCCATCTATGAAAGATTCATAAGGTAGTGTACTAATGGGTGAGTTACTGACTATTGGTACTTCCGGGCTATTAGCGGCCCAGAAGTCATTAGATACCATCGCTAATAATATAGCGAATGCGAGCACCCCCGGGTATAATCGCCAAGTGACTATATTAGATACATTGCCCTCTACGCGAATGGGCAATTTTTACTCTGGCTCTGGGGTGCATGTCACAGGCACAGAAAGAATCGTCAATGACTTTGTTGTGCAATCATTACGGCTTCAACAATCCAATCTAAGTGAATCACAATCATATAATGATGTTATTAAACAAATTGATTTGATCTTAGCTGATCCTTCATTAGGTATTACAGATGGATTGAATAATATCTTTAACTCATTGCAGGAAGTCACCAATGATCCAGGTTCGATTCCTGGGCGTCAAATATTTCTGACACAAAATGAAATATTAGAAAATCGTCTTAATGAATTAAATACTTTAATCACGAATCAATTTGCAGTTACGAATGCGCAAATTGTTGAAGATGTAACCACTATTAACAACCTAGCACATCAAATTGCGGATATTAATTTTAGAATTCAGAATTTGGGTATTACCAATTTTGCCGCAGCACCAAATGATTTGCTCGATCAACGTGAAGATCTCCTCCTAACGTTATCAAAATATGTTGGAATATCTACCTCAGCTCAAGATAATGGTGCCTTAAATATTTTTATTGGCAATGGTCAAAGCTTGGTTATTGGTGAGCATGTAACAAATTTGTCTACCAAACCTAATCCATTAGATGCAATCAAAACCGATATTGTTATCAGCAATGGTTCCTTTAGTCAGGATATTACCAATAGTTTTAGTGGGGGTGATATCGGTGGATTAATCAGTGTTCGCGATACAATCATTCCTCAAGCATTAAATGCTATTGGTCGTATCGCGATATCAATAGCGATGACCTTTAATGAGCAACATACTCAAGGTATAGATCTCAATGGGAATTTAGGAACAAATATGTTCAATGATCCTAATGACTATACGGCAAGAACAGGTAGAGCAATACAAAATAGAAATAATTCCGGTAACGCTGTTATTGGTGTGAGTATCAATCCGATTAATCCAGAACCTGATATTTCAACAGTCTATTCATCAGCTTCTAATATTGTCGATGCAGGAACATTGCCTCCACTTGGGGTGGGTATATTAAATATTAATGGCTTTACTATCCGACCAACCATTGCAAGTGATGATACTGTCTCGACATCGGATGCGTTATCTAGCGCAATTGCAATATCCAAAGCAATTAATTCTCAATCTACCTCGCATTTAGTGACAGCCATTCCACAATCAACGGTAGCCTATTTAGGCACATTTACACCTGGTGCATTAGCAGCAGGAAATTTAAGGATTAATGGCGTTGATATTATTTCCACAGGTATTAATGAGACTATCATTTTGCAAGATATTAATGCTGTCTCTTCACTAACAGGGGTAACCGCTGTTGGTGATGGTAATATGAATATTACCTTAGTGGCCAGTGATGGACGAAATATCCAATTAACAAAAACGGTCAATAGCGCTGCATCTAGCTTTACGTATTTTGATATGAATGCAGGCCCGGCTTTGGATAAAGTGATAAAAGCAAGTATTAAATTGGTTTCTCAACAACCAAGTTCCATTGTTATTGGCGGCATAAGCCCAAGCTCAGAAGGGTTTACAGCCGGTAGTTTTCCTACAATTTATACAAGTTTAACCACATATGATTATCAATTATCATATGATGGTGCATTATACACCTTAAGAAGAGTTCCTGATTATACCTTGGTTGCGCAATCGGCTAGTCCTAACTTTTCAGTCGATGGTTTTACGTTGAATATTGAATCTGGCACATTTGTTGCGGGTGATTCATTTTTTATTCAGCCGACAAGAACAGGCGCACGTGATTTTAGATTTGAGCTATCTGATCCATTAACGCTAGCTATGGGATTACCTGTAAAAGTTGATGCATCACTTTCAAATAAAGGCTCTGCACAAATTACTGTCATGGAAATTACAGATACCTCCGGGGTTCCCCTTGGCAGTTCGACAGTATTAGGAAATGCCTTTAGCAAAGCGGGTGAATTAACGCCTCCCATTAGAATTGAGTTTATTTCTCCTACCCAATACGTTGTCTACGATATTAGTCAAGGTATTCCGGGCAATCAATTAGGTCCAATTCAACAATATAATCCTACTAATAGGAAAAATAATATTTTCCCTATTTCAGGAGTGGTGGATAAAACATTGCCTGGTCCAAATCCTACGTATATTTATGATCCTGGTTACAGAATTTCTATTAATGGTGTCGCCCAAATCGGAGATGTATTTACAATAGGATTTAATGAAGATGCAACTGGTGATAATCGAAATGGTTTATTAATCACGAATTTGCAATTTTCAAAATCGATGGTGAATAAATCAGCGACATTTCAAGATGCGTATTCTCAATTTGTGGGCTCCATGGGTGGTCAGGCCTCGCAAGCACAAATAAATATGGATTCAAGAGCGGGAATTTTGCATGCCATTGAGGCAAGAAGAAATGAGATCTCAGGTGTAAATATTGACGAAGAAGCTGCAAATTTACTTAAATTTGAGCAAGCATATCAGGCGACAGCTCAGATAATTGTTATTGCAAGGGGCGTTTTTGATTCAATATTAAAAGCAATTGGTGGTTAATCATGCGAGTATCAACATTAGATTTTTTTCAGCGCTCAATTGATATTTTTACGCAACAACAAACCTTAATTAATAATACACAAGCTAAAATCGCTTCTGGCAAAAAAATATTATCACCTGCTGAAGATCCTATTGGTGCAATGAAGACTTTAAGTTATCGTTATGAGATAACTAAGATTGATCAGTTTCTCAAAAATGTTCAAACAGCAGATAGTGACTTGGAATATGAAGATTCTATTTTAAGCTCGATTACAAATATATATCACCGATTAAAAGAATTAGCTATTTCTGCAGGTAATGGCAGTTTAAGTCCAGGTGATAGAGATGCTATCGCAACTGAAATGAGTGAAAGATTATTAGAGCTTCAAAGCTTAGCAAATACGCGCGCAGCAAGTGGGGATTATATTTTTTCCGGCTTTAACCAAAATCAACAGCCCGTTTTAACAGATAGTGTGGGTAATTATATTTATGCAGGTGATAATGGTCAGCGTTCTATCATGCTAGGTGAAAGTACGCTAGTGCCAGTATCAGATTCTGGCAAGGAAATATTTTTCAATGTTCCCTCAGATCGCGTGGTGGCGAATGCTTTTAATGGTTATGTTTCCCTTGTGGGTACAGCTGGTGCCCTGGTGAATTCAGGATCATTGATTCCTTTGGGCACAAATGATTTATCCATTAACAATGTAAGTATTCCTGCTGCGGTGAGTGACAATATCTCAACCACAGATAGTATGGCCAGTGCCATTGCAATAGCTTTTGCTATCAATAGCCAATTTGCG
This sequence comes from Gammaproteobacteria bacterium, assembly GCA_016191245.1. Taxonomy (GTDB): domain Bacteria; phylum Pseudomonadota; class Gammaproteobacteria; order Berkiellales; family Berkiellaceae; genus Berkiella. The sequence goes on along the minus strand of JACPOY010000009.1, from coordinate 122,261 downwards.
TTACATGGTGTAGAGGCCATTGCTAACCCAACGTCAGTTAATATGGGCATTTATACGCCTAATACTTTAGCAGGAAATCAATTTAGCATTAATGGTGTGGCGATTATTGATACAACTGGAACCGAAAGCTCCTTGTTAACCTCTGTCAATGCTGTATCCACTCTCACAGGGGTGACGGCTTCACAACCAGGGGGGGCGGGTACGGCAATCATTTTTACTGCCACTGATGGTAGAAATGTTCAATTACAAACCAACGGTACAGCCACAGCCTCATTTGCCAATTTTGATTTGACCTCAGGTCCTTTAGATCAAGTACAAAACGGGACTGTTACATTGCGTGATCATAACGATGTCATGATAGGAGGGGCATTTCCTCAATATGCAGGTCTTGTGCGTGGTACGTATCCTGTCGTGAATAATACTGGCACAGGTGTCATTGCAACGCCCGTGATTATTGATAACGTGACGAATGTTGCGGGTAAATTTTCAATCGTCTTTAATGCCGGTGGCACAACGTTTAATATAATAGATGATTCTACTAATCAGCCATTGACAGGATTTAGCAATGTTGTATTTACTTCTGGACAAAATATCGAGTTTGCAGGAGTGAGAGTGAATATTACGGGCATGCCAAATGCTGGTGATGTGTTTGGTATTGAATTACAACAACTTGCAACAGAAGATATTTTCAATTCTTTAAATAACCTTATTAATAGTATTAAGGGGGCCTTATCTTCGGAAGAATTAAGCTACCAAATTGGCGTAGGCTTAGATAGCCTTGATTTTGCTGAAGGAATTTTATTACAAACCAGAGCCAAAGTAGGTGCAAGATTAAATATTGTCGAAAGCCAAATGAGTTTTAATAGTGCTTTACAATTAATTGCTCAGCAAAACTTGAGCAAGGTTGAAGATCTTGATTATAGCCAAGCCATTACTCAGCTCTCACAATTTACTTTCGCTTTAGAAGCCGCTCAGCAAAGCTTTATCAAAATTCAGTCATTAAGTTTATTTTATTTTTTAAGATAAACTATATTACTAGTCTAAAAAATTTATACACTTGTCAGTATATTTATACTGTAAAAAAGCCCGCATTATTTATCATAATTTCCGCTAAACTTAACACCTTGTTAGTCGATATTAATCCTGGGAGCGGTAAATACAACTATTAATATGATGTATATCCGCTAATAATTAAGTAATAGGAGAAATTTATGGCACAAGTCGTTAACACTAATATCTCATCAATAAATGCTCAGAAAAATTTAGATAAATCTAGTGAAGCACTTGCTACATCCTTGCAAAGACTTTCTTCAGGTTTACGTATTAACAGCGCAAAGGATGATGCTGCCGGCTTGGCCATTAGTACGCGATTCACTTCGCAAATTCAAGGCTTAACCCAAGCATCCAGAAACGCAAATGACGCTATTTCTCTTGCTCAGGTTGCTGAAGGTGCGTTGCAAGAAACCACTAACATTTTACAACGTGTTCGTGAACTATCCATTCAGTCTGCAAACGGAACAAACTCGGCATCTGACCGTGCGGCGATTCAGGATGAAGTAAACCAACTAAAACAAGAATTAACTCGCATTGCTAACACCACCACATTTAACGGATTAAGCATTTTGGATGGTGAATTGCAAAACGCATTGTTCCAAGTAGGTTCAATGGCAAACCAAACCATTTCTGTGAGTATTCAAGATACCAGAGCAACAGCCCTTGGTAGTAATCTTGTTGCGACAAACAACGCAAATGGCTTAGAAGGTGCTACTCGTAACCAATTATATATTGGTGCAGTAGGTGGTGCAGGTGGTGCGGCTTTGGGTACTGAAATTGCTGTAGGGCAAGTTAACGCTGCAACTAACGGTTACACAGGCACTACATTGAGCGTAACTAACATTACCTCAACTGGTGCAACCAATACACAAACTGTAGTCGTTGCTGCCAATGATTCTGCTACCACAATTGCTACTAACTTATCTGCCTTAACCGGCGTAAAAGCGCGTGGCTTTAACCAAGTAACAGTTAATAACTTGGCTGCATTAAACGGTGCAACCAATATTACGTTAAATGGTACCGCAATTGCCGCTGGTGCTGCAGCAACGGTTGATACTATTGCTACCACCATTAATGCTAATGCTGGTTTCCAAGCAGCTGGTATTTATGCTGTCAGTACAGGTACTGCGGTTACCATTACAGCTCTTGATGGTAGAGATATGGTATTTGCTAATACTGCGGGTACCGGTGTATTCGATATGGTTGGTTTACGAGGCGGCGCTGCGACAACCTTAGTTGCTGCTCAATCAACAACCTTTGGTGGTCGTGTTGATATCGGTATGAGCGAAGGTTACAGCATTATAGGTAGTAACGCGACGATTATCCCAGCTGTTGCTGCGACAACGACTGCGGTTGGTACAGGTAACATCAGAGACTTAGTAAACAGTAACACAGTGACTGCAGATGTTCTTGCCAACAATATTGGCGCTCAAACATTGACCATTGTTGGTAGTGCAGGTTCTGACACTGTTTCGATTTCAGCAGGTCAAGCTGCAGATAGTATTGCTCAAGCTATCAATGCAGTATCTGGCTCTACAGGCGTTAATGCAACAGCTTCTACTACCGTGACGCTCTCTGGCTTGTCAGCCAATGGTACCGTCGGTATGACGCTCTATGGTGATAACGTTTCAACGGGTGCTGCTGTTTCTGCAACAGTGACAACTGGCGATTTAAGTGCATTAGTAAATGCAATTAATAACGTAGCTGGTACAACAAGTATTACTGCTGCGTTGGGTTCAAGTAACGCAGAAATCGTGTTAACCCATGCAACAGGTAAAGATGTTGTTATCCAAAATTTCAGTCATAGTGCTGCTGTTAGCTATGCTGCTCCTGCGATAACACCTGTGTCAGGCACTGGTAGTGCTCAGGCTACTCCTGTTGAGCAATCAATTAGCGTAACAGGTAATGCTGCCCATAACTCAGGCACATCAGTTACTCTCTATGCTGGTGGTGAAAGAGGGAACTTTAATACCACAGTTGTCGGTGGTGAAATTGTATTTAGTTCATCATCAACATTTAACGTAACTTCAAGTATTTCAGGTTCAGCTTCAACTGGAACTTCATTGTTCAGTGGCGCTGCAAACTCTGCAAATGCTTCAACATTGAGCAACGTTAGCTCTATTGACGTTAGTACGCAAGCGGGTGCAAACGAGGCCATTTCAATTATTGACGGTGCGTTAACACAGGTCAATACTGTTCGCGCTCAGCTCGGTGCGGTTCAAAACCGTTTTAGCAGTACAATTTCTAACATTGCAAATAACGTTGAGAACCTTTCAGCTGCACGTTCACGTATTTTAGATGCGGACTTTGCTGCTGAAACATCAAATCTCACCAAAGCACAAATCCTGCAACAAGCAGGTATGGCAATTTTAGCGCAAGCTAATCAATTACCACAAAACGTGCTAGCACTGTTGAAATAAGTAGTTTGATTGTTAAGAACAGAAGTACTCATTTGAGTGCTTCTGTTTTTTCATTATAAGGATAATGATTATGGGTAAAGTTGTACCACCATCATTTCCAATGAGTACAGTTGCTTCTGATGATATTTATAGGAAATCTTTAGCCGCTAAATATCAAGATTTGCCTCATCAAGATAAAAATGAGCAAAAAAATGAACCGCTTTTTCAAGATATTGATGAAGAGACTCTTCTAAAAGTAGTAAATGAAGTAAATGCCTTGTTGTGTGGTTTGCAGCAGAATTTGCTGGTTTTAATGAATAATAGAAATGAAAACAAGAAAATTTGTATCATTAATTCACAAACTCATGAGCTGATAAAAGATATAACAATAGCTGAGTTAATTAAATTGGCTCAAAATTTGCGTAATCAAAAGTTAGCTTTAATAGAAAGAGATGTATAAAAGGATAGCTTAAAGGTTCAGAGGGAATAATGAATATTACATCCAGCGGTATCGGCTCAGGAATTGATGTCAAAGAATTGGTCGATAAGCTTATAGAATCTGAAAGTAAAGAAAAAATCAAGAAGTTTGATTCTGATGAAGCATCCTGCCTTGCTAAAATTACGGCTTATGGCACTTTAAAAAGTGCAATGTCTGAATTTGCTGATAAATTGACACAGCTTGAAAGTGTCAATCAGTTTGAAATGCGACAAGCGACCGCTCCCAATTTGAATAACGTTGAAATAATAAGTGCTACGGCTACTGCACAAGCAACGCCAGGTAATTATTCAATCGAAGTGATACAATTAGCACTTTCTCAAAAATCTGGTTCAGCTAATTTCGCTCAAACTTATTCGACGGTAGGTACTGGCACATTAACATTTACCATTGGATTGGCACAGTATTCATTTGATATCACAACGGCTAATCAAACATTGCAAGGGATCAGTAATACTATTAATGCGGCATCAGGGAGTACGGGTATTTCTTCAAGCCTCATTACCTCTGATGCTGGAACAAGTATCGTGTTTTCTTCACTTACCGGAACAAATAATGCCTTTACAGTATCGGTAACAAATGATGGTGATAGCAATAATACTGATGCAAGTGGTTTATCCCGATTAGCTTCAAATAATTTAACCTTATTACAATCGCCAAGAGATGCTCTTGTTAAAATTGAAGGCGTATCCGTTACCAGTGATTACAATGTGATAAAAAACGCAATCAATGGCGTAGAGATTGAGCTTGTTGCAACCAATGAAAACTCTCCTATTACATTGTCGATTAATGTAGATGTGGATAGGGCAAAATTAGCTATCAAGGAATTTGTCGATAGTTATAACAATGTTTTTGAGTCAGTAAAAAAATTGACTCAGTATGAACAAAATAAAAATGCCAAGAGTACGACAGGTATTTTAATTGGTGATTCCACGTTAAGGGGGATTGAGTTTCAAATGCGAAGAATTATTACAGAGATAGTTACTTCGCAACCAGCTGGTTTTACTACGTTATCTCAAATAGGTATTACCTCAGATCAATATACAGGTAATCTCATTATTGATGATTCACAACTCACAGAAGCGTTGAATACAAACTTTGATGCTGTTGGGCAATTATTTATGGATCACACTACTGGCGTAGTGAATAATATGGAATCATTTTTAGAAAATTACGTTGAAGTAAATGGTATTTTGCAAACCAGAACAGATGGTTTGAGTAAAAGCATAGAGGTTATTACTGAGCAGCGGATTAATCTTGAGCGTCACCTGAAGAGTTTAGAAAAAAGATTGATTACACAATTTATTGCAATGGATTCGATTGTTGCAAGATTACGATCATTAAGTGAATATCTTGAAACACAGTTGGAAAATTTACCACAACCCATGATGTTTAGAAAATAATTGTACAAGGAATTCCAATGAACCCCAATAATGCAGCCAAACGCTATAAAAGTGTATCCGCACAAACCAGTGTGGTTGACGCTGATCCACATCGACTTATTCAGATATTGATGGAAAATGCGCTTGAAAAAATGGCACTAGCTAAAGGTTTTATGGAAAGAAATAATGTTCATGATAAAGGAGTTAATATAAGTTTAGCATTATCGATTATTGAAGCTTTGCAAACAAGCTTAGATAAAGAGCAAGGCGGCGAGATAGCCGAAAATTTATATAATCTCTATGCTTATATGTTAAACACATTATTGGAAGCAAATTTGCAAAATGATGTTCATAAGATAGATGAAGTGATGAAAGTGTTAATCACAATTAAAGAAGGGTGGGATAAAGTGCCTTCAAACTTACAAAAAAATGAAGGCGGTGAATAATAATGAGTAAAGAAATTGAAGATATTTTGCAACAACTTCAATCTGCAAGATTGTTAATCAATAATGATGATTATGAAAGTTTCGTTAACTCAATGGAAAATATTTATGCCATCAGTGAGTATTTTAAATCTCATGATTGTAAAAAGGAACTGATTTTGAAAGTGCTAAACGAAGTAAATACTTTGATAAAGGAAACCGAACTTAAAAACAATTTACTTGCAAGCAAAATTAGAGATGTCAGAAAACATCAAAATGCAAACCAAATTTACCAAAATAACATCTGAATAAGCTCAGCCATAACTTTCACTCCTTCTTAAAAGAACAGTACCAGCCTGTTGACAAAAATTTGACATAGCCCAATGACAAGAACTATTACTTAACTAAGTGTTTTGAAATCTAGCCTTTATCTGTACTGCGTTTGGTAGTAGGTCATGGAAAGAAAACAATAATAGGGATATCGAATTACCATGCTTGAAGGAACCGGCTCTATTGCTACTGTTGAAATTAGTGGTAATAGTTCTAAAATACAACAGTTGAAAAAAGTCATTCAACAGGTATCACCCACCGATGTGAATGTGTTGATCACTGGTGAATCTGGTACAGGTAAAGAAATTGCTGGTCGATTAATTCATAGCCTTTCCAGTCGAAAAAATAAACCATTTGTTCCTGTCAATTGTGGCGCTATTCCAACAGATCTTCTTGAAAGTGAATTATTTGGTCATGAAAAGGGCGCTTTCACTGGGGCAATCACTTCTAGAATGGGACGTTTTGAATTAGCACAAGGTGGCACTATATTTTTAGATGAAATTGGTGATATGCCTTTGTCGATGCAAGTTAAAATTCTGCGCGTTATTCAAGAAAAAGTATTTGAAAGAGTAGGTAGTAATAAATCTATCAAAGTTGATGTTAGAATAATTGCTGCAACGCATAGAGAGCTTGAAGAAGAAATTAAGAAGGGTGGATTTCGAGAAGATTTATTTTATCGCTTAAATGTATTTCCTATAGAGATGCCAAGCCTTCGAGACAGATTAGAAGATATTCCGGCAATTGTGCATGATTTAATTGCAAAATGTAAACAAGAAACCAATGCTGAGATCAAGATTTCCAATAAAGCGATGGACTCATTACTGCAATGTAAATGGCATGGAAATATTCGAGAATTGTCTAATCTAATAGAAAGATTAACTGTACTCTATCCTAATGAAACTGTTGATTTTGAGCAATTGCCTGAAAAATACCAAATTCGTGAAAATACTGATATGTCGCAGGTAGCTTTAAAAAATATGGCGATGTCAGAAAAAGTGCTTGTTAATAACTTCAGTGTGAGTCAAGATATTAACTTAAGAGAAATGCTGTATCAAATTGAACACTCCTTCATCAAAGAAGCGTTGGAAAGAACCAATGGGATCGTCTCACATGCGGCAGAAAAGTTGGGGATGAGAAGAACAACGCTTATCGAAAAAATGAAAAAATTTAGTATTGAAAAATAGTATTGACAATATTTTGACATCTAAATAATTAACAACAATAACCCATTGATTTAAATATATTTTATATTGGTACGGGTTTTGCAAGTCTGTTACCAATACACAATAACTTATTTAAAGAAAATGTATTTACAAAAAGAGATAAACCATTACGACATGATGAACCACGTGTCATCCATTGAGTGGCTTGAGGCTATTCCAGCCGGGGTTATCGTCATTGATGAATATGGGGTTATTCGATATAGCAATGTTATAGCGAATGATTTGTTCAGCAAGCACACAACAGGTGAAACCTGGACAAATGCACTTAAAGCGAATATTAAAGCCGTAGCTGATAATGGTGATTATATATTGTGCCATTCTGGAAAACATATTGTAATCAAAACCCAAAGTTTGCCCCATAGTAAAGGCCAGCTTGTACTTTTAATTGATGAATCAGAGCTAAAACAAAACAATGAAAGTAAGATTCAATTAGAAAAGCTGGATTCGATTGGTAAATTATCTGCCTCTTTAGCTCATCAACTACGCACTCCGTTGGCAACAGCCATATTGTACGTAAATAATCTATGTTTGGATAATGTAAATAGAGAAGATATTTTTCTCTATCAAGAAAAGATCCTCTCGCAATTAAACATTATTAAGCAACAACTTGATGATGTATTGCTTGTCTATAAAGGTGGCGAAAAGATATTTGAAAAGATAGATATTGTTCATAAACTTCATGAAATTCGTGATAGTTTTCAAGAATTATACCCAGCAGTATCAGTGAATGTAAAAGTTCACGATTTCAATGGCATGTCGCTCTATGGTAATGAACAATCTTTATGTGGTGCATTTAATAATATTATTGAAAATGCGATACAGGCAAGTAGTAAATGCAACAAAAATTATATTGATATCATCTTGTCCATCAAAGACGAGAAAACCATTATTGAATTTACTGATTATGGTGAAGGTATCAATGCGACAAATATAGCTAAAATTAATGAAGGCTTTTTTACGACTAAAGATAATGGAACAGGTCTGGGATTGTCAATTGCAAAATCCATTGTCGAAGCTCATCAAGGGCAAATTAAGATTGAATCAGTGGTGAATCAATATACAAGAATTTCAGTAATTTTACCTATGTTAAAGGATAAATGACTTGGATAATCGAATTCTTATTGTTGAAGATGATCAAGATCTCTTAGAAGCATTGAGGATCACATTGAAAAATGCAGGTTTTAATGTTGAAACGGCTCTTAGCGCTGAACTTGCACTTGAGATGATTAAAATCAAGAAATTCAATATTATGGTCTCAGATGTAAACTTGGGCAAAATGAATGGAATTGAGTTATTGCAAAACGTAAAGAAAAATTTCCAAGAGATGGCCGTGATCTTAATGACGGCTTATGGAAAAGTTGCCGATGCAGTAAGTGCTATTCAAAATGGCGCGGTTGATTATATTACAAAACCGTTTAATGCCAACGATTTAATTCATAAAGTGAATGCAATTACCAAATCTTCAAGTATCACTCAAGATAATATTATTCATGAGGATAATCAAACGAAAAAAATTGTTGATTTGGCAACCCAAGTAGCTCAATCAGATGCATCAGTACTGATTAGCGGCGAAAGTGGAACGGGTAAAGAGATATTTGCACAATATATTCATAATACTTCTAAAAGAAAAGCGCATCCATTTGTCGCAATTAACTGTGCTGCTATTCCAGAGAATATGCTGGAATCGATTTTATTCGGATATGAAAAAGGTGCATTTACAGGAGCTTATCAATCAACGATGGGTAAGCTTGAACAAGGTAATAATGGCACCATTTTATTGGATGAAATTTCAGAAATGCCTTTGTTTTTGCAAGCGAAATTATTAAGAGTCTTGCAAGAAAGAGAAGTCGAACGTTTGGGGGCTAAGAAAATGACCAAACTTGATGTTAGAATCATTGCGACGACAAACCGAAAATTAGCTCAAGAAGTAGCAGAAGGGACTTTTAGAAAGGATTTATATTTCCGATTGAATGTATTTCCCTTACATATTCCACCATTAAGATCTCGACTTGATGATATTATACCATTATCAACATATTTTATTCAAAAATATACCCATGACAACCCTAAATTTAGCTTGTCGATGGATGCTAAAAAGAAACTAGTAAGCTATTCATGGCCTGGCAATATTAGAGAACTACAAAATGTCATTCAACGAGCCATTATATTATCCAAAAATAACCTTATTGAAGCCGCTGATTTATCATTTGAAGAAAAAGAACAAGTATTTGAATCTTCTGACAACGAAAATAACAATGATTTAGCAGATCAATTAATTGATAAAGAGAATGATTTAATTTTAAAAGTGTTGCAAAAGCATGCAGGCAATCGTAATGCAAGTGCCGATGAACTTGGTATTAGTCCAAGAACATTAAGATACAAATTATCACGGATGAAAAAAATGGGAATTATATTTTCCTAAACTAAAGGGAATGATCATGAACGAGATTGATACTAATCAGCTTTTAACACAAATGAAGGTGCTTGCAGCCAAGGCCAGGGATAATGAAATAAGCCCAAATCAAGTGAATGCAACTGAAAATGAATTTGGAAATTTGTTAAAGAATGCAATTGATAAAGTGAATCAATACCAGGTTGAAGCAAATGATCTAGCGGTAAGATTTGATTCAGGTGATGAGTCAGTCAATTTAACGCAAGTAATGGTAGCATTGCAAAAATCGAATGTGTCATTGCAAGCAATGTCACAAGTAAGAAATCGTTTGGTGAGTGCATATCAAGAAATAATGAATATGCCAATATAAGAGGCTAAAAAATGGCTGAAAAAACACTTGAAACAAACGGCAACCCAGCGGAAGGATTTTTTGATCTTCCCTTAGCAAAACAATTAATTTTGTTAGTGGGTTTAGCTGCAAGCATTGCCTTAGGGATATATGTCGCCCTTTGGTCGAAAACTCCAGATTTTGCACCATTGTTTTCTCAATTAAATGCTCGAGATTCAGGCGATGTCGTTGAAGCATTACAAAGAACAGGTATTCCTTACAAAATAGATGAAAATAGTGGTGTGGTATTGGTTGATGCCGCAAAAGTTCAAGAAGCCAGAATTAAGTTAGCAGGTATTGGGGTGCCAAGTCATTCAGGTAATGGTTTTGAAATACTAGATAAAGATTCTATGTTTGGGGCAAGTCAACTGCTTGAAAGGGCACGTTATGTTCGTGCACAGCAAGGTGAACTTGAAAGAACAATTTCCTCAATTGAACATATCAAGTCAGCACGTGTACACTTGGCTATTCCAAAACAAACCACATTTTTAAAAGATAAAAAGGAACCTAGTGCTTCGGTTTTTGTTGATATTTATGGTGGGTATAAGTTAGAACCTGATCAAGTCTCAGCCATCACCCATCTTGTTGCTTCCAGTATTCAAGGTTTATCGGCGCAAAATGTTACAGTTATTGATCAAAATGGTAAACTGCTCTCCTCAGCTGGTAACGATACAATTGCTGCGGCTGCTAAACAATTAGATTATTCTCATAAATTAGAAAAAATTTACTCACAAAGAGTGCATGATTTACTAGCACCTATAGTAGGTTATGATAGGGTAAAAGCAGAAGTAACCGCAGTGATGGATTTTACCTCACTGGAGGAAACATCGGAAAATTTTAATCCACAAAAAACTGCAATCAGAAGCGAAAAAATATCTGATATTGAACGCACGTCTTCAGATGATGGTCAATCTGGTGGTGTTCCTGGAGCACTTTCAAATCAACCACAAGGAGCACCAACTCCTGCTAAAAAAGCGAATCCTTCCCAACAAGGTAATGCTAAAGGTGTTGAAAACCCATCTAGTGTTAGTGTAAATAAGCAAGCGACAAGAAATTTTGAAATTGATAGACAAATAAAGCATCAAGTAAATGTTCCTGGCAAACTTGTTCGATTGTCTGTTGCCGTTGTCGTTGATGATAAAGTGACATATGACGATAAGGGTAATCCAACAAAAACACCATTAACGGAGCAAGAAATAACTAAAATTGAAAATTTGGTGAAAGATGCGGTTGGTTACGATAAAGAGCGTGGAGACAGAATCACAATTATTAATTCGCCCTTTGCACAGGTTGAACCGATTGAAGCCTTACCACAGCCAAAATTGATGGATAATCCAATGATTGTATCCATTCTTAAGCAAGTTCTTGCTGCTGGGTTGATATTAGTTCTTATCTTTGTAGTTTTGCGTCCTATTATTAAGAATTTGACCAGCATTTCAAGTTTTAAACAAAAAATGATGAAACAAATATCTCTACAAGATTCAAATATACTCATGGATAGTAAGGGGCGAAAACTAAATGAAGGTGAATATCAAATCAGAATCAAAGAATTGATTAATGAAGATCCTAAAAAAGCGGCTCAAGTCATAAAAAGTTGGGTAGGAATCGAAAATGAAAAAGGGTCCTGAAGCTGAGGCATTAGAACGTGCTGCTATTTTCATGATGAGTTTAAACTCAGATGATGCAGCAAAACTTCTTAAATATTTGGGCCCCAAAGAGGTGCAGAAACTCGGTATGGCCATGGTGAATGTTGATAAAGTTGATAACAAAACAGTTCATCAAATTTACAACGACTTTATTTTAGAAACTGAAAGCCAAACCAGTATCGGCTTAAATAAAGATGAACAAATCAGAAAGGTAATGATCGGTGCCTTAGGTGAAGATAGAGCTAATTCAATTATTGATAAAATTCTAGTTGGCAATAATTCAGGGATAGATGCATTAAAATGGATGGATTCAAAATCGATAGCGGATATTATTCACTTAGAGCATCCTCAGATCCAAGCAATTATTTTAAGTTATCTTGAACCTGAACAAGCTGCAGAAGTGGTTATGTGCTTAGATGAAAAAGTAAGATTAGATCTTATTATGCGTATTTCAATGCAAGAATCTATTCAGCCCGCTGCACTTGATGAATTAAATAGAATTATGGATAAACAAATGAGTGCATCAAAAGTTACTCACCCTAAACTTGTCGGTGGCTTAAAATGTGCTGCTAACATTTTAAACTACATAGAGCCTGCGATTGAGACCGATCTCATGGAAGCTTTGCGTGAGAAAGATGAACAATTGGCTACCCAAATTCAAGATTTAATGTTTGTTTTTAATAATCTTTTGAATATTGATGACAGAGGTATTCAAACCTTACTTCGTGAAATTAAAACTGATACTTTGGTTGTTGCCTTAAAGGGTGCTGAACCCGATGTAAAAGCGAAAATATTCAAAAATATGTCCAAACGAGCCTCGGCTTTGCTTCAAGATGATTTAGAAGCCAAAGGTCCCGTGAGAATTAGCGAAGTAGAGAAGGCACAAAAAGAAATTTTAACGATTGCTAAAGGTTTAGCAGATGCTGGCAAGATAACCTTAGGTGTACGAAGTGAGGAGATGATTTAAGATGACTCAATCATCTATTCCAAAAGACAATGATGCAATAAAAGTATGGCCATTACCTGAGTTTGGTCTTATGACACATGCTCATCATACCACTTCCAAAAAATTAAAAGCAAAAAGTATCATTAATACGACTTTGCAAAAGCAACAGTTTGAAAAAGATTTTGAAAATGGCTCAAAAAAAGGATATGAAGCAGGGCTTGCCCAAGCTACTCAAGAAATGCAGAAGAAGCTTGAGAATCTTTCTACATTAATCCTATCGTTAGAGCAACATAGAAATAACATTGATAGTGATTTTAAAAATAGATCATTTTCTTTCATTTCAATGATATGTGAAAAAATAATTTTTGAAAAAATTAACACCTCTACTGAACCTATGAACAATATTCTAAGTCGGGGACTAGAACTGATAGATGCAAAAACAAGTTCCCTAAAAATATATTGTAATGAACTACTATTCAATGCTTTGGTCAAAGAACAAAAATTCGAAGATAACAAGCAAATAACAATTGAAAAAGACGAAAAATTGCCAGAATACAGCTTTCGAATTGAATCTGATAAGCAATTTTTAGAATTTAATTTAAAAGCGTCTCTAGATAAAATTATTAATGAATCAAAAGATTTATTCTTGGGTTCACTATGAGCGATGATCCCCAAATGCAAGTTAAAAGCAATGTGCTTCAAGATTGGCAACCATTTGTTGTTTCTGGAAAGGTTCATCGTATATCAGGATTTCTAATAGAGGCTACAGGCTTAAAAGCGAAAATTGGCAGCTTATGTCAGGTCTGGTGTTCTGATGAAGTTCAAATCATAGCTGAAGTAATTGGGTTTCAAGCTGATATCACCTATTTGATGACTTCAGAAGATATTGTTGGCATTTCTCCTGGCTCAAGCGTTATTCAATTAAATGAATTCCCTAAAATACCTTTAGGTGATGGTTTGCTGGGTAGGGTCATCAATGCTGAAGGATTGCCTTTAGATAGTTTGGGCGAATTAAAAAACGTCGTGCCATCACTTTTAAAATTTGAATCGATTAATCCCTTAGATCGCGCTCTGATATCGACGCCCATTGATGTGGGTGTTAAATGTATTAATGCCTTGCTGACGTTGGGGCGAGGTCAACGTGTTGGATTATTTGCAGGGACAGGGGTAGGTAAAAGTATATTGCTTGGAATGATAACTAAGTATTCAGAAGCAGATGTGATAGTGATTTCTTTAGTGGGTGAACGAGGGCGAGAAGTAAAAGAATTTATTGAGGAGAGTGTAGGGGCTGAAGCACTTAAGAAAACGGTGATTGTTGCAGCGCCTGCCGATAGTTCGCCTTTATCTAGAATTAAAGCCGCTGAAACCGCAACCTTTATTGCGGAGCATTTTAAGAACAAAAATAAGAAAGTCCTATTGTTGATGGATTCTATCACCCGATATGCGCAAGCGCTCAGAGAACTTGGATTGGCTTTAGGAGAACCACCTACGGCAAAAGGCTACCCACCTTCTGTTTTTGCCCGGATCCCAAAATTAATTGAGCGAGCAGGCAATGGTCATACTCAAGAGAGTTCCATTACAGGAATATATACCGTTCTTACCGAAGGGGATGATATGAACGATCCTGTCGCCGATAGTGCGCGAGGTATATTAGATGGCCATATCACCTTATCACGGCATTTAGCAGAGGAGGGGCATTATCCAGCCATTGATTTGGAGCAATCAATTAGTCGGGTAATGGATAGAGTCGTAGATGCTGAGCATCAACGATTGGCTAAATTATTCAAAAAAAGTTTTATCAAATATCGACAAAATCTTGATTACATTAACTTAGGTGCCTACCAAAAAGGGGCAGATCCAGAAATGGATTTAATTTTAGAGAAAAAAGCAAATATGTATGCCTTTTTGCAGCAAGATGCAAAACGAAAATTTGATTTTAATACCTGTAAGCATTTACTCAAAGAATTCGAGTGTTTTTCAAGTACACAATTAATAGTGAAAGATAATGGATAAAACAGATCATTTAGAAAAGCTTAAAATGCTGGTTGAAAAGCATGAAAAAAAGTTGATGGGACAGTGTGCTCGTCATAAGAAAAAACTAGATGAAGAATTAAGAAAATTAAATTTGCTAAGTAGCTACTTGGAAGAATACAGAGCCAATCTTCAAAATACCAACGGTAGCATTTATGCTTATAAATATCAGCAATACCAGGTTTTTTTTGAGAAATTAGAAAAAGCAATTCATCAGCAAGTGGAAGTGGTGACTAAAGCAAAAGATCTTCATTTAAGAATGTTAAAAGAAATTGAATTCGTTAAAAAGAAATTAGAAAATCTTAATAAGTTGATTGATAAGCAAAAGAAACTCATGCAATTTCATCACGATAAACGTGAAAATCAAGAAGCCAACGACTTATTCAATCAAGTCAAACGCATGAAGTAATAGGTTTTTTCCCTTATTTGCGAATCCGCATTGCGAGTTTTTAACGAAGCAATCCAGTATTTCCTCTTCTCGATAACATAAGTATATACACGAATCGAAAAACCAACTTCTTGATTTTATTAGTAATCTAAAATGGGCTGAACTTTATCAAAGCTATGTTTGTCTTTATTTATATACCATAGTGGTGGGATAAACGATGTCGGCAACAGGTCCTAAAAAATTAGTTTGTTGGGATTTTGACCATACAATGGTCGATATTCATTCACATAATACAGCAAAAGCAAAATTTAATAGCAAGTTTACAGGTCAAGGTATTATTACGCGCAATATAGAAGGAAAATTTGTGCGCGTTTCTGGCAAAGAAAGTCCTGAATCGGCAAAGGAAGAAGGTGGCGTTACTGGAAATTTTATTGAAGATACTATAGCGCCTACACTAAAAAATGCAGATGAAATTTCAAAATCAATGAAAACAGCCTTAAAGAACGGCCATGCAGTAGCAATTACTTCTTTTAATAAATATCCAGAAATTGAAGCAATTTTGAAAAAGTTAGTTCGACCTGGCGATCCAGATTCTTTGCAAGAAGCAGATATTGCAAAAATATTAATTGTTGCTGGTTTCCCCAGTAATGGGATAACAAATCCAGATACAAAAGGTTATTCGGGTAAAAACGAACATATCCAACACGCGATGGTAGCAGCAGGGATACCAGAGAGTGAAAGAAAAAATGTAATATTGATAGATGATTCTGAACCTAACTACAGAATAGCCAAAGCCGAAGGCTATGAATCATCTGTTCATGTGCCAAATATCACGGATCCAGGATTTATTGCAAAAGCCACCGCTTTTGCATCGATTTCTGTGGCAGCCACTATCTCTGCAAATCCTTTACCTCAAGAAAAAGTAACAGTTAAGAAAGCAAGCACTGTCGATATTGCAAAATCAGTTGGAAAATTTGCGGATTATAAAGGTATTGATGGTCATCCTATCAAAGGTAATCCAAGACAAGCTTTATTAGCTAAGCAATTGCTTTCACAATTAAATCCAGCTGCGGGTTGGCAAACTTCTGCGGTCACAACATTGTCCCAACCCCTAGCAGAGGTACCAGGACAAGTTCAAATTAAAGCACAAGATAGTGATTCAAAGGCTGCATTTGGACAGGGTAGTGTAACAGTTTCGAAAAAGGAATTAAAAAGACTAGCTGATACTGCACAAATTGTGACCAACGAAAGTATATTGCCACAGCAACTTTTTCTAGAAATACAAAATAAACTTAGAAACGAAGTAAAAGCACAAGAAAAAAGAACGCTGAAAGAAATTCTAGGACAACGCTATGAAAGCTGGAGTGACCGTTTTCAAGAATTAGGATTTCAATCAAAAGCTAAATTTGAAGAATCGGCCTCGATACCATTAAACTTACTTTCTTTAGGCGTTTGTCATTCACAGGAAGTGCACTTTTTTGTAGAACAAGAAGTTTTGGGAAACGGTTTGGCAGTAAATAAACTTAAAAATCAAGATCTAGATAATGCCACACCAAATATATTGTTATCAACCCCAGGGTTAAACCTTGCTTATGGCGGTTCTACAGCTGAAGAAACTTTAAATAATGGTATGGCTACAACATTAATTTCAGCTATGTGGCAGGGAGTTTTAACTTCTGCTGCCAATCAAAATTGTAAAAATTTAGCTTTTTCAGCGATAGGACTAGGTGCCTTTTTGCCTGATAATTGGCCTAATGATAAAAAAGCACAGGTTGCCGGGATTTATTATCAAACACTAATGGAGCAACTTGCCAGACCAGAATTTAAAGATAAATTCGAATCAATTCATATTAATCCTGTTTTTGGTTTCGCTAAGCAGCAATTAAATGAAGCAAAAATAAAAGCACCTGAATCTGTTAGTGCGATAGTCCACCATTTTGATGGTGATGTAAAATTTCTGGCCGTTGAATGTGCAAAAAACGGAGTGAAATGTGGGCTGTTAAATCCATCTGATCCCGATGTGATGTGGGGTAAGTATGATATTGGTGAATATTATAAATCAGGTCATTATGTCGGAGAAGAAGATATTGCCGCTACGTCTACTGCATGTTTAGGTTCAGTTGGGATTAGTGATGTTTATACCAACAAGGCAAAAATAAAAGGTGTTGGCATTAAATTTCAAAGTGAGCTTCAAGCTGGATTTAAGAGTCCTATATATGCATATGATATAAACAGGAGAGTATATAATTTGGCTGTAGCCGCTGGTGAATTAATTAAACAGTTACCCAGTCATGAAAATAATACCTTTAAACCAAATATTGAATTTAGAGAAAATGGAGACTTAAATATCAGTTTTAGTGGCGCTAATGAGCATAATTGGAAAAATGATGATGCCGCTGCGCAGGAATTTATGAGCGCACTAAGAAGGAATGGATTTAAAATTCCCGAAGGACTGACTCATGGTAGTTTTATCTTGGTTGGTAGCGATGTCATTAAATTTGCACAACTATGCGCTATGCCAAAATCAGAGATTGAAGGGATGTATGCTGCGAAAAATTTAAATTACAAAGACTTCGTAAACAAAGACCCAAGTTTAATTGAATCTAAAGAATCTGTCATTCCTATACCGTCAAAACCATCAGTTCAACCAACTGATACTCTGCAAGGCAAATCACCTGATGAATTGGCACAAATGTTGTGTGATACCATTAGAAAATCATATCCAAGTCAAGAAGCAAAACGGCAAGAGGTTGAAAAGTTATTGAAAGCCGGTGCAAATCTTGAATTTAAAGAATCTTACGCAGGCGCTACAGCACTTCATGTCGCTTGTTCACAAGGTAGTGGTGGCGTCGGAACCGGCGATCCAAAACTTGTTGAACTACTCATTGAGTATGGTGCCAATCCGAATACGAAAGATGATCTTGGTAGAACGCCTTTGCATATGGCTGGGATGAATAACTATGCAGATGTTTATAAGTATTTAACAGAATTAGATCCTTCAAAAAATACAAAATCAGGTAAACCCTATATTAAAGCAGATGAAACAATAAAATATAATTACGCTGGTAACTTAAAAACCCCTAAAAAGAGTCTTGACGATGCACAAGCTCATGCGAAATCTGTACAAGCAACCAACTTGAGGGATGCACTAATTTCTTCGATTCAAGAGAATAATAAGAAAAAATTTGATGATGCATTATCAAAACTTGAATCAGCAGATCTACATGATTTAAATGGATTAACCCCATTACATTATGCCGCGCAAAAAGGCAATGTTGAAATGATCAAAGCATTACTAGCAAAAGATGCTCAGGTGAATAAAGTCGCTGGGTATGAACATGAAATATCATTACCTTTACATAGAGCAGTTGCATCTGGAAATCCAGAGGCTGTCAAAGTTTTGTTGGCTGCGGGTGCCGATCCTAACAGTAAAGCTGCAGGAGAAACACTTCCTAGTCCAATTGAATTTGCGGCCTCTCAACCTCAATTTTCACAAATTGCTAAATTATTAAAAGATGGTTTTACGCCGCCAAAACCTATTGATTCTAAACCCTCTTCACAACTACCACTAACGAGTGGACGTGATTATGAATCTGAAGAAATCGGAAATATCCTAGCTAAGGCTACGGCAGTCAATCCTGATGCTAAATATATTTCGTATTGGGAATTAGAAATTAATAGTGCTCAGCAGCTTGTGAATGTAAAAAGAGATGGAGATCATTTAAAAATACCCACTGACAATCCAAGTTTAGCGCATAATTTTCAAAAGGAATTAGCTAAACACAAAGATGATGATCCTCCATATACAATCGTTTGTTCTGCTCATGTTGGCACTAATCACTGGGCAACTTATGCTTGTAATACAAAAGGCGAGATATTAATTATCAATTCATTACCTGGATATACAACCCAAGATAATATTGCAACAGAAGCAATGAAAGCTGCGATAAAAAATAGTTTAGGGAAAGATGCTGAAGTTAGTACTATTGTATCACAAAAATCCGGCGATGAATTTTATCAAAAAGATACGCATATATGTGGAGCTGTTACCATAGAAATGGCTAAGAGAATAACTTCTGAGCCGTTTAAAACTCAAGCTGAACGCTTACGACCTATATTAACGTCTGTGGTAAATAGTGATTACATACAATTAAGAAAAACCCATCAAGATATTATTGATAATAAAGCTGTTTTAAAAATGGAAGCGTCATCTCCTCCGAAATCTTCGCCCCTTGTTACACCGCAAGTAATCCCCACAGCAACTCCAATTCCAGTTGTTGCTTCTTCGCCTAATCCTTCACCTCAGGTTGGACTTGCCTCTTTCGTTCAGGGAGTAAAAGGGATTGCAAAAGAAGCAGAAAAAGCAGCGGTACCAGAAAAATCTCCGTCTAAGACCGCACCACTTTTTTCTGTATCACCAAAACCAACGCTCAATCCTGGATTATCGCCTCCACCATCGCTTACCTTTACGCCGAGTGCTAAAACACATAGTAGTAGCATACAAGAAGTTGCGGTAGATCCTACTGCTAGTTTTAAACAAGTGGCAGAGAAAGTGATGAGTTATAATGATGCGAAAAAGCAAGAATTAGGAATTAAAAGTATTGATAGTTCTCAATTGAACAGTCAGCATCCTAAAATATCTATGGAAATATATTGTAATGATGCTAAAAAAGAATCAAAGAAAATGTTTATTGAGCCTTCCTCCAGTGAAGGAGGAGTAAAATATTCAATGGAAACATCACAAAATGCTGCTGAAAATCAGCGATTACTAGAGAAAACGCTAAAAACAGCTGTTGATAATGCACAACCTGGTGATTTGTTAAAAATTCCGCAGAATGCTGAAAATAAAGAAGAGATAGCCGTCACCCTTGATAAAATTATGCGGGATACGTTTGGGGATAAATATAAGCCTGGAATATATAAAATACCGGGTGAACCAAAACCGACTGATCGAATTTCACCATCTGGATCAGCATCGATGTAATCACTCATGATTATTAAAGAAAGCACTCCCAATTCCGAATACATAGAATGAAATCCTATTTAATATTACGGATTTACTGTAAATATTAAGAGTTCAAATCGGAGCGCTATATGGCAATAAAATCTTTAATGTCTAACGATGGTCAAGAGCTTACTATTAGCGTTCAGGGACGTTTTGATTTCAGTTCCTTGCAACTATTTAGAAATGCCTATGAAAACCAAGAAGGTCATCCTAAAGCATATACGGTTGACTTGAAAGAGTCTGATTATCTAGACAGTTCTGCTTTAGGTATGTTGCTTGCTTTAAGAGATCATGCTGGTGGCGATAGTTCTAATATAAGGATTGTTAACTGTAATCCTGATGTGAAAAAAATACTCGTCATAACGAAATTAGATGAATTATTTACAGTTGAATAATGACTGAAACCGCTATTGATACCAAAATAGTCCTTAGTTTAAAAAAACTATTTAATGAAGGTTTTGATGATTTTATTGCTTTGTACTTTTCTGATTTTGAAACGAAAGAAAGAGAGCTTTATATTTACGTTAGAAAAAGCGAGTTAGAAGCTGCAAGAAAAATTGCACATGCACTTAAAGGCAATAGTATCAATGTTGGAGCCATCGATTTGGCAAAGAGGTGCGAAGACATTGAGGTCGCAATAAAAAATGGAAAAGAACCTCAGATTATAGATGCATGTGAAAATCTACAGAAAATTTACCCTCAATTTAAGACTGCATATCTCAATCTTACTTCTACTATTTAAGAAGCTGGCATAACATTTGATTGTTTATCTTTAACTTCATTAATAATCAATGTGAACCACATGGATATGACAGTAAATCTTTTCAATACACAAAATGAACAATTACCGCAATTGTCTGATCTATCAGTAAATAATCGGGCCGAAGGGTTTGGAACTTGTTTTGAAGATGCAGCAAAACCTAAAATAGAAGCAGGAGAAGAATTGCCGGTACCTGGCAATGAGATGCCAGTACAGAGCGTAGTTCTATTTGAAAATGTTTTAAAAGATAAGCTTGTCAATGTTGGTTTGGATGAAGTATTGCATGAGAAAACTATTTCACCAAATAATGTAGAACTCAATGATAATCAAAATGACATTGAGCAAGAGCAACGATTTGTCTTGGTAAATGATTTTTTAAACCATGAGAGACAACCATTATATTTTCAAGACCATTCATATCAACTTGTTAAACGCGACGAAAGTCTTCAAGATGAAATTTTTAAAAATGATGAAATTGAACCTGAATTATTACTGGCCAATCATACTGTGAAAGATGATATTCAGAAATCAGTTATTAATGAACACTTGACCATTCAACCATTTGATAAATTACATATGTCTGAAGATAAAATCAAAGATCTCAAAAGTAAAAGCGATGATTTTATCTCGTTGAATGAACAACATGAGGAAATTTTATCAAATGAGGAAATGACATTACCTGTTATAGACAAAAAATCGAGTCATTCGACTGCGCATCTTGATAATAATGTGGCATTAATCAATGCAAAAATGGATAAAATTACACAAGAAAATTTTAGTAATCAGTTGTCTGAAAATGATAAAATTGATTCAAATAGAGCTTTGACTGATGATCCCATTTTTAATCCGCAACAGGGGCTTCAAGTAGATAATGCTAAGAAAGATTTTGGGATACAAGCCAAATTTGGTAATGAGGAGCATGTATCATCGAAGCATTTTGAACAAGAGTTATCAAATCAAGTTCAAATTATGGTCAATGCGAATGAAAATTCAGCTAAAGTGAATATTGATCCACCCGAACTAGGTCAAATTGAAATTAAAATTGTTCAAGATGCAGATAAAACGCATATTATGTTTTTTGCTAATCTTGAACAAACTCATGACTTAATTGAAGCTGGATTACTTAGACTGCGAGCCCAAATGGAAGCTCAAGGTCTGCAGTTAGGAAATGTAACCGTTTCCTATAATGGAACAGAGAGTAATCAATCTCATACCGCTAAGCAACATTCTTTTCATCAGCCATCATTTTCGACTCAACAGGTTGAAGATATCCAACATTCTCCAATAAATTCGACTAACAATGGTCTTCTTGATTTGTACGTTTAAATAATTTGTCAATTATTTGACAGGCTATTTTCATTAACACTATGAATTAAAAGGATTTTTATTTGGTATACCTTTTGCAATGATTGCTCAAAGGGGGAATAGATCATGCCAGATAGAAATGAACATCCAGATGAAGATGGTAAAAGTAAACCGAAAGTAAATAAGCTGATGATAGGGCTTATCCTTTTTATGTCTTTACTATGTGTCGCAATGATAGCTTCCTTTTATATGATCATGAAAATGCAAGCACCAGCATCGACTCCACAAGCAGAAGTTGTTGAGGCTTCTAAAAACGTAGCGGATAGTGCTAAAGAGCATGTTGCTAGTAAAGAAACAGAGAAAGCTGAAGCTCCTAAAGCGGAGAAAGTAAGTGATTCAGGTGTTAAAAGTAATAAAGCTGTTTTAAAACCTCAATATTACAAACTAAAACCCTCCATTGTTGTAAACATTCCGGGGGTTGATAAATCAAGATTTCTTCAAGTTGATGTTGAATTGATGACCCGCAATTCAGCAGGAATAGAAAATGTAGAAGCCTATGCACCATTAATACGTAATGATTTAATAACATTGTTCAGTACACAGAAATACGATGATCTTGTAACAGTCGAAGGAAAAGAAGAATTAAGAAAGAAAGCGCTCGAAATTGTTCAAAAAGTGATGAAGCAAAATACAGGAGAGCCTGTTATTGAGCAAGTATTATTCACAAACTTTGTTTCTCAATAAGTTGAACATATGACGCAAACTCTAAATCAAGATGAAATCGACTCACTCTTGAGCAAAAATCAAGAGAATGAAGACTCGAGCGTAATCCAAAGTACAGCGGTTCCTCGCAATTTTGACTTAGCCAATAATAATAAAAGTATTTATGGACGTGTTGCAACGCTTGGTCTTATTAATGAAAGATTTGGTAGAAATATAAAAGCAAGTTTAGGCACCTTCTTAAAAAGAAATGTTGAAATCATCATGATGGGCCTAAAAATAATAAAATTTGAAGAATATGTAACAAGTCTTCATATCCCCACTAGCATCAATATGGTAAAAATACAGCCCTTAAACGGTTTAGCACTATTTGTCGCTGACTCAAAACTAGTCTTTACCGTTGTAGAAAACTTTTTTGGTGGGGAAGGCAAAGTTCAATCGAAAAATGAATCCAGAGAATTTACAGACACTGAAAATAGAATAATTAAAATGATGATAGAAGTGTTTTTTAAAGATTTAAAAGATGCTTGGAGCTCAGTTCTTGATCTTCAATTCGAGTATAAAGGATTAGAAGCCAATCCTGCAATGGCTAACGTATTGAATTTGTCAGAGCTGATTATTATTTCAAAATTTAGGATTGAGTTAGATGGTGGCGGAGGAGATTTCCATATTTGCTTACCTTACTCCATGATAGAGCCCCTTCGTGAACTTTTAAATGCAGGCATTAGGCAAGAAAAAGGGGTAAGCGATGAGAAGTGGGTACAACGAATTCGAGAAGAAATTATGGAAGCAGAAGTTGAGGCGTGTTGTATTCTCACACAAAAGAAAATCTCTCTTAAAGAAGTAATGAGATTTAAAAATGGCGATATCATTGATATTGAGATCCCAGAAGAAATTTTTTTAAAAGTGAATGATATTCCTATGTTTACTGCAAGTTTTGGTACTTTTGAAGGAAAGTACGCTATTAAAATTATTGATAAATTAAAGAAAGCTAAGAGGTAAATATGGAACCTGAACAACCAACAGAAAATAATCCTGCGGCAAATGCGAAGCCAGAGCCGGCGCATTTTTCTGAATTAAATAGAGATAATAAGAAAAACATATTTACTGGCAATAATGATTTAGAAGTCATTATGGATATTCCGGTATCTATTTCACTTGAAGTAGGTCGTACATCAATTAGTATTCGAAATCTATTACAGCTGAATCAAGGTTCGGTTGTTGAATTGGATAGAAGTGCTGGCGAACCTTTGGATGTGCTTGTCAATGGTACTTTGGTGGCACATGCTGAAGTAGTGGTTGTTAATGATAAATTTGGTATTCGTTTAACTGATGTTATCAGTGCTTCTGAGCGGATGGAAAAGATTAAATAAAAGGGGAAATGTTTTGAATATATCAACGCTGACCAATGTTTCACTGATGTTATGTTTAACATTGCTATTTATATTCGCATTAGCGTTTTTGCTCAAGCATTTTAAAAAAATAATTCCTCAGATCCCTGGTGCACTGCAAGTATTAGGTGGTGCTAATTTAGGCAATAAAAGTAAAGTGGTATTGATTGAAGCATATCATGCCAAAATTTTAGTTGGGGTAACTGACTCACAAATTCAAACGTTATATGTGTTTACAAATGAACAAAGCAACCCCAAAGAGCAACTAAAGTGAAAAAACTTTTTGTCTTATTGATATTATCACTTCCAGCCTTGTGTTTTGCTGGTGATCTTAATCTGGATGCATTTCAGATAACCTCAAATGCTAATGGATCACAAAAATACTCCATCAATGTGCAACTCATAGCCATTATGACTGCGCTGACTTTGTTGCCAGCTATCGTATTGATGATGACTTCCTTTACAAGAGTGATTATTGTTTTGTCTATATTAAGACAAGCACTTGGAATGCCTCAAACGCCTAGTAATCAAATCATTATTGGGTTATCGCTTTTTCTGAGTATGTTTATTATGACGCCAGTCTATAATGAAATTCAGGAAAATGCGATTAAGCCTTACACTGAAAATAAAATTTCTCAAGAAACAGCGCTTGAAAAAGCATCTATCCCAGTCAAGCAATTTATGTATAGTCAAACGAGAACAGAAGATTTAGAATTATTTGTTGAATTATCAGGACAACAAATTGAAAGCAAAGATGCTGAACATATCCCCTTAGCTATTTTAATATCATCTTTTATAACCTCAGAGTTAAAAACGGCTTTTCAAATAGGCTTTATTATTTTTATTCCATTTCTTATTATCGATTTGGTTGTGGCAAGCGTATTAATGTCTATGGGTATGATGATGCTTTCTCCACTCATTATTTCATTACCATTTAAAATTATGTTGTTCGTTTTGGTTGATGGTTGGAATTTAATTTTAGGCACACTTGCCTCCAGTTTTACACAAATAGGGTGAAACATGACTCCCGAAATTGTTATCGATTTAATGAGACAGTCAATACTAGTTTTACTCATGCTTGTGAGCGTTTTAATCTTACCTAGCTTGATTGTCGGTGTTTTTATTAGTATTTTTCAAGCAGCTACCCAAATCAATGAACAATCATTAAGTTTTGTGCCAAGACTTATCGCTACCTTTATCACGGTGATGGTGTCTTCTCCCTGGGTGATAAGAGTATTAACAGATTTTACAAATAGTATTTTTGAATCTATTCCCACAATGATTGGTTAATGATGATAAATCTGCCAAATGATTTACCACAGTTTGTTTTTAACATGATGATGCCTTTCATCAGAGTGTCAGCCATGATTATGGCATTGCCAATCATTGGAACCCAATTGGTGCCAGCGAAAGTTAAATTAATCTTAAGTTTTGCGTTAACACTCGTTGTTGTTAATGTAAGTAAAAATATTGAAATTAGTTTGAGCGATATATCTATGTTGTCTCTGGTTTTGATGATTATCTATCAAATTATCATTGGTGTTTTATTTGGACTTATTATTCATACCATTTTTCAAGCATTTGTAATTGCCGGTCAAATCATTGCGATGCAGATGGGGTTGGGTTTTGCGCAATTGGTGGACCCACAAAATGGTGTTTCAGTACCAGCTGTGAGTCAATTTTACATGATGATGGCGACACTATTATACCTTGCAATGAATGGTCATCTTTATGTTGTGAGTGCCTTAATCGAAAGTTTTAACGTCATTCCCGCGAATTCATTTGATTTTAAGTCATTTTCATATACTGATATTTTGCAATTGGGTTCAGTGATGTTTTCCTATGGGCTTAAAATAGCGTTACCAGCTATTGTTGCTTTATTGGTAACTAACGTCGCTTTTGGCGTGATGACAAAAGCAGCCCCACAATTTAATCTTTTTACAATAGGATTTTCAATATCAATGGTTCTTGGAATTGCTTTAATCTGGATAACGTTGGCTTTTGTGCTGCCTTTATTTCAAGAACTAACTGAAAATGTCCATACTACTTTATTTCAAGCGGTGGGGTAGGCGACATGTTAGATGATGACACACAAGATCGCACAGAACAGGCGACTCCCAAGAAAGAAAAAGAATCCAAAGAGCGTGGACTAGTAGCCCGTTCTAAAGATTTTAATTCATTGGTTGTTTTATTGTTTGGATGTGTTGCATTTTTAATTTTTGGAAAATTAATCTGTACAAGAATGTATAATATTTTCCATCATTTTTTTGTTTTTGATGGATATTCCTTACGAAATAATGATTTCATGCTTGAAAACCTAAAAAGAGGTTTACAAGATGGATTCACGGTTTTGCTCCCTATAATGTTGTTAATTCTAATTGCAAGTATCGTAGGAGTACTATTAATAGGGGGATGGTCTTTTTCATTCGGTAATGTAGCACCTAAATTCGAAAGGTTAGATCCTATAAAAGGATTAATGAAAATATTTTCAATCAAAAGTCTAATGGAATTGTTTAAATCTGTTTTGAAAGTCGTGTTGGTAATTTGCGCTGGGATTTCAGTATATTGTTTATTTTTTAAAGACATTTTAACTATCGCACAATTAGATTTACTGCCTGGCATCATCGAATCCGTTAGAATTATGGTCTATTCATTCTTTGTCTTAACAGCAAGTCTTATTATTGTTTGCTTTTTCGATGTTCCTTATCAAATATGGGATTATCGTCGTCAGTTAATGATGACTAAACATGAGGTTAGAGAAGAATATAAAGAAACCGAAGGTAAACCTGAAGTTAAATCTAAATTGCGCAGAATGCAAAGAGAAATGGCTTCAAGACGTATGATGGAAGAAATCCCCCATGCTGATGTCATTATTACAAACCCAACTCACTTTGCAGTCGCCTTAAAATACGATCAATCCAAAATGAAAGCACCTATTGTATTAGCAAAAGGGGCGGATTTAGTGGCGCATAGAATTATAGAAATTGGTAAAGAAAATTTAATTACCACAGTGTCAATGCCACCTCTTGCACGATCTATTTTCTATCATACGGATATTGGCGATGAAATTCCGCAAAAACTCTATATCGCCGTAGCGCAAATATTGGCCTATGTCTATCAGTTGAAACAGTATCGTAGGGGTAAATCCAAGAAACCTACCTTGCCTACTCAATTAGATATACCTCATGACATGTTAAGATAGGTAAAATATGGAATTTATAAAAAATTATCAGCAATTAAAACCGTATTCACATATTGGTGTTGGTATTCCTATATTTGTGTTGGCAATATTGGGGATGATGATTTTACCATTACCTCCATTCTTATTAGATATATTTTTTACATTTAATATTTCATTAGCATTACTTGTATTATTGGCAGGAACCTATTCACTGCGTCCATTAGACTTTAGTATTTTCCCCATGATTTTATTGCTTGCCACGTTATTACGTCTTGCTTTGAATATTGCATCAACACGTGTAGTGCTATTAGAAGGACATACTGGTACAGATGCAGCCGGTAAGGTGGTGCAATCATTTGGTGAAGTCGTTATCGGTGGTAATTACGCAGTAGGGATGGTTGTGTTTCTTATCCTTGTTATTATCAATTTTATTGTTGTGACAAAAGGTGCAAGTCGAATTTCAGAAGTAAGCGCCAGATTTACTTTAGATTCTATGCCTGGCAAGCAAATGTCAATTGATGCTGATTTAAATGCTGGCATCATCACTCAAGATGAAGCAAGGCTTCGACGTATTGAAATTGCCAGTGAAGCAGATTTTTATGGTTCCATGGATGGTGCCAGCAAATTTGTAAGAGGGGACGCAATAGCTGGTATTTTGATTTTAGTGATTAATATTATTGGTGGATTTATCATTGGTATTGTTCAACATGATTTGACTGTAGAGGATGCTTTTCGCGTATATGGCTTATTAACCATAGGTGATGGTCTGGTTGCGCAAGTTCCCTCATTATTACTCTCAACCGCTGCGGCAATTATGGTGACAAGAGTGTCATCTTCTCAAGACTTATCAACTCAAGTGAAATCCCAGGTATTTTTCCAATTCAAGCCCTTGGCAATAGCGAGTGTGGTATTGGGGGTACTTGGTGTTATCCCTGGTATGCCTCATCTTGTTTTCTTAGGAATATCTGCGTTATTGGGATTTGGTGCATATTATTTACAAAAGCTGCAAACGGAAGAAAAAAATAAAGCACAAAGGACTGAAACAGTTGATGAAAAGGCTTTAGTTAAAGTAGCAGGTGAGAATGAAATTAAAGAAGTGAGTTGGGATGATGTACCCTTGCTTGATGAAGTGAGTTTAGAAGTTGGTTATAAACTCATTCCACTTGTGGAATCAAAAACGGGGGGAGAGTTATTAAATCGGATTAAAGGCGTGAGAAAGAAATTATCCCAAGAACTAGGGTTTTTGATCCCTTCTGTTCATATAAGAGACGATTTAAATATAGGACCTACCAGTTATCGAATATCTTTGTTAGGCGTCGTTGTGGGTGAAGGAGATGTTTTCCCAGATAAAGATATGGCAATAAACTCAGGTCAAGTTTTTGGCAAAATAGATGGCATTGCAACAAAAGATCCGGCTTTTGGTTTAGAGGCATATTGGATCAATAAATCTTCCAAAGAACAAGCTCAAACACTGGGATATACGGTGGTTGACTCTAGCACAGTGATTGCCACTCACATGAGCCAAATTATTCAAGATAATGCTCATCAGCTATTGGGACACCAAGAAGCACAAAAAATCTTAGATATTCTCATGAAACATTCACCCAAACTGGTTGATGATCTCGTGCCTGATAAAATCACTTTATCGATTATTGTTAAAATATTCCAAAACCTTTTAGAAGAGCATGTTCCATTGCGGGACAGCAAAACTATCGTCGAAACTCTGTCAGAGTATGCCCAAAAGAGTCAAGATCCTGCCGCGCTGACTGAAATGGTGAGATCAGCTTTAGGTCGGTTAATTGTCCAACAATTAAATGGTTCTAATCCGGAAGTCCCTGTTATCACGATTGACTCAAAGTTGGAACAGATCTTGCTGCAGTCTATGCATAGCGGTAATGGTGAGACAGCAGCGGTCGATCCTGCGTTGATGGATAAAATACAGCAAACAATAAAACAGTTTGCCAACAAGCAAGAGACAACGGGACAACCTGCGATACTGCTTGTCCATCCAAGTATTAGAAGACTGTTGTCGAAGTTGTTAAGACATTTTGCAAAAAATTTATCGGTACTTTCGTTTAAAGAAATACCTGATGAAAAGCAAATTAAAGTGATTTCAACTTTAGGTTTTTAGATTAATTTACCCAAAGCGTTTTTGTTTCAGGCTAGGCGCCGAGGGTTGAGCAACCGGAGTTTAATTATTGTTAAATGAGGATTGCGAGAGCCCGAAGGCAACAACGCACGAAACGAAAACGGGAAGGATAAATGGCAAAGGAATTCATAGCAAACAATATCAGTTCTGCATTGAAACTTGTAAAGGCTGAGTTTGGGCCAGATGCTATTATACTCTCTCAAAAGTCATTGAACGGCAAAATTCATCTTTATGCTGTCGCTGAACATGAAATACTTGAGCCTCAAACGGTCAATAGCGACGCTATGCAAATTCCTCCTTTAGCAAATTTAACATTAAAAAAACCTGTTACTAAACAAATGCCCATGGAATCATTCTTTTCTGATCCAACGTCAGATGAGTTACCGGCAAAAGAAGATGTTTTTTCAAGTACTTATTTATCTACTCCTTCAAAACAAGGTTTCGATGTTTCACTGAAAAATGATGTAACAGATATTATTAAAAATGAGCTTGAAAGTGTTAAAGAATTATTGAAAAACCAACAATCTGAAAATACGAATCAAGATTTTGATGTGAAAAGCGAATTAGAGGGTATTAAAGAACTTTTAAAAGCACAAGTATTACACCCTGCATCAAAAGCAGAAGAAAATGACCAACATTCTTTGCATATATCAATGTCTAGAATATTATATCAAAAGCGTTTTCAATCAATGATGATCAATAATATTTTAGCGCAGATCCCAACAGATATTTCTTTAGACAATGCCTGGAAAATTTTTATTAGCCAAATTGTGGATATGTTAAAATTTTCAAAATCAGAACTTTCAACAGCTAAAAAAATTAAAACTTTGATAGGGCCAAGTGGGGTAGGTAAAACACTATTACTAGCCAAAATTTTGGTGTATTTTGCAAATAAGCCGTTAAAAAATAACTTTTCAATTATTTTTGTCAATAATTCTAATCTTAAAGTTTTAGAAGAATCAAAAATCTATGAGCGTATTTTTAACGTACCCACATATTATGTTGAAAATCTTGATGAATTAGAAAGAGCTTATCATAAGTCTTTTGAGAAAGATCACATCTTTATTGATTTCCCACCATTTGATTTCCATAATGCTGAAAATAATTTCTATATGCGCTTTTTAGAAAAATATTCAGCCGAAATTGATAATACTTTTGTGATTTCTCCGCATTGTAATTTTAGTTATATTGAACGGTATTTTACTGCTTTTAAAAATATAGAAATTAATGGGTTAACCATTACGAAATTAGATGAATGTAACTCATTGGAAGAAATTCTTAGCTATTTAATATCCAACCAAGTGCCATTACGTCATTTGAGCTTTGGAAATTTGAGTTTCAGTCAGGGCTTTTCATCAAAACTCCTTGTCGCCAATAAAAACTATTTCCATGATTATTTAACAAATGCATTTCTAACGAAAAAGTAAAATTATAAAAGGACGGTATTGTAATGGTTAATCATAAACCAATCCAAG
The DNA here is from genome assembly GCA_016191245.1 of Gammaproteobacteria bacterium. Lineage (GTDB taxonomy): Bacteria > Pseudomonadota > Gammaproteobacteria > Berkiellales > Berkiellaceae > Berkiella. Next base: position 91,179 of record JACPOY010000009.1, on the reverse strand, counting down.
TTGTTGCGGTGAGCGGTGGCAAAGGGGGAGTGGGCAAAACCAGTGTGGCTGTAAATATGGGTGCGAGTTTAGCCCAAATGGGTAAAGAAGTATTTTTATTTGATGCTGATTTTGGCTTGTCGAATGTTGATGTTGTTCTTGGTTTAAAACCAAAATTTACTATTGCGAATGTGATTGAAAATGAATGTACGCTTGAAGATATCGTCATCAAGGGGCCTTTTGGATTAAATATTGTACCGGGTAGCTCAGGGATCCAATCTTTGGTGCAAATGCAACCACAAAACTATGCTGGGCTGATTTACGCGTTTAATTCGTTAATGGGAAAATTAGATACACTCATTATAGATACAGCAGCAGGGATCTCTGATTCGGTTGTGAGATTTGCTCTTGCCTCTCAAGAAATAATTATTGTTGTTTGTGATGAACCAGCTTCCATCGCTGATTCTTATGCATTAATGAAGCTCCTTCACAAGAGTTATGGTGTTTCGCGATTCCGCATTGTTGTGAATATGTCTAGTAGTTTGTATGAAGCAAAAAAATTATTTGCTAAGCTAACTAATGTGACAGATAAGTTTTTGAATGTGGTATTGCACTTTTTAGGGTGGATACCGGAGGAAGAATTGGTACGCAAAGCTATCAAACAACAACGTGCAGTCGTGGAAGCATACCCAAGTTGTAAGGCTTCGCAGTGTTTTAGGCATTTGGCACAAGGGTTAGTTTCTCTACCCCCACCAAAAGCAGGTAGCGGTCATGTGCAATTCTTTATTGAGCAATTGATAAATTCACCAATAGTAGTTCAATAGAGGTAAATGCATGAGTGGAGCAGCATTATATAAATCTGTTCAGCTAGACGCTGATGATAGTTTTATCAAGGAATACGCTCCTTTGGTGAAGCGAATTGCTCATCATTTGTTAGCAAGACTTCCCGCCATTATCCAAGCAGAAGATTTGATACAAGCTGGTATGATAGGATTAATTGAAGCTGCCAGAAATTTTGATGAGAATAAAGGGGCAACATTTATCACCTATGCAGGTATTCGTATCCGTGGCTCAATGCTAGATGAAATTAGAAAGGGCGACTGGGCGCCTCGTTCGGTTCATAAAAATTCAAGGCGAGTGGCCGCAGCGATGCGTGAAGTTGAAAACGCGACTGGTCGAGATGCTCGGGATATCGATGTTGCTAAGACGCTAGGCGTAAGCTTAGAGGAATATCACCAAATTCTTCAAGACTCCAATAGCTCCAAGATTTTTGCCTTTGAAGATTTAGGCGTAAATGAAGAAGCTTTAGATTGTCCTACCACCAACCCTATCACTGGCCCGCTAGAAGGCATTCAGCGTGATGATTTTAAACAAAAATTGGGCGTTGAAATCGCCAAGTTACCTGAACGTGAAAAGCTAGTGTTAGCCCTTTACTACGATGAAGAATTAAACCTGCGTGAAGTAGGGGAGGTTCTAGGGGTGAGCGAATCACGGATCAGCCAAATCCATAGCCAAGCGATGTTGCGATTAAAATCACGTTTGGTGAATTGGAAATAAAATTTACTGCTACACTGAATAAAGAACCTATGTTAATAGAAGGGATATCCTATGGCATTAGATCTTTTGCTGTGGCTCTGCCTGAGTATCAATGCAGTGACATTGATTTGTTCATTTATTATTTTAAAAAGATTTAAAAAAATAACCAAGTTAACCACTTTAATTTATGATCAATTGGCGCTTTCCAAAACGGATTTATCCTCATTTGAAGAGAGTGAAAAGTTCCAGAAGGCACGTTTCGAAGATCAATTGTCATACAATACAAATAAAACCGAACATGAAAGCTTCCAAAATAACCTTCACCAGATGTCAGATCCTTTATTAGAACCCAATAGAACAACATTCAGTGATAACATAAAGACAGCAACCAAAGCAGAATCTCATCTTATTAAAGTTCTGCAAGGTAAATATGCACAAGATGAAGAGAGCTTTCCGCCTACTGGAAAGTAAGAAATAAGAATATCAACTAACTTCTTTATTTCCCTATATTATTAGCTTGGTAATTGACATTAGCCAGGCGTCACTATTAAGATCCCTCCATCTTAATTTAAGTTAGTAGATTTTCAATCATGCCAAAAAGAGTTACCAAGAAAGTTGTCGTAAATAATACGCCAATCCATGCCACCCTCAGCGAAACAGTGAAAGCCAAAATGGCAACAATACTTAGCAATTACCCGTTAAGCGTTGTAAAAGGAATAGGTGCGGTTGCACTATTTTTATCCTTAGGCTTCAATATTGTAAGCACAGTCGCGATTTATGGAATGTATCGTTATTCCAATGCGCAATGGTTAGCGACTGTTAAGCAATGGTTAGTGAGTATGTACAACTTCACAATTGGTCTTTTCACCAAAGTGAAAGCTAGCCAATTCTTTCAAACAGTACAACAAACTATGACTAACTTTACGATTGAATTTTTCACCAAAAAACCTACCGAAAGCCAATCTTCATATAATTTGAGATTAGCTATTGGTGGCGTAGTAGGCGTTATATTAGCTGCCGAAATTGTGCTAAATGGTGTCTCAACTTTGCTATTACTTGGGACAAGAGCTATACAGTTTGCCGCAGTTGCCACAGGATGTAGTGCTGTATATGAAGATATAAAATACGCTATTGCCAATCCAAAAAATGTATTAGAAAAAATCGGTAATGGTATTAAAAATAGCTTTAAATATTGTGTAGATGGTTTATCAAACCTATGGACTCCTGCAGAAAACAATGCTGAACAACTTACAAATAATGCGCCTGCAATCGCAACAATTAGCAATAATGAACCCACCGATTTATTAGGACAAGCCTCAAAATGGTATGTAGGTATTGTCGCTAGCGCTACACCACTTTTACTCGCATCCCAGGGCGGCGCTGAGATAATTGCTTTAGCTGGCGGTAACATGCTAGGTGCAACAGCCTTAATCGCCTCATCTTTAATGGTAAGTGTCGGTGGCCTTTTCGCTGTTGGATTCGGCGGCAAATATGTTTTCGATCAATTAACAGGCAATAATGAACCTGTGTTAGAACAACCTCTTCAAGTTGCAAGTCCTGCAACTCGAAAGGCCAAAGCGCTTACCCATGAGAAAGCTCAAGATGTCGCAAAACCAACTGCGAAAGTAATTGCGCCAAGCTTTGAAAAGCATAAAGAAAAAGATGCTAAAAAGCGTCAAACACAGCCAAAAGCTGCAAAAGCGACAAAACAGGCACAAGCAGAGCGAGTAAAAGCTGCCGCTAAAACAAAACCTCGCCGATCATCTAAGTAATGCTGGTTGACTTTTAGCAATCCATTTGGCGAGGTATTTTTCTAAGGACTGAAAAATACCTCCGCTAATTCTTTCACTGAGTTTTTGCTTTATTTCATAACTGATTTCATAGACATTTGATTGTTTTGCTTTCATTAAAATAAAATCATCACTCGTTAGTACTTCATCTACCAAATTCAACTTAATTGCTTGCACAGCATGCCAATGCTCACCAGTGGCTACTTCGTCAACATTCACAATAGGTCGATTGATATTAATAAAATCTTTGAATAAATGATGTGTTTCGTCAATTTCTTCTTGGAATTTTTGTCTAGCTTTGTCTGTGTTTTCACCAAATAAAGTCAATGTGCGCTTGTATTCACCGGCGGTATGGAGTTCAAAATCAATATTGTGCTTATCTAAAAAGCGATGAAAATTTGGTAATTGCGCTACAACACCAATTGATCCCACGATAGCAAAAGGAGCGGCTATAATATGATTGGCAACACAAGCCATGAGGTAACCACCACTGGCAGCAACTTTATCAATGGCAACAGTAACGATGAGTTTACGTTGACGAAGTCGTTGGATCTGTGATGCCGCAAGCCCATAGCTATGAACAAAACCACCTGCACTTTCTAAAACAATCAAAACTTCATCTGTATCTATCGCAATTTCAAGAATAGCTGAGATAACTTCACGCAAGCTGACCACTTCACTTGCACGAACATCGCCATCAAATCGAACGACAAATAAACGACCTTTGGTTGGCTCGATGTTTTTTGCTTTGAGGCTTTTCTTCTCTTTCTTCTCTTGCTCTTTTTGCTCTTTTAACCATTTCTTGAGCGCGGGCTTGGGTAGTGTTTCACTTTGTAAATAACTGCGGATCTCGTCCAGCTTTTCGTTAACACTCGCAATGACCAATGTCCCTTCTTGAGCTTTCGATTTTGCTTTCATCGCAAGTGCCATCAAAACGCCGAAGGTGACTAATATCCCAATCACCAAAGTCAGTGTTTTGGCTAAAAATAGACCATATTGAGACAAAAATTCCATCATGGACCTTCACCTTATAATTTTAGGCTAGTAAAATAGCAATCATTTTGTGCAGACAATTGCCTATATTAAAGGAAAGTGTAAGTATGCTTCCATCTTTGAAGCTAAAGAATTTGTCGACATGGCGTTAATAGCTAAAAATCTTTCCTTTACACGTGCTAATAAGTATTTGTTTAGAAATCTAAATATAAGCTTGTCAGCGGGTGAGATCCTTTGTATTCGGGGGCTGAATGGTTCAGGCAAGACCACATTGCTCAAAATCTTGGCAGGATTGATGCTCGCCGATAAAGGAGAGGTTTCGTGGCAATCGACTGCAATTTCGCAATCTGAGCATTACCGCGACTCTTTATCTTATTTAGGGCATAAAGATGGTCTTAAATTGGGGTTATCTGTCAAAGAAAATATTAACATTCAATTAGCGTTATCAAATAGTCATTCAACGCCTGAAGATATATCGCAAGTTTGCAAGCGTTTTGGATTGTTACAACATGCTTCATTACCTTGTCATCAATTATCGGCGGGACTGAAGCGAAAAGTGGCACTGGGTGCGATTGTTCTCAAAGGCAAACCATTATGGATATTAGATGAACCTTTTACTTCATTAGATAATAAAAGCATAGATATATTTTATGAAATGTTAACCCAGCATTTAACAAATAATGGAATGGTGATTATGGTGAGCCACATTCCTATGTCGTATGACGCACGTAAAGTTATCGACTTATCAGTGAATGAGGTTCATTAATGATGATGTCAGTTTTTTGTGCTTGTATGAGAAATGATTTACAAGTCATGATTCGTTCACCTAAAGAATGGTCTAATCCAATTCTATTTTTTATTATATTTATTTCATTATTCGGTATTGGTCTTGGATTTGATTCTGAGATCTTAATGAAAATGTCACCAGCGATAATATGGATAGCTTTTTTGCTCACTTCCTTGTTTACCATTGAAACATTATTTCGCAATGAGATGGAAGAGGGGGGCGTTGAACAACTGTTGTTAAGCCCTTATCCCTTATGGTGGCTTATTCTAGCTAAATTTGTAGCGATATGGTTGGTATCTTGTTTGCCATTAATTCTTTTTATTCCTCTATTGGGCATGTTGATGCAATTATCCTTATTTGAAAATAGTGTGCTCGTATTAGGTTTATTGATTGGCAGCCCTGCGATTACAATGGTTGGCATGATAGGTGCTGCTCTCACGATTAGCATGCCACGATCTGGTATGTTTTTAGGTTTATTGCTGCTACCACTTTATATCCCTATTTTGATATTAGGAGAGAGTGCTGTTTCATTATTACTCTCTTCAACGTGGCCAGCATTCCAATTGGCGCTACTGGGCGCGCTTTCTATATTAACTGTTACCATTGCGCCGCATGCTGTTGCGGCTGCATTAAAAGTTGCGGTGGATTAAAAAATGATAATGAATAAAATAATCGGTTTAGGCTCGCCACGACGTTTTTATTATTTTTTAGGAACGCTACAGCCTTGGTGTTGGTTGTTATCTTTACTTACTATTGCCTATGGTACTTATGCGGGTTTATTTATTGTGCCCGCCGATTATCTGCAAGGTGATGGTTTTCGTATTATTTATGTTCATGTTCCTTGTGCCATGCTGTCGTTATTTATTTATATTGGGATGTCGGTTTTTTCAGCTATCTATCTTATCTGGCGAGTCAAAATTGCTGATATCATGGCTTATAGTTTGGCACCCATTGGTGCACTATTTACTTTCTGTGCTTTAGTAACTGGCGCTATTTGGGGAAAACCCATGTGGGGGACTTGGTGGATTTGGGATGCAAGATTAACATCAGAGTTAATTTTGTTATTTTTATACTTGGGCTATATCGGATTATATGCTGCTATTCCTCAAAAAAAATCGGCAGCAAAAGCTTGTGCAATTTTATCTTTAGTCGGCGTGATTGATATCCCCATCATTCATTACTCAGTATATTGGTGGAACACCTTGCACCAAGGGGCGACCATTTCCAAATTAAGCGCACCTTCTATCGATAGTTCGATGTTAATGCCTTTGCTAAGTATGGTGCTTGGCTTTAGTTTATATGTTCTTGGGATTATTTGTCTGAAAGTGAGAACAGAAATTTTGAGTCGTGAAAGTAATAACCAATGGGTTGTTTCATTAATCAATAAAAAATGCAAAGGAACTTAAGATGTGGGAAATGGGTGGTTATGGGATTTATGTTTGGCCTTCATATGCTTTGGTATTTATCGTGCTGGCAGGACTTTTCTTTGTAAGTTACAAAGCAGAAAAAAATAGTAAACGTCAATCTAAGTAGGTTTATATGTCTTTTATTCACAAGAAACGAATGATTGTCGTTATTAGTCTTATTGCAGGAATAAGTTTGGCCTCAGGCTTGGTTTTGTATGCCTTAAAACAAAATATCAATCTTTTTTACTCTCCTTCGCAATTGGCGATTGAAAACATCTCAGATCAAAAAAATATTCGCATTGGTGGCATGGTGGTTAAGAATAGTGTTGTCCGTCAAAACGATATGAAAGTGGAATTTGTGATTACTGATTTTCATTCCGAGGTGAAGATTCATTACAAAGGGATCCTGCCAGATTTATTTAAAGAGGGCCAAGGAGTTGTTGCACAAGGTAAGCTTGGTAAGAATGGTGAATTCAACGCCTCTCAAATATTAGCCAAGCATGATGAAAACTATATGCCACCTGAAGTGGCAGCTACCTTAGTAAAAGCGAAATAATATGTGCCCAGAGATAGGTTTATTTTGTTTAATCTTAGCTTTCATGATGGCGTTGGTTCAAACCATTTTACCCCCTATAGGTCTTGCTTTTACAAGATTTACATTTTTACAATCACTTTCAAGGCCTGCTGTTTTTGCACAATGCTTTTTTGTATTGATGAGTTTTGTAACTTTAGTAAGTAGTTTCGTACAGGATGATTTTAGTGTTGCGTATATTGCTCATAATTCAAACACACAATTGCCACTGATTTATAAATTTTGTGCAACATGGGGCGCTCATGAAGGTTCATTATTATTATGGTCAATGATTTTAGCCTTCTGGTCATTAGCCGTTGCTGTATATAGTAAAAAATTACCAAAAGAGGCGAGTATTGTCGTTTTATCAATATTAGGTGCCATTAGCATCGGTTTCTTTTTGTTATTATTACAAACCTCAAATCCTTTTTTACGCTTATTGCCTTTTTCTCCAACCGATGGCGCTGATTTAAATCCATTACTTCAAGATCCCGGTTTTGTTATTCATCCCCCATGCCTTTATATGGGATATGTAGGATTTGCAGTGCCATTTGCTTTTGCTATTTGTGCCATGGTATTTAAAAAATACTCAACCGAGTGGGTAAAATGGGCAAGGCCTTGGGCTTTGCTTGCTTGGGGATTTCTCACTATCGGCATCACGTTGGGTAGCTGGTGGGCCTATTATGAACTAGGTTGGGGCGGCTGGTGGTTTTGGGATCCGGTTGAAAATGCCTCATTTATGCCCTGGTTAATTGGTGCGGCACTTTGTCATGCTCTTTTAGTTTCAAACCGCAATCAATCCTTTATCCCTTGGAGTGTGTTATTAGCATTATCAGCTTTTATCTTAAGCTTAATTGGAACTTTTTTAGTTCGCTCGGGCGTTATTTCATCGGTTCATGCATTTGCAAGCGATCCTGCTAGAGGATCTTTTATCTTATGCTTTTTAGCCATTGTGATAATGGGTTCATGCAGCCTCTATCTGGGACGTGGGTTGAATGTCAAAGCGAAGCCACAATCCTCACTGCTTTCCAGAGAATCAATGATGCTGCTAGGCAATATTGTTTTATTTGTCTCAACGCTCACTGTTCTTCTTGGAACAATATATCCCATTTTTCTTGAAGTGATTCAACAGGAAAGAATATCCGTGGGTGCCCCCTATTTTAATATGGTATTTATACCATTAATGCTACCTATTCTTGTTTTAATGATCTTTGCTCCGCATCTACAATGGCAAGGTAATCAATTGTCATTGTTGTGGCCTCATATTAAAAAATTATGCTTGATACTTTTGATGTTACTTATCGCTATTTTCTTTTTGCCGCAGTCTTTCACCTTGCTGTCGACCATTGGCATCCTGCTTGGAAGTGGAGTCATTATTGGCACATTGTATAAGTTAATGAAAATGGCAAAAGATCAGAATATGTTTCGTTTCCCTTTATCCCGATGGAGCATGATAATTGCTCACGTTGGTCTTGGGGTGTCAGTTTTAGGTATCGCCTTGACCACGTCATTAGAAACAGAAAAAGAAATCAATATGATGCCTTCTGAAACAGTTGAAATTCAAGGTTATCAATTTACTTTTAAAAATGAAAAGGGTGTTCAAGGATCAAACTATGAAGGTTTGCAGGCAGAATTTATTGTGCGCAAAAATAGTCAAATTGTTGCAACATTATTTCCAGAAAAGAGATATTTTATTCCTAGAAATTTACCGATGACAGAAACTGCGATTAGTCCGGGGTTACTACGAGATTTTTATATTGCATTAGGCGAGAGATCTGAAAACGGAAATTGGAGTGTCCGTATTTATATCAAACCCTTTGTAAGATGGATTTGGTTAGGTGGCTTGTTGGTTGCAATAGGGGCATTTTTTGCCTCTATTGACGCTTTTAGAAAGAATCAAACGAGGTTATAAATGAGTTTATCAAATAATCGTCAATACTTATGGCGGTACGTTCCTGCAATCATATTAGGTGCTGTTCTATATGTTTTATGGAAGGGGCTATATGTTAATCATGAGACAAATAAAACGCAGGATATGCCATTTCCTACATTTAGCTTAAACGATGTGGTACATCCGGATAAAAATGTCACTGCAGATAATTTAAAAAATCAGGTGAGTATTGTCCATGTATGGGCTTCCTGGTGTGGTATTTGTGTCAAAGAGCACGATGAATGGGTACGCATTAAGCAAAAATGGGATTTTCCTTTAGTAGGGGTTATCTATAGAGATGATGCTACTAAAATTAAAGAGATCCTAAATAAGAAAGGGGATCCCTATCAATTTGTCTTAGATGATAAATCAGGTTCATTAGGTCTGGATTTGGGGTTGGTTGGCACGCCTGAAACTTTTATTGTCGATAATAAAGGTGTTATTCGCTACCATCATTTGGGGCCAATTAAATTAAGTCAATTTGAAAATGATTTTCTACCTATTATTGAAAAGCTCAAGAATGAACAAGTATAAAATAATAGTTTTGATGGCAAGCTTGCTGTCTTCAAGTTTTTTATTTGCTTGGGACGAAAAATTTGTTTTTGAAACGCAGCAGCAACAACAAGATTTTGAATATATATTAAAAGAATTACGTTGTGTGACCTGTCCGAATCAAAATATCGCTGATTCTTATGCCCCTATTGCCAAAGCAATGCAAGAAGAAGTGTATGTTCGGATTAAGCGAGGAGAAAATTTAGAGACTATCAGGGAGTATTTATTATCTCATTATGGGAATTATGTTTTTTATAAACCTTTAATGACTGAGCAAAATTATATTCTTTGGTTTGGGCCATTCGGAATGCTATTAGTGGGTGGGTTAATGTGGTTTGCATTTTTTAAGAAATCTCACCCCCTCCCTAACCCTCCCCCGCAAACGGGAGAGGGGATAAGATAGCACCATGAAAACACTTTTGTTAATCTCTCAATTTTGGATAATTATCGCAGCATTAATTGCACTAGCACTTTTATTTGTGCTTACTCCTTTATTGAGAAGCCAGTCGCAAAGGAATAAAATATTTATTCTACTCTTTGTTCCGGTGTTCAGCATATTGTCACTATTTTTATACGCACAATGGGGGGCAAGTGAAAAGCTGATTGATGATGTTGCACTTAAACAATTATCCGTAGAAATTGCTAAAATGGCACAAGATCCTGATGCCCCTAAAGAAGAAATTATAGAAAAATTTGATAGAATAGAGGAAAAAATAGGTTATTCCGCTCCTGCTTTGACACAATTAGCCGGTGTTTATAATCAATTGGGGTTATTTGATAAAGCAATTAAAACAATTGCCGAGGCAATTGTTATTCAACCAGATGTTCCTGAATATCAAGTTCAGTGGATTTATTCCCATTCTTTAAGAGATCAAGGTCATTTAGCACCTGACATTAGAATACAAGCAGAAAAATTAGTACAAAAAGATAATACCCAAAAAGAATTGTTAAATTTATTAGCCATTGATGACTATTTAAAAGGAAAATATCCGCAAGCTATACAAGCCTGGCAATTGTTGCTTGAAACCGATGAATCCTTAACAGATGAAAAGCGCAACGCATTGCAAAAAGCTATTGCGACAGCTGAAAATCATTTTGGCCAAAAAAGTGCGGCCAATAAAACTCAAGATATTGTTTTTCAGGTAAAGGTAACTATTGCTTCAGACATTAAACAAAAATTGGATCCCGATGATACGGTATTTATTTATGTGAAAAGAAGTAAAGGCAGCGAAATGCCATTGGCTGTGGTAAAGAAGAGGGTATCTGATTTGCCCTGCACAGTTTATCTAGACAACAAACAATCTATGATGCCTGGTAACGAGTTTACACTTGGCATGGATGTCCTGGTTGTGGCAAAAGTCTCAAAATCAGGTGATCCATTAAATAAAGTTGGCGATAGCCGAGGAATCAGTGATTCAATAGTGATAAAATCGGGTTTACATCCGGTTGATATTACAATCAATGAACGCTTAGGGTAATTTGAATAACTATGAGGTTTATAATGGAAGCAAATAAGAAGAAAGGGTTATCTGATGAAGCATTTGATGCTATCACAGCCGTTTTGATTATCGCTGTTGCGGTAACAGGCGTTGTATTTTGGTTGCAAGGCATGCCGTCTTAACTTTTTAATTTCGTGTTAGGTGCAACCGGCGTCGTGTCCGAACGCTGTTTTGTTCTTTGTGCTTGTTCCATTTGTCTTTGTTTCGCTTGTTCATCTATTAATGTTTTAAATAGAGCAACTCTGGCTTGGACTCTTGTCATAGGAGGAGGCTGAGTTTCTTTTTGCGTTTGAATTGATGGCACAGGTGGCTTTTCGGGCTCCTGTTTTTTAACATTTTGATGTTTTTCTTCTTCGCTTTCCTGTTCATCTTCATGAACATCAATATGTGGTGTATCCTGAGGTGTATCCAGAACTGCTTCTTGTGCAACCACCACATCATTATGCTCTTCATTATGAGCTTCTTCAGTTGATGAGTTTCCCATTTTATCATCATCATTATTTGACATTTCAACATGGGCTTCTTCTTGCATCTCTTGTTGTTCGTGTTCAAGTTTTCGCAACTTAGAAAGATCTAATGGTGGAATATGAGGTTTATAGGAACGAGTGCGATTAATATCAGGATCTATTCTAGGTGGTATGGAGATAGATGGTATTGTTATAGGCGGTGTGGGAGGCGGTACAGCTTGTTCTGACTGAACAGGAGTAGGTGGAAGTTGATCCTCTTTTAATTGTTCATTATTTTCACCCTTCAGTTTTTGTGCTTGGGTTTTTAATTCGCTTAGTGTTTCCATAGTTTGGGCTAATTTTTCAACCCATATCATTTTTGATGAGTTATCATCATTAACATCTACATTTAATGATTTCATCTCGTCATCAAGTTTCGAGAGTAATTGTTTTATTGCGTTTTCTTTGACTAATAAATTGTTATCAATTTTAGAGAGCGTGTCTTTGATGGCTTGATGCTCAACTTTCAATTCAATTAAGTTTTTTGTTTTAAAGGTATTAAAGTCTGTCGCTCTAAGAAAAATCAGCAGACCTTGCTTGGTTTCGTCAATAATTCTCGGAATAGCTTCTTTAACTTCCTTACGGGTTATTGGAAAGAATGCATCATTTAATGGATTGGAATCTAAGGCCATTAATTTAGCGACATTTTCTGGCTTGCTCATTTGAGAAAACATGGTATTGAGATTGATATAAGCCATACCAAATTTCTGCTTATTTGACAGGCTTGGATCAATATAGTAATTATAATTTGCTTCTATAAATTTATTCATAGCATTCGCGTAATTAGATACTAGCGATTTAGTTTCTGGCGCAACGTTAAACTTATTATCTGTGTCTTCTAAAAGTATATTATTTAAAGTAATCAAATTTTTTGCAGTGGAAGTATCCAGCATAAAATTGTTGCCAAAATTGAAATTTGAATCAGAAACAGCTTTTGTTGTTTCATTGAGTTTATTTGATACATCAGAAATTATTTGACTATCTATGGCTTTAGTAGAACCAGATGTAGTGCTTATTTGTATTTTTTTAGCATCTTTTATTACTTGCTCCATCATCATCGGATGTCGCATGGGTGCTTGAAATAATTCACTATAGACATTCATTTGAAGTTGAGGCGCGCTTCTATCTTTTGAGGTCTTAAAAGCATCAATGGAAACGAAAGCTTGGTATATAGACATGACCTCTACGAGAGCAGGAACATTGTTATTTTGAAATGAAGCTAATTTTGTCGTTAATTCAAGGCCATCTGCATATTCTTTAGCTGTGAGGGGCTCTTTTTTTAATATCTTATTATAGAGTGTACGTTCTTCCTTTTTTAAGGACTTCATTTTGTTATCATAAATTTTAGATAAATCTTCTAATGCTTTTTCGGTTTTTTTATACATTTTGTTATTGTTTTCAGCTAATTTAGGATTTTCTTTTAATATCTTAGCTTTGTTTTTTTTAAAATCCGTTTTCATTTTACTAAAATGGTTATGATAATATTGCATTTTAGTGGCTAATTCATTGAGAGAATTTGAATGGACTCTCAATATAGTAGACTGTACATGTTGGTCTTTACGAATTATATCAGCAGCTGCTTTGAAGTTAGGATCAGCGTCTTTTTTCTCTGCTTCGGCAAACATGCCGATAAGCGGACCTGTAAAAAAAGTAATTTGTTCGCCGCCCTTTGATTGCTTTCTAGAAGAGACAATATCGGCATATAAAAGCATTTTAGCGATGTTAACTTGATTTTTATCTTTACCTTCGGCAAGTGCATTTTTTTCAAAATCTTCAATGTCTTTTGTAGAAATTTCTCTACTAGCATTTTCCGCATAAAATTTTTGATAAAATTCTTCTTGTAAATCTGATTTCACATCAATAGGTGGTTTTGACTGCGTGGGGGTTCTTAGCATGTTGATACACCTGTGTAGCTGCAAATAATTTAATTTTAATTCTTATTTTACATTACCATAGTAAACTAACTTGTAAATAGAACTACATTGAAAAATAGCTGTATTTTTATTAAGAAATAAGAAAAAGATGAATTAAGAGATCGATTTGAGGTTAGATTAATTTCTCATGCCAGAGCCTGGTGGCGCTGATAACGGCTGCGGGCATCACAATAAAGTTCACAAAGGGGATACTGCTTAATAACGTCACCGTTAAACCAAACCCTAAGCATAGCATTCTGCGCTCTTTGAGCTTTTTCATTGTGGTTGAGAAGTTAATATGGAAGTTATCTGCAGGGTAATCAATATATTGTATTGCCATCATCCAAGCACTAAACCAATAAAAAAGAACCGGAATAACAAGATTAACAGGGGGCAGAAAATATAAAATAACGGCCACAATACCTAATAGTATTGCCCTAGGAAGATAATAGAGAAACTTCACCAGTTCTCTTGAAATGGTCTGCGTTATTGTTTGCCCAAAGCTGCGACTTGGTAAAGTCCCATTGAGTGCTTTTGAAAAAGCTTCGCTCAGTAAGCCATTAAAAGGCGCTGCAATTAAATTAGCACACAAAGTTGAGGCAAGCGTGATAATACCAATAGAGAGGGTAAAAATAAAAAACAGTAGCGTATTTTTTATAAATGTTAGAAACCCACTGAGCCAATGCAGCCAACTAGGGAGCGTGGGCGATAAAAAACTTAGTTTATGATAAATATATTGGGCACCATAATAAAAAATAACAGAAAATATGATGAGGTTAATGATAATAGGAACATAAATAAAATGTCTTACTTTAGGATGGAAAATCTCTTTAAAGCCAAGAAAAACATAATTTGCTCCGGCTTGAAATTCGCCTAGTTTAGTTATCGTGCTGTTTGTCATGGCATTGTACCCATTTGAGAATGACTCTATCCATCCAACGATAGTGACAACATTTATCTGTTTTGCCTAACCATGCCACATGTCCGCCATGTTTGGTTAGGATTGTATCAAGATTATCTTTTTGTGGTAGTTTTAAAAATTGTCTGCGACTTATTACCGGATCATCTTTAGCATAGAGAATTAAAGTTGGTAAGGTAATGGTCTTAATAAATTGTGCAGAGCTGCAACGGGTATAATAATCATGCGCATCTTGGAAACCACTTCTTGGCGCCGTGTACAAGTCATCAAATTGATATACTGTCGAAATGGGGGGTAAATCAAGTTTGGGTAAGTCCGGAAAAGTTTGATGTAATTTTGCAATATCGCCTAATAAACCTTTCACAAAAAAATCATTAAAAATGCGGTTTTGTTTTTTCATTAGAAGTTTTACGCTTGCTTCCAAATCAAGAGGGGGTGATACGGCTATCACACTATCTAATTTACCACTTTGACTATCGCCGTCTTCACCTGCCATTTTGAGAGTAATGTTGGCGCCTAAAGAAAAGCCTATTTGTGTTACTGGGCTATAAGGGTATTCTCTGGCCAACCATTTTAAAATTTCCCGCGTGTCTTCACTGCGCCCGCTATGATAGAGATGTCTTGCCAAACCTCTGCCCAACCCACAGCCGCGCAAATTCATTCTCATCACCACGTACCCATGTTGGGTAAAAAATTTGGTTGCGCGTATAAAATACTTAGATAAATGTGAACCAGTTAGTCCATGTACAAGCAAAATAATTCTTTGAGAGGGTACCCATACTTTAGGGCGGTTTTCCAAGAGAACAATTTTATCGCCATCGGGTAATGTTACTGTATGACTTTTGCTATTATTAATGAATGGGTTATAAGGAAAATAAAAAGAAGCGATAGTTTGGGATAAACCTTTATGAAGACCGGGAAGCGGTTTAAAAGGGGGCATTCCTAACTTTTTTAAGATATCTTTGGACATATGCTTGCTTTATTAGAGTTTGCATTGAATATTACTGGATGTAATGGGTGATGTCTAAATAGGCTGTAAGTTACCGCACACACTTAATAAAGGATTATTCTGGCATGAAGCTACCTTCTTCTATCTTTAAGTCATTTTGTTTGGGGCTATCCATCCTAACGGTACAAGGCTGTAATCCAGATCCTGAACCAAAAACAGGAAAGGAAGTTATCCTATACGATCCTGTTTTCCCTGAAGCTAAAACAACTTATTCCACCTATCACTGTAATGATTTTGTAAAATCAGCTGGGGCCAAAGAAGCATTTGCAGAATGCTTAGAACAAGCCAAGCAAGGCAACGTGCATGCTCAAGCCCAATTAGGTGCGATTTATGCAAAAGGGGATTTGGGCACGCTAGATTGGGAAGAAGCGATGTATTGGTTCTTGCAGGCCGCAGAGCAAGGACATCCCGAAGCACAATTTGTTGTTGCGCAAAGTTTATTAATAGGTCGAGGTATTGCTAAAAATCAAGCAATGGCCATTAATTGGCTTAACAAATCAGCTAAAGCAAACTATCTTCCTGCACAAACTACATTAGGTTTATGTTATCTCAATGGTGAAGGTATAGCACAAAATAATACCTTAGCCATCCAATGGTTAACAATGAGTGCTAATCAAGGAAATCCTGATGCCGAGTATCATTTAGCAAAGATATATCTAGATGGGACAGCTGTAGCTAAAAATATTTACTTAGCCCAAAAACTATTTGATCAAGCAGCAAGCCAAGGTGTGATATTAGCTCAACTTGAATTGGCAAATCTTTATAATCAGGGACAAGATTTCGAAAGAAACGAAGAAAAAGCATTTTATTGGTATGAGTCGGCGGCCAAACAAGATGAACCTCATAGCCTTTATGTTGTAGGAATGAGCTATGTTAATGGAAATCTAGGCCAACAAAAAAATGCTGAAGTGGGTGCTGAATATTTAAAGCGCGCAGCTGATAAAGGATATTATCCAGCTCAATATGCATTAGCTACTCTTTTTTTGGAAGGATATCCTGTACTGAAAGACAAATTTACAGCCATTGAATATCTTCGTTTAGCCGCCATGGGCGGTTCCCATGATGCACAGATCAAATTAGCAAAAATATTAATCGAATTTAGTATTCCGCAATATGACAAAGTTGCATTTTATTGGGCTGAAAAAGCAGCACATAACCAAAATGCCGAAGCACTCTATCTCTTAGGTACTCTCTATGCTGATGGGATAGGTACAGAAGTTAATCATGAAAAAGCATTTGAAATTTTTAGCCAACTAGCGGAACAAAATCACAGTTCAGCGCAATTTAAATTAGGTCAATTGTATTATTACGGTAAAGGTATCGATAAAGATCATTCACTTGCTAAAAAATGGTTCCTTAAATCAGCGCGTCTAGGTTCCGAAGATGCTAAGAATTGGGTAGCCATTGTTTATCGAGATGCACTTAATACAAATCAAAATGATGAAAATGAAGAAGAAATTAATAATTGGATACAGTACGCAGCAGAAAATGGAGAGCCTGAAGCAATTTTCCTAAAAGGGATGAATTATTTATATGGGCGTAATCACATGCCACAGAATATTGACCAAGGTATGAATCTTATCAATGAGGCAGCAAGCAAAGAATTTGTGCCGGCATTACGTGAGTTAGGGATGATTTACGAACAAGGGCTTTTTGGTATGAATAATACCTCCAAAGCGCATGAGTGGTATCTAAAAGCCTCGCAAAAAGGTGATGGTTACGCGCAATATAGATTGGCGAATATGTATTTTGTCGGTGATGGGATAGATCGTGATTATGTTCAATCCTATGCTTGGGCAAATTTAGCATCAATGAGTGGTAAGGATGAGGCAACCGTGCTGCGTGATGAAATATCTCAGCTATTATCTGCGTCAGATTTAGAACAGGCACGTAATTTATCCAATGAATATTTTGAAGCTCATAGAAAGGGGCAAAATCTGTATGCGATGCCGATGAATATTGGGATCCCTTAATGAAAGCTTTTTTAAAAGTTCTTACAATATTGGTTGGGGTGATATTTGTTTTTATTTGCATTTTTATCTTAATGGTAATTTTTGCAAATCCAGACAATTATAAAAGTTATTTTGTGCACAAATTTGAAGAAGTGATAGGGCAAAAGCTCATTGTAAATGGCCCTATTAGTTTAAGCTTTATTCCTCTTCCACATCTTAAATTAGATGAAGCTAAAATAATCATTAATGTTAAAGATACTGATCTTGAAATTTCAGCTGAAATGCTTAGTTTTTATATCCCATGGAAGTCAATATTTTCTGCTACAAAAACAATCAATTCTATTAAAGCAAATAATTTACATATTGAGTATTTTGATAAGCACAAATTAGTGGATTCCTTTCATGTAGACAGTGTAGCGGGTGATGTTGATATTTCGTATCTACATATTGATTTAACAAATATTGAATTAGAATCTGGAAGAAATAAAGTAGAGGGAAAACTTTTATTATTTTTGGAAAAAGGAGTTGAGCTTACTGGCAGTTTTCAGTCTAAAGAAATAACAGTTCCCATCGCTAGTGAAAATCTACAGCAAAGCTTTGCGGGCTTTTTGTCAAAATTATATCAATTACAATGGTTGAAAAATGTGAGCGGCCATGTTGATTTCAATATTCAAAAGATTAATTTTGAAGACACATTGGTTGAAGATTCGCATTTTGTCATTGAACTAAAAGATAAGATTTTTAAAATTACCACTCAAGGTAAATCGGTCAAAGGTGATTTTCTCGGGAAAATTATCATTCAGAAAAAAGATAATGATGAAATGCCTGTGATCACCACGGATTTTAAAATAAATAATCAGGCAACTTTCGATACCATGGAAGGTCAGCTCAGTTTTGAATTCGGGCAAAAACTTCCTGAAGTGAAAGGAAAAATAAAAATAAAACGTTGGGATGCCTCTTTTTTTTTAAATGAAAATGATTTCTTTACCATGGGTGATGATGATACGTTACAAGGCAATCTTAACTTCCAGATAGATAACCTCATTTTGCAAAAAATAAATATCGAAAATGCCAATGTCGATATCAATAAGAAAGATGCCAGTCTTACTATTGATGTGAAAGGAACGATGGCGAACGGAGGACTGACAAGTCATCTTGTCGTCAAAAATGAAACAAATCATACTAATAATAAAGTAAAAATGGAAATTAACCTTACTCGTGCAAATGCCAGTGAAGTCATAAAGTTATTCCATTCTGATGTGAGGTTGGAAGGAGGTCTTTTAGATGTTTCCTTTCAAGGAGATAGTATTGGTAATAGCTTAAGCACGTTAATAGCAAATTTATCTGGAAAATCAAATTTGTATTTGAAAAATATGACTTTGTTAAATCAGAATTTTGATATGCGTCACGTCAATATATTCGCAGCCATTTTTAAAAGCTTCCAGTCAGGCAGCCAAGATACAACATTAGAATGTATCGCATGGCATTTTGATATTAAAGATGGCGTTGCAAAAGCTAATAATAGTATTGCTTTAGAAACACGAGATATATATGCACTGGGAACTGGATCGTTAACGCTGCAAACTAAGAAACTCGACTTTGCATTCGAATTGCACCCACGTAGTCAGATGAACTTGGGATCAATGGAAAATATTATTTTCTTAAAAGGAACATTGGATTCGCCACAACTTAAAACGAGTACACAGGGGATTGTCCGTGAAGGGGGATCCATTGTTCTTGGGATCGCAACTGGAGGTGTATCTTTGTTAGCAGAAAAACTACTTAAGATTGCAACTCATCGTAGTACTCCTTGTAAAGAAGTGCTATTACAATAATCGGTATTCACCTGCGATAAAATGACATGTATTGACAGTGTTGGTTGCATGACATACAATGAAATGAATGATCACTTATAAATACCTGATATTTATAGGAAAAAATAATGAAGAAGCACTATGTCAATGCTGAAATTGTCAAAACGAGTGAAAATGGGGTGACCATTTATAGTATTGAAGGACTTGAAAATCACCCTAAAGCTTACAAACTCGCGTATTTGCATCTATCAAAAGAAATTCAACAAAAAATGATGAGGATAGTTTCTTCAGGGCAGCCAGTGCCGGTGATTCGTGTGCAGGCAAGTTTAGAGATCCATTAAAGAAATAGCATACCTTTTCTGATATGCTATTATAAGCAAACCCGCTTGCTCTAAGAGCCTAAACATGCAACCAATCAGATGGATTGAGAATGTGCCTTCCTCAAATGTGATGACGGCAGAACAATCTCAAAAGAAATATGAAAAATTAGAAAAAAAGCTACTTCATTATATGGGGAAAGCTATTTCTGATTATCAAATGATCCAAAAAAACGATCGGATATTAGTCTGTGTTTCTGGTGGAAAAGATTCTTTTACGATGCTTTCATTGCTTGAAAAAATGCGCAAGCGTACAAAAATTCCATTTGAAATATTGGCTTTTACTTTGGATCAAGCACAACCAGGATGGGATGATTCTAAACTACGTGCTTTTCTTGATGATAAAAAAATTCCATTTGAGATTTTAAGAAAAGATACCTATTCGATTGTGAAAGAAAAAGTACCTGAAGGTGCCACTTATTGCAGTTTATGTTCTAGACTCAGACGAGGGAATATTTATCAGTATGCACAAACGAATGGTTTCAACAAAGTAGCCTTAGGCCATCATCGTGATGATTTAATTACTTCTTTGCTGATGTCAATAATGTATAACGGTGAGATCCGCTCAATGCCACCTAAATTATTAGCAGACAACCAACGTCAAATTATCATTAGACCGCTTTGTTATTCCCAAGAAAAAGACATTGCCCAATATGCAATATTAAGTAAGTTTCCAATTATTCCTTGTAATCTATGTGGTTCACAAGAAAACTTGGCAAGAAAAAAAGTAAAAAAATTAATAGAATCATTAGCACAGGATAATCCAAAAATTCCAAGTAATATGCTGCATGCATTACAGCAAGTTAAACCAAGTCAATTAATGGATAAAAAACTTTGGGATTTTAAGCATCTTGAGGAGAGGATCACGGATGAAAGAAGACAAGGATCCGAAACTAGTTGATTTACCAGCTAGATTATCACAATCTAAATTATGGCAAATCCAACGTAACTATTTTACGACGATGGGGGTCAAAGCATGGAAAGAAGAGGTCCCTTATTACATTTCCAGTAATGCGTTCATCGGTCATCGCTATGCGACAATTGTTATTCATTTTATCAGAGAATGGAAAAAGCTAAATCCACAATTTCAAAATGAAACATTCAATATTTTGGAAGTGGGCAGCGGAATGGGGAAGTTTAGTTTCCATTTTTTGACTGCATTTAAAGCTTTACTCAAGGATTATGAACTACAATCTTTGAAGTTTTGTTATGTGATTTCAGATATACCTGAAAATAACCTTACCTTTTGTCAGGAAAACATTTCTTTTGCACCTTTTCTTCAAAATCAAGAACTTGATTTTTCCATTTTTAATGTAGAAGAAGATCAAGATTTTACTTTAAGATTGCAGAATAAACGTTTTTCAGAATTACAATCAAAAACGCCATTAATTGTAATCGCAAACTACACATTCGATTGCATTATTCATGATGCTTTTCATTTTCATAAAGATAAACTTGAAGAAGTGCAATTAGGATTGCGCAGCCGCTATAAAAATTTTGATATCCAAAAATCATTGCATTTAAATGATCTTAAATTTAATTATCGTCATGTTGATATTGATATTAATAATTACTATGACGATCCCAAAATAAATGAAATTTTAAAAGAATATCAGACATATTTTTATGAAAATGGCAGTTATTTTTTAATGCCATTAGGCGCGATTCAATTTTTAAATACGCTCAAAAAATTAACGAATAACAATTTCTTTATGATAGCAGGTGATAAAGGTTTAGCATTACCTGAAACATTTCCCTTACTGGGCGATCATTATGATGCTTCCTATGATGGATGTTACTCTTATCTTGTGAACTTTCATGCGATGGGAGAATATTTGAAAAAAGATGGGGGCGATTGTTTACTGACACTAAATGATAATGATTTTAAGGTTAATTTATTCAGTATGGGGACATCTTTTGCAGATCTGATCGAAACTACTGCGTATTTTAACAATGAATTAGAGAGTTCAGGACCCGATGAATATTGCCAATTTTACGACGAATATCAATCAAGTAGTTATCGATTTGATTTAAAATCATTATTAGCATTTATTCGTTTTAGCTATTGGGACCCAAATGCTTATTCCATTGTCCACGGAAGATTGCTGGAGTTGTTAGACGATGCGAAAGAAAACCAAATTGAGGAAATTAAAAGAGATCTCAATAAATTAAAAAGTAATATTTTTAAAATGAATATTGGTGAGGATGTCTATAATCAAATTGGTATGTTTTATCAAATAATTGGTTCATATGATATTGCTATGGAATTATATCAAGAATCGATAGCAATCTATGGAGATAGGGCGGCTCCCCACAATAATGCCGCAGTTATCTATGAAAAGCAGAAAAATATGGGTAAAGCGCTAGTGCATTATCAAAAGTCTTATGAATTAGATAAGAAAAATCAATATGCATTTAAGAAAATACACTATTTAACAGGTCGACCGTACTTAGCGCTTCTCTATCCTCTTTTAAAAGGAGTTCTAGTGTTAGCCTTGATGGCTGGCGCATTATATTTATTAACGCATTAGCATAATTGTTATGAGGAAGCGTGATGGATATTGTAACTCAAGAAATTGTAGATGCTCATTGGATAGAAACAAGTATTGCAATAATAGCGCCGTCAAAACTGTTTACTGAAAGCAATGTAGCAGAAAATGAAGCCAATGAATGTCTCGTAACACGGGCAGCTTACGACATTGGTTCAAATGCAACTAAAACGATGGCTGCGACAGTAAATGTTTGCAACATGACCTTAGAAAATGTGTTTATTAATGAAGCTTACCCTGTTTTATATCGACAGGATTTATTTTCTTCAAATACTAATGAATTTTCTGATTTGATACAATCTTTAGGCTTACAAACCATCTTCAATGCAAGAAATCAAATTGAACAGCAATATGATGCCGCCTTGGGACATCAACATGGTGATATTGAGCATTGTGCGGTTGCCACAGCGGCATTTCGAACTGCAAACAATGGTGAAGATTTTGTCCATCATTTAAATACGGCATTAGATTTTCCTGTGAATATTATTTCTCAAGAAGATGAAGGAAAATTAGCGTATTTTAGTGCTTTAACGAAACTGGACTCTGAAGAAGCTGCTTCCTTACCTGTGGTATGGGATATAGGGGGAGGCAGTATGCAGCTCACCTATAAAAATGAAGCCAATGATTTTTTTGTGATGGGGGGTGAGGTAGCATCACAAACTTTCCAAGCCTTGGTATTAGAGCATGTTGTCCATAAAGAATCAGGTGAAACACCACATCCTTTGAACGAAAGCCAAGTACAAGAGGCCATCGCTTTAGCTAAAAAGCACCTTGTTTTTGATGAAGTAGCATCTTCATTAATCCATCAAAAAATTGACCAAGGTACATCAGTTATTGCTGTGGGTTCGGTTCATAATCAGGTCATTCAACCATTATGTAATCTGGCCACGCATCAAGAGGCAAGTTTCTATACAAAGGCTGATCTATTACAGGCTATTGGATTATTAACAAATAAAACTGATCAAGAAATACTCGGGTTGATGGAGATGCCAAATGAACAATTTGTCAAAAACCAATTAACCAATCTCATTTTAGTGTATGCGATGATGGATATGATGGGGATAGAGAAAGTCCAAACGATGCAAACCAGTAATGTGGAGGGATTGCTGCTAAAGGGGTGTTAATTTGTCCCTTAGAAGCTACCGTTCATCGGTTTATAAGCTATTTGACCTATAAATTGCAGGGGTTTGATGATAAAAAACACCCTAAATTCAATATTAATAGAGTTATGTCATGTTAAAACACGGTCCTTCACTCACTTCCCATCAGTTAGAAACCATGAAAGCTTGGTATATACAACCTTATTTACAGATAGTCGCTGATGCTGTTGAAGACAAAGGTGCCGAAGTTTTAAAAAATCTGGTCGAAATTATCACAGGTCCAACTACCTCAAAGCAAAGAAATCTTGTTATAGGTGAAGGGGTTGCCCAACCTGATAAAGAACTTAAAACAGCCATTGAAAAAGTGATGGGTAAATTACCAGAAGATGAGATTAGCAGTTTATATGATGCTCTCTATATTCTTTTGCACCAATTTCGATTAAATAAAAGCCCAGATTCTCCCTATGCTGATGATCATAATGCTGCCATGATTGCAAAATATCAAAATACTGAAGCACTTTATGACAATACCTACCATAAGAAAGGAAAGGTGTCTTTTAAACTTAGAGAAAAAGAAGTTGAGCCAAGTTCAGAGCAAATTGAAGCAGCATTTATAATTGTCATCAAAAGTGTTTTACAAGAAATTTTGTCTGAAAATAAAAAAGAAGAAACTGTACCTGTTAGCAAAGTAGAAGAAAGCAAAAATGGAAAGAGAAAATCTGAAAATGTAAATCATCCCGTGATTGATCTTACCCTGGATGAATCTCCAAGTTTTTTGCCACAATTTAAGCAAAAGCAAGAACAAGAAGAACTCGATAGATTATTGGCTTTAGAAATGGCTAATCAAGAAAATGAGCATGCAACCAAAAAGCCTAAACTCAGTCCTGATGAGATTTTGGCTCGCAAGTTACAAGAAGAAGAAGATCTTGCTTATGCCAGGTACTTGAATACATCAGCAAATCGAATTTAAATTATTGCTTTATTCGTGCATGTGTCATATTATCAACTGGGCTTTTTTTCCCATTTGTATAGAAGATGACAATGCACGTATTTAAATTAACGCCGAATAATCCTAAATGGCCTACCCATATATTTAAAAAGCTAGACTTTATTCTTGTAAGAGCTTCATCAGAAGCAAAAGCGCGTGATCTTGTTAAATCAGTGACCTTTATTTCACAAAAATCAAATATTCGCGGACAAGTCAATAATCCGTGGCAAAATCGTTCATTTTCAAAGTGTGAAATCTATCAAGGTGCTGAATTTTCAAAGGAGGGTAAAGAAGAAGTGCTTTTACCTGAGATTTTACGTGATCGCTTTAATGAGTTAAATGCGAAATAAAAAAAGATTAATTTAGAAATCCGTAAATCTGACCCCTTCTCCCCTTGCGGGAGAAGGTGGGGATGAGGGGGGGCAAAACAATCTTTATGCTATTAAAATTGTTACAGATTCAAACACCCCTCACCCTAACCCTCTCCCGCAAGGGGAGAGGGAATAAGATAACGAATCAAGTCTTCACTTTACTATCCAGCAATTGGGCTATTTTGTTTTTTGCGACACTTGAAAGCATTAAAAACAAATCCAAATCAGGTTCGGTTTTAATATGATTGGTAACAGTATTTTTTAAATGATTCCAAATCTGGTTTGTTACCATCACATCATCTAACGCTCTATGAGCTTGATGATTTTTGGGGATCTTCAGCG
This sequence comes from Gammaproteobacteria bacterium, assembly GCA_016191245.1. Lineage (GTDB taxonomy): Bacteria > Pseudomonadota > Gammaproteobacteria > Berkiellales > Berkiellaceae > Berkiella. The sequence goes on along the minus strand of JACPOY010000009.1, from coordinate 66,296 downwards.
CTAAATAAGATGCCAATGTTCCTAATTTATGATTTGGGGCATTGGGAAGTAGTCGTCTTGCTAATTTTAAAGTGCATAAAAATGGATTTTCAATGCTTATCCCAATATTTTCCATTTCTGAGATTAAAAATTTTTGATCAAACGAAGCGTTATGCGCCAAAATGGGTTTGTTCCCAATAAATTTCTTTAATGTCGGCATAAATTTTTCAGGCGTTGGTTTGCCTTTGACCATTTGATTGGTGATGCCTGTAATGGAAGTGATAAATTGAGGGATGGATGATCCTGGATATAAAAGTTGTGAGATCTTATCTACAACGATATTTTCTTTGATAATAATAGCGCCAACTTCGATAATTCTGGCATAAGATGGTGAAAGACCGGTGGTCTCAAAATCAAGGATAACTAACTCATCCACCAGTTTACGTCCCTTATGTTTAATCGGCCATTCTAACAAGGGTTTAGGTATTATCCAAGTAATGAAAAGTTCCTTTAACCACGCTCTTTAGCATTTTCAATATCCCAGGCCAGATCGCCTTTGATTTCAGACTCTTCATTATCAGCATGAAAGGCTTTTTCAAGGTTTTTTCTATTTTCTTTTGCAATATTTATATAATCTTTTTCAAGTACATTTAACTTAAATAATTGTTGTATTGATTCTTCATCGTGATGTTTAAATAATTGGGCACATCTTAATGCATGATAGGCCGGGTAACCCAGCGCACGTAGCGCATCTACTCCCATCATTAAAGATGAATCAAATGTTTCACGATATATATCATTGAAATCTTCTTTTAAGAAATCATAAGCTTGGGTTCGCCCTCTTACTCTGGCCAAAATTTTCAAATGGGGATAATGCTTTCTTACATTCAGTGCTATTTCAAGTGCTTTGGCAGAGTCATCAATAGCTAAAATGAATAATCTAGCTTTTTCTATGCCGGCAGCTTGTAAGAGATCGAGTCTTGATGCATCTCCATAAAATACTTTAAAGCCAAATTTTCTAATGACTTCAATATTTTCTGAGTCTAGATCCAAAATGGTGGCTTTAATTTTATTGGCTAATAATAAACGACCTACTATTTGTCCAAAGCGACCAAAGCCTGCTATGACAACATGATTTTCTTTGGGTTTTAATTCATCAAATTCACGTTCTTCTTGCGAACGTATAAAAAGGGGGGCGATAATTTTTTCATAGGCTATAAACACCAAGGGGGTGAGTACCATTGAAATGGCAACAACAACAACCAATTGATTGGCGATATCAGAAAGCAGAACCTGACTTTGAACGGCATAGGAAAGTAAGACAAAACAAAATTCTCCACCTTGAGCGAGTGAAAGCGCAAATAATAAGCTGTTTTGATTATTGAATTTAAATACTTTTGCTAAAATATACAAAATAGCAAATTTTGTCAGCATTAATAAACAAGTGAGTTTTATGATTAGTAAAGGATGATCTATTACTATATTAAAATTAATATTAGCGCCTACAGAGATAAAAAATAATCCTAATAATAAACCTTTAAAAGGTTCAATGTCAGATTCTAACTCATGTCGATACTCGCTTTCTGCTAACACCACACCAGCTAAAAAGGTGCCTAAAGCAGGAGACAATCCTAATGCCTGCATGGCTAGTGCATTGGCGATGACAATCAATAGCGATGCTGCTGTAAATACTTCTCTTAATTTTGTACCGGCAATAAAGCGAAATACAGGACGTAATAAAAATCTTGCGCCTACCACAATAAGACTGATGACAGTAATAATCAGTAAAGCATGTTGCCAGCCTGATAAATTACTGACCAAGTTAGGATTTTCTGTAATTGGTTTTGCTGTGGTAATGGCTAGCAAAGGAAAAATGGCCATCATGGGGATAACAGCAATATCTTGAAAGAGTAAGACTGAAAAAGAGGATTGACCTGCTGGTGTTTGCAGCCAACCTTTTTCTGTTAACATCTGCATGACTATTGCAGTAGATGAGAGAGTGAAAATCATTCCAATAACAAATGCACTAATCAGAGAATACCCCAGCAGCAAACAAAGGGCCGTTAAGACAATAGTTGTAACACAAACTTGTAAAGCCCCCATCCCTAAAATTTGTGCACGTAGTTTCCATATCAATGCAGGGCGTAGTTCTAAACCAATTAAAAACAACATCATGACAACGCCAAATTCAGCAAAATGCATTACATCGGTAGTGTTTTCACCCACCACGCCTAAAACAAAAGGCCCGATGACTATTCCTGCTATCAGATAGCCTAATACCGAACCAAAGCCAAAACGTTTTGCCAAAGGAACTGAAAGCACAGCTGCTAAAAGATAAACAGCGGCTTGAAAAAAGAAATCTTTATATTCCATATTTATCCTATATGGGCATTGATAATACTGGCTAGATTTGAGTTTAAATATGGATGCTTTTCAGCTTCAGCGATATTAAGGTTGCCATCTCTTAAGGCTTCAAGCGCTTTTTGCAACTCTTCACTATGATGGCGTATTTCATCTTCTGAAAGGTTAAGTGCTCCATGGACAACAAAAGGGGGCAAATATTTTATCCCGCAGAGTGCAGCAGTTTGTTCGATAGGGGTGAGCAGTTGTTTTATATGATAATGGTTAAAACCCGTAGGTTGATAAGCGTCCAAGCTGCCACTTGTCGTAATGGCTGATAATAATAATTTATCACGTAATGCAGAGCCTTCATGACCATAAGCAAAACCATGTTCCAATACTAAGTCTTGCCATTGTTTTAAAATGGCAGGGGTACTGTACCAATAGAAGGGATGCATGAAAACATAAATATTGTGTTCCACTAGTAATGATTGTTCTTTTTTTACATCAATGTAAAAATCAGGATAAGTCTCATAGAGATCATGAAAAGTGATCTCTTTCAAGTTTTTGAGAGGTTTAATAAGTGAAGCATTAATCCGCGATTTATGCATTGCCGGATGTGCAAATAAAATTAATATTTTATTTTTCATTATTTCATTTTTTTGCGGACTTTTAAGTTCAGCATTTCCACTAACACGGTATATGCCATCGCAAAATAGATATAACTTTTTGGAACATGCATATCCAAACCATCTCCGATAAGGACAACACCAATTAATATTAAAAAGCTTAAAGCCAACATTTTAATGGTAGGGTGTTCATCAACAAAATCACCAATTGCTTTAGCAGCAAACATCATGACAAGCACAGCAATAACAATCGCGATCACCATGATACTTACTTGATTTGCAAGACCAACAGCGGTGATAACTGAATCTAAAGAAAAGACAATATCAATTAAAGCTATTTGTATAATCACACTTAAAAATTTCGGATGGCCTTTTACTTTAAAGGTCTCTGCATCAGATCCACCACCTTCAAGGGATTGATGGATTTCATGCGTACTTTTGGCGATTAAAAATAGTCCGCCGAGAATTAAAATAATATCCCTTCCTGAAATCTCAAAGTTAAAAATGGTAAAGAGTGGTTTGACGAGTTGCATAATCCATACAATCGATAATAGCAAGACAATACGAGTACCCATGGCTAACCCTAAGCCAAGCACTCGACCTAATTGTCGATCTTTCTTAGGGAGTCTTCCAACAAGAATCGTTAGTATAATAATGTTATCAATGCCTAGGACAATTTCTAAGGCGGTTAAAGTGAATAAAGCCATCCATGCTTGGGGATCTGTTATCCAGTTCATTAGTTACTTTCCGAAATAGTGTTAAATTCGAGTATATATACTGATCTTAAAAATGTCTTCTCCTCAAGAAAAATGACTGAAGTGACGTCTATATAATCGATGAGATTATTTTGGGAGAAACAGACAATGTTAAGGAAAGTACTATTTATATTATCAGGTGTTGTTATAGTTTATTCGGCAACTGGTTTTGCCAAAGATGCGATTATGTTTAAGGAGTTTCGAAGCATACCTGGCGAATATAATGAATACCGTGTCACTGGTTACAATATACAACCAAATCGTCCAGGTGTTTGGGATAGAGGGTGTAGAACAGACAATTATTATTGTACAGCACAGTTAGAACGTTGCAGAAGTTATGAAGGGATATCTTTTGCTGAACCTAAGATTGTCAAAAATCGAAGATAGCTATTTCAGAGCCTCTCCCAAGGACGGGAGAGGCCTTCAGTATTAGATATTAACAATAGCTGGTTTTGCTTCTTTATTTTTGGGTTCAGGAAGAATGATATTTAATAACACCCCGACTAAGCCGCCCAAACCGATACCACTGATAGCAAAGTTACCATAACCTAGGGTTAAGCCACCGACTGGAATAACCAATACAATACCGACAATCGTCATGTTACGAGGACTCATGAGGTCTTGTTGACTGGTTGTTAACAAATGTAATCCCGTGACTGTGATAGCGCCAAATAGAAGAATCAATACGCCTCCCATCACTGGGGAGGGGATTGTTTGTAAAAATATCCCTACTTTTCCAACAAAGGCTAACATGATGGCTGCTAAACTTGCCCATGTCATAATTCCTGGATTATAGGTTTTGGTAATGGCGACGCCTGCTGTGACCTCGGCATAAGTAATGCTTGGGGGACCACCGATTGCAGATGCGACCATTGTTGCGACCCCATCTCCTAATAAGCTGCGATGCAGACCAGGATAGCGGACATAATTACGTCTGGTAATGCCGCCGATAGCGACGATATCACCGATGTGTTCAATTGCTGAGACTGCAGCAATTGGTACCATTAATAATGCTGCTTGCCAGTTAACAGTGGGAACAGAAAAATTAGGTAGTACAAACCAACTTGCTTGAGCAACTTTTGTAAAATCAACAATGCCACAATATAAACTCGCCACATAGCCGGCAATGATACCCACTAAGATAGGAATGAGTTGCATACGCCCTTTAGCGCATAACCGTGTTGCGATAGTGGCAAGTAAGGCGATACCTGCAACAATCAATGCGGTATTTTCTTCAACTAAAACAATTTTTCCATCGCCTGATTTACCCATGGCCATATTGATGGCTACAGGTGCTAACACTAACCCAATGTTCATAATGATAGGGCCGGTGATAAGAGTTGGGAACAATCGATTGACGAATTCTTGACTGCGAACGTAAACCAAAAAGCTCATTAAAAAATAGACTATCCCGCACATGCATAAACCAAACAAGGTTGCAGAAAGCCCCCAAGTTTGAATGCCATAAATCGTAGCGGGAACAAAGGCAAAAGAAGAACCTAAGAAAACTGGAATTTGACCTTTGGTAATGATTTGGAAAATGAGAGTGCCAAGACCTGCAGTGAGTAATGCAATGCTTGGATCCATACCTGTTAGAAGAGGAACCATGACGGTAGCACCAAAAGCAATGGTCAGTGTCTGCGCGCCAAGTAAACAATCAGAGAATTTAAAGGAATAATCTTGTGGGAGAATAGTAGGCTTATTCATAAAAAAATGTCACCCTGATTAAAGTAAGCTGGTTAGCAATTTAACATAATTACAAGAAATGAACTACTGCCAAGTGACTCAGACTTAGGTGCTGAATGATAAACGGTGTATTTAATAAAAGCTATGAAAATTCAACAAAGCTATAAAGTTGTATATACAACATTATTAATGAATTTGAAAAATCATTAAAAGAAATTGTTGTAAGAAAGTAATGGCTGGCGACATTATTTTTGAAAGGATGCCGCTCATGATTAATGCCAGAATGATTAGAAAACCAAAAGGGGTAACCTTATCAAAATAGAGATCCCAGGGACGGGGTAATAGATAACTAACAAATCGACTTCCATCTAAAGGTGGAATGGGGATTAAGTTTAAAACCATTAAGACAAGATTAATGCTTACCCCTGCTTGGCACATATAAACCAAAGGAAGTAACGTTTCGCTTCTAGGTAACATGAAGGCAATTTTCAAAATCGCTATCCAAAAAACTGCCATAAGAAAGTTAGACGTTGGACCTGCTAAGGCAACTAAAGCGAAGTCTCTTTTTGGGTTTCTTAATCTATTTTGATTCACTGGGACTGGCTTGGCCCAACCAAATACAAAGCCGGTACTGACCAATAAAAGGAGGGGAACAATAATGGTGCCGATAAGGTCAATATGTTTAAGAGGGTTAGCTGAGATCCTTCCTAGCATGTAAGCTGTGTCATCACCCAACTTATGGGCAACATAACCATGAGCTGCTTCATGAAATGTTACCGCAAATAAAATAGGTAAAATCCATACAGCGATTAATTGAATGGTTGTGAGCTTATCCAAAGCATTGATCCCTTAAATGACTTTTTCATAAATATAGGTTGACGTAAATCCCCAACTCATTAGTTCCATAGCTTGATATCTAATCACAAAAGCGGGACTAGGTAGGGTTTTAGAAGTGATGATTATTTTTGTTCCACACTTCATTTGCATTAGTTTATATAAAATTTGCTGCCATGTCCCTGGTGAGAATGCGGTTGCATTAATAAATATGATATCAGCATGGGTAAAGTTGTGGTTTAAAATATTAGCCTGAATAAACTCAAGCCCAAAGTCATGGTGAGCTAAGCCGTTTTTATCAAGATATTGATGCAACTTTTGATTGGCAATGTCATGAAGCTCTTCTATTAATTCAATGCCATGGACCTTTAGGTGAGGGTAATTGAGTTTTACAGCAAACGCCGATTTCCCACAACCTGAACCCAAATCATAAAAAACACATTGCTGTGGGGGCGAAGCTATATCCAATAAATCCAATAAAGCACAAATATCAATTTCGCCATAATATAAATCAGTCAGCGATTTTTCATATTTGATGCGAGCATCTTTAGCAACTTTAAAAGCATCGATTTCTTGAAAAAGAAGGTTAATTTCTTTTAAAATCGCGGTATATTTTCTTTTGCGATGAAAATTTCGTAATATTTTTTTAACGAAAGGGATAAGAGCGATAAAACACACTAATAATAAGATAAAATAAATAGTAGGTAGCGTCATATTAACTCGAAAATTGAGATAATTTATAACCACACAGCTCTATCATCTTCTGATAAGACATACCTTCAGAAGTTTTTCTTCCTCGAACAAATATATTTGCATAAGTTCTGACAATATAGTGAAACTCTTTTCGGCTAAGAATTTTAAGTATTTTATGTGCGCGGGTCACATCTCTTGGTTTGTTTGGATTCGATGCTTGAAAAAGCACAGCTCCCAGTAAAGCAGCTTTGGATTTTTGCCTTTGAAATGATATTTTATCAAAGTCAAGCAGCCAATCTTCAAGAGCACGATCTTTATCCCATTCTAGCCAGGCGTAATAAAAAGTCATAATTTCGTTCACAAGACCGTCTACTTTTGATTTATCTTTGATTTGATCAAATAAAAGCATATATAGCATTGTTGGAACAGATGACTCAGTATTCGCCCATGAACAGTTACCGGTTATTTGATGCTTGATAGGTAATTTAGCAAAAGTATGTAAATCAAGAATTTGATAAACATCTCGTTTCATAAATTTTTCCGAATGAATTTCATATAACAAATTAAAATAGAATTCTTGATTTAACTCTGTGGGCTTTCCCACGGTGCTAATGACTATTGGATCTGTCATTTTGTTTACACCTCGGTCACATTTAGCCAAAAAATTACCATGTTTAATGAAATTGATAGCATGACCTTTATAAGATACCGGTAATAACAATAAGTCCATATTCATGAATTTTTTAATGGTATCTTTGTTTTGATTAATGTTTTTACTGAAATGTTTAAATTCTCTTAATTTTGAAGCGTTTTCATATGATTTGATTATAATTTTTAGCTCATTGCTATGAATATTTATGCGATTGGCAACATAACTATTAATAAAACGCTCAAGAGATTCTTTAATGAGTCCTAATGTAAATTCTAAATAAAAGCCTTCTAAGTCAATAGAGATAAATAGCCCATCTGCTGTAACAATGTCAGATCGCCCTTGAAGTTCAAAGCGGTGGCCAATGAGTTTTGCGCCGATAAAATCTTTAGCAAAATCAATATTTGCTCCTTTATTAACAAATAAGTTTACTAATTCTTGATTTTTTCTTAATAAGGGATAAAAAAGAGCGGGTTGACCATGTGATGTATAGGCATTAGGATTGGCGCCATATTGAAGTAAAATTTTACTGATCTCAATATTATCGTTATCCGTTGCCCAATGCAGGGCATTGGAGCCGGTAATATCTTTTATGTCAACATCTGCATTGTTTTTAAGTAATAATTGAACAATATCATAACGATTTTTAGCTGAGGCATGAATTAATGGGGTTGCGCCATATTCATCAATAACATTCACATCACTCCCTCTTTGAAGGAGTCTAGCAACTCCTTCATAAGTTCCCTCTAATATTTCCTTTGAAAGGGACATGTTTCACTCCTAGCGGTTTGCTACCTCATTACATTGGTCGAGGTTTAGGGGTGTATTTGTAATCATTTTTAAGCTCTTGTTTAAGTTGCTGAGGCTGAAGTTTAGGCCCAGACATTTTAAACTTTGCATAGAGACCAAGTTTTAAATCATTACGGTTTTCTGCTTTTGCATCGGCAGAAGGGCCATTATCTGATTGATTAATTCCTGGAGAAGACATTCCATCTTTTGGTCTATAGTCAGTATCTTTATACTGCTTAGCTTGGCCTGCACGTAAATTTGCTTTTTCCGAAAGCGAATCATCACCGCGAGGTGTTTGGTAGCTTTGGAGCGCTTTATTGACGGACGCTAAAAAATTCTGCATTTGATTTTGGACAGTTCTATTGTTTAGAAATACGTGATCCATTGCACTTTCAATTTGTTCTTGGCTTGGTTCAACGCCAACCTTTGATACTTCAGCTAAACGATTATTAACAGCATCTCCAAAATTTAATCTGAGTTTGTCGTATTCTCTTCTCAGAAAATCATCGAACTTTTGAGAAACTTGTTTAGGCATTTGGACCTCCAATGAGGATGTATATATTTAGAAGATTAGCTTAATGTAACATAGCGCGCAGGAAAATTCTACTTTGAGCTGACTAAGCGTCGGGGGAAAGATGCAGTGTATCGGATTTGTTAATCTTTGATTTTATTGAAAATTTATTGAATTTCAGGTATTTAGTCTGGGCTGTTGGTGAGAATTGGAGGGGTATCACTGGTCAGAAAACACAGGCAATTACCAATGCATTTAATTTCAATCTTTTCATCGACTGTCATATTACGTATTGCGGTTTGCCCACTATGGGAGATAGTCGTATTTTCAAGCTCCCATTTAAGTCCTTTGGTACTTAATGTGGCATTTTCGAACGAAAATAAGGAGAGAGTCTCTCCTTTTTGTGTGGTGATACACGTATTTTCTTGTAAGAGAAAAACCCATTGCCTAGATTGTTCAAAAGTATGCATCAGCATCAGATTCATCACTTTCTTATAACGATTTAGCATACTAAGATTATGAATGCTATGGTCAGCAGACTTTCCTAGCGCGCCTAAACAAATAACGTTGTGTAAATTATTTTCTTTGGCAAAATTCAACGCTTTTTCAAAATCTGTGCTGAGTTGCTCTGATATTATAAGAACTTTTGATAGTGGAAAATGTTTTTGTATCGCCTCTACTGTAGAAAAGTGGGTGCCAACAGAGATAGAATCCATATCGCCAATAATGATGTCCGGCATTATTGCAAAATCAGAAAGTGATTTTGCAGCTCCGTCTGTGCAGATCAATGTGCGGTATGGAATGTCTTTCCAGAATTTTGGATGGGGGATTTCTCCATTTACTACAATGAGAGCATCGTACACAATATGGCCTTAGAGGGTTAACCTTAGTTATGATACCGCTTAAAATGGTAGAATAGTCTATTGGTAATAAGATTATAGCAATACCAGATTCCTTTTCTGAGTCAACTCAGGTATGGTATGCAAAAAATCACTAAAGAATTGTAAATGCTATTAGTTAGTTAATTTAAGGGAGAATCTATGAAAACGAAACTACTTGTTGCTTTGATCGCTTGCGTTGCTCTTGGTGCATGCTCTAAAACCGATAGTACCAGTAAAGATGAAAAGAAAACTGAAAGTGCTACAACAACCACTACCACCAAAGAAGCTCCTCCAAGCAATCCAGGTACACCAAGTACACCTCCTGCAGGCACCCAAGGTGGCCATAGCATGAATGAAGATGCTAATGCTGCTACCACATTGGCTGCTGATAGCTCAGCGGCTACGGATGCTGATAAGAAAGTACAAGACATGAAACAAGACATGTCAAATACTGCTAATCAAATCCAAGGTGATGCATCAACCGCTACTGAAACAAAAACAGCAGCAGCTACCGATGCTCATCCTCATGCAGAAGACTAAGATTGCTTTAATTTAGCAATTTTAATGTAAAGAAGAGTAGGGTAAATCTACTCTTCTTTACTGTTTTTATTTAGAAAGCGATAAGAAATATCTATTATCTTTGTCGTTTCTCAGTAAACTCACAATCGTGAGTCAAAAATAATTATTTTGTTCTTGCTTCTAAACATTTTTCAAGATTATTTGTTTGAATAATTTTGATACCAGCCAATTCTCTTTGTAATGTGGATATTTTGCTCATATCTTTTTGTGACTTATATAATTCTAATAAAGTCATCTCCGCTAAAGCATTGCCTTGATGTATCAATTGAAGCAATTTTTTTTCAGTGCATTCGGACGTATTTTTGGGATGTGAAGAACAGTCTGCTATAACGTTATTAACTTGAGTTTTTTCAATCTCATAACAAGATTCCAATGCTTTCATGGTTAATTTTTCTTGTTTCACATAATTTTCAAGTAAAGTCTTTGCGATAAAATTTTCTTTATTATTCATTATCATTTCTTGCAAGCCAGACATGATGCATTCATTTTTCATCTGGCATTTAGTAAATAAATCATTCACTTCTTTCAAATTTTGGTTCATTTTTTGCAATTCTTTGAGAGCATGTTCATGATGATGTATTTGCGAGAGAGGGTCAGTTTCTTTTGCCGTGTCAGCAAATAATGGCATGCAAAAAGCAATGAGCAATCCATAGGCAAAATATTTACAGTGAATCATGCTATGCCTTTTTATCCGAAACATATATTCATGTTAGCTAATTCTTTGTTTTGCAGCAATTAACTTATAGCATGTATATACAATTATCATATTGAACTATTTTCTATCCTGACTAGTCTATTTACACAATGAATGGAAAAAGGATAATAAAATGACTACGTTAGGCGTTGAAGAAAAAGCTAAAAAAAATACACATCCCAAAGTGGGGCTTGTTTTAAAAGATGTACCACCAACGGAAAGTGATGGATCGCCAAGTGCAGCAGAAAAACTAAAAAAAGATAATGATTTATTCAATTATCATCAAAAAAAAGCTGAAAAAATTGCCAATCTCAAAAAGCTCTTTGCATTAGTTTTTAAAAAAGAAGAATGGGAATGTAGTAATCAAGGCAAGCATCTGCAATATAAAAATATTCAAAACCCCAGACAAATTGTTCATGTTGAAAAGAAAAAAGAAGAAGTAAAGTTCTACGGCGAGCCGATTGAGAAAGTTATTGAAGCTGCAAAAAAATATGAAGAAGATTGTGGGCGTGAAATGAAATATGAAGTTGAGTGTGACACTGTAGAGGGTGCTATTTCGTTTATGACTGAACTTCATCAAAAAGGGTTCGATATTTCAAAAATTGAAAACATCGTCGCTAAAGATGCTAAAGATTACAAAATAAAAAATATCATTTCGGATATTTATCAAAAGCATCCCAAGCCTAGTACCACCCCTAAATTAACTGCTTCACAAGCAAAAAAAGAGGGTTAGTTTAAGGATAAAAGTGAATTAGAGCCGTAACATTTCATTAAAACATCATATTCATCAGTATGTTTTTTTGATTTGACGTAATTAGACCAAAAGGTTTCTTGATCGGGCTGATTTTTTTCTCGAAGAATTTCTGACAGCATATATTGTGCTGCCAAATTACCTTGGTAAGCAAGACCTGTCATGCCGCCTTGCAGACACATTTCATATTGATTTATCGCATCTTCTTTATCGATATTTTCAAGTAATGAACAATTTAAAAGCAGCACACAATGACCAATAGTGCGATTGGCTTGCATATGGCTGTCTGTTTGGCATTCAGGGTTGGAGAAACTACCTTCAGTAATGGCTTTTTCATATTCTGAGGTAATTGTTTTTGCTTCTCTATTGTTTTCTTCCTGAGCAACTCTATCTAATGCTTGTATGATACAATCATCATCTAAATTTTTAATATTTCCACAGCTATCGACGATACCTAGTAAGGTTTTTTGCGAGGTTTCATTTGCATTTTGTACAGTAATGTTTTTGGTATATTTTTGAAAATCGATGGCCATGACTTGAGTTGCCATTAATGAAAGACAAAATAAAAAAATCCTTCTTTTTTGTGCGATATTCATTCGTACACCTGATTTGATTATAATTTAGATAACATAAGCCAAAAAACTAACATTCACTTGGGTGCATCTTTAATTTCTTTGATTATAACTTCCATTGTAGAATTTATCCTTTAGTTTTTTCTAATATCGAAAGACAAACTGCCTTATGATAGATAAAACATCTCAAAAGAAACATATTGTGATTATAGGTGGAGGCTTTGGTGGCTTGAATGCCGCCAAGATGTTAAGTAAAAATTCAAAATTGAGCATCACACTTATTGATCAAACCAATCACCATCTCTTTCAACCTTTGTTATATCAAGTCGCAACAGCAGCTTTATCTCCCAGCGATATTGCCATGCCAATAAGGGAAATATTTAGAGATCTTTCAAATGTTACAACCTTAATGGGGGTTGTTGTTTCCATCCATAAAAAAGAAAAATATGTTTTACTTGAAAATAATCAAAAAATACAATTTGATGCACTTATCGTCAGTGTGGGAACGAGGCATTCTTATTTTGGTAAAGATGACTGGGAAAACTTTGCGCCAGGTTTAAAAACCTTACAAGACGCCGTTCATATTCGAGAGACAATTCTTGCTTCATTTGAATTGGCTGAAAGATCAAATGATAAAGCTGCTCAGCAAAAATATTTGAGTTTTATCGTGATTGGGGGAGGACCAACGGGGGTAGAAATGGCCGGTGCCATTGCTGAAATTGCGCACCAGAGTCTAAGAAAAAATTTTAGAAAGATTGATCCTAGTCATGCAAAAATCTATTTAGTTGAAGGTGGAGCACAATTACTTGCTGGATACCCATCTCATTTTGCAAAACGTGCGCAACTGGATCTTCAAAAAATGGGAGTTACGGTATTACTTGATAAAAAGGTCTCAGATATAAAATTTGATAGTGTATTATGTGGGGAAGAGTTACTCACGGCACATAATATCGTGTGGGCAGCAGGAAATCAGGCATCTGCGTTGCTAAAAACATTAGATGAGCCGCTTGATAAACAAGGCCGTGTTATCGTTGAAAGTGATTTGAGTATCAAAGATGAGCCAAATATCTTTGTCATTGGCGATGCAGCTTGTGTGTTAAATAAACTATCCAAGCCACTGCCTGCGGTTGCTCCAGTTGCTGTTCAACAAGGAAAATATGTCGGAAAAATAATTTTAAAAAATATTGTTAAAGAAAAAAGAAAAGCTTTTGTATATGTAGATAGAGGGATGATGGCTGTGATTGGCAAATATAAAGCATTAGTTTTATCTGGCCCCTTTCGCAGTGCAGGTTTTATAGCTTGGCTTGGATGGAGCTTTGTGCATATTTTCTTTTTAATTGGCTATCGAACAAAATTATTTGTATTTTCACAATGGGCTTTTTATTTTTTTCATGGACAAAGAAATATCAGATTACTTTTTAAAGCATTAGAGACAAAGTCGGAGAAGTTATGAAATGTAAATTACAATGGATTGGTTTGTGTTTTATTATTTTATTTACACAATCGATACATGCATTACAAGAAAGGCATTTAATTATTATTCGTCATGGACAAGGCGAACATAATTTGACTCATGAATATAATACCAATCCAAAGCATCCTCATTATAAAGAAGCACATTTAACTGATAAAGGACAAGAACAAGTAAAACAAACGGCAGAAGTGTTGCTCAACTATGGTTTTGATAACCGATCGATTGCAGCTGTTTATGTATCACCGTTACCAAGAACCGTGGAAACAGCTGAAATATTAGCTGAAATAGGGGTATTTGATAAAGAAAAAATACATCTTGAGCCTCGACTTATTGAGACTCAAGCTGGCGATCGTGAAGGCTTAAATAAAGATAAATTTACTAAGGATTCATGGTTCGTTGGCATACAAGAAGCAAAATCTTATCATGGCGAATCGAATGAAGATGTACGAAAACGAGCGATAGCAATTTATGATGATGTTGAAAAGCAATATCCTGAGGGACATGTGATTTTTGTCACTCATGGTATGCCTGCAATGGAGCTAATAGATGCGTTAACAAAACACAAGGTAAAATTAGAAACGGCTCAAGTATATTTAATGCCTTTATCTAATCGAAATAAATTGGCGTAAAGATTTTATATGTCGTGACTTTCTATCAATGCATTCTCAACCCTCTCTTATCGAAAGAGAGGGTGCACACATATACTATTTTCTCTACCATTCATCGTTTTGTGCTTTGCTCTTAAATCTTAATTAGCAACAATATCTTTTATTAAACTAAATAAAAATTAGTTACCAAACTTATGCATAAACAAACAAAACAACGCTTTGAATACTTTGTTTCTCTAGGGATTATGACCGAAGGGACCAATTGTTTTGGTCATAGTTTTATCATGTTATCTACGATTGATCATGCACAAAAAGAAAATGCACGTGCAGAGGTTCTAGAAACGGCAGGATTTTTTAGTCGCTATATGCCTATTATTGGTTATAAGCCAATTAGTTGCGGTAGAGTGAAGTTAGAGAATAAAGAAGATATCGTAAACAAAAATGGATTAATGCATAAAACATTTCGCATTACACAAGATGAAATGGTCAAGATTTTAAACGCTATCAACGAAGATAGAAGATTAGTCGATGTGGATGAGGATAAGCCTGAACCAGGAAGACAATCTTATAAACCTGGCGGACCGATTTTTAATTTATTTAAAGGGAATAATTGCAAGCAATATGTCATTGAATTATTAGATGAGATTGGCATTGATACGCAGAATATGCATAGTTGGTTTGAAATACCAAAACTTGCTAAAAATATGGAACCACTTCGTATCAAGCACGCAAAAAGAGAAGGCAAAGATACCTTTTATTGGGATTGCTTGCTAAATATTAGTCCTCGAAACGGCAAGCAAAAAGTGACGATAAATCAACAATTTTTAACGCTCATGCACGGCGTTATAAAAATGACTTCTCTTTTACAAAATCGTTATGATGCTCTTTTGCAACAAGGTAGGGAAGTATTTGAAATTACCCATACCTTAAATAAAATGAAAAATATAAAAAAGATATTAGAAAACAATCAATCCTATCCTAATAAAATGACAGCAAAAAATATTAATATTTGGAGCAATATGCTAAAAGCAACGGTCATTGCTTGTACAAATACCTTAAATACAAGACGCATTGAAATCCATTTTGCTCAAAAATTATTAGATTCATTGATGGAAATGTTTTTTCATTTACGGAATATCTTGATTGGAAGTATAGATGTGACTCAAAAAGCCAAGATGAATTCACATGATGGTATTGTATTTACTGAAATTAATTTGATGCATCAAGAAATGAAACGTACAAAATTAGGATAAAAGTATACAGTAGTGATGTTGCCTAACAGCACAAAATTGCTTTGTAATCCATTTTTTAGCCGTGTTAGGCTTTGAAATACGGCTTCTAAAAACAGGATGAAGAAGATGCTGTTAAAGGTTTGTAAAGAAATTGGGCGTGGATGTCATACATTAGCGACCGGCATTGCAGCAGGTATCGTATTTTCAGTTTCTTATTTAATTGCAAATGGATTCAAATGTTTAACTAATAATATCTCAGCAAAAGTTTCTGTTAATCTTGCCAATGTAAATTACACCGAAATTATACAAGCCATTGAATCGCATTCAGGTAATGTCCAATTGCCTATTAATTTTCAATTAGCTGACACTAATATATCTGAATGCACTACACCGTTGATTTACGGGGCTGCCATTGGTCTTGGTGCCAGTGCAATGTACTTAACTGTTCAATACGCTCAACAATGTGCAAAACGTAGAGAAAGATCTCATCGGGTGATAAATGATGAAGAAATGCCGTTTATAAGAACGACTCAATCTATGTGTTGTTAACATAAAACTAATCCTCTTATTTCACTAACGCACATAAATGAAGTTACAATGGAGGTAACTTTATTTATTTTTATTAGTTTTAAAATTAACTAAATAGTGCGTAAAAGGTGCAAGGGAATGTCTGAACAAACACCTACCAATGTAGAGATCCAAAATAAGTTAATTGCTATTACCAATGATTTCTTAATTGAATTAGGACGTGAACGAGCAACACGATCGCTTACACTGGATGCATCCTTTGAGCGTCACCTTGGGATAGATAGTCTTGGTAGAGTCGAATTATTCCATCGGATTGAAGAAGCTTTTGCTATTCAATTACCAGAATCACTCATGGCACAAGCGGAATCATTACAAGACATGGTAGTTCCGGTTATCAATGCAAAACCGTCGATAGCCATCAACAAAGAGATCAAAGCATTTGATCTTGAGCAAACCAAATACGATCCGGTTAATGCGCAGTCTCTTGTTGAAATTCTCGTTAAAATTGCCAGTAAAGAACCACAACGCCCTCATATCTATTTACAAGATGATAAAGGCGAAGAAAAAGTAATCACTTATGGTCAGTTATATACCCAAGCTTCAAAAGTGGCTGCTGGCTTACATGAATTGAATATTGAGATCGGCGATAGCGTGGCGATCATGTTACCCACCTGTGAAGAGTTCTTTTATACTTTTTTTGGCATTTTATTCATTGGCGCAATACCTGTTCCGATTTATCCCCCTTTTAGACCAGATAAAATTGAAGAATATGCGATGCGTGAAGCGAGCATATTAAAAAATGCAAATGCTAGAATTTTGATTACCTTTCATCAAGCGCAGAGATTAAGTGATTTATTAAAAGTTTTTATTAGTAGTTTAAAGGCGGTGATAACAGTAGATGAGTTAATGCTGAATAAAAAGCCACCAAAGGTTGATATTACTAGCCAAATGCCTGCATTAATTCAATATACTTCTGGTAGCACCAGTTTGCCAAAAGGTGTCTTACTCACGCATCAGAATCTATTAGCCAATATTCGTTGTGCGAGCCTTGCAATTGACATTAAACCATCCGATGTAGGGGTAAGCTGGCTACCCTTGTATCATGATATGGGATTGATTGGCTCATGGTTGATTTGTTTTTATAATGCCATTCCTGTCGTCATCATGTCACCTTTGACGTTTCTATCACGACCGGAACGCTGGTTATGGGCAATTCATTATCACCGTGGAACGCTAACAGCAGCGCCAAATTTTGCTTATGAATTATGTATACGAAGAATCGCTGGCTCTAATATTGAAGGACTTGATTTAAGTTCTTGGCGTTTATCTTTTAATGGGGCAGAGGCGGTTAATCCACGCACCATTGAAAATTTTACGAAAAAATTTATGCCTTATGGTTATAAACCTCAAACCATGTTTCCTGTTTATGGTTTAGCTGAATCATCTGTTGCGCTTGTATTTCCGCCAATCAACCGTGAACCAAAAATTGATACAATTCAAAGAGAACTTTTCGAGAAAGAACAAATTGCCGAACCACTGAGTAATGACAAACTACAAGGTTTGCAATTTGTCAGCTGCGGAAAGGCGATACCTCATCATGAAATTCGCATTGTTGATAGCCATCATATTGAAGTTGCTTCACGTAAAATAGGCCATATTGAGTTTCGTGGCCCTTCAACCATGGTTGGTTATTTTGGACAGCCTGAGGCAACAGAGGCGATTACACATCATGGTTGGATAGATACTGGCGATTTAGGATATATGGCTGAAGGTGAGCTTTATGTAACGGGGCGTAAGAAAGATATTATTATCAAAGCTGGTCGTAATTTATATCCAGAAGAAATAGAAGAGGTTACCAGCCAAGTATCAGGGGTGCGTAAAGGCTGTGTGGTTGCATTTGGTATCGAAGATACCAAATCAGGAACCGAAAAACTCATTATTGTTGTTGAAACCAATGAGAAAAACAAAGAAAAAATCAAGAAAATAACGAATGAGATTAATGAGAAAATATCTGTGGTATTAGGATTTGTTGCTGATGAAATTTTGTTAGTTCCCCCTAAAACCGTACCCAAAACCTCCAGTGGTAAATTACAGCGCTCTGCATGCAAACAAAATTACTTAAATAAAAAATTACTCAAAACATCTCTCCCTGTTTGGGTTCAAATTTCAAAATTGTTTTTTAAAAGTGTTAGTACAAGAATTCGGCAATATTGCAGTCTGACACTCAAGTTAATTTATAGCTTATATATTGCTATTTTATTTATTATTTTTGGCGGTTTGCTGTGGACGAGCGCATTATTTTTTCCAAGCAAATTATTTGCAAAAGTTGCTAAAGTATTTTGTCGTTTGGGACTTTTCATGATGGGGTGCCCATTAACAATTGATCAATCCCAGGACAAATTACCCTCAACTTGTGTTTATGTCGCTAATCATGCGAGTTATCTTGATGCTGTCGTTTTGTTAGCAGTGCTTCCTGCTGGTGTACAATTTGTGGCAAAAAAAGAGTTAAAAAATGTTCCTTTTCTTCGCACGATTATGAAAAAATTAAAGATTTCCACAGTGGATAGGATGGATTTTTTAAATAATATTTCTGATCTGCAAATTATTGTAAATAAATTGTATCTTGGTGATTCCTTTGCTATTTTTCCAGAAGGCACTTTTACCTATGCCGCAGGTTTAAGGCCTTTTAAATTAGGCGCTTTTAAAGTAGCGGTTGAAACCGGCATATCTGTTTGTCCTGTGGCAATTAAGGGGAGCAGAGCTATTTTACGAGATGATGACTTAATATTTAGTCCTGGTAAGCTTAAAGTGACAATAGGTCAATCCATAGCGCCTACATCAAAAGAATGGCAAGAAGTGCTGCGTTTGCATTCATATGCACGTACAGAAATTGCCCAGTATTGCGGTGAACAAGTGATAGACTATTAAATGAAAATACAATTTTATGAAGAAACCAAGCTAGGTGCTCGTTATAATAATCAAGATTATTTTGCACATATTATTAATGAAAATTACGCTTGTTTTATTATAGCGGACGGATTGGGAGGCCATGAAGGAGGGGAAATTGCATCAAAAGAATTTTGCCTAGCAGTCATGGGGCTTGTTCCCACTTTCACGGAAAACTTAATAAATGATGCTAGTAATGGCATGGAACAGTTGATATTAAGTGCCTGGAAATTAATGCAAAGCCGCGTTATTTTAAAATACGAATCAGTTTATCCGCAAACGACGTTTGCGTTATTGTGGATGGATGAGAAACAACTTATCACAGCGCACGTGGGTGATTCTAGAATATATCGGTTGCAATCTACTCGTATGGTTTGGAGAACACCTGATCATACGCCTGTTCAAGAATTATTTGATAAGGGTAAAATTAGTGAAGATGATTTTGGTTCACATCCTTTGCAAAATAGATTGTTACGTTCTGTGACGATAGAGGAAAGCCCTGAACCGGATATTTATGTTCATCCCCCTTTGATGAAAGATGAATTGTTATTGTTATGTACTGATGGCTTTTGGGGGGCGTTAGAGCAATCAGATATACTTTTATTAGCTAAATCTCAAGATTTTAAAAATACAACGCAAGAATTAATTTCAGCTATTTTGCAGAATTATCCTGTTTCAGCTGACAATATAACTGTTCAAATAGTCAAATTAATATAAATTGATGACATTATTTTTTATTAAAAATAAGATTTCTATATGACTTTTGATTAAGTTTTGGTACATTAGTGCGCTTACTAGCAATATATTAAATGTAATCAATCTGACATAATGGTGAGTGTTCATAATGGCAACAGCTGGTCCTTCAAATTCACTACCTATCCCTCATTCGTTTACCCCAGATCAGCTTGCTAAAATTCTCTCGCTTGCTGACATTTATATGGATCCAAAAGAATATTTTCTTTTTAAATATGGTTGTGATGAAGATGCTGCCATATTTTTTAAACAATCTATATTACCTCGATTAGATATTTTGTCTGATATATTAGATCTAGAACAAGTTTTAACAAATCAGTTAAAGCATAAAACATTCAATAGACCCTCTATCATGAACCATGTATGGGCTCATATGGCAAGGTTAGCGCTGAAAAATTGTGATTTATTATTAACTGCTAACATTGGCGAGGGATGTAGTTGGCAGATTTTCATGGGTGAACTAAAAGCGATCCATGCGAATTATCAACCTACAAAAGAAAGTATTGCGAAAGAGAGAAGATCAGAAACAGACAAAATAAATAGGTATGATTATTCTAGGCTTGATACCGAAGCTATTCAAAAATGCTTCTTAGATTTTATGGGGCAATTACATAAAATTGGCTCAGAAAGAACCGTCAAGCTTATACATCAATTTTTCTTTTTAGTGAACAAAGTCGCAAAAGAAGAGGCCAGTGGCATGGATCGCTATTGGTTAGGTACTTTCGTGGCACCTGCAATTTATTATGCATTATTTCGAAATCTTCATCCTAAGGAAGAAGTAGAAAACATTAGTCATGATGAATGTGCTTTTTTTGCTAAAATCTGTGAGTTCATGCTTCAGCATCCTATTTTTAGTGTTCCGTTTCATGAAGCCGATTATCGCTCATTTTTTCAAGATGCTGACCGTTTTTCAGCTTTACGTACTTCTATACTTAGGATAATGTCTCAATCTGATGAACACTTTGTACCTTCATCTGGCGCTTTATTAAGAACATTATATCCCACTCATGTAATAAACTTTGCAACCCTAGAAAACTCAGCAATGCAATCGTTAGAAAATTGTTTTACAAAGATCACGATTTCTGATGGTGTGACCACCACAGTAAGGAATCCACTCATTCCATTACTTCATAGTCGAGACGAAAATCGTCAAGGAATGAGAAAAACGACGATCTCAGATATTTTGGCAATGAAAAAATCAAAAACAAAGAAGATTTCCTCATCTGCTACTCAACCTAGTATGTTAGCACCAGCAGCTCCTCTTCCTGTAGTCTCGTCATCATCTTCTATTATGACGACCAGCACTTCATCATCTTCTGCTTTACCACCTCAACGTGCGCCTGGGTGTGTGCTAATAGCATCGCAGGCTGTTCATGAAGAACTCAAAATGGTCTTACCCGCCTATGATCATAGAAGAAAACAGAAACTGGGTTTGAATCCTGGTGCGAGCGATTTAACGCCAAGACCACCATCAGGCCAAGATGTCATTAAGCCCAAGGGGATGTAGCATTGAGGGTAGTTCATCTTAGTAATTAAAAATGATATAACAGCCTATGATTTAACTCAACGATATAGAAGAAAAGCGCTATAATTATAGCGCTTTTTTCACTTGTTCACAGACGTATTCTACTTGTGCATCACTAAGGTAAGGATGCATTGGGAGGCTTAACACTTTGCTACAAGCAAGTTCTGCATTTTTGAGCTTACTGCTTGCTCTTGGAAATTGCGAATAAGCAGGTTGTAAGTGTAAAGGCTTGCGGTAATATACATTGGTAGGCACGCCATTTGCCTGTAAAGCTTGAATGAGTTCATCTCGCTTACCACCAGGGCACCCAATGGTATAAAGCCCGTAGGCATGTCCCATGTTCTTCGGAGTAATAGGAATTTGAACCACTTCTTTGAGCGCATTATTATAGTAATGTGCAATCTCATTGCGTCTTTTTAGCTCATTTGGAAATATTTTAAATTTTTCCAGCAAAATAGCTGCTTGAACGGTATCTAAACGGCTATTTAAACCAATATGAATATGATCGTAACGGTGTTCGCCACAGCCATGATTTCTTAAAGAACGGATCAATGTTGCTAAACTTTTATCTTTAGTAAATATCGCGCCACCATCGCCATAGCAAGCTAAGGGCTTTGATGGAAAAAAGCTAGTCGCCGTTGTTGCTGCCAATGAGCCTACTTTTTGATTATTAATAGAGCCACCAAAACTTTGGGCGGCATCACCAATAACCCATAAATCATGCTGATCTGCAATAGCTTGTATAGATGGATAATCAGCAGGTAAGCCAAATAGATCAACCGCGATAATTCCTTTGGGGGTTAATTTTTTATCGAGAGTTTCTAATGCTTGTTGGAGACTATTAATGTCTAAATTAAATGTATGCGGACAAACATCGACAAAGATAGGCGTCGCTTTTGATTCTGCGACAACTTCAGCTGTGGAAGCAAAAGTAAAGGTGGGAACAAAAACTGCATCCCCGGGTCCAACTTGGCGTGCAAGTAGGAGTAATTTCAATGCATCTGTACCATTAGCACAAGTGATGACGTCTTCGGCTTGTGTATAGGCTAAAAGCTCTTGTTCTAGTGCCAATACCTCTGGCCCTAAAATATAACTTCCGTGATGTAGTACTTTTTCAATGGCCTGCGGAATTTTATCGCCAATAAGTCGCCGTTGCGCTTGTAAGTCAATGAACTCCAATTTTTCCAATTTTTCTTTAAGCATATGCAATTATGGGACCTCGGTAAGATAATACGCGAAATGATAAACCACCTGAGTTTTTTTTCCTAATCCATTTTCTATGATAAAGATTAGCACTCAGATAACACTTTCTAAAGCACTATTTTCTTCAATCTGTAAATCCGTGTGTTTCCTGACTTTTTGGGCAAGGGCTGACGACGAGATGTTAACAGGTTCGTCTTTTTCCATGGATTCTGAAGCAGCTTCGAGAACGGTCATGACTTTGATCCCTTCTAATCCATCGGTAAGAGGGAGCGTTTTTTGTTGAATAGAATCAAGAAATTGACGGCATTCATTCATCAATGGTTCAGAAACCTCGAATAAGACGCTTTCTCCTTCAAAGGGGAATGGGTGAGGAAGACCATCGGACCATTCTGCAGGTAAGCGACATAAGCGCAATTTATTTTCTAAGGGCTGGCAGTCATCAAAAATGGCCATGGCCTTAGAACCAACAGCGATTAATTTTTGTTCTTTGAAAGGATGGAGCCACGAGACAAAAACATGTGCTTTGACATTTCCTGGAAATGACATTTGGATACAAGTTGTATCAAGCGAGGTATGCATTAAATGATTGGCGCGAGATGCAAATATGCGTTGCGGCATATCGTCAATCAAAGATAAAATCATAGAGACATCATGGGGCGCAAAATCCCATAATACATTTTCTTCTGTACGAAATTTTCCAAAATTACAACGATTGCTATATATATATTGCAAATTGCCCAAAACACCATCTTTTTTTAATTTTTTGAGAGCGTTGAATGCAGGATGGTATTGAAGCAAATGACCGACCATTAATACCCGTTGCTGTTGCTTTGCTAATTGATGTAAGAATGTGGCATGTTGAGTGGTTAGCGATAGTGGCTTTTCCATGAAAACGTGTTTGTTTGATCTTAAACAGGCTAAACCGACTTCATAATGAGTTGTCGAAGGTGTGGCGATAACAACACCATCTATCTCTTTCATACTAAGAATTTGTTCTAAGTTATAATGGGGAACATTATATAATTCACCATAGGTTAAAGCTTTTGTTGGATCGATATCACATACTGCATATAATGCGCCTAATTTGTGAAGGACTCGGGAGAGGTTTTTACCCCAGTTCCCACAACCAATTACGGCAATATTGAGATTATTATAATTATATGTAACTGACAAAATTTTTCCCATATATTAATTCAAGAATGAAACCGTAAATTATCTCACATTTCTCTAGGTTGGCTAAGAGGCCAGGGCTAGTGAAAAGTTAAATATTCATCAAAGTTAAGAGTGAATTACCCAACAAGAAGTTAGTTCTATACCACATTATTAGGCAAATATTTAAAAATGCTAAAAAAGTCACTTTTATCTATTGTATCTTTGACCCTTATTTATACAAGTTTGGTTTTAGCTTTACCGCCTAAAAATTTTGATGAGGCTAAAAAAGTCGCGAGTGTCATTTGGTCTGAGCATCGAGAAACCTTTTATTGCCCTTGTCCATTTGATAAGCATGGAATAATTGACTTTAAGCGTTGTGGCTACACGCCAAATGATATGCTCAAAGACAAACGCATCAGTTGGGAACATGTGGTTCCTGTCTCATGGTATGGGGTTTCACTTGAATGTTGGAAAAAGCCAATATGTACAACAAAAAAAGGGAAGACATACAAAGGACGAAATTGTTGTAGAAAAATATCTCCTCTTTTTAGACAAATGGAAGCCGATCTTCATAATCTTGTGCCAACGATTCGTGAAGTAAATTCAGCCAGAGAAAATTATCAGTTTCAAGAATTTTATTTTGAAAAAAACAGGGAAAAATTCAATTTTAATCAATGTCCGGTCATTATTGACGAACGTTACCGGCTTTTTGAACCACCAGATAAGGATAAGGGAATGGTGGCGAGGATTAGCCTATATATGGCAGATAAATATGGTATAGACTTGGGTGAAAGGCAATATAGAATGTTAACTGATTGGAATAACAGGTTCCCAGTAAGTCACTGGGAAAAAAGATGGAACAATAAAGTTGCTCTAATAGATGGCGAAAAAAATAATTATATTGAACAAAGAGGAGCCACGGAATGAGAATTGGCATTCTTTCGCGCGATCCCAAATTATATTCAACCAGGCGTTTAGTAGAAGCTGCTGAGCAACGTGGTCATGACGTCCAGGTGATCGATGTGCTGAAATGTTATATGAACATTACTGCCAATCAACCATCAGTTCATTACCGTAAACAAGTATTAAGTTTTGATGCCATCATTCCAAGAATAGGTGCTTCAGTCACTTCTTATGGAACGGCCGTTTTACGTCAATTTGAAGTGGGTGGTGTTTACTCGATAAATGAATCCATTGCTATTTCGCGTTCGCGCGATAAACTTCGCGCCCATCAATTACTGGCGCGCAAGGGGGTAGGGATGCCGATTACAGGCTATGCCCACTCTGCCGATGCCACAGATGAGTTAATTGAATTTGTTGGTGGGGCACCTTTAATTGTGAAGTTAATGGAAAGCACCCATGGCAAGGGGATTGTGTTGGCTGAAACCGATAAAGCGGCTGAAGGGGTAATCAATGCTTTTAGAGGTTTAAATGCTAATTTCCTCGTACAAGAATATATTGAAGAATCTAAAGGTTCTGATATTCGCTGCTTTGTAGTGGGCGATAGAGTGGTCGCTGCCATGCAAAGAACTGCAAAAGAAGGTGATTTTCGGTCCAATTTGCATCGAGGTGGTACAGCCTCTGTTATCAAATTAAAGCCTGAAGAACGTTCATTAGCCTTAAAGGCAGCTAAAGTGATGGGCTTAGATGTGGCTGGGGTCGATCTCATTCGTTCTGCTCATGGTCCACTGGTATTAGAGGTTAATTCTTCTCCAGGTTTACAGGGCATAGAGCGTGTAACGGGTAAAGATGTAGCAGATATGATTATTGAGTATTTGGAAAAAGATGCGCATAAAGGACCCAACAAAACCAAGGGCAAGGGATAATGCTGCTTTTCCCTCATCCTCTTCCGCTTCGCAGGAGAGGGTGAGGGGGCAAATCCCGCCAGCTTCTCCCACAAAGGAGTAAAAGGGAAAGATAAGCTCTTTTATTTGCAATTTTCGAGCAGCACTTGAACTTAGTTAGAATCCAATCATTTTATTGTAAAAAAAGCGTATAAAACAAAATCCTGCTGATAAATCAGATTTTAGCCATTTCATATTACATTCGGTTGTGATAGTTTCGTCACAGTTTCACAAACAAAAGGAAATTTCACAAATGGCTATTAAGAAAAAGGCTGCAAAAGCTCGTCCTGCTAAAAGCACCGCACGTAAAGCTACCAAAGCACGTGCTTCAGTGAAAAAAGCGAGCAAACCCAGCAGTCGCCTTGCAGCAGTCAAAAAAGTAGCTGCAGCAGGTAACATTAATTTACCTACCGCTCCTATCACCGAAAAACTATCAAAAGCGCAAGTTTTTGCTGAATTAGCTACCATTACCGGTATGCCAAAAGGCGAAGTGAAAAATCTTTTCGCCGCTTTAAGAAACGTTGTTGAAAGAAATTTAAAAGCTAAAGGCCATGGGGAATTTGTTATTCCTGAAATTGGTATTAAAGTTCGTCGTATTCAAAAAGGTGCTACCAAAGCACGTATGGGACGTAATCCTTTTACTGGGGAAGAAATCAAAATTGCAGCTAAACCTGCTCGTAAATCAGTAAAAGCGACAGCAATGAAAGCCCTCAAAGAAATTGTGATGGGTTAATTTCTACATCCTTTCTCCTCTCCCATTGCGGGAGAGGAGCTGGGTGAGAGTAATTATTTTCAAGCAAGCTAATCAACATATATGGCAGCTCATCTATATTCATCATTTTTCTGTATAATAGGGGAAAATGATTAACTGGAGCTGTTATGGTTGCGAATTATTTATTTAAAAAACTCCTCTCTTTGTCCCGAATATTTGTTTATTTACCGGTTTTATTTGGTATTGTCGGTGCCATTGTATTATTTATTGTCTCTACCATTGATATGATATCGATGGTATTTCATGTTATTGGCGAACTAGAAAATTTCCAATTTCCAGACTCATTACATGCCTATATCGTTAGTGAAATTATTGGGGCGGTTGATCTTTATTTGATTGCCATCGTCCTACTTATCTTTAGTTTTGGTCTTTATGAATTATTTATTTCCGAAGAAGCTTTTACGGATAAGAAAATTAAGTTACCTCGCATTTTAGCGATTGGTTCCTTAGATGAACTTAAAGATAAACTAGCGAAAGTGATTGTGATGGTACTCGTCGTGAGTTTTTTCCAAAAAGTACTCTACATTAAATATACTGGGGCACTTGAAATGATGTACTTTGCATTATCAATCTCTGCTTTATCGGTTGGTGTGTACTTATTACATAAAGATGCAAAATTTAAAAAACCCAAAAAGTCTGTAGAAACAATCAAATAAATAGGTTGAACAATGGCAATTCACCCTCTTATTCAACGTGTTATAGGGTTATCCTATCATCGTGGACATGGTGAATTGCCGCAAAAATCCGTATCAGAAGTCAGGCAATATTATCTGCGACATAGCTTTGCTGAATTAAAAGAAAAAACCTTTGAAGAAATTGAAATAAGTGCCGGCGTTGGCTGTCGCATCCATCGTCCTGATATCAGACTGAAATTACTCCCAACAGTAATTTATCTTCGTGCAAGTGCTTTTGTTTTAGGTAGCATTAATGATTCGGATGCATTTTGTCAGGCCTTGTCACAATATGCAGGATGTATTGTTGTCGCTATTGAACCACGTTTAGCGCCTGAATATAAATTCCCCACGCAACTTCATGATTGTATCGATGCTATTCGATATCTAGTGAATCATCATCAATCTTTAAGAATTGATCCTAAACAAATAGCCATCTGGGGGGAAAGCTCTGGGGGTAATTTAGCAGCAAGCTTGAGCCATTATCTAAATCAAGAACAAAAAAGCTTCATACAACAACAAGTATTATTTTATCCCATGTTGGATTATACAAGCACGGTATATCCTTCCAAGCAGCAATATAGTGATGGCTATTTAATGGATCTTTCATTTATGAATTGGTTAATGGACCATTATGTTACATCCAGATCTTTTTTTGAAGATGAAAGAGTGTCGCCCATTCTTGCAAATACTTTTACACATTTACCCAGAACATTATTAATAGGGGCGCAATATGATCCCATGCGGGATGAAGGACAAACCTATTTTCAGCATTTAATTAAATCTCAAGTGCCTGCTATGGGATTATTTCTTCAGGGAATGATTCATGGATTTTTAACCTACGCCAATAAAATTGAACCTGCACGTTGGGCAAGAGAATATGCTGCATCTTATTTAAAAGAGCATTTTTTTAAAATATAAAGATCAAGGAGGATTCTTAAGCGCAAGTGCAGAAGCGATATCAGTCAGTGTCGCATTGCTAAAATAGGCTTTCCATCGCTTAATTAATGCTTCATTTTGATGCTGCTTGGGGTGAAAAGAGGGTTTGTAGTAATCAATATAGGATGTAAATAAAACCCGGCATAAGCCATTTTTGCCCCAGTAATATTGAAATGCTCTTTTATAAAATTCCCATTTTTTATGATTTCCATCTTGTTTCATCATGGTCCACATCGGTTTGATATAGAGCATACTAAAAACAAGTGTCATCATGAACATGGCAAGGATCCGCATTAAATAACCCCCACCTTTGGCTTTATATACATCAAATGCGACCGTTTTATGCTCAATTTCTTCGATACAATGCCAACGCCAGATGGCGCTATAGATTGGTTCTACACCTTCAAACCATGAATCATCACGTAAAAATAAATCTGCTGAGATAGCCGTAAAATGTTCACCTGCTGCTGATAAAGCATAATGAAAGCTTTTCGAAAATTGATTTATTATTCCTGCTAGCACTCTAAAAATACGAATTTTATATTGATTAGAATGAATTGGGTAAAAGGGTGAAATCATTTTTGAATTATATTTGGCAAATTCAGAACCATGGATGGCTTCTTGCGCAACCAAGCTATTTACTTGTGCTTGTAAAATTGGACATGAAATATCAGTGCGCGCTTTTTTTAAACTTAAGACAACAAGATTTTCAAGAATAGGTAAAAAAATAGCCAGAGCATTAAAGTGATAGGTTTTTAAACTTGAGTTGCTATGCCAATATTTTGTAATATTGGAAGGCAATGTAAATTTAAGCCGTCTGGCTTCAATGTCGGGTGAATAAGATCTCATATTGATTTATTTAACATATTGCGTACTATTCTACAATAAAGTGGAATTGAATAGGTAAAACACGGATGCTAGCTGAACTCAGTAATGAAATAGAAGCATTTACTGAAACCTCAAAGCAATACCTTCCGACGATGTTGATCTTGTTGGGTGGCTTATGGGTTTTTAATATTGCTAATTGGATGACAGGCTCTCATCTTAATCAATTTGGTATTAGACCACGCAGGCTCAGAGGATTGGTCGGTATTTTATTTGCCCCTATTTTACATGCTAACTTTACACATCTACTCTTTAACTCAGTACCGTTACTATGTCTTGGTCTTTTTGTCATGTCTTTAGGTCTTGCTAACTTCTATTGGGCAACAGCTATCATTATGGTGTTGTCCGGTTTTGCGGTATGGTGTATTGGTCGCAGAGGTACGCATATAGGTGCCAGTGCCTTAATCGCGGGTTATTTTGGTTATGTCGTTGCTTCTGCCTATCAGCAACCTACCTTTACCACTTTCTTTTCTGCTGGGGTGGCTCTGTACTATTTTGGTGGTATTTTGCTTAGCTTATTCCCTACTGAGGAAACCACTTCTTGGGAAGGCCACCTAACTGGCTTTTTAGCAGGGTTAGTGGCCATGTATGTTTGCACTCACTTTGAGACATTTGTTTCATTGTTTAATCAAGCAAAAGCATTATTTTAAACAACAGCTTCTTGAGAAAAACTCAATTCCTTCAACATATTAATGAATATCTGATTTTGTTCTTCTAAACCAATACTAATACGCAAGCAGTTTTCATATTCTTTGATGCCAATAAAATGGCGCACCAAAATGGTATTTTCTTTGCAAGAGCGCATAACGGCATGAATATTGTTGAATTTTACAAATAAGAAATTACCTTGGCTATCCCATACTTGTTTGACAATAGGCAGAGCTTGTAGTGCTTTTTTTACCTTTTCTCTTTGTTGGCGAATATAAGCAATTTGTTTTTGGGTGTTTGCCATTTTATCTGATGTTAAGGCCTCTTTTACTGCTTCTGTTGTTAAAATAGAAAGAGGGAAGGGCAGCATCATGGCTGTTAATACTTTTATTAGAGGATTTTGCGAAAGAAGCACACCACAGCGAATGCCTGCTAAACCGAAAGCCTTAGACAGTGTTCTTAGAACAACAACATTACTGAATTCATTAATCAATGTTGCTGCGCTAATGCCGTGAGCAAATTCAATATAGGCTTCATCAACAATAACCATTGCTTTGCCTTGGAGCGCTTTAACAATCTTAAGAATATCATCCATCGGAATAAGATTACCGGTTGGATTGTTGGGCGTGCAAATAAACACTAATTTAGTATTTGCAGTAACACTATTCAGTAAAGCTTGCACGTCTAAAGCAAAGTTATGTTCTTTTTGTAAGGGCACTGAAATCAATTTTGCGCCTTGAATTGCAGCACATTGCGCAAAAATACTAAAAGTAGGAGGACATACCAACACGGCATCTTGATAGGCTTGGCAAAAGGCCCTTACCAGCAGATCAATGCCCTCACAACTGCCGCGGGTGAGTAAGATTTGCGAAGAGTCGACTTGATAAAAACGAGATAATGACGCTAAAATCGACGCATCAGTCATGCTATCAATGTAACGATTGAGTTTATTATTCCAAGGTGATTCATTCGCATCTAACAATACGCCAGATTCAAAT
Organism: Gammaproteobacteria bacterium; assembly: GCA_016191245.1. Lineage (GTDB taxonomy): Bacteria > Pseudomonadota > Gammaproteobacteria > Berkiellales > Berkiellaceae > Berkiella. The sequence goes on along the minus strand of JACPOY010000009.1, from coordinate 35,776 downwards.
CCATCTCGTGTGGTATCAAAAGCTTTAACACTTAATAATTCTTGTCGACATAACTTTAATGCATCTGACATTTTCTCTTCCTCAAGCACTTTTGGAAACCGATTACCAATATCATCACCAGAGTATTGTGCTATCCAGCCATCAGGGTTGTTAAATAACCGTATTGCAATAAAATGAGGACAAGGGCCCATATCAAACCAATGGCGAACTTTTGCTGGTACGCTGATAAAGTCGCCTCTTTCACACAGTACACTGTATACTTTATCGTCTATATGTAAGGTAAATAGGCCTTTTCCTGAAACAAAGAAACGCACCTCATCTTCACTATGGGTATGTTCTGATAAAAATTTCTCTCTTAAACTTACTTTATTGGGATTGTCCGGATTTAAGGCAACCACATCCCAAGATTGAAAGCCATGCTCATTGACAAGATTTTTAATTTCGTTTTTATAAGCACATAGGATCTCTTCATGGGTTGAGTTTAATCCAATGGATTCATAGGTAGGCCATTGTTCAAAATTTACACCGACATGATTTAATTTTTCTGTAATAAGACGGGGATCTCTTGTATTGAATAAGATCTTATCAGCAGATGATTCATGATAGATGGTTAATGCGCTCATTTGTATTCTCGTACCGTCAATGAAGGCCATAAATGGGGTATTGAATAGTAACAACCAGTCATTGTAAAGGATCTGATGTAATAAAAAGTAAGCTCTCTAACCGCTTTTGAGGCGGATAGAGAGCTAAAGTTGAGAAATGAATCGATAACTATTAGCAAAGACCTAATAGTTTCTTCTTTTTAAGGATAAGCTCTTCTCTACTAGGCAAAATACTGGTTGCTAATTGCTTTACCTTATCCAATCCAAAGGCATGAAACAGACCACTTGGTTTGGCGGCAAGGACTGCATTATCAACGGGTACTGTCGTTGTGCTTGGTTGATTAAATCCTAATTTTTCTTGGCCTTGTGTCCACGCTTGAGCTCCTTTAAATATTTCTTGTGCAATCGGAAGATATTTATTTTTTAGTAAATCCATATCTTTTGGAGAAATGATTTTACCAGGAGCCATTTCAAGAAGATGTTCATGCTTATATTTCAACTCGTCTAGTTTTCTCTTTAAAGCAGAAACATCATCTTTGACAGGATTGGGCAGTTTAATCATATAGTCGTATGATGCTTGAATACCAGCAATTTCTTTTTCAAGCTTTGCTTTATCATCCTCAAATTCTTTTTGATCAAGATAAGCTGCATTGCTTTGGTGTCCAAGCACACGCTGTTCTTTTAAACGCAAACCTGAAGCAAATTGAATAAAATCTTCTAATTTATTAGCATATTCAGGACTCAAGATCTTTCTTTCTTTGAGCTCTTTTACAATATCCAAGCAATTTTGACTTTTGCATTGATGATAAAAGCCTAAATTAGTAACAAATTGCTCTGTAAATCGATACAATTCCCTTTTGACATCAAGCGTTTTGTCTAACTTTCCGGTTAAATAGACACTTTTGCCTTTTTGTAAGGTTTCTTTGATATCGTCAACCATTTTTTCTTTTCCAATTTTTTGACGACCCGTGAGACCTGATTTATCTTTTTGCGCAAAGATTTTCTTTCTTTTCGTATCAAATTGTTGATATATTCCGGTGTCACCATGTAATAGCGCCATATTTCGTCCTAACTTTTTACCCGCTTGATTAGCAATGCCTAATTCTCTGGTTGTAAAGGGACGATACATTTGATCTAACCAGTAATTAATTTCTGATTGGATTTCTTTTCTTCCAGCGGACGTTTTTAATTTAGCTTTATTTTTAGGATCTTTTTGAGCCTTGTCCCATTCTTTCTTAAATTGCGCTTCTTTTTGTTTTCTAAGTAAAGCGATGTCTTGCTTGAATTCAGGTTTTGAATAATCAGCAAATTCATCAGCTGTTGCTAAATAAGGACGACTGCCTTCATAGGGAATTAACTTTCTATCTCGTTTGAGAATAGCTTCTTTCATCAAGCTTTTGGCTTGTTCTGGCGTGATATTACGATAGGCATAACGTAAATGAGGAGGCGCATTGTCTGCTTCATCCATGCGCAACCCTTTTTGACCGATATCTGGATGTTCACCTAGCAAAAACAAGCGATCAGAAATGTTTTGTGAAAGTAGAGAGAAATATTTATATGAAGCGACATCTTTTTTATCATATAAAATACCGATTTCTAAATCAGTCACCGGGCCGCATTCTTGTCTTGCCATCGAGCCTAATGTTATCACGCTATATTTGCATGGTGGTTTTCCTAATTTTTTGACTTCCTCATCAATGATCTTTTGCATATATTTCTTGGTATCAGCGGTGATTGATTTTGCAACATTCACAAAATCAGGATTTTCTTTTTTATCTTCTGCTTCAATCAGATTAAACTGATTAGCGCGTAATTTATGTAGTGCTGTTGAATCTGGATTTTCATCATTTTGAAAATACTGGGTTAAACCTTGAAAAGGGCTTTTAATTTTATCAATGATGCCGCTATAAGCTGAAGAAACAGCATTTTTTAATTGTTGCCACCACGTCAAAGGACTGTTAGGCGCGACTGTATTTGGAAATTGTTGTTGTAACATGATTGACCCCAAAATGTTTATATTAAGTGAGTGAGTATTCTATCACATAAATGAGTCAAATAACTCACATAAGGATGAAGGGGTCATAAAGTAAGACGAAGGGTTAGCATTTGCGGCTGGAGATTATTTCACAAAAGATAAAGTGTTTTGAGAAATAAAGATATCTAAGCATCTTATCTTGTTAAGATGCATCTTGTCCTATTGATACATTACGTTCTATACCGTTTTATTAGCATCGGGTTTGCAGCATTTACATTTGCAACATTTAGAAACACAGTTGTAAACGAAAGCGATGATAGCACCGCAAATAAAGCCGTCTACAAATCCCCATACAACACCAATAGCGATGCCTACAGGAGTTGCTGCATACCCTATATAAACGGATGAAGCTAAGGTTACCCAAGCTTGTCCATAGTGTACAAAATGTGCAAGCAAACCAACGATGAGCACCATCAGCGCACTCAGTACACCAACGCTTACGCCCAGTGCACCTACACACAGTCTAGAACCACATTGTGTTGAATTTTCCATATTTCCTCCTATAAGGAAATGCTCCTCTCATAATTATATTGTAGGCTCATTTCCCATAGATACCTGATAGGTCAAACAACAACTTTCTCTTGACGCGTAAGTTCCCGCATACTTTTTCTTTTGCTAAACCACACCAGTGTGGCACCTAAAAGTGAAGCAATGGGTATGAGCGCAAGGGTATAGACATAGGATTCAAGAGAATAGGTTTTTACTCCTTCAATCACCGTTCCTTGCTCAAAGAAATCCATCAAATTACCAATAGCGCTATGAAAGAATGAGCCTCCTAGCATATTGATACAATTTAAAAAAGCGATAGTGATACTCATTAAAGGCGCCGGAACAAGTTCCGCGCCGATGGCAAAGACAATCACTTGATAACAGCATAATAAACCGATACAAAACATGATAATCATTAATGCGCTTTGTGATAGTTCTTGGTTGAAAAATAAAACGCAGGCCATCAGCATAGCCATTAAAAATCCCGAAATCATTGTCACCAGATAATGAGCTTTAAACTTTTCGGAAAAATAGGCTAAAAGTGGACCACCAAATAGCATACCCACAAAAATGCATGAGGTGATGCTTGCAGCATCAACTTTTGATAAATCACGAGCGGCCATTAAAAAGGGAACGCCCCACACATCTGCAAAACCTTCCAGTGCACCTACCATTAAAAAATTGGCAAAGGCTAAGATAAGTAACGAACGATGTGAAATAAGTTGTTTTAATGAGGCAAGAATGGGTTCAGGTTTGATTTGTTGCTCTACTTTATTGCGTACGAAGCTAAAGTTAAACAAGCCAAGCAAGAAGGCGACAACACCAAGTAATCCCAGTACTTTTTCCCAACCCATGGATTCAATCATCATACTGACAGGGCGGCCACCATAGAGTGCGCCTAATAAACCGAAACTAAACGTGAGTCCTACTAATCTTGCATAACGTTCTTTAGTAAACCATTGTGAAATGACTTTAGAGGTGCCTAAAAAGCCTACCACTGAGCCAACCCCGATTAAAAATCGACTTAACATCGCAATAGGCCATGAATCAAAAAAGAGCAATAACCAAACCGCAACAGCGCATAACATAGCGCTTAAAGAGATGACATTACGTGGGCCATATTTATCCAATAATAATGCCATGGGGATCTGCATTCCGGCATAGCCTAGATAGTAAAGAGAAGCAAACCAGCCAAAATCTGTGGCACTGATATTAAATTTTACTAAGAATTCAGGCATCACGAGGCCTGGAAAAAGGCGTAAAATAAACTGAAAACCAAAAAATGCAAGCGGAAAGAACCACATTAACCACGGTAGGTATTGTCTATTTGATGTCATTTTCGGTCTCCAACTTTTCTTACTCCAAAAAAAAAGCCCCCGGTTTTGGCGGGGGCTTTTTGCTTTATTTGATTTTTACTTAAGCAATAACAACCCCACGCGGCGAATAATCACCACGCTAATAATAATAATGAGGGTTGCTTCTTTAAACATAAAAGATCGCTTATTTACAAAGTTAATCAAACGTACCATAACTTAGTGGGGTTATACAATACAGTATAGATAAAAAGCTATTAGCTAACTATTAGCGGTTATACCATTATCAAAAAAAGATAATGTGTGCAGATACAACTTTTAATAATCAGCTATTATATAAATATCAGAAAGAGGGGGTTGGATGTTAACTAAATTTGAAATTGGTCCTAGCGATGCATTAATGAAATCTCAAGAAATGCTTAGCAAGGCCATATGGATAGATTTATTAGCTCCTTCAGCTGAAGAAAGGGACGTGGTTGAACAGGAAATTAAAATTGAGCTTCCTTTACATCATGAGATGTATCAAATTGAATTTTCTAATCGATTTTATGTTGAAAATGATGCCATCTTTTTATCTGTGAACGTTGTGACTAAAGCATCACCTGTGCCAGAAGGCCATGTGGTGACTTTTATTTTAACCGAAAAGCAATTAATAACCTTAAGATATTCCGATCCAAATCCAATTCAAACTTTTGCTGAAACAATTGAACATCGTAAATGTTATGTTCAAGATAACTTTGATATTTTCTTACTCATTTTAAGAAAAATTGTTGGCTCAGTTGCTGATATATTTGAATTGATCGGTGAAAAAACTGACGAGTTAGCAATGAGTTTAGTGGGTAGTACTGAAAAACTAGCAGCTTCGGAACATAATAAGAGATTAAACAAAATCTTAAGATCAATTAACTTTTTGCAATCATTGCTAGGAAAAGGTTATCAATGTCTTCAAAGTTTGGGTTTATTAATCGCTTTTATTAAAGATGTTGAGCATCAATCGTTTGCAGAAACGGATTTGAAAAGGTTTCAAACCTTAAACCAAGATATTACCACTTTATCAAGGCATGGAGAACACCTTACCCAAAAACTGAATTTTCAATTACAATCAACATTAGGTTTAATTAATATTGAACAAACACAAATTATCAAAATTTTTACTGTACTTGCGATGATTTTTATGCCACCAACGCTTATTGCTAGTATCTATGGTATGAATTTTCATCACATGCCTGAGCTCGATTATATCTATGGATATCCTATCGCCATTCTTGCCATGTTAGCGACTGCATTCCTACCTTATTTATTTTTTAAACGCAAAAAGTGGATCTAAAATTACATTTTACCTTAATTAATCCATAATTAGTTGGATAACTGATGCATGGCATCCGATGAAAGGTATCATAATTATGATAAAAACTAATAAAGTAACAAGAAAAAATTATCTTCACAAAGTATCATATCCCTCACGCAACAAACTGCAATTTAAGTAGTTTGGGCGAAATTACAAAAAGGGGATTTTTTATGTTTCGTGAATTAACACAAAATGAATTAGCAACTGTTTCAGGTGGATTATCAACCGATCTTACTGAAGTATATCCAGCTTCAATTCCGGGCTATACCCTAGTTGGTTGGACTGAGCAAATCGTAGGATGGGATACCTATTCTTGGAGAGAAGATATCGGCTTATTTACAACAATTGAACATGTTCAAAGCCTGCCAATCGTTGATATTTTGCCGTTATATATGCCTACCATGACGACTACGACGGTATTGTATTATTAATCATTGCGATGCAGGTTCTTGAAAAAGAGCCTGCATCTTACTTTACATTTACTGCGTATATACTCAATCTCAATAATTTTAACTTGTTGCAGACGATAAATTGGACTAAGTTTTTATACAAATAGTGTATAGAGGTAGAGAACATGTCTGTATTAAATCAAATTAATCATGACGAGCTTCAACAGATTTTAGCTCAACTCGATCAAGCACTATATCATCACCAACAATGGCATAATGCTATTATTCGTATTCTTGTTTGCCGACTTCCCTGTGATAAGCATGATTTGCGTGCAGATGCACACAAACAATGCCGATTTGGTCAATGGTACTATAGTGATGATGATACGCTTAAAAAAATTGCAGAACATGAAGGTTTCACCGCGATTGGAAAAGCACATCAACAGATGCATTATCAAGCAGCCGGTTTATTAAATACCAATTCAGTAGGGTCAAATATCACACCACTTGAATTTGATCATTTTGCTAATGTGTTGGATCAATTGCGACTTGAGATAGTTGCTTTTAAAAATGAAATACAAAATTTATTATATAATCGTGATCCTCTAACGGGTGCTATTAATCGTGTTAATATTTTACAAAACTTACGAGAACAACAAGAAATTACAAGACGTCAAAACAAACCATGCTGCCTAGCAATGATTGATTTGGATTTATTCAAAAATGTGAATGATCAATATGGTCACCAAGTTGGTGACAAAGTTTTGTCAACAGTTGCTCATCATTATATTAATAATATTCGAAGTTATGACAAAATTTTTCGTTTTGGCGGAGAAGAATTTTTGATTTGCATGCCTTTTACAGATATTAATCAAGGCAATATTATTATTGATGATCTACGCAATTATATAGCTTCACATCCGACTGAAATTGATGGCCTTGAGCCAATTTATATAACTGTTTCTGGTGGAATCACTTTATTGGACGAACATTCACCTGTTGAGCTTTCAATTGAACATGCAGATAAGGCTTTGTATCAAGCAAAAACAAGCGGTCGCAATTGCACGAAAATTTGGGGGCAAACTCCACAATGATAAGTGCTACTGCAACTCCTCGGCTGAAGGAATGACTGTTACTTGATTATAAGCTTTCATATCAAATTCTAAATGTGATTGCTTTAATGTTTCGACGTTGATTGTGATTGCGACAATTCCCTTTACAACAATAAAGTTCATTGAACCACCATTTTGCGCAAAGTGATCCATATCGCCTAAAAGTAAGACTGGCTTATTGGTAAATTCCTTAATTATTTTTTTGGTATTGTTCGCTTCGGAATTCAAAACATAAACCATCTGACAGTGTTCGCGTGCTTTTTTTAGATTGGATGCTGTTCTGACAATAATCTTATGTTTGTTAACTACACTTCCATGAATATTGTTTATTGACTTCATGTCAGCTGATTTGCCTAATAAACAAACATTCACGGCGCCATCTGCTAATGTACCAGCTGGCCAATTAACAGAACCAATCAAATATTTAATGATTTTAGCCTTTTGAGCGTATTCCCATTCGGATGCTGAATCCGCATTTACATTTAAGGGGGAAAAAAGTAGCAACGAGAACAAAATGCTTTGAGCAGTTTTTACTATCTGCATATTAATATTGATATTAAAACGCAACGTAACCTTCCCTATCTTATTATTGTCATCATTAAAATGGCCATCAATGGCATTGTCTGAAACTTATCATAATTATAGTATTTTCTGAATAGACATCTTTTAGTAAGCTTGCTACCAATGCGTTGAGTGTATGTACAGCTAAAAATAAATTAAACGAATTATAGTGAACGTTGTCACATCCTATAAATACATTACATTTGCACATTGAAAACATAAGGAGGGGATGTGGCTAACCAATTGAATCTAAGGCAAAAGATGCCTACATTTTTTATTGGTCATGGTAGTCCAATGAATACCCTTGCTGATAGTCCCTTTACTCAAACTTTGAAAAATATAGCTCAATCGCTAGATCCAAAGCCAAAAGCAATTTTGGTTATTTCTGCTCACTGGGAGACAGATGGAGTATGGCTTACGGCTGCAGAAGATCCAACTACTGTTCATGACTTTTATGGATTTCCAGATGAATTATATCAAATCCAATATCCCTGCAAAGGCTCGCTTACGCTTGCAAAAGAGATCCAAAGAGTAATATCTGACGATTGCAATTTAGATAGAAAACGAGGATTGGATCATGGGGTATGGTCAATTTTGCGACATCTTTATCCATATGCGGATATTCCAGTTCTGCAATTAAGTATGGATCGCCATAAATCATTAACTCAGCATTTTGAATTAGCGCACAAATTATCAACACTCAGAGAACAAGGGATCCTAATTATTGGCAGTGGCAATATCGTTCATAATCTGCGTGTGATGAATAGGAGAGCCAATGCTGAACCATATGATTGGGCGGTGACTTTTGATGATTATATAAAAACGGCATTAGAGAATAGAGAACTTAATAAAATTATTGATTTAAAAATTAATGGAAATTCTCCTGAATGTTTGGCAGTGCCCACTTGGGAGCATTATTTGCCTTTAATTTATGCTTTAGGGGTAAGTGATAATAACGATAAAATCAGTTTTCCCTATCAAGGATTTGAGTATTCTAGTATCTCCATGAGGTCAGTGAGGTTTGGGGAATAGGGGCGAAAATTCGCTCATTTTATTGAAAAATTCAACTAATTTTATTGATCTTCTATTTTTATGCTATAAAATAACCTCTTTTACGATAATGGGTTAAACATCATGAAGTCAGTTAGTAAAATAGTATTGATGTTGAGCATTATATTTTTATCTGCTTGTTCAACCTCATCAAAAACCCCAATAGCGCAAGCGAGCGAATCTCAAAATTCAGAAGTACAGAGCATTCCTGAAAAGGTTAAATTTAATGAAACCGAACAAGAAATTAAATCTGAGAATACTTTTGATGTTTCTAAAGTAGCTCCTAAACCTAAGGGGAATAGAACTCAAAAATCTCCAATACCTTCAAAAAAATAATCTTAGTCACCCCACAGTATAAACACCACGCTTTGGGGTTTTCTTCTTTATTAATCTACCTACCTTGAAAATTAATTATTTCAATATATTGTCATTTCATACAAAATAAGAAAAAAGGATAGTTGTACCAGGGTAAGGTTATACATATTATGACAGTTGCTATTACGGCAATAGGGAATGCGACGCCGCGTTTTTGTCAATCACAATCTAAAGTGATTGATTTCATGTCTAAAATTCTTCCGTTGAATAAAATTGAACGACGTTTATTGAAAACAATTTATAAAGAAGCAGGTATTGAATTTCGTCATAGTGTTTTAGAAGATTTTATTAAATCGACACAAGAATTAACGTTTTTCAATAATGATCTTACTCGAGATTTCCCAAGTACCCAAGCGCGCATGAAAATATATCAAGAAAATGCTTTACCTTTAGCACTAGCAGCGATTGAAGAATGTTTCTTAGACCATGCAATAAACAAGCGAGATATCACGCATGTGATTACAGTCAGTTGTACAGGCATGTCTGCCCCAGGGCTTGATATTCAAATCCTTCACGCACTTGAACTTTCTCCTTCTGTATCACGTACAACTGTTAACTTTATGGGCTGTTATGGTGTTTTTAATGCTATTAAAGCAGCCTATGCCATTTGCAAATCGCAAACTGATGCCAAAGTATTATTGGTTAGCGTTGAATTATGTACCATTCATTTTCAAAAAAGTAGTTCATTAGATAATCTTATTTCAAGTGGCATATTTTCTGATGGTGCGGGTGCTTTACTGATAGAAAATAACAGTCAGGCAACATCTACTTTCATTCTGAGTGATTTTTATTGTGATATCCTTGACGAAGGCCGCGATGAAATGACTTGGGATATTGGGAACTTTGGATTTGATATTAAATTATCTTCGTATGTTCCAAAATTAATTGAAGGCGCCATTGCAAAATTTGTAGACAAATTATTAAATCGAAAAGAAATGAAAATGAAAGATATTACTTACTTTGCTATACACCCAGGTAGTAAAAAAATACTAGAAGTATGTGAAAATGCTCTACATATTACTCCACAAGATAATCAATTTTCTTATGAAGTATTACGAAAATTTGGCAATATGTCTTCTGCTACCATTATTTTTGTCCTTAAACAATTGATGCAACATATGACTAAGATTGATCATAACAAAAGAGCTTTTTGCTGTGCTTTTGGGCCCGGTTTAACTTTAGAATCCATGGTGTTGACATTAAGATATGTTTAAATATCGTAGCTCTAAAAAAGAATTAATTGATGATTTAGCGTTTTCTTCTCCTTCGTTAATACATAATTTACAAGAAATGGCCACTCTGAATTTATGGTTTGGGTTCAATCGTTCTCTATTTAAAACCATTCAAAAAATAGTTCAAAGTCAATTGAACAATCAACCTGTTGTCATTGCTGATATCGGCTGTGGCGGTGGAGATACCTTAAGATATATTAGTAAATGGTCTGCTAAAAAAGGGATCAACAGCAAATTAATCGGTCTGGATGCAAACCAAGAAATTATTAACTATGCAAGACAATCATCTTTAGATTATTCTAATATTCAATTCAAAACTCATCATATTTTAAATCAAACCTTAAACGAAAATCATGACATTCTTATTATTAATCACCTTTGCCATCATTTGAGTAATGAAGAGATTATAAAATTAATCACTACTTTATGCTTGAGCACCAAAACTGCCATTATCATTAATGATCTGCATCGCCATTGGTTGGCATATTTTGGGATCCGTCTCATCACAAATATATTTGGTTTTAGTTATATAACAAAACATGATGGACCATTATCAGTATTAAGAGCCTTTCGTAAAATTGAAATGATTTCATTATTAGAGCACATCCAAAATGCTTCTTTTGAAATAAAATGGCTATGGCCATTTCGTTGGCAAGCTATAATATGGTGTAAATCGATTAATCTAAGGTGGACTCCATGCGAATGATGAAAGCTGCTGTATTTATTAAACCTGGAAAAATTATTTTAGATGAAAAACCGATCCCTAAAGTGGGTTCAACCGACGCGCTTGTAAAAATCACCACGACAACGATATGTGGCACGGATGTGCATATTCTCAAGGGAGAATATCCGGTTAAGCCTGGGTTAACTATAGGGCATGAACCTGTGGGGATTATTGAAGAGTTGGGAAGTGCTGTCAGCGGAAATCAAATAGGTCAAAGGGTAATAGCGGGTGCAATTACCCCATGTGGGCAATGTTTTTCCTGCCTTGATAGTCATCAAGCTCAATGAGGAGGCAAAGCTATCAATTTTCATTAGACAAAATTGAAGAGGCTTATGATCTATTTGCAAATCAACGAGACGGTGTATTAAAAGTCGCTATTAAGCCTTAAAAGCAATATTGAAGTGAACTTATAATGTTAAAAAAACAAATACAACAGTTACAAATTGAAGTAGATACAGCTTATTTATATAAATCATTAGCTGAACATCATCATGATAATGCATCATCTCAAATTTTTATGAAGATGTCAGAAATTGAAAGCCGTCATGCACAAAAAGTATTAAGTAAAATTCGAAGTAAAAAACCTGATTTTGCTTTACCTCCTCCGAGTTTTCGAGCCCGTTTACAAGTGAAGTTAGCACATTATTTTGGTTTTGAATTTATTATGTCGCATTTGACTGCAGTTGAATATCAAATGTCCAAGTCGGCTATAGAAAAAAAGCAGGCGAGTGGTGAAAAAATTACGGGTCTTGAAAATGTACATTTAAATATTATTCAAAATTTAAGCCAACATTCTAATATCAATGTTGGCGGAACGCTGCTCACACAATTTGAAGGCAAACACAAAGGGGTAGGGGGAAATGAACTAAGAGCAGCCGTATTAGGCTCAAATGATGGTTTAGTTTCTAATATGAGTCTAGTCATGGGGGTGATAGGAGCTACCAGTGGTCACAGCCAGATTATTGTAGCAGGCGTTGCAGGATTACTTGCCGGTTCGATTTCAATGGCATTGGGCGAATGGCTTTCAGTGCAAAGTTCACGTGAGCTCTACCAAAGACAGGTTGAAATCGAAGCCGAAGAGCTTGAAAATTCACCTGAAGAAGAAATGAACGAACTTGCTATTTTGTATCAAGCAAAAGGCATGACAGAAGCTGATGCAAAAAAATTAGCGATACAAGTACTTTCAAACAAAGAAACTGCACTTGATGCTTTAGTGCGTGAAGAATTAGGGATTGATAAAGACACCCTCGGTGGTTCGGCTTGGAAGGCAGCCTTTACTTCATTTTTTCTTTTCGCTTTTGGTGCCATTATCCCTGTTTTTCCCTTCTTTTTGATCTCAGGAAATATTGCTGTCATGGCAAGCTTGGCAGCGAGTACATTTGGCTTATTTGCAATTGGAGCATGCATTACTTTATTTACGGGAAAAAACGCTTTTTATTCAGGGATGAGACAAGTTATCTTTGGATTAAGCGCGGCGGGTATTACTTTTATGATAGGAAAATTAATTGGAATTTCTATATCAGCTTAAATTTTCTTTTTTGGTGGTACTTTGTCTGCAATATAATGTGTCACTTTAGGACGTGATGAACTCTCATGAAAGGCGGCTACTTTTACTTGGATTTTTCTATCTGAGATGGAAACTCGTTCATGAAATCGTAAGTGTTCAAGCCACGACTCTGCCATAAAACATTCTAGATAGCGTTCAGGATCATCAATATCATGAAATAGTGACCAAAAATAAGCCCCTTCGCGTAAACGAATTCGTCTTAAAAATTGGATTTCATAAGTGAATTTTTCTTGGTTTTCCTGCTTTACTTTGTATTCAACTGTGATCATGACGGGTCCTTGTTCATGTTCCACTTGAATTTGACCAATCGGGGCAGGTGAATCTTTGGTTGGTGTATGATCCGGTATTTGTGTGCCATCTAAAGTAAAATGATATGAAATAAGGTTTGCAATGATCAAACCTATTGCTGCGCTAATAAGAGCTAAAGAGATAGTAAAATGGGTTGCTATCCATCCCCAAAAAACGCTCCCAAGGGCCATGCTACCAAAAAAAATCATCAGATAAACAGATAAAGCACGTGCGCGCACCCATGATGAAATAGATTGTTGTGCAACTGTGTTGAGCGTTGATCCGACAGAAGTCCAGGCAAATCCACCTAAAAACATGGCAAAACATGCAATATAAAAATTTTGCACTAATCCAAGCAGCAAATTAGTAATAGTAAATAAAACAGCACCTATCAGAATTTGTTGATCTATTTTTATCATTACACGTAATTTTGTTAGAACAAATGCTCCTAAAACAGCGCCACACCCAAGATTTGCCAGCAAAAGTCCAAATCCTAGTGGTCCACTTTTTAATTCATGACGTGCAACTAAAGGGATCAATGCCCAGGCTGCACTGGAAAAGAAAAAAAACGAGCAGGATTTGACCATGACATTTTGCAATGTTGGCGTGCCTTTGACATATCTTATTCCGGCTCGAATGGCACTAAACAGCCTCTCTGCCGGTAAGGTACTTTCATTGGGCTCTCGTTTCCAACGTTTGAGCGCGTAAATAATGCCAAAAAATGATAGCGCATTGATAGTAAAGACCGCCCCAGATCCCATTGCTGCAATAATGAGTCCCGCTAATGCAGGACCAATCGCACGCGAGATATTATTTGATACACCATTGAGAAGTACAGCTGAGAATAGATCTTTGGGCTCAACTATCTCTGGGATGATGGCTTGCCAGGTAGGCGTACTCAAGGCAGCACCCGCGCCAAGACAAAAGGTTAAGAAAAGCAATAATTCAGGTGACATTTTGCCCGTAAGGGTCACTGTTGCCAGGATGGCTGCAGTCACTAGCATGCTTGCCTGTAACACAATCAGATAGCGTCTTCTATCAACAATATCGGCTAAGGCACCTGCAGGAATGGCGAGTATACAGATTGATAGAGAGGTTGTTGCTTGTACTAGCGCAACCCACATTGGCTTTGTGGTTAACGAGGTCATTAGCCATGATGCGCCAACTTCATGCATCCAGGTGCCAATATTAGATACTAATGAAGCTGTCCATAGCATTCTAAAAATGGGATTTTGTAGCGCTGGCCATGCCTCTAATCTTGGCATTCTTTTTCGTCCTTGCATGATATATTGTAAGTTTAGAGGATATTTATTTTTAGGAGGCTTCTTGCTACTGGAAAAATTAACGGCTGAGCTTGGGAATAAACTTAAAAGTCGCCATTGGAAGATTACAACAGCTGAATCCTGTACGGGTGGGGGCTTGAGTTATTGGATCACCTCTATTTCTGGGAGCTCTGATTGGTTTGAGCAGGGTTATATCACTTACAGTAATCAAGCGAAAAACCGGATGTTAGGGGTAGGCCTTGAGACTTTAGAGCAATTTGGTGCTGTCAGTGAGCAAGTTGCTATTGAGATGGCCGAAAAAGCTCTCATCATGAGTGCTGCGCAAATAAGTGTTTCCATTACTGGTATTGCAGGACCCACCGGTGGTACTTTACAAAAACCTGTGGGTTTGGTTTGGATTGCTGTGGCAGGAAAAAGTTTTAAAACGCATTCTCAGGATTATCGATTTTCAGGTGGTAGAGCGAAAGTTCGAGAAAAAGCTATAATTAAAGCAGTAACCCTTGTTTTAAAAATGTTATGAGCTTTATTGAACATTTTGCTGATAAACCCGAAAGTTATCAAAGGTTTCGGCCAGATTATCCCGAAGAACTATTTACATATTTAATGAGTTTAGTGTCATCCTCTGAGGTAGCCTGGGATTGCGGAACAGGTACAGGCCAAGCGGCTATAGCGCTAGCAAAAAGATTCAAACACGTTATTGCCAGTGATATCAACCAGAGACAACTTGATGTTGCTCCCAAAATAGCAAACGTTTCATATCATTGTTGGCCGGCAGAAAAGACAACCATTCCAGATGTTAGTGTTGATTTAATTACTGTTGCTCAAGCATTGCATTGGTTCAATTTTGATGAGTTTTATCAAGAGGTGAAACGTGTCTCCAAACCCGGAGGTATTATTGCTGCTTGGTCTTATTCTTTAGGCAATATCTCATCCACTGTAGATCCGATTATTCGAAGACTTTATGTAAATATTTTGGGCGATAAGTATTGGCCTAAAGAAAGAAAATTTGTCGAAGAAGAATACTGCACTATTCCTTTTCCTTTTCAACGGATATCTCCACCAGCCTTTGTTATCAATAAAGTTGTCACGTTGCAGCAACTGTTAGGCTATCTTAATACCTGGTCTGGAGTGAAAGAATATCAAAAGCAAAAACAACAAAACCCTGTTGATAAAATAACAGCATCCCTTCAAAACGCTTGGGGTGATATCGACCAACCTAAAATTATGATACTGCCTATCCATTTATTGGTAGGAAAAGTTTGAGATTCAACTAACATCCTTGACCGCTTTCTTTGTCCGCGCTATAGTTTTGATATCTGCACAGTAATCATTGATAAATGAGGAGTGAAACGCATGTTTGCTCTCATCGATTGCAATAACTTCTATGTGTCTTGTGAGCGCGTGTTTAACCCCAAATTAGAGGGTAAGCCTGTGGTCGTGTTATCTAATAATGATGGCTGCGTGGTAGCGCGCTCTAATGAAGCTAAAGCCTTAGGATTTAAAATGGGCGAGCCTATTTTCCAGAGAAGGGATTTGGTACGAGCAAATAAAGTGGTCGTGCTTTCTTCTAATTTTCGGCTATATGGTGACATGTCGGGACGTGTGATGACACTTTTATCCGGCTTTTCTCCAGATTACGAGATTTACTCTATTGATGAAATATTTCTGGGTTTAAAGGGCTATGAAAAGTGGGATTTAACCGAATATGGTAAACAGATCCGCGAATATATTTTACAAGGTACACGTCTTCCTGTTTCTGTTGGCATAGCCCCCACCAAAACCTTAGCAAAAATTGCGAATTTTTTTGCTAAACGTCAAGTATATCTTGGTGGTGTGCAAGTATTTCGTCAAGCATCTGATGCAAAAGCAAAGTTAATGCATGTTGATGTTGAAGATATATGGGGAATAGGGCGCAAATGGTCCAGTAAATTAAGGCAATTAGGTATTTGTAATGCGCTTGATTTAGCCAATGCATCTGCTATTGAGATGCGTAAAAAATTTAATGTCATGATAGCAAAAACGGTACTTGAGTTGCAGGGAACATCCTGTCTTGATCTTGAAGAAGTAGCACCACGCAAAAATATTTTGGTGTCGCGTTCATTTGGCTACAAAATTGAAAAATTTAATGATTTAAGAGAAGCGGTGACCAATTTTGCGACAATTGCCGCAGAAAAGCTGCGAGGACAACATTCCTATGCTTGTGGCATCATGGTATTTGTAAGAACAAATCCTTTTAGTCAAATGGCTTCGCAATATTCAAACTCTATTTGTTTAAAATTTGTTAAAGAAACAAACAATACCGTTGTCATTCTTAAATCAGCCGTTTTGGGTTTGCAAGCGATTTTTCGTCAAGGATACCAATACAAAAAAGCAGGGATAATGTTGCTAGATCTTGTTTCAAACAATACGAGTCAAGAAGACTTTTTTATTGATCATGATAAGTTAAATAATAAAGTTTTAATGGATGCCCTGGATGAGATAAACGACAAGTACGGCAAAAAAACTATCCAATTTGCCGTTTGCGGCGTGAGAAAAGCATGGGGCATGCATCAAGAAAATATATCACCCGCCTATACGACAAATTGGCAGGAACTGCTCATTGTTCGAGCGAACTGATTGGCATGATTGGTTTTCACACAGCAAATAGCTTAATATCCGCCTAATTATCGTTATTTCTCTTTCTTCGCCTGACGCTCAAGCTTTTTCACTTTGCGTGCAATGCGCTCAACTTTGATCTTGTGCAAATGATCCAAATAAACATGACCATCAAGATGATCTAATTCATGCTGGATACATTTCGCAAAATAGCCCTCAGCTTCAATTTCATGAGGATTACCATGCCTATCTTGATACTGCACTTTTATCTTCATGGCCCGTTTTACTTTTTCATGAATATGCTGGGGAAAAACCGACATACACCCCTCTAATTCATTTTGTTCGCCTTCACGATAAGTGATTTTCCCATTGACCAGGCATAAGGGTTGGTTTTTTTCATGAGAATAATCAATAACGGTAATATGCCACGGGATATCGAGATCTAACTGAGTTGCAGCAAGAGCCGCGCAATTAGGCGTGGCGTAATGCGTTTCAAACATATCATCAATGACTTTTTGAATTGATGCATCAAAGTTCTCAACCGGAACGGCAACGCGTTTTAGACGTTTATCGGGATACTGTAAAATTTTTAGGATAGTCATGTTTATAATTATAGATAAAATAACATAAGTTTTCTATCTAACACTTTTGTTAGAGGGCTAGTACTCGAAAAAAACGAATACTAGCCTAAATTGCTCTTTATTTAAAGGCGGGTCTAATTGCTAAGTGGGCGGCTTTTCTACCATTGTCGGTCATGCCAAAGGCAATGTAGACAGGTCCCAATATTGAATCTAACCCTATAAAGACGGAACCGCTGGTGATAAATTCATTATTGCTCAAATTGGTTTCCCCCCAGACTTTACCACCTTCTAATGACGCACCCAGATATACAGGAGTTGGTCTATTGGGGATAATAGGAAGTTGATTAATCTCATAATAATAAATTCCAGTTATTAATGCTGAATTAGAGCCGGTAAGTTCGCCATTTGAAAGACCTGATAATCCAAATAAACCGCCTAAATCAAAACCAGAATTAAAACTTGGCTCTCCATCTAATGTTCGATTAAATTTACCACCAAACGCAAGCGCGTGTTTGCCATGAGAAATCGCATTTAAACTATTAATAACAAGTTGTGAGAAATGATTGTCGCTACCGAGTGCTTTATCGTAGGTTGAAAGCGTAACATCGCCTTTTACGCCATGATGGGGAAAATATAAATTATCGATAGCATCCCATTCAAAAGCAACTCCTGCTTGACCATTTCTTTCAAAAGTTTTTGGTAAAAGAATCGAACCTGTTTTGATGGTAAAATCATCATATTGAAATTCCCAAAAACCCTTAAGTCGTACTACATTTGAAAAAGTTTTTCCAAATTGTACTCCGATTAAACTTGATGTATCTAAAATTGTAGCAAGTCTATTGTAATCAAAAAAGAAATTAACAGGTCCTCGATTAAAAGAAGCATAAGGATTAACAAACCAAGATAATGAAGCATCAAGTGGTTGATAATATTCAGCAAAAAGTCCGTTTCCTTTACCAATTCTGCCTAAAAGTCGCCATTCCCCTAAATAAGAGTTTACTTGAGGGTTTGTAATACCAAGGATGACAGTAAAGTCATTAACTGTTTGAAAATCTGAATCTAGGAGTAAACTACCTTGAAAATAAAGTGGATCATTAGAGCTTATTTTTGGTTCAACAGATAGCCGTTTCCCTTCAGGACCATTTTCAATACCATAATAAATGCGCTCATAAATGCTTAAGCCGTAAAGGTAGTCAATTTTTTCTTTAATAAGCGAAGCATCAATATTATCAAAATCTAAATAATCATAATAAGTTTGTGGACACAAGAAAGTTTCATTCTTAATCACAACACGATCTAAAGAAAAATAATTGAATGAATAAAAATGCGGGTAATCATGATGCGATGTTGAAGATAACTTTTGTAATTTTTGCGTTTCTTGAATGGCAGCAATTTTACCTGGTTCAATGCCTTCGGCAAACTTATCAAAATCCGAAGTTTCTATATCTTTTAAATCAGGCTCAATCAGAACATCGCGTTGAGTTAAAAAAGATTTACTGGTAACGACATTCTGATAAGTTAAAATATTAGTAATTTGACCTAAAACACCTCTAAGATCAGTAATTTGTGCTTTTGTCGATAATGGCGTACCCACATCAACCACGATCACAATATCCGCACCCATACTTTTTGCAACTTGAATAGGTAAATTTGCACTCACTCCACCATCGACGAGTAAATAGTCACCCATATCGACTGGTGAAATAAGTCCAGGAACAGCCATGCTTGCGAGCATAGACAAAGCTAAATCACCTTGATCAAGTACAACAGGTTTTCCAGAAACTAAATCGGTGGATACGGCTTTAAAAGGGATAGCTAAATGAGAAAAATCATAGATGGGTTCTTTAGGCAATAAATATGAATTAAATATCTCATACAAATTTTGGCCGGTAATAATCCCCCATGGTAGATGGATTTCGCCATGAGAGTAATTGAGGAAATTTTTCATTAAAAAGATATCAGTATCTAATTTTCGACGGTAATATAAATATTCACGTTTAATGTTATAGCTAAATATTTCTTCCCAATCGAGATTAGTAAAATCTTGTTTGATTTTCTCAATGGGAACACCTGAAGCATAAAGACCGCCGATGACGGCTCCCATACTTGTACCCACAATCATATCAATGGGAACATTGAGTGCTTCTAATTCTTCAATAACACCAATATGTGCTGCACCGCGCGCGCCACCACCGCTTAAAACCAAGCCAATTTTAGGTCGATGTTCTTGGCAATGCCCAAATCCAATATGAGCAAGCATAAAAACTAAAACGATGCTGCAAACTTTCTTCATGCTATATCCTTCAGCAAATGAACAAGGTCTTCTGATTCAACTTGCAAGCATAACAAGAAATGCATGATTGTTTAATGATAAAAGAATGATATTGGTATCTTAGGTTGCCAACTACAGTCTAATGATTATGAAATATTTTTTAGAGGGTTGAAAAACCAATTACTCACTTCATCAAATGAATGAAAATATATCACATCATCAAATAATTGATCAGGCGTCTGATCTTTAAAAATGCCAATTACAGGAATATTGGCATTTTTTGCTGCTTTTATTCCAGCATAGGAATCCTCGATGATGAGAGCTTCATGAGGCAGTAAATTAGTTTTTTCTAATGCTAATAAATAGGGCATTGGATTAGGTTTATGTTCGATGCAGTCTTCATGGCCGATAATAAATTCAAAATGAGAGCTGATATTTTCTGCCTCTAGTACTTGTTTAATCACTTCTCTGCCTGAAGAAGAGACGACTGCTGTAATATAAGTATTTGATATTTTATCGAGAAAATGATTTCTACCCATAGGTGCAGTAAAACCTTGAGCAATGAGCTCAAAAAATGCTTTCCTTTTCATTTCCCAGATTTGAACAGCATCTAATGCGATACTAAATTTTTCTTTTAATATGCAGGCTTGTCTTGAATCAGATATGCCAATTAAACTTTGAAAATCAAGTTGGCTAGGATCGCGGCCAACTTGTTGCATCACGATTTGCCAAGATTGAAAATGCATGACTTCACTAAAAACAAGCACATTATCAAGATCAAAAAATACAGCTTTGGCTTCTTTGGCTGGGTAGTGCATATTTACTCTTTCCAATTTGCTTTTATGCGTTGTTGTCTGCGACTTCTCACAACTGTCATGTATTATGTATACACTCCAGTTGCTCGAAGCCTTGCCGCCTAGCCTAAAACTAAATTGCTTCGAGTAAAGATTGATCAAACGAAAATAAGCCTGAATTATAATATAAATAATAAGAGCTTGAAATGAGTTTTTTAATACCGTTAACTAAATAATGGTTTGGTAATGAATAAAAATTTGGCCCTTGTGGCATTGTTAAATGAATATCAATTAGATTTTGAAATGTATGAACATGAGCCTATTTTTACAGTAGATGAGGGGAAGCATCTAAGCGCCAGCATTATGGGCGCCCATAGTAAAAATTTGTTTCTAAAGGATAAGAAAAAATCTTATTTTTTAGTAAGTGTGTTAGAACACAAACGCGTTGATCTTAAAACACTTTCAAAAAAATTTGGCAAAGGGGGTTTATCATTTGCAAGTAAAGAGGAATTAGAGCAAAAATTACAATTAACACCGGGATCAGTAACTCCTTATGGTTTGTTGCATGATGCAAAAAAGGAAGTCATTTTTTTACTAGATGAAGAATTTTTACAACATGAGATTGTGAATTTTCATCCTCTGCAAAATGATTTAACCCTTAGCATGAAAATGAAAGAATTTTTACGATTTTTTGAGTTAATCGAACATCATCCTAACATTATTAAAATTCCTGAATTAAGTTGAAATACACTGGTATCTGTATAAATTTACTGCTAATTATATAATGCGAATAAAAAATATTGACTATGATTGTGACATAGATATTTCATTATTGGGTGTGGTATGAAAAAAACAAATTTCTTAATAGCACTTGGCATATGTTTGGCATTTATCTCAAATATTGCTATTGGCGAAGAAACGAAATCCGCAAAAGATGCTAAAATCCAAGAATTTATTAAAACAGTCAAAATGGATGAAATGATCGATCAACAAATTGAAGCAGGAACAGATCAACTCATACAACAATATCCCATTTTTACCAAGCATAAAGATGAAATATTAAAGCTCTATCATGAAGTGCTTGACAAAGAAGATTTCAATAAATATTTGATAAAATTATTTAATGAGAATTTTTCAGATGAAGAAATACAAGCCTTAATAACATTCTATCAATCTCCCGTCGGCCAAAAAATTCTTTCAAAAATGCCAACTATTACACAATCTTCAATAACTTATACAAGTGAAAGATTAGAAAAAAATAAAGATAAATTTGAAGCTTTATTTACTAAAATAGAAAAAGAAGCCCAAGCTCAAGATCAAAAAGAAAATGAGAAAACAACGGACAAAACCACTGATAAAGAAAGTGAAAAACCCAAGAAAAAGAGTAAAGAAAAATAACGATCTGCTATTGATAGATCCTCTTGATGATAAGAGGATCTATTTAGCCATTCAGCCAACATACTGAATTGTCTGATGATAGCCTTTTTAAGCAACTTCGGGTACATTTATCCCATTTCTTGGTTAATGATGGGTAACGATGATGTCCAAAGATCAATTTCAAACTTCTGGTCATTTTCCTCATATACGCCTTCGCAGAATGCGGGCAAATCAACAAATGCGTGATTTAATCCGTGAAACAGAATTAAATTTGAATGATCTTGTGATGCCATTATTTATTAAATATGGTCAGGACAGAAAAGATCCTATTAGTTCCATGCCAGGACTATTTCAATTCAGTTTAGACAAACTAGCCAATGAAATCAGAGAATTAAGATCACTAGGAGTTCAATCTGTTCTTTTGTTTGGCATTCCCGAACATAAAGATGCATTAGCTTCTGATTCTTATGATGCCAATGGCATTGTTCAACGTGCTATACAAATAGTGAAAGACGTCGCTCCTGAAATGCTGGTCATGGCAGATGTTTGTTGTTGTGAATATACCGATCATGGTCATTGCGGTGTGATTGAAGAATTTCGTGGAACCAAAGATGTCCACAATGATAAAACACTGGAAATTATAGCTAAACAAGCGATTAGCTTTGCGAAATCTGGCGCGGATATTATTGCACCAAGTGGAAGTATAGATGGCCAAGTAGCTGCAGCACGCTATGGATTAGATAGCGAAGGTTTTCATCAGCTCCCCATTTTAAGCTATTCGATAAAATATGCATCTTCATTATATGGACCATTTAGGCAAGCAGCGGAAGGTGCACCTAAGTTTGGAGATAGAAAAACCTATCAAATGGATCCTGCTAATGGTATGGAAGCATTGCGTGAAGTTGAGCTTGATTTGCTTGAAGGTGCGGATATGCTTATGGTAAAACCTGCTCAAGCATACTTAGATGTGATTTTTCGCGTAAAACAAAAATTCCCTCATGTTCCTTTAGGCGCTTATCATGTTAGTGGTGAGTTTTCGATGATAAAAGCAGCTGCCGAAAAAGGTTGGATTGATGGGAATAAAGTGGCTTTAGAAGTGCTAACAGGTATTAAGCGCGCAGGAGCTGACTTCATTATTAATTACTTCACTAAAGAGTTGGCAAAAGATCTGGGTTAAATTGTGAAAGCAAAAAAAACAAAAACACGTTGTTCTTGGGCAAATCATGCTAACCCATTATATGTTTCCTATCATGATAAGGAATGGGGTAAACCTGTTCATGATGATAGAAAACATTTTGAGATGTTAACATTAGAAGGTGCACAGGCTGGTTTAAGCTGGGAAACTATTTTAAATAAAAGAGAAAATTATAAAAAAGCATTTGATAATTTTAATCCACAAAAAGTGGCAAAATATACTCCTGCTAAAATTAAAAAACTTCTTGAAAATCCAGGAATAGTAAGAAATAGACTAAAAGTTCAATCTACAGTGACTAATGCTAAAGCGTTCTTGGAAGTACAAAAAGAATTTGGCTCATTTGATAAGTTTATTTGGGCTTATGTGGGTGGTAAACCCATTGTGAATGCATTTAAAAATACCAAAGATTATCCTACCAAGACACTTATTAGCGATAAAATTTCGAAGGATCTTAAAAAAAGAGGCTTTCGTTTTGTTGGCAGTACTATTATCTATGCTTACATGCAAGCCATTGGCATGGTCGATGATCATGCTTTGAATTGCTTTTTAAAAAAAAAGAATGCCAAACGTGGAGTCTCTATCTAGTACAAACACATAGTGGAACCCTTTATACGGGGATAGCTACTGACGTTCAAAGAAGATTTGTAGAACATCAATCTCAAGATAAAAAATCTGCCAAGTACTTGCGTGGTAAAGGTCCTTTAAAACTGGTATTTCAACAGTTAATTGGAACCAGATCTGAAGCCTCAAAAGCTGAATACTATATTAAGCGTCTCAGCAAAAGCGATAAAAACAAACTAATATTAACTGGAAAAATGTAATCGGAGTAACTTTCTTAATCTATAACTTATATTAAATATTGTCATCAATTGATATAATTGTTGTCGTTGTAGTTAAAAAGTTAAGGAGTAAATCATGCTTTTAGGTACTTCATCTGCTGAAGATTCTAATGATACTTCCTCAAGTGGCCCTAACAAGACGCAAATTGATGACATCCAAAAATTATTGGAAAATGCATTAAGAAACGAGAATTTTTCTGATATTTTACATCGAGTCTTTCCTTTACTTTCAAACGAAGAAATAACTAAAATTGAAGAACAAACAAAGAAAATATTCGAAGAAAGTGCTAGTCAGTTAAAAGTCCAGCATGATAAAGAATCAGGCAACGAAAGCGAAAGTAGCCATTTTTTTCATAAAGTTTCTTTTGCAATTACAATGACACTACTTGGAACTTATTTTGGCGGCCCTATTGCAGCCACTTTTTCTTCAAGTTTATTCACCAAAGCATATACAATTATATTTGGCGTTCCAAATTCCGATAGTTTGTTATATGGTATGTTTTTTTCTCCTTGCAAAAAATTTCTTACCTCTTTTTCGCATCAATATGGCTCGTATGTTGTTGGGGTATTAGTAGCGCCTACATCTTATAGTGCAGCAAGTGCTGTCGAATATATTAGTAATAAAATTGGTCAATTCCAAAAACTAATTTCTAAAAGAACAGCAAATACTCCAAAGCAATCATTACAGAATGCAGAAGAAATATTTGCCGAATTTGAGCTCATGAATATAACGGATAGTGAAGAGATTGACCCTCTTGATGAAGATGGCTTTACAATGATATTACCAGCCTACGAATCTATGAAAAAAAATAGCAAAATATCTGAAAAAGAACAGAAACTTGTTGAGATAGACAATCATTCAAGTGATAAACCATCAAGACTTGCTTTAACGTCACTTTTTTAATTATAAAGAGAGGGTATTTTATGAAAACACTTGATATTTCAGAAATAAAACTCATTTCAGGAGCTGCGAATCTTGTGATTACACAAATGATTCCAACCAATGACGTTTCTGATCTTTGTCTTGCCGTCTTAGTTCAAACTTTTCAGAATGGCTATGCTTCATCGTTACCAGAAGAGCAACTCGAAGCTTTAGTATTAGCTTCATGTTCAATCAATGAATTAGATCTACTATTTGATCGAATGGATGTAATTTCTCCTTGTAAAGTAGAATTTATTTAATATTTTGGAGTAATAATAATGAAACAGTTAACCAATGAAGAAAAAAAACAAGTTTCAGGTGGCACGCAATATTTAGCCGTTTCGACTAAAATTGAATTCGATGGGATCCCAGCACATTGCGTTGAAAGCTTCTTTCAATCAAATAGAGATAATTTATCAAGCTTTAATATAGATGATTTAGGATGGAATATCATAAGACAATGTCCTGAATTTGATCAGATATCAAGTATTTCTTACAGTATAGATCTTATGCCAATATCCATGGCCCTTGTTTCAGGAGAGTGAATGCATAAAATAATAACAGTATCAAAGGGGAGTATTTGATTGATTTATAGGTCGTAATCTAAACTAATACTTAGTAGATGGATTATTAACTCGGATTAGGTAATATTGACTATGACAACACATTCTGAACAAACTCCTAAAGAATCTGTATATAAACCCATTTTGATCAGAGGGGCTTATATGCTGCTGTTTTTGGTCATCAGCTACATTGCTATATTTGTTAGCTTTTTCATTGTTCTCTTTCAATTTTTATCACAGTTGATATTTAAAAAATCAAATGAACATTTGCAGCATTTTGGAAAAACAATGAGCCATTATGCTAGTGATATTCTTAATTTCGTTACTTACAACACTGATGAAATGCCATTTCCTTTTAAATCTTGGCCTAAAGTTAAACTCCCTCTTATCACTGAAAAAAATTAAAAATAGCTAATTAATATAAAAATGCACCTATGGGTGCATTTTTTTTGCGTGTAACCTCACATTTACTGAAACACCTTGAACTAACATCTTTGTGCAACTGTCATAAAAACATGACTTTTGATATGTGGTTGGCTATGAAATCAATCGACGAAGAAATCTTTGATCAATTAAATATTCTTGAAGAACTCTGTGACAAGAAATCGATTACGAAAGAAGAATCTTATGAGATAAGTAGGACTAGAGAAAAAATTGAGAAACTTTGTAAAATCAAGATATTCTTAGATAAAAATGGATTTAAGCATGTCAATGACGTAAAAAACAATAGTACCCCCTTAATGAGTGCAATTAAACAATCCAATATGGAAATTTTTGATTTGTTATTACAGCATTCCAAAATAGATGTGAATCAACATAACGATAAACAAGAAACGCCAGTATATATATGCGCTAATGAAGGAAAAATTGAATTTTTACATAAATTAGCCGCAAGGAATGCCGATTTTTCCAAAGCTAATTCGGATCTATTGCACTCTTTCGCGATGAATAAAATTTCCAGAGTACCTGCATTTATTACTCATAAAATGACGGGGCTTAATATTTACGATGACAGTGAATATGGAGTGCATCCATTACATGCTCTATGCAAATCCCTCAGGCGTGACGATGAAACATTAGAGATTTTCGAGTTAATGAAAAATAATAATGTCGATTTAAATGCACGTGATGAAAATATGGATACTCCTTTAATGGCTGCTGCACGTTATGGCAACTTAATGGCAATCAAATGGTTAATTGAAAATGGTGCTGATGTTACCGCAGTAGATAGGAATAATTTTACTTTTCTTGAATTGATCAGCAAAACCGTCGATAGGAGTGCTGTTTTACAAATATTACAAGATAATAATTTAAATGCAAATTGGTTTAAAGATGTGGATACAGTCAAAGAATATGGTCATGTTCTTGGTGTTGGATTTTTTTTAAAACTAGGAAATTCTCTTGGTTTGGGAGGTGTTATACCTGTTCCTTTAGGAAAAAATGATGAAACTGTTTCAGTTTATACTGAAGGTTGGGGCGGTAAGAAATCTAGAAAAGCATTAGAGATAGAACTTAAAAAATATATTGAAAGAGAAAATTTAATTAATACCGATTTTAATGTTATACATGATGCAATGAATCTATTGACGTCTACACAAACTCAAAGTCCAGGAGAACGTCAAGAAAAATGGTATGCAGCCTATAAGGGAAATAACCCCGTTGTTTTACCTATTAGCACGACGGGTCACGGGCTAGGTCTTGCAATTTATAAAGACAAATTAATTTTAACTGATCGTTTCCTGCCAACAGGAGGACGTATTGATGAATGTACAAAAATATTTGATTTAAAAAGCACAGATGAGGCAACAATTAAGAGCTTGTTAAGTCAATTTACTCAAGGTAGCTTTGATAGTATTGATGAAATTACTGAAGTAATACAAAAGGTCGTAGACTATGATAATCCCATTTTATTAACAGGCGATAAACTACAAATGCATGGAACATGCTCATATTCTAATCCCAGAAGCAATGTAGAAGGCATATTATGCGTATTGCAAGCAGATAGAATATCTGGTTCGAAAGAGAAAATTCCTGAAAAAAGTGTTATTGAGTGTAAAAAAAGCGCGCATGATGCTTACCGTAAATTCCTATATTCTGGGAGATATCATAAAGCGCGCGATCTGATTAAAGATATGAGTGATGCTGAAAAAAAAGGAAAGATACCTAGAGCAAATATGTTTTACTATATAGCTGAAAGTTATATTAAAAGTCATCAAAGTCTATCCAAGAATGACGGTACCGATTGGAAAAATACACTAGAATTATATCAAGGCCTACCTGAGCGTCTAAAAAAGAAATTCAATACAGAAAATGCTAGCCTAGCGTCTAAGATTGAAAGTTCACTTGTTTCTGTCAGGATTCAATCTCTTATTAAAAAAAATAAAAATTCAAAAAACAATCCAAAAATTGAAATAATGAATGAAATTTTACATCAACTTAAAGTTCAATCCGACGGTCCTCATCCTCTTAATTTATCTGAGGCAATTAAGGCTGTTCATCAACTTTCAAAAAATGGAGGCTATGAGTCGGTTTTTAAAGAAGAGCTACCTAAGATTATAGCGCTACTAGAAAAAGACAAAAAAATGCCAAAAGTTGACTTACCTGAATTTGATCTTAAAACGCAAAGTAAGCAACGTTCACGTAAATTTCTTGGAGTTGCTTTAGACAAATTTGTTAAGAGTGAAAAAAAATCATTTACATTGGAGGAAAAATCACAAAAAGAAAGTGAAGTTAAAGAGAACGGTGTGGATAAAGATAGCGTATCTCAAATGCATAAACCTTAGATTTCATTATACGACTTGTCCTGCCGCCCAACCTGACGACCAAGCCCATTGAAAGTTATATCCCCCTAGCCAACCTGTAACATCTAACACTTCACCAATGAAATAGAGGCCTTTTATATCGTTGCATTCCATGGTTTTGGATGAGATTGCATTACAATCGACCCCTCCTAAGGTAACTTCTGCCGTACGATATCCTTCAGTGCCATTGGGCTTTACTATCCAATGATGAAATATATTCGAAATCTCTTGGAATTCTGAATGGGATATTGATTGTAATTTTTTTTCAGCCATTTCAGGTGTTAAAAAATCTTGAGCAACTCTTTTGCTAACATATTCACTTATATATTCTTTTAAGCTTCTTTTAGGATATTTTTTTTGTTCTCTTTTCAAATTTTCAAGAAGATTGATATCAGGTAATAAATTAATTTCAATTTCTCTACCAGGAACCCAGTAATTTGATATTTGAATGATTGCAGGGCCACTTAATCCACGATGAGTGAACAATATATTTTCTTTGAAAGATTGTTTTTGACAGGTTACAACTGCGTTATTTGATATTCCTGATAAGGTAGAGAAGCGTTCCTTATCGTGCTGGTGAAGTGTTACTGGCACTAAGCCTGCACGTGTTGGCCATATGTTGATGCCAAACTGTTCGGCCACTTTATAACCAAAAGGAGAGGCTCCCATGGTTGGAATAGATAACCCACCACTTGCAATAACTAAAGATTGACAGCGATATTCTTGTTGCGCAGTTTTAATTGAAAATAAATTATCATTTATTTTTTCGATAGAAGTGACACTTTCATTTAACTTTATTTGAACTTTATTTTTTTCGCATTCACTCAACAACATATTCACGATATCTTTTGCTTTTTCATCGCAAAATAATTGTCCATGTTTTTTTTCATGGAAAGAGATTTTGTATCTTTTAACTAACTCTATAAAGTCCCATTGGGTATATCGACTTAGTGCAGATTTACAAAAATGTTTATTTTGAGATAAATATTTTTCAGGGGTAATTTGATAGTTAGTGAAATTACAGCGTCCTCCCCCTGACATCAATATTTTCTTACCTGGCTTATTAGCATGTTCAAGCACTGTAACTTGCCTCTGACGGCTTGCTGCTATACTTGCGCACATGAGACCCGCTGCACCGGCCCCGATAATAATTACATCTTTTTCTATCATTTTTTATGACTATGGGTTAAAAGAAAACAACACATTTTGCCACTAAGAAAGTAATATAACAATTATTTATGCAATGTTATTTGATTAATGGCGCAAATAATAATAAATTCTCACCTTTAAAACACACCTAGCGATGAGATCTCCGAAGGATAACCGATTGTGAGTCATACTAAGTTCTATTCTAAAGCCTATTTCTACGATCTACTTTTCCGTTTTAAAAATCTTAAAAATGAAAATCAGACCTTGATTGATCTCTATCTTAATTTGAATGGAAAGCTCCCGACTTCATTTCTTGACATTGCCGCAGGTCCTGGAGGAAATGCCATAGAAATGAGTAAACGAGGTATTGCCTCATCGGCTTTGGATTACTCAAAAGACATGGTGGAATATGGCTTAGAAAAGGCCGCAGAAGAAAACACAAAGATTACTTATTTTCAAGCAGATATGAGAGATTTTAAACTAGATAAACCTGTCGAATTGGCTGCAATGTTTATGGTAAGTACCGGTTATCTTTTAACGAGTGAAGATATGCTTGCACATTTAAAGACTGTGGCACAAAATCTTACGCCAAAAGGTGTATATGTAGTTGAAATGCCACACCCTGTTGATTTGTTTGCCGTCGGCAAATATACCTTGGCAGAATGGGAAGAAAAATGGCAAGAAAAATGGGAACAAAGATGGGAAGAAAAATGGGAGCATACGGAAGGGGATACCACGGTTTCACTTCAGTGGGGTGATGAACGTGACCCTTTTGATCCCATTACACAAATTAGAAATGTGACTGCTCGTTTAAAATTTAAAACACCAACTGATTCTGGCGAAATAGTAGATCACAGTTCTCAGCGTGAATATAGTTACCAGGAAATAAAAGCACTTATCGCGTTATCTGGAGTGTTTGAAATTAAAAAAATTATTGGTGATTGGAATATTTCAATACCATTTTCAAATGAAAAAGAATCAAGAAGAATGATTTTAGTATTACAAAAAATCTAAATAGCGTTCCCCCTCACTCTGGTCAGGAAGAGAGGGGGAGGAAATCTGGAATTAATTCTCACCTTTAATATGTTTCATTAGATTTTCTTGATTGGTTTCACCTGGTACGAAATCAACAGTCATTTCTTTTGTACCTGGAGCGCGTCCAATAACAAAAGTGGGAGTCCCTCGAATACCCAATTGAATTGCAAGTTTTTGAACGGCTTGAAGCTCTTGAATAATTTTTGGATTCTTCATATCTTTTTTTAGTTTTTCTATATCAACACCAGATTCTTTTGCAATTGAAAGCACTTTTTCATCACTAAGTGTACCCTCGCTTGTCATTAATTTTTTATGAAATTCATGATATTTATTTTGTTCGCGTGATGCTAAAGCAGCACTTGCAGCAAAAAGAGAGGTTTCACCAAGAACAGGTAGTTCTTTATAAATTAATCGTAAATCGTTATTTTTAGCAGCTATCTCTTGTAGCATTGAGTGCATAGCTCGGCAATGAGGACAATTATAGTCAAAAAATTCAACAAGGATGAATTTGGGGGTTTCACTACCTATGGCTGGACTATTGCTGCTAAAAATCTCCTCCTGGTTAGCAATAATTTCTTTTTTTGCATTATCAACCCAAGCTTTAGATTCTTTTTGTTGTAAGGCTTGAATCGCCTCAGTAATGACTTCTGGATGTGTAATGAGATAGTCACGTACAACGACACCAATTTCTTCTTTTTGTTTATCGTCAAAGGTGGCAAAAATATCAGTACTCATCAGACTGAGCATACCTACACATACTAACTTGTAATTATTTATATTCATGAGCTGCCTAAGATAATGATTCTCAAGACTATAATATCGGCAAGATAGCTATAATTCTTTTATTGGTATTGGAAGATTTATGAGATTGAGCGTTGTCGCAAAATATGGTTTTTATAGTGTAAAAACTAGGGGAGTATTACCACCCTTGTCCCTACTTCAGCTAAGTTGAATAATTCTTCAATTTCATCATTAGTGACGGCAATACATCCAAGGGTCCAGTCTTTCATGGCATGCCATTTGCCTTTTGACTGAAGGTGAGGGGCAAGACCATGTATCATGATATTACCGCCAGGATTTAATCCTTTGCTTTTCGCTTTTTTCTGATCTTCAATTGATGGGTAAGAAAGTTTTAATGAAAGATGGAACTGACTTTGCGGATTTTTACCCGTAATGAAGTAAGTCCCTTCAGGAGTTCTACCATCACCTTCTTTTAATTTATGGCCCTTGGGTGAGAAACCAAGCGCAATCTTATATTTTTTTACAGGTTGGTCTTTATGAAAGACGGTCAAAGTATGTTTTTGTTTTTCAACTAAAATAGTATCGATTTGTTTTGCTGACAGCGAATAAGGCCCTTTGTTAACTAGCTGAGATTGATAGCTAAGTCCTGCAGTAGCGTGTAACACTAGCCCTATTTGAAGAATCCTGAGAAGTAAATTACGCATGCGCCCATCCATAGCGAACTATCTGCTTACCTCAAAGTATAGGTAAACATATTCATTTTTTAAAAGCAATGGATAATAATGAGTGCATCCACACTCATTATATTAGGTAGAAGGTTCAGAGGATAAAGTTGTCTGTGGTGGCAACGAAAAATTCTTTAACTTGTTGCGTCTTATTAGATAGATGGGCAATCCGCTTAAAACAAATAAACAGGCAACAAGTAAAGTATTCAATGGCGTAGAAAAAATAATCCATAAACAAAAACCTAAAGATATAACCCCACACATCCATTTCCAAACAGGTTGTTTGTCTTTTAAGGGCCACCATAGTTTTAAAAATGCTAAACAAGAAATAATATACACAAAAAGAAAAGCTGTGACAGAAAGATCAATAATAGTATTCACTTTTTGAGCCAAATTTTCATGCTGTGTCATCATTAGTAATGGTAGGGTGCCAAGACAACTCATCATCAGAGCAAATACTGGGGCGCCATATTTATTTTGTTTTGCAAAGAACTTAGGCATTAATCCATCTTGGGTAATACCAAGAGCGATTTGGCCGCTAGCGAGGGTCCAGGCATTAACCGCAGCAATACATACAACACAGGCTATAAACGAAACAAGAAGATGCCAATAACCTCCAAAGACTTCGTGAGCGGTATCGGTATACGGTGCTTCAGAATTCATGAGGATCTCGCCGGGGATAACTCCCATAATACCTAAGCTGCTAATAAAATAAACAATAGCAACAAATAAGGTTCCTAATATAAGGGCTATAGGCAAAGTTTTTCGTAAATTTTTCACATCACCGGCGGTTGCCGTTGCTGATTCAAACCCAATAAACCCCCAAAACGTAAGTAGCATAACATTATTTAAAACTGAGGAACTTTCTTCAGGAGCAGCTACCAGAGGTGTGAAGTTTGACTTGTCGAAAAAGAAGAGAGCTGCGACAGGTACTAATAATAAGGGGATCATTTTTAGAGCGACAAGTAGAAATTTTGATTTTCCTGCCCGAACCGCACCTTTTAAATTGATAGCCGTCACAATGACGATTATCATCATTTCTATAACCAGGTTTAATATTGGGGAGTGAATACCCATTAACGGGGTCAAATAACCCACGGCAGAGGTAATGATGGCGGTGGTGCTTACCCAGGATATAACCCAGTATGTCCAACCGGTAAAAAATGCTGCTGGTGCTCCAAAAGCTTCTTGTACATAAGCGTGTGGTCCCCCTGTTTTAGGGTAACGCAAACATAGCAAGGTAAACATCATGGCCAAGATCATGGCGCCCATGCTTGAAAATAACCAGCCATAGAGTCCCAATGCCCCATATGGCGCTAGATTAGCTGGCAACGTTAAACCTGACCCAATCTGGCTAACGGTGACTAATTCAAAAACAGACCAAAACCCAATTTTTCCTGTCATTTATAGTTCCAAAGATTGGTATCCAGCTAACAGCCATCCTTATAACATATGTGATTCTTTACAGCAAATAACGGAACGATGAAATGACGAGGCTACCCTCCCAATTGTGCCATGAGTAAAAGTAGTGCTTACAGAATAAGTATCAATAACCTATGATTTTTGCAATCATTTTAAAAAGATTAGACTTTGTTCTTGTATAGGTAGACATAAAAGGTAGGTAATCAGCCAGCATAAATCGGCCTCGCTCTAAAACAGGTTTAGCATGCGAAAACGTCCTATATCCATGTTCACCAACATAGGAACCAAAGCCACTGGCCCCAATCCCCCCAAATGGAAGGTGTTTGTTTGTAACATGCATAATACAATCGTTTACACAGCCACCTCCAAAAGAGAGAGAGTGATTTACTTTATGAATTGAAGGCTTATCGGTGGAAAAGTGATATAAGGCTAATGGCTTGGGTAGCTTACGAAAATGATGGATTAAAATATCTAAGTCTTTGTAACTTAATATGGGGAGAATCGGTCCAAATATCTCTTCTTGCATTATTTTATCAAGATGAGAGTCTACTTCAACCAAAGTCGGTTCGATTTTAAGTTGAGCTTCGTCAGTATTTCCACCTAAGATAATTTTAGTATCATCTAACAAATGAATTAATCTTTGATAATGGTTACTGTTTATTATCTTTCCATAATCAGGATGATTGATAGGATCTTTACCATAAAATTTAACGATTTGCTCTTCAATAGCTTTAATAAATTCTGCTTTACGCGTTATATGTACATAGATGTAATCAGGAGCAAGGCAGGTTTGTCCAGAATTAATGAATTTTCCCCAAACTATTCTTTTAGCAGCAAGTTTAATATTTGCTGATTCATCCACGATAACAGGATTTTTTCCACCTAATTCTAATACAAGAGGAGTAAGCGTGTCAGCTGCAGATTTCATAATACTTTTGCCAATAGCGTTGCTTCCTGTAAAGAGAATAAAGTCATAACCCGACTTAACAAGCTCTTCAGTTTCTTGAGCCCCACAATCTAAGGCATATAAATATTCTTGAGGAAAATGATTATTGATAAGTTCCAATATGACCTGGTTTGTATATGGTGCAAACTCTGAACACTTTAGCGTAATACAGTTTCCTGCACACATCGCGCTTATTAATGGCCTCATTGATAATAAAAAGGGGTAATTCCATGGAGCGATAACTAGACATACGCCATAAGGTTCATAATATATTTTTGATTTTGAGGGTATAAGAAAGAAGCTGCTATCTACTGATTTAGGTCTTGCCCAGGATCGCAATTTTTTAATAAAGTAATTAATTTCATTTATTAATAACATGAGTTCAGTAACGTAACCTTCGTAAGGGTCACGGCCCAAATCTTGTTTTAATGCTTCTAAGATTTGATCTTCATATTTGCGAATAAGTTTTTTAAGTTTCTTTAATTGGTGGATTCTAAAATCAATAGACTTTGTTGCGTCGGTATTAAAATACTCTCTTTGACATTCTACAATATTTACAAAATCTGAACTTTCATTCATTTGCGTCTTATCTGCTAATTGATTCTTAGATGTGAACACAATTTGAGTTGACATGTAAAAGCTCCGGCAATCAGGGACTGTAAATAAATGAGAGTTTTATAGTTCTACTACTAATATATTAAAGCTGAGAATACGTGAATACTCAAACCAGAAAAAGCCGTGAAATGCTTTTTTAATTGTAAGAGATAAGGTAGGCATGAAAATGCTGTCAATATATCCAGTCGTATAAAAATTATAGCAGGTTGGCTAAATGTAAACTGTTTTGCTTAAGAAAGCTAAAAGCGATAAGTTATATTAGCGATAACCCAAAACGAGGTATGTAATGAATTATACAATATTCTATGCAAAGTTAATTGGACTTTACATGTTGATCATGTCGGTAGGGATGTTTATTAATTCAAAGAATTTTCGCATTCTTATTGTAGAATCTGCGACTAATACGTCTTTGAACATGTTTGCCGGTGTAATCAGTCTTTTATTTGGTTTAACAATTGTCTTAACTCATCCTCTTTGGCAAGGGTGGCCAATGATAATTACTATCATCGGTTATTTGGCTGTACTAAAAGGAATTGTTAGAGTTTGTTTTACTAATTCAGTAGCGAGTATGGTTCACCAATTTCGCAGCATCAAAATTTATTATTTTATCAGTGTGCTATGTTTATTATTGGGAATTATTTTACTTTATTACGGATATCGTTTTTCAATATAAAAAAGGGGCGAAGTGCCTAATTCCAGTCAGTTAAGCACTGACTGGCATTTTAACTTCATCACTTTAGTTGGGTACTTATTAGGCCTTTTCTTCACTTCTCTCGGAAAAACTCTAGATCGCCTATCAGGCAATACAAATGCTCTAGCCATACTGGTTATCCTAT
>JACPOY010000020.1 GCA_016191245.1 Gammaproteobacteria bacterium | reverse complement strand
GGAAAAAATCTTAATCGTTAAAAGACGTAAATTTGTCCCAGATTTATAGACCCCTCACCCTAACCCTCTCCCGCAAGGGGAGAGGGGATAAGAAAAACCTTTTAAATTATGTGTCGATTCCTCAGTTTTACAAAGGGAGATGGGCTGTCGCTTCGCGACTCAGACACTTACCTCGCCGTCGCAGGCCCCATCATTGCTTTTGATTGCCCCAGATCCATAGGATGCCCATTCACGTTGAGTTTTCCTTGTTCAAAATCAACAATCGAAACATAATTGTTGCCTTGTTCAACGATAATATAATCTTTTATCCATTTGGCGATTGCTTCTGAAACTTTTTGTGAAACTTCTTGTGCTAATTCCTCATCGGTTAACACCTTAGGCAATTGTTGATTAGCATCTGGTGTTGCTTTTTTCGCGGCTTCGTTAGCGGCTTTTGAAGTTTTCATATATTGGGAGGTGAGTAAATCGCGCAATATCACTTTAGGAAGGATAAGATTCGCCTTGGCAACAATAGACAAAATAATGTCATTTAATCTATTCACATCATTTGCCTGAGGCCCACCCACAGCAACACTTAAGGCAGCTTTAATATCTCCTTGCTGGGTATGGATTTGTAATGGATCTAA
This sequence comes from Gammaproteobacteria bacterium, assembly GCA_016191245.1. Lineage (GTDB taxonomy): Bacteria > Pseudomonadota > Gammaproteobacteria > Berkiellales > Berkiellaceae > Berkiella. The sequence continues at coordinate 145,736 of JACPOY010000020.1, read as the reverse complement.
AATAAATTCCGGCCTTGTTTTGAGTACATCTGGCAACAATGCCATCAGGTTATTGGCAGCATGTGATTGACCTTGTGCCTTTAATTTATGACTAAGCGTTAAAATTGTTTTCACAACGCGTGCATCTATATGTTTCAAAGCAGTTGAATAATCAATCGGACCGTATTCTTTATTATCCACTACTAATTTTTCAATTCGTAATGTACCGGAGAAGTCTGCCATACCTCCTTCAACAGTCATCATGCCGCCGCTTGTAATCCCATCAATTTGTAATAAATATTTGTCTGCTTGATTTTCGATTGATAATTTATCCATATTTGCAAGAAACTTTCCAGGCCATAAACCTTGAGGCGACTTAGATAGTTCCGTTTGATAGAGTAAATCTCCTGCATAATAATGCGTTCCATTCAAATCAATATCTAATCCTGGAATAATCATTTTTCCTTTAAGATGCTTGAGATCGCTGCTTAATTCCCATTGCCCATTAAAACCTTTCCAAGCAACACGTTCCGTGCCTTCATGTTCTTTTAATTTTAATGGTTGTCCTTCGAGATTGACGCGAACAATCCCATCAATAGTCATTTCACTATTAATATTAAATAACTCTGTATGCCCAATTTCTTCGACCAGAATTTTTTTCGCTTCATCATTTACCATTAATTTAGAATGAATTAATGCTCGTGCAAAATGCCAATCTCGATAATTATCGTCTTTTAACTGTACAAAAGGTCCATGACGAATTTCATGTTCTAAAATAATGCTATATTCATTTTTATTATTAACTTGATCATTTAACAAAAAAGTTACTCTGGTTTTAGCAAAAGATTTACGCCAACCTCTTTTGTATTCTGTCACTTCGACAACCACTGGCATCGTATCGGATTCAGATATCACTTTAACGACATCTTGGAATTTGGTTTCAACTAGCATCCCTGTAAAATAAGGTGCACCACCAACAATAATGCCTAAAAAGATAATATATAGAACGATTTTGCGATTTATCATGCATGGCTCTCAGTTATAAGTGAGTATATAAACTTATTGATAAATGACCCAGATCTCTTAATGCCGAAATATTATGGCTCAAAATGAATTGGAAAGCATACCTCTACCCTCTCCCGCCACCTCTTATCCCCTCTCTCATTTTGGGAGAGGGTTAGGGTGAGGGTTTTAAATCCTCAGACCCTCATCCTAACCTTCTCCCGCAAGCGGGAGAAGGGACAAGAAAATGAAAGAGGGGAAAAAGAGAGGCAAACTTGACGCTCGCCACTCCTTTGCGAGATAGTTTACTTATCAACAGTGCTTTTTTTAACGACATGGAGTGCAAATGAACACCCTGCTTTGGTTAATTTTCTGGCTAGGTGGTTTGATCACATTAGCTTATATGCGTACCTCCATTATCATCGCAACAGGTGTTATTGGTGCTGGTTTATTGGCAACCACAGTGTTTTCGAACCTTTCTTGGTTTAGCTTACTCTTACTATGGGTAATTTACGGTGCTGCTGCTCTTGTCTTAAATCACGTTGACTACAGAAGAAGATATTTGATTATCCCCGCTTTTGACGGCATGAAAAAATCTATCCCTACAATGTCTGAAACCGAGAAAGTAGCACTTGATGCCGGTACAGTTGGCTGGGATGGAGAACTCTTTAGCGGCACACCACAATGGGAAAAACTATTAACACGGACTGCCCCAAAACTAAGCGAAGAAGAAAAAGCCTTCGTTGAAGGCCCTGTTAAACATTTATGCGAAATCGTCAATGACTGGGAAGTCACTCATGAACAATATGATTTACCTGCAAATGCTTGGCAGTATATTAAAGATCAAGGTTTCTTTGCCTTAATTATCCCTAAAAAATATGGCGGCAAAGGATTCTCAGCTTTTGCTCATTCAGAGATTTTAGCAACACTTGCGGGTAGATCGCTGACGTTAGCGTCTACTGTTGCTGTTCCTAACTCTTTAGGCCCTGCGGAATTATTACTCCATTATGGAACGCCTGAACAGCGTGATTATTACTTACCACGCCTTGCAAGGGGAGAAGAGATCCCTTGCTTTGCTTTAACCGGACCCAATGCAGGCTCTGATGCTGGCAGCATTCCTGATACCGGCATTATTTGTAAAGGACAGTTTGAAGGCAAAGAAATCATTGGTATTAAGCTCAATTGGAACAAACGTTATATTACTTTAGCACCGATTGCGACTTTGCTTGGTTTGGCCTTTAAGCTCTATGATCCTGAGCGCTTAATTGGTGACAATACCGACCTGGGGATTACGTGTGCACTCATTCCTACCAAACTTCCAGGCATTACCATTGGCCGTCGTCATTTACCTGTTAGTATTCCTTTTCAAAATGGTCCCACACAAGGCAAAGATGTATTTATCCCCTTAGATTACATCATTGGTGGGACAGCGATGGCAGGACATGGCTGGCGCATGTTGGTAGAGTGCCTTTCTACTGGCAGAGCAATCTCATTACCCTCTTCCAGTGCAGGAGGCGCCAGAGTTGCAGCCCTGACAGCAGGCGCTTATAGCAGGATCCGTCGACAATTTCGCACTTCCATTTCTTCTTTTGAAGGGGTGCAGGAAGTATTAGGACGCATTGGTGCTTTTACTTATATCAGTGAAGCTGTTCGTTGCTTTACCGTTGCCATGATTGATGCCGGCGAAAAGCCTTCTGTCCCTGGTGCTATCTCAAAATATCATGTGACAGAATTGGGTCGAAAAATTGCCAATGATGTAATGGATATTCACGGTGGCAAAGGCATTATGATGGGACCTAAAAATTACCTAGCCAGTGCTTATCAGGGTGTGCCTATAGGCATCACAGTGGAAGGAGCTAATATTCTCACCCGCAGCATGATTATTTTTGGGCAAGGTGCAATACGCTGTCACCCTTATATTTTAAAAGAAATGCAAGCATTGCAACATGAAAACCTCAATGATTTTGAACATTTCTTAGGTGAACATATCAGCTATACACTTTCCAATGCTGCACGAGCATTTGTTCATGGTTTAACGTTGGCTAAATTTGCGAAAAGCCCCATTAATAATGCAACCAAGCCTTACTTCCAACAATTAACCAGAGCAAGCAGCGCTTTTGCCTTGGTTGCTGATGCTTCAATGGCCCTATTGGGAGGTAAGCTTAAATTTAAAGAATCAATCTCAGCAAGGCTGGGGGATTTATTGGCCCAAATGTACATTATGTCTGCGGTCTTAAAACGCTACCAAGATCAAGGTGCACCTGAGTCAGACTTAAGCCTTCTTCGCTGGTCACTTGATTATTCTTTGGCCAACTTCTGGCGTACCATGGATGAGCTTCTTAGCAATCTAGGCAATCGATGGGTCGCTTATGGTTTGCGCATCATTGTAATGCCACTAGGATTACCTCGCCATACGCCACTTGATGCTTTAAATAAGGAAATCACAGCAATACTTACAACGCCATGTGATGCAAGAAAGCGTTTATGTGGCAACTTTTTCGTTTCAACCAATGAAAATGATTGCATCAATACGTTGGAAAAAGCACTTGAAGAAACCGTTCGCTTAAGTCCTTTACTCAAACGTGTTTACGATGCCATCAAAAGTAGCGAGCTCGCTCAAGGCCCATTGAAGCAATGCATCGATGCGGCTTTACATGCCAAAATCATTAATGAGAAAGAAGCGGTCGATCTTTATTATTTAGACACTCTGATTCAAGAAGTTATCGCAGTGGATGATTTTTCATTAGATGAATTAAAAGGCACAGAAAGTGTCGGCATGACAACTAGACCACAAAAGCATCATGCTTTTGAAGAAAATAGTTCCAATAAAAGACTGAATTAAATCCTTTGTCCCCTTTTTTCAAACTATTGAAAAGAGGGGGTTACACTGTCGGTTGATCACCCTGTGGTGGTTCTTTTGGTGGGGTTGCTACTACTGATTCCTGATCTGATTTTTTCGTTTCTTCTTTCGTTTCCTCTTTTGCTTCTTGTGGTGCTTCTTGTGGTGCTTCTTGTGTTATTTCTTCTGTAAGCTCAACTTGATTGAGATCTATCTTAATTTCTTCTTTTTCTGATTTGATTTCTTTTTTTATTTCTTGTTCATTTTCAACTGCTTCGACATTAATCACTTCTGTTATATTTGGCTTTTCTGGTTCTGATACCTTGGACTCAGTGTCCGAAAACAAAACATTGATATCTTCTTTCATATCTGGTGCCATTACATTTACAGCTGATTCTATTGGCTCTTCTACTGCGGCTACTTCTTGAACTGGTGCAGGTTCAGATGTCGGTGCTGGAGCGGGTTCCATTACCGACGCTGATGGCTGTTCCGCCTTCGGTTGTATTTTTCGATGAGGAACAACAAAGATCCAAATAATTGCCGCTAACATCAAAATAAAAATAAAGCAAAAACCACCAAACACACTGAGCAATATCTTCCTCTTATGCATATAAGCCGCTATTTTTTCCTCTTGGGCTTTTGCTTTTGCCAAAGCCAATTCTTTAGCTTGGATTTGCTCTTTTGTGATGACAGGTACTTTGGCTTTAGCACCAGGAACTTGGATCCCGAGTATTTCTTCTGTAGATTTGGGATAAATAGTAGGTTGCCATGTTTTTATTAATTCTTGTTCGTATGTGGCATATTGACGAATAGGGATTAATTCCTTTTCATCAAATGGGTTCATCGCCAGTATCAACTTTTCTCTTTGCTTTTCAATTGAGAATGGCAATACCGTTGCTAAGGCTTGCTCTTGAACATTTTGCCAAGATTTTCTACTTTTCAATTCTAAACTTTGTTGGAGTTCATAATATGATTTCTCATAAAGAGCCTCAATATTCACAACAGGAAACGTAACTTGCACGGGTCGCATGTCTTTCATATATCCTGCCAAGGTCACAGTCATGCTATCAATATCTTGATTATAAGGAACAATCACTTGCCAATTGGATGCATTTTTTTTATCAAAGATCACCGTTTCAGCACTGCCATCTGTATTATGAAAAACAGCTGAAAGCTGACTTGTTGGTATATCCAAAGCCGGAGAATCTACAACGGCATCCACTTGTATGAGATCATTTACTGCGGTAACTGTCGTGGTGATCTTTGCTGGGTAATCATGTACATAAAACTGTTGCTGACGCTCTCGTTGAAAAAGAATTCCAATCGCTTTGATATCCAGCATATAAATACCAGGTAGCGTTTCAAGACGATAATCATAATGAAACAAACCTCTAAAGTTATCTAGATGTTTTTTTTCATCTTCAATTAAGTAAATTTTGTAAACTTCTGATGTGGCAACATTTTGTAATGTAGCAATTATTTGCATGCTTTTTAATAAATCACCCGATGTGATGCGCTGATCACCTTGTTGTAAATAGGCAGACAACGCTAATGTCTCACCACGTAAAACATTATTAGGAAAAATTGGCGTAATCATGTTTAAACTACTGGTCACAACAACCTCTGGTCTTGAAAGCATTTCTCCTTGTACTTCCCACTGTCCTTGGGGAGGATTTTGTATTTTAATTGCGTACAATTTTTCAATGCGTTGCCAAGTGATGTTGGTAGTGGGATCAGATGGAATCAATGTCTTTCCAAGTGGTGAAATCAATTTGATCGTGTTAAATTTTTTCGTAGTTAAGATAATTTCAATTTCACTGATATCTTTATCAACAACAAAATGGTTATTCACCACCGGTAAGCTAGAACGGCTGTCTAATAATTGAGCAAATGATGAAGACGCACGATCTTCAGCCTGAAAATTGTTATTCGTATTCTCATGAGGTGCTGTTGTCGTTGGTGGTTCAGCTGCATATATAGTCAGGGAAAAAACATACAACAATATGCCCCAAAGCATGAGGCAAAGGCTTGAAGACATTACCCGAGTTGTATGCATGGCCATGGATGATGATATCTTACTATCATTAATATTTGGTTTTCTAACAATGATAATAGCGTAAATCTCATCGTTTAGTTTTAACTACTAATAAGCCATCCAGTGTGTTAGGGTTAAAATTTGAGTTTCATAGAGCCTGACCTCTATAGAGGACCTAGTGCTTTATGTATAATGTTAAAGTGTTTTCAGCTGAATATTATTTGTAAATGGAACAATTTCTCAAACTATGAGTACGCAAGCTACATTAAGCAAACCATCTACGGTCATCGCCTTAAAAGGTGGAATGTTTACCCTTACAACCGTTCAATTGTTAGGATGTAATATTGAGGAGTTGTCTGAAGAGTTAGATGAAAAAATTATGCAAGCGCCTAATTTTTTCCAATATGCTCCCATTATCCTTGATCTTCAGCGGTTAAAAACACAAACAGATAGTCTCGATCTTGCTTTAATCATTCACACTTTAAAAAGTAAAAAATTGATCCCTATAGGGGTACGCGGCGCCAGTAAAGCAATCAAAGAAGCTGCAATCCATATTGGCCTTGCTATTTTTCCCGAAGAAAAAGTCATCACTAACAAAAAGCGCTTATCCAATGAAGATCCTGCTTTGTCAGAACATACAACACAAGGCTCATTACAACGCGCAAGTGAAACAGCACCTACAGAAAGCACAACCCCAGGCTCAAGTACCCGTTTGATAACACAACCGGTTCGTTCTGGCCAACAAATCTATGCTCAAGGAGGCGATCTTATTGTGCTTGCCTCAGTGAGTCATGGTGCAGAACTCTTGGCAGATGGACATATTCACGTTTATGGTTCGATGAGAGGACGTGCGCTAGCAGGCGTCTTAGGTGATAAAGATGCGATGATATTTTGCAGAAGTTTAGAGGCTGAGCTTATTTCTATTGCCGGTCAATATCGGTTAAGTGAAGATCTCAAAGAAACGTGCTGGAAACAGCCTGCATGTATTCAGTTGCAAGATGGTCGCTTGAACATTCGATCGGTTTAATTTACTAAAAACGAGAGGGCAAATTACCTTGAGTAACACGCAATCAAAAGTCATCGTCATCACCTCCGGTAAAGGTGGCGTTGGTAAAACCACAACGAGTGCAGCAATCAGTGCCGGACTTGCCAAACTTGGTCATAAAACAGCTGTTATTGATTTTGATATTGGCTTACGTAACCTTGATTTAATTATGGGATGTGAACGTAGAGTCATTTATGATTTCGTTAACGTCATTAATGGTGATGCAAATTTAAGTCAAGCGCTAATCAAAGACAAACGCGTTGAAAATTTGTATATCTTACCTGCTTCCCAAACTCGCGATAAAGACGCTCTCACGAAAGAAGGCGTTGCAAAAGTAATTGATGAACTCAAAAAAGACTTTAAATTTATTGTCTGCGACTCTCCGGCTGGCATTGAACGCGGCGCACTAATGGCATTATATTTTGCAGATGAAGCAATTGTAGTGACTAATCCGGAAGTATCATCAGTTCGAGATTCAGATAGAATTTTAGGTGTTCTGGCTAGTAAGTCACATCGTGCTGAAAATAAAGCTGAGCCTGTAAGAGAACATCTCTTATTAACCCGCTATTCAGAAGCTCGAGTGAAACGCGGTGAAATGTTAGCCATTGAAGATGTATTAGAAATTCTCTCTATTCCTTTGCTTGGTGTTATTCCTGAATCACCAGCAGTATTGAATGCATCTAATCGAGGGATCCCTGTGACGCTCGATACACCAAGTGATGCACAAACAGCATATGAGCAGGCAGTTCGCCGTTTGCTGGGTGAAAGTATTCCATTTGAGGCAGCAAAAAATTGGAAACGTAAGCTCTTAGATAAACTCACCATGTTTCGGAGCCCAGCATGATTAAGATCTTCGATTATTTTCGTTTTTTCCCTCAGAAACGTACGGCAGCCGCGGTCGCTAAAGAACGACTGCAAATTATCGTTTCTCATGAAAGTACGAGAAAAAGCGGTTCAGACATTATTAAGCAATTACAGTCTGAATTAATTGAAGTTATCAGTAAATATATCAAAGTTGATCAAGATCTCATTAAAGTTCAACTTGAACAACATGGTGATCATTCGGTATTAGAGCTGAATGTCACACTGCCAGATGGCAATTCTTTGGTGAAAGTAACGACTGCAAGTTGATCTCGCGCTTGATAGCTCCCTCCCTAACCCTCCCTCGCTACTCTAATCCCCTCTCCCATTTTGGGAGAGGGCTAGGGTGAGGGTTTCTAAATCTTCAGACCCTCATCCTACCCTTCTCCCGCAAGCGGGAGAAGGAACAAGAAAAAAGCGGGAGAGGGTTAGAGTGAGGGGCCTAACGATACACCGTCTTTTGTTCTTCTTCTCTAAGTGCTCGACGCAACACTTTGCCCACATTTGTTTTAGGTAACTCTGTTCTAAATTCAATTTCTTTGGGAACTTTGTAACCTGTTAACTCTTTATGACAATGAGCAATCACGTCTTCTGGTGTTAGAGAAGGATCTTTACGCACAATAAATGCTTTGACAATTTCACCATGTAATTCTGATTTCACCCCAATGACCGCGACTTCACGTACGCCTTTCATTTCAGCAATGACATCTTCAACTTCGTTAGGATATACATTAAATCCTGACACAATGATAATATCTTTTTTTCTGTCAACAATGCTGACAAAACCATTCTCATCAATTTTAGCGATGTCGCCAGTTTTGAGCCAACCATCCTGACTCAAAACTTCTTTGGTTATATCTGGCTTGTTCCAATATCCTTTCATCACTTGAGGACCTTGAACGCATAATTCTCCCGACTTTCCAATGGGCACTTCATTGCCATCATCATCACAAATTTTAATATCCGTTGAAGGAATAGGAAGTCCAATGCTGCCATTATATTCATTGAGTGACATCGGGTTAATGGTTACTGCAGGACAAGTTTCTGTTAATCCATAGGCTTCAATCAAAGGTACGCCAGTTACTTCCTTCCAGCGCTGGGCTACAGCTCTTTGTACCGCCATGCCACCACCCAAGGTAAATTTAAAATTTGAAAAATCTAAATGACAAAATTCATCATTATGTAACAATGCATTAAATAACGTGTTGACTCCTGTCATGACACAAAAAGGTTGACGCTTTAACTCTTTGACAAAGCCTGCAATATCTCGTGGGTTGGTGATAAGAATATTTGGGATCCCTGCGCGAAGAAAAACTAAGCAGTTCGCTGTTAATGAAAAAATATGATAAAGCGGTAACGCAGTGATAATGCCACCATGTAATTCATGATGTAAGAAAGGATTTATCCATGCAGATGCTTGTAATACATTAGCAACCATATTGCGATGAGTTAACATGGCTCCTTTGAGACCGCCAGTTGTCCCGCCCGTATATTGCAAGAAAGCAATGTCTTCACCTTTAACCTCAACAGGTTTGAAATTGACAGGGTGATGATGAACAATACTATTAAATGTATGGGCATCAGGAATGTGCCAAGGTGGAACCATTTTCTTAATATATTTCACAACGAAATTGACTAAACGACCTTTTAACCCACCGAAAAGATCGCCAATTTCAGTGACAACGATATGTTGTACAATAGTTTCATGCAGCACTTCTTGAAGCACATGAGCAAAGTTGGCTAAGATCACAACACATTTTGCGCCAGAATCATTTAAAATGTGTTTTAATTCTCTTGGCGTGTAAAGTGGATTGACGTTAACTACAACACAACCTGCTTTATGAGCGCCAAATAGAACAACAGGATATTGCATTACGTTTGGCAATACGATAGCCACACGATCACCAGGAACAAGCTTACATTTATTTTGTAAAAAATCAGCAAATGCGATGCTCATCTTTTCAATTTGCGCGTAGGTTAAGCTCTCGCCCATATTGGTGTAACAAGGCTTATCAGCAAATTTTTCAAAACTTTCATGGGCAAGCTGGTTCAGTGAACTATATTCATCAGGATTAATGGTTGCTGGCACACCCTCTTGATAATTTTTTAACCAGATTTTTTCCACGCTAACATCCCTTTTAGTTATTATCTTAGCTATAACGTTGTAACCGATTGGTCATATGATACCTTATTGGATCATATCCCCTCTACCGCTTCGCGAGGCCCTGCGCGCCACCTTCTCCCGTAAACGGTAGAAGGCGAAGAACCCGTGAATTTACTTTGGCTAGTATATCTATAAAAAGATAATCAACATACAGTTGGCATGCTAAACAAAACATACCTAAGATCCAACTTCAAAAGTTATCCCTTGCGCAAGTGGCATCGCCTTACTCCAATTAATGGTGTTGGTTTGTCTTCGCATATAGCTTTTCCAAGAATCTGAACCTGCTTCACGCCCTCCGCCCGTTTGCTTTTCCCCGCCAAAAGCACCCCCAATTTCAGCACCTGATGTACCAATATTAATATTAGCTATACCACAATCACTTCCCATGGCGGATAAGAAGTATTCACTGTTGACAACAGAATTGGTAAATAAAGCGCTCGACAATCCTTGCTCAACTGCATTTTGCATCGCTATAGCATCAGATAATTTTTCATAAGGAATAACATATAAAATGGGAGCAAATGTTTCTTGTTGGACAATTGGATAATCATGTTTTGCCTTCACTATCGTGGGTTCAACATAATATCCTTTCATTGAAAGCACTTTGCCACCAAATAGTATTTCGCCACCACTCTTTTTTATTGTTTCAATAGCATTTACATAAGCATCGACTGCTTTGGCATCTATCAAAGGCCCCATCAAATTTTTCTCATCCAAAGGGGAACCTATCGTAATTTGCTGATAAGCATGTAACAACCGATTGATAACTTCATCAAAAATGGAACGTTGTACAAATAATCGGCGGGTGGAAGTGCATCTTTGCCCAGCTGTTCCGATAGCGCCAAAAACAATTGCCGAAATGGCCAGAGGTAAATTGGCCGTTTCATCAACGATAATGGCATTGTTGCCACCTAATTCTAAAATAACCCGCCCCATGCGCTTTGCTACCATCTCATTCACTTGTAGGCCAACTTTGCAAGATCCAGTAAAAGATATTAATGGTACACGTTTGTCATGAATAAATTTTTCAGCAACAGTATGATCATAAGGTATAAAAAGAGAAAAAATACCTTCAACGCCAAGTTGAGACATTGCTTGATTACACATATGCTGAACCGCAATTGCACACAAGGGGGTCTTCGAAGAAGGTTTCCAAACAACGGTATTGCCGCATATGGCTGCAATAAAAGCATTCCACGCCCATACTGCTACTGGAAAATTAAACGAGCTAATCACACCGCAAATGCCTAGAGGATGCCATTGTTCATACATACGATGCTGTGGGCGTTCTGAATGCATGGTTAATCCATAAAGCATTCTTGACTGACCGACAGCAAAATCTGCCATATCAATCATTTCCTGGACCTCACCTACACCTTCACGCTTACTTTTACCCATCTCAAGAGCAACTAAACTCCCCAGTTCATCCTTATGTTGTCGTAAAATTTCACCCATGATTCTAACAAGCTCTCCGCGTTTTGGAGCAGGTACTTGTTTCCATTGTGAAAAAGCATTCATCGCTGAAGCGATAACTTGTTCATATTGACTTAGGCCACAACCTGATACTTGGGCAATTTCTTCTGTGGTTGCTGGATTATATGAAATAATAGGTTTTTCTTTAGGGGATTGTAACCATAATCCATTACTACATGTTCCTAAATTATTGCTTTGAATACCTAGCTGTTTAAGAAAATCCATTTTTCACCCATTCCTAACATTAGTTATAATATTGGCCAAAACGATTATGAATAAAATCTTGATAGGAAATTGATTCTTGCAAAACGACCCCTGTGACAGGAGTAGATTTGTTTAACATTAAATCAACCACAGCACAAACGCTGGTCGCAGTGGTTACTTGTATGGCGGACCATTCTTTACCACAAATAGTATGAGGATAGATTTTCTTCATATAAGTCTGCTCTGTGAATTCGTTGTTTTGGTAACCATTCACAGCCACATAAATCAACACAACATCTTGATTTGTTTTGGGTAAGGCATTTTCTAAAATGCGTTTCAACGTAGGTCGGTCTTCATTGAGTCGTAAATCATTCATCAAAAAACGCATTTTTTTACAATGACCAGGATAGCGTATCGTTTTATAATTCATGGTATCTATCTTGCCATGATAGGTGTCGGCTAAAGTGCCAAGACCTCCGGATGTATTAAATGCTTCATATTCTAAACCATCAATGTTTATTGTTTCTAAATCTCGTAATGGTTGTAATTCAACTTTGTTTCCACCAACAATTCCTTTACAGGTATTTGCATATTCATTAATCAAGCCATCGGTTGACCATGTTAGTGAATATTTTAAAGAATTATTAGGATGAACAGGGAGAGCACCGACTCGCATCAATACAGCATTCACTTGATCAAATTGCTTCATCAAATCATTCGCAACGATACTGATAAATCCTGGCGCCAATCCACATTGGGGCATAAAGCTTGTAGTGGCATCATTGGCAAAAGATCGAATCGTTGTGCTAACACTGATATCTTCGGTTAAATCAAAATAATGCAAATTACATTCACGTGCTAATTTAGCTAGCGCAACATTACAAAAATAAGGTAAACAAGAAACAACAGTCTTGATTTTGTTTTGTTTGATGTAAGTGCTTAATGCCTCATGTTCAGAGACATTTATCTTAGTATACTTTATTGCAGGCAAGTCGAATGACTTTTCTGTTCTGTCAACAACATGAACTTGATAGTCCTTTGTACTTGCAAGCAGCACGGCTATCAACATCCCTATCTTACCAGCCCCTGCTATTAATATTTCATGCATCGCATCTCCTTGCTTTGAGGCAGCATACCAATTAGAAAATATGTCGAGACAGCCTGCTTAACTTTCTAAAAAACGGTGCTACTATTACCGCCTTCAGTATCTCAAAGGAATACCCTCAGGTGAACCCTCATCCTGCTAAACCCGGTCGTGTTTTAGGCGTCTTTACTCTCTCCATGATCAGCGTATCTGCAATTATTGCATTGCGAAACCTGCCAACGCTCGCAAAGAATGGATTTTCTGTCGTATTCATCCTTTTGCTTGCAGCCATTTTATTTTTTATCCCAGTTGCACTTTCGTGTGCGGAACTTGCCTCTGGATGGCCCAAAAAGGGTGGCGTCTATGCTTGGGTAAAAGAAGCTTTTGGTGAAAGAAGTGGTGCTTTAGCTGTCTGGCTTGAGTGGATAGAGAGTGTTGTTTGGTTACCAACTGTTTTATCTTTTATTGCCTCAAGCATTGCCTATATCGTGAATCCTCATCTAGCCGAAAATCGATACTTCATGCTAACTGTCATGTTGAGCGTTCTTTGGTCTGGCACCTTGCTCAATTTTTTAGGCACGAAAACATCAGGACTATTTAGTACCGTCGGCATTATTGCCGGTAGTATTATCCCTGGGATAGCTATTATCGCTTTAGGCAGTTTTTGGCTAACAACCGATCAAACAGTACATATTAACTTTACCCTGAATGCATTTTTACCAGATTTTACTCTTTCTTCATTAGCCTATTTCACAGTGATTGCACTTGGCTTTGCAGGGATTGAAGTCGCAGCTTTCTATGTTCAAGATACAAAAGATCCTCAACGCACCTTTCCGCGTGCTACTTTTATTGCAGCTTGTATTATTATTGTTATCTATGTCCTGGGTGCCTTGGCTATTGGGATAGTGATCCCAAAAGAAGATCTCAATCTTTCTGCAGGCATGATGCAAGCAATGACAGAATTTTTTAGCTTCTTACAGATTCCATGGGCCGTGCCACTATTTGCACTACTTTCTGTCATGGGGGGCATGGCGCTACTCAACACTTGGATTATTGGTCCAAGTAAAGGCTTACTCACCAGTGCACAAAATGATGATTTGCCAGCATTTACGCAATATACCAATCGAAATGGTTCACCGGTTGCGATTTTATTGATGCAAGCCATTATTGGCACTCTCTTAATTAGTATGAATTTGTTTATTCCCACCATCAACCAATTTTATTGGATCTTTCAAACGCAAGCAGCGCAGCTTATTCTAATGATGTACTTGCTGATATTTTTGAGTGTTATTAAATTACGTTACTCTCAACCAAATACCCAAAGGCTCTATCAAATTCCTGGCGGTAAAATAGGTGTATGGTTAATCGCAGGCTGTGGTGGCCTTTTTTGCATCGTCGCTTTTTTACTGGGTTTTATACCGCCCGAGGAATATAAATTTATTGACGGTAAGATCTATGCAATAGCTTTACTAAGCGGTATTATCTTATTTAGCGCCCCGCCTTTTATCTTTCAATGGTTTAAAAATAACAAATTACGTAAACAAAGATCTAAATGAAACCAACAATACAACAACAACGACAATATTTACAAACCATTGGCTTTAGTGGCAAACCTAGAGTCAATGTGAATACTTTAATTCAGATTGTGGAAAAACATATACAAACTTTCCCGTTTGAAACGATTAATCTACATGATAGTTCGCTCGACGACACCCGAAGCAAAATCGACAATACAGATTTTACCTATGTTTACAACCATGTAGTTGTTGGCAAACGTGGCGGCCATTGCGTTGCTCTGAATACCCTTTTACAAACGATGTTGACTGCTTTTGGGTTTGATGTGAAACCTATAGCCCCTGATACCATTTGGCAATGTGCTGATACCCCCATCGATGAAAGAACAAAACATTGTGCGGGTATTGTTAAGTTACAAGATCAAGAGTACTTAATTGATGCAGGATTTGGCAGTGTAGGTTTATTATCTCCCATTCTTTTAAAACCTGGCGAATCTGAACAATTCTCAGAAAAGTTTAGAATCATCTACACTGAAGATTACCCTTATGAATTACAACTGTGGGATGATCAAGGATGGCATACCTTATATGGCGTCACAGTTGAAAGAGCAACTAAAGAAGATTATAAAAGCATTGATCGCATTCAAAGTGATCCTTCTCATGATGATTGCCATTTCTCTTCATTATTACTTTGCACTAAGCCATTTACAATAGATGATACTCACAGCGGGCGTTATCGCATTTGCAATAATAAATTTTCGATTTACCAAAATGACAAGGTTAAATCTGAGAAAGAAATCACAAATCATAAAATGCTGAGTCAACTGCTCAAAAAATATTTTGGTATTAACCTTGGAAGAAAACAGGTTCGCTTTCAAGATCAAGAATTTTTAGGATTCCACATAAGAAATCAACCATCTAGTCTTTTGCATAGCTACCCTACACGCCATAGAGAAAAAAATGCAACCCTTTCATTATTGCTTGATACAGATGAAAAACCAAAACCCGCCGCAAAAAGACGCTTAGGAGTGTGATCGACCACACAATTACCTTTATAAACTCATTCTTTGTGAGGGTTTATCGCTTCCCATCTGCGGCTGCGTAATTTGATCAAAACGCTGTTCAACAATAGCCATGTCTATTTCATTTTTCATGGCTTTTTCCAACATATCTTTTTGCGCATCACTGGCATACGACAAATGAAATTCTTCTCCTATTCCTGCTAATGATACTGCAAGTTTTGCCATCTCGAAGGCACTAAAATCAAAATCAGATTGATTCAAATTCTTTGGAAATGAAAATCGCAACCCCTCGTCTTTGGTTTGCTCAACAAACATTTTCGCTTCAATATTTTTATCAGGATGTTTAAAAGTTATCGCCAATCCTTGAAATTGCTTAAAAGAACCCATTTGAATATTCTGCATATGAACAATATGATGTTTTAATTTATTTTCATCTTTATTCAAAAAATTTATCATATCTTCAAGGGTTGCTTTTCTTTGATTTAAAACAGTATTTGTGTTTGCAGATATATTTGGAGCAGAATGTCTAAATTGAGCCCCCATATGTTTCACTCGCTGCTCTAGCACAGGTTGTTCTACGACTTTTTCAACTTTCATCGGCTCTTTATTATCTTGAGCCAATTTGAGACGCTCATGAAATTGATTTCGCATTTCTTCACTGCGATAAGGGAGATCGCGTGCTTTTGCCACATTCTTTTCTGTTATATTCTGCTGTAGTATATTTATTTCATCTGTGGTGAGATCCTTAATAACCCATTTACCGCCTTCAGTTTTCATTTTATTAAAAATTTCCTGAACCAATGGATTATCCAAAGCTTGCAGTCTTTTTTTAATATCGTTCAACTTTTGCGTTTCTTCACATTGTAATTCATACGTTCCATTTTCATTCACTTTAAGCTGCCAAGCACATCTATCTGTTCTTTCTACGCGAAGATGATTAAGTAATACTGTGCCATCATGGGAAGTCGTATGGGCGCTCTTTGCACTTAGCTTTTCAATATTATCCAATAAATCTATTTGTTTAGGAGTGAGATTGACGCGTTTTGAAAAAGTGTCTAATACCACTTTATCGGTATCGATTGCTATTTTTTTCATTTCTTTTAATCTATTAGCATAGGAGCGATATTGTTCCTTTTGAGCATCTGTTTTATTCACCTCATTCGCCAATTGCTCGTATTTTATAATTTCATCTTGAATAACTTTGATATCACTATTGATACCACCCACTGATGCTGGATATCCTCTCAATTTTTCTGCAAATGCTTTATCATTACCCGACTCATATTCTTTAGCTATTTTTTCCTTCATTTCAGGTGTCAATTGATCACGAAGCGCTGCTAATAAATAAACGCCCTTCATTTTTTCACGTAACGGGTTATCATACATAATAGAATAATTAACAAAACGCGATTGTCTACTGGTGGGGTTATCAAAAGAAAAATCATCTTTTAAGGTATGGATAATAGGGTTAGCTTGTTTATATGATTTACCAAAATCAATGCCAAAAAATTGATAAGATTTATTTCCATCGGACGGAACGAGCGGCATAATAGCTTTATTTTGTCCCGCTTTACCAATACCATCTCTATCACCCATACTAATAAAGCTAATTAACGATTCTCCAAGACCTGCAATTCTATCATCTGAAACTGCTTTGGCATTGTGGTATTCTTGCGCTGTTGCTTTTACAATAGTGCCGTCTTTAAGTACTTTTTCATAACTAGTGATATTTCCCTTTTCATCTTTAGCATTAGTACGGATAATATTGCCCTTATTATCTACTTTGACAGGCCGATCGTTTTTATCCCATTGCACAATGACGCTAGACCAATCGTTAGAACCTGTTAACTTGCCACTTAAATCACGACATCCTGACGCCCAAGTCACCACCGTTGCGACTTTTGGTATGCCATTTTCATAAGTACCTTCTATGGTGTCGATTTCTTGAGAAGCAATACCACGTTTGCTGGCCATTTTGGTAGATAGGGCTTCTATAATGGCATCAGAATTGGAAACGGCCGGTTTATTTTTACTAAGATAAAATGCGCGCCAGCCTAACATACCAAGTCCAAATGCTAGTGCAGATAACCCGCCAGTACATAATATAACCCAAGGATTGATTAATTTTTGCAATGACTTTCCAGTGTTGGTTTTAAGCATTTTATTCCAACCTGGTCCTGTCCCCCCTAAGGCCATTTGGCCATCTTGTTTTACCATGTAGGCTTTATCAACAACCTCCCCGTCTTTAGTAATTAATTTTCCAATTTTGGTTGCGAAATGTTCTTTTTTCTTAATGCCGCATTTATCTTTATAGGCATTAAATAGTAAGCCTCCCATACCTTTATTCACATAGTAACTTTGCAAGCCTTTCATATCATGGTATTTTGAAAAAGAAGTAAAGACTTGTTTAAATTCTTTCCAAGAAGCACTGTGTCTTTTCTTTACATGAATTTTATCTTCAAGTAATAAATCAATTTTCTCTTTTTCTGATTTTTCGTTAAATGATTTATGCTCTTCATGAAATTGCTTATAGCGCTTTGATAACGCTTCTAAATGTGGATATTTATTATTATCATAATCTGCTATGTTTGCCCCATTTCGTAATTCTTCCAAAATCTTTAAATAGCCTGTAATAAATAGTCGATATGGCTCGCTATCTACACTAATACCTACCATGCCCTCTTCTATACCTAAGGGCTTATCCATCACATAAATAAGCCCTCCAATAACATCACCTGGCGCAACAGAGAAAGATTTAGGGGGCAATTTCTGTAAATAGCGCGGGTTTAGCATAAGGCCTCCAAAGACTTAAGACGATGAAACACATCTAAGATCTTTAGCACCATTTGTATTAAATTTTTATTGTATATTTGATGAGGATAGGCATTTGCTGACCTATCCACAAAGAGGATTAGACTACATAGCTGGACTTATTTGTATTTGCTTTTCAAGGCAGAACCATCTTCAAATGGAGAGGCATAGATATCTTCAGGGTTTCTTGGCATCGGTGTTGAAGAATAATGAAGATGCATGTTTGGTTGATTCTGTTGAAATGCTTGTAAGAGCATAATTGCTTTTTCATCAAACGAATTATCCTCAAGTGAAATCACTTTCAGTGAATGATGGTTTGAAATACTTTCAATAAAAAGAGCTAGATCATGAACAGATATCTGACAATTATTAAGTATAATTTTTTCAATCGTTGAATTTTTTTTAAGAAACTCACAAACGATCTTGATACCAAAACCACCTAACGTAGAATTTGATAAATTTAATGATCGTAAATTCTCATTTTGAACTAAGCAATCAAAAAGTTTTATCAAGTCGGGAACGTTGATATTATAGTTTTCAAGTGAAACAGCTTCAGAAGATTCTGCCTTTGCATATTCTTCATCTGGTAAAAAACCCATCATGTACCCTCACCCTACATCTTTAACCATTAGTATGACATACCCAAGAACAATCGTGAATCCTTCAAATTAATACGTTAAAAATCATAAAGTTACAGAACATTGCGGCAAGTGTCATTCATCCTCAAAAATAAATTGAATTTTTACTATAGATTCGACTCTAATTTATAAGAATAGTCGTTTAGCGAGCGGTAAAATGCTCAGATTCCACAAAATTGCTAAAAACAAAGAGAGATTCGTTAAAACAGCCAAGCTGGATACAAAAAACTATAAAATTTTTTTCTTCAGTGCGCCATATGACAAGCCAAACACCGGAGATGGCGATTTTGTCAATGCGATGATTGCGGCAAACAAAGAGATAGATCTTGAATCAACATGGATCCAAGGTTCAAATACCTTAAAGAGCGGAGGCTCACTATATCCATCTACGATAGAGATATCCCAAGATCAACTTCCCAGTCAATTTCAAGATCCTGCGATCGACAAAGTGGATCTTCTCAAAAAATTATCTGAAATCGGAAGTAGAGATTTTCAAGATCCCGCCAAATTTCAAGAAATGGTTGAGATAGTAAAGAGCAATAACAGACGAATGCAAGCAGTTCTCAAAGTGATTGAGTATATAAAAGAAAATACTAAACATAATCAAAAACCCATTTTAGCATTGCAATTTCGTCCTCCTGAAACCGGCTGCTTTTTAACACCTGAAGATGTAAAGATAATTAAAAGCGCTGGTATAACAGTCAATATCACTGTGCATGAATATGGTCTCAATTATACTCGACCTCATCTGCAAGCATATTCTCATGAATTTTTTGAACAAGCAGATCATGTTTTCTTTTTGAATAAACAAGACCAAGATGCTGCCGTCGAAAGTTCCAAACTTGGGAAATTATATGATGCAGAAGGCGCTGTGGAGAAATTTTCGAAAGAAAAGTTACCTTTAAAAGAGGAATTAACAATTCAGTTCTATGATCTTGCTTCTAAAAGTTCCGTTACTCAAGTCCCCCCTACAGTGAAAGTCTCTACAGACTCCATTGAAGATAGCTTAAAAAGAATGCCTAATATTTCTTGGTTTGGAATGATACGACCTTGGAAAGGAATTGAACAAGCTATCGAAATTGCAACTTTAATGCAAGCAAAGCAGATGATGGGTACGCCAGAAGAAAAAGAAGTATTAATGGGAACCAAAGTGATTATTGCTGGTTTACCAGCCGTCAATAAAACCATGTTAGATTTACTGACAGCAGCTTTTAAGCTTGCTCCAGGTGAGGCGCTAGATCTCAAAAATGAATTACGGTTAGCAGAAGAAAATTATAAACTCCCTCCCCCTTGTGCTTTTTGGACAGAGTGGTGGAAAAGCAGAGTTAAAGAATTCACTATGCAAAACAGAGTCGGTCTGCCACCCGTTGAAATACATCTTGACGTCGATATGGATCAAAATATTCAGCTTCATAAAGAATGTTTATATGCTTACAAGCCTGACTCCAAGGGCTTGGCGGGCAACTCATCCTCTATCATTTCTGAAATGGCCCAAAAATGCATTACCATTACGAAATGGGGATATTGCACTCCCTCTGAATTTCTTAGCGATGGCCCCTATGATGGCGCTTTAATACTCTCATATGCATGGGGATTCAGCAACCCCCGATATTACCAATCCATATTATAAACAAGAAGTCGGTTCACCAAATCCAGAAGCTGTTTTACAGGAAATCATTGAAAGGCAAATAGAATTAAATCATTGTCGAAGAAAAGACATCATTCAAGAATCAAGAAATTATCAATCGCTGAAAAAAACAGAAAAAGCATTAAATGAATTCTTTAACCCAACTGTTATTGCTATCCAAAATGCTTTACCACTACTTATGCCACAAATACAACCTGTTTCAAATCAGGAACAAAAAAAGTCTCATCGTCGAGCAAAACCTATTACCAAACACAAAGAATTACAAACTGAAAAAGTATCAACACCTCCTGCAACAGCAGATCAACCTACCTCAGCCAATGATATTAAATTAAAAGGGCCAAAAGGGGGACGCGAAGTTGTTTAAAATATCAAGTATCAATTTGTTGATTCAGCTCTTTTTTAGTTTTTATCTTGATGAGATGAACTAAAAAATAGCTGATAGGTACGGCAATTAAGCTTAATGATAATTTTACAGAACCAAGAGATAAAACTTTCCAAAGCGCCATATATCTGTCTGGGGCAACAAAAAATAAAATGGGCAATAATACTGTCATATCTACTAATAAACCAATTGCCAGTATTATCATCACTCGAAACAATAACCAAGAACGCCCTAAAAATACCCTGAGATATTTTGCAACATAAACCATTGTCAGTGTGCTACAGACATAACCAACAGTTAACAAAAATATAATATTCAACTGATGTGCTATTTCAAAACTATCAATATCGTGATTAACCCAAAAGTCAGGAATTGGGATCTCTAAGAAAAAATAGGTTAACAAAGCCACACTAAGATTTAAAAGGGCAGTTGCCCAGATAATTTGATTAGTTTTGCGAAAGCCGATGGTTTCCGTAAAAGCAATGATTCCGCAAAAAGCAAGTTGAACAAGCAACGTGCCTGCAGAATATGAAAAATAAAAGATCTGAAAAGAATGATCTTGGACAAAATTTGCCGACAATAGTAATAGACTATACAAAATAATAATGTATCGAATAGTCTTTTGTCGTACGCTTAGGTTAGATTTAAAAAAATCTAACCTACAGATCCTCTCCATGGCCATTTCCTTTTTGTGCCACATGTAAAAGTAATTCATTAAACTTCTTTACGAACGTAGCGGGATCATCCAATTGTCCGCCTTCTGCCAAAACAGCTTGATCTAATAAAATATGACTTAAATCAGCAAAGCTGGCTTGATTTTTTTCCTGCATCAGACGTTTAACTAACAAATGATGAGGATTTAATTCCAAAATAGGCTTAGCCGCTACAGCTTGTCCTGCTGAACGCATCAAGCGTTGCATTTGGCTTGTCATTTGCCCTTCTTCGGCAACAATACAAGAAGGTGAAGAGGTTAAACGATTCGTCAAACGAACGTCGGTTACTTTATCTGTTAATATTTCTTTTATTTGTATTAACGCATCTTTAAATGATTCTTTCTCTTGCTCAAATTCTTTATTTTTTTCTGCTTTATCATCTTCTTTAGCAAAATCAAGATCTTCCAAATCACCAATCGCTACCGATTGAAAACGCTTCTTTTCATATTCATTTAAATGCGACATCAACCACTCATCAATGCGATCATACATCAACAAGACTTCAATTCCCTTGTCCTTAAAGATTTCTAAGTGAGGGCTATGACGTGCAGCATTAAATGTATCAGCTGCAATATAATAAATTTTTGTCTGCTCAGGTTTCATGCGCGATATATAATCATCTAATGAAACATCTTGAGCTTCCGTATTCGTATGTGTAGATGAAAAACGCAATAATTTAGCAATCGCTTCTTTATTTGCAAAATCTTCAGCAGGGCCTTCTTTTAGGACCAAACCAAATTCATGCCAAAATTTCGCATATTTGTCACTATCAGAAGTCACTAAATCTTGAAGCATCGTGAGTACACGTTTAATAATGGCTTGTCGAATTGAATCGACGGTACGATTGCTTTGTAATATTTCACGAGAAATGTTCAGTGGTAAATCATTACTATCAATAACCCCTCTGACAAAACGCAGATAATTTGGCAAAAATTGCTCTGCATCGTCCATAATAAATACTCGCTTCACGTAAAGTTTCAATCCGCGAGGTTTATTTGCTTGCCATAAATCATAAGGTGCTCGAGCAGGAATATAAAGTAAGGTTGTATATTCGAACTTACCTTCAACTTTATTGTGTGCCCATATTAAAGGATCTTCAAAGTCATGAGCGATATGCTTGTAAAACTCACAATAAGCTTCATTTTCAATGTCATTTTTTGGCACTGTCCATAGTGCGCTTGCACGATTGACAACTTCTTCTTTATCGGTGATATCTTCTTTTGTTTCAGGTTCACCTTTTAGAAAATTACTATATTGTTCTTTTTTCATGATGACAGGAATATTGATATGATCAGAATATTTCGTCACGATGTTACGTAATCTCAAACCGTTGAGAAAATCTTCTTCTGCTGGCTTTAAGTGTAAAATGATGTCTGTTCCGCGAGTTTTTTTGTCAATGGTTTCAACGGTATAATCACCTTCGCCCCTAGACTCCCAACTCACTCCTTCTTCATGTGGCAAACCTGCTCGGCGTGAATTCACTGTAACTTTGTCAGCCACAATAAAACTTGAGTAAAATCCAACACCAAATTGACCAATTAAATTTCTATCTTTAGCTTGATCACCTGTTAGCGACATCAAAAATTCTTGTGTTCCTGATTTTGCTATTGTTCCTAAATGAGCAATGGCCTCATCTCTGGACATACCAATACCGTTATCGCTAATGGTAATAGTTTTTGCTTCTTTATCGTAAAAAATATGGATAGCAAGTTCTGCATCACCTTCATAGAGTTCCGGATTAGAGATAGCTGCAAAACGAAGTTTGTCAGAAGCGTCGGATGCGTTCGATATCAATTCTCTTAAGAAAATTTCTTTATTACTATATAAAGCATGAATCATTAAATGTAGAAGCTGTTTTACTTCCGTTTGAAAACCGCGTGTTTCTTTTTCTGCTAATGCTGTCATGTATGTCTCCTAATATCTATCTGTATAGTCGCAGACTATATCGTAGTTCTGTCTGCTAAAGCTTTGGCAATGGTCCCACCATCGATATATTCCAAGTCTCCACCCATGGGAACACCATGAGCAATTCGTGATACGCTTATTTTTAAAGATTTTACTAAATCTGCAATATAATAAGCTGTCGCTTCGCCTTCAACTGTGGCATTGGTGGCAAGCACTACTTCCTTAACTTGCCCATGTGTTAAACGTGCCGCCAGTGCATCAATCCCAATTTCTTGCGGCCCAATTCCATCAATCGGTGATAGGTGTCCTGATAAAACAAAATACAAACCGTGATAGCCTGTCTGTTCAATTGCTGCCACATGTGCTGGCCCTTCTACGACACACAACAAGCTATGATCTCGATTCTTATTACTACAAACCTGACATAAAGGTTTCTCACACAAGGTGCGGCAATGTTCACAATTCCCTACTTGTTTGACAGCTTGTGTCAAAAGATGAGCAAGACGTTGCCCACCTTCTCTGTCACGCTCAAGTATGTAAAAAGCCATTCGTTGGGCACTTTTAGCACCAACGCCTGGTAGGACACGAAATGCATCTATCAATTGCTTTAGTAATGGACTAAAAGACAAACAGTTACCCTCGCACTAAGGATGCCATCAAATCAGGTGGCAAACCCATTTTTTTTGTTCTTTCCATCATTTCTTGTTTGAGCATATTTTGAGCAAGAAAAAGACCTTGATTCACTGCCGCCATCACAAGCTCTGCAATCACTTCTTGTTTTTCTTCAAATAGTTGATTGCTGAGTTCTAACTTCGTGACTTCCATTTTCAAGTTAACGTGCGCTATTGCTAAGTCACCGCCTGCTTTTCCTTGAACAGTGACACTTTGATTCTTTGTCGCAACATCTTGATAGGCCTCTTTCAAATTCTCTTGCATTTTTTGCGCGTTTTGCATGAAAGATGCCATCATTGATTTAAAATCTATATTGTTTGTGTCCATCTCTTACCTCTATTGATCAACGGCAGTAATTTTTTCGACAGTCGCATCAAATGTCGAAAGAATGTTTTGTACCGTTTTGTCTTGTTCGATAGCTGTTTTAGCTTGTGTTGTACGAAGTTGTTCTTGTGCTTGCGCTATCATCAATGGCGTACCCGATTGAACATCGCCAACCTCAATGATGAGCTTAATCGGGTAACCAAAATATTGAATTAATGCATCTTGAATTTGTGTTTGACGTTGTGGATTTAAACATGTTTTTTGTAACGGATCTAAAGTCAACGATAATGCTTTACCATCCCATGTGGAAACAACACAATTTTTCACTAAAGATAAAGCCAATGCTGACAATGGCAACTTGCTTACTACCTCTACCCAATTAAGACTACCCTCTGATGGAACTGCAGTAGGTGCCGTAGGCGCAGAAGGTACAGCAGCAGTAGGCGCAGAAGGTACAGCAGCAGTAGGCGCAGAAGGTACAGTAGCAGTAGGCGTAAGCTTGCTTTGGATATCTGTATTCTCTTTTTTTACTTCTACAGGTGACGCACTGTGACTAGTTGGTGTTGGCGCTATTTTACTAAGCGGGATCGGTTGCACAGAGGTTTCTTTCGGACGAAATACTAACATTCGTAGTAAAGTCATCTCAAAACCAATTCGTGCACTTGGTGCATTGGATAATTCTTTTTGTCCCATTAGAGCAATTTGATAAAAAAGCTGAACGATTTCTGGTGATAATAACTCTTTTATTGCAAGCAGTTCAGGGTTAATGTCAGCAAATGATGCTATCCCTTCACTTTGTGGAACAGCTTGCGCTATAGCAATGGCATGTAATATTTGTAATATGGTTGCTAAAACCTGAGTAAAATCTGCACCAATAGAGGCCATTTGTTCAACAAGATGTAGGCATTGCTTTACATCATTATTTGCCATCGCTTGCAACAAATCACCCATGAAGCGCTGGTAACTGATTCCTAATATTTCTTCTACTGGCTCTGTTTTAATTGAACCATCGCAATAAGCATTCGCTTGTTCCAATAAACTCAACGCATCACGCATACTGCCCGATGCTGCACGTGCTATCACATGCAAAGCACGTTTTTCATAAGGTATATTTTCTGATGTTAAAATTTCTTCTAATTGAATAACTATTTCAGTTACTGATAAAGCCCGAAGCACAAAGCGCAAACAACGTGATAACACGGTCACGGGAATGCGTTCAGGATCAGTGGTTGCTAAAATAAATTTAACATGCGGCGGCGGCTCTTCTAATGTCTTTAGCAAAGCATTAAAACTATGCCCCGAAAGCATATGTACTTCATCTATCAAATAGATCTTATAGCGGCCACTGGTTGGCGCATATTGGACATTATCAAGCAGCTCTCTGGTATCTTCGACTTTGGTTCTAGATGCTGCATCCACCTCAATCAAGTCAACAAAGCGCCCAGCATCGATATCTCGACATGCTGAACATTCACCACAAGGCTGCGCTGTCACGCCTTGCTCGCAGTTTAAACATTTGGCTAAAATTCTAGCGATGGTAGTTTTACCGACACCACGTGTGCCCGTAAATAAATAAGCATGATGTAGTTCGTTACGAGTAATCGCATTGATAAGCGCTCGTGTAACATGTTCTTGACCCTTTAAACTTGAAAAGGATTTGGGTCGCCACTTGCGCGCAAAAACTTGGTAAGCCACCTTTACTCTTCCCCTTTTTATTTAAGGCGTTTCCCGCTTCGCTAAGAAGCTACGCAGGACATGGTTGCCTTCAATCGGCTTGCCCTGCATAGCTTCTTAGCGAAGCAGGGTTGCTCAGGCTCGACGCCTAGCCTAAAACAAAAATGGTTCGAGTACACTTTTTCCATTTAGGCTTTAAGCAAAGTATGCAGAATTGGTGGCAATCTCGTCAGCCACACCCCGGCACATGAGTCCACTATTACCGTTGCTCCCTTCCGGGCCTGGCGGGGTTCATAATGTATCATTGCGAGGGGACCAACGAGATCACCATAGAATAGCTTGAACAATTTTTCGAGAGGCTCTCTATTTGAGAACGCAGCTGCAAGGTCCCACTGGGGGATGGGTGCAGCGAGTACGCAAATAGAGAGCCTCTCGAACTAGCACTAAGCACGCAGGATGTTACCAAGAAATCCATTTTGATGCTAGGCAAGAGGCTAGTTAAAGCCCGCCTGCTTGGTCAAAATTATTTCTTTTGACGGTTTAGTGCTCTTTTTCAGAAATTTAGCAGCCGCCAATCGCATAACAAAACGAAATGCCGTGCTTGCATACACAATAGCTAACCATAGTTTGTTATTTAGCTTTCCATAATGTTTTCGATGAAAATGGAGCTGACCTCGAAATGCTTGCCATTCTTTTCGAAAATGTTCACCAAAAGCAACTGACGTTCCTTTGTGGGTGACTAAGATAGGCTCTTTTGTCCGATAGACCCCACCGCCAGCAATATGGATCCGTAAACATAAATCTGTGTGAAAAGTGCTGTGATAGCATTTTTTATCTAAACCACTGAGATCTAAATACGTCTGCGTCGGGATAAATAAGCATTCAGAAGCAATTTGAGATGCATGGTACCCACCCCCCGCTAATGAAACCTCAGGAAAAGTTTTCATGTGATGATGCTCATATTTTAGAGCATTTTCTCTTAAAAATAGCTTCTTTAAACGCCCTAAAAAGGCGCCAGACCCTTCAACAATCTGCTCACCAGTACCAATCACCCAAGGGGTTGGCTTGCGGATCCCTGTGGTCAATAAATGCAAAATGGCATTTTTAGATAACAATCCATTTCCACTCAAAAAAAGAAGATATTGCCCTGATGCATATCGAGCCCCAAGATTAAATGAGGCGACTAAGCCAGTATTTTTTTGACTATTGACGAGATAACATTTGGGATATTGAGCTGCCAACTTTGTTAATGTTTTGTCTAGTGAAGCTGAATCTTCGCCATTAACAATAATCAGTTCACGTAAAAATTGTTGAGCTAAAACCGAATGCAATGTTTGCAACAATAGGGCTTCATCGTTGTGTGCTACCACAATAACGGATACCAAATTTTTTCGCGGATCGAGGTACGCCTTCGCCGCAGCATGCTGCTGCTCTGGCGTCACGTGAGCACTGCTTTCCCACAACCGTTGCAAGTCAATTATATAAGTCAAATAAGCAACCTAATAAAATATCTATAAAAGAGTAAGAACCGGCCATTATAGGGAAGGTGTGGGCAAAGAAACAATCAATTTCATGTTCTTTCCATTTTGGCCCGTATAGTGCTCTTCCTCAGTTAGTAACGCTTGTATCGATTCTTCAACCGTAAATGGTGGTCGCCAACTTAATAACCGCATCGATTTTTCTATATTTAGTTGCAAAGATTCTACGACGCGAGCGACTTCCCCACGTTTCCCAGTTAAGAAACCAAACAATTTTAAAAGGCCTGTTGGGAAATAAAATAAGCCACTTCTTTTACCAAGGCATCGTCTCATCAATTTTATCAAACCAGAAGTTGATAAATCTTGATTATCAGACACCAAAAACACTTCGCGGTGTGCATTAGGATGATGAATGCAGCATTCAATAAAAGAAATGAGATTATTGATACTGACAAGACTACGACGATTGCGCAGAGCACCCAATGGTAAAGGTAAGGGTAATTTAGCAAGACGTAATAGTCGTCTAAAATTTCCTTTCACAAAAGCACCATAAACAAGTGGCGGGCGAATAATAACCCACTCCATGCCACTGCGTTTTGATTCTTCTTGTAAAATCTGTTCGGCCTGTAATTTTGATAAACTGTATGCATCCTGAGGTCTTGGTTGATCTTCAGCACGTAATGGCATATCAATCGTTTTTTCAGCAATCACTTTTATCGTGCTTATATAAACAAAACGCTTCACACCGGCCTTAACCGCAGCTTTTGCTAATTGTTGTGTACCTTTGACATTAATTTCTTGATACAAAGGTAAAGCTGACATCCCTTTATCTTGAAGGTGATGCACTCTAGCCGCTAAATGGACAACCACACTCACATCATATAAAAATTCGTGCCAATTCGTATTGGCGTCAATATGATCAACGCAAAAATAAACCAAATTCTCATGTGATATATCATATGTCTCTTTTCTACCAATCGCTGTAACATGGTATCCTTGGCTCAAAAGATGCAAACATAGATGTCTTCCGACAAAACCTGTTGCCCCTGTTACCAAAACACGTCTGTTTTCATTTGGCATAAAGCTCTCCTTTTCGAGGCTTTTTAATAAATTGAGAGAATCTATCAAATAACTTATACATAAAAAATGACATGGTAAAAATAGGAACACCTAGACGAGAGGCTGCTAGTAATATATTTCTATTCTGAATAATGATATTTTTCAAACCGCGATTAGAAACGCCACCCATGCGCATTTTTACTAAAATAGACTGCAGATAGTAAGACTTGATTTGATATTTTTCTAAAAAACGCATCATCAATTCAATGTCATTGCCCATTGCATAAGAAGTATCAAAAACCCCATATTGGCGATAAATTTCACGCTTTACAAAAAAAGTGGGATGAGGAGGACACCATCCTTTTGCAAAAGCACCTTTTGAAAAATCACTAGATTGCCAATAACGAACGGTTTTTTCTGGGGACTCCGTTTTAAAATAAATTAAATCGCCATAACAAGCTTCAATACTAGGATCTGACATCACTTTCATGATTGTCGAAATCACTTTGTTATTGGCGTAGATATCATCGGCATTTAACATGCCAACCACCTCACCTTGGGCAAGATGTATGCCTTTGTTCATTGCATCGTAAATACCATTATCTGGCTCGGAAATAATCCGCGAAATTTTATGTTTATATTGATTAATCACATCAAGCGTGCCATCTTTTGAGCCACCATCAACAATAATATATTCAATTGCTGGGTAATCCTGCGCCAAGATAGATTGAATCGTTTCTTCAATTGTTTTAACACTGTTATAGCAAACGGTAATGATAGTGATCAAAGGTTTATTACTCATGCGCTAAACCACCTTCCCCCTCACCCCATCCCTCTCCCGCAAGGGGAGAGGAGGATAATGCATCATTTTCAATGATTTTTTTATATATCGAGATTTGATGAGGCAAAACAGTTTGCGAATAAAATGGTTTTGCGCTTTCAAATGCATTTTGACTAAGCGTTTTATAATCAGAAAAATCGTAGGATTGTAAGAGTGTTGCTTCTAAATTTTCCTTTTCACATAAAAAACCGTTTTTTCCTGTTTGAATAAATTCAGAACGCGTACCAATATTAAAACCAATCACGGGAGTTCCAAAACTCAATGCCTCCACAATGGTTAAACCAAATGTTTCATAGGATAAAGAGGTTTGTAGCAAATATTTTGCTTTACCAATGTGAGCTAATACTTCCTCGCGAGTTAATTTACCTAAAAAGCTAATATTTTCACAGGCGTACTGCTTTAAATATTTACCATCATCATCTGTGCCAATAATCTGTAGATGAAAACTCTTTGGCAATTTTTTCCATGTTGATAATAAAACATCAATACCTTTGGCAGGCTCTAAGCGCCCAACAAATACATAATCTTTTTTCTCTTCGCTTAAGTAAACCTGTTTAGGTTCATCTATCCAGTTGGGTTTCAATTGTAACTTTTGAAAAGGGATCTTTGATTTTAATTTTTCTTGTTGAAAATGTGATAAAACAAAATACATATCAATGTCATTTGCATCAAATTGCTGTCGATACCATGTAAATGCCAAATTAGCCACTAAACTTTGAATATGGGAGTTACGATAACATCCATGGATGACACCGGGAAAACCAAACTTTTTATCAATACATTTTTCGCAATTGCCAATATCATTTCGATATAAAATACCAGAACTGCACCACCAACGAAAATTATGCAGCGTATGAATGACTTTAGCGCCAGCTGCTTTGGCAGCTTTAAAGACAGCGGTTGTCAGCAAGGGAAAAAAGTTATGAACATGAACGATATCAATGTTGTTTTTCTGAACCAAAGCGAATATTTGTTTGTAATGGGTTTTATCGCCCCAAATATTCACGGCAAGTTTCGAAAATTGAATATCATCATTGCTGACGATATATTCAAAAACATTATCGTGCCCTAAGCTCTCTTGTAAACCAGCAATTTCTCTTTTAACAACAATATCTTCCCCACCAACTTGATGGGATTGATAAGCATTATGTACGATGAGGACTTTCATGAAAGTGCCTCAATATATTGTTGTACTTGATATTGATCGCGTGTCTTAAAATTAATGAACGCTATGTTATTAATCAATTCTTGATAATTTTCTTGCACATTTTTCATTGCTTGTAAAAGCGAATCTGAATCATGTGGTGAAAACAAAACACCCGCATGCTGATTGATAATTAAATCTTGGGCGCACCCAACATATCTTGAGGCAATCACGGGTAAGCCATAATAAAGCGCTTCTTCAATCACTAGCCCCCAAGGCTCTTTTAGCGATGGCAATATAAAGACATCATGTGAAGAATACTCATAAAAAAGTAAATCATTACTGATATGACCGCGGATATGTACATTGGGCGTTTTCATCGCATCAAGGGTGTCTCTTAACGGACCCTGACCAATAATGGTTAATGATAATTCAGGCCTTTTTGCAAATGCATCAAGTAATATTTTTAGATTCTTCTCAGGCGCAAGCCTACCAACGTATAAAAATTTACCGCTAAAAGCTTTTTTATTATTATCATTTTTTTGATAATTAAAAATACCGACACCCAATGTTGTTTTAATTTTTCCTGAATAATGAAGCGCGCCAAGCAATGCTTGATGAGGTTGACCTGAAGACAACACTAAACTCATTCGACGTAAAAATAATTTTTTAACAAATGCGCGATAACCTTCCAAACAACTATCATAAAGGGAAGATTCTAATGCCATGAAATTTTTTGATTTTGGAGAAAGAAAAGCCAAGGCCCAAAACTCAAGCAAATCCCAACCTCCGACAATGAGTTTGCGAAACGCTAAAGCATGAACAATTTTCCACAGTTGGAATAAACTCTTTATTTTATTTCTTTTCTCAAAGTGTTCATGATTCAATATGCAATAATCAAATTCAAACGTAGCTTGGGTAAAATCACTGGTTCTAATTTCTGAAGATCCGGAAATGAAAATCACATAAACACGACATTTTTTTGCAATCTGGTTATAAAGATTTACTTTATAAAAAGCTGGCAGATGCGTTACAAAAAGAAGATCGTATGTGGTATTCATACAGCTTTATTTTTTGCTAACAAATAAAGGATAGGCACCAAATCTACCCATCAAATAAGGACAATGCTCTTCAAGCCAATAAATGAACTTTAGAAGCAATTTTCCTCCAAATTTTTGATGAATGAAGACTTTCAAAAAAGGAACATTGACGCTGCGCCATGAATACAACTTGGTTTGATATTTTGCTTGGATTTCCTGACAAAACCATTGATAACTATGCGCATAAAAATACAGAGATTGCACATTTTGTGTAGCAACTTTTCTTTTTAAGTAGGAATAGGCTTTAAATGGCAATAGAAAAACATTCATCAATAACGATCGCGATCCCCAGCTATAAACAATAACGGAAGTGCCACCTGGCTTTAACACGCGATAGAGTTCAGCGAAAGCTTTTGCCTGCTCTTCTTTAGGAACATGATACAAAGTATGTAAAGACACTTGTGCATCAATCATATTTTCTTTAATGGGTAAATTGGTAACATCACAAAGAAGGTAACGCCCCTTGTCCCCTAATTTTTTCTTGGCCGCAATGAGAGCTTGAATCGAAATATCTGCACAAATACGATATTCATAGTCCTTTGAATAGGTTAAATAAGCAGGATATTGAATAGGACCAGAGGCAATATCTAGTAAGAACTGACCTTTCTTGGGCAAAAATTGATTCAATCGCAAATGACATTGTGTGATGTAATCTTTTGAGACATCTCTTAAATCTTCTGAATCAATCGCATCTTGAAAAACGCCATCGACTTCTTGCCAACCAAAATCATCATAGAA
Source organism: Gammaproteobacteria bacterium (assembly GCA_016191245.1). Classification (GTDB taxonomy): domain Bacteria; phylum Pseudomonadota; class Gammaproteobacteria; order Berkiellales; family Berkiellaceae; genus Berkiella. The sequence goes on along the minus strand of JACPOY010000020.1, from coordinate 113,387 downwards.
ATTTTTCACATTCTTCTTAGCGGCATGATCTGTATGGTTCATATCCAGATCAGCATTGCTTTGAAGAACACAATCGGGCAATAAATAAAAAATATCATCATGTACAGGGTAAAACATTGATGTCCCTTCAACCTGTAAAGCGCCATCAACAAGTTTTTGCTGCACTTTACCGTCCTGAGTATGCAAATGCCCTGCTTGAATATTTTGATTCAAGCTCTGTACTTGCCCATAAGTTAAGGAAATCAACTCATACTGAGTTATGGGACACCTAAGTATACTTTCAAACTTTGTATTTATTGTCATCTCATTAGAATAACTGGAAAGTGGACATTGGGGGTATTGTGCCGTAATGGATCTTCGGGCGCAAACATCGGGCTCTCACTCAAGATTTATGTACCCCTCACCCTAACCCTCTCCCGCAAGGGGAGAGGGAATATGAAGATCCTTTTATCCCAAGAGCTATAGCAGTAAGTGGCCAATTTCGATAAACTTCCACCTCCAGAAAAGGCACGCGGAGATTTAATTTGAATACGGCAATTCTTGGCATTTCAGCCTTTTACCATGATAGTGCAGCAGCGCTTATCGTGAATGGAAATATCATTGCCGCCGCTCAAGAAGAGCGCTTTACTAGAAAAAAACATGATCCGAGCTTTCCTGAACACGCAATCAGCTATTGCTTAAAAGAAGCAGGCCTTAGTCTCAAAGATATTAATTACATTGTTTTTTATGATAAGCCCTTTGTTAAATTTGAACGTCTTTTAGAAACTTACCTAGCTTTTGCACCAAGAGGCTTTCGTTCATTTTTACAATCGATGCCAGTCTGGATCAAAGAAAAGTTCTTTCTCAAAGATCTGCTCAAAAAATCTTTTTCAAAATTAGGAGGTGTTTCTCAAAAGAAGCTCCCTCCAATATTATTCACTGAGCATCATCAAGCACATGCCGCTTCGGCTTTTTTCCCCAGTCCTTTTGAAAAAGCAGCAGTGATGTGTTTAGATGGCGTTGGCGAATGGGCCACAAGCTCGATTTGGCTTGGCAATCAAAATTCTCTCAAAGCCCAATGGGAACTCGATTTTCCGCATTCACTTGGTTTACTTTATTCGGCATTTACTTACTATACCGGGTTTAAAGTAAATTCTGGTGAATATAAATTAATGGGGCTTGCGCCTTATGGCCAACCTAAATATGTCGATATTATTTATGATAATTTGCTTGATGTAAAAGAAGATGGCACTTTTCGTCTTAATCTAGATTATTTCAATTACCCGACTGGACTGACAATGACGCATCAGCGCTTTCATGATTTATTTGAAGGCCCGCCTCGTCAACCTGAATCTCCGATTACACAAAGAGAAATGGATTTAGCCAGTTCCATTCAAGTCATTACCGAAGATATCGTCATTAAATTAGCTCAAACAGCACAAAAAGAATTACAGGTCGACAACCTATGTCTTGCCGGTGGCGTTGCACTCAATTGTGTCGCCAATGGTAAATTACACCGTAAAAAAGTATTTAAAGATATTTGGGTACAACCTGCCGCAGGTGACGCCGGTGGGGCATTAGGCGCTGCATTAGCGGTTTGGCATGAATATCTTGAAAAAGAAAGAACGCCCAATATCCAAGATAGTATGCAGGGAAGTTATTTAGGACCACGTTTTACGCAAGCGCAAATTCAAGCTTATCTGGATAGTATTAACGCCAAATATAGTGTTTTAACTGACGACGTCTTTTTCAAGCATGTGGCCACTATACTCAATGAAGAAAACGTGGTTGGCTGGTTTGCAGGTCGCATGGAATTTGGCCCTCGCGCACTTGGTGCTCGTTCGATTATTGGCGATGCGCGTAGTCCCAAAATGCAATCCATTATGAACTTGAAAATAAAATACCGAGAATCATTTCGTCCATTTGCGCCAGTGATTAAAGCAGATAAAGTACAAGAATGGTTCGAATTTGAAGGTAAAAGCCCTTATATGCTAATGGTGGCGCCTATTGAGAACAATCATAAATTAGCCATGAACGAAAAAGAAGAAAAACTCTTTGGGATTGATAAGCTCAATGTGCCTCGATCTACCATCCCTGCGGTTACACACGTTGATTATTCTGCCAGATTGCAAACAGTACATCCTGAAACTAATCCTCGTTTTTATCAGCTATTGGATGCATTTGAAGAGCTCACCTCATGCCCCATTTTAATCAATACTTCTTTTAATGTTCGTGGCGAACCGATTGTGCATTCATTTGAAGATGCTTATCGTTGCTTTATGCGTACTGAAATGGATTATTTAGTATTAGAAAATATTGTTTTGAAAAAAACTGAGCAACCCGCCTGGCAAGAAACGGCTAATTGGCGCGAAGAGTTTGCATTAGATTAGGAATGAAGATGGAAAACATACCTGTTGATAAAACACAATTACGCAAATTCGGGCTTATCCTTGGTTGTGGCTTGATTGCAATTTTTGGGTTGCTGTTTCCTTTCATGAAAGAACAAGCGCTCCCTTCATGGCCATATGCTATTGGTGCAATCGTCTTAATCCCAACATTTATCCAACCCATGTGGCTTAAAATTATTTATACGCCATGGATGAAAATTGGGCACATACTCGGATTTATCAATACCAGAATTATTTTGGGTTTTATATTTTTTGTGATGATTACTCCCATGGGGTTAGTCATGCGCTTAATGGGCAAAGATCCAATGTGTCGAAAATTGGATAATTCCCCTTCCTATCGAAAAATTTCTGTCTCACAAACCAAAGAACATATGGAGAGACCATTTTAATGATGGATATATTAATTGATTTGTGGCGCTTTATGCGCGTGAGAAAAAAAATGTGGCTTGCACCTGTGATTGGGGCATTAGTTCTTTTGGGGGCTCTCATTGTGTTCACCCAGGGTTCTGCTGTCGCGCCATTTATCTACACATTATTTTAAAATATGAAGCAAAGTATATTTGAGCAACATCCCAACATCACACTATTCACTGTGGTTTGCTTTCTATTTGTGGGCGCAGTTATCTTTGCTAACTATATAGGCGGTGGCTTGTTTGGTTTAGGTAAAGTTGTACTTTATGATGCCAACCCTATCTATGGCTATCGAGCCCAGCCTAATCAAGTCGTTGCCAGAAAACCTCATCGAGTGGTAAAAATCAATAATCTCGGGCTTCGAGCAGAACAAGATTGGGATCCAAATGATTTTAACCATAAAATCCTTTTTCTAGGAGATTCTGTTACTTATGGGGGCAGCTATATTTCCAATGAGCAACTGTTTTCATCTCTTGTCGGCAAAAAAATTCCAACCTATTTGGTGGGCAATGCCGGCGTGAATGGTTGGGGCGTCAATAATGTACATGCCTTTATCAAAGAAATGGAATTTTTGCCGGCTCAAGTTTATGTCACTATGTTTCCAGAAGGTGATTTTTATCGTGGGCTCAACCGTATTGGGGGCCAACCTTTTTGGACAAGAAAACCTCATTATGCACTCGAAGAACTTTCTCAATTTTTCATTTATAAAATACATCTTAAAAAAACACCCGTTATTGACTTTTCTGCTAGTAATGCACCCGAAAAAACAAAAATAGTTGAAATTGCAGTACGCAACCTTAAAGATTTAGACGATTATTTAAAACAAAATGATAGAGATCATTTAATTTATATTTCACCCAGTCAAAGCCAACTACTTCAAAACAGCGAAGAAGATAAAATCATAAAAGATTTACTACAAAAACATGGATTACAGGTTGTTTATATAAAAGATCATTTACAACATTTAACCAAAAAAGATATCAAAGAATGTTATCATGATGAAATTCATTTATCTGCCAAGGGTCACCAAGTATGGGCTGACGTGATCTTTAAAGATATTGAAAATGTTATTCAAGTCCATGAAAAAGAATCCATATTAGTACAAAAAGAACATGAAAATAAAAATACGTAGAGTAAATATGTGCGACGTAAAGGAATTATTGCCTCTTATATCGCAATTGGGTTACCCCACAACAGAAGAAAATTTGATAGCAAGAATTGCTTTATATCAACTTGGGCAAAATGATTTTGCCTGGGTGGCAACGGAAGATGAATCGATAATAGGCTGTATAGCCTTGCATCTTTACGATTTATTTCATTCTACTGAGCGTTATGCTCGTATTGTTTCATTGGTGGTGAATGATTCACACCGAAGAAAAGGCATCGGTAAACGATTACTACAATATGCGGAAAAATTTGCAAGCAAGAAAAACTGCAGCATGCTTGAACTGAGTACTAGTTTAAAGCGAGAAAAATTTGGCGCGCCAACATTCTATGGAACGCTTGGCTATCAAAACCAAGGAGAATTCCAAGCGCAGTATCTTAGAAAGTATATCCGTGAAAAAGAAGGACCTTTTTTATAAATGTTAGCGCTGAAAAGACGCATCATCGCCCTTATCCAGTCTCAGCATTTTATGCCTAATTGGTGGGGCGTGTTTGTCAACCCCTATTACATTGCCCGCAAAGGTTTGTATGAAGCCATTAAGCCCTTAGGGAATTACATTCAAGGCAAAACGCTAGATATCGGCTGCGGACAAAAGCCTTATCAGCACTTGTGTGCTTCTAGTGAATATATTGGTCTTGAGCTAGATACACCTGATAATAGAACCTATAAAAAAGCCGATTACTACTATGATGGTAAAAATCTCCCTTTTGAGAATGCCACCATGGATAGCGTGGTTACCCATCAAGTTTTTGAACATGTATTTCAACCTAATCAATTTTTAAGCGAAATCCAGCGCGTACTAAAATCCAAAGGGACCTTGATGTTAAGTGTGCCTTTTGTGTGGGATGAACATGAACAGCCTCATGATTTTGCCCGTTATTCCTCCTTTGCTTTAAAAGCCTTGCTGCAAGAACATGGATTTGAAATTGTCACACTGCATAAATCAGTTGCTAATCTTGGGCTGATTTTTCAATTGCTGAATGCTTATCTTTATAAAAAATTATTTACCAAAAATGGTTATTGGAATCAACTGGTGTGCTTATTCATCATGTCACCTATTACCATTTTAGGTGTGATACTCGGCAAGTTTTTGCCTGCCAATCAAGATTTGTATTTAGATAATATCGTCATTGCCACCAAGATTTAAAAATTTCTTTAAGTTTCTTGAGGTCCCAATATGAATGCATTGAACGCTCATCAAATTGTTTTACAAATCTGCCCTGAACATTTAGCCGTATGTAAACTTTCACCTAACAGCCCTTTGCCTTCATGGCTTGAATTTGAAGGTGATTCCTTTATTTCCATTACCAAGACAAAAGATGAACTTTCTATTGTTTGTCGTGAGTCTTTAGTTCCGGCTGATGTGAATGCAAAACGACGTTGGCGCATGTTTAAAATAAAAGGCCAATTGGATTTTAATCTGGTCGGCATTTTATCCCAAGTGATTACTCCTCTTGCCGAGCACAGCATCAGCATCTATACCTTATCCACTTATGATACCGATTATGTGCTAGTCCAAGAAAAAGATTTTGGACGAGCGATTGAGGTAATGAAAAGAGATTTTGCGGTAGAAACTTAGAACTTGTGATGAACTACAACCCTTCATTAAAAGGAGATTTTCTTTCAATGGGTGCTGGTGCGAGTGTAAACCCAAAAAAATTCAATACTTGTTCAACTTTATCCATTCTTAGAGTTTTCTTACCCAATTCAAGTTCTTTTAGAAAACGTAAACCCACGCCCGTACGTTGAGATAGCTTAAGTTGGGAATAACCTAAACTCTTTCTCTTAGAACGTACAAAGTTTGCTAAGGTCCCGGTTTCTTGGGTGAGTTGTTCTAGATTTCGTCTTCTCATACTATTAAATATAATACCCTATCGGGTAACAATCCAGGATTTTTCTCATTTTAATACCCTTTCGGGTATTAAAATGAGTTTCAAATAATCCTTTCTATATCAAAGACATAGAGCAAACTTCGGTTGTAACCGAAGTTTTCATGCGCTATACTTAGGTTGTAACCGAAGTTTGAGGGCACCATGGAACGATTATTTGAGATCCAAAACTTGCTAATCAATCAGTTCGATCATGGAAAATTTTATGCTCGTAACTGCTTTAATGCCATCACCTATGATAATCGCCTAACGGGCATTGTGGGTGCACGCGGTATTGGGAAAACCACATTCCTATTACACCAAGCAATGCTTAAAGGCGCTGAGCAAAAAAAAGCATTATATGTATCGGCAGATAGTTATTATCTACTTGAAACACCTCTTTTAGAACTAGTGGATAAACTTTACAAAGAAACCGATGTGCGTTTGTTATGCGTTGACGAAATACAAAAATATACGAACTGGAATCAAGAATTAAAAAATATTTCAGACACTTACAAAAATTTCCGAGTGCTTTTTACTGGTAGCTCTATGATAGATTTAATAAAGGCAAAATATGATCTATCTCGTCGTGCCACTATGCATCATTTGTATGGCTTATCATTTCGCGAGTACTTAGAATTTACACAAAATTTTACCTTACCCATAATATCCTTAGATGAATTAATTAAAAATCATGAATCAATAGCCCATGATTTAAAAATCCCAACGATATTAAAATTATTTACCGATTATTTGCGAATAGGTTACTATCCATTCTTCAATGAACTAAGACTTGATCAAGAAAAGTTTCAGGCAATTGAAAACGCCGTGCAAAAAGCAATTTATGAAGATATTGCAACCCTTTATTCACTTAAAACGCCCACCTTACTAATTATCGAAAAATTATATAAATATGTTGTAGGCTCCTTACCAGGAGAAGTGAGTGCATACAAACTGGCCAATGCGCTGAATAAAGATTATGAAAGTATTAGCGAATATTTACATATTTTAGAACAAGCAGGATTAATTCGATTTATTTATACGGAGAAACAGGGTAAAGCAGCACTTCGCAACCCTACAAAAATGTATCCGGATAATTCAAATCTTATCTTTTCCGCTTATTTGCCGCAATCATTAGATGAGGCGAAAGGAAAAGTAAGAGAAACCTTTGTCATTAATCAATTCAAAAACAGTCATCATGAAGTATTTTATAGTGACCAAGGTGACTTTAAAGTGGAAAAATTAATATTTGAAGTTGGCGGTAAAAACAAATCAACTGCGCAATTAAAAGGTAATAGTAATGGGTATGTACTAGCCGATGGCATTTTGGTCGGCTATCAAAACAAAATACCATTGTATTTATTAGGGTTTTTGTATTAATAACTGCCTGAGTCGGTTAATTCCAATTTCTCTTGTCGATAGAAGCTTACTATATAATAGAATACGCATATAAGCGTGAATATACCCATTAACATCATTCGTTGTGACATACCCCAGGTGAAATAAACCGCCAAGGTATAAATAGCTAATGGGTAATCAAGCGTTTTTTTCCATGGCTTTTGAACCGTTGATAAACCGACGATTAAATACAATATCCAAACACCTTGCAGCGCTAGTCTCTGAAAATTATTCCCTGTTAAATGAAAAGCAATAAAGGGTTGCCCCACAACCACTGCCATATAAATGGCCACATGCCAATGGCGATATAAAAATATAAAAACCTGACGACTATAGATAATCAACAATGGAAACAAGGGGACAAATAAATCAATTAGCTTTGATTGATTAAATATCTCAACCAGATGTGACACGGTAAAAAAATCATCAGTTGGAATTAAATGATTCGTCACAATAGAGAAAGCATGATAATAAGTTTGTAATCCCAAATATCCTAAGGCTAATAATCCCATATATAGAACATTTTCATAACGTTTGGTATGAAAAAAGCAATATGCTAACGATAAGCCACCAAAACCAAATAAAGTTTGCTTTGTCATGAGTCCAAGTACAGATATAGCAAATACCCATCGCCCATTTTTAAGCAGAGTGAAATGGATTAACAATAAAGCAAATGGATAAGTCATGATATCGCATAACTGATACACATCTTGCAAAGGCTGGCGCATGGCATGGTGAGGAGCCAAACATAATAAGGTAAAAGCAAACGCAATCATGGGTTTTACTTGATGCTGGCGTAACATCCAAAATGTGAGGCCGCCAAAAAGAATATAACAACTGTCTGATAAAATTCTAAATGCCAATGGAATAGTAAAACCAATCTCTTGTAATAAGTGCACTAGATAAGAGGGTAATATACGCATTGCATGGTGAGGCAAGATATGGGGATCATAGGCAAGGGTATTTGCCATTTGAATATAGGAATTACAATCAAAGTCTGTGCGACAAGGATATATTTTTGAGGTTAATACACGCAATAAAGTAAAAGCAAAAATAAGACCATAGAACAGAATATCTTCTCGTTCTAATTTTATCTTAGTTTTCATTATCGACTCTGATGGCTAACATATTATTGTCTCCAATCTTGCGTGTTTGAAATCCAAGCTCGTGAAGGCGCTCGATGATCGCTTGATTTTGACTTGAGAAGGTCTCAAAAATAATCCCTTTCACCCAATAGTGCTTTAAAAATTCGCCAGCTCCGGCAAACACTTCATGTTCATAGCCTTCAACATCTACTTTTAATAAAAATGATGACTTGCTGTCAAATTCTTGTTGTTTAACAAAGGCATCTAAAGTAATAGCGGGAACCGTGATTGCATTCTCTTTTGACTTCACCACCGCATTTGTTGGACAGCCTGCTGTCATATTAGAAAATAGTTTGGGCTTATCGTCATTGCTCACTGCCATGGTTAACACATGACTTTCATCCACTTGATTAAGCGCAAAGTTCTTTTTACAACAATCCGCTGTTAAGGGATGTGCTTCAAAAGCATAAACTGCCTTTACTTTATCTAGAAGCTGTAAAGAATAGGCACCAATATTGGCTCCTACATCTAAAAATATCGTATTCGCATCAGCTAATTCACGTAAAGCGAAAATCTCTGCTTTATCAGGAATGGCAGAATAAATAAAGGCCGAAGAAATGGGATTACCAGGAAATAAAAACATTTTTTTGCCATTAAACAAAGTCTTGATGCGATTTGTTTTTACTATTCTTTTATGACATTGATAAAATAACGCCATGAATATACGCCAAGGATAGTGATACCATGGATTATTTTTATATATATAACGCGATATTTGTAATATGGCATTCATGATTAATAGGCTAATCCACATTTGGTTTTGAAATAATATTTGGCTCGACTAAACTTATCGATTGCTGTTAATACAAAGCTTGAGGCTACTTGGTGTTTAGTTTTTATTCGATGATATTCTTCAAAAATTTCAGTGATTCTATTTGCTCCTACGCCACCTGCTCGCCATTTAGATATCAGTACATCTTTTAAAATGGTTTTGGGAAAGTGATGATAGGCGCGAAGCAATATTTCATAGTCCATGGCAAAGCGCACATTGGTATCGAATAATCCATTTTTTTCAAAAAATTGGCGATGGGTAAATAAGCCTTGATGCGGTAAGCTCATTTTAAATAAGAGTGAGGATGCCTTAAACGGTTTAATCTTCTTTGGAGCAATCCAAATCGGAGTTTGCCCATCTTCTTCAACCCGCATGACTTTGCCGCAAATAAGCTCATAGCTATTATCTAAACCCGCAAAAAGCTGGGCAATGCTATTAGGAGAATAGAAAAGATCCCCTGCGCCCTGAAAATTAATATATTCACCAGTTGCTAACTTTACACCCTTATTAAAGGCATCTGAAATGCCATCATCAGGCTCACTTACAAAAAATTTAATGAGATCTGTATTGGCATGAATCACATCAATCGTGCCATCGGTTGAACCACCATCAATCACAATTACTTCTAAGGCATGATAATGTTGAAGACGTATACTTTGTAAGGTCTCAGCTAACAGCTTAGGTGCGTTTTTAACTGCAATGATAATTGATACTAATGGTTGAAAGGCCATTTAGTTTTCCCTGCTTGGCATGTTAGTATAGCCTTATGAAACGTTTTGTGATTCAACTTATTCAAGATCCTAAACTCTACCAATATATTGTAGTTGGTGGAATATCCGCTATTGCGGATATTAGTTTGTTCTTATTACTCAGAAATCATCTTGAGTATCATTACTTAATTCTTGCCACAATGAGCTTCTTTTTTGCTACATTAGTGAACTATTTATTATGTAACCATTTCGTCTTTAAACAAAAACAACTACGCTCCACCAAAGCACGTCTTGCTCTTACTTATATGGTCAGCGGCGTTGGCCTCATTATTCATCACAGCTGCCTATTTTTAGCATTTGAGTGGCTCATGATGCCCATTGTTATTAGCAAGATATTTGCAATGGGTATTGCCTTTGGCTGGAATTTTCTATCACGAAAGCATCTCGTATTCAAAAGTGCTTAGCGCTTACCTCTACCAATTCCATAATAAATAAATCCCATATCATTGAGTAATAAAGGATCGTAAATATTTCTACCATCAAAAATAAGTGGTTGTATGAGCATCTCTTTAATGTGAGCAAAATTTGGACTTCTAAAAGCGCGCCACTCTGTGAGCACAATCAATGCATCAGCCCCTTCAAGGGCATCTTCTTTATTTTGCGAATAAACAATGTCATTTCTATTGCCAAAAATCTTTTTTGCTTCCGTCATGGCTTCAGGATCAAATGCTTGGACTTTTGCTCCTTTTTCCCATAAAGCATGTAATACAACAAGGCTTGGTGCATCACGCATATCATCGGTTTCTGGCTTAAAGGAAAGTCCCCAAACTGCAAAGGTTTTGTTTTGTAAATTGCCTTGAAAGTGCTTATCAATTTTATTAAATAAATGCTTCTTCTGAGCTTGGTTGGTGCTTTCAACGGCTTTGATGATTTGTGCCGTGCTGCCATACTCATCTGCAGTATGAATCAACGCTTGAATATCTTTACCAAAACAAGAGCCACCATATCCACAACCTGCATGAGTAAAATGGTAACCAATGCGCACATCGGCTCCAATACCAACTCTGACCTTTTCAATATCAGCACCAACTTTCTCGGCAAGATTTGCCATTTCGTTCATAAAGCTGATTTTGGTTGCCAACATTGCATTCGCAGCATATTTTGTCAGTTCAGCACTACGAATATCCATGGTGATAATACGATCTTTTTCTTGATTAAACGGTGCATAGAGATTTTTTAACAAACTCTCTGCCTTGGGGGTTTCTACGCCCAAAACAATTCTGTCTGGGTTTCTAAAATCTGCTAAGGCTGCGCCTTCTTTTAAAAATTCAGGGTTAGAAACTACGTCAAAGGAAATTTCTAAATGACGTTTGGTTAATTCGGTGTTGACTTGCGCTCGTACTTTGTCCGCTGTGCCGATAGGTACGGTGGATTTATCAACAATCACAGTATATTGCGTCATATGCTCACCAATGGCACGGGCAACAGACAATACAAAGGATAAATCTGCTCTGCCTTGTTTATCAGGTGGCGTCCCAACAGCAATAAATTGAACTTCGCCATGATTCACAGCCTTTACAACATCAGTCGTAAATTGTAAGCGTTGTGTATCATAGGTCGATTTGACAAGTTCTTCTAAACCCGGCTCATATATTGGAATGCATCCATTTTGTAACTTCTGGATTTTCTGTTCATCCACATCCATACAAACAACATCATGGCCCACTTCAGCAAAACATGCTGCAGCCACCAATCCCACATAGCCTGAACCGTATACTGTTATCTTCATGTTAGCAATCTAACCATTTTCCCTGATATTCAAACATGCGTGCACAATAAAGGCTAAAGAAGTCGCTGTCAAAAACTCTCCTTTGATCCCCTCTTTCGTTCAACATGCTAAACTTTTACTTGCCACGGAAGCTTATAAAGTTGGAAAACTAATGAAAGCTATTTATTCATCATTCATTGCAGAATTAGATCAATTCAGCTTATCCCAGCTTGCATGCGGCATGATTGTCTTACTTGCTTTTTTTCTTCCCCTATCAACCGCTATCACCACCATATTGTTCTTTAGCATCATTCTAGTATGGTTAGTTGATAAAAATTCCAAAGATCGTTGGCAATTCTATCGTGCATATCCTTTGACAAAACCAATCATTTTTCTGATTGCGATTACCTTTCTCGGTATGTTCCATTCAATAGGAAATTGGGAGTCCGCTTGTAAAGCTTGGTATCAAGTGGCAAAGCTAGGTACTATTCCTATTCTGGCATTTTACTTACAAGATCAAAAATATAAAAAGTATATTCTTAGCGCTTTTGTCGCAGCATTAATACTAACTATCCTTGCCACGATCTTAAAGGCCTATGCCCATATTCCTATTGGTTATACAAATTATGGGAATAATGTTTTTAAAAATCATATTGTGGTTAGTTACTTTATGGCTATCAGTCTCTTTGTTTTATGTGTCGGGTATGATCAATTTAAGCAATATAAAAGATTACTTCTGTCTCTAATTGGTATAACTCTTTATTATTTTATGTTTCTAAATACTGGTCGCGTGGGTTATATTATTTTATATGTCTGTTTTGCCGTATATGCTTGGCACAAATATAGATTCAAAGGCATTGTGTTTATTTTCTCAATTTTATCTTTGATGCTATTGTTTGCCTATCACTATTCAGATACTTTCTATAGTCGAATACTAAATTTTAATAATGAATTTCAAATGTATCTGCAAGGCAAATCGGATACGCCAGTGGGTGCCCGTTTTGACTTTTTAATCAATAGTCTCAAGTTGTTTCTAGAACGCCCTCTGATTGGTTTTGGTTCGGGAAGCTTTCAAAATTCCTATACCACTCATTTTGCATCTCAATATCCCATTATGACCACAAATCCTCACAATCAATATCTTTTTACCGCAGTAGAACTAGGATCTGTTGGTTTCATTTCATTGATTTGGTTATTTGCTAGGCAGTGGATACTGGTTCAACAATTATCAGGTTCATCACGTATTTTAGCGCAGGGAATATTTTTGTCTTTTTTTATCGGTTGCATCTTCAATTCATGGCTAAGAGACTACACTGAATGCCAATTTTATTGTTTAATGACTGCATATTTCATTCCACTTCTTAAGCGTTGATGACTATTTCTTCAATGAGCCCAAACATTTTTGAAGAGCTAAATTTCTCTTGAATGAATTCAATTCCATTTTTACCCATCATTATTGCCGTATTATTGTTCTCGATTAAATCAAGGATTAATTCGCTAAATTGCTTATCATTATTAGATTCAAACGCAAAACCTGCGTTACTTTCTTCGACTACGCGCTTAGCTTCTCCTCGCACTCCGCATAGCACAGGTTTACCACAAGCCATATAATCCAACATTTTGGTAGGCAACGCGCCACTAAAAAGAGGAATATCTAATAAGGTAACAACACAAATATCTGCGGCATTGATATATGCTCTTGCTTGATCTTTAGGGACAGGTTTATGGATAATGACGTTCTCTAAGTGCAGCTCTTTCATCGTTTGCGTTATTTGCTGACTTTGCATACCATCGCCAATCAACATAAAACAAATATCTTCATAGCTTTTAAGGTGCTTTGCAGCACGTAAAATAACTCCAATATTATTTGCTTCCCCTAATGCGCCAAAATACAAAACAATTTTTTTATTTTCTAGGTTATAAGTTTTGCGGATTTGAACTCTACTTTCATTGTCTGGATATAATTTATTAATATCAACGCCACAATTAACTAGTACAATTTTTTTATCAATCCAACCGCGTCGACAAATATCATTTTTTATCCCTTCAGTCAGCGCAATTATCTTATAAGATTGATTGTATAAGATCCTTTCCATCCATTGCATAATTTTAATGAGAAGTTTGCTTTTTAATATTCCCATTTGTACAGCAGACTCAGGCCACAGATCGCGCACTTCCATAACAAAAGGGATACGAAGTAATTTGCAGATTACCCATGCTGAAAATATGGGAAAAATTGGCGGTGATGAGCCTATCACAATATCAGGCTTAGCAATTGAAAATAGCCCCAAAGGACAGGTGAGAGAAAATGAAAGAAAGCTTAGCAATCTCTTCGCATAACCTCGATGAATATCTGAATACGTAAAGGTTCTCACCACATTTACCAAGCCAATTTTTTCTTTTCTTATCACTCTTTTATACCAAGGCAATACTGGTTGATTACATTCCATATATCCTGTTTCACCAGCTATCACCGTGACATCATGGCCTTTTGCAGCTAAATGTTGCGTCCAATCATAAATTAAGGAGTGTCCCGGTGCATTATCAGATTGATAGTACTGATAGACAACAGTAACTTTCATCCTAGCTCCTTAAATATTTTCAATAATTTTTCTTCTTCGCTTCTCCAGCAAAATTGTTGACGTACTTGTAATACATTTTTCTTCCATTGAATTATTTTTGCTTCATCGCTAAAAAAATCATCGATTAACTTGGCAAACGTTTTGGCAGTAGACATTTCACCTAAAAGTCCAAGTTCATGTGTTTTAACAATTCGACTGATTTCTGGTAAATCACTTGTAAGCAATGGAATACCTGCCCCAATAAATTCAAAAAGCTTATTGGGTGTGCAATAATAATTATTAAGACAGGTTGCCTGATAAGGAATTAACCCCGCATCTGCTGCTTGTGTATAATCAAGCAATCTTTCTTGCAAAACCGCAGGATGAAAATAAACTCTTTTATTAACCCTAAAAGTCTTGGCAAGTCGTTTTAGCTTTAATAATAATTGACCATTGCCTAAGATAACAAGATCTACATTTGGATTCTGAAGATAGCGCATGGCTTCAATTAGCGTTTCTAAATGCCTTCCCTTGGAAAGCCCACCTTGAAACAGTAAAATCTTGCGGCTCGCGCATAGCTCAAAAATATCATGAAATAATTGTGTTTTAACAGGTACATGATTACAAGAGATAGCATTATAAATCACATTTACATTGCTAAGATGATAACGATGCTCAAGGGATGTTGCGATAGAAGGATTTACTGTAATCACCGTATCACAAAATTTGATATATTTTGCTTCCACGTTTTTCCAAAGTTGTTTTTCACGCGCAGAGAATTCCTGTTCACTATACAACTCATGACTATCATAGACAAAATGAGCACCACATTGGCGTACAATTTCCATGGCAACAGGAAGCATAGGCAGATCAATTGCCATCACAACATCGGGCGAAAATTGAGAAAAAGAATGAGAAAACAGCTTGATATAAAATGTTTCTTGATTAACAAAGTATTTCCATGCAAACTGTTTCATTAACCGCATCAGCCAAGAATTCATCGGCAGTAAACTTCGTATTTTGCGATATAAAAATAACAAGTAAAAATGCTTTATTCCCACCTGTGTGGGCTTTAAATCAATTCGTTGTACACGAGGATCTCGTTCTTGTGTATTCTCATCATCTGGCATAGCAAGAATAGTGACACGCCAGCCATTATTTTCCAGGCTATCAGCTTGTTGTAGCGTTCTTCTGTCGATTTGACGATCCGTTGTTAGCATCAAAACTGAGGGGCGCATTTTGGCTGTTCCTCGATAGATTGTGCTTCGTTTAGCTCACCTAACGCTAATGATGAATTTGAATCGAAAATTGGTTCTAATTGACGCAATATAAGTCTATTTTGTTTTCCACCTTCTAACACTTTAATCATATATTGATCAAAGTTTTTTTGTAAATTCAATTTAACGATCGAAAGTGGGTAACCTTGAATATCATCAAATTGACTTACATTATAGTCACCAATAAATGTTTCATGTTGTTTATCAGTGGTTTTAACAATACCATAAAGTGCAATCTTTTTAGGAATCTCTTCTTTTGAATACCATATAAAATGAATATCTTTTAAAAGATCTTTCCTTTTAGCATTTTGATAAAAGCAAACATAAGAAGTATTAATGTTATAAGCAGAAAGATAGTCGTCCAAAGCTTTTGTTCTTAAAGCATTAACACTATAACCATTAAAATAATTTCCTCTTCCACAATCATCATATGTTATTTCAGTGCTATTTGAAGTTTCACCTTCATATTCACCACTCAACATGCCAATAAGAAGATATTCATCAAGATTGATATAAGCATGCCCATCAGCTTCAAAATAATAATTTCTAGCAGCTTGCTTCAATATTTTAACATCACATTCACTTTCAAGACATTGATCGTAAACTTGCTTAAATTCTCTGCCAGGAATTGAGACAAATACCTTATCGAAATAATCAATAAATTCTCTATATGTAAGCTTCTCTGATTTAATTGAAAAATCATTTATTTCATAAATCTCTTGCGGTGAAACCCAATGGTTCTTAGAGAGTAAATAAAATAATTCATCTGCACGTTGCTGAAACTCTCTCGCAAGTTGCAATTGAGATGTTATTTCTCCTTCCGTGTTTATTAAGTTACTTTTAAGAAGCCAGGAATCTAACCGAATTTTTCTATTTAAAAGTATATCCGGCTTCTCTGGTTGATTGACGACTCCTATCAAGGTTCCTGAGCTTGAAGAAAAAAATAAATTTACGCCTACTTTTCCATGAGCCCCTTGCAAAAAATACATATATTCATCTAAATTGAATAAAGTATTAATATCTGGTATTCGTAAAATAGGACCTTTATTTTTTACTGGGTGTAGATGACCATATCCAAGTTTATATTCCTCATTATGGATCCTAATTCTGGGTCCGACTTCGTTAATGTAACCATCCCATCCTTCACCAAAATATTCAGATGAAGAAGCTTCACTTGGCCAATCATCTTTAAAAAATATTAAACTTTCTTTAACAGTACTTCCGGATTTTTCAAGGAAAAGTATATTTCCACGCATTGAGGATAAAATGATTAAGTCTGTACTGATTGGCAAAGCTGCGTAAGGATAATTTAACCAGCGATAGGAAGGACCGTTCCCTCCTGTATATCTTAGGGTACCCAATGTTTTTTTATCCACAAAACTAATAAAGCCGCTTTGGGGGTCAGATATAATTAATGTGTTTTTATCATAAGAGTATATACTTGTTGGCCATAAATATTGGCTTTTCATCGGGTCCCAACCAAGTGAACCTATTGAATTCGTTATTTTTCCATCTGCAATATTAAGTTCATATATTTTTCTTTCAGTTAAGCCTGTTGCATAAATTTTATTACCCGCTATCGTTACACCATGTGCTTGCCCAACATTTGTTGACCACAATTCTTGACCATTTCCCAAATCATGCGCTGTAATCGTACTTGCATCATAATTAGCGGAAACAAGAATATTGAGTTGATTATCTACAGCTATATTCTCAGGACCTTTAGTATTCACTGATAAATATTCATGTGTAAATTCTATTTCACATCTTTCGGGTTTGATTTTTCCCTTGAGAATATTGTTTCCTTTATAATTAGCAACATAAAGGCTTTTTTCACTATCAATAAATACACCTGTTGGGTTATATATATTAGCTGTTGTATTTAATTTATCACTTTTTAAAACTTGGCTTAATTCTGTGAACGAATTCAATGTAGTGAAATTTCGAAATCCATTGGGTTTAAGAATACAGACTGCAGAATTATATCGATTTAATAGCAATAAATTGAGATAATTTGCAATGATAAAATAATTTTCATCAAGTTGCGCTATCGACACGCAATTATTCACATTTAAAATTGAATGTTGAGTATTTTGTAGATTGATGAGTTTCTTTTTGGCATCATTTTTTAATTCATAGCGTCCTGTTAATATTTCTTCTTTCTCTGCGAAGATGTTTGATGGCAAATAAATACAAATGGTCACAATGCTTATTAAAGATAATAAAACAAGAATGGTGCTAGCTTTAACTGCATTTAAAAATATCATGCAAGCTCTTTAGTCAATTGTATTTTTTTTGTTTGATAATGAAATTCTAGATTCAAGCAAATGCTTCATCCCTTCAAAATAAATTTTACTTTGCACTTTCCAAGTAAATGCTGACCGATGTTCCATTAACTGTTGTTTCCATGCGCTAGACATAAGTTCTGCAAAAGCTTTATCAATGGCGTATGCAATTTGTTGACTCGAATGCATTGGGCTTACCATGCCAAATCCTTCTCTTTGGACAAATCGTCTTAATTCAGGAGAGTCATTGGCTAAAATAGGAAGACCAGCTTGAATAAATTCGAATAATTTATTGGGTGTGCAATAATAACTATTTAAATCAACATGAGGATAAGGAATGATACCTATATCAGCTGAAGCGCTATGTTGCAGAAGTTCAGATTGTGGGACCGCTTTCAAAAAATAGATGCGTTTGTTTAATAACCCCTTACGTTCGGCTTTCCTTTTTAATATAGTTTCATAATCACCAAAGCCTATCATAACTAGATCAATGTCTGGATTTTTGACACTTTTCATGGCGTCAATCAAATTTTCTAAATTTCTATACTTAGAAAACCCACCTTGAAATAATAATATTTTTCTAGAAGCAGCAAGATTTAATTTTTCACGTATAAGATTATAAGATATATGCTGATAGAACTCATCGGGTGGATCAATTGCATTGGTTAGCGTAATTGGTCGCTCAATCTGGTATCGTTTAGCCATTTCATCTGCAATTGAATCATTTACCGCAAACACTAAAGAACAAAACTGAATATATTTTTTTTCATTATCAGCGCAAACTTTGCGTTGTGCATACGAAAATGTTCGCTGCTCAGGATAAAGTTCATGAGCATCATAAACAAGCGGTATATTCCATTGTTGTGAAAGACCCACCCCTGCCTCCAAGACAGGAAGATCATGCACTTGAATAATATCAGGTAAGAAAGACAAAGCGGCGGAATAAAATGCCCTTTTAAACGGGAGTGGATCTCCCATCGAACGATTATGATATCGTACATAAAGTAAGAATCTATAAATAAGCCAATTCATTCGCAAAGGAAGGCGAAAGCATACATTCCATAGCTTGACTAGCGGTAACTTATTGGTGAACTTATTCAACAATGTATTCAAACTATTTTGAATTCGAGTATATTGTTGATAGCTTGCATTTTCTGGAATAATTCTGTCAAGACCTATTCGTACCAGATGTATGCCTTCTGGCAATTGTTCTTCACATCCCTCTTTCTTGTATGATAGCGCAAGCAGTGTTACCTTATGCCCTAATTGGATTAAACTCTTTGCTTGAGCGAGAATTCTTCTATCTAGATGTTGATCATGGCTCAGCATCAGTACATGTAGCATTTCAAGCACTACCTTTCTTTACTTTAAATATTTTACGAACTTTATTCATCACTCGTATTTCAAAACGATTGTTTTCATGGTTTTGACGCTGCGTTTCATATAATTGTTGAATATAATTGAATAATTGTGTCCACTTAAACTCTTCTGATTTTGGGTTAAATAAGCTTTGCTCATCAAAACAACATGGTTTGGTGATCTGAATATAAATAGGATAATCCTCAAGTTTAAAAAATTTATATGATGCTGGTACTTGCGGTTTTGGAACAAGAATATCTACCGATATTCCTATGCCTAATTGAATTGATGTTAAAGCAACCTTTGATTGGAGTCGGACTATAATGCCGTAATAAGATGGTACCGTTTCTCTAGGAAAGTCCAAAGTCCATAATGTATTTGATTTAATGTTTAACTCAACATGAGCTAACGCCCCCAGACCATCTTCTATTGATAAGGTGAAAACACCTGCCTGCTCGGTTTTAATTTGCATTGAATGATAAGGAGCATAGGCAGGAAATTGCAGAATCAATCCGCCATCTGGTGAATGGACCACACGGGCAAATTGCGGATAGGGAATAAGGTTATTATCAACCTGTAAATCTGCAAAAATTATCTGATTCGATTCACTTGGGATACTTTGCACTTGATGGAAATTTTCTGTTTGAGCTTGAGTAAGTGCTTTTCTTCGATATACCACTAACACTTCACTATGCATTCTTGGAGTGCATTTGCTTTTTAAAGAAGCATAAATCATCTTCCCTAAGGCTGCACCAGTGAAAGAAGGCATTTGTGTTATTGCATCTGGTTCCTTTCCTTGCTGTCCGCAAGAGGGACAAAATGCATCAACCCAACCTGACCATTCTCCTAAAATCTCACGACGAAATGTCGTTTCAATAACGTGATAAGGCGACCAAGGTTCACCCGTTAAGACAATTTTATCAACTTCAAAATCAGAAGGGACACGCTTGGTTAAATCTCGCCAATCATAAGAACGCTGATGCCAATTCACATGATATTGCATAGCGCAATGATGACATTTTGTTGTTGCATCAAGCAGTTCTTCTCTAAAGGGAAGAGCAACCATGACCCAATTTTTTGCTACTCGAAAAAGCTCATCCCATACTTTTGCTTCTGCTTGCTCGCTCAAGTGCTCAAGCGTATCGGTTGTTAAAACGAGATCAAACTCATCCTCTTTAAAAGGGAGGTTTGTGGCATCATTAAGCACTGTCTTAAATCGACAACGTTTTAAAGCTTCTTCACTACAATCTAATCCAATAAATGAACAGCCATTTGACGCCATGATTAAATCAGTTAATTTACCATCACCACAACCGACGTCTAAAGCTGTTGCTATGTTACTCGGTAAGAAATCAATAATGGCTTGTGCAAGATTTTTTTGCCCAGGTTGTAGGGTTTGATCCCAGATATCAGCAGATTCATACAATAATTTATCTTGGCCTTTCATGCTAACTCCCAAGTGGCTGGTTGATTAATAGTGCCAATTTCCACACCTAAACCGGGTGGATGAAGCACTTTTAAGGCATAGCAGCGATCATGTAAATCATACGCTTTGGGTTCAAATTTTGAAGAAAGACAGAGTTCTTTAAATAGCGCAACTGAAACAATATAATCACCAGGTCCAAGTAAAAATGGATTAAATTTAACAATAATGTTGCCTTGTCCTGATAAAGTCTTTAATGCCAAGCCTTCGCGGTTTGATAACACTTGCATGGCACAGGTGCCATCTGGACGATAGATTGCCACGACAGCGACGGGATCATGCACAACATCTGATGTTCGATAAGTAATACATGCTTTAGCAATGTCACCACTAATTAAAGTGTGACGGCGATTATTTTGATCGTCTAAAAAGCCAAAAGCGGTGATCTTAATGGGACCTTCCCCATAGCGTTCATATGAAGTCAATTCTTGTAAATCTTTTGTATTTTGTGGTGTTACGGGTTTTGACTGATTTATTTGATTGAAATGTTGGCATTTGGCACGAATACGTATTTCTTCATCTTCACGAACACTTGTCATATACATCTTACTAATAGACATGATATCTGTGTCTGCTTGAATCACACCTTTATCCAGCCAGATCCCTCGGTCGCAAAGTAATTGTGTTGAACTCATATCATGAGAAACAAATAAAATGGTTGCCCCTTGATTGGTCAATTCTTTCATTCTCTGAATAGATTTTCCAATAAAATATGCATCTCCTGCCCCCAAAATCTCATCAATAATGAGAATATCTGGAATGACAGTTGTTGCGACAGCAAAGGCAAGCCTTGCATACATACCTGCCGATAATTCTCGAATCGGGCGGGTAATAAAATCTTCAAGTTCAGAAAATTGAATAATGTCTTCGATAAGTTTGTTGGCGCGCCTACCTTGGATACCTTGAAATGCCAAAGAGGAACGGATATTTTCAATACCAGTAAAATCGGGATGAAAGCCTGTCCCAAGTTCCATTAGCGCTTGCAATTTGCCATTGACATGGATAGTACCTGTCGATGGCTTAATTTGCCCTGCAATGAGCCTTAACAAAGTACTCTTGCCGGCGCCATTTCTGCCTATTAAGGCGACTTTTTCACCTTTGTTGATCTCAAGATGAATATTCTGTAAAGCCATGAATATATCATATCGCTTAGTTGAGACAGGACAGCCCAAAGCATCCCATGCTCGCCAGAGCGGATGTTGAAAGCGCTTATACGATTTACCCACTTGATAAAGTGATATAGCAGTATTAGACATAATCGGCAAAAATGGGTTTAAGTCGGTGAATAAAACGATATCCTAACAAAAGAATAACCATACTAAATAATCCAAATAAGGTTAAATCAATCAATGGCAACACCCCATCTAAAAAACAGGAGCGATACAAATGCATCAACCATGCCAAGGGGTTTAACTTAATAATAAATGTCATACCTGCAGGAACCATTTCTTCTGTATAGGCTATGGGTGAAACCAGCATCAAAAATAAGATAATAATAGGAATAGCTTGTTGTATATCACGAAAAAATATAGTCAAAGAAGAAGTTATCCATACTAACCCCAAAGTCATGATAATTTGAAATATGAATATCACTGGCACAGCAAGATGTGTCCAATAAAATTGGCCATTCAATATGACGGCCGCCCACAATAGTAAAAGACCAACCCCCATTGTGGCATGTCCTACGATGACATCTCTGGCAACCACCATTTCAATCGGAAATAAGGTGTTACGTAAAAGTCCGCGGCTAGCAAGAATACTTGACGTGCCTAAGCTAAACGCTTCAGAAAAAGCTAAAAACGGCACTAGCCCTGAAAAAATGATAAGCACATAATCAAAAGAACTCATGCTAGGCATTCTAACGCCTAAAATATAAATAAAGACTAATGAATACATGGACAAAAAAATAATGGGGTAAAGGACTATCCAGGCTATACCAAATACATTAGCTGAGAAGCGACCTCTTAACGCTTGTAAGGTTGTTGCGATAAGCAGTTGCCTGTGTTTATGAAAGGCATGAAAAACTTCAAACATAGGCTGGCTCTAGAAAAGTTTGAATAATACGTTTCACCATGACATCACCATAGGGTGAAGCGTCTTTACAGCCTATTTTTGCCTGAAGGACAGCCTGATATATCTTTTTCACATCTTTTGGCATGCGCATATTGAATGATCTCAAACCCGCTTCCATCTTAAACAGTTATCTGAATGTTAATTAGATAACCATTTATATTTTCCTAATATGCAAACACAATAATAACTTCGCTGAAGTCTGTCAAAATACAAAAATCACCACTTTCAACATTCACACATTGGATTTTTCTTTTGTTGATACATTTTATTTGATCTAAAAATCATCTGATTGTGGTTGTAGCTTCGTTGGCAAAAGTTATTAGAATTTCTTAAATATCATCTAGATCATACTATATCAGCTAAAATTAAAGTGGTTTGAGTATAAATCCACATGATAAACTTTCTGCCTCTCAGGGAAGTTTATCATGTTGGAAAACTAATGAAAGCTATTTATTCATCATTCATTGCAGAATCAGATCAAATCCGCCTATCTCAAATAGCGAGCGGCATGATTGTTTTAAATGCCTTTTTTCTTCCCCTATCAACTGCTATAACAACCATTCTTATCTTTGGCATTGTAATACTTTGGTTATTAGACAGAAATTCTAAAGATCGTTGGCAATTCTACCGCTCATATCCTTTAACTAAACCGATATTTTTTCTTATTGCTCTTTCGTTTATTGGCATGTTTCATACGATAGGAAGTTGGGAAACAGCGGTTAGATCTTGGTATCAAATTTCAAAACTCGGCATTATTCCAATCTTGGCATACTACTTACAAGATCAAAAATATAAAAAGCTCGTTCTTAGCGCTTTTGTTGCTGCATTAATAATCACAATCATCACTTCCATGTTGAAAGCCTATGGACTTCTTCCCATCGGTAACGTCAATTATGGTAATACGGTTTTTAAAAATCATATTGTCGTCAGTTATTTCATGGCCACAAGTCTGTTTTTTTTATGCGTATGGTGCGATCAATACAAACAATTTAAGAAGATTTTACTTCCCCTAATAGGTTTGACTCTTTATTATTTCGTGTTTCTCAATACTGGCCGTATTGGTTATATTATTTTGTATATTTGTTTTGCAGTTTATGCATGGCATAAATATAGATTCAAAGGTATTGTTATTATTTTCTCTGCCTTATCTTTAATATTGTTCTTTGCCTATCAATATTCCGATACTTTCTATACACGAGTAGATAATTTTTTTGATGAATTTCAGATGTATCTTCAAGGAAAACCCGCTACCTCAATTGGCGCTAGAATTGAATTTATTATCAACAGCATCACCTTGTTCTTGCAACATCCCTTAAATGGATTCGGCTCAGGCAGCTTTAAATTTGCTTACATAACCAACTTTGCCTCTACGTTTCAAAGAATGACCGTGAATCCTCATAATCAATATTTATATACTGCCGTAGAATTAGGGGGGATAGGTTTAATTTTATTGTTTTGGCTATTTTGCAGGCAGTGGAAACTGATTCAGCAATTATCGGATCCAACGCGCATTTTAGCGCAAGGAATATTTTTGTCGTTTGTTATCGGCTGTATTTTCAATTCTTGGCTGAAAGATTTTACTGAATGCTATTTTTATTGTTTAATGACTGCGTATTTCATACCTGTTAGCACGCAGAAAAATAAATTAGATTAGTAAAATCTTCCAATAGTTCATTTTTATTTATTCATATACCAGCTGATCTCAGGTAAATAACGTATATGTTTATACATGGATTGCTTGATCAGATTGATGTTTTCTTTAGTCCATTCAATTGTCTTAGACAAACCTTCTGGCAAATTCACTTTAGCGTTAAAACCTAACTGAGTGCTTGCTTTGGTCGTGTCTCCAAAACGCTTACCTGAGCGGTCCCAATTGCGAGAAGCAATTTCGCCAACACCTTCATGATTATTAGTAAGTTCATTGATCATGGTGGCAAGTTCAAATATCGATGTTTCCATACCTGAAGCTATATTATAAGATCCCCCCGCTTCTCCTTTTAACGCACATGCTATGAGTCCATCAACGGTGTCTTCTACATAAATAAAATCACGCGTAGCAATTCCATTATTGTGCAACGGTAATGTTTGCGCATGTAAGGCTTTAAAAACAAAGGTCGGCAACACATTACGCCAAACTGTATTTTCGTTACCTCTCCAACGACCGGCACCTAATATTTCACCTGGCCCATACACATTCTGAAATCGCGCCTTTACGAAGGGGAAATCATAAAGTTTGAAATAATAATTACCATAAAACTCACCAAAAATTTTTGACATCTGATAAGGACTATCAAGATACAAGGAAACTTCTTCTTGCTCTACTGTCGCACTAGCCTTGTCAAAAGTCTTTTTAGCCACTGAACAACCAGCAGAGGCATAAACTACTTTTTTCAAATTTTTCATTTTATGCAGACGTTCAAATAATTTTAATGTTGTTAATGTATTATTTTCATGATCTGCAAGTGGGGAGATAATAGAGCTTTGATTGCCATGATAAGTGGATAAATGAAACACATAATCCAAATCATCTGGCAAATTAAATAAAATATTATCGTTGGTAATAGATCCTTCAATGAACTCAATCTGAGGATCAACAGGCACTTGTGAGATTTCAGAAGACAATAAATTATCGACAACAATTATCTTTTGGGGCTCATGGGTGAGCAATTTTTTTACCAAATTGCTCCCCACAAAACCAGCCCCTCCAACAACGAGTATTTTTTTTCCAGAAAACCCATTCATAGATTTATACAGCCTCTTTTTCTTCTACACGAAGATGCGTAAATGTTTGTTCAATGCCAAATTGACGATAATAGTCAATCGTGGTCTTCACCGAATCTTTCAGATTAGTGATTGCCTTCCAATCAAAATCTTTTTGTGTGCGTGAAGGATCTAATAAAATAGTAAATGCATCATCTGGATTTCGTGGACGAACTTCTACTTCCTTGTCCAAGGTAATATTCAAGGCACTT
Organism: Gammaproteobacteria bacterium; assembly: GCA_016191245.1. Classification (GTDB taxonomy): domain Bacteria; phylum Pseudomonadota; class Gammaproteobacteria; order Berkiellales; family Berkiellaceae; genus Berkiella. Next base: position 87,753 of record JACPOY010000020.1, on the reverse strand, counting down.
ACAGTTGCATCAAACAGTTCCTTAATCGAATAATCTGCGCCCGTTGAGATGTGATAATAGCCTTGCCCTTTACCATCAACTGCTTTTTCAACACAATTAACAACATCTTCGATATAGATAAAGTCTCTACGTGTATCCATCACAAAGCAAGGCTTGTTTTGACTTAAGCGATGGAAAAATGTTGGTAGTGGACCGCTGATATTTCTAGGACCATAAGCATTTGCTAACCTTAAGGAAACAAAACTTAATCCAGAAAGCTCGACGTAATGTTCACCTGCCGTTTTGCTAATTGCATAGCTACTATTACGTGAATCTATTTGATGATCTAAAGTTATAGGCTGTTCTATCGGATTTAAGCCATAACATAATGCTGTTTGAAAATAGACTATTCGATTACATTTGACATGTTTTGCAGCATTAATAACATTAATAGTTCCCAATATATTGGTTTTGCAATCTTCAACCCAATTATCCGGATTTTTATATGATGCTGCTGCATGGACAACCACATCTGGCTGAAAATTTGAAAAAAGACTATCCACCGCTTCTGTATTAGCGATAGTTTGTTCAACGATTTCCAAATTTTTATGTGCTTTTAAATTATCTCTTCTGCCTGTAGCAAAATTATCAATAACGAGTACTTTGTCTCCTCTTGCTAATAAACGATCAGCTAAATGAGACCCTACAAATCCTGAACCACCTGTTATTAATACTTTCATTTCACTATCTCCATATTTAGTTAAATTGATATGCTGCGCAAAAGCAAAGCCTTTGCTTGCAATTAAGGGGGAGAATGTCGCTTCTCCCCCTTAATAATCTCCCATCGCTATGATACGACTAAAATTGCCTCTTTCTTGCTTATTAGCCCTTGAAAATTTTTTGCTTTGTCATGGAATACTTGTTGCCAAAGTTCAAAACATAGAAAACCCCAATGCTCGCGCGTGAATTTTCTATTTTCTTCAATGTTTTTAATAACATTTTTATAATTGATAAAATTATCGTGCCTTGAGTCCGCTTTATTCAAGTTATCAAAGATAAAATCTCTTAATACCCCATTCACCCATTCCTGAAGGGGGACAGGGAAACCCATTTTGTCTTTTCGATTGATAATCTTTGATGGCAGTATATTCTTAAATGTGTGTTTCAATAAATATTTTAACTGACCATTCGCGAATTTCACTTTTGGCGGGACTTGGGCCATAAATTCAATGAGAGGATGATGTAATAAAGGCACTCTGGATTCTATGCCATGAGCCATGCTGACTCTGTCTTCAACATGCAACAAACCTGGCAACAAGCATTTTAAATCAAAATGCATCATTGCATCTAGGTAAGAATCAGGATTTTTAAACTTATTACTATCAAATCGCTCAAGATAATATTGAAAAATACTATGGCGTTCTTCAATGGTGATGCTGACTTCATTTTCTAGATTATTTAAGCGATTTACCAAAGAAAAATATCGATTCGCTAACGGTTCAAAAAGTCCTTGACGCCAAAATGATTGCATTAAAGGTTTGTAATCTTGTAATACTTGCATATTACTTACAATAGATTCTACAGGCATACTGAAAACATCTGAAGTATATGCCCCTTCAATACCAGCTTTGATACATTGATCAAAATATCCAATAAGATAACGAGCATATCCACCAAAAATTTCATCTCCACCTTGCCCACCCAACATCACTTTTACAGATTGAGAGGCAAGTTGTGAAACAATATATTGTGGAAATGCACCAGGACCTGCTATTGGGAAATCTAAATGATAAATAATTTGATGAATATTATCTGTAAATTGTTTAGCGGTAATGTCACTGATGTGCAAGTTTGTATTACAGATTTCAGCTACGCTATTGGCATATTCACTTTCATCATACGCCTTACCTTCTAAAAATCTTCCATGAAAAAATGGGACGTTCTTCTTGCATTTGGTTGCCAATATGCCTACCAAAGAAGAATCTATTCCTCCACTGACATAAGCACCAATTTTAACATCTGCACGGCAATGCAAAGCGATGGACTCATCTAACAATTGGGTCAATTTTTCGGAAAAATATTCAGGATCTTGATGGTCATGGATCTGATAGTGAACATCCCAATATTGCCAACTGTGGATCCTTTGCTTGCTTACTTGGATTGCTTTCGCTGGCTCAAGTTGAAAAACACCTTCGAATAAAGTTTCTTCTCTCGTCATATTTTGAAAGGTCATATATTCAACAAATGCACTTCTTTTTGTTTTTATTTCAGGCAAAAAAGGAATAAGTGCTTTCGCTTCTGATGCAAAAATAAAAGTATCTTGTTGAATAGTGTAATAAAAGGGCTTAATACCAAATCTATCTCTGGCACAAAAAAGGGCTTCGCCATCCCAGATAGCAAATGCAAACATGCCTTGTAAATATTGCAAGCAATCGTTGCCGTATTTCTTATACGCTGCAAGTATCACTTCTGTATCTGATTGTGTTTTAAAATCCCAAAAATCAGATAATGATCTTTTTAATTCAAGATAATTATAAATTTCACCATTGAAGACAATAACTTCTCCAGATGGCGCATGCATCGGTTGTAAAGCGTGTTGAGATAAATCAATAATACTAAGACGAGAATGAGCTAAGCCTATATGCTGATTTTGGTGGAGCCATATTCCGTTATCATCCGGCCCTCGATGTGCTTGAAGCTTATTTAAAATATGTAGTTTCTCTTCAAGATGAGCGATATGTAGACGCTTAAGTTGAAACGCACCCGCTATGCTACACATGACAAATCATTCTTAAAACTTTTTTTCTTAAATAACACGCGAAAAAGATCCTTTTATTCTAAGTGCAACGTTTTTCACAAAAACGTTTGGCCGTCTTAACACCCTTAATGTTAGTTGCAAAAAGGGAGGTAATTTTTTAAACGCTTTCATCAACTCTTTTTTAATCAATGTCGAAATATCTTTTGATTTAATTGCCTTTTGAAACGCAACTTGAGTATATGGCTCATAAACAGTTGCTTTGATTCTTTTTTCACATTCTATATCAATTATCTTATCAACATCATTGATAAAAGCTTGATAACTAAAATTCGGATTTAAGGCAATTTCCTGATAAGCAATATCTGCCATATTTTGTAAAAATGCATTATCTGATATTTTCTTAATCACTTCAGATATATTACTAAAATCTTTTTTCAAAACGATATAATGTCTATCAGGAACTAAAATTCCAGAATATTCGCCTTCATACAGAACAAGAACTGTCTTAAGTGCGATGGCTTCAAAACAACGAGGTGAAATTTGGTTAAGTTTATAACGGCCTTCATGGAGGAGCAAGTAACGCGCTTGAACTTCAAAAAAGGAATCTTTTGGATGAGTCGCCTGATGCAAATTAACTTGCTTTTCCAGCTCCCCAGTAAAGTCCATTACACTTGCGCCAGATTCAACCCCCAGCATGGTCTTACAAGAACTTAGAAAGTGTAACCACTTCTCACCATAGAGCCTATCTCGCTCATGAAAGGAAATATCTACGGCAATATCTGAACGGCTAACGTATTTTTTCCATTGATTCACTATATCCCATTTTTCATAGGCTAATTCACCATACCAAAATGGTAGTTTTCTTGCTCTATAACCTACATGGATGTCTCTCTCGACAATGGGCTTTTGATATTGAGAGTTCAGCAGTTTCGACGGAACATATCCTGTCATTGTTTGATATTTACTCGTATCGGGTAACTCACGAGCAGAATAAATTTTTTCAATCTCCATTTTAGGAAAACAACTAAACAAAACATCAATCTTCAAGTATTGCAACTGAGAAATCATGTTATTGATTTCTCTGTACTCATCTTGCACAAATACTATTTTTAACCCGTTGAATGCCCGAAGGCGATCCTTAGACTGTTTAGATATGTAATAATTGTTTAGTAAGCACATAGAATAATGAATGATAATGACATCAAATTTATTCAAATCTAATTTCGGTGATATATTCCCGATGTTTGAATAGAGCCAAATTTTATGTTTTGAATGTTCAGTAAAGGCTAAAATATGATCTACAATCGCGTTTGCATCTGCTCCTAATTCAGGGAGATTGCATAATAAAAGAATATTACGGTCAGGAATTTGAGAGTGATGGATCATGATTATGAATTTGCATCCAATACTAGTTTTACTAAAAATAATTGATTATCACCATCCATTAAACTTTATTACTTGGATTAAGCGTCTTTAAATCGGCAATAACTGCATAACAAGTGTTGTCTTTATTTTTACTTTCAATTTCAATAATCGCATTGGGTGAAATTGAAATGGTGCTTTTTCCGGCAGTAATAGGATAACGTTTAGAACCTACCTTCAAAGCCGATTCCTTACAATCTCCGGCAACACCTGCAATATCAATAATCGCATCCCCTGAGAGTACTTTTCCAATTAATTTTAATTTGAGTGCAGCTATACCATCACCTTTGCCTATATAATTGGGGCGATCAGAGAAATCTACAACTCCATTATTGAAGTTAAGCGATATTTCTCCACCTTTATTTGTTAAAATCTGCAAATCTTTTGTTTTTAAGTAAGCAAAAACTCCGGGTATACCATGTTTAATAACTGCCGTAGTATACCAACTGTTTATTCCGCTTATTCTTATCCCCTTGTTATTTAATACTTGTTTAAGGGATAAAATCTTCTCTATATGTGATGAGATGCAGGATATTATACACATTGGTTTTTTATTATATAGCAATCTCAGGATTAGACAGAAAACCAACAAATATGTATTTATATGAAAGGGAATGTCTTAAAACCAATACAAATAATGTTATTAAAGGCATTTATGCGGGCTCAACACTAGATGCATTATGGCTATTTTTAGGTCCTTTAATTTTTTTTGGTTTCTACACATTCATCTATACGGTTGTATTTCTCTTTAATACCCGATGATCTTAGCCAAATGCAATATGTTCTTCATATATTCTGTGGCATTTCTTTGTTTTTAGCCTTTTCCAGCAGCCTGGACATAGGATGCACCAGCATTATTGCAAACAAAATTTCTCTCCTTAACACTGTTTTACAAGACGTGCTTGTTAGAGGCACGCCTCCTGCCTCCTTCTGTCTCTATGTTTCTCATCAGCTTGGTATTGAGTTTATGGCTTTTCGGCTTTGGTTTTAAAACCTTTGAAGTAGCAAAAAAGCTAGTCTTTGATTATGTATAGCAACCTTGCCATTGATTCATGATATCCCATTTTTCAAAGGCTAACTCACCATTACCAAAATGGTAGTTTTCTAGCTCTGTATCCTACATGGATGTGCCTATCTACAATGGGTTTTTGATAATGAGAATTCAGTAATTTCGAGGGTACGAATCCTGTCATTGTTGGATACTTACTTGTGTCAGGTAATTTTTGAGTAAGATAAATTTTTTCAATCTCAGCTTTAGGAAAGCAAATAAACAAAACATCAATTTTCAAGTATTGTAACTGAAATATCATATCATTGATTTGTCTGTACTCATCTTGCACAAAAGCTCTTTTCAATCCGTTATAAGCTCGAAGACAATCCTTAGATTGTTGAGAAATATAATAATTGTTTAGTAAGCACAACGAATAATGAATATTAATGACATCAATATCTAATTTTGGTGATATATTACCGATGTTGGAATACAGCCATATTTTATGTTTTGAATGTTCTTCAAAAACCAAAATATGATCTACAATTGTGTTGCATCTGTGCAAAATTCAGGAATAAAAGGATATTATATTGAAAGAGCATTAATACGTCGTTATCAGTTATGGCTTAAGTCTAAGTATAATGCGGCAAACAATAGTCCTATAATTAACTTCTTTTAATATATGGCCCTAACAAATTTAGCCAAAATGAAATAGGTCTCAAAATAAACTTACATAACAAAGAGTACCATCAACGCTACAAAATAGTGCTAACAATAAGAAAGCACTTTAGGAATTTTGCTTTCGATTGTAGCAAAAAATCAACAATTTTCTGATAATAAAAAATAGATTAATTATATGTTAGATATCTCATACGACCCTCAGGATTTTACCCTTGCAGAATATGAGCGTTTGCTAATATTGGCAAAGCAACGATTTCCTTTCCGGAATTATAACCAATATCAGACAACCGATACCTTCATTATTTGGCGTCATGACATTGATATGTCACTAGAGCAAGCATTATTAATATCGAAAATTGAAAACCGATATCAATTATCAGCAACGTATTTTATTCATTTGCATAACCCTTTCTATAATGCTCTAGAAAAAAGCTCAACAAACATATTAACTACAATCATTCAAAATGGTCATGCAGTTGGATTACATTTTGATGTAGAGTATTATGATATTGATGATTTTAATAAATTAAAATACTGGCTTGCCTATGAAAAGGATCTATTAGAAACATTACTAGGCCAAAGTATAGATGTTTTTTCATTTCATAATCCGAATGAATTTGCCCTAGACTGTAACGCAGAATATTATGCAGGAATGCTTAACTGTTATTCAAATTTTTTTAAAAATAAAATACATTATTGCTCTGATTCCAATGGCTATTGGCGTTACAAGAAGCTAAAAGATGTGTTAACTGATCCATCAGTATCGTCTCTTCAGGTGCTCACTCATCCAGAGTGGTGGACTGAAGAAGCATTAACGCCCCGAAAAAAGGTGAGTCAATTTTTAGAAAGAAAGATGAAGGATAGCTTATTCACTTATGATCAATTATTAGCAAAAACAAACAGAGTAAATATTGAATAATATGAAACATTGGTTTCAAAAATCTAAAAAACGTTCCGTGGTTTTTTATCGGCAAAGTTACTATCATTTTTATTACCTAGCACAAGCATTACGTAAGCGAGGTTGGGATGCAATTGTGGTCAACCTTGAGCCTTCCGATGGCATAAATGCTAATTATTACCATGGGGAAGATATAAATTTATATCAAGAAGACCCCATCGTATTTGAAGACAGAATAAAGAAATTTTTCACCGAAGCCAAATCTCGATTTCAACTTATGCACTTTGCGGGAGATGGTTATCTATGTTTTTTCCCTGCCCATTCTAACAATGAAGCGCCCCCTGACATTTTGGAATGGAAATCTCTTGGGAAAAAAGTTGCTTATACAATTAGTGGATGCAATAGCGGAATGTCAAAGACTAGAGTTGGGGAATGGTCAGTATCCGGCAATGGTCTAAATGTTTGCGACACATGCATTTGGCAGAATTGCCCCGAGGTTTGTAACGATGAAAAAAACCTAAACTGGGGAAAAAAAATAAATCAGTATTGTGATATGATTTTTTCAGAAACTTCACCAGCTATCGATTATATGAAATCAGGTGCCAACATCATTCGTGAACCCCTCAGCATGTGCCTCGATAGTGAATTTTGGCATCCTGAACTAAATATACCTAGAGAATATTTTATTGAAAAAGAACCTAATGAGGTCATTATTTATCATGCTGTTGGTAACTACGAAATTCGTCATACAGAACAAAAAAATATCAAAGGTACACCATTTATATTTTCTGCTGTAGAACAATTAAAGCGCGAAGGATTCAAGATCCACTTGATTTTCATTACACAAAGACCAAATAAGATCGTACGTTTTTATCAGGCCCAAGCAGATATTATTATTGATCAATTAAACTATGGTCGCTATGGAGCTACCGCGAGGGAGGGAATGATGCTTGGCAAACCCGTCATTTGTTATATGAATAAATTTGAATTTAACGAACAAGATAAATTACAAAGTCTTGCAGAATGTCCTCTTATTTCAGCAACTGAACAAACTATTTATGATGTATTGAAATCACTAATCATCAATGCCGAGAAGCGACGTTCTATTGGCATTGAAAGTAGAGCATATGCTCTTAAATGGCATTCCGCAGAACAATGTGCAAAACGCTATGAAGAGATTTATGACAAATTATTTGGTCATAAATAACACCAATGTTAGTTTTTTTTTACTTTCCTTGAGATGATTTAACCATTCTCCTTTTTCTCAATGCGAAATATATGACCATGCAACTCAATAACTAAATTATTATATTTATCGCCACTAAAAGCATGAAGTTTTCTTTCAAATTCTTCTTTTGTAATAGCAGCGCTTACTCTACACATTTCTAAAAAATTTGCTCGGCTACGCTTATATTTCCCCCAACTGACCCCTTCTAATGGCTGCAATCTTTTCCACTCCTGAAGCTTTGGGGCTAAGCGCAAAATGATTTTAAATGCCGCTTCATTAGCCCTTCTCAACAAGTTATTAGGTCGAATTTGTGGCTCCACATCAAACCATTCAACATCGACAATTGGACCATCGTCAACGTTGGGTGTCATAATATGTGCCGTAGCCCCATAACGTAATACACCGTCATATGCTGCCCAGTGATGGGGGTCGCGACCAGGATAATCGGGGGATGCAGCATGAATATTGTACGCTCCCCAAGGATATTGAGATAAAATCTCAGGAGGAACAATAATTGAACTTCCATAGGAGAGTAGAATATCACCTTGTGAGTTGTGCAAAGATTCAAGCGTTCTCACTACTTTACAATACGACTTATTGAAGGCACGTATAACTGAAAAGCAGCTTTGATCGTCTAATGCAGTCAAAAAAATTACTTCAGGGTATCGTATCATTTTTAGGCTCACAATAAGTTGGTCCTATACATTCATCAAAACAAATTGTCAATTTTTCTCATCATGATACAATAGTTTTAAGAATAATCGCTGTTTTTATCAAGGCTCTATGATTCATCCTACCCAAGAACCTGCACTTTATTCTAGCAATTTGAGTAAAGATTTTTATCTTATTGATGAAGTCATTAATTGGCGAATTGTCTTTCGTAATTCTCAAAAGAACTCAACGGTCTATTCTGCCTTAAAAGACATTAACCTTTCAGTCCCCAAAGGTAAATTTATCGGTATGCTTGGACGAAACGGTGCAGGAAAAAGCACATTACTCCGAGTGCTAAGTGGAGTATATCCCGCGACCAAAGGTATAGTACGGGCAAACGGTAAAATTAGTGCTTTATTTGAGTATGGTGGTTTAGGGAACAACCGACTAACCGGCAATCGTTACGCTGATCGATATTTAGAAATATATGGCATACCTAAATCAAAAAGAGAAGACTACATTAGCAATATTAAAGTATTTTCCGAGCTTGGAGAATACTTCTTTAATCCCTTGTACACGTATTCTACTGGCATGTCAGCACGCTTGTTTTTTTCTGTAGCAACAGAGTTACAACATGAAATTTACCTGGTAGACGAGCTATTGTCTGTTGGTGACGAGTATTTTCAAGCTAAATGTTGGAAACGTCTTAAAGAACGTTTTGCATGTGGGTCCTCGGGTATTTTAGTAACACATGATTGGTCTGCAATCTTAAAACTATGTGAGCAATCTTATATTCTTGATAAAGGGATGATAGTAGCTAACGGTAATTCTGCGCAAATGGTGCACCAATATTTAAATATGCCTTCACCAACTAAAAAATATGCCGAATTTATACCTCAATCAACTTATGAAGCGCACAGCGATGAAGATTACACATTAACCTTTAAGATCAACCTTAAAAAACAAGCTCGGTTAATGATAAATTATTCCATTGAAGTTTTTCGTGCAGGCTTTGGTTGGGAAATATTATTACTGAATAGCGATTATATCCCTCTAGATTTACAGGTGGGAATAAATGAGGCTGAAATTCATATTCCACGACTACCTTTAACACCCGGAGAATATTATCTTAATTTGTTTTTAAATTCTGCAGAGCTTCCTTTAGAAGATCTCGATGCGCGAAGCTGGACCTATGGTAATGCATTAAAGCTAATTGTCCATGGAAATCTTTCAGCAGGAATCGCTAAGTTGCCATGGAATTTTCAAGTGGATGTTTTATCATGAAGCCCATTTATGTAAGCGTATCGCAGCTTTCGAAAGTCTATTATAAGACTTTTTCTTCGACCCAAAGCAGTATTCCCCCTGAAAAAACATCATTGTCTAAAGAAGATAAATTAATTCTTAATGATATTAATTTTGAATTACGCGCTGGCGAGATCGTTGGTATTATCGGGCGCAATGGTGCGGGAAAATCAACCTTGCTATCAATTTTAGCTGGGATCACTGAACCCACTTACGGCAATATTTCACTTAATGGGAAAGTAACGGCTGTACTTACTTTAGGTGTTGGCCTCAGAGAAGATATGAGTGGCCGAGAAAATATTTACCTGGATGGAGAGATTCAGGGTAAAAGTAAGAATGAAATTGACAGTATGATGGACAAAATGATCGAATTTTCTGAGCTAGGCGATTTTATTGATAAGCCTGTGAAAACTTACTCCTCGGGAATGAAATCACGATTAGCAATCTCCATGCTAACAGAAATTCAACCGGAAATTCTGATTATCGACGAAGCATTATCTGCTGGTGATGCATTTTTTGCTCAAAAAGCCTCAAAGAAAATAAAAGAAATTTGTCAGCGCGGTAAAATTGTTATCATTGTGTCTCACTCGATGGAAACGATTAAATTACTATGTAGCCGTTGCATATGGCTTGAAGAAGGGCGCATTTATCAGGACGGATTACCTTCAGAAGTAACACAGCTTTATTTGAAAAAAATTTATGATGAAAGGAAAAATCAAACCTTCCATCCTGAACAACACACGTTTACTCTGCTTAAAACCGATGCGAATTATGAGCTTAAAATGATTAAGCTATCTATGCTGGACCATGATGAACCTCAATCCTTGTTTAATTCTGGTGACAACTTTCTAGTAGAAGTGCAATTAAAACAACGGATATTTTCCCTTACTCCTATTTCTATAGAGATCAACCTTGAACGCCTCGATGGATTGCTAGTTACAAGTGATAAATTCATCGTTCAAAATAATAATTCCGTGGATAATTTACATTGTCGTTTTGCTTTATCCAAATTAATATTAAATCAAGGATATTACAAATTAAATCTCAAAATTTGGCAAGAGCAAGAACTTTGTAGTTTCGGCGATCGCTATTTTGAGGTTAAGAATTCCTATATATCGGCAGGAGGAAAAGCATTATTGCATTATCCTGTAAAAGCTCAGTTAAAAACAAAGGATACAGAAATATGTTTGGATTTAGCCGAACTGACTATCAAATGATTTATAATTTTTTTAAAATCAACCTTAAAGATCGGTACTTAGCTTCTACATTAGGTGTAATTTGGGCCGTCCTAAATCCTATCATTATGTTGGGAATTTTCACATTTGTTTTTGGATTCATGTATAAAGTGCGCCTACCTGGCGCCTCAACGACTCTAACTTATGTGATCTGGCTCATTAGCGGCTATGGACCATGGCTTGCAATGAGTGAAGGTTTAGTAAATGCTGCTAATGCAGTAACATCTAACTCCGGATTGGTCAAAAATATGGCTTTCAAAACCGAGATGCTACCTATTTCCGCGGTTTTGCTTTCAATCGTACCTTTATTCATCAGTTTTTGTTTTTTAATAGTTATTATGTTATTTAGCGGCGATATCCCAACCTGGCATGTCTTGTTCTTGATACCTGTTGTAGCCATCATGTATTTATTTATGTTTGGGTTAGGTTTTTTCTTATCTGCTTCAACGGTATTTTTAAGAGATTTAGCGATCGTTTTACCAAATATTTTAATGATAATTCTTTTTATTTCTCCAATTTTTTATACTTTAGAAGCGATGCCAAAACCTATTCAACTATTATCTACATTGAATCCTTTTTACATCTTAACAGAAAGCTTTAGGCAGCCTTTGGTGTATCATGCTATTCCATTAGAACTTGTATTGCGTCTTGGCTATGTGCTTATTCTGGCACTCACTTTATATATTTTTGGTTTATATCGTTTTCGCCAAATTAAAGGTTACTTTTCTTCTTTTTTATAGGGAAATTATGAACATCTGTGCTATTCATCAACCAAATTTTTTCCCATGGATTGGTTATTTTGACAAAATTCGCCAAGCAGATGTCTTCATCTTTCTCGACGAAGTTGCTTACCCCAAAAGCGGATCAGGTTCGGGCTCTTGGTGCAATCGAGTAAAAATTCAACTTGCTGGGCAAGAACACTGGTTTGGTTTACCTATTAAGCATGAATCAGGTAAACAATTAATTCACAACGTAGAATTCTTCAACCAGGAATATTACGTTAGTAAATTATTAAAAACGCTTAAGCAAGCTTATCGTAAGGCAAAATATTTTTCTCAAATCATGCCTTTGATTCAAAATTTACTTGAGTTTTCTTGCCAAAACTTAGCAGAATATAACATTCATGCCATTACTAAATTGAGTGCTTACCTAGGATTTAAAACTAAATTTATTCGCCAATCAAAACTCCAGCACAGTGCTCAATCAACCCAGCTTTTAGTTCAATTAGTTAAATGTGTCGGAGCTAATGCATACCTTTGCGGTAATGGCGCATCAGATTATCAACAAGATGAGTGTTTTTCTGAGAAAGGAATAAGGTTAATTTACCAAGATATAAATCCTGCTCAATTTTTCTTTCCTTATTTAGATGATGTTCATCGGAAATTTTCAATTTTGCATCTTTTATTTCATTTTATGGAAGAAATGTTTGTTAAAAATCAATCAAGTCATTCCATTGAGACACTTTAAATACTTTATAGGGCACACAAAAGAAGAATCATTATGAACGAAATACCAATCACGAAAGTTTTTTTTGATGAAGCTGAATTTACTGAAATTCAAAAACCATTACAAAGTGGATGGGTGGTTCAGGGACCCTATGTTAAACAATTTGAGGATATGTTTGCTGAATACACGCAATGTCAATATGCAAAAGCTGTAAGCAATTGCACTACTGCCCTACATTTAGGCTTACTTGCTCTTGGTATTGGGATAGGAGACAAAGTCGTCGTTCCCTCATTTACCTATGTGGCATCTGCTAATGCTGTGGAATACACTGGCGCCGAAGTAGTATTTTGCGATATTGATTTAAAAACTTTTAATCTTGATGTTCATCAACTTGAACGCCTTTTAGCTACTGATAAAAGCATCAAAGCTATTATGCCCGTGAATTTATTTGGTTTATGCGCAGCACTAGCGCAAATAAAACTCCTTGCATTAAACTATAATGTTCGTATCATTGAAGATTCAGCTTGTGGCTTTGATGCCTGGTTGCATGGCCAACATTCTGGCACATTTGGTGAAATTGGTTGCTTTTCTTTCCATCCTAGAAAACCAATTACAACAGGCGAAGGTGGAATGTTAATTACTAATGATAAAAATATTTATGAAACAGTTAAGCAACTTTGTGACCATGGCGCATCTAAATCTGATTTACAGCGGCATCAAGAAAAAGGCGGTTCATTGCTGCCCGATTTTACTAAACGTGGTTATAACTACCGTATGACAGACTTTCAAGGCGCCTTAGGTGTCTGCCAAATAAGAAAAGCAGATATAATTATGTCAAAGAGGCGCAATATTGCACATCAATATAACGAAGCTCTTAAAAATATACTTTGCTTACAATTACCTATTCAACCTGAGGGTTTTATACATGGTTACCAATCTTATGTATGTTTATTTACATTAGATCCAGAGAATCTTACTTTAGATAAAATTGATGCTGCCAATGTTAAGCGTAATCACCTCATGGCCATTCTTGAAGAAAATGGCGTTGCAACGCGTCAAGGGACTCATGCTGTGCACACTTTGAGCTATTATGCGCAACGGTATAATTTAAAACATGAAGACCTTATTTGTGCTTATGCTGCCGACAGACTTAGTATTTCCTTACCTTTGTATCCTCAAATGACTCATGGCGAATTTGAATATGTTATAGATAAACTCCATGAGGCAATACAGTGTGTGGTATAGCCGGAATTATTTCTCTCACAGGTAGCAGCATTGATCTCCTTCATATTAAAGCTATGTGCGATGCGCTTCAACACAGAGGGCCAGATGGCGCTGGTTATTTGCTTGCACAAACCGGTACTAACCATCCACGAGCACAGCAATATTACCAAGTCCTAACAGAAAAAAAATTCGTTCATCAGTTGGAGCACATTCCCTGTATTGATGAACTACAAGGCATGCAGCATCTGCATCAATATCGTTTTGATTTATTTTTCGGTCATCGCAGATTGTCTATCCTTGATCTCTCTGCTGCAGGCTTTCAACCAATGAGTGATCTTTCAAAAAAAGTCTGGGTATGCTACAACGGCGAAATTTACAATTTCAAAGAAATTCGCCAGGAATTAAGCGAGATTGGATACGAGTTTTGTTCCATGACTGATACCGAGGTTCTAATTAATGCATACCTTGAATGGGGCATTGAGGCAATCTTAAAATTCAATGGCATGTTTGCTTTTTCTTTATGGGATAGCAGGATAAACAAATTATTTCTAGTACGTGATCGATATGGTGTTAAACCCCTTTACTATTATATAAATCAAGAAAATCAATTAATATTTGGCAGTGAAATCAAAGCCATTCTTGCCTACTTGCCTAATACTCCTGTAATCGATTATGAGGGTTTATTCGAATATTTTAGCTTTCAGAATTTTTTTACTGACAAAACTCTTTTTGAAAACGTGCGTTTATTGCCCGCGGGAAATTATTTAGAAATTGATTTAAATACACGACAAAAAATAATACAAAAACAGTATTGGGATTTTGATTTTCGAGAATCTAACATTTCAGCGAATGAAACAGATTATATTGAAGAATTATCTTTTCTCTTTGAACAAGCTGTTCGACGACAATTAGTGTCCGATGTTGAAATTGGCAGTTATTTAAGTGGTGGCATCGATAGCGGATCAATTACTGCTGTTGCTGCTAAGCAATTACCTTATATAAAAACCTTCACTGTTGGATTTGATCTTAATAATGTATCTGGTCTTGAACAAGGTTTTGATGAGAGAACGCAAGCGGAATTTCTGTCTTATCTCTACAAAACTGAGCATTATGAAATGGTTTTAAAATCAGGAGACATGGAACGTTGTTTACCAAAATTTGCTTGGCACTTAGAGGAACCTCGTGTAGGGCAAAGTTACCCCAATTATTATGCATCTAAACTGGCAGGAAAATTTGTCAAAGTTGTTTTATCTGGGACTGGTGGCGATGAATTATTTGGTGGTTATCCTTGGCGTTATTTTCGAGCAGTTAATAACGAAAATTTTTCATCTTACGTGGATAAATATCATCAATTTTGGCAGCGTTTACTAAATGCAAATGAATTATGCGAACTGTTTAATTGTTGTTGGCACAAATTATCTCACATGAATAGCCGAGATATTTTTAATGGGGTCTTCAAGCATTCTCAAAAGCTAAATTCACCGCAAGACTACATCAATCATTCACTATACTTTGAAGCAAAAACCTTTTTGCATGGTTTGCTGGTGATGGAAGACAAATTATCTATGGCTAATTCGTTGGAAACTCGAGTACCATTTTTAGATAACGACCTAGTTGAATTTGCACAAAAAATTCCTGTTCATCTTAAACTTTCCCGGCTGAAAGAAGTAATCCAAATGGATGAAAATACATTAGGGGATAAAACTAATAATTATTTTAAAAAAACTAATGATGGTAAATTGATTCTACGAAAAGCATTGCAACAATACATGCCCTCAAAGTATAGTGAAGCAGAAAAGCAAGGATTTTCTGCACCTGATCAATCCTGGTTCAGATCAGACAGCTATGAGTTTGTTAAAAAAATTATAGGTAATAAAGAATCTAGGATTTATCAACATCTCAACATTGATTTGGTGCAAAGGAAGCTTAATGAACACCTTAATGCTACAAAAAATAACCGTTTATTTATTTGGTCAATATTGAACTTTGAATATTTTCTACGAAACTATTATGAATAAACCAAAATTTATTTTTTTAGGGTCAACACAATTTAGTAGAGCAATATTATTAAGCTTGATTGAAAATAATTTCATCCCAGAGATGGTATTTACGATCCCAGCACAATTTAATATCTCCTATAGCATTGACAAACCCGTTAAAAATTATACCCATGCCTGCCTCCTTGATATTTGTGTTCAGAATCGCATTCCATTACATTTTATAGAAAAAAATAGTAAAAAAATTATTGATTTTGAACAGGAAATTAAGCATCTTGAGTTAGACGTAATTTTAGTAGCAGGCTGGTTTTACATTATTCCTCAAGCCATTAGACAATTAGCTACAGCAGGCGCGTGGGGAATTCATGCTTCTTTATTACCTGCCTATGCAGGTGGGGCACCTTTAACTTGGGCAATTATTAATGGTGAAAAAGAAACGGGTATAAGCTTATTTAGATTAGAAAATGGAATTGATGATGGGGACATCATTGGGCAGCAAAAAATTTCTATTGCAGACACCGATAGCATTAAAGAAGTTTATGCAAAAGCTATCGATGCCTCTAAAGGATTGCTACTCGATACGTTTAGGCGGTTTCCCAATGTTGAATACACTATTCAAAACCGAGAAAATGCTAAAATATATCCACAAAGAACTCCTGATGATGGCGAAATTGATTTATCAAAGCCAGCTCATGAACTATATGATTTTATTCGAGCTCAATCCCCTCCCTACCCTGGAGCATTTATTCGAACTAAAGATGGCAAAAAATTAGTGATCGAAAAAGCAAGTATTCGCTCAGACTGAATTAACCTTAATAGATCATTTTAATTTCGCTAAGAAACAAGATTTTCAACCTTAGCTCTTCTCATTGCAACTTGCCCAATATGCGCTAATCGCCATTCAATAAGCATTTTTAATCCTTCTTCTAAAGTGACACTTGCCTCAAACCCAATTTCAGCTTTGGCTTTTTTAGGGCAACCAATACGATTTTTCACAAATGTAAGACCAGCTGGTTCGTATTGTACAGAAAGATTAGAGTGCGTCAGTTTTAAAAGCATTTGGGCAAGCGTTTTGATAGAAGTAGGGATTCCAGTGCCTACATTATAGAATTGATCCACGGTATCAGCCTTCATAGCACAAACATTCGCTTTTGCACAATCCCCCACATAAACAAAATCATATGTTTGCGAACCATCGCCATAGAGTATTGGAGCGATAGATTTATCTAGATTATCAAGCATTTTCATAATTACTGCTATATATGCACCACGATAGTCTTGTCGTGGCCCATATACATTCATATATCGAAGACCTACAAATGGAAGTTTATACCTGTGATAGTAGGCTCGGGCCATAGCTTCACCTGAAATTTTTGTAGCGCCATAAAAATTAGTATTATTGAATGGGTGTTGTTCATCCATGACTTCTTGAACCGTATCTCCATAAACAGAGGCCGAAGAAGAATACACGAGACGCTTCACACCTTGCTGAACACATGCATCAAGTACGTTAAACGTACCTTCCACATTTACTTTAAATGCTGTTCTCGGAAATTCATAACATTGAAGTAGCCACATTGCCGCAAAATGAAAGACACCGTCTGCGCCTTTAAACGCTTCATTGAGGATATCAATTTGACAAATATCTCCTCCAATTTCAAAAACACGAACACGTGGATCTTTTAATGCGTTTTCAATATTACCGTATGTCCCACGAACAAAGTTATCGTAAATAATAAGTTCACTAATATCTTCTTTCAATAATTCATCCACAGTGTGAGAGCCTATAAGTCCAGCCCCACCAACTACAACTATTTTTTTTCCTTTTATATCCATAAAACCCTCAATTTAAATATTATTATAAAAGTTATTTAAAAAACACATGGTGACAATGACTAAGCTCTGCTCATACCAAGAAAATGAGAACAAGAGAAATAGAGTAACACAAAAAATATGGCAAGACTTTCAAGATAACAATTGCTATAGCATAATAGGATGATCTTTAACCATAGCAAATAATTATAAGTTCCCTAAGTGCATAAAAAAGAAAAAAAACCGAAGTTAAACTAAGTTTAAGTATGAGCTTAAAAACAAATCATAACGCCGAGAGGTCGCTCAAAAAAAATATCACTACCGCTAGATCTCGCAGAAAAATATTGTTGCTATGCAACATTCAGCCGGTTATGGCAGAAACAATTTATGAACATATTACTGCCTTCGGTGATCTCTCAAAACATCATATTACTACTTGCAGTATATTTGGAGATATTCCAGAAGAAATAACTCTCGATAAATTTGATGTCGTTATGATTCATTATTCAATATGCATAGGCAGAGGTGGGTATCTATCTTTCAAGGCAAAAGAGAAAATTAGAAACTTTCAAGGTTATAAAGTTGTATTCATTCAAGATGATCATAGATGGATTTATAGTACCATAACCAATTGCTATTTCTTAGGAATTGATGCGCTCTTTGGCATATTTGAGCAAAGCCAACTTCATCAAGTTTATCCTAAAGAATTTTTGGACAAAGTTCATGTCGAAAGTGTTTTAACTGGTTATGTTGATGCAAAAATGAAAAAAGCACAGTTTGTCAACTATGCTGATCGTACCATTGATGTATCCTATAGGGCGCGCAAATTAGCCTTTTGGATGGGAAGGCATTCATTAAAAAAATGGCAAATTGCTGACAAATTTTTAAAGCAAGCCAAGAAGTTTAATCTTAAATGCGATATTTCAACAAAAGAAGAAGACAGAGTTTATGGGCAAGCTTGGATACGATTACTAAAAAACTCTAAAGCGACATTAGGCACTGAAAGTGGGTCAAGTATTTGTGATTTCACAGGAAAGATTCAAAAAAACATAGAATCATTCACAAAGAAACATCCAAATATTTCATTTGACATTGTAGAAGAGAAATTTCTTCAAGATAAGAAAAACCATATTTTATTGAGTGCAATTTCTCCTAGAATATTTGAAGCCATTTCTCATAAAGTATTACTTATACTCTACCCAAGCGCATATAACGAAATATTAATCCCTTGGAAACATTATGTGCCTTTAAATGAAGATCATAGCAATATTGAAGAAGTGGTTTCAATTTTACGTTCGCCAGAAAAAGCACAAAAAATAATTGAATGCGCGTACCAAGAGATACTCTTTAATCCAAAATATCAATATCAAGCACTTATTGATAAATTCGACACCCATATAAATAGCGTTTTCAAGAATAAAACGCCTTTGTCTGGCGAAAATTACATATGGAAATTTAACAACCATATAAGCGAAAATAATGCCCCCCCTAAAGTACAGGAGAATAATTTAAACTCTCTTAGAGTTGTCTTAAAGCTTATTATAGATGGACAAATTAGTTTATTATTCCTTTTAAGATACATCCCGGCTTATCTTCTAACCAGGATTATATGTAAAATAAAAAGCATTTTTGTCAACCAGGACAAGCAGTATATTATCTTCCCAAGTCAAATAAGTTATTTTTGTTCCTGTTTGGTTAAATTGAAGCTGGCAGATTTCTTTCATTTTAGTTTAGATAAAATTGACTTGAATATCGATTTCAAATCATGTGTGATTTTCTGTTCCTTATCAAATGAGAAAAATCTTAATCATGCTGAAACATTGGAACCATTTAAAAATTTAAAACCAGATGAAGAGATTGAAGTAAATTTTGTTTACACAGAATATGCAGAGGCTTTTTTGGACAGCATCAGTGAAATAATTATACTGCAAAAAACAAAATTAACTCGAGAATGTATAGAATCGTTGATAGCATAATAGAACAAGGCTGAAAATCTTGAAAATTTGCACAATTATTGGCGCAAGACCACAATTTGTTAAAGCTGCAGCCGTATCACGTATTTTAGCTACGATTCCTCATTTACAAGAAATTATTATTCACACCGGCCAACATTATGATTATAACTTGTCAGGTCTTTTTTTCGATGAATTATCTTTACCAAAGCCAAATTACAACTTGAATGTAGGCTCTGAAACTCATGGTAAGCAAACAGGAAAAATGCTAGAAGGTATTGAACATTATTTAACTATTGAAAAACCTGATTGGGTTCTTGTTTATGGTGATACCAATTCTACATTGGCAGGTGCCTTAGCCGCTGTAAAGTTGCATATTCCAATTGCTCATGTAGAAGCAGGCCTACGTTCATTTAATCGGAAAATGCCTGAAGAAATAAATCGCATTATAACTGATCAATTAAGTACACTTCTCTTTCCGCCAACGGAAAATGGTTTACAGCAATTAATCAAAGAAGGTTATTCCAATAAAAAAATATGTCTCTCTGGCGATGTTATGTTTGATGCTATAGAGTTTTATAATCAACGGAATCAAAATCGAGAAACCATTCTAAGCAAAATTAAATTACCAGTTAACGAATATATTTTAGTGACTATTCATCGTGCAGAGAATACTGACGATATATCACGATTGCAAAATATTAGTAATGCACTCATAGAATTAGCTAAAGATTTTCATATCGTATTGCCACTACACGCTCGCACAAAAGCAAAAATGATTCAATATGATTTATATAGTCCTCTAGCCAAGCATATCCATATTATCGAGCCGGTAGGATATTTAGATATGCTAGCCCTTGAAAAACATGCAGTGTTGATTATTACGGATTCAGGTGGAGTGCAAAAAGAAAGCTATTTTAATAAGGTACCGTGCATCACACTACGAGATGAAACGGAATGGATTGAATTAGTTGAGTTTGGTTGGAATATTTTATGTTCTCCAAATCAACCTTTTTCATTAAAAACCTTAGTCAGTGAACACCTTGCTCAACGTCAAGAAAAGTCTTATCCCTCATTATATGGAGATGGTAATGCTGCTACTATCATTGCTGATATGTTATGTTCAGCATGCTAAAGGAAAAATATTTAGCATCCATTTTATTCAAAATATCTGAGTTTATATGAGATACAATATTCTTTTACTAGCAAATGATCGACACATCACAACAGCGGTAATTGATCACATTCAAGCTATTACCGATTCTAAACAACATCAATGGTATATTGAAAATCCCCTTATTTGTAAAACATTACATAAAGTAGATTTAAACATCTTCGATGCGATTGGATTTCATTATTCCATTCGCCCTTTTGATCCTTATTATGTTCCTAGAGCATTATATAAAAAAATAAAAGACTATCAAGGACTCAAATTTCAATTTTTGCAAGATGAATACAAGCAAGTTCATATTACCACGCAAACAATGATAGATTTAGGCATACAATTATTATTTACTTTAGTAAAGCCTTCTCTTGTTGACAAAGCCTATAATTGCCAGGAATTACAACATTTAAAAAAAATAAGCATTTTAACAGGATACACTCCTCAACATTTAGAATTGATGAATTCTCCCCCTATTAAAGAAAGAACTGTAGATATTTTCTATCGCAGTCGTATATATGATTTTTGGTTAGGAAAATTGACGCAAGAAAGAAATATCATTGCACAAGGTGTTATCGAACGTGCAAGACAATATTCTTTGAATGTTGATATTTCTTTAATTGAACAAGAGCGACTTTATGGTTCACACTGGTATACAAAGCACATGCAGTCTAAAACTGTTCTTTGTACAGAAAGTGGTGCAAGCATATGGGATTTCGACGGCAATATTGAAAAAGAAGTAAAACAGGCACTCAGAAAAGCCCCCCATCTTAGTTTTGATCAAATTTATGAAAAGCTTTTGAAACGATATGAAGGCAATTTAATGTATAACGCCTGCTCACCGCGCTTATTCGAGGCGATTGCTTTACGCTCAGCATTAATCATGTTTCCAGGGGAATATAGTGGTGTCTGTGAACCTGATAAGCATTATATCGCTTTAGAAAAGGATTTTTCTAATTTTCATGAAGTAGTTAATAAAATAAAAGATTTGGATTTCTTACAAGAATTAGTTGATTTTGCACACAAAGATATTATTGCCAGCGGCCGTTTCTCACAATCTCGATTAAGCAAGCTTGTCAATAATGAGATCCAAACGCTTCTTTCGCAAAGAAGCAGCAATGGCCCTTATATCGATCATTCGCTACAGGATATTACAAAATCCATTAAGGATAAAACGAGTCAATATCGTTTACTTAATGCTTATCATATCCTCTTGTCTGAGCTTATATTCTCTGTAAAAAATATCTTCTATATAGTATTTGATCCTAGACATAGTTTTAAACAAAAATACAAACTCCTACTAAAAGGAATTAAACGCTATTTTGCTTATGTTAAACCTCGTTTCAAAGAAGGATAAAACGGTTTTGATTTCTATTTAGTTACTTCTATATATAAATCAAGCCCAAAATGACGTGTCCAATAACTGTTTAAGCATTCGGATCGACTTTTAAAACGTAACGGTATAATTTTGAATAATGATATTGTAAAACCTTCATCAAAATTTTCTTTAGTGATTTTAATGGTCTCGAAGTTACGAAAAATATGCCTTATTTTCTTTTGTGAAAAAAATTCAGTTACTGGGGCTCCAACTTGATTCTCTTCAGATGCATCATATGCTTTTCTTTGACTTTCTATTGAACTTGCATTTGATTTACCTACTAAAAATTCGTTTAAAAAATCCTTAGTGGTTTGTAGTGGCCATAATTTCCATTGACGAAGCGAAAACTTATTGTAGACCATGATTAGTGCCTTTCCTTCGTTTTTTAAAATACGATGAGTTTGATTTACGCATTCTTGCATATTGCCGGTATGATGAAAGCACCCTATTGAAATGACAAAATCAAAATAATTATCTGGGAAAGGGCATGTAATCATGCTTCCTTGGCGTAGATCACCTTGCAAGTTATTTTGCATCAGTCGATGCTTGGTCATTTGCACCGCATTAAATGCAATATCAAGAGCATGATAATTAGCGCCAGCTTGAGCAAGCATCTGGCCAACGGTCCCGTATCCTAATCCTACTTCTAAAACACGCTGACCATTAATTTTTTCTAAATCAATATGTTTTTTTACATAAGGGTAATAGTCAAGAAAAAAATTATCGAATTTTGCTAAACTTTCAATACTAGAATCATTCACGCCTAAATGCTTAGCTAAATGGGTTCCGCAAAGCTCGTTCCAAAAATCTTTATTTGTAGCATCAAGCTCCTCTTGATAAGTAATATCATTCATCTTTTTTTTTCCTAGCAAAGAGAAGTTAATCTAGTAAATTAAGGGATTTATCTTTTTGAATTGCAATTAGCTGACAGGCTTGTTCACTTATCTTATACTGTGCTTCACATTTACAGTGAACCAAACCTTTACCCTTAAGTTGAATACCACATCGACACATCCAACCTCGATGCTTTGCTGGAACCCCAAGTACGAGTTCAAATGGTTTGACATCACGATTAACGACAGCTCCTGCTCCCACAAAAGCATATTCACCGATAGTAATACCGCAAACAATCGTGCAATTTGCACCCAAGGTGGCGCCACGTTTCACTAAGGTTGGACGGTATTCATTTTTGCGTACAATCGCTGAGCGTGGATTATAAACATTGGTAAAAACCATGCTCGGTCCACAAAAAACATCATCTTCTAAACGAACAGCATCATAGATGGAGACATTATTTTGAATTTTGACATTATTTGCGATGATAACATCGTTGCCAACAAAAACATTTTGACCAAGGGAACACCCTCGACCTATTTGCGCACCTTTGCAAACATGAGTCCAATGCCAAATACGACTTGCATCGCCAATTTTGGCGCCTTCATCGACAATCGCTGTAGGGTGAATGGTTATACTCATTTATGCATCCATCGGTAATGGAATTCGCCTATCTTCTCTTGCAGATTGATAAGCCGCACATAATATCTCAAGTGATTTAAGACCTTCTCGACCATCGGTTAATGGAGATCCTTCACCACGTAATACTTGAATCACATTTTCATAATAACGAATATGCCCAGAGCCATAAACATTGGTTGGTGAATAATTGGTTTGCTGGATAGTTTCATCTTCTGGTTTTTTGTTTGCAAAATCCCATATTTGGATCTCATTGACAGCAACGCCACCAATGCGAACCGTCCCCTGTTCACCTAAAATAGTAATGCTACCTTCTAGATTTTTAGGATAGGTTAACATCGTGACATTCACTGAGCCCAAGGCACCTGAACACCACTTAACATTCATCACACCTGTATCTTCTACTTCAATGTGACGTGCAAGCGTTCCAGTAAAGGCTTGGATACTTTCAACTGGACCAATCAACCAAGTCAAAAGATCAATATAATGACTTGCCTGATTCATAAAGGCTCCACCATCCATTTCTCTTGTTCCACGCCACTTTGCACTATCGTAATAGGCTTGAGGGCGAGTCCAAAATACATTGATGGTCACCATGTAAATTTTACCAAATCGATTCTCTTCAATGGCTTTTTTAAGATGTTGCAAAGGTGGATTAAACCTATTTTGCTTTACAACAAATAATTGAACGCTAGCGTCATCACAAGCTTTCACCATTCGTAAACCATCATACCACATGGTCGCCATGGGCTTTTCTGTCAACACATGCCGACTCGATTGTGCAACTTCAATGGCTTGTTGTGAGTGAAGTCCACTGGGGGTCGTTAATACGACAATATCGGCGTTAGTATGGGCAAGCATATCACTCAATTTGGTATATGGATGAGCCTGAGTTTGGCTTGCAGCCTCTTCAAGCGCTTTGTGATCGGTATCACAAATACTGACAATTTCTGCGTCTTTAGCATGTGCTGAAAGTGCTTCAAAATGATTTTTTGATATACGACCACATCCTACAAGAGCAAAACGTATTTTACGTGAGCGGATTGGAGGTTTTTTATACTGCATTTATAATCTCCAGATATCAACACCTAATGCTTTGGCATGCGTATGATCAAGTATGCCTTTGACATCAACAATAACCCCGCCTGGTGCTAATTTATCTACAAATTCATTGATAGTCATTTCTTTATAAAAACGATGGCCAACAGCAATAATCAGAGCCTGAACATTGTGAATTTCTTTAAAATTCACTAAATTAATTTGGTATTCTGCTCTGGTTTGGTTGAAATCAGCGATAGGATCATGCACTTTGACATTGATACCAAAAGATTCCAGTTCATGAATAATGTCAATTACTTTAGAATTACGAATATCGCTACAATCTTCTTTAAATGTCATCCCTAATACCGCAACACTTGCATTTTTGCTGTAGGCACCAGAATTTAACATTTTTTTGATGGTTTGCGCGGCAACATATTTACCCATCGAGTCATTTATTCTTCTACCAGCTAAAATAACTTCTGGGTGATAGCCAACCGTTTGTGCTTTATAGGTGAGGTAGTAAGGATCAACCCCTATGCAATGTCCACCTACTAATCCAGGCGTATATGCTTGAAAATTCCATTTGGTTTTTGCAACAGAAAGCACTTCATTGGTATCAATGCCTAGTTTGTCGAATATAATGGATAATTCATTCATTAAGGCGACATTGATATCACGCTGTGTATTCTCAATTACTTTTGCAGCTTCAGCGACTTTAATTGATGAGGCTTTGTGAACACCTGCTGTCACTACTGAATTATATACTTCATAGATTATATTTAGCGCTTCCTGATTACTTGCTGAAACAATTTTGATCACTTTTTCGAATGTATGTTCTTTATCGCCTGGGCTGATTCGTTCAGGGCAATATCCTATAGAAAACTCATTGTTTACACGTAAGCCAGAAATTGATTCCAAAACAGGGAGACATTCTTCTTCGGTTGTACCTGGATAAACAGTTGATTCATAGATCACAATGTCATTTTGCTTCAAATATTTTGCAACTGTTTTCGACGCTTGTATTAAATTTCTTAAATCTGGTTTATTTGCATTATCGATTGGGGTTGGAACAGAAATAATGTAAAAGTCAGCTTGTTGAAGATCATCTTCTTGATGCGTGAATAATATGTTTGCTTGGTTTAATTCTGTTGGCGAGATTTCATTGGAATAATCTTTAGCATTTTGTAAATCTTCAATTCGATCTTTGGCGATGTCAAAACCTATTACTCGTTGATGTTTACCAAAGTGAACTGCAACAGGCAACCCAACGTATCCTAGGCCGATGACGGCGATTTTACGACTTATATTCACAATTCCCTCTGCTACTGAAAGCTTCCATCTTAAACAGTTATCTTAATGTTAATTAAATAACCATTAATATTTTTCGAATATGCCAATACAATAATAACTTCGCCGAAGTCTGTCAAAACATAAAAATTCCACTACGAAATTCACACGCTATATTTTTCTTTTGTTGATACATTTTATTTCATCTAAAAAATATCATGATTGTAGTGAGCGTAACTTTGCCAGTAAGAAGTTATTGAGATTTCCTAAATATCCTCCAGATCTTATTGCTTTAGCTAAAATTAAAGTGGTTTGAGTATAAATCGACATGATAAACTTTCTGCCTCTAGGCAAGTTTATCAAGTTGGAAAACTATGACAGCAAAAAATAAGATTTTAGTCACCGGCGGTGCAGGCTTCCTCGGCTCTCATCTTTGTCAGCGTTTGCTAGAGAAAGGCCACACTGTGTACTGCTTAGACAATTTATATACCGGCACAGATAGAAACCTCAACACATTGTCTAAGTTTTCTGACTTTGAATTTATTCATCAAGATGTATGTAATCCCATTCATTTAAAAGTAGATGCCATTTATCATTTGGCGTGCCCAGCAAGCCCCATTCACTATCAACGCGATCCTATTCAAACGACCAAAACCAGTGTGTTGGGTGCCCTCAATGTGCTTGATTTAGCAAAACATTGCCGCGCTCCTGTGTTGTTTTCCTCAACCAGTGAAGTCTATGGCGATCCTCATGTCCACCCCCAATGCGAAGAATATTGGGGCAATGTGAATTCAGCAGGTCCTCGCTCTTGTTATGATGAGGGTAAACGCTGCGCCGAAAGTTTATTTATGGATTATCATCGGATGCACCATGTTGATATTCGTATTGCACGGATTTTCAATACCTATGGTCCACAAATGTGCGCAAATGATGGTCGCGTGATCAGTAATTTTATCGTCCAAGCGCTCCAAAACAAAGATATCACCATTTATGGTAATGGCGAACAAAGCCGTTCCTTTTGTTATGTCGACGATTTAATTTTAGGATTAATGCGTTTAATGGAAACGCCAAAATTACATTCTCCAGTTAATATTGGAAATCCCATTGAAAAATCAATGAATGAAATTGCAAAAATCATTATCAATTTAACTGGCAGCCGTTCCAGCATTTCTTATCATGCATTACCTATTGATGATCCTAAACAACGCTGCCCCGATATAACAAAAGCAAAAGAATTATTAAACTGGGAACCGATTGTTCCTCTGGAAACAGGATTAAGAAAAACCATTGCCTATTTCCAAGCTGTTTTAGTTGAAAGTCAGAGTGTGACGCAATGAGTTATACTCTTTCGGTCATTATCCCTTGCTACAATGAAAAAAATACCATTGCGCAGCTCCTAGATACTGTGCGCCAATCTCCTATTGATGGCAAATTGGAAATTATTGTGGTGAACGATGGCTCTAGCGATGGCGTTGAAAAAATTCTTGAATCAACACTTCGAAGCAAAATCGACATTCTTATTCATCATCCTAAAAATATGGGAAAAGGTGCCGCTTTACACACTGGCATCAAACATGCCACTGGGGATTATGTCATTATTCAAGATTCTGATTTGGAATATTCACCAACAGAATATCCCAAATTGTTAAAACCGCTGTTAGATGGCAATGCTGATGTGGTGTATGGCAGTCGTTTTATCGGCGGTGATACACATCGAGTATTGTATTTTTGGCACAGCATGGGCAATAAATTTCTTACCCTCTTGAGTAATATGTTTACCAATTTGAACCTCACGGATATGGAAACCTGTTATAAAGTATTTAAGCGCCAAATCATTCAGAGCTTAACACTACAAGAAAACCGTTTTGGTTTTGAACCTGAAGTAACCGCTCATATTGCTCGAATTCCTGATATCCGAATTTATGAAGTGGGTATTTCATACTATGGACGTACTTATAAAGAAGGGAAAAAAATTGGTTATAAAGATGGGTTTAGAGCTATCTATTGCATAGTAAAGTATGGATTGTTTTATCGGTTTTGCAGACAAACCGATTTTTCTACTATTCCTGTAGATAAAATATAACACTATAAAGGGAAATTTATGTCTATGATCAAAGCAAAGCTCAAAAAGAGTATTCGCATCGTCTTGGATATTTTTTTACTTATTTATGGCATGATTTACTATTATTTCAACCAGAATAAGCCTATTAATGAGCGTACGCCGCCTAAGTCCTACCTAAGCATGATTAGATTGTTTTGTGTTACATCTGGACGGTCAAATGACTTTATCTCAAAATGTATTTCACTTATTGATAAACCTGTTACATTACCAAATGCAAATGGCATTTTAGGTAATTTCCAACGAAACGAGATTAAAGAAATTGCAAACATAATAGAGCGTGATGGCTTTTATATCTTTGAACAGAAATTACCCAACGAACTTATTCAAAAACTGTATCATTTTGCTTCACATCAAAAATGCTACCCAAGACCTTTAGATGAAAACGTTAACAAACAGCCTCAACCTACGATTTATGATAGAAATAATCTTCTTTCCTCCGTTTATGATATCCCTATGGAGGCATGCATTGCTAACACAGATATCAGTTCATTGATAAAAGATCATTCAATTTTGGCTGTTTCTCAAGAATATCTTAAAACCTCTCCCAAAGCAGATGTTGTTGCTTTTTGGTGGAGCACGCCATTTTCAAACAAACCGCAAGTTAATTCTGCTCAATTATTTCATTTTGATATGGACAGATTTAAATGGCTGAAGTTTTTTATCTTCTTAACTGATGTGACTTTAGAAAATGGTCCGCATGTCTTTATTAAACATTCTCATCAAACTGGTAAGATCCCAAAACAAATCTTAAAAGAAGGTTATAGTAGGATCCCTGATGAAGAAGTTTTTAAGCACTACCCCATGGAAGATGTGCTTACCTTCACTATTCCAGCTGGCACGATAGTTGCCGAAGATACGAGAGGTTTGCATAAAGGAACAAATTTGCTTAAAGGGGAACGCTTAGTACTTGAACTACAAATGAGTAATAGTCTCTTCGGTGCATGTTCTCCTTCTATCGAAAATGCCAAAATCCAAGATGAAGATTTTTTGAGCTTTATCAAAACAAATAAAAAGATTTTTAAATTATATCCAATGTAGGAAGTAAAAATCAGGTGTCAGACTCGTCTATTATTCTAGCAATAAAAAAGCTCCTCTCTTTGCTTTCAGTATCTGAAAAATGGCGCCTTGGCAAAATGATGGGGTTTTCTTTTTGCATTTCTATTTTAGAAATGATTACCGCGACAATGATAGTGGTGCTTGCTCAAATCATTAACAAGCCAGAGAGCGGAGCAAAATATATCTCTTATTTGGGCTTTAGAGAAAATCTGGCCCCTTATAGTATCGTGCTTTATTTTGCTCTTGGTGTGGCGCTCATTTATTTTATAAAAAACGCTTTAGCAACGGTAGAAGTCTTTTTTCAGCATTTTTCTATCCAAAGAATGAATTATCGCTTTAAAAAGAAACTACTTCATCGATTTGCGCAAGTTGACTACAACTTATATCTTACTCGTAATTCAGCCCAAGGTTTTGCGGTTGTTTCATCTGACGCAGATTTAACATTTTCGAGTGGGTTAGTTTCACTCACCATTATTTTTTCTGAAACTGTGATTTTTTTATCTTTAGTGTCCATGATTATATATTTAAATCCATTATTTGCTTTTTTTATGTTCGCTATTGGCGGCATACTTGGGCTTGGTTTGGTCAAAGGATTGTTTCCATTGTTTTATGGTTGGGGGCAAAATCTTCAAGAATACGCTGTCCAAAGCAATAAAAATCTATTCCAATTTTTTCATGCTTTTAAAGAAATTGTTTTAATTGGTAAGCGTGATTCTTTTATCAATGCTTATCATTTCTATTCCCGTAAAAAATCTCAGGTACAAGCTATTCAAAATGTCACTAATATTTTACCGCGAATGATAACTGAAGTTCTTTTTGTTGGTCTATTTGTGCTTAGTATTGGATATTTTTGCTTGAACAGCGCCGATCCACAACAAATGATGGGTATATTAGGTGGCTATCTCTATGCAGGCTTTCGGTTAATGCCCGGATTAAACAGAATCATTACTCAGTTGAACACTTTTAAATCAATCATTCCTAGTATCGATAGAGTGCATCATGAATACCATTATCTGGCGCAAAAAGAAAATTATGTAGATTGTCCAGCATTGACTTTTCATCATTCACTCAACTTGAAGAATGTGAGTTTTCACTATTTAAATACCACAAGGTACGCATTGCAGCAGATTAATCTTACTATCAGCAAAGGTGAATGCATTGGCATTATTGGTGAAACAGGATCTGGCAAGTCTACTCTAACAGATATTATTTTAGGTTTATTAAAACCAAATCAAGGTGAAATATTAGTTGATAATAAATTTCCTGTTAATTCCTATCAATGGCATTCTCGCATTGGGTATGTTCCGCAATCTGTTTACCTCGTGGATGACACCATTGCGGCCAATGTGGCTTTTGGTGATGCGGTAGCAGAATTAAACCATGAAAAATTACAACAGGCTATTCATGGTGCACAGTTACAACAATTTATTGAAAAATTGCCCAATGGTTTGAATACCATGGTTGGTGAACGAGGCGTTCAGCTTTCTGGTGGTGAAAGACAGCGCATTGCTATCGCTCGCGCATTATATCGAGATCCTGAAATTCTCATTTTCGATGAAGCAACTTCAGCCCTGGATAATGAAACAGAATCACGATTAATGGACACTATTGACGCTATTCATCAAAAGCAACTGACCATTATCATGATTGCACATCGCCTTACTACGCTTAAAAATTGTTCACGTATTGTGGTCATGAAAAATGGCATCATAGATCGCATCATTAGTTACAACGAATTATCAAAAACTAAAAATATTGCATAAATTAAGCAATCTAACGTAATAATAAATTGCTCAAGATTGAAATTTGAAGCTTTTTGAGCACTATAGGATAATGCTTCAATCCATTAAGATTGTTTTCTCAATAAGAGTAAAAGATGAAAACCGTTATTCTTGCAGGTGGGTTTGGTACACGATTAACCGAAGAAACCGCAAATAAGCCCAAGCCGATGGTTGAAGTCGGTGGACGCCCCATTTTATGGCACATCATGAAGTCTTATGCTCAATATGGCTATAAAGAATTCGTGATTGCCATGGGTTATAAAGCGGATATTATCAAAAAATATTTTGTGGAGTATGCGGATTTAAGTGGCAATCTTACCGTTGAAATCAGTCATGGTACCAGTCGCATTACCCAGCGTGAACAAGATGAGTGGGTAATACACCTTGAAGACACCGGTATTCATTCCAATACGGGTGGCCGTATTAAACAACTTTCTAAATGGCTACAAGATGATACCTTTATGGTGACCTACGGCGATGGCGTTTCCAATGTACCCATTAAAGAATTAGTTAACTTTCACAAAAGTCATGGCAAATTAGCCACTCTGACAGCTGTACGTCCCCCAGCTCGGTTTGGTGGGCTAGTCATTAATGAACAAAAAGTCGTCACAAAATTTACAGAAAAACCTCAAGCCGGTGAAGGCTGGATTAACGGTGGATTTCTTGTCTTTGAACCCCAAGTATTAGAATTAATCAAAGATAATACCAGTAGTTTGGAAGCAGATGTGCTTGAATACCTTGCTAAAGAAAATCAATTGGCAGCCTATTGCCATGATGGTTTTTGGCAATGTATGGATACACTTCGCGATCTTAAATACCTTGAAGGACTATGGAGTGCAGGACAAGCCCCATGGAAAGTGTGGTCATGAACCATTTTTGGCAAGATAGACGTGTATTTGTAACGGGTGCAAGTGGTTTAGTCGGCGGCTGGCTAGTTGAAGCCCTTTTAAAACAAGGCGCGGATGTTGTCGTTTTATTGCGCGATTGGGTGCCACATTCACGCTTATTACATAAGAAGTTAATTGAAAAAGTAACGATTGTACGCGGCGATTTAAGCTGCCCCAAACAATTGGAACGGATATTAGCTGAATATGAGATTAAATCTGTTATCCATTTAGCAGCGCAAACCATCGTCCCTATTGCCAATAAAAATCCACTCTCAACATTTGAATCTAATATTGCTGGAACCTGGAATTTACTAGAAGCCTGTCGTTTAACAAAATCCATAGATTCTGTTGTGCTTGCTTCCTCGGATAAAGCTTATGGCGACGTTCCAAAATTGCCTTATGATGAAACCATGCCCCTTGCTGCCGTTTATCCTTATGATGTCAGCAAGGCTTGTGCTGATATGATTGCACAAAGCTATGCCAAGTCATTTGGTTTGCCGGTTGCAATCACAAGATGTGGCAATTTTTTTGGTGGCGGCGATCTGAATTGGAATCGAATTATTCCAGGCACTATTCGCTCAGTGATTAGAGAGCAAGCGCCTATTATTCGATCAAACGGTACATTAATACGTGATTACATTTATGTAGAAGATGCCGTGAGTGCCTATATGACACTATGCGAACATTTATCGAATAACCCTAATTTAAAAGGTGAAGCTTTTAATTTCTCTAATGGCTCACAATATACGGTATTAGAACTGACACAGCTCATTCTATTAGCCATGAATTCTTCCTCTAAACCAGTACTACTAAACGAATCTAAAGGTGAAATTCAAGCACAATCTTTGGATTCGACAAAAGCACAAACAATGCTGGGTTGGAAAGCTTTGTTCGGTATAGAGCAAGGCCTTAAAAAAACTATCGATTGGTATCAATCCTATTTTGAAGAGAAGAGATTATGCACTGTCAATCCTGCGGTCATGTAGAACTACACTCGATTATCCCTCTTGGCAAAATGCCATTAGCAAATGCGCTATTAACTGAACACCCATCACATGAGCTACGTTTTAATTTGGAAGTGATGTTATGTGACAATTGTGGTTTAGCACAATTGAAAGACATTGTGCCCCCTGCGGATCTATTCTCAGACTACGTTTATTTCTCATCAAATTCTGACACGATGTTGCAATCTGCCAAAAATTTGGTCGATAAAATTTCGCCAACACTTGCCAAAGATGCACTTGTGATTGAAATAGCCAGCAATGATGGTTATTTGCTGAAAAATTATATTAACAATGGCATTCGTGTTTTAGGGATTGATCCTGCACAAAACATTGCCAAAGTTGCCAATGAACAGGGCATTGATACTTTGTGTGATTTTTTTAGCACAGAATTAGCAGAGCATTTGGCTAACGATCAACAATTTGCTGATGTTATCCATGCCAATAATGTCATGGCGCATGTTCCAGATATCAATGGCTTTATTCAGGGCATTAAATTACTCCTAAAACCGAATGGTTTTTGTGTTATTGAAGCCCCCTATTTTGCCGATTTAGTCGAAAAATTAGAATTTGATACTATCTATCATGAACATGTTTATTATTTTGCAGTCAAACCTTTAAAGATGGCTTTTGAAGGGCATGGACTTTCTTTATTCAATATTGAAAAAATTGCACTACATGGCGGTTCATTGCGTCTGTTTGTTGGCCATGCAAATGCGCATGAGATCCAACCGATTGTTGCGCAAATGATTCAAAAAGAAAATGAAAGCGGGATTTATCAACATCAAACTTATATTGCTTACATGGAAAAACTCAATCATTTAAAAAATGAGCTAACATCCGTGTTAAAAAAATTAAAACATGAAGGAAAGAAAATTGCTGCCTATGGGGCTTCTGCAAAGGGCACAACCCTTTTAAATTTCTTTTCGATTGGCAAAGAAACTCTCGACTTTGTTGTTGATAGAAGTACCACAAAACAAGGGCATTTTACCCCTGGTACACATTTAAAAATTCATGCACCAGAAGAACTTCTACATCAGAATGTAGATTACGCTTTGCTACTTGTTTGGAATTTTTCAGAAGAAGTTATTGCCCAACAACACGCTTTCATCAAACATGGCGGTAAATTTATTCTCCCATTACCTGAAGTGAAAGTGATAAGCTAACTATAAAGGGATAGAAAATGTTTGGAAAATTAATTAGATTTAATAAATATCTCATCAAATCAATCATTAACCAAAATGGATTTATTAAATTTATAAAATTATTTGGCTACAACAGTTTTGATAATATAGATAAATTCTACAATGAAGATGGCCTTATTACTCAAAAAAATCTCTCTTTTCTTTCAGATGATTTTTTTAAACAGGGGTATAACAGAGGCATTCAGGCCACCGGTGGGGTAGATTTACAAACAAGATGGCGTTTTCATATTGCGCTTAGTATTGCTCATACTGCGAGTAAATTGGATGGCGATTTTGTAGAATGCGGCGTTGCTAGAGGATTTTTAAGTTCCGGTATAATGCAATCATTACAGTGGAACAGTTTAGAGAAAAGCTTTTACTTATTTGATACGTTTGAAGGATTTGATAATAATTATTTAAGCGAAGAAGAAAAAAAGAAATTCGGTGACATTACCAAACTAAATGAACGCGCAGCTCAAGATGTTTTCTGCAAAGATTTCGAAGCTGTTCGCCAAAACTTTTCGGAATGGAAGAATGTTCAGATTATCAAAGGCTCTGTTCCTGAAACACTAAACAACGTTCATGTTGATAAAGTTGCTTATTTGCATATCGATATGAATTGCGTTTTACCAGAGGTTGAAGCGATTAAACATTTTTGGCCAAAATTAGTCAAAGGCGGCATTGTACTACTCGACGATTATGCCTTCATTGGTCATGAAACTCAGCAACAAGGTATGGATCAATGGGCAAAAGAAAATAATGTCAAAATTTGCTCTTTACCCACCGGACAAGGTTTGATAATGAAGGTTGCATGAAATTTACCCCACTTCCCTTAAAAGGGGCTTACCTGATTGAAATGGAACCTCATATTGATGAGCGTGGTTACTTTGCTAGAACATTTTGCATGCATGAGTTTGAAGCCCATGGACTCAATATGCATTTTGCTCAAATGAGCACTTCATTTAACCACAAAAAAGGGCAAATTCGAGGAATGCATTATCAAGAAGCTCCTTATGGCGAAACCAAAATTGTCAGATGCACACGAGGGGCAATTCATGATGTCATGCTAGATATTCGACCTCATTCTCCTACCTATATGCAAAGCTTTGGGACAGTATTGTCGCCTGAAAACGGTAAAATGTTTTACATCCCCAAGGGATTTGCCCATGGATTTAAGACGCTTGAAGACAATACAGAAATATTTTATATGATGGATGAATTTTATCACCCAGAATCAGCCCGTGAAATTAGCATAAGTAACTATTTTGATGAATAATATTCACGAAACAGCTTCAATATCTAAACTCGCTGATATCGAAACTTCCATGCGTGGTTCTGCTCTATATATTGGTCAACAATCATTTATTGATAGTTTCGTTAAAATTAAATTTGTCGGTGGAACCGAAAATATTTGGATTGGAGACAATTGTTATATTAATTCTGGCTGTGTCTTATATTCAGGTAATGGCATAAAAATTGGAAACAATGTCTTAATCGCCGCTAATTGTACGCTTTCTCCTGTTAACCATGCCATCAGTGATAAATCGCGCCCCATCAAACTTCAAGGATTTCAACCTTCAAAAGGCGGCATTACAATTGAAGATGATGTTTGGATAGGCGCAAACACCGTTATCTTGGATGGTGCATTTATTCCAACAGGGTGTGTTATCGGCGCTGGCTCATTAGTAAAAGATAAACTAGAGCCCTATTCAGTTTATGCAGGTAATCCCTTAAGGTTAATCAAGCCAAGATGAAAGCAACAATTATCGGTGCAAATGGCTTTATTGGATCTCATGTAGCAAAAAAAATGAGCATCAACGGATATGATGTTGAGAAAATTGGCCGCGAGCATGTCCCTCAATCTAGCAAAGAATACGGCACTATCATTTACTGCGCTGGAATAAAATATGACTTTGTTACCAGAGTATGTGATTTAATAAATGCGCATATTACAAATCTGATGTCTTGGTTACAAACAAATCATCAGAAATTTATTTATTTGTCTTCAGCTAGAATATATATGGAACAAGAATCCGGATTAGAAACTAATGAAGATTTTACAATAAAAACGAATGATCTTTACAATCAATCTAAAATATTAGCTGAATCTGTATGCGCAGCCTTAGACAATCGCAGCATCATTCTAAGACCAAGTAATGTCGTTGGTTTAGAATTTCATTCTACAGCTTTCTTTTGGCAAATTTTTAAGCAAGCCATCGAAACTCAGTCTATACAAATCCAAGAAAAAGCAACTAATACCCGAGATTATATTCCTTTACCATATTTACTAGACAGTATTGTAAAACTCATCGAAGTTGATGCGAATGGTATTTATAATGTTTCCTCAAATATAAAATTAACCAATGGTGAAATTTGTCAGAAAATTTCTGAGCTCGTTCCTATTTCACATATTAATTTTGGTGAAAAAACCATTACTTTTCCAACTATTCCTAATGATAAAATTATTGCCCAAACACATATTGACTGCCCTCATCCACTTGAGGCTATCGCCACTGTTTACCAACAGTATGTAGAGAATATGAGTTCGGTTTCACTTTATTAGCTTGCCTGGAATGCTTTTTTCAGAGCAACAACTACTTTTTTATTCATCGTTACATCTAACTTTTCGTTATATGACGGAAAAAGATAATTGATTACATAAAATAACCAATTTTTTTTGAATGCCCATTTTTTAGCCAAAATGGTTCGTGTATCAACAGCTTTATTTCGTTCAGATGTTTTCTCAAGAGGGAGGCGGATAATGTGATCTAATGTATAAGTAATAAGTTCATCCGATAACACTTCATTACTTCTTTTTATTTCTTTTGAAAGAATATCTCTGATATATTCAGCATCTTCAGGCGTATAGCCATATACGGGATCTTCCCTGATTTCATCTCTGGTCGTTTCACTTGAATAATTTCTTATCATGAGCAAATAAGGCAAAGTTATTGATTTTCCCCAAACGAGAGTCAAGGCATTACTTAGCATTTCCTGACTTGAATATCTAAAGTTCAAAGGTACTAAATTGAAAATTCTTCTTGTTTGCTCGGTTCGTCTAACAGCATAAAAAAGTGGAGGGCAACCTGTATCGGCTACTGCCATCATACAAAGAAATCGCCCTAAAAATGCTGCTTGATCTAGTATTAACGGGTTTTTTAGATGATCAGAAAAAGCAAACAAACCTAATTGACCATATTTCTTGGGGTAAGCCAAACATTTTACATGACCGTTAACAGCACTATATTCAGGATTTCTATCAAGATATTCAACCCCTTTGGCGATGCTATCGGGAATAACAAAATCATCATCAGGACAAAATATTGAATATTTCGTAAAAACGCTTTCATTGAGTCCAATCGATAAACGTTTTCCTAAATGTAAACTTTCAGGAAATGAACGATAAACAATATTATCAAATTTGCTTATGATAGTTTTATTAAGTGCCTGATTTTTATCTGAACTTCCATCTAAAATGACAAGTGGATAGGGATTATTAAGAATTTTTAGAAAATGAAGCAATCGCTGCAATTCTTTTGGACGATTATAAGTTGGAATTATAATCGTCGCACCTTCAGTCAAAGAAGTATTTTGCATTGATTTTTCAATCATTATTTCTATTAAATCCTTTTTAAATAAGCCCCTGGCCAATAAGTGATATTTTCGTTCAAGCCAAGACTTTCATTGAACAACCAGGCAGGTTGTTCTAAAACAAATTCCGATTTCTTTTGCAAAAATTCTTGAACTGCAGTGAAGGGGTTATTTTCTTTCCAATCAGGATTCGAACGAGGCGCATCACTTAAGTCTTTCATGATGCCATCTGTCGCAACAATATATGAATCCTTCGTAACAAATTCAGAATATAAATAAAGTTCATTCAAAACATGTTCTTTCGTATGATTTGAATCTAAAAGAACTAATACTTTACTGTTGGGTTTAATAAAAGAAGCTACCTTTTCCACCACTTTAACATCAATTGAACTTCCTTCAATTAATTCAAAGTAAGGCTTTAATTCATGAGCTTCTAATGCTTGACGGTTATGCGGTCTGATCTCAATATCAACCCCTATCACTTTACCTTGCAACCCCATGGCTTTCAAAATACTTGCATAGAAAACGATAGATCCCCCGTGTGCTACTCCCGTTTCAATAATAATATCGGGTTTAACTCGATAAATGACTTCTTGGATCCTTAAAACATCTTCTGGAAGTTGGATGATAGGCCTTCCTAACCAAGAAAAGGTATAAACGTGCTTTGTGTCCCACCCAATTCTAAGCCAATATTTAGATATTAAAGCAAAGGCTTTAGGAGATGAAAAAGGTATAATTTCTTCTTCCCCATTCGCATTTTTTAGCTTCAGTATTGCAGATTTTTCATCAATCTCGATCAAGACGCCCCCTTACATAAAGCTATTGGCTTTTATCCCTGTTAAGTATTGACTGATGCAATCCAATATGTAACAGTACCGCCTGTTTTCTAACTAAATTTCTGCTAGGTTTCTGAATAAATAGTCGTTTGAGATTTATTTAGAAGGATATCAGAAAGCAGGCGTAAATAAATTTTGTAGCTTACCTAAAGTCTTTCTCATGTTCAACTTTAATTAAGCGGTAAAGCTTATGCACAACATGGTTAAGCCAAATTGGTTGGCATGTATTTCTTTGCTAATTTTGATTGTTCAACCTGCAACTGACTTTCTTCTCATCATTTCTTCCAAACTGCTTTCTCAATTAGTTTCATTAATAATTGGTTTATTTACAATTGTTTTTTTCAGTAACTATGCTATAGAACCTTATCTGCACTCTAAGGAATGACAATATGAGTAATGGAAAATCAATTGATCAGCAAATCAAACATCAGCAAACAATCATAAGATTTTGCAAAAAATGTGTTGTCTCAAACCAAAGACCTAGAATTATATTTGATGAGGATGGTGTTTGCAGTGCCTGCCGTTACGCCGAAGAAAAAAACTCATCAATTGACTGGGCATTGCGCAAAAGTAAACTAGAAGCTTTATGTGACAAATATAGAAGATCTGATGGTCGCTACGATATTATTGTGCCTTGTAGTGGTGGTAAAGACGCTTCATATGTTGCTCATTTGTTGAAAACTGAATATGGGATGCACCCTTTAACAATTACCTGGGCCCCCTTTATTTATACAGACATTGGCAGACAAAACTATGATGCCTTTATCAATTCTGGATTTTCAAATTTACTCTGCCACCCCAATAAAATTCTGCATCGAAAATTAGCAAGAACCGCTTTTGAGGCGGTAGGAGATGCTTGGCAACCGTTTACTTATGGACAAACCTCTTACGCTTTCCATATTGCATTAGGGATGGATATTAAATTAGTCTTTTTTGGTGAAAATGGAGAAGCTGAATATAGCGGCGCTTCCAAGACAAAAGAATGGCCTGGTATGCCTTGGGACTACTGGTCTGAACAGTATTTCAAAGGGGTGACAGTACATGATCTTGTACGCTATGGTCTTGATAAAGATCTTATATCTGTAAAAGATTTTGATGAAAGCGATCTTACCTTTTATGCCCCACCAAATATTGAAGTCCTAAAAGAAAGAGACATTCAATTTCATTGGCTCGGGTATTATCATAAATGGTTGCCGCAAGAAAATTATTATTATAGTGCAAAAAATACTGGATTTTGTGCTAATCCAGATGGCCGCTCGGAAGGAACTTACTCAAAGTATGCCAGCCTTGATGATCGCTTAGATGGCTTTCATTATTATTTAGCTTATCTTAAATTTGGAATTGGTCGCGCCACTTCCGATGCCGCTCATGAAATAAGAGACGGGCATATAACACGTGAAGAAGGTATTGCACTTGTTAAAAAATTTGATGGTGAATTTCCTAAAAAATACTTCAACGAATTCTTAGATTATTTGTCTATTAGTGAAGAGCAATTTTGGCATATTGCCAATAGCTATCGTCCATCTCATATTTGGACAAATAATGAGGGTAATTGGACGTTGAAACATCCCATTTGGAATGAAGCTGAGCAGTTAATTGATGCGTAAAATCCGAATTATTCCAAGATTAGATATCAAGGGCCCCAATCTCATTAAAGGGGTCCATCTAGAGGGACTTCGTATCATTGGCGAACCATCTCATTTTGCACAAAAGTATTATCAAGATGGCGCAGATGAAATGATCTATATCGATTCTGTGGCAAGCTTGTATGAACGCAATAACATTTTAGCTATTGTAAAAGAAACAGCGAACGAAATTTTTATCCCACTTACTGTTGGAGGGGGGATAAGAACGCTTGATGATGCATATTCTGCGCTAAGATCCGGCGCTGATAAAGTTGCCATCAACACTGCTGCGATTAGAAACCCACATCTTATCACAAATATTGCAGACGATTTTGGCACCCAATGTGTAGTAATATCGATAGAAGCAAAACAGACAGATGAAAGAAAGTGGGAATGTTATGTTGATAATGGGCGTGAAAAAACTGGCATTGATGTTATTGATTGGGTCAAAAAAATACAAGATCTCGGTGCGGGTGAAATTCTGTTAACTTCTATAGATAATGAAGGTACCAAAAAAGGATTTGATATTCCACTAGTAAGCGAAGTGATGAAAATTGCTAAAATTCCTGTTATCGCTTCAGGTGGTATGGGGACGTTGGATCATGTAATTGAACTGGTAAAAGAAACCGACGTAAATGCTATAGCCGTTGCCAGTGTTTTACACTATAACCTGTTTACCCTTTCTGATATTCATCGTACTGTTTCAAAATTAGGTTTTGAAGTGAGAACATAGATGCAAAGAAAGATCACAATTGTTGATTATGGATTAGGAAATATTTTTAGCGTTAATCGCGCATTTTCTTACAATAATTGTATGGTTGACATTGCATCAACGCCTGAACAAATTGCCCATGCTGACTTTTTAGTGTTACCAGGGGTCGGCGCTTTCAAAAAAGGAATGCAAGAACTACAACGTCGCCACTTCCTCGAACCAATATCAAATCATGCAAAAAGTGGTAAACCTCTGTTAGGTATTTGTTTAGGAATGCAATTGCTTTTTGACAGTAGCGAAGAAAATGGTGACTCGCAGGGATTAGGGCTTATTCCCGGTAAAGTAGAAAGAATTATTCCAAATGACTCTTTAGCAAAAGTTCCGCATATTGGTTGGGGACGCCTCAATGTAAATCAAAACCATTTTGCTGCGAAGCTTCCTCTATTTAAGAATGTGGACAATCAATTTGCCTATTTTGTTCATTCATACCATCCCATCTGTCAACAGAAGCATTTAT
Source organism: Gammaproteobacteria bacterium (assembly GCA_016191245.1). Lineage (GTDB taxonomy): Bacteria > Pseudomonadota > Gammaproteobacteria > Berkiellales > Berkiellaceae > Berkiella. The sequence goes on along the minus strand of JACPOY010000020.1, from coordinate 46,524 downwards.
TAGCTCATACTCAGTATCATGGTCATAAAATTAATGCAATGGTCATGAAAGATAACATTATAGGATGTCAGTTCCATCCTGAAAAAAGTGGTCATTCTTTTCTTTTGTTTCTAAAAGAAATATCCAGTATCAAGCAGGAAGAAATTGCTTAAAATATTTCAAATAATAAGATAAGGTCTGAGTTAAACCCTGTTCAAACTTAGTTTTAGGCTCCCATCCAAGCTGAGACTTTAATTTTTCAAACGATATCGCATATCTAAAATCATGCCCTGGTCTATCCTTTACAAACTGAATGAGTTGTTCATATGTTCCACCTACATTTGGCGAGATATTGTCTAATAAACGACAGATGAATAATGCCAATTGAATATTAGATAACTCATCATTTCCCCCAATATTATATTGCTCACCGCAAGCACCATGATGAAAAACAAGATCTAAAGCAGCACAATGATCTGTGACATACAGCCAATCTCTGACATTTTCACCATTGCCATAAATGGGTATGGGTTCATTCGCCAAGGCTTTTCGTATAACGGTGGGAATAAATTTTTCTTTGTGTTGATGTGGACCATAATTATTCGAGCAATTTGTTATAACAACGTTTAATCCATAGGTCTTGAAATAACTGCGTACTAAATGATCAGAACTCGCTTTACTCGCGCTATAGGGTGAATTAGGTGCATAGGGGGTTTTTTCTGTAAAGAAACCATCCGCTCCTAAGCTGCCATATACCTCATCAGTTGAAATATGATGAAAACGATTTTCTGATTTCCCCTGCCAAAACTTTCTTGCCGCTTCAAGTAAGGTAAAGGTCCCTACAATATTGGTTCTGATAAAAATATCTGGGAAACGTATAGAATTATCGACATGAGATTCAGCTGCAAAATGAATAACGCCAGAAATATCGTAGTCCACAAAAATTTTATCTACTAAAGCGCTATCAGTAATATCACCTTTGATAAAAATATGGCGTGGATTGTTTGAAAAGCTTTGCATATTTTCAAGGGATGCGGCGTAACTTAATATATCCAAATTGATAATGGTATAATTTGGATATTTATTTAATAAATAGGCAATCGCATTAGAGCCTATAAATCCTGCACCACCAGTAACCAGTATATTTTTCATGACATCAACCTAAACACATTCTCTTGTTAAAATACTTTGTAAATATGCTCGATATTGGCTTTGAGGATAATCTTCAATTAAGCTCACAAACTGCTCTTGATTAATATATTTCATGAGATAAGCAATTTCTTCAATACAAGCAATTTTCAAGCCTTGCCTAGATTCAATCACTTCCACAAATTTACTCGCATCATGCAAGCTCTCATGCGTTCCAGTATCTAGCCAAGCCACGCCTCTGCCCAAAATCTCAAGACGCAATTGTTCTTTTTGTAGGTAGATTGCATTCAAATCAGTAATTTCTAGTTCACCACGTTTTGAGGGTTGTAAAGATTTGGCGAACTCAACTACTTGCTTATCATAATAATATAGTCCGGTAATTGCATAATTAGATTTTGGTTGCTTAGGTTTTTCTTCAATACTACGAACTTTGCCTTGTTTATCAAGCTCCGCAACCCCGTAACGTTCAGGATCTTTTACATAATAACCAAACAAACAAGCCCCATTTTGTAGTGACGAAATTTCTTTTAAATAAGCAGGTATACCTTCACCATAAAAAATATTATCACCTAAAATAAGGCATACCGGTTTTCCATCAATAAATTTTTCACCAATAATAAATGCTTCGGGGATCCCCTTAGGCTTTTCTTGAATTGCATAGCTGATATTTAAGCCTAAATGACGACCATCTTTGAATAACTCTTTAAAGGCATCAAGATCTTTAGGCGTGGTTATCATCAGAATATCGCGAATGCCCGACAGCATTAATACCGACAGAGGATAATATATTAAGGGCTTATCATAGATAGGCAGCAATTGTTTGCATATCACTTTTGTTAAAGGTGACAGTCTGCTACCCGATCCTCCAGCTAAAATAATTCCCTTCATAGTGATTCCTTGTGTAAAAACTGATTCATCAATTCACAAACAATTAAAATATCTTCTTTGGTATGAAAATACGAAATGGGTAAACTAAGCGTTGTTGCGTGCATTTTATCGCTAATTGGAAAATCATTTTGCTCAAACATACCAACCAAGGCTTTTTGTCGATAAGGGGGAACAGGATAGTGTATCTCTGTATTAATTTCATATTGCTTTAAAAAATCACGAAGTTTATCTCTTTGTTCATGATAAATATTATAAATATGATACACACCATGATAGCCAAGCTGATGTTTCGGTTTTTGGTAGCGCTCATCAAGATGTTCATCATATATCGCTGCTAGCATTCTTTTATGATCATTGATCTTATTCAATGACGCTAATTTAACATTTAAAAAGCCTGCTTGAACTTCATCTAATCTAGAATTCATTCCGATGTATTCGTTATAGTATTTAACATGTGAACCATAATTTCGAAGCGCTCTTAGTTTTAATGCAAGATTATCATCATCAGTGAGCACGGCGCCAGCGTCACCCAATGCCCCTAAATTCTTAGTAGGATAAAAACTAAATGCGGAAATGGTACTAAAAGTTCCCACTTTTTTATCAAAATATTGAGCACCGTGAGCTTGCGCGCAGTCTTCAATAATATGGAGGTTATGTCGCTTGGCAATGGCACAAATGACTTCCATATCACAGGGATAGCCATAAAGGTGAACTGGCATAATGGCTTTTGTTTTGGGTGTAATTCTTTGTTCAATGTGATTAACATCAATATTAGAATGCTTGGTATCTGGTTCAACCAAAACTGGGGTGAGACCAGCCTCAATAATACTCAAAATACAGGCAACATAAGCATTAGCCGCCACAATCACCTCTGATTTGGGTGGCAAATCCAATGCCTTTAAAGCCAAAATCAGAGCATCTAAACCTGATGCAAGTCCAATACAATGTTTAACGCCATTATATTCAGCAAATGCCTTTTCAAAGCTTTGAACTTCTTTGCCTAGAATATACCAACCTGATTTCATCACATCATGAAATTTTTCTTGATAGGCTTCAAAAAAACCTTGGTTAAGTTTCCCTAAATTTTCATATTCAACTTTTCTTAATATCATAATGGCTCCAAAATATAATCTTTAGGATCATAAACATGAGAAGCCATGACTAATAAAATAGGATTATTTTCAAAGTTTTTCATTTCATGCCAATCATCAGGCTCCAATAAAAGTACCTCATTTGGTTTATCTAAAACATAAATCTTACTCTCTTGATGCTTTTTGATTAAGATCTCGCATTTGCCTTGCATACACACCATAGCCTGCCAAGTTACTTTGTGTCGATGTTTGCCGCGACTTTCATTATTGAGACCATATATCCAATAAATACGCTTTAATTCAAATGGGAGTACTTTTTCAAGCACAGTCAATGAACCCCTGCTGTCAGTTCGCGTTGGCAGTTCCAAAATACTAGCCATGCTTAACCTCTTTGAAATATTCAATAGAAAACTTGTTATAAATGCCAATCATTTTATTTTTACAATCTCGTAACCATTGTTTTATTGAAAAATCTGTCGTTGATTTACAATGTATATTGATTGTTTGAATTAAACGTGAAATCGCAGGATCTGACTTTAATTTGCTTTCGATATTCAGGAGTTCTTTTACATAAGCACAATAAAGTCTATCCATGATAGTTTTCGATAATCGATAACCACCAAAATCAATTTTGTTATTGATAAATTTTAGCCCATGAAAATGATAAAAAATCAGATCAAAAATATGGCCCGTTGTTGCTTCTTTTAACAAAACCGTATTCTTAGCCGCTAAGAGTTCATATTGTTGAACATTCCAAGGAGCAACCCCCCCCCCTAAATGGGTAAGTAGTTTTACATGTTTAAATCGACTCGTCCAATCATCTAAATATTTCTGATCGCCAAATTTGCCGTCTTCAACTCGATTATAACACCAGTTCAAACAGGCAGCTCTCCACCATTCTAATGCTTCAATCCCATTAGTATCATTTTTAAAATACATAAACTGAACACAGTACTTTCCAGAAAGCGCAGAATTGTCATATTCCTTTGTATATCGATGTTCAGTAATTAAAATAGAATAATCTTCTGCTTCGCTAATCAGGACGTCGGGATCATTCCAAAAATACAAATCTGCATCTAAATAGCAGACTTCTGGTAAATGATATTTTTGCAAACAATACAAAATAGTAGACGAAGTACATGTCCAACAATATTCAGCAACTGTTCTCTGTGACTTTACCTTGAGCAAATCTTGAGATTCAAATTCGGACATGGATATGATAGTGGCATGCTGTAAATTTAAAAGCTTTAAAATTTGATATGCTGGTTCATCAAATGCAAAGATGTATAGATGAAACTGCTTTGTGGTTTTTAATAAAGAATAGTATAAAGCTAAACCTCTTGAGAGGTACTGACTATTAAATAAGGTGCAATAGTTCAATTGACCTCCTTTCTTGCAAATAGCCCCTTTCCACAGATATTGAATCCATTTTTTCTAAAACTTCCCTCAAGCGAATCAAATTCATGAATTTCTGTAAATTGCTCAGAAATATATTTTATAAATTTTTCATAACTTAGCAGCCAACAAGGATAGCTGCTAGCATAAATATGCTTTGGCACATGTTCGACAATAATCCGGTCAATGGGATGCTTTGCAAACCAGGTTCTATCAATTATTAACGAGGTTGTCCCTAAAGCTAATAAATTTCTTAATAGCTCATAAGGTTTTTCTATATATTGCAAGGTTGCCGATAGCAAAATAACATCTGGCACACATTGAAGCGATTCAATTTTTTCATGAAAAGATATTTCATTTTGCATACCCAAAGCTTTTGCACATTCAACAAAAGCCGGCTGCTCAATTACTTCCCATTTTATATCTACGACCTTCGGGCAAAACTGTTTGAAAGCAAAAAAAGTTGAGCCTAAACCTCCACCAAAGTCTAATACTGTTAGTTTACCTTTATTTTCTATCATCAGCTTTAACAAAGCAGAATAAACGGGATATGCGTGTTGTGCTTTAGTATCCACAATTGCATCACGAATAAATGATTGCTTATGATGCATTGCTTGCAAAGTTGAATTTTTTACTCTTTCTAAAATAAGGGGATCTTGATATCCTTTGGCATGCGAAAGTGCATCCTGCCAAGATGAATAAGGCCCTGAAAAATATCCTAATTTTTTACAAAACAACTCTTTTAATTGAGATTGAATAATAGGCGGTGTCACAGCTTTAAAAAAGTTTTTCATGTTACCCACCTAAATCGATAGTATAGCTTTGGCCTTTCTTGTAATTTTTCTAAAAATAGACTCGCGTACATTTTTAAAATATTTAACATAGGCTTTGTAAACCATTTCATTTTTCTCTATAGGTATATGCTTTAAGTTAACCGGTTCAAGATGGAGAGCAACCTCAAATACTGTAGATTCTGCGCAATGTTCTCCACTATTATCTAACCCAATGTTATTAACTAAACTTCTTCCTGGGTAAAGTGTCAACATATTATTGATAAAGGCACTTGCATGCCATCGAATAGCCCATGAATTATTTTTGCCAATGATTTGATCTTTTAGCATTTGAATATTTGGTTGAGAATAATCAAAATCAAATTCCTTCATTAAATTATTCTCTTTTAATTGAAGTAACAATTTATTACCGTCTGGTTCAAATATTTTCCATGCACGTTTCCAAGTTGCCCATCCCCAACAATCTGCACCACGCAAAAAATAGGTTTGGGGTATCTGTCCTTTAAGCGCTGGTGTATATCCATGTATTGAAGCAACGATCTCAGTATGCTCATAAAAATCAAGACCATCATTCATAAATTGTAAAAAATAAGGAGAAACAATAAGATCATCCTCGATAACAATGACTTTTCCAAATTGGGAGGTCAATGTAGTGACGCCTTGTATGATAGATTTTGCTAAACCATAATTGATTTGGCGCTCGACAATCGTGATCCGTTTGAAACCAGTAATGGTCTTAAGCCAATCTCTTACTTTCTGTACTTTTTCATCAGCATCAGTATTTTTTGCACCATCTGAAAAAATAAATAATTCGCTATGCTCGGCAATTGAATTTTGCTTGAGTGACTCAATCGTTTGCTGGAGATGGCTCAAACGATTATAGGCAAATAATGCAATAGGGGCATACTTCATTATGATTGGGCCCTGATGTTTAATGTTACAAAACTAAATTATTTAGTGATTCCATATTTCGACAACCCCCACAGCATTTTAGAATATACATTAGTTTACTAACACCGAGGTACACATGGAGCTGTTCATATTATACAAGTAGTCGGCCCTTTTGAAATATTATATAATTCCCACCTCTGGGGTAGCACGAAATAAATTCGTCATTTTCCTACCGTTATTCAAAAAAAAGACAATTCCTGGGTGGTAAAGCAACTCAAGCATAGTGAGATAATATATTATGGCGCCCCTTCAATTTTTTAATGACATGAGTTCTATCTCTTTTGTGTTTGTCACTGGTGCATGTCGTGTTGGCAAAACCTCTCTTTCTAATTATCTAGCTCAACATCCGCAAATTGAATTTTTAGATGAACCATGGGAAGTCATGATGTTCCCATTTTTGGCTGAAGATCAACAACCTAGTGCCCTGCTCTTTTCTTATTTTAAAGCACTGCTAAGTGAATTAGCCAATGAAATAATGTTATATCGTAGGGCAAATCTACGGTTTACAGACGCTAGCTCCATTTGGAAAAGCAAGGCTCCTCATAAGGTATATGAAAGATTGTTGTTAATGAATTCTAGAGCTCAAGTTAAGGAGACTCTTTTACAACAAGAAATTAAAATTTTGTTAACTTTGCCTGAAACCACACCATTTATTGAGTTCTTCTTTGCAAATGTTCCAAATCTAAAAATCATTAATTTAGTTAGAAATGGCTTAGACGTAGCCAAAGAAATTGCTGATAAAGGCTGGTTTTCACTTGAGCAATTAACCTCACCCAAAAATAGTCAACCTTATCGTCTTATCCAATATCAATCAAAAGACTATTATTTACCATGGTGGGTGAATCAAGAAGAAGGTGAAGCATTTATTTGTATTAGCGACTTTGAACGCGCGCTCTGGTATTGGCATTATTTCCACTCAAATGCTATCCAACAAAAAATGAATTTAGCCCCAAATTATCAACAAAAATTTCTTCAATTAGATAGTATCGAATTATTTAATGCGCCTCATTTAAGTGGAAAAAAATTACAAGCATTTTTAAAAATTAACCCTATAGACTTACAATCAAATTTTTCTTTATCTTCAAAGCGTCAATCGGTAAGCATGGATTTAATTTCATGGTCTAGTTATATGCCAAGTGAAAAACGAAAAGAAATTGAACTATCACTCAACAGTCAACCAATAGCGGAATCAACATGTTAGAAGAATCCAAATCATATTTTGAAGAACTTGCCAGTCGGTGGGTTGAAGATGCTTATTCGTCATCTAGAGAAAAATTACCCATTGGCGAACAAAGATTGGAATGTGTAGTAGATATTATTGATAAGATATCCAATCATTCCCTTAACATTTTGGATATTGGGTGCGGTGGCGGTCAAATAACCAAAGCGCTACTCATGCGCGGCCATAAAGTCACAGCTGTCGATAGATCTTTGCAAATGCTTGCGCTCCTAGAAAATGAAAGTCAGGAATTGCCAGAAAATGTAAGATCAAATCTCAAAACTATCCAATCTTGTGCTACCTCATTGGAAGAGAAAATAGTTAATAACCAATATGATATTATTATTTGCATAGGGATGATCTATTACCTAGAAAATGAAAATAGCATCTATAAAATAATCCAAAAGCATTTAAAGGCTAATGGAACAGCTATTATTACTTTTCGAAACAAACTATTTAATTTGGTCCAAAATAGTAAACATCAAATACAAAATCCCAACGAGCTCTTTGATCTCTATCAACAATCTCATTCAATAGAGAAAGCGATAGATATATTATCTTTTAAAAATTATTTAACTGTATTGAAAGAAAAAATAGATGATGCCTTAGTCATGCTAGATGGCGACATAGCTTCTTCTACAGTAGATGCTCTCGAAGAAAAAGCTGAGAATGAGATAGAAGTGAAAAAAATTCTTGGCCGTCAACATACACCAAAGCAAATAAATGATGATTTAAAACAATTTAAGTTAAACATATCCAAACTTTATGGTATTCAACCCCATTTCATGCTTGCTAACCATGAAAACAAGGTTATCAATAAATGTTTACAGACGCTTTCTATCGCGCTATGGCAGCTTCATGATGCTCCCAGTTCACTTTTATGGAGTTCGCATTTTCTGGTTGAGTTAAAACATTCATGAGTTTTTTATTCTTTGCTCCTTATAATGCAATTTGGCAACATGCTTTGCCAGAAGCCACTGTCGCAAAAACACTTCAAGACGCTGGCAAAAAAATTACTTATATGAGTTGCAATGGTATATTTAACCAATATTGCATCGCCATGAGTGCTTATGGCTTAACGCCAGAATCCACTATCGAGCAAAAAAAGAAAGTTTGTTATTCCTGTAAAAAACATACTAAATTATTAACAACGAACATTGCAGACAAGCTTTTGTTTATTGAAGATTACATTAGCGATGCTGATACCAAAGAGATTGAACAACAACTTCTTCAACTTGATGCAGACAAATCTAATGGTAAAGACTGCTTCACTGAACCTCTACGCCAATTTGCAACTTATACATTAATATTGACGCACAAATTAATAGATAAGCAAAAACTAATTGAGGATAAATATTATCTCCAATATCGCAATGAGTACAAACAGGTACTCATTTCATATTATGCTGCAATGAATTATTTTAAAAATAATTCTATTGAAGGTGTTTTTACCTATAATTCATTTTATCCAACAAATAGGACCGTTGTTTGGGTAGCCGCTCTACATCAAATACCTGTCTATTGGTTGCATGCAGGAGGATCGATACATAATAGGTTGCATACCCTTAATATAGGGAAAGGTCACCATTATAATATTCTTCATTCATGGTTGGCGAATTGGCAAACTACATATAAAAACAAACCTGCGTCGAAAGCTGGCATTAATCATGTGACTCAACATTATTTAGCCTTGCTTGAAGGTATTAATATTTTTGTCTATTCTGGCAGTAAATTTAAACCTGAAGGTATGCATGCATTTTTTAATATACCCAAAGATAAAAAAATTATTTCTGCCGTACTGAGCAGCCAAGATGAAAGAATAGCGGTTGAATCAATTAAGGTACTTGAACCTCAAAAAGATTTATGTTTTAAATCACAACTGGATTGGGTACAAGAGTTAATTTGTTTTGCCTCTAAAAATACAGATATTCATTTAATTATTAGAGTCCATCCTCGTGATTTTCCTAATCGTAGAGATTCTGTCCTTTCAGTTCAAGCGCAGTCTTTACAAAAAATATTAACCAATCTGCCAGGTAATGTTTCTATTAATTGGCCTTCAGACAATGTTTCATTGTATCAACTTGCAACAATAACAGATGTTTGTGTGCATGCAGGTTCAAGCGTAGGCAAAGAATTTAGCTTACTCGGGATCCCTACCGTGAATTACATGAACAATGGATTGTCATATCCTCATAACCTATCGTTTTGGGGTAGCACAAAAGAAGAATATTTTGTAGCACTTAACCAAGCTTTAAAAACAACATGGTCGCTTGATACGGCAATTACTGCTTTTAGGTGGAGTAGCTTGGAATTATATGAAGGTCTATGGTTTTTAGATAATAATTTTTCTGAGCTAAATGAAAATAAAAAGTTCCCACTCATTAAACGAATAATCCGAAAATTACATCCATATTTATTGAAGAAAATAAGTTGTCGAAAAATTAAATCTATCAAAGAGCATAAATTATTATTAGAGCTGATAGATTCTCAAGCTATTAGTCGATTGGGTTTAAGCGATACACAAACCGAAGAAAACAAAGATCCTTTCAATGAACAAAAAGCCATTTTTGATTCATTGGAAATTATTTTATCAAGAATGTATCAATTTGTCAGAAACAAAGAAGACTTTAAATTGTTACAAAAAATAAATGCCGCCAAAATGCACACTATGTCCATGGCCACTACCAAGTAGACCATCCCCCATCGACAACAAGATTTTGTCCAGTGACGTAATTTGACATGTCAGATGCTAAATATAGTGCAGCGCCAACGATGTCCTCTGGTTGTGCCATGCGCATCAATGGAACTTTCGCAATATATTTATTAGTAAACGTCTCATTTTGCCCACTATAAACGCCTCCAGGAATAATGGCGTTCACTCTAATTTTATTTTTACCCCAGTATGTTGCTAAATATTTTGTTAAGCCTAAAATTGCAGCTTTACTAACAGAATATACGGCTGGAGTATTAATAGAACGACCAAGATATTCAGAACCTTCATAGATGCTTTGATCCGGTGCAACAAGGCCATAAATTGATGAAATATTAATAATGCTACCACGATTATTTTTTGCCATTTCTTTGCCAATCACTTGGCATGCAAGCATGGGAGCAGTAACATTTACTGCCATCACTTGTTGCCAGTCATCTACAGAAAAGTCTTCAAAAGCTTCAAAGAAATTTTCTGATTTAGTACACGCATTATTAATTAACACATCACAAAAAAGATCATTATTTTTTAAAAATTCATTAATATTGTACCAACTCTCTTTCTTTGAAATATCGGATTTAACACAATAAACTTTATAGTCTTTAGCCAGTAATTGTGACGAAAAGTCTTCAATTGAATCGTTGATATCAACCAGTACAACCGTGCTGCCATGTTCAGCAAAGCTAGTCGCAAAATTTCTTCCTAAAAGACCATCTGCTCCCGTGATTAGTATGGTTCTAGATGCTAAATCTTGCATGTAACGTTCTCATTCATTAATAGTTGAACTAGTTTCCAATCAAAAGGAGTATCAATATCAATTGATCTCTCATGTGGCATCTCATAAATTTTAATCTTTTGGTTGCCCCATAAACCTTTAGCTAAAGATGCTTTATGCCAAACATAAATGGAAGCATTCATCGCATAGACTTTAGGAACGCTTTGTCTGCCAGTATAGATAGTGGTTGATTTCTTTGATAATTGAACATATCCATTTTGATCTGCTTCAACCATATTAAAGTATGGGTTTTTAAGAGACTCATAACCAGTAATAACAAGATCGATATCTGGCGTTAACATCGCATAGCAATTTCTAATATCATCAACCTCACGTAATGGCGAAGTCACATCTAAATCAATAATGACATCAACAGCTTGCTTTTTATTTTCTAGTTCATTCACCAAATGTTGTATGACGTCTAATTTTGATGTCTCGTTTTGCGCCAAGGCAGGGGGGCGAATAAATGGAACGATAGCACCGGCTTTTTCAGCTATGTTTGCTATTTCTTGATCATCGGTAGAAACATAAATTTTATCGATAAAGTCACAAGATTGTGCTTGCTCAATTGAGTAACAAATCAATGGTTTGCCATGAAGCGGTTTGATGTTTTTTCTTGGAAGTCCAACAGATCCTCCACGTGCACATATAGTTGCTATCACGCTCATGATTGATCAATAGACTCCTTTACATTGAAGCATTAACTGTGTAGTTAAAATACCTTCACTTAATGGTTGTGATGTACTCTGCCTGTGCTGCATCGCATTTATCAATTCTTTCATTGCCGTTTTATAAGTATTAGCAACGTCAAAATCTTCATGGCTATCAGTAATGATACTTATGCCAGAGGTCTTGTATAATTGCAATTTCTTGTTAATAAGATCCCATATAAGTGTTCCTTCATCGCCAACTATTTTGATTTGACGAGTTGGTATTCTTGAAACATAGTCTAAATGAACAGAAATCAAGGGGCCATTCTGACGCGATAGGTGAATCACTGCTGTATCTTCAGCATCAATTTCAAGATGACTCAAGCGCTGATATTCGGAACTGACCACGTCAAATTCACCCAATAAATATCTTACTAAATCTAGTTCATGAACAAGATCAAAAACAACGCCTCCACCCATATTTTTCTTTGCGCTATAAGATTGACGATAATCTTGCGAGGGGCGCCAATCCGGCAAATAATGCCCCACTTCGAAAATAGCTCGGCAAAGATTTCCTATTCGGGCATTATCAATATATTCTTTTAATAAACGAATAGAAGGTAAAAATCTTAAATTACACCCCATCATGATGGGCTGAACGGGCGCATATGTCTTTAATAAACTTTTTAAGTTATCTAATTCATGCAAAGATGTGACCAAAGGCTTTTCAATATAGGCGGCAAGATTGGACTTTATAATTTTTTCAACATGACGAGCATGTAATGCAGAAGGATTAGCAACAATAACCAGATCAATATCTTCTATTGCGCTATCCCAATTGGAAACCATTTTAGCATTAATCAAGTTAGAAAATTCATTCTCCATCCCATTAGAATTGATGATGGTAAATTGAGCATCAGGAATAATATCTAATAGATTGGTAGCATGTCTTTTCCCAATTGAACCACACCCTATCAGCAAAACTTTCATTTTAATATTCTTGTATTTCGAAAACATGTTCATATTCGCTGTGAGCTTTTTCAAAATCGGAAAGATGACCAATATCTAACCAATATTCTCTTATGGGAAAAGGAGCCGTGCGCATTTTTTGTTTAATAAGTGAAGAAAACAATGTCGGCATATCAAAATAAGAATTTTTAGGCACGAAATTTAAAACCTGAGGCTCTAATACATACACTCCTGCATTGATAAAAAACTTATATGTTGGCTTTTCAATCACATCAACAATTAAATTATTTTCCAACGTGCAAATTCCATAAGGCACAGTATAATCATATTCACGAACACACATTGTAGCTGTCGCTTTCTGTTCATGATGAAAATTAAGTAATTGGTTAAAATCAATTTTAGTCAATAAATCACTATTCATTACAATCAACGGATGTTTCAAATTTAAGGACAGCAAACTTAAAGGTCCTGCCGTACCCATTTTGTCCACTTCTTCAATATAATGAATATCAACTCCCCATTTTGAACCATCACCGAAATGATCCATAATTTGATTAGCCAGATAATTTATTGAAATATAGAACTTATGAAAGCCAAATTGAATAAGACTTGTTAAGATAGTTTCTAAAATGGGTTTACCACCCACTTTTAACATAGGTTTAGGGCAATCATTGGTCAATGGGCGTAACCTCATTGACATACCACCAGCCATTAAAACGACAATGTTATCTTTTTTTTGGTAGCCTAAAAAATCATCAAGAATTTCTATTCCACATACTTGACCTGATTCATTCACTATTGGGATCTGACGGATTTGTTTACTACGCATCAACGCATAAATTGCATCAGTATCCTCTCCCATTTTTGCGACAATGGGATGAGAATTCATTACTTTCATGACAGAATCACTAAGCTTAACAGCTTGTAAAATGCCACGTCTTACATCTCCATCCGTGACGGTTCCCAGTAAATTTCGATTAGCGTCAACAACTAAAACAATATGAGCCTCATTTTTGTCTAATTTTTCAATCGCAGCATGAATGTCTGCTTCTTTGGGTAAAAGTAGCTTTTCATATTTTTTCATAATTGCGGTACTTTTTGCGAAGATAAAACATTTTTGATAACCGTGGTTCCAGCACAAATCATGGCATGACTTCCTATTTCAATGCTTTGAATTATATTAGCACCTACACCTACATGGCTATAATCACCTACATTCACATTCCCAGACAAAACCACTCCAGGTGCCACGTGAACATGATGACCAATACGGCAATCATGATCAATACAAGCCCCGGTATTAATAATTGTATTGCTGCCAATGCTAGTATTGGGTTGAAGTACCACTCTTGCCATCACTTGCGCGCCTTCACCTAAAGAAACTGTTTTAGCAATGATTGCGCTAGGATGAATAAGGGTTTCAAAGGAATATCCATGATTTTTGAACTTCTGAAATATTTGTTGGCGAAGAATATTTTTCTGGGGTGAAGTTGCCCCAACACCATTCACTAATTTTATTTCATTTGGAGAATAGCGACTGATGATACTGTCATTACCCAAATAAGTTATTTGTGGATAATTTTTTAATTGTGTCTCACTTTCTCCAGTCACACCAATAATTGTCTTTGAAAGAATATGTGCCATCTCTACTAGAACGCAAGCATGCCCACCTGCCCCGATAATAATAATGGGGGTATTCATATTATATGATTACCTCATCTTTAACATAGTCCTTTTGAGCTTTTGTTCCAAGCAAATCCCAATAATCCATGGGAGAAAGGCCTCGATGAGGTCTTTTAAATGCCAGGTTCGATATCGTAAAATTCTCACCCATATTTATCTTTTCGTTTGCAACGATAGACCGTCGTACGATTTGAATATTCTTCATTTCACTAATAGAAGGTTGCTTCCTACCATTACCAAGTGCTTTTTCGATATTTCGAATATTATCTATCATTGTCTTAAATTCTAAATAATCTAATGAAGCAAGATGATCGGGACCAGGAAGGTTTTTATCCAAAGTAAAATGTTTTTCTATTATTGCGGCATCTCTGGCAACCGCAGCTAATGAGATCTCAATCCCTGGCGTATGATCGGAAAATCCTACTCTTAAACCAAATGCTGCGCGTAAGGTATCCATCGCTTTTAAATTCGATTCCTCAACAGGCGCTGGATATTCAGAGGTACAATGTAGTAATGACACGTGTGCCTTCAAGATACTTTGAACATTCACATGTGAATAGGCTTCATCAAAAGCTTTTAGAGAAGGGGTTTCATCATTAGTTAAAAGCCCAAATGCAATGACTTTCAGGGCCATTTCAATATCGCTTAACGTACTCATCCCAGTCGATAAAATGATTTTTTTCTTAGAACGTGCTGTCGCCAATAATAATGGTCCGTTCGTTACATCCCCAGATCCTATTTTAATGACATCAAGATTTAATTTTTGAGTGATAAAATCCAAACTCGCCAGATCAAATGGAGTGATAATAAAATCAATTTGTTCTTTCTTTGCATGATTCTTTAAGCGCTCAAAAGCCCTATGAGGTAATTCCAGTTCTTTGAGCATCTGAAACTGTGTTTTGGCTTGTGTGTATGCCTTTTTTTGATATTGAGCTTGTTCGGCATCTTCAGTTACCAAGCTTTCAGCTTGAAATAACTGAAATTTAATTGCATCAGCTCCTATTTCTTTCGCACGTGTTATCATTTCTAAAGCAAGATCTTCACTTGCATTATGGTTCACACCTGCTTCTGCTATGATGTATGTTTTATTCATATCAACCATTCTGCTTCAAATCACAAAAGTTTTTTCTTATTAAATTTGTAAAATCTGATTTTTTAATAATACTGACAATTTTCTTAGCAACTGGTCCTTCGCCATAGGGATGCTGCATATTGAATATCTCTTGACGAAATTCTTTAGATAGCGCTTTTTGAATGCATGCCGTAATTGATGCTTCATTAGCCTGACAATCAAGGACAGAGATAGGACGTACTCGTCCTTTTTGCCTATCGCCAATATTCACTGTGGGAATGTTGAAATAAGGGACTTCAATAATGCCACTTGATGAATTTCCCACACACACATCAGCAATAGATAACAAACTTAGATAATGATGGTGACCTAGTTGAAGAAATGCCTTAGATGAATGAGGATTATCTTTACAAAAGTCATCAATCATGTCGTTAATAACGCGACCATCACTATCGGCATTCCCTTTTGTGAAAATAAAAGTTGTGTCCTGAAAATAGGATAATGCTTTTAATAATTCGCCAAATTCTTCCCGGGGCGAACCTTTACCTAAAGTCTCGGGATGAAATGTCACTGCAAAAATTAATTTTCTAAATGTCAGATCTAATTTTTTTTCTAATTCAGCTCTTTTCAACAACGACAGTTGAGAAATGGAGTCAATAACCATTGCTCCAACATGATATACATTTTCTGGATCCTCACCTAATTGAATGACTCTGTCACGATAAGAGGGAGTTGCTACAAAATGAAGATGTGACATTTTAGTCACGCTATGTCTTATCCCATCATCATATGCCCCTAAACTTAGCTCACCCCCGTGAATGTGAGCAATTGGGATTTTTGCAATAAAAGCAGCCTGTGCTGCAGCTAATGTTTCAAATCTGTCTCCAAGTAGAATGACCATATCAGGTTTAAGACGCGCATACGCATCTGCAAAACCAATTACCCCTAAACCTATTGATTTTGTAATACCAACTGCTGTATCACTTGACAAAAGCATTTCAATTTTTTCGTCAATAATAAAACCATCTTCCATTATTTTTTTATACGTTAATCCAAATTCATGAGAAAGATGCATGCCCGTTGCAATTAATTGCAATGTCATTGTTGGTTCTGATTTTACTTCTTTCATTAACCAATGAAGAAGCCCATATTCTGATCTTGAACCAGTGACAATACATATTTTCTTATGCATAGTTAGATCCTAAATTTGGACTGCTTGGTAAGGCAATCACGCTATCAAAAAGGGCATAAGTTTGACTTAGATCCATCTTGGGGCATTGTAAGTACATTGGCAGTGTATCAAGCGGAGTCCATAAACCGCGCAAACCTAATTTATGTTCATTTGCCAACTCGATAAAGCTGCTCACAAATTGTCGATCGGGCTTTTTCAGTATAAGCGCATTTAACCAATAATTACTCTTTGCATAAGGGGATTCCTGTAAAATAGTGGCAATGTCTATTCCCTGGAATGCTTCATAATATTGATGTGCCAAAATGCGTTTCTTTTCTACAAAACCTGATAATTGTTCTAATTGTGCGCATCCTAATGCAGCATTAATATTGGGTAACCGATAATTGTATCCCAACTCATCATGATAAAATTCCCATCGGTGAGCTCTTTTTGCTGTCGTTGTTAAATGCTTAGCACGCTTTGCCATTTCAGCATTTTTTAACAAAATAGCACCACCGCCACCACAGGTAACCGTTTTATTACCATTAAAACTTAATACGGCAATATCACAAAAGCTCCCTGTATGTTTTCCCTTATAATACGAACCCAGTGACTCTGAGGCATCCTCAATAATGGTTAAATGATATTCTTGGCAAATTTCATCTAAAGCATCCATATCGACTGGATGACCAAAAATATGAACGGGAATAATTGCCGTAATTTTTCTTAACGACTTTTTGTTTATGCAAGTACGATCTTTGACAATTGTATTTTCTTTAAGATAATTTCGTAGTTTTTCTATATCAATACCCAAATTTGATGGGTGACTATCAATAAAATGTGGGATAGCACCACAGTAAGCAACGGCATTAGCGGTAGCGATAAATGTCAGTGATGGAATTAGCACTTCATCGTCTGCATTTACATTGGCTAAAATGAGGCCAATATGAAGCGCAGCAGTACCATTGACAACAGCCACAGCGTAATTCGCCTTGGTATATTCGATTAATTTAGTTTCAAAAAGATTAACGTATTCTCCGACGCTCGATACCCAGCCTGTATCGATACATGACTTTACATATTTCCATTCATTACCACCAAAATAAGGGGCATGTAAGGGAATATCCTTTTCAGGCGTTCCAAGAACACTAACAAGTGCAGTTAAACATTGATCCATCGTCTTCATGTTATAAATTATATATTCCTGACTTATACATCTTTTGATTATTTTCGTTTAAAAACCATTGTATGGTTTTTTCTAAGCCCTTTTGTAATCCTGTCATCTCTGAGTATTCAGGCGTCCAGCTGAGTAACTTTTTTGCTAAGGAATTATCAGACCACAATCTATCAACTTCACTCATCGCCGGCCGAACACGCTGTTGATCTTGTACGATATTAATATCTGCTTGCATGATTTTAGCAATAAGTTGCACTATATTTGCAATCGATATTTCAAAGTTAGTACCAAGATTAATTGTTTTACCAATTATCTCTTGCGCATCAAGCGCTTTAGCAAAAGCCCTCACAGTGTCCTTAACATAAGTAAAATCTCTTGTTGGTTCCAAGGAGCCTAATTTAATATCTTTTATGCCTTGACTGATTTGCGTGATGACTGTCGGAATAACTGCTCTAGCCGATTGTCTTGGTCCATAAGTATTAAATGGTCTGACAATGGAAATTGGCAATTCAAAAGCATAATAATAGGACATTGCAAGCTGATCGGCTGCTATTTTAGTTGCCGAATAAGGCGACTGAGGCTGCAATGGATGTTTTTCGTCGATTGGAACATATTGAGCACTACCGTACACTTCGCTGGTTGAAGTGTGAATCACTCTCTCAATGTTGAGATCTCTTGCCGCTTGAACGACATTTAATGTTCCTTTGACATTTGTTTCCAAATAACTTTCCGGTGAATGATATGAGTATGGTATTCCTATTAGCGCAGCCAAATGCAGCACCTTACTACAAGATTGCATTGCTTTATTAACACCAAAAGGATCTCGAATATCACCCGAAAATATTTCAATCTCTTTCAAAATGTCAGATGGTGAATGATCTAACCATCCCCAAGAATTGAAAGAATTATAATGAACAAAGGCCTTTACCTGAAAACCTTCTCTAATAAGATGTTCCGTTAAGTGGGAACCAATAAAACCATCTGCACCAGTTACAAGAATTTTATTTTTGCTCATATCTATTTATGCCAAGACCGTATTGCTAATACTATATTGATTATTGACTAAGCGAAATTCGCTGTAAGCCATTCCCAATCCTTTTTCTAAAGAAGTGCTTGCCTGCCATCCCAATTGCGCAATTTTTTCAACGCTTAATAATTTTCTTGGAGTTCCATCTGGTTTAGATGCGTCATAAACAATCTCTCCTGTAAAACCCACTACTTTTGCTATTAAGGCTGCAAGCTCAGCAATGGTAACGTCATCCCCACACCCAATATTGACGATAGGTGCTATTTCTTTTGAACTAATCAGTCCTTGATATTTCTCTTCATTTGCATTCATTAAAAATACACAAGCATCCGCCAAATCATCACTATATAAAAATTCTCGCCGTGGTGTTCCTGAACCCCATACGATCACTTCCTTACTCTGTGCCATTTTTGCTTCATGCATTTTACGAATTAATGCTGGGATGACATGAGAAGTGTGTAAATCATAATTATCGCCGGGGCCATATAAATTAGTAGGCATAGCGGCTAAAAATTGTGTGCCAAATTGACGATTAAAAGCCCAGCACATTTCAATTCCTGCGATCTTTGCCAAAGCATAGGGACGATTGGTTGATTCCAATGCTCCGGTTAATAAGTATTCTTCTTTAATCGGCTGTGGACAATTTCTTGGATAGATACAAGATGATCCAAGAAACAGCAAGCGTTTTATTTTATTTTCATAGGCTGCATGAATGATATTATTTTGAATTTGTAGATTTTGATAAATAAAATCAGCAGGGTAATTATCATTAGCCCAAATACCACCCACTTTTGCTGCAGCTAAAAACACATAATCAGGTTTTGTTGCAGCAAAAAACGCATCGACAGCATTTTTATCGGTCAATTCCAATTCAGCATGTTTTCTCGTGACAATATTATTAAACCCTTGCTTTTGTAAGGCTCTGACAATACTAGCCCCTACTAAGCCCAAATGGCCTGCCACATAAATTTTATCACTATGTTCCATCATTCTTGATACTCAAATACTTTAAAGCCCTCTTT
This sequence comes from Gammaproteobacteria bacterium, assembly GCA_016191245.1. Classification (GTDB taxonomy): domain Bacteria; phylum Pseudomonadota; class Gammaproteobacteria; order Berkiellales; family Berkiellaceae; genus Berkiella. Next base: position 26,805 of record JACPOY010000020.1, on the reverse strand, counting down.
TTGGCAAAAGGCATCTCTTTTGGCTAAGTCAAGATCTTCTTTCACCATTTCTTTTACCAAAGCATTAAAACTAATTTTTGGTTTCCAACCCAGTTTTTCTCTGGCTTTGGTTGCATCCCCCAACAGCGTTTCAACTTCAGTAGGCCGATAATATCTGGCATCCACTCTAACTAAACAAACGCCTGTTTTTGCATCAAAACCTTGCTCATTGGCGCCAACACCTTCCCAGCGAAGAATAAACCCAAGTTCTTTTGCAGCTCTATTTACAAAATCGCGCACGCTATATTGCTCGCCTGTGGCAATGACAAAATCTTCAGGTGTATCTTGTTGCAGCATCAACCATTGCATTTCAATATAATCTTTTGCATGCCCCCAATCGCGTTTTGCATCCAAGTTGCCAAGATATAAACAATCTTGCATGCCTAATTTAATACGAGACAATGCGCGAGTGACTTTTCTTGTTACAAAAGTTTCACCACGCACCGGTGATTCATGATTAAATAAAATCCCATTGCAGGCAAAAATACCATACGCTTCTCGATAATTAATTGTTATCCAATGAGCATACAGTTTAGCAACAGCATAAGGAGAACGCGGATAAAATGGCGTTAATTCGTTTTGAGGGATAGTTTGTACTTTACCAAATAATTCAGAGGTGGAAGCTTGATAATATTTAGTGTGTTTTTCTAAGCCCAAAATTCTAATTGCTTCTAAAATCCGCAAAGCGCCCAAAGCATCGGCGTTTGCTGTATATTCAGGTTCTTCAAAAGAGACAGCCACATGGCTTTGTGCCGCTAAATTGTAGATTTCATGTGGTTTAATTTGTCCAATGATACGTATCAGACTCGTACTATCAGTCAAATCACCATGGTGCAATACAAAGCGTCTATTTGCCACATGAGGATCTTGATAAAGATGATCTATCCGGTCGGTATTAAATAACGAAGTCCTTCGTTTGATACCATGAACTTCATAGCCTTTTTGTAAAAGAAATTCAGCAAGATAAGAGCCATCTTGCCCCGTAATCCCTGTTATCAGTGCCTTTTTTGATTCTGTCATCACAATAGTTCTCTATGGCTTTTCTTGAGTAAAACGTTCATATAATAATGGTTGAGTGATTGTACCCAGTCTACTTGCAAAAACAACAAAAATTGCAAAGTTAGACTAAAAACATATAATTTATTAAATCACCTTAAAAACGAAAAAAAGTTTGCAAATAACAGCAAACACCGGTATTTTTCCCGGTGCTTTTTAGAATAAGTAATCCAAGGAAGATAAGTTTAGCTATGATAGCAATTGTACTTGTTGGCGGAAAAAAATCTCTAGTTAGTGATCTATTCCCCGAGCTCCCAACCCCTTTAATACCCATTGCAAGCGAGCCATTTTTATTTTGGATTACGCAATGGTTAAAAACCCAAGGTTTTACACATATCGTTTATTCAGCTGGCCATTATGCTGAAAAAATCACGGCATGGGCACACCATATGGCGAGTATTGATCCTACCCTATGCTTAGATGTGGTCACTGAAACTCGCCCATTAGGCACAGCTGGCGCCTCTGCATTATGTGCTAAAAGGTATCCAGCAACATTTACCTTTGTGGTGAATGGAGATTCAATTTTATTAACTGACATTCGTCCTGTTATTGATAGGTTAAAACAAACAAATAACTTAGATGGCATACTTTTTGGGACAAGTGTAACCAATGCCGGTCGTTTCGGTACACTAGAAGTGAATAATCATCATCGTTTATTAGCTTTTAAAGAAAAAAAAGCAGGCCCTGGTCCTGTGAATGCGGGAATTTATTTATTACGTAACGAACTACTTGCTGATGTGATTACCGGTAAAGAAACAAGTCTTGAATATGAGTGTTTTCCAAAGTGGCTTCATGAAGGTAAAAATTTGCAGGTAATCAACTCTGATGCACCATTTATTGATATTGGCACACCTGAATCATTAAAACGCGCTCAAGAATTAATTATTCAATACCAAGAAATTATTACTGAGCAAAAAGGTTCGCTTGTCGCTTAATTGAGTTCAAGAAAGTCTACTTAGTGTCTCTAGGACGCTTTCTCTTGGTATCATTTTTGTATTTATCGGAATGAGGCGTGGGTTTTTCCGGTTTTTTCGGTTCTTCTTTTTCACCGGTATTTGCCTGAAAATAGCTAATAACCGTATCTGCCCTACGTGCCATCGTTCCAATTTTTTTGGCATTTTTGTACAGGGGACTTTTTTTGCTAAGTTCATTTTCTGCGTTTACCAACAATTCTTCGACAAACTGCTCACCATCTTTTTTCATCGCATTATCTATGGCTTCTTCAACCTCAGCTAAAGCCGTTTCCATTTTTTTGTTCTCGGACTCAAAATAGCGCTGAATAAGCTCTGATACAGATTCAGGATCACCCTTTTCAAGGGCACCTTTAACATCAAGACATAACTTTTCCAAACTTTTAGGGCGATTGGTAGATTTGCTGTAATCATCAAAATATTGCTTGAAATTTGTCGAAAGAATATTCATTTTTTGCCAAAATGAAATATCAAATTCTCCTTTATTGAGAAAATTTGCCACTTTATACATGCTCTTGATAGCCATATCCTCTGTCGCATCTACTTTTCTTGCTCGTTGGACGATCTGTTCTGTCAGCTCATTGATTGGCTCATTTATTAGCTTTCTTAACTTTTTACTATTAGATTCAATTTGTTTCTCAAGTTTATTTTCTAAAAATTTTTCTAACTGTTGTCTAAAATTTTCATCCAATTGACGCTGCAAAGCTTTCATGTCTTGTTGAATCCTTTCAGTTACTTCTTTTGTCACCCCTTTTGGCGTTTTAAACAAGGAGGCTGCAATATTGTCACAATGATGTCTCCATTGGCTATCCATCACTTGACCCAACTCAACCATAGCATTTACTTTTTGTTTTCTTTCTTGAAATTGACTGGTCATTTTAGATATTCTATCAAAATCTGTTGAGGGAAGTTCACTAGTAGGTAACCTCTCCATCACGGCATCAACCAAATGCACATATTCAGTCTCAAGTGCCTCATTTTTATGTTTTAGCTCTTCAAGATGTCTTTGTGCTTCTTCTTTTTCAACACGCATTTTAAAATAAGATTCTACACTTGGATCTTCCCATGCTTTCAAAATCTCTTTTTGGATTAATTTTTCTAATGCCATCCTTTCTTTAGCTAATTTTTCATCGTCTGCATTTATTGTTGTTTTCTTTGGCATAATTCACCATTTACACCAAATGTGACTTTAACATCCATAGAGTTTTTTCATGATATTCCATACGCTCTAAGACAAGATCCTGTGTCACATCATCATCATCGATTTTTGCTTGTTCAAGTAAAGGATGTAAAGACTTAGAAATTTTTTCATGAGATTCAGCTAAATCTCTTATCATTGAGAGTGCATCAATCTTAACTTTAGCCTCAGTAATCGTTTTTAACTTTAAAAACTCTTCAAAACTTCCTGGAGCCATATGACCTTTTGATCTTATTCTTTCAGCTATTTCATCAACCGCCATCAAGAGTTGAGTATATTCTTCCTCAAATAAGCGATGATAAGCATGGAACTGTGGTCCAACAACATTCCAGTGGTAATTTTGTGTTTTCAAATAAATCGCATAGGTATCTGCCAACAACACCTTCAGTGCTTGTATATCACCCTTAGTTGCCATTCAACATCTCCACATCAGTTCATTATTACTTAATACTTATCGACATCAATTCATTTTTATTGATATGAAAAACCGACAAAATGTACAGTTTAGGAAGGAATGCAACAAATTATATAAATAGATTGTCTAGTATTATTAATAAGAAATTAAACCATTGGGGTATCACTTTATGCAATCATTACTGATCACACTTGGAGTTATTGGTGGCATCATTCTTCTTCTTGTATTGTACGTGATAGGAATTTATAACCGCCTCATTGAACTTAAAAACCGCTTTGTTAATGCTTATTCTCAAATTGATGTGCAATTACAACGTCGCTATGACTTAATCCCCAATTTGGTTGAAACGGCTAAAGGCTATATGAAATATGAGCAAGAAACTTTAACAAAAGTCATTGATGCCAGAAATCAAGCAAAAACTGCCGCCACAGCAACGGCATCTGCACCGGGTGATAGTGAAGCAATGAAAAAACTCATCAGTGCCGAAACAACTTTAACATCCTCAATGGGTAAATTCTTTGCCTTAGCAGAAAATTATCCGGATTTAAAAGCCAATCAAACGATGCAACAACTCATGGAAGAACTCACTACAACAGAAAACAAAGTTAGCTTTGCAAGACAAGCCTTCAATGATGCCGTGATGATTTTTAATACTTATCGTTCGCAATTTCCAAATGTGATTTTCGCCAATATGTTTGGTTTCCAAAATGCAACTCATTTTGAAATTTCAAAGCCTGAAGCAAAAGAAGCGGTTAAAGTGTCTTTTACTTAGCATGATATAGGATTTAGAGAATATATCTCCTTCTTTCAGAATAAACCCCCTCACCCTAACCCTCTCCCGTAAGGGGAGAGGGGACAAGAAATAAAGATTCGGATCTGATCCCCTCTCCCCTTACGGGAGAGGGTTAGGGTGAGGGGTGAATATCAAGAAGATAAGATTTATTTCTCAACGGAAAAGCCGCAGCCAACAACGCCTAAAAGCAAAGTGGGAAGAGTATTTATGAATTTCTTTGACAATCAAGAGAAGGCAAGAAAATATACCTTTTGGTTAATCCTATATTTTATATTAGCTATCGCTTTTATCATTCTAGTCATAGATTGTATTGTGATGGGGGCTGTAATTTATGTTAATCCCCAACTTTACTATTCATTTGTTGATTCAAGTCTTCAATTAAATCAACCCGCTTTAATTAATTTAGCCCTATTAACAACCGCCAGTGTCTCCCCAACCATCATTCTTGTGATTGTGATAGGCACAATTTATAAAATCATATCGTTAAGAGAGGGTGGTATTGCCGTTGCTAACATGGTCGGTGCAAGAGAAATTGATCCTGGTACAACTGATTTCTTAGAAAAACGATTTATGAATGTTGTTGAAGAAATGTCAATCGCTTCTGGCATCAGCATCCCTAAACTCTACATTATGGACAATGAGCTTGCTATTAATGCCTTTGTTGCTGGTGTTAAGCCGGAAGATACAGTGATGGTGGTAACAAAAGGGGCATTACATGAGCTTTCTCGGGATGAGTTGCAAGGTGTCATCGGTCATGAATTTAGTCATATTTTCAATAGTGACATGCAAATTAGTTTGAAACTGATGGGTGTGCTAGGAGGGTTGCTCATCATCGGTCAAGCAGGCTACTTTTTACTTCGTATTTTAAGTAGTTCTAATCGACGAAGTCGATCTTCAAGTAAAGATGATGGACGGCTCTTGATTGCTCTGGTTATTCTTGGTGTTGGTTTACTCGTAGTAGGATATGTTGGCTTATTTTTTGGTCGACTCATCAAATCAGCTGTTTCTCGACAAAGAGAATTACTTGCTGATGCATCTTCTGTGCAATACACTCGAAATCCTCAAGGGATCATCTTCGCACTTAGGCGCATTCAGCAATCGGCAAGTGGAACCAAGCTTGCAACAAGGCATGTCGAAGACATCAGTCATCTTTGTTTTTGCACTCCAAGACGGATCCTTTTTAGCGATTTACTTGCTACCCATCCTCCGCTTGAAAAAAGGATCCAAATCCTAGATCCACGTGGTGAATATGCAAGTCTTCCGTTAAAAGATTTAAAAATTGATAAACAAGAAGATATCAAGAAAAACACTAGTGAAGCAGCACTTGGCATCATTGGCACAGCGGCGGTTATTGCATCAACACAAGGGCAGGCTTTAACAAAAGATATTAAATCCAGCATTGGCAATCCTTCTCAATCCAATGTAAATTTGGCACAGGCTATCATCTCGCAAATACCACAAGAATTAATTGATATTGCACATTCTATGCAACAAGTTGAAATAATCTTCTATGCATTTTTATTAAATGCGAACGAAGAAAAAATTGCTCCCCTAATAAATTTTTTAAAAACAACCCTTAACGAAGATAGTCAAAATCAAACAGAGATAGTCCGCAAAATGATAGCAGATCTGTCTAAAACAACTTACCTGCCATTAGTTGATATCGCTTTACTTGCATTTAAAGCAAATTCTGTTGATGAACGTCGTCGCGTTTGTCATAATATTCAACAACTTATTTCTTTAGGTCAGGAGAATTTATTTGAATTTGCCTTGCTTGCCCTTATCAGTAACAGCGTAGAAGAAAAGCCATCCATTATTAAATATAATGATTTTAATCCTGTCATCAATGAAGTAAGTATTTTGATTTGGGCACTAGTAAAAAATAATCAGCTTGATAAAGAGTCTCAACATGCCCTTTTTGATAAGCTAATGCAAAATTTCACAAGCAGAAAAGTACAACCTCCAGAACTATCAACTGAAGAGCCTTTAAAGTTTCAAACAATATTATCAAAGCTCAATCAACTTTCTCCAAAATGCAAAGAAATACTAATCGATGCCTGTTTAGATTGCATTACCAAAGATAATGTAGTTAATGTTACTGAAGCTGAAATGGTTCGTGCCATTGCCGCTAGCATTAATTGCCCCATTCCTCCCATTGTGGCGACTCAATAATCACCTGTACAAAATGCTAGTTTATTTGTATATCTAAAGTAAACAGTCAACACTTCCGAAATTTACCCTATGAGCCTTAATGAAAATTCATTAAAGAATACCTGGTAATAATGTCAATGATTAACCATGAACACGACAGTATCACGCTGATAGAGCAACAAGCAGACAGATCTATTGTCGATGTTTTGTATCGCAATGGTTATATCAATCAGCAAGCTAGAGATTATTGCTTAGAATTACTTTATCCCCATCAACGTTGGGGCTATTGGATAGCTCAAGTGCTGGCAATTGTAGGTTGCACGTTGGTTCTTGTAGGCATGATATATTTTTTCGCCTACAATTGGGCTGCAATGTCCTCAAGCTATAAATTTATCACCATCGAACTTGCTCTGTTATGTTGCGTAATGGGCGCTTGGACTTATTCTTTAGAAAAACTGGCTGGTCAGTTATTTTTGATGGCCGCGTGTATACTTGTTGGTGTCTTTCTTGTTGTCTTTGGTCAAGTATATCAAAGTGGTGCTGATGCTTATGAATTATTTATAGCCTGGTCTTTGTTAACATTGCCATGGGTCTTGATTAGTCAATTTGCAGCACTTTGGATATTCTGGTTAATGCTTGTGAATGTTACGCTTTGGTTTTTTTGGTGGCAATTTGTAAGTCCCTCACATTCAACAGTCTATTATATTTCTTTGATACTGATATTAGTAAATGCTTTCTTTCTTGTCTTAAGAGAACGGCTTTATAACCATAATACAGTTTGGTTGCAACATATCTGGAGTAGAATTTTTCTCGTCTGCATCTTGCTCATATTAAGTGCAATACCAATAGAAATATATGTCCTTTCTTCAAAATGGACAAATACTTCATTGATAATAAGTGCATGTAGTGGCCTTGTTATTCAATTTTTAATTTTAAGCTATTATCGATTTAAAGATCCAGACTTATGGGCTTACGCCTTAACTGTGATAAGCATCTGTCTTATCATATTAACCGCCAGCTTTAGAGTCGTTGACAAAATGAATTTAAGCAACGTGATAGATTGGTTACTTATGTCTTTACTAACACTTGGAATATTTTCTTTAGGGGCTTTCGTGTTACGAAAAACATCAATTGCTATTTTTTCCAATAAAGATAATTACGCATGAAATCATATAGTGTACAAAGTGTTTTAGATTGGCTCTCAACCAAGGGGCTTCTCTCACGGCGTCAGCAAGCTGAAGCTTTTCTATTGACTCGAAGAAACATCGAGTCCTTGCCAATAACGATTCATGTCCTTCTAGGGATTGGGGCTTTTATTGGCAGCATCTGTGTTGTAGGATTCTTAATCGCCACTAAAATCATTTCTTATGAAAACGAAGTTTCACTATTAGTGGCAGGTATTGTTTCAATCATTCTAGCTTTATTACTTTATTTCTCAATGCGACATCAACGGCCATTACTGCAAAGTTTTGCGTTACAATGTGCTTTGATGTTAATGATTGCTGGAAAAGTATTATTTGTTATTGGTTTTGCCAAGCTAAGTAAATACGGGATTATCTCTTTACAAAAAGAATGGTTCTATTCGATTGCCCTGTTGATTGTAACTGTGCCAATTTATATAATTTTTCCTCTGAAAGTTGATAGGTTTATATCAAGTTTAGCTCTCATATTGTCCATATTGTTTAATACTTTAACATTGTATGCCACTAATCAATATTTCTTTGCATATTATTTACTACTCATTATTAGTACTTGGTTTTTATTTACATGGCGTAAAAAGTCTCTTCATTGGACTCCTTTTACTTATGCAAGCACTCTTGGCTTATGTGCCTGTGCCTTCTATTTAGCTTCACCATTTTCTAGTCACCTACAAAATGAAGTGGTCAATATTTTCTATTTCAATATTCCCCTAGGCCTTGCATTATTAATGCTTTGTTTAAGTTTGGGGAGCAGTAAATACTATTTTATGCAACTATCCACATTAGCTGCAGGTATTGGTATTGTTATACTGACACTCATTAGTACTCCAGGTATTATTTTATCATTAGGCTTATTAGTACTAAGTTATGCCAAACATGAACGTGCATTATTTGTTTTGGCCAGTATTTTTCTATGTCTTTTTCTGATTCACTTCTATTACAGTCTACCACATACTCTAGAATATAAAGCCGCCATCCTTGTTGCAAGCGGCACAGCGTTGCTTGCTTCAAGAATGATAATGAAACAGATGAAGTGGGATAGTGAAGAATGATAAAAAACGCAATCCTTCTTTTGAGTACTTTGATAATATTAGCGCTTATCAACGTGGGTATTTATCAAAAAGAGAAAATACTCAATGAAGGTGATATTATTTTATTGAAACTTCAACCAATCGATCCCCGCTCACTCATGGCGGGTGATTATATGGCATTTCGCTACAAGATTGCGCAAGATCTAAATAATACTAAAGAAGTAACAAGACAAAAACACGGGTATTTGGTCATTAAACCTGATAAGGATAATGTAGCCGAATTTGTTCGAGTTTATCAAGGCGAAAAATTACTAGATAATGAAAAATTGGTGAAATTTATTTATAAGACATCCACTCATCAATTCTCAATTAAACCGGATAGTTTTCTTTTCCAGGAAGGATTACAACCACTATATCAAAAAGCAGAATATGCCATTTTGCATTATAATGGTGCTAAAGATTATTTGCTTGTTGGACTTGCAGATTCTAATCGTAATGAAATTAATTCTCTAGAAAATGAAAGTACTAATGCAGAATAAGCTCTCTATTTTTTTGATCAATACTCATACTTTGATATTTCAGGTATTCCGCGCCAATCAAACCCCATCGTGAAGGATCTTTGCATTCCCCTAGCGTATATTTTACAAGAGGATAATCTAACTTTTTATCACCAATTTCCAAGATTCCATCTAATTCAGAAATAAATCCCCCCTCAGATTGATTAAAAGCATCATAGGTCATCACATCTTCATTTTGCTTTGGTTTTTCATGATATTTAAAGCAAATAGGCATTTTAATAAAGCCACTATAACCACTATCCACTAATAAATTGTAATCTGAGTTTCCATCTTTTCGCTTTACTGTAACTTTAACAACCGGTAAATAATAGTTTTTTTCTAATTTGACTTTTTGCCCAGAAATGCCCTTTTCTTGATGGTTTTGCAATATTACTTTTTGTTGTCCTAAATCCAATGTCAAGACAATATCATGAAATAAATTTGCGCCTATCACACCAACTACCTGCAGATGCTTTAATACTTGGAAATCATCTGTTGCTGTATTTGATGCGACAAAAGGTGCATCTTTTAATTCAGCGCCACCCATTTTTAGATGATCAATAATATAAAGTGCTGTATCAACTTCGGCTTTTTTATGAGCGGTATGAAATATTTTCTTCTTGGTTTCAATAGGTATTAAGTTTAGTTTTTTCACCAATTCGTAGGATAGAATGCTAGAATCTGCGCCAGTATCAAATAAAAACTTAAAAGGTCCTTGACCATTAATTGTCGCTTCTACAAGTGGTAAACCCCATTCACTTTTGATCTTAATTTCAACTTTACCAGTTTCGCCTAAATCAATTTCCCAAGGAACGTGGCGTGTAAATGGCTCTACCGTTCTTACCGTTTTAACAACAACATCTTGATCTTGTGCAAAAGACGAACTCATCAAAAATATGATGACAATACTTATATACCAATTACGCATTGTAAAATACTTAAAAGCCAGAGGAATATCAAAAATTATAGCACTCAAACAAATAACTCAAATTGCTGTAAAATTAACTAACTGCTGATTAAAGCAGTTCAATGTGAATAAAATTGGATGTATTAATGATGATTGGCTATGCTTTGAAAAATAATGGGTAAGGATTATAAATATGAATCTGAATAGCTTTGGTTATCGACCCATACTGTTATTAAGTATAATTTTATTTTTATTCTCTTCATCTTCATATGGCGCTTCTTTTCTTCAAGATAATGCAAAAGTCGTTAGCCCTGAGATGGCTGAAAAATTAGAGAAAGAATTAGGAGCAATAGAATCCAGGGACGGATTTCATTTAGAAGTTGTTATATTACCTAATTTTTACGGTCGCCAACCTGAGGCTGTTGTTAATGCATTCAATGAACAGCTTGCTAAAAATGCACCCAATGTTGATAAAAGAGCATTATTATTAATTGTGACAGAAAATGGTGTTGTTGAATTACGCACGACGAATAATATCAACTCCGCTTTTGATGCTAAAAGCTTTAAAGATATTTCTGACAATATCAAAATTAAACTACACGAAAAAAATTATGATGAAATGGCAAGAATTGGGATAGCTGGTGTTTATTATTACTATCAAAAAGTATTTCCAAATAAACCGACGAAAGCAGCTGGCTCAAATAACAAGCAGCTTTTCAATATCGCGCTTTTTGTTATCTTGCTTATTGTCGTCGTCTTTCTTGTCAGAGCTATTCCCAAAAAGCCGCTCAATAAATCATAAAGGAGGCCTTTGCCTCCTTTTATTTTTTTCTTAACAAACAAATAATTTTTGTACTACTGAGCTCTTTGTGAATAGAAAATCCTGCTTTGATATAGGTGTGAATAGCTTGCGCATTATTGGCATCTGCATCCACAAAGCAATTATCAAAATGCTGCCACACAAATTGCGTGATAAATTGTTTGAGTAAGGCGACTCCTAAACCTTTCCCTAAATACTCTGGCTCGCCGATAAAAAGATCAATCGAGGCCAGTGATGGTGGTAAATTCAAAAGCTGATAACCATCTCGTGGAAAATGATAGGCATCATAGTATTGAATATATCCTATTGGTATATTATCGCAAAAAATAACATATCCTTTGATGGGTCTTTTTTTACCATTAATTTCTTTAAAGCCATGAACATATGAATCATACTTTGATTCAATATCCTCAAAACTCCATGTTTTACCTTCTCCCCACCATGTGGCCACATGTGGTGTGTTGATCCATTTTTGCATTAAATGGTAATACTCTGGAAGCAGTGGCTTGAAACTTAAATCCTGGCGTATCGTATCAAGAAAAGCCTGTGGCTTTTCATTTTTTTCAACAAACTGCAATATTTGCTTGGCACTGATTTGGGGAGATATTGCAGTTGTGTCAATTTCCAAATCATACCCTGGCGGTTCAACATATACTTTTTCATATAATTCTCTCGCCAAACCGATATATCTATCTTTTCGTAAACTTTCTCTGCGTTCACATTCAATGAGATCACAAATAATTTTGACGAGATAAACTTTATCTGCTTGGCATAATGCATTGGTATAGCGTTGAAATATATCTCTTTTCCATAATACTTCATCGATGATGAGATCATACCCTTTTTGTATAAAAACTTTCAGCGCATCAATCATATCCCAGTGAAGCTGATTGGCATGAGGGCCTTCAACAGTGGCCCCTGGTATTTCTTCGGTGTCTAGAATATGTTGATGGAAAAACCAAGATTTTGGTTCATCTTCAAAAGCGACAAATTTCTCATCTATCCAGAAATTCACTAAATGATCGATTGAGTAATATAAAAATGGTCTTTCAGATTGGCGCATCAATTCGCGCGCAATCACAGATTTACCTGAAGAAGGGGCACCATTAAGAAATATAATCATAATATTTACCAGGTAAATTAACTAACATGAATAATCCATTTTTAAGTTAAAGCTAAAACAAAAATATCATAGTTACTTGCTTAAAAAATAGCATCTCCTCCTCGTTTCATATATGTTTAAAGTAACAGATTGATAAACAGAGCCTAGCTGTGATTTACCTATTCATTACATTTATATTCTTTGCATTAAGTCTAGGTCTTATTTATTTAAGCGAAGGATTAAAATAATCCTATGGACATTATCTATATTATCTCTGGCATTACAGGTCTTTTTCTGATTGTTTATCTTGTAGTTGCTTTACTTAAACCGGAGATATTTCTGTGAGTCATTTTTTTCTCAACATCAATGGCTTTGTTCAGTATATTTCTTTCTTAGTTCCTTTACTGATATTGGTCAAGCCTCTTGGAAATTATATGGCCAGAGTATATAGCGGACAATTTGTGATGCTTGAACACATATTAGGGCCTGTCGAAGATTTTTGTTACAAAATCGCTAGAATTGATCAAATGAAAGAAATGACCTGGAAAGAATATGCCTGCGCTGTTTTAGTATCCAGTTTTGGTGGCTTTTTATTATTATTTGCTATCTTAAGATTTCAAGGAAATTTGCCATTAAACCCGCAACACTTTCCCAATCTTTCAAATGATTTAGCCTTTAATATCGCAACCAGTTTTATTACAAACACCAATTGGCAATCCTACGCTGGCGAAAGTACACTAAGCAACTTCTCTCAAATGTTTGGACTGACAGTCCAAAACTTTCTATCGGCGAGTATGGGATTAGCTGTTGCCATCGCTTTTGTGCGCTCTCTTTCACGCAGAAATAGCAAAACCATAGGGAATTTCTGGGTTGATTGGATGCGCGGTAATTTTTATATCTTGCTGCCACTTTCGCTGTTATTGGCCATTCTCCTTGGAAGCCAAGGTGTCATTCAAAATTTCAAACCCTATGTGAATGCAACTTTAATTGAATCACTCAAAACTGAAGATGGCAAAGAAATTACAACACAAACAATTCCCCAAGGTCCTGTTGCATCACAAGTTGCCATTAAGCAAATTGGAAGTAATGGTGGTGGATTTTTTAATACAAATTCGGCACATCCCTTTGAGAATCCAACTCCCTTTTCTAATTATTTAGAACTACTTGCCATCATGCTCATCGCAGCCTCTTTGTGTTACACATTCGGCGTAATGGTAAATGATAGACGACAAGGATGGGCTATTTTAATTTGTATGACTGTTATTTTTATTCCGCTGTCTTTATACGGGATTTGCCAAGAACAAAAGGGAAATCCACGGCTTTCATATCTTAATATTGATCAACAATCTAGCAAGGCACAAATGGGCGGAAATATGGAAGGCAAAGAAGTCCGCTTTGGGATAGTCAATTCGGCGTTATGGGCAAGCGCAACGACTGCAACGTCAAATGGCTCCGTCAATTCAATGCATGATTCTTATACACCACTAGGTGGACTGATTCCTCTTATCTTTTTATTGCTCAGTGAAGTTATTTTTGGAGGCGTCGGTTCTGGATTATATGGCATTTTACTTTTTGTATTTATCACCGTATTTATTTCAGGCTTGATGGTAGGTAGAACCCCCGAATATCTGGGAAAGAAAATTCAAACTTTTGAAATTAAAATGGCTTCAATCGGTATTTTTGTTCCGGTGATGATTTTATTATTTGGCAGCGCATGTGCTGTCATGACCCGTGCAGGAACATTTAGCATTTTCAACCCTGGTGCGCAAGGATTGAGTGAAATCCTATATGCATTTGCATCTACATCGGGCAACAATGGTAGCTCATTCGCAGGATTGAATGCCAATACGCCATTTTATAATACACTCCTTGGTATCAGCATGTTGTTTGGTCGTTTTTGGACAATTATCCCTGTTCTTGCTATCGCAGGCAGTATGGCAGAAAAAAATGTAACACCCATAAATGGTAACTCAATGTCTACTCATTCCTTATTATTTATTTCATTTTTAATAGGCGTCATATTTCTGGTGGGTGTATTAACCTATCTGCCAGCTATTACCTTGGCTCCCGTTTCTGAATATTTCCGTTTAGGGAAATAATCGATGACAACAGAAAAAAAGAAAAAAATAACGAAAAGTGCTATTTTCCCTTGCCTATTGCAGGCTATCCTTCATCTTACTCCTCAACATCAAATAAAAAATCCTGTGATGTTTGTAACCTATATAGGTTGCTTGTTAACGACTTTTATTTATGGATATTCTTTGTTTTCCCCGGTAAAAGAAAATTCTCAATTTATACTGCAAATCACTTTATGGCTTTGGTTTACTGTTATCTTTGCTAATTTTTCTGAGTCCATCGCAGAAAGAAGAGGCAAAGCTCAAGCAGAAACGCTCAAAAAAGCTCGCCGCGAAGTTCAAGCAAAAAAAATTAAAAGTATTGATGATAAAAATTTTGTACTCGTACCCGCCACACAGCTTCACTATGATGATATCGTCTTGGTTGAAGCCGGTGATGTCATCCCTGGAGACGGTCAAGTTATTCGTGGTGTTGCTTCTGTTGACGAAAGCGCTATCACAGGAGAAAGCGCGCCAGTTATCAGAGAAAGTGGCGCTGATAGAGATTCAGTTACGGGGGGGACGGTTGTTTTATCAGATTGCTTGATTATTCGGATAACCTCCAATCCTGGGGAAACATTTCTTGAACGAATGATTTCATTAGTAGAATGCGCCAAAAGACAAAAAACACCAAATGAAGTCGCATTGAGTATTTTACTTGCTGGCATGTCGCTTATTTTTTTAATCGTAGTCATGACCTTATTACCTTTCTCTCTTTTTAGTATTGAGAGAAGCGGTCATGGGATCCCTGTGACTGTTACCATATTAGTTTCATTACTTGTTTGTTTGATTCCTACCACCATAGGGGGATTGCTTTCAGCGATTGGCATTGCCGGGATGGACAGACTTATTCAAAATAATGTGATAGCAACTTCTGGCCGTGCCGTTGAAGCTGCAGGAGATGTTAGCATATTGCTTCTTGATAAAACCGGCACCATCACCATTGGAAATCGTCAGGCAATTGCTTTTTATCCTGCGCGTGGCATCACTATTGATGAGATAGCGCAAGCTGCTGAAGTTTCTTCTTTAGCCGACGAAACGCCAGAAGGAAAAAGTATTGTTCAATTGGCACGCGGTACGTATAACGTCAACCCCACAGATATTTCTCAACTAACAGCTAATTTTATTCCCTTTTCAGCCGAAACTCGCATGAGTGGCATAGAGATTGACGGCCAACAAATAGTAAAAGGCGCAGTAGATAAAATTGTTCATCTTATACAAAGTCAAAATGGAACCATTGATGATACCATCATTAAAAAGGTTGAGGATATTTCAAGAGCTGGTAGCACACCACTTTTGATTCTCAATGGCGTGAGAATGCTAGGTGCTGTGGAACTTAAAGATATTATCAAACCTGGTATCAAAGAGCGCCTTGCTGAACTTCGTTTGATGGGTATCAAAAGCATTATGATTACTGGTGATAATGCACTAACAGCAGCAACCATCGGTAATGAAGCTGGGGTTGATGACTTTCATGCAGAAGCCACACCTGAAATAAAACTAAAACTTATCAGAAAATTTCAAGAAAATGGTCAACTTGTTGCCATGGTAGGTGATGGCACCAATGATGCGCCGGCTCTTGCACAAACTGATGTTGCCGTTGCCATGAATAGTGGCACACAAGCTGCAAAAGAAGCAGCTAACATGGTTGATTTAGATTCTGATCCAACCAAACTCATCGAAATAGTAAAAATTGGAAAACAGTTATTGATTACAAGAGGCGCTCTCACCACTTTTAGCATATCAAATGATGTAGCAAAATATTTTGCTATTATTCCTGCTGCTTTTGCTAATACAGTCCCAGGATTAAAATATTTTAATATCATGCACCTATCCAGTGCGCACAGTGCTATTTTATCAGCCGTGATTTTTAATGCACTTAGTATCATATTTTTGATCCCTCTTGCATTAAGAGGCGTGAAATATCGAGCTGCAACGCCTGATGCGTTACTACTGCGAAATACATTAATTTATGGTTTGGGTGGTCTCATTATTCCCTTTTTTGGGATCAAATTCATTGATTTATTGATTAAAGCGGTATCTTTAATATAGGTTTCTCATGGACAAAAGTACAATTTCAAATCAGATATGGCCAGCCAGTGCGATATTAATATCGTTATCTATCTTCTTTGGACTTATTTATCCTGGTGTTGTCACGCTGATTAATCAAAGTTTATTTCCGGTGAGATCTAATGGCAGTTTAATTATCAAAAACCAAAAAGTTATTGGCTCACGATTGATTGGTCAAGAATTTGCTAGTGAAAAATATTTTTGGAGCAGACCATCTGCGACAAGTATACCTTATGATGGAGCAGCATCCGCAGGCTCTAATTTAAGTTCTGCCAATCCCATTTTATTAACAAACGTGAATAAGCGCATTTCACAACTTCATCAATATTCAACTTCTTCAAGTGAACCTATACCGGTTGATTTGGTAACCTCCTCTGCTAGCGGGTTAGATCCTGATATTACCGTTGCTGGTGCACATTTTCAGGTAGCACGCGTAGCGAAAGCACGTAACTTAGATGAAAAAATTGTCTATGATTTAATTGAATATGCAAAGGTAAACCGACAATTTGGTTTCTTAGGTGAAACGCGTGTCAATGTTGTTGAACTTAATATCAGTTTAGATGAAATAAGTAAATTATAATATGGAAGACGATAGACCTGATCCAGAGCAACTACTACGTCAAGTTAAGGAAGAGTCAAAGCATTTAGGACGTGGGAAATTAAAAATTTTTTTTGGAGCTTGCGCAGGTTCTGGAAAAACTTATGCCATGCTTTCATCAGCTCAAGAAAAGCGCAGGGAGAATGTGGATGTCGTAGCAGGTATTATTGAAACTCACGGTCGCTCTGAAACGAATCGACTTCTTGAGGGCCTACCCCGCCTTCCTTTAAAACACATTCAATATCAGGGCATTACTATAAAAGAACTTGATATAGATGCAGCTATTGAGCGTAAGCCTAGTATTTTATTGGTTGATGAGCTTGCCCACACCAACGCGATAGGCTCTCGCCATCCTAAACGATGGCAGGATGTGCAAGAATTATTAGAATGTGGTATTGATGTTTACACAACAGTCAATGTACAACATCTTGAGAGTCTAAATGATGTTGTTGCTAATTTAACTGGAATCAAAGTAAAAGAAACCGTACCTGATTCTATTTTCGACAATGCTGATGAAATCGTACTCGTCGATGTTCCTTCAGAAGTCATTATTGAAAGATTAAATGATGGGAAAGTCTATCTTGGCGAGTTTGCAAAGCAACGAGCTGCTCAGCATTTTTTTAAAATTGAAAACTTAATTGCTTTGCGCGAAGTTGCCTTACGAAGAACGGCAGAAAGAGTGGATGCACTACGTGACATTTACAAAAAATATCAAAGCAAAAGACAAGCGATATCAGATAAAATATTAGTCTGTGTTGGACCTGGCAATTTATCTACAAAACTTGTCAGAAATGCCAAGCAGCTGGCAACAAAGCTTAAATGCCAATGGACAGCACTACATATAGAAAATGATCAACACTATGCGCTTGCTAAAGAAGAGCAAAACTTCATCAAGAAAACATTAAGTCTAGCTGAGCAATTAGGAGCCAAAGTTGTCACCAAACAACAATCAAACACAACTCAAGCCATTATTGATTTTGCAAAAAGAAACAATTTTACAAAAATTATAGTTGGAAAATCAACAATACCTAAGTGGAAGCGTTGGTTTGTTCATTCTATGGTTCACGATATCATTGAAGAAAGTGGTTCTGTCGATGTGTATATTATCACTGATGATACGCCAGTACCTAAATTAAAAATGCAAAGATCAACCCCATCTTCGTGGCTATCTATTCTCAATACAATGTTCATCATTGCATTGTGCACCATCTTTGGTCTTCCAGCTCGTGATTGGTTAGAGCCTGAAACTGTGCTTATGATATATCTTACGGGTGTAGTAATAGTTGCGACCAGTAATGAACGAGGATCTGCCGTTTTAGCTGCATTATTATCTGTCATCTGTTACAACTTTTTCTTTATCTACCCTTATTATAACTTGGCCACCTATCACCTGCGCGACATTATTACATTAAGTGTATTACTTTTAACTGGTCTGGTGATAAGCACGCAAACATCAAGGTTGCAGCAACAGAATATCTATACAAGGCAAAGAGAACGCTATACCGCTGAACTTTATAACCTCAGTCGCAAATTAATTGTAACGCCAGGTAAAGCTAAAATTGCTAAAGTTCTTTCACATCATATTGGTGAAATTTTTGATTGTGCGGCGACCGTGTGGCTCCCCAATGAAGAAAACAATCTTGAAATAGTTTCTCATCCAGGTATTAAAACTGAACTTAAAGAAGAAAGCGTTGCAACATGGGCCTATAAACATCATCAAGTTGCCGGTTTGGGCACCGATACTATGCCCAGCGCCAGAGGATATTACATACCAATATCAAATGGAGAACTTACTTTTGGCGTGCTTGGCATTATCCCTAAAGAACTCGACCGTACTTTTAGCGCTGAAGAAGACACCCTTTTGGAATCATTAACAATTCAAACAGCTTCTGCATTTGAAAGAGTTGAACTTGCTGAGAAAATGCTAAAAGAAAAAGGATCTAAATCAAATTAGTTATTTTTATTCTGTTTTCTGAATGTAAAACAGGACAACAAAGCTCATCAATGCTATCAAGCTAATGATTGTTGATGAATAGAAAAGGTAATCCAATCCAAAATAATCGCCAATAAATCCTGCTAGTATACTTCCTGTCAATGTGTTAACACCGCAAACAAAATAAAAAATACCATAAGCAAAACCATGTAAATGTGAAGGTGCCGTATCTGCGACGAAGGCAGCAAGTAATCCTTGGCTCAACCCCATATGCAATCCCCAGAAAATAACACCTATCATTGTTACGATAATATTCTCTGACAATCCTAGAAGCAAACTTGCAACAATCAACAGCCCCATACTGATGAGTATAATAATCTTTCTACCCACCACATCTGACAAAGCACCGGCAGGAAAGGCAGACAATGCATAAGCTATGTTCATCACAATAATAATTGTCGGCAGCCATGTTAATGGTAATCCAACGGCTTGTCCTTTTAATATCAGAAAAGCTTCACTAAATCTGGCAAGTGCCAGTAACCCCCCGATCAAAAGTAAATGCCAAAAGCTGGCTTTCAAATGCCTCACTTTGAGAAAAAATTGAGACCATTGCATCTTAGGATAATTTTTCTTCTTTTCTTGCAATGGCTCTTTCACAGCAAAAATAACCACTAATACAGCAATCATTGCCGGGATCACTGCCAACCAAAACACTTGACGAATATTTCCTGAAAATAGATATAATAATACAATAGCTAATACTGGTCCGATAATGGCACCTATCGTATCAAGTGTTTGCCGAAGACCAAAACTTGCTCCACGCCCCTCTATGGGAACAATATCACTGATGAGTGCGTCTCTTGGGGCGTCTCTTATTCCTTTACCAATTCTATCTAAAAAACGGGCCGCCAAAATAACTCCAATAGAGTTTGCTAATGGATATAAAGGTTTGGTAAATGCAGACATACCATACCCAAGACCGACGAGAAATTTACGTTTTTGCAGAAAGTCGCTTAATGTCCCAGAAAATATTTTAGTGATTTGAGCCGTACTTTCTGAAATTCCTTCGACTAACCCAACATAAGTTAAACTAGCACCAAGAACGGTTACCATGTAAACGGGTAATAAGCTTCGTATCAACTCTGTTGATAGATCCATAAGCAGACTAACAATACCAAGCGCCCAAATACTTCGTGGGACGTTTTTAAGGTTAATGCTTTGAGTGAAACTATTTTTCAAGAAAATTATCTTATTCTTTAGTTTCTAGTATGTATGAAAGATAATATGAATTTAACTTGATCTTCAATTGGCATATAGCCATTAATAATTAAATGGCTACCCTCTTTTTCATTAGCTGCATACACATATACTTTTCGGGCATGCTCAAGATAGTGCTCAAGCTCTTGTTTTAGCTGCGATTTATCAAAATCAGGTTTTTCGAAGTCTCGGAGTATTCTTCTTGCTAAAGCAACATCAAGTGGCGTGTCAATATAGATCAATGAGTCAATATATTTACCCGTAGGCAAATGTTTATAACCCATAGGGGCATCAAAGATAATATATTCAGTTGGTATTAATTCTTTTTTAGTGGCAGGACAGATGATCTTGCTATCGTTTTTTAAATGTTGAAGAACATCAACTAAGCCATCATATTTCCAAGCATTATAATCACGACTCTTTTCAAACCATTCAACATAATCGTGAGGTGCTTGAGAAATTTCATCAAAATCATCCCAATACAAAGTCGTGGCATTAAGAGCCGTGCCAAGTGCTTTGGTAAGCGTTGATTTGCCTGAACCAGAAATTCCACATATCCCTATTATTTTAGACATTGATTGCTTCCCTAAGCAAGCACCTTTTCACTTTCCACTGCGACTGTTTTTTGGTTAACCGCTAATGTGACACAAGAATCAGACCAAATATTAATTGCACTTTCTAGCATATCTAATAGTGCATAAAATGGCAGAATCACACCCATCAGTGTTAATGGCAAATTCATTGTGCTTAACAATGCACTGGCAATAAAGAAGCAACCCATTGGAACACCCGCATTACCAATTGCAGCAACAGTTGCTATCACTATCCATGTTAATTTGTCAGTAAGCGAAAAAGCCATGCCTTGACTTTGGGCAATAAATAACACTGTAATCAAAATAAAAGCAGCGCAGGCATTCATGTTAATACTTGTGCACAAGGGGAAACTAAAACGCGCCACTTTTGAATCCACATTCATTTCACGCTCTGCGCAATCTATTGCCGTTGGCATGGCAGCTGTCGATGATTTTGAAAAGAATGCAAATGAAAGTGCAGGTAACATTTTGATAAAAGCTTGTTTTGGCGATATGCCATGCCACCATAAGAATAATGGCAAAATAACAATAGCTTGGATTAAATTAGCAGATAAAATGGTTGTTAAATACCAGCCTAATTTTGTATATGACAATCCTTGGGTTACTTCAATTACGAAGGAAGTCATAAATCCCCAAATCGCGATAGGCATCAACCCAACAATCCAGCGAGTAATCTGCATCATCATTTGAAATAAACTTTGCAATAATTGATGTATTGGCAAACGTTGTTCATTCGGTAATTTGGCAACACCGAACCCAATCAATAAAGAAAGCAGCATAATACTGACAACATTTCCTTCTAGGAATGGTTGTAATAAATTACTGGGAATAACTTTTAATAACTCATCAAAATAGGAGATATTAGAAGTTGTTGCTTGGACCGTTTCTGAGGTTACAAGTAAAACGGGTTTGATAATTTCATATAGAATTAAGGCGATAGAGGCTGCGATAGCTGTCGTTAAAATAGTATAAGTTACTATTCTTTTACCAAGCTGAGACAATGAATTCTCTCCTACAGAAGAGATGGTCGCTAACAACGACAGACTTATCATTGGCAAACTTATCAGCTTTAACAGACGGACAAATATTTCTGAGACCAATTCCGCTAATTTTAGTACCACTGGCTGCTGGCTCCAGCCTGCCAATACAGCAAAAAATATAGCAACTAAAATCATCCAATAACCACGTCGGTTAAGCATATTTGTTATCTCGAATCAAAGGTTTATAAATGCGTTTTTTATATAATATGTTAAGAAATCATTAAATAGGAGTCACTGTCAACCTAGGGTTGACAACAGGTAGAATGGAGCGGACAACACAATAACATGGAGATATGCACCTTTTGTATAGATGAAAAAGTAAAACACACTCAGAAAGGCCCGTCAAGGCTTAAAAACTAGCCAGCCTCATCACAAAACTACTCTACGTCATTATTGGAGTTTCAGTAAGGGTAATACTGAATTAAAATCATCGGTCCACAGCATGGGTTGGACATACTGTGGAGATCGTAAAGCGACATGATGCGCTTGTAACCAGGGTCCAAGTTTTGGATCGCAAGAAATCAATGCCCAGGTGGCAGCAAATTCTCTACTAGAGACATCTATTCCATTTTGGATCCAATATTGAGAGCAGCTCTGATTTTTGGCAAGCGCAAGGGTTATTGGCATAAAATCCAAATAGGTGTTTGTAGTATGAAGCGCAATAATCCCATTTTTAACAATATGAGCCATATATAACTGCATGGCTTCAACAGTTAGCAAATGGGCTGGTATAGCATCGCCATTAAAAGCATCCACAATGAGCATATTGTATTGTTGAGATCCCACCTTTAATTGATTTTGCAACTCAATTCTTGCATCACCCAAGACAATATTGGTCTTTCCTGGATTTGATGAGAGAAATTTAAAATATTCCGTAGCGACAGTTTGAATGTCTTTATCGATTTCATAAAAAGTGATTTCATCGCCCTTTTTCGCATAACCTGCTAAGGTGCCTGCGCCTAAGCCCACAATACCAATTTTAAGAGGCTTATTTTGCTCTTCGAGATAATCAAAGGCTTTGCCAACACCAGAGGAATGCCCATAATATGTTGTGGGCCACAAAAGCTTGGATTCATCCATAAACTCTAAACCATGCATAATCTTTCCATGAATTAAAGCGCGACGACGCAAGGCATTATCATAGTATTCATAATCAAGTACTTTAATAAATCCGTATGGATTACGAAATTGCGCAACCAATGTTTGACCTGACAGGTAGGTATTTAAAATAATCACTAATCCAAAAAAAATAATGGTAACGATACTAAGAAAACTAAGTATCCTGTTCCAACTACTGGGGTTGTCACGATATTGAAAATAGAATAGAGCAATAATAATTCCATTAATAATAATGAGGGGCAGATATAAATCCCACCAGTTTTGAAAAATAAGTAAGGCAATAATATTGGCAAAAATGCCACCTAAAACGCCACCTAAAGCAATATATAAATAAAACAGCGTTAAATCTTCATTAATGGGTTTTAATTTAATTAATTCTCCATGACATACCATACAAGCTGAAAATAGCAAAGCTAATACTACAATGACTGCATTGATCCCTGACAAATGATATTCCAAGATCAACCAAATCGTTAAAAGCAACCAAATCAAAAATGATGCCGCCCAAAATTGTCTATCATAATTTTTAGGCTTAGCAAAAACCACAATGTATGAAATCAAATATAGGGATAAAGGTAAAACCCAAATCAATGGCATATTAATTACATTTTGTACAAGAAATTGGGTAATAGACAAAAGCAGGGCACTGCTAAGAAAGGTTAATACTAGCCATTTTAATTTATGAGGAGAGGGAGCGACAACAATATTATCTTCAGCAACCATTCCCTTTTTTAACGTCCATAATTTCATCACGCATAATAAGCATAATACAAAGTAAATCCCATATAACACAGACCATCCCACGGATTGGAGTTTTAATCCCAACAAGGGTTCCAGTAGAAAAGGATAACTTAAAAGGCCTATCAAAGATCCTGCGTTTGAGATAGCGTAAAATGCATAGGGGAATGTCGTCTTTTGTATATTGCAATACCAATGCTGCAGTAATGGACTTGAAGCTGAGATCACAATACAGGGTAGCATCACACTCATGGTAAGCACCCATAATACTGCAAGGGGTGACCATAATTGATGACTCATATCAATTTGATGCAAATGAACAGGGATATAATATAAAGAAGTAATGAGCAATATAATATGAATGGCAATTTGTGTTTTAGTAGAAAAATATTTTGTTAAACCATAGGCATAGGCATAACCTACTAATAATACGATCTGAAAAAACAATATGGTTGCTAACCAAACAAAACTTGAGCCACCAAATATTGGCAACATAATTTTGGCAATCATCGGTTGAATAAAAAATAATAAAAACGCGCTTAAGAAAATGGTTAAACCATAGAGTAAATTTATCATCAATGATGATGTCCTGTTGGTTTACGTGCTTTAAGCTCCACGTCGCCTTCAGTTTTTGAGGTCGTCTTGCGAATCGGCTCT
Source organism: Gammaproteobacteria bacterium (assembly GCA_016191245.1). Classification (GTDB taxonomy): domain Bacteria; phylum Pseudomonadota; class Gammaproteobacteria; order Berkiellales; family Berkiellaceae; genus Berkiella. Next base: position 2,447 of record JACPOY010000020.1, on the reverse strand, counting down.
GATACTGTCTCTTTCACTTCGTAAGCCTGTGTACCCTTTGGTTGTTGATACCAGCCTGGATCTTGATAATCGTCGGGTTTTTGATTTTCTCTGACTTTCACTACAGTGAACATCCCACCCATTTCAATATTTCCATAGGGCCCATTTCCTGACATCATTGGCAAGGTATTCACAGGTAACGGCACATCGATAAGTTACCAATTCGAATTCGTACTTTATCCCCTAAACGACAAACCAAAGGATCAATCCCTGGAAAGACACGACTATTCCAAGTCCAAAGATTAAAATCTAACATCGTATTGACTTTAGGCGTGAAACTTCCAGGCTCAATATCATAAGAATTGAGCAGAAAACAAAAGTCTCTATCCACTTTCATAAAATTTATATCTTTAGGATGCGTGATCCATAGCACCATCATTCCCATAAAACCACCATCTTTAGAAAAAGAAACACACCCACTCAATAAAATGGTTGATAGGAAAATTAAAGATCTTTTAGAGCTAATTGGGGGCTGATGTAACACAGCTTCTCCACAAAAATTGTTTGCAAACTAACTATATCATTTAAAAATAATGGAATTTATGAATACAGTTTAATGTAGATTTGGTAAGTGTGAAGCCAATTGGCCATCTGCCATACAAAATTATGATAAAATCTTGCCTATTTCGCATTACTATTTAAGGCGTTTTTCATGTTATTTGGACCTTATTCAGATCTTCTTAAAGAAAAACTAAGTAAATTAGATAATTTTGCGACAACTGCTCGAATGAGTGAATTAAAAGAAAAATTAGCAAATACTGCCATTCTTCTTGAACAGAGAAAACATATAGAAGATGTAATCGATTTTCAGCAGAATATGATTAGATTCTTTACCGTTCCAGCCCTTATTGGTATTTTATTTTTCCAAAATTATTTTACTTCCAAGCATAATCTTAAAATTCTATATATTATTTTAGAGAAGGATCCTTCTTGGAATAAAAGAAGTGAACATAAAAAATCAGCTGAAATATTTAAAGATATATGTTTGGATATCATACATTGTGATCTAACAGATAGACTTTTTCTTCTTGAATCAATATTCATTGCTGTAGAAAATGAAAGAGAAAATTTTTTAAACGAATGTGGTAAAAATTATCTGGAATTTATTGCTCCTACTATCGAAGCTTTAAGTTGTTCATCAAAAGAAATTGAAAAGAAAGTAACGATTGAATACACTCCATTATATATGGAAGTCGCCAGTAAATTGACACGAATAAAAAAATCGACTGGCTTACAAATCGGAAAACCAACCATTTCCGGTTCAAGCGCGCCGTCACCTGTGCCTAAGGATACAGGAACAGACGCTATAGGATTAAGTCCATGCTCAATCAGAATATCAAAGAAATAGTGCTATATGATTCTTTGTTATCTTTTGCGCGCCTTTTTGGGTGCCATATAGCAATTCGATTCTTCAGTTTGATTTTGTTTTGCAAGTCTTGCTTCCATCAAACGTTTGCTTCTGCGTGGCGTTATTAGAGGTGATGGAACATCATCCTCCACAAGCGAACAGTCTTGATTACTGCTGGATGCTTCTGTCATTGACTGCAATACTTTTTCACTTATCGCGCCACACAAAACAGACCAATATCCGTAAAAATCTATATTTTCTTCAATGTGACGAGTAAGGTTGGAAAAACTGGAACCTGTTGGCAAACTTAATTTTTCAAAGGTAGGTTGCAATATCTCTTGAATTTCTTGCAAGATTTCTAAAGGCATATCGTTAAGCTCTTTTTCGGATATGTTGAATTTTTTTGAAACATGGAGATTCTGCTTCACTGCAGGAATTTTTAGAAGCTCTTGCACAACGGGGTAAAGGTGTCTAGAAATTGCAGTATGTAGTGCATGATTCTCATCGACAGCCGCATTATCACGAACTGACGGAATTTTAAGCAAATCCAAAGCTAACTCAACATCTTCATATATAAGAATACATCCAAGTACGATATTATTTAGCGCTGCAGCACCATCACGCACTGCCTGAATGGTAAGCAATTCCTTCACGACGCTAAGAAGACCAAATGTAGCAGCAAGTTGAAGCGCATGATTCAGATCATCAGCAGCTTTATCACGCACTTCCTGAATTTTAAGTAGTTCCAACAGTTTTGTAACATCGCGATTCCCGGCGGCGATAAGGATTTCTACCACCAACCTATTAATTGGACCTCTCATTGCCATCTCTTCACCTCTAACGTTGTTCAAATAAATACTAATTCGCCTAAAAATAATTTGGGTAATTTTCAGACCTTACATCCCCCCGCCGAAGACGGCGGCCCCCTATCAAAGCATACCCTTATACATAAGTATTTTATGAAAGGAGATTGTCAAACTTAGTTAAATGATTATATTTTCTGCCTTTTGTTTTTAAGTAGAAAATATAATCATGGATGACACTTCTAGTTGGGTATTTG
>JACPOY010000013.1 GCA_016191245.1 Gammaproteobacteria bacterium | reverse complement strand
TGGGGATGAGGGGTGTCAAAACAATCTTAATAGTAAAAGGGGTAAAATTACTCCAGATTTTATACACCCCTCACCCTAACCCTCTCCCGCAAGGGGAGAGGGGATAAGAAAATCCTTTTAAATTATGTGTCGATTCCTCAGTTTGACAGGGGGCCGCGAGTCTGCGAGCGGGGGGATGTTTTATACCGGAATCTTTGGTATTTTCGAAACAGGCAAAGAAACAGGTAAATTGCGCTTCGTTTTAGTCGAATTGTTATTTTCCCATGCTTCTTCAACCATCAATTGGCATAATTTATCTTCAAAAGTTTTTCTTGCAAGACTATCATTCATCGACTGATTGATTAACAGTGAAAATAAATATTGATTACCATTTTGCGCCGTAAAATAGCCAGACAATGCAGAAGTTCCTAACGCGCTCCCCGTTTTGGCGACAATTTTACCTGCCATATCTTTACTCTTCATCCTGTCAGCCAAAGAACCTTTTTTACCCGATTCAGATAGCGATGAGTAAAAAACCGAAAATGTGGGTTCTTGATACATATGGTGCAGTAGTTGGCTAATATGAAAGGGTGACACTAAATTGTAGCGAGATTGCCCTGAGCCATCGCTTAGATTTACTTGGTTAAAATCTATTTTAGTGTCTTTTATTAATATTTCTTCTATGGCTCTGGTGCCAACTTGAAATGAACCTTGGCCTAAAAATGCAAGTCCTAATGCTTTGGTGAGACTCTCAGAATAAAGGTTATTGGATTCAGCTAAGACTTGCTTCAATAAATTCTTTAGAGGAGGTGAGCGTTTGATTAAAATAGCGGGAACGTCTTTGGGCGCTTTTTTAAATTGAATTTCACCTGAAAATGCAATTTCTTCTTGACGTAAAACATCCTCTAATACTTTACGTGCAAATAATCTGGGATTATCAAGCGCAACTTCCATGAAGCTAGGCGTTTTATCAATAGGCCAACAGCCGCTGATGTTGATATCGTTATTGTTCACTTTAACATTAAGTTGGCAGCTATGTTCCGATTCATCTTTGCTAACTGCAATGACATCAGATGTCAGTTTTACTTGAGTGTTAGGATCGGTTAGCTCTATCTTGATAGGATCGTTCAATGAAGCAGTTTCATTGAGTTTGAGACGTACTTTATTTTCATTCAAAATAATAGTTGTCACCGGGGCTGAATAACCAAAAGGTATAGAATCCCAAGTCCATCCTGGCGCATAAGCTGGACCATCAAAAGCATTATCATCAATAATAATATTGCCTTTAATCGTATTGACACCTTTTGCTTTAAATTGCTTCATTAAAGCCGATAAATCGGCAGAAGTGAAGGAAGGATCTCCTCTGAAGACAATATAGATATTGTCTTCAAGATTACCTTCTTTCATTTTATTCATGGCAGCATGAATGCCCGTTTGATATTGAAAATTGGGACCGAAAAATTTTAAAGCCGCAGCTGCTGTGAACAATTTGGTATTACTAGCCGGATAAAAATTATCATCACCTCTTCGCTCAAACTTTACCGCTCCGGTTTTAGGATCTTGAACAATAATACCAATGGCAGTATTTGGAAGATATTGAGTGACGAGCTTATCAAATTTTTCATCGAAACTAGCAAAACTACCTTGAGCGAAACTCATCGCACAGAGAATAATAATTTTTTTTGAAATGGTATGAATGTTTTTCATATGATTCCATTAATTGTTAATAATTACGCTATTGGTCAATAATGATGAATTTGGAATGAGAATTTCTTTATTTTCAAGTCTTAAATGGGTATAACGTAAGCTCATTTTAGTTACTTCCCCTCTTAAATGCCCAATTTCAATATGATCGCCAATTTTAAAAGGTTGATACAAGAGTACTAATACACCAGCGAATAAATTTGCAAAAGCATCCTTACTTGCAAGGGTGATTGCAATGCCAGAGACGCCCAAACTTGCGACTAACGCTGAGACATTGACGCCAGCTGATCCCAAAGCAGTAATAATCCCAAGTACTAATATAGTAATTCTGGCAATGGTTTCAAACACTAAGAACACAGGTTGTTTTTGAACGGGATTTTTATCTCTTAGACGGTGGATAAATTTAACTACAAATTTAGCTAAGATCCAAAATATAATAAAGATGACAAGGGCGACAGCAATACCCGGTAAAGCCGTAATAATTTGCTTCATCATTTCCTGGAGCATCGTGCTATCGACCATATTTAAAATAGGATATATATTTTAAGCTAATGTGACATTAAGAAATTTAGTCTGTCAACTGTTTCAGCCGTAAACTTAGCTTAGGTGCTGATTTTGGTACAAGTACGCTAAAGATAAAATAAGTAATGAGGGCTACTACGCAAACATAGAAGCTAGGCCCAAATTTCCAATCATATTGTGTGCTCAAAAATTGAGCCACTAAAGGTGCAGTGCCTGAAAAGATTGCAGCTGATACGCTCCATGCAAATGAAATACCTGTGTATCGTAAATTGCTTGGAAATTGATCATAAAGTATTTTGACCATGGGTCCGCATACAATTGCATTTAAAATCCCATATAGCATCATTGCAAGCATGATATAACCATAATGGGCTGTTTGGCACAGCATAAAGATACACGGAGTGCCCATAGCAATCAAAAGTAAACCCAATCGATATTGACGATAAGCATCTGTCCTATCTGCCAAATAAGCCATGACAGGAATTAATCCTGCAACGATGATCTCGCCAAATATCGCAAAAAAACTGGCATGATGGGTCGGGATCCCAACATGTTGTTTTAAAAATACCACAATATAGATATTACCAATATAGACAAAAACCCCCGTGATGGCGGCAATGGCGCCTGTCAAAATTAAGGATTTTTTAAATTGTTTTAATACCCCAAATAAAGGCATTACATTTTTGGATGTCTGATTGGAATGGCGAAAAAAAACAGATTCAGAGACTTGGCTGCGTAGCCATAGCCCTACAAAACAACTCACCCCCCCAAACAGAAAGGGAACTCGCCATGCCCAACTTGGTGCATGCGGATGACTTGTTGCAAATGCAGCTATACCACCAAAAACCATTCCAGCGGCTGCGGATGCGCTTACCCAACTACCTGCCAGGGCTGGGTATTTATCGCCAGTTTTTTCAACAAGAAATATCGCAGCACCATTATATTCTCCACTAATGGCAATACCTTGTAGCATACGCATGCACAATAGTAGAAGCGAAGCTTTGATACCCCATGTCGCAAAAGTAGGTAAGCAACCAATACAAAAAGTGGCTGCTCCCATTAAAAAAAGCGATATCATCAATGCGGGTTTGCGACCATAAATATCACCGATATGGCCGAATATAATAGCGCCAAAGGGACGCATTAAATAACCGACAGCAAATATGCCGAAAGTTTTTAAGATCCCCATTTCAGGTGAGTTATCAGGAAAAAATAACCCTGAAAAAGTCACAGCCATATAACCATAAAAAGTATACTCAGCCCACTCAAGCAAAGTGCCAAGAGAAATGATGCCGACTAAGAGACTTTTGTTTTGGTGTAATGGCATGCTAGGTACTTTGCTTTGTCGGCGGTAAAGTTTCTTTGGTAAACAAGGCGCATAGTACTGCGGCAAATAAACATGCCGGGATAATATAAGTTGCTTGCTGATAATCTTGAACGGTATGGACAAGCGTGCCATCAGCAGACAAGTGACTTGAAGCATGCCAATCTAATAGTTTTCCTAATATGGGCATTAAGGCTGCGCCTAATAAAACGGAAAACATATTTGCTATTGCCATCGAAAACCCACCTAAAGATTTATCATGCAACTCGCCGGCGGCGGTATAACTTGCAATTAACCCTGTATTGGTAATGCCATAGGTAAACATAATGACAAAAATTAAGCCAACAGGTAACTCAGGCACATAAAACACGATAGGTAATAAAATACAGCCTAATAACGCAGATCCAATCATCACGGGTTTGCGGCCAACATGATCGGCTAACCACCCAGCAATGGGACCTCCGATAGCCCAACCAAAAAATAAACAAGAGATCACACTTGAGGATTGATAACTATCTAAATGATGGATGTTTCTCATAAATTCTTTGCCCCAGAATTCACCCATCACATCAGTTGGAGCGTAAATTAAGCCTGCATAGAGAGCATTGATCCAAGTGTATTTGTTACAAATAACTTTTAATATTTGCGCACCAGTAATTCGTGTGTGTGCTAAAGGGGTAACGGTGTTTGTACTGCCATCTGGGCCGTTTCGTACAAAGGTATAGATGAGGATCGAGAGCACAAAAAAGACGATACCATAAAGATGAAAGGTATTTTGCCAGCCAATTTCATCATTTAAATAAGGTACCGCTTGGCCACCGACCGCAGCACCTACCATCCCTAATGCTTGGGTGATCCCTACCAATAGAGCAAGTTTGCGAGCATCGAACCAAACCGTAATAAGTTTCAAAGCACCAATAAATGCGGTTGCTGAACAAAATCCTAATAAAACGCGAGAAATCATCGCAGTACTTAAAACACTTGCACTTGCAAATATAAAGCTACTGATACTGCAAATAAGCACTGCCACGGTGAGAAGGACACGAGATCCAAACCTATCAACAAGATAACCCACAGGCATTTGCATTAAAACATAGGGCAGATAAAAGGAAGTGCCTAATAAACCAAGTTCGAATTTGGAAGTATTTGCAAATGCAGATTGTAATTCTTCACTAATATGCCCAGGTGTAACTCGCACGACGTAGTGTGCAAAGAAGAAAAATGCAGCTAAACCCCATATAAACCAGGGTTTAAGCCAAGAAATACGTTGTTGATTCTGCATGGCTTTCCGAATTTTTTCGACCAAACCAGCGATTATAAGTGAATCACAGAACAAAAAACATGCTTTTTGATGTGTTCGTGTAATGACTAAATAAATACAGTTTTGCGTATATACAAGCGTTGTATATGAATTAGGTAGTCTATTATTAATAGTTTAAAGATTAACTTATTTTGACTTAGAAAATATGGTGTTTGATATGTTAGAACCTAAGAAAATACCAAGTAATATCATTCAAAAATCCGCTGTTTGTGATTACTTAAATACAGCTGGAGTAAATTACATGGTAATAGAGAATCTTCCCAATCATACTTTAGAAGAAATCATAAAATTAATTGGGATAGCCGATCATGCATTATTACGAGTTGCATTAATGCAAGATGAACTAGGTATCATATTAGCGATATTACCCCAAGATTATTTATTAGATATTGGTTTACTGAGTAAACAATTAAATCGCGAACTGCAACCTCTCGATAATGAATTACTGAACAAAATGTATTCAGAGGTCAATATTGATTGTTATCCGCCTTTACCGGAATTTTTATCATTACCTTGCGTGATTGAATCTGACATTCTCAATCTAGAAGATGTTTATTTTAAACCAGGAGTCAGTAATGAACTTATTTGTATGAAACGTTCTGCTTTTATGGAATTTCAACAACAATCAAAGCGTTACAATTTTGGGATAGCGATATCTCATTTGCCACATCTTAATAATCCAGAAGGCGGAGTCAGTGTTAGCATCAAACAATTGACGCCGCTTCGTATTAAGAAACGAGTTGAACAAACAATTGAATTGCCTGCAGTTCCTGTGATAGCAAGTAAAATTTTAAAATTAAGATTTGATCCAAATGCCACTTCAAAAGATTTAGCGCAAGTGATAGAAAAAGATCCCAGCCTTTCTGCACAATTGATGAGTTGGGCAAGCTCGCCTTATTATGGTTATTCAGGAAAATTAAGTTCAATAGAATGTGCCATTGTGAAAGTGCTTGGATTTGATTTGGTTATGAATTTGGCTTTAGGGATTGTTCTTGGCCGTTCTATGCATGTACCTGTGCAGGGACCTTTAGGGCTATCTGAGTATTGGCGTTTTTCAATTTGCACTGCAGCGCTTGTTGAAACCCTGGTGAATTTAATGCCAATTCAGCATCGCCCTATTCCAGGTATTGCATATTTAGCTGGGCTGCTTCATAACTTTGGAATTTTACTGCTTGCTCAAGTTTTTCCACCACATTATCAATTATTAAATCGTTATGTTTTAGCTAATCCCCATATAAACTTAACCACCATTGAGAATTATGTTTTAGGAGTGGGGCATGATCAAATTGGTGCATGGTTAATGAAAGCTTGGCATTTACCACCAGAGGTTATTGCAGCTGCTAAATTTCATCATCATGAAGAATATACTAGTGAGTATGCTGTCTATTCAAATATTGTGCTGTTAGCTACTCGATTATTGAAAACTCATGGCATTGGTGATGCAGAAGATTCAACGATTCCATTGCCTTTATTAGAATTTTTGCATTTAACTGAAGAAGAAGCGCATCAAGCCCTTGATTATGTAATAAGCCAACGTGAAGATTTGTTTTTGCTGGCTAGTCAAATTGTCCCTTCCTGAGTATACTCTTCGCATTTGATTTTTATGCTTTGTATTATTTTCGAAAAGGGCAAATCCTGTCCCTTCTCCCCTTGCGGGAGAAGGTTAGGATGAGGGGTTTTTAATAGATTTACCTCCCCTCACCCCCGCCCTCTCCCGCAAGGGGAGAGGGGGTAAGAAGAGCAGTAGATATTAAGTTGCTTTATTCGTGAACAATAAATTTCTATCTTTTTTTCAAAAAATAAGCATTATTGTCTTTTGCTTGATGGTTTCTGCTCCCCATGCAAAAACGATGGATTTACAACAAGCCATCGATTATGCCATTGAAAATAATATTCAATTAAAGTCAGCGCTGCTTGATAAAACCGTCCGTCTTCATGAACTGAAAATTTTACGTCAAAAATTTTCTCCGCAGTTGTCATTAAACATGAGTGCGACTGTTCAGCAAGAAGATTACTTTAATGAAAATTTCAATGAGAAGAAACTTCATAGTTACCCTTCGTTGAGAATGTTAACGCCGGTAGGAACGCAAATTGAAATTTTTACTGAACAAAATTATGGATATGAGCAAAATGCACGAAAAAGTGGCAGCGCTGTCCATGTTGTCATTGAGCAACCCCTCTTGCAAGGACGCAATAGAATCGTTAATACCTGGTCAATTGAGAATGCCAGAGTATTAGCCGAAATAGAAGAATTATTGCTGTCCCAAGCGAAAAATCAAGTTATTTACAATGTCATTTTATCTTATCATCATCTTGAACTGGTAGAGCAAAATGTTAAATCTCAGGAACGTTGGTTGGCGCAGGCAACACGATTTTACGATAATTTAAAAATAAAAGTAGAAGCCGGACGAGCACCACAAAGTGATTTGAGTTCATCACTTTTTCAAGTAAATCAAGCGCAAAGCTATTTAGCCCAGGCTCAATTTGAATATCATCAGGCGATGAGAAAATTTAAAGAGACCATAGGATGGGAAGGAGATGATAATATTATTATTGTTCATTCTGAGCCTTTCAAAGACAATGAAATTGATAAAGATAATTTTTTAGATATCGTCGTAAAAAATGATATTGAAACAAAAGTGCTTAACTTGAACAAACAAAGAATGCAAAGTCAAATGATCATAGCCAAAGATCAAAAATTGGTTGATTTACGCTTAAGGGGTGATTGGACCGCAGGTCGATATCATGTTTATGGTAATAATACTGCAACAGAAGATATCTTTGACGATAACATTTATAATGCGCCCTTTATTCATAATAGCGGCAATTATTCAGCACATTTGTTATTGAGTATTCCTTTAACAGGAAAAGATCAACGACACCATCAAACCTTAGCGACAAAGGTCGAACAAGAAAAATTAGAATATGAATCATGGCAACATCAAAAGCAACTGGTCTTTTTTGTTGAAGGCTTATTTGAACAAAAAGCACTTCAAAAACAACAGGCAGAATTATCTCATCAACAATTGATTTTAGCTCAAAAAAATTACGATGATGCCTTAATGAAATTAGAAATGGGTCGTACCTCAATGTTTGAGGTACTGTCATTGCGTGAAAAATTACATGATGCCCAAATGCAAGAAAATACCACTAAAATTGCCTATTTGGATATTTTAGCGAATATGGATTTTAGTGCAGGATTACTGACTAATAAGTGGTTAGCATAAGAAGGATGAAATGATGCAATTTTTAGGATCCGTCATTGCGAGGAGTTTACGACGAAGCAATCCATTCTTAAGATTTGGTTTAAAATCTGGATTGCGCAGCGAACCTCACAATGACAGATTTGTTCTTTTTAAAGTTTGTTTATTGTTCATGTTGTCTGGCACGGTTCAAGCATCGCAAAATCAGATTTATACCGTAGAACATAAAAAAATTGAAACTGAGCCCTTACAATATGCCGGTTCTCTCGTGCCAGGAAATATTGCAGAGATCTCAAGTCCAGCCAATGCAGTGGTGATAAAAAAGAATGTCAATTTTGGAGATAAAGTAAAAAAGGGAGAATTGCTTTTTGAATTATCATCATTAGAATTAACCACAAAATTAAATGAAGCTAAAGTTCAATTTTTTGAAAATACGCAAAATCTAGAAAAATTAAAAAATTGGTCTACCGCGTCAGAAGTTCTACAAGCTCAACATAATATGACACGAGCTTATCAAGAATATATGCATACTCATAAACACTTTGAACAAACAAAAAAACTCTATGAAGCAGGCATTGTTTCTAAAGAAGAATTTTTAAATGATGAACGCTATAACAGAGAGAGTTTGCATCATTATCAACATGCAAAACAACAACTTGATGACATCAAACGCAAAGGGGGCGAGCAATTCGTTAGCATCGCGCAAATGAAAGTTGAACAAAGTAAACAACAAGTAGACATGTTGACAGAGAAAGTGGCTTCTCTTGCTATTCAATCGCCGTTTGCAGGTATTTTTCTTCCCCCCATGCGTCAAAAGGACAGTAAAGAAAATTGGGGGCCTTCTGAAAAATCAACTGTGCAAGCAGATCAGGTTCTTGGTGTGGTAGCCGATAATGAAAAATTGTATGTCAAGATACAAGTTGATGAGTTCGATATTATTCATCTTCATCAAGGACAACATGCCCAAATAAATTTTCTGGCCTTTCAAGGGGAAAAAATTGCTGGAAAAATTCATGATATTAATACAATGACCAATCCAGGAACACAAACTCAACAAGCGGCAAATTTTGATGTAAAAATAGCAGTAGAAGATTTACCTCAAAAACTAAAAGATAAAACATTGCTAGGGATGTCATGTTCGGTGAAGCTTAAAATGGAAGAATTGAATGGTTTGATAGTGCCCAAGCAAGCGATTGTTTATGACAAAGGTGAAACTTACGTCAATGTCACGATGGCTGATAAACAAATTAGGAAAAAAGTTCAACTTGGAGAAACAACAAATAATTTTGTTGTCATTTCTCAAGGGGTTCAAAATGGAGACCATATTGTCGTACCTAGCTAGACTTGTTGGGATATCAAAATCTTTTCCAAACAATAAGAATGCTGTTTTTCATGAATTTAATTTTCAAGTAGAACAAGCAGAGTCAGTCGTGATTATGGGGCCCTCGGGGTCGGGAAAGACAACGTTGCTCAGTATATTGGGGTTATTAGATATCCCTAGTTCAGGACAATATTTTATTGAAGATAAAAATGTTGTTCATCTATCACCTAAACAAAAAGCACATTTAAGAAATGCTTTATTTGGATTTGTGTTTCAAGCCCATTTGCTCATTCCCCATTATACTTGTTTAGAAAATTGTGCTCTTCCATTGTATTATCGTGGCGTATCTCAGGAAGAAGCAAAAACATCAGCCAAAAAATGGCTAGAAATGTTAGGGCTTGGCGATTTGCTATTTAGATATCCTCATCAAATATCCGGTGGACAGCAACAACGAGTGGCATTAGCACGGGCTATTGTAGGTAAACCAAAAATTTTATTGGCTGATGAGCCCACAAGTGCATTAGACAAAGAAACTAAGATTGAGGTGTTAGATTTATTATTTACTTTGCAACATGAGTTAAAATTTTCTTTAGTAATGGTGACGCATGATGATTCCATTGCAAATCGCTGCGCAAGAATGATTCACCTGATGGAGACAGTATGACTATGCTCTCTTTATGGGTAAAAGATGCTTATGCACTTTTTTGTTATTATAAAACTCGTTTCATATTGAGTTTGGTTGGAATTGTCATTGGTGTTGGGTCAATTTGCGCGTTAATGGCGCTTAACAATATAGTAGAGTCAAATAGTAGAGAATTTCTTAAAAAATTCGGTGGGTCTAGATTTGTGCTCACGGTGATTCCAAGTTCACCATTAACAAGAAAAGTAGCTGATAAAAAATTATCCTCCGAGGAGGTACGAACATTTTGTCAGCAGTATCAACAAGAATTTATGATAGCGCCATATCAATTGTTGAATGGAAAATCTTCATTTAATTTTAAAACATTAGATTCTATTATGCTGGCAACGACTCCAGAGATGTTCACCTTGATGCAATGGCCACTGGAGTCAGGGAGATATTTACATCCCTTAGATATGAATGACAAGGTTGCGGTCATTGGTTCTTTTCTTGCGGAGAAATTAAAAGAAAGAGGGGTAAATAATATTTTAGGCATGATGGTGAATATAGAAGGGCATTATTTTAGTATTATAGGCGTATTAAAAGAAATTGAATTTAATCCCTTGCTAGATTTTGATCCAAACCATTCATTATTTATTGATTTGAATTTTCTCAATCGATTTAAATCAAAGAACTTTATAGATTCTTTTATCATTCAAGGCATGAATCAGGATCTGATGAGCTCAGAAAATACCATAAAAGAAAGATTTACAATCGACTTGGAAAAAATGCGCTTATTCTTTCGAGATGCATTACTTTTTCAAAAAGCGCTTTTTAAACAAGTTACACTGACGATGAATATTTTAGCGCTTGTTGCAGTGATTACTTTATTTTTAGGCGCGCTTTCTATTGTAAATCTATTGTTGGTACTCATCGATGAGCGAAAGAAAGAGGTAGGGTTACGTTTGGCTTTGGGAGCCACTTCATTACATATTTGGGGACAATTTCTAGTAGAAACAATGTGTTTATGTATTGTGGGGGGGCTAGGCGGTATTGTATTTGGCCAAATCACGGCGTATATTATAGTTAGGAAGCTAGAAATCACTTATTATTGTGATTGGTCTTCGTGGTTAATAGGTCTTCCTATTTCTTTATTGCTAGGGCTAGTTGTAGGCATGATTCCAGCAAGATTAGCTGTCAAACATCACCCGGTAAAATTATTAAATAGTTAAGTTTTGTATTCTCGAAGCAATTTGAATTTAGGCTAGGAAGAGAATATGTGCGAATTACTCGGTATGAGTACAAAATACCCCATGGACATCTGCTTTAGCTTTTCAGGACTGATGCAGCGTGGCGGAAAAACAGGACCACATAAAGATGGATGGGGGATTGCTTTTTACGAAGGTCGGGGCTGCCGAGCTTTTCATGATCCTTATCCAAGTTCAAATTCTGAGATTGCCAAACTGGTTAAAAACTATCCTATTAAAAGTTCAAATGTTATCTGTCATATTCGAAAAGCCAATAGCGGTAAAGTCTGTTTAGAAAACACTCATCCTTTTATTCGAGAATTATGGGGCCGTAATTGGTGTTTTGCTCATAATGGTCAATTAAGAGGTATAAAACGAAAACTCAAATTGGAACTTTTTGAGCCTGTAGGAACAACAGATAGTGAATTTGCATTTTGTTGGATATTAGATCAAGTACACAAAAAATACCCTAACCCACCCAAAAAAGATGAAGTGTTATGGAATTATATTAAAAAGCTAATTGACCATCTTTCTGAATTTGGCGTTTTTAATATTTTAATGTGCGATTCAAAATATTTGTATGCACATTGTTCTACGAAATTAGCCTGGATCACTCGTAAACCGCCGTTTGGAAAGGCTAAATTAGTCGATGATGATATGACGGTTGATTTTTGTCAACATACAACATCAAACGACATTTTTACGGTGATAGCGACAGTACCCTTAACGGCTAATGAAGAATGGTCTATAGCTTCAAAAGGGGATTTTTTAGTTTTTAAAGATGGGATCCAAAAGAATACTAAATAGGTTATTTATTATTCTTTTGGATCCATTCTTCTAACCGTTCTTGTTCTGATGGAGTATAAAATAAACCTAGCTTCGTTCTGCGTAATAAAATATCTTCAGCGGTTGTTGCCCACTCATTATCCATCAAATACTTCAATTCTATTTCGTAAAGTCCATGACCTAAATCTTGACCTAATTGGGTCTCATTTTGTATGTCTTTTAACATAACATAAGTCAAAGTGCCGTAAGTTTGTGCATAACGCATTAACAAAGCAGAAGGTAACCAATCATAGTCTTGGGCAAGTTTTTCTAAAAATGAAGTGAAATTTCCATCAGGTAGATCGCCACCTGGTAAAGGGAATTTGCTTGTCCAAGCATTTGAACAATGAATAAAATAAGGTGCAAGCATGTCAATAGCTTTTTCACTAACCAAACGATAAGTGGTCAGTTTACCGCCGAATATATTTACTAAAGGTAAACTGTTTTTCCCATCAACATTAAACTCTAAACGATAACCTCTATTGATAGCGCTTAAATTACTTGATTTGTCATCTACTAAAGGTCTGACGCCAGACCAAGTACTGAGGATCTGTTGAGATTTAAGAGGATGGTGAAAATAATCACTTACAATATCACAAAGATATTCCATTTCTTGTAAATCAATTTTAGCTTTAAGAGGAGCACCATTATATTCAACATCTGTTGTTCCTATCATGGAAAATTGTTTAAGATAAGGAATGACAAACACTATTCTGCCATCTTTATGCTGAAGCACGTAAGCTTGCTCCTTGTCATAAAGCTTTGGGACAATAATATGACTCCCTTTAACTAAACGAATATGCGTTTCGCTTTGCATTTGAAGTACATTTTTGTTTACATCTTCCACCCAAGGTCCGGCTGCATTGACTAAAGAACGAGCACGAATCATGCATTTTTGTTTTGTTAATACATTTTCTAAAGTCACTTCCCAGAAATCTTGAGTGCGTATCGCATGTATACATTTTACTCTGGTTACAATTTTTGCACCGCGATGTTTGGCTCGCAGCGCATTCGCAACGACAAGTCTTGCATCATCTACTATGCAATCGGTATAAATAAATCCTTTGCGAATAGTTCGCTTTAATGGATTGGACGTATCAGTTGGATTAAAGTAAATTGCTTTTGAACGTTTAAAAGTGCGACTATGGCCCATTAAATCATATAAGAATAGCCCCAGACGTATAATCCAGAAAGGGCGTAGTAATTTATTAAATGGAACAGCAAAACGTATGGGGTGAACAAGATGAGGCGCAGATTTTAATAAAACTTTTCTCTCAATGAGAGAGCTTCTTACTAGAGCAAAATCATAATGCTCTAAATATCGTAAGCCACCATGAATTAATTTACTGCTTGCCGAAGAGGTGGCACTTGCTAAATCGCTTTGCTCACATAGTAAAACCGATAAACCACGTCCTGCGGCATCGGCAGCAACCCCAACACCATTGATGCCACCACCAATCACAACGACATCATAGGGATGCTCTGTATTCACAAGGGGCCTCTAAAATTATGATTCACTCTTATCAAGTTTAATACAGAAGCTGTAAACTATATATATAGTCTTCGCCGATGAATTTTCAGCGTTGTTGGCTTCGCTATCTCGCAATCCTCATGTACTACTATGTACACTCCGGTTGCTCGAAGCTTGCCGCCTAGCTGAAAAAACATCTGCTGTGACTCAAAAGCATTGGAATTTGTTTGTGAGCTAACAAATATAATAGGAATACTCATGATAATCTATGATGTGAAAGCTGATAATCCCAAGGCACATCTTTTTAACATAACAATGGTTATTCCTAAGCCAGATCCAATGGGGCAAAAAGTATCTTTACCAAACTGGATCCCGGGAAGTTATCTCATTCGTGATTTTGCTCGTCTTATCGTCACCATAGAAGCATTCGCATCGAATAATGAAACATTGACTAAAATTACCATCGACAAAATAGATAGTAATACATGGCAATGCGAAAAAGTAACAAGCTCTCTGACGTTACAATATACTGTCTATGCTTGGGATACTTCTGTAAGAGGCTCTCATCTAGATGAATATCATGCTTTTTTTAATCCATGTAATTTATTATTACAAGCCATAGGACAAGAGCAGGAAAAATGTAAAGTGAATCTCATTGCGCCAAATTGTCGTGGTGCTAATGAATGGCGCGTTGCTACAGCGATGACTCATGAAGAAGGTCCACAATGGAGCTATGGAAGTTATAGCGCAAATAACTATGATGAACTCATCGATAATCCTGTTGAGATGGGACAGTTTGATGCTGTGACATTTACAGCCGGCAAAGTTGAGCATAGAGTTGTCGTTTCAGGCAAACATGATGGCGATCTACCACGACTTGCTAATGACTTAGCAAAAATCTGTCAAGTTCATATTCAGCTATTCGATAATGAACCACCGTTTAAAAATTATTTATTTTTACTCAATGTGATGAAAGATGGATATGGCGGGTTAGAACACCGTTCTTGTACAGCGTTATTAGCCCAAAGAGATGCTTTACCTGTTTTGGGAGATACAAGTGTTAACCGAAACTATATTAATTTGCTTGCCTTATTTAGTCATGAGTACTTTCATGCTTGGAATGTCAAAAGAATTAAACCGGCTTGTTTTGCACCTTATGATTTGAATCAGAAAAGCTACACTAAACAATTATGGGCATTTGAAGGGATAACATCCTATTATGATGAATTAGCATTAGTTCGTTCTAAAGTGATTACCAGAGAACAATATTTTGATTTATTAGCACAATCTGTAACAAAACATTTGCGCACCTTTGGCAGAAAAAAACAAACACTGACAGAATCAAGTTTTGATGCTTGGACAAAGTTTTATCAACCTAATGAAAATTCCTCTAATGCAACGGTTAGTTATTATTTAAAAGGATCACTTGTTGCACTTGCCTTTGACTTGATGCTTCGAACTAACACTGGTAATAAAGCTTCTCTAGATATTCTCATGCAAACCCTATGGCGTGAATATGGGATGAAAAATATTGGTCTGCCAGAAGGAAAAATTGAACAATTACTAAGAATGATGGGGCAAGGCAAACTCGATGAACTCATTCAAAAAGCTTTGTATACAACTGAAGAATTACCTTTTGATGAATTATTGCGTCCCTTTGGATTAAAATTTACGCTCAGAGAAGCAATCAATAGTGATGATCTTGGTGGCAAGAAACAACCTCCCAGTAACCCAATATTGACAAGCTTTAAACAAGGTCTTTTTGGTTGGACGCTCACCAAAAATCAAAGTCGAATGACGGTTTCTCAAGTCACAGAAGAAGGCCCGGCGATGATAGCTGGAGTCGCTGCGCAAGATGAATTAGTGGCAATCAATGGATTACGCATCGATAGTGATTCTTATGATAAAATTACAAAACGTTTAAAAGTTGGTCAGGAAGCGATTGTGCATCTCTTTCGCTCGGACATCATAAAAGAAAAGAAAGTGACTCTTAAAGCGCCAGCGCTTGATACGGTTGAAATAACAATCAGAGAAGACATTACGCAAGAGCAAAAGAAAAATTTGGATCTGTGGTTGTTTTAGCGTTTTTCTTCTTCCGATCCCCTCCCCTCCCCTTGCGGGAGAGGGTTAGGGTGAGGGGTGTTTCTTAAGAGGATTAAGAAAAGAAGTGTATACAAATGGTATGCAGTAGTAATTGATGAAGAAATTATATTTTTAAATTAAGATGCATTGAATTTATAGATGCTGTTTTTAAAATATTAAAAAAGATTGTTAAAAACCCCTCACCCTAACCCTCTCCCGCAAGGGGAGAGGGGACAGGATAACAGCCTCGAGCTAATGATGAGGAAATTGAAAATAAACTAAAGGCAAAATAGTGGACTTAGAACATTTAATTTCTCAATGTATGATTTCAGATCAATTTAGATTTAGAAAGCATCATCAAAAGCTAAACCATATTAAAGATGCCAAGCAACGAGAAGAACAACTAATACGCTTAGAAGAAAAAATATCTACATCCATTCAAAAAAGAGCACTAAGGGCCACTAACAAGCCCAAAATAACATACCCAGATTTACCTATTGTCGCCGAAAAAGACCAAATAATAAAAGCGATCCAAGAAAATCAGGTAGTGATTGTTGCCGGCGAAACAGGATCTGGCAAAACAACACAATTACCCAAAATTTGTATCGAGGCAGGTCTTGGCGTTGCGGGCCTAATAGGGCACACACAACCGCGACGAATTGCAGCAAGAACAATTGCCACCCATATTGCCAGTGAATTTGAAAGTGCATTAGGTTTTATCGTTGGCTATAAAGTCCGGTTTGCAGATGTCACCAAACCGAGTTGTTACATTAAAATTATGACCGATGGCATCTTGTTAACTGAAACGCAAAATGACAGATGGCTGCAACAATATGATTGTATCATTATTGATGAAGCACATGAACGCAGTTTAAACATTGATTTTCTATTGGGATATATTAAAAATCTATTAACCAAAAGAAAAGATCTCAAAGTAATTATTACTTCAGCGACAATTGATATCGAACGATTTTCAAAATTTTTTCACGATGCTCCCATTATTGAGGTAAAGGGAAGAATTTATCCTGTTGAGTTAAATTATTTGGGTAAGGATTTCCATGTGGAATCAGACGATCCGGTGATGCAAGTTCTCCAAGCCGTCGAGCTTGCTTGTAAGAGAGGGCAGGGTGATATTCTTATTTTTCAAAGTGGTGAAAAAGAAATTCTTGAAGTCATTGAGGTTTTAGAAAAACATCGATTATCTAATACGATGTTATTGCCATTGTATGCAAGACAAAGTGTGAGCGATCAGCAGAAAGTATTTCAAACATTTGGCAAACGTAAAATTATTGTTACCACCAATGTGGCTGAAACCTCACTGACGGTGCCCAATATTCGTTTTGTTATCGATTCAGGTGTCGCTCGTATTAGTAGATATAACTATCGAAATAAATTACAGCGATTGCCAATTGAAGCTATTTCGCAAGCAAGTGCTGATCAAAGAAAAGGACGTTGTGGTCGTGTAGGACCAGGAATTTGTTATCGTTTATATACTGAGGATGACTTTCTTACACGAACATTTTTCACAGAGCCAGAAATATTGCGAACAAATCTGGCAGGCGTGATATTAAAAATGCTTTCTTTAAATTTCAAGGAAATACAATCTTTTGATTTCATCGATCCTCCAGATAGTCGATTTATTAAAGATGGTTTTACATTATTAGAACGACTTCAGGCTGTGAATGAAAATAGACAAATTACGCCACTGGGTCGATTAATGGCGAATATCCCCATTGAGCCAAAATTAGCGCGAATTATCATTGCAGCTAAGGAGTTTGGGGCGTTAAAAGAATTGCTCATTATCGTCAGTGCATTGAGTATCATTGATGTCAGAGAAAGACCTCATGATTGTCAAGAACAAGCCGATGTGGCACATGCTAAATTTATTCATGAAAATTCAGACTTTATGAGTTATTTATTATTATGGCATTTTATCTTTGAGCATAAAGAAAGTTTATCTCATCAAAAATTTAGAAAATTATGCAAAGAAAATTTTCTTTCTTATTTAAGAGTATGTGAGTGGCTTGATGTCTATGAACAATTACGCATTATTGTTAATGAGTTGGGATTTAAAATAAACCAGGTTGATGCGGATTATTCACTTATTCATAAATCTCTATTATGTGGATTTATCGACACGATAGGCGTAAAAGAAGATAAAAAAGAATATTGTGGTGCTCGAAATGTTAAGTTTTTTATACATCCAGGATCAAGTTTGTTTAAGAAAGCACCAAGCTGGATGATGTCTTGTGAAATTGTACATACTACAAAAACCTATGCTAGAACCAATGCACAAATAGAAACAAAATGGATTGAAGAGGTTGCGCAACCATTATTAAAAAAACAACATTATGAGCCTTATTTTGAACCCAAGCAGGGGCATGTGATGGCTTTTGAAAAAGCAACTCTTTTTGGTCTAGAAATTTATACGAATAGAAAAGTAAATTATGAAAAATATTCGCCACTTCTGGCAAGAAAGATTTTTATTGAACAAGCTCTTGTGCAAGGTCAAATTAAGACATCTTGTTCATTTTTTCATAAAAATATTGCAATTCAAAAACAACTTGAGGTATTAGAAAACAGAATCAGAAGACAACAGATTTTATATGATGAAAACATGGTATATCAATTTTATGAAAAGCATCTTCCTCTTCATATTTGTTCTACGCAAAGTTTAGAGAAATATTATTTCGATAAAAGTGATAACGAGTTAGTGTTCACTCAATCTGATATTGCAATAGTAGATATTAATCAAGACATTATTGCTGGATTTCCAGAAAAAATAATTATTAAAGGGTTAGAATTTAATTTGGAATATCATTTTGATTTGAGTGAAAATAACGATGGCGTAACATTATTGTTAACTTTAGATACATTAAAATATGTAAAAGATGAAGATTTATCAAGACTTATTCCAGGACTAATCGAAGACAAAATTACTTTTCTAATGAAAGCAATGCCAAAGAGAATTCGGAGTCTTTTTACCCCATTACCAGAATACGTACAACGTGCAAAAAAATATATAGAAACTGAAGAAGGCTCGTTAACACAGTTATTATTAAAATTTTTGCAAAAACAAACTCATGGTGATGTCCCGGAGAATATTTGGGATGATGTCACACTGCCGGCCTATCTTATCATGCATGCAAAAGTTGTCGATGAACATGGCAAGACTTTGGCATTTGGTGATAATTTGCAACAATTATATTCTGATTTGAAGGATGTGTTTCCGGATGTTTTATCAAATAAGCATCCTGTTGAGAACGAAAATTTTACTCATTGGGATTTTAAGGATCTCTTGGAAATACAAAAGACGCGCAAAAACAATTTAGATTTTATCTATTATCCGGCTATCGTTGATAATATCAATTGCGTCAATATTCGTCTATTTGATGAATCCTCTATTGCCAAATATAATCATCATTTTGGCTTGACCAGATTATACTTATTACAGATGCATGAGGCTTGTCGAAATTTCAAGAAAAATATTTCAACACAGAAAAAAACAATAGCAAAACTGTATGCTTCAATGGGTGATTATGAAAGCTTTATTGAAGACATCTTATTTGCAACTGCTGAAAATGTGTTTGTGTTGGAAAATGAAGATATTCGAGCAAAAGAGCAATTTTTACAAACGCTTGCTAAAAGGCGTTCTCAATTTTTGTTAACAGCGATGCAGATATTTAAAATCGCTTTTGATGCTTTAACGCAATACAATCAGATTAGCTTGCGATGTCTTAAGTTTCAAGAGAAATCACCAGAGATTGTTGCTATTAAAGACATTGAAAACCAATTGACGCATCTTTTCACAAAGCATTTCATTAAAAGCACACCATTAATTTGGTTAAAGCGTTATCCTCTTTACCTTAAAGCTATTGAACAACGAATTGACAAACTTCCTAGACAGCTTGATAAAGATAAGCAGGTAAGGCAAGAAATAGAGATAGTTAGGAAAGTATATTCAAGTAAGCTTGCAACAAAAGACATATCACATCTCTTGCCAAATGATCCTTTGCTCAACTTTCGTTGGAAAATAGAGGAATTGCGTATTTCCTATTTTGCCCAAGAGTTGAAGACCATTGAACCTGTCTCAAAGATAAGACTACTTAAAGTTCTAGAGCAACTACTTTAAAAATCACAACCCTAATCCTCAAAAATGAGCGCATCAATCAGTAAACTTACATGAGCAAGTTTACTACAAAAGTGGTAATGATAAACCCATTTTGTTGATTTTCATTTGAAAAAAAAGTGAACAAATGCCCTTCAAAAATAAGATTACTTAAAATTTTAGAGAATATAGGGTAGATTGGTTAAATTGGATCTTATATTGGAGTCAAGGATGACACACCTAAGACAGGGAATAGTTCTATTCTTTTTTTTCCTCTACTCATTTTCAGTCTTAGCAAAGCCTACTCTCAATATTCCTGAACCACTTCAGCCTTGGAAAGAATGGGTACTCTATGGGAGTGAAGACAAGCTCTGCCCAACTCCTTACAATAACGCAGATGAGTTTATTTGCATTTGGCCATCTGAGTTGAAACTCAATGTAGAAGAACAAAAAGGTCAATTTACTGAGAAAGTCATTAATTATGTAGAAGGCTGGGTTCCTTTACCTGGAGACAGTGATCACTGGCCAGAAAATGTTAAAGCCAATAATAAAGTTGTGGCCGTGATTTCTCATGAAGGTTTACCAGCAGTTTTCCTGCCAGCTGGAGAATATATTTTTCAAGGTCAGTTTACTTGGGATAATTTACCAGATTATATTCAAATTCCACCCAATACGGGGACGTTACAGTTAACGTTATCTTCAAAGGAAATTGAGCAGCCTAATCGAGCCGCAGATGGTAAAGTATGGTTTCAACGTGTGCTTGATGAAACAAAGCTTAATTTAAAAGAAGATTCTCTGGGCATTCAAGTTTATCGTTTGATTCAAGATGAAATTCCACAAATTGATAATACACTTATTCGATTAAAAGTCACCGGACAAATAAGAGAAGTCAGCATAGGACCAGTATTACAATCAGATACATTACCTATTCATATTATGAGCCCGTTGCCATCCAAATTAGAAGAAAATGGAATGCTACGTGTACAAGTAAAACCAGGTGTCTGGGATATCCATATCAAAAGCAGATTTCTTAGTAAACAAAATAAATTATCGTCTAAACCGCAAAAAGCGCCCTGGCCCGAAAATGAAATATTATCATTCCAACCACATAACGAATTACGTTTAGTTGAAATTGAAGGAGGGACGAGTCTTGATCCTCAGCAAACTGATATGCCGCAAGGTTGGAAATCTTATCCATGCTATTTAATGAATGAAGGTAGTGTGTTGACAATAGTTGAAAAGCGTCGAGGCGAAGAAAAGCGGCCTTCACAGATTTCGATTCAACGTAAATTATGGCTAGATTTTTCTGGAGATGGTTTTATTGCCCAAGATATTGTAACGGGAGGGATCTATGATAATTGGCGATTATCGCTGATTTCACCTTATATCTTAGGACAAGCTACTCTTGATGGACAAGATCGACTCATCACACAAACCTCTCCCAATGAACCTCCCGGCATTGAGATCCGCCAAGGTCAACTGAATTTGACAGCAGTGAGCCGCATCTTGGGTAAACCATTTACATTACCTGCTGTAGGTTGGGACTTTGATGTTCGTTCTTTATCAACCACACTTTTTTTACCTCCAGGTTGGAAATTAGTGGGCGCATGGGGAGTTGATAGTGTAACCCATGCTTGGGTGCAAGAGTGGACGTTGTTAGATTTATTTTTAGTGTTAATTATGGCTGCTGCAATGACAAAATTGTTAGGCTTGGGTTGGGGACTCATTGCTCTTTTAACACTGACACTGATTTATCATGAAATTGGTGCGCCAATCTACAGTTGGCTAAATTTAATTGGCGCTTTAGCATTACTACGAGCACTACCCTTAGGTAAGTTTAGAACTTTCGTGCTGTATTATTCTCGAGTCAGCTTCGTGGTTTTAGCATTGATAGCTTTACCTTTTATGGTGATGCAAATTCGCCAAGCGATCTATCCTCAATTAACACCACCTAATCAATCATATGCATTTATGGCAGGACAACAAAATCAGGCTGCGATGCAAGGTATGGTTGCGCTGCCAAGTTCCGCTCGTGCTGCAAAAGGTTCAATGATAGAAAGTGCAGATCAGGCAAAAATTCTCATGGAAGGCGGTAGTGGAGGCATGATGGAGCCAAAACCAATAAGTCCACCACCACAACCTTTGAATGATTATGATCCTAATGCCAAGGTGCAAACCGGACCGGGTGTACCACAATGGCAATGGGATATTTCTGAGTTAGTATGGAATGGCCCTGTACTCAAAGATCAAAAAATAACTTTATGGATTTTGCCGCGTATTATGACTTCGATATTGAAGGTAACAGATGTGATTTTGATGTTTATATTTATTTATGGTTTGTTTACGTTATGGCGAAAGAATGGAAGTAATGACAAACCAAGTATTTTGCCTCAATCAAAATTGACCGTCTTGCCATTACTTTGGATGATAATGTTTTCGCTGGGAGCAATACTTGGCATGATGCCAGGTAAAGCATTTGCAGATTTTCCATCGCAACCATTGTTGGATGAATTTAAGCAACGCTTATTGATCCAACCACAATGTATGCCTGAATGTGCAGCTGTCTCTCGTATGCAAGTAGAGGTTGACTCGAATCAATTAACTATCCGCTTGACAGAACAAATGGGAGTTAAATCAGCCGTTCCTTTACCAAGTAGTTTGGGTAAATGGTTGCCACGTTCCATTCTCGTTGATGGTGTGCCTGCAAAAGGTTTGCAATTTGATGCAGCGGGACATCAACTTTGGATATTGTTGGAAGAAGGTGTTCATGAAATTGTTCTTGAAGGACCTATTGGTGGCCAAGATAAATTTGAAATTCAAATCCCGCAAAAGCCAATTCAGGTTACAACACAAGCGAATGGATGGCAGATTGATGGCGTTTTTCATCATCGATTGCAAGGTGACAATTTATATTTAACGAGAATAAAACCATCTGTACAAGAAGCGTCTCGTGCAGCGACATTACAATCTGGCAGAATGCCCACATTTGTCGTTGTCACTAGAACGTTGCAATTGGGATTTGATTGGGAAGTATTGAATGAACTAAAAAGAGAAGCGCCACAACAAGAGGGAATAAGCGTTGAAGTACCATTGTTACCTGATGAATTAGTGATGTCTGATAATGTTGAGATGAAAGATAATAAAGTTTATGTGTCGTTAGGTGAAAATCAACAGAAGATTTCATGGAAATCTAAACTTAAAACAACATCTGAAATTAATCTTCATGCTATATCAAGTCCATCAGTGAAAGAAATATGGCACTTAGATGCTATTAGCCAATGGCATTGTAATTTTGAAGGGATCCCAATTATTCATCAACAAAATGCCCAAGGTAGATGGTTTCCAACTTGGTATCCATGGCCTGGTGAAACCCTCAATATTCAAGTGAATCGTCCGCAAGCAGTTGTTGCTGATACGCTCACCATAGATAACAGCAGACTTATCACGGTGCCAGGAAAACGTGCAACAGATAGTACGTTGAGCTTACAGGCACGAAGCAGTCTTGGAGGAACACATGTGATTAAGGTGCCAGAAGACGCCATATTACATGATGTATTGATTAATGGATTGAGCCAGCCTATCAATGCAAAACAAGGCGAAATTAGTATTCCTTTACATCCTGGTAGTCAACAAATAGAAGTGAAATGGCAAGTTCCTCAAGGTATATCAAGCCGCTATGTCACACCGAATATCGATCTTAATATGCCAAGTAGTAATGCCATCGTTGATGTTGAATTAGGCGGTGATCGTTGGATATTACTATTAGGAGGGCCACTCATTGGTCCTGCTGTTTTAATTTGGGGAATTTTGATAGTCGTTTTAATTGTTTCAATTGGTTTAGGAAGATATGCAAAGACACCATTATCTACTTGGGAATGGTTTTTACTTGGCGTTGGTCTTTCGGTGGCATCCCCACTTGCTGCAATTTTTGTTGTTGCTTGGTTTTTTGCAATGCAAAAAAGAAGTCAAGTGTCATCACCAATGGGAGAACTTGCATTTGAGATCATGCAAATAAGTTTAGGTGTGTTGACGCTATTATTTGTAGTTAGTTTGTTTACCAGTATCTCTAATGGATTATTAGGTACACCTAAAATGCAGTTGGGATCTCCTGTGATGAATAACGTACATTCTGTTTTTAATGCGATGACTAAGTATCAGTTGCAGTGGTATCAAGACACTAGCACTAAAGAATTACCACAAGCGTGGGTTATTTCATTACCATTATATGTTTATCGAATTTTAATGTTGATCTGGGCTTTATGGCTTGCCTTCTCGTTGATAAAATGGTTGCGTTGGGGTTGGCATTGTTTTTCAATTGAAGGCTTATGGCTCCAAACAAAGTCGAAAACTTAAGCGTCTCATCAACAATGATAATTATGCTTTGTAGTGCAGCTTCATTTTTGATAGGATGGCGCGACTTCTTAAAACAACAATGATATAGTCATTGCGTATTGAAGGCATGGCGCAAACAGCGTTATAGTATGTTCCGTTATAACAATTGCGCTATTGTGTCATCTGAAAAATTTTCGGTATACGCATTCAACCGTTATGCATTCCAATGGGAGAGATTGTAGATGAGCAAAATGACAAACAATAAATTGGCCATGCTGGCTCTAGCGGGCCTCGGTGCATTCGCTTCAGGACCTGCATTCGCTGCTGGTATGACGGTTGACACCAAAGGTGGCCTTGAAGTATTCGAACTTGATGAAAACAATTTTTGGTTCAAAATCAGCGGTCGACTCTTTTTTGACCAAGCATTTTTTGATGCAGATGATGATGATCTCATCACAAGCAGCGCATTCCCAAGCGGCGCTCATATTAGAGCAGCTCGTGTTACCTTGAAAGGGGGCGTTGGGCATGATTGGGTTTATAAATTTGATATTGATTTAAAAGATCGTCCAGGCAGCACCACTGCTGATTTCGGTGAAGCATTTATCGGTTACAGTGGTTGCAAGAATTTCTGGGTTGCATTGGGTCAAGTCAGTATTCCATTTGGTTTGGAAAACTGGCAAAGCAGCAATGACAACATGTTTATGGAATTGTCATTAGCCACTTCTGCATTCGCTCCAGATAAAGGCTTAGGTTTGTATGCTGAATGGCACGGCCATTGGGTAACTGCTGCTGCAGCATTGTATCACCCACAAATCGCTGGTTCACGTCAAACAGGTGACGTGGTTGCTTTCCCAGCTGCAGTTCCAGTAGCTGCGGGTTTTCCTGCTCCAGCAGTAAGATCTGTTGCAGGAACAGGACCTTTAAATAGTGATCCAGGTAGTGATGACGTTGGCTTTGGTGCTCGTATTACTTTCTCACCAATTCATGATGATTACACAACTTATCATGCTGGTATCGCAGCACGTTATGAATCATTGCATGAACATGCTAATGACTTTAACTACATAGCTGGTTATGAAGTACGTGCACGTCAAACGCCAGTTTTGTTCACCAATATTCCGCCTAATTCTGCTGACAGTCACGATGTCTGGGGCTTTGAATTAGCTGGACAATGGGGACCATTATTAATTCAAGGCGAATACATGGTAGCGAATGTTGAGCGTGATGAAGTATTTGATCCACGCGATATTCGTAGCCCAGGTGGTGAATTAGATTATTATGGTTACTACGTTCAAGCATCCTACGTATTAACAGGTGAAAAGAGAGAGTACGACTTTGACAGCGGTACTTTCGGTGCTGTGCATCCTGTTTCACGTAAAGGCGCTTGGGAACTTGGGATACGTCACAGCTTTATAAACTTCGTAGATAATCAATCTTTTGTATCTAATCAAGTGTTTGAGTTTGTTGATTTTGTTCCTCCATTCGCGGCTGACCAATTCGGTGTGCCAGCTCCACAAGCTGGTAATAACTTCCGTACCGGATTCACAGCAAACGATATCGTTGGTTCTGCTCATAGCACAACGATTGGTTTGACCTGGTGGGTGAACGACAATGTTAGATTTTTGGCTAACTACGTTCGTACCTCGCTTCCCTTCTCACAAGATGTGGATGCATTCGGTCTCAGAGGTCAAGTTTCTTGGTAAGCGGTTTGTTACTAAAAAAGCCCTGTTTTTACAGGGCTTTTTTTTTTATTCTTTCCATTTTAGCTTTAGGCGTTGTTGTCTTCGCCACCTCGCAATCCTCATTTACTTTATGTAACTCCGGTTGCTCGCGGCTTGAAAGCCTGGGGAAAACTAAAATGGAACGAATAAAATTTTATTCATTAACTAAATGTTTTGGGGTAAATAATTTGTACTTACCCTTTCAATGACTAAACTTAATATAAACTCTCTAACATGGATAAACTATGTTGCAACGCACATTAGCTAGTGCATTATTAAGTGTGGCATTCATTGCCATGTCAGGATGTGCCCATCAACAATCTAGTCCTCATCTGCAAGATCCATTTGAGGGCCTAAATAGAGCCACTTTTACGTTTAATAAAACTGTCGATAGAGTTGCAGTAAAACCCGTTGCTTATGTTTACTTGAAATACACACCGCCGCCCTTGCAAGTAGGTATCACAAACTTTTTTGATAATTTAAGAGAATTAACGAACATAGCAAACGATTTATTGCAGTTAAAATTTGCTTATGCAGCTCATGATACCAGCCGATTTTTAATCAATACGATTTTGGGTCTTGGTGGCATTTTTAATCCTGCTTCAAGTTTGGGGCTTGAACACCGTAAAGAAGACTTTGGGCAAACTTTGCATCATTGGGGATATCACAATTCCTATTATTTGGTATTACCCTTTTTAGGTCCAAGCACATTTCGTGATGCGATAGGAGTCGGTGTTGATTATTATGCTTTAAGTATTTGGCCCTGGATTGAATCTGATTGGGAAAAATATGCATTAATTGGCGTTGATTACTTAGATATTCGCGCAAGATTATTACGTAAAGAAACCGTTTTAGATGTACTTGCTGTTGATGAATATACTTTTGTACGTGATGCATATTTCCAACATCGTGAATATTTATTTAATGAAACTTCTCTCAATGATGGTATTGTTAATACCGATGATGGTTTTGGTGACATAGAACTGACGAAATCGAAACCTGAAAAAGTTGCTACAGAAAATAAAACAGATGAAGTAACGCCGTCATCAGAAGTGGCTAAACCCGATGAAGTAACGCCATCATCACAAGTGACTAAACCGGATGATGTGAAGAAAGAAACACCAGAAGTAAAACCTACAGAAGATCAAATTAAAGCGCCAGAAGCTCACAATGAAAGCAAAAAAGAAGTAGTCAAAGCGACATCTGAAGTCACCAAAGAAAATGGAAAAGATGTGGTGAAAACAACGGTGACAAAAGAAAGCGAAAAAGAAGCGGTAAAAACCTCAGTAACTAAAGAAAAAATAATAGAAAAGACGCCAGTAATTCCTAAAGAAATTGAAAAAGAAGCAATAAAAAACCAAGAATAAACTCTTAGTATATTTGCTTAGTAGTACTTTTAAATAATATTTCTTTGCAAATCATATTCCGTCATTGCTTCGCTAAGAGCGCGCAATGACGAAGCAATTTTCAACGCTAAACGGTAGAGGGGACAAGAAACCAGTCATCGAACCCGTATTCATTCAAGATCCAGCTAGAAAAAAAGACAGGCAATTCTCCGCTAAATCTTAGGATTTCATTTTTGATAATTTGAAACCATTGTTTTTGTGAACAGTTTTTACTGTTGAGACATTGAGATCTTTAAAAAAGCTTTTACTCTATCCAGTATATGAGTTCTATAACTAATACCCTCTGCTAAATTTACCGATTAACTATTAAGTTATATTAGAAGTATGCAAACAAGATAAGTTTTAATTCTAAATGATATCTGTTTGTTTATTCAGTTTTCCGAAAAGAAGTATGGAGAGGATTAAACTGTGAGTTCTTATGGACGTATTTTAAGCGTTGATGATGATTCAAAGTTAAGAGAACGAATTGCATCTTATTTAGAAGATAGTGGTTTTGTTGTTTATGAAGCAAATAATGGCAAAGAAGCGTTAGAAATATTTCATTTAAAAAAACCCGATCTTGTTCTTTGCGATTTACAAATGCCCATTATGGGAGGATTGGAATTGATAGAGATCCTCATTAAAGAATCACCCGAAACACCAGTGATTGTGATTTCTGGAACCGATGTAATGAGCAACATCATTGATGCATTGCGACTGGGTGCCTGGGATTTTATTCCAAAACCTATCACGAATTTGACAGTGCTAGAACATGCCGTTTGTAAAGCGTTAGAACGCGGACGTCTTGTGGTTGAAAATAAGAATTATCGAACAGAGTTAGAAGAGAAAAATATACAATTAACTCAAAGTTTAGGGCAGTTAAAAGAAGATCAATATGCAGGAAAAAGCGTGCAACAAAAACTGCTTCCAAAATCGAATTTTCAATTTAAAGATTACAATTTTTCGCATAAAGTTATCCCTTCATTATATCTAAGTGGAGACTTTGTTGATTATTTTCAAATTACGCAAGATAAGATAGGGTTTTATATTGCAGACGTCTCAGGACATGGTGCTTCATCTGCATTCATCACAGTTTTATTAAAAAGTTTAATGGAGCAATTTTTATCGCAGTATCAACTACACCAAGATGATTTGATAGTGCATCCTGAAAAAGTATTGAAGCATCTGAGTGATGACATCTTAAATGCAAAGCTTGGTAAATACCTAACAATGATATATTGTGTTTTAGATTTAAAGGAAAATGTTTTACTCTACAGTGTGGGTGGTCACTATCCTAACCCAGTGATATGGGATACAAAAAAAACTGTTTTTTTAAAAGGCCAAGGATTTGCAGTAGGTATTTTTAAAGATGCCAAGTTTGAAGTATATTCTTATTCACTGCCACTTCAATTTACATTGGCCATGTTTTCAGATGGTATATTTGAAATAATGGAAGGTAAAGATCTTCAAGAAAAAGAGAATAAATTATTAGAGATTGTGAATAAATCACAAATGAAGGTAGAAGATATATTGGTTCCTCTTGGCGTAAAATACGAAGGTGGGGGCCCAGATGATATTACTCTTTTATTAATGAATAGGAATGAGACATGCAAGCATGTGAACAAGTAATGTATTTGATTACGAATAATATATTTATTCTTAAGCTAATTGGAACGTTGCGATTCACTACTGCTCCATATTTGGATTCGGCTTTAGAGAAGACCGAACCCAATCATGAAATCATTATCGATATGCAAGAAGTAAAATATATTGATAGTACGATCCTAGGAAGCATTGTAAAATTTTTCCTACAAGACGAAAATAAACGAAAAAAGAATGTATGTTGGGCAACCATCGTTTGCCAAAATGAAGATGTGAAGCAGACATTCAATAAAATTGGCTTTGATAAGTTTTTTAATATTGTTAAAGAAGACAAACGAATTATTCAACCCGCAGAAAATTTTATCCGAGTGGAAGAGAGAGTTGAAGATGAGAAGAAGCTTGAAAATTGTGTATTACATGCACACCAGACTTTAAATAAGCTTAACCCTAAAGACAAAGATTTAAAGCTTATTATAAACTCTTTTAAGGATAAATAATGGATAAATCCAAAGACACAAAGAAAGGTAAAAAAGGCCAGTCAGGCTCTCATGATTCCTTGATGTCTCATGAGCAAACATCTGAGGCTGTACCTTCTCAAGAAATGATAATGGAAGAGCATTGGGATATTCCTCCTGCTCATCGTACAGCCTATGATCCTTTATTAGGATGTTTAGTCGTACTCACACGCCTTGAACATAACCCATTTTCTCCAGAAACGCTTATTGCAGGTCTACCATTATTAGATAATAGATTGACACCTGAACTATTTGTCAGAGCCGCTGCCAGAGCAGGTCTTTCTGCGCAAATTGTTAAAAGAACAATCGCTGATATTTCGCCTTTAGTTTTGCCTGCAGTGTTATTGCTTAAAGATCGTCAAGCTTGCATTTTGGTTTCCAAAAATGATGACAAGGGAATTGCAACAATCATACAACCTGAGGCTGGGGAAGGTGAAAAAACGGTTTCATTAGCACAATTAAACAATCAATATACAGGGTATACGATATTTGCTCGGCCTAGTTTCCATTTTGATAAAAGAACAGATGAAGGATTTAAAGAGCGTCCAAAATCCTGGTTTTGGGGGGTGATTGCAACAACATGGAAGCTTTATTCTGAAGTATTAGTTGCTTCATTTTTCATTAACCTATTTGCTATTGCCTCATCGCTATTTGTGATGAACGTATATGATAGAGTGGTACCCAATAATGCCATGGATACCCTGACGGTATTATCGATTGGTGTGTTAATTGTTTTCACGTTTGACTTTTTAATGAAAATGCTGCGTGGTTATTTTATCGATATAGCCTCAAAAAAGACGGATGTGATTTTATCCGCTAACATTTTTGAACAAATGATGGGCATTCGTATGGAGGCTCGCCCAGAATCTGTTGGTAACTTTGCAAACAACATGCAACAGTTTGAGGCTTTTCGAGACTTTGTTACCTCAACGACAATCAGTGCACTCATTGATTTACCCTTCGTGTTATTTTTCATTGCTATTATCTTTATCATTGGGGGCTATGTGGTTATTGTCCCTATTTTAGCTGTTCCTCTTGTTATTTTAGCTGGGTTAATGATTCAAGGACCATTAAATAAATATGTAAAAGAATCTTATCGTTATGCTGGTCAAAAACATGCCATGCTTATTGAATCCCTAGCTGCAGTAGAAACTGTAAAAGGCCTGTCAGCTGAGAGTTCATTACAAAGAAAGTGGGAACATGCTGTTGGGATGGCAGCCAAAATTGGTACGAAAGTGCGAGGGTTGTCTTTAACAGCGATTAGCTTCTCGGCCTTTATTCAACAAGTCGCTGGTGTGGTCGTTGTCATTTTAGGGGTAAATAAAATTTCAAATGGCGAAATGACGATGGGAGCTTTAATTGCTTGCACGATATTAACAGGTAGAGCGCTTGCGCCTCTTGCGCAGATTGCAGGGTTACTCACACGTTATCATCAATCCATGGCAGCGTTACAATCTTTAGATAACGTGATGAAAATGCCCACCGATCGGTTACGTGGACGCACGCCTTTGCATCGACCAACATTAAACGGTGATATCGAATTTAGAGATGTGGGCTTTAAATATCCCAGGCAAGCTGTTCCAGCCTTGAGTAACATTACTTTCCATATTTCACCGGGTGAAAAAGTAGGGATTATCGGTCGAATTGGATCAGGTAAAACAACGATTGAAAAACTGATTTTGGGGCTCTATCAAGCACAAGAAGGAACCGTGTTGATGGATGGAACAGAAATTAGTCAGCTTGACCCTTCTTCTATGAGAAGAAACATTGGTTATGTTCCACAAGATCTTGTTTTATTTTATGGCACCGTGAAAGATAACATTACTTATGGGGCTCCATTTGCTGATGATATTTCAGTATTACGAGCAGCTAAAATTTCAGGGGTGATGGATTTTGTCGCAAGACACCCACAAGGTTTTGATATGCCTGTTGGTGAAAGAGGAGAAAAACTCTCTGGTGGACAGCGTCAAGCGATTGCAATTGCACGAGCATTAATACTTGATCCACCTATTTTAGTATTAGATGAGCCAACCAATATGATGGATAACCGCACAGAAGAAATGTTTAAAAATCAATTATTGGAAACGTCGAAGAATAAAACGCTTATTCTTGTAACACATAAAGGTTCACTGCTATCACTTGTCGATAGATTGATATTAATGGATGGCAGCAAAATCATTGCTGATGGACCAAGAGATTTGGTTCTTAAAGCATTAGCAGAGGGGAAATTGCATTCTCATGCGCGATAAAATCAATCAATTAGTCAAAAGCGCAAAGCGCTTACCTGAAGTAGTTAGAGAACTTCAGGAATATAAAAGACAAGAAGACATCAAAGAAGTCGATATTGAATTCATGTCCGATTCTAGTGCTGCGACACTGGAAGGCGTGCCAATTCGTTACCATATTATATTATTGGCTTCGGTTGGATTTTTATTTATTGCTTTAATTTGGGCTAACTTTGCCGTTTTGGATGTGGTAACCGTTGGACAAGGAAAAGTTATCCCTTCAAGCAATATGCAAGTTATTCAAAACCTAGAAGGTGGTATCGTAAAAGATATTAGAGTCAAAGTAGGGGATGTTGTTGAGCGAGATCAAGTGTTAATGGTCATCGATGACACAAGATTTGTTTCTTCATTAAAAGAAAATGAAACACAAATGGCAGCCTTAAAAGCTAAAATTATTCGCCTGACAGCTGAAACTAATGGTGAAGAATTAGCTTTTCCTAAAGAAATTCAAGAAAAATTTCCTCAATATGTGAATTCTGAAAGAAATTTATATGAATCGAGAAAAAAAGAACTGCAAGTCAAACTGAATATATTAAAAGATGAAACTGATCAACGCACCCAGGAGCTAGAAGGTGCTAAGCAGAAAAAGGATCAGCTACAAAGAAGTCTTGATCTTGTCAAAAAAGAGTTAAGTTTAACTAAGCCATTAGTAAGTCAGGGCGCGGTTTCCGAAGTAGAAGTTTTACGTCTTGAACGAACGGTCAATGATTTGGCTGGTGAACTAGAGCAAACTGAATTATCGATTCCAAAATTAGAGGCAAATCTTGCGAGTTCAAATAAGAAAAAAGAAGAATTGGTGCTCACTTTTAAAACCGAAGCACTATCAGATATGAATACCGTAAAAGCTGAATATAATAAGCTCAATGAAACTAATTCAGCCGCTGCAGATAGAGTAAACAGAACCATTGTTCGCTCTCCTGTTCATGGCACGATTAATCAGGTCAAAGTAACAACCATCGGCGGGATTGTTCAGCCGGGTCAAGATCTTATTAACATTGTTCCATTAGGTGACACTTTATTAATTGAAGCGGATATCCGTCCAGCTGATATTGGCTTCTTACGACCAGGGTTAGATGCGATAGTAAAAATATCAGCATATGATTTTTCAATTTATGGAGGCTTGAAAGCCAGAGTAGAGCATATTAGTGCTGACACCATCATGGATGAAAAAGGTAATCCTTTTTATAAAATTAGGGTGCGTACAACCGAGCGTAGTTATTTAATTGGTAAGCATGGCGAGCAATTGCAAATTATCCCGGGGATGAGCGCAACAGTGGATATTTTAACAGGTCAAAAGACAGTGTTAGAATATTTACTTAAACCAATTATTAAAGCGAAGAAAAATGCAATGAGAGAAAGGTAAAATGATTCTGATTGCAGCAGAAGAACCAGAAATAGCGGCGAAATGGCGAAACGTACTTTCACCGTTATTTGAAGTCTATGAAGTCGATGTACATGATCGTCGATCATTAGAATTGTGTCTCAAAAAAGTACCAATAGAAGTATTAGTCGTTGATTTA
The DNA here is from genome assembly GCA_016191245.1 of Gammaproteobacteria bacterium. GTDB lineage: Bacteria > Pseudomonadota > Gammaproteobacteria > Berkiellales > Berkiellaceae > Berkiella. Next base: position 130,904 of record JACPOY010000013.1, on the reverse strand, counting down.
GGTTTATTAGGCGAGTCAGGCATCAATGAAATTTCTGCATTAAGAGAAATACAGCAGAGTTTGCATATTGTTGTCATGACAAAAATACCCGATCAACGTGAAGAAATTTCGGCAGTTTTGTTCGGTGCAAAAGCCTATTGCAGCTTTGATCTCAATATAGAATTATTACCAAAAGTAATTAAAACGGTTTGTATGAATGAGTTATGGGTTGATAGAAAATTTGTCACACGCTTATTAATTGAAATCGAAGATATTACTCAAGTGAAACATGCGGAAGCAAAGCGATTAGATAAAGGGGTGGCAGCAATGACACCTCGTGAAAGTGAAATTGCATCCTTGGTGGCAACCGGAGCAAGCAATCGCAGAATAGCTGAACAGCTTAATATTTCTGAAAGAACAGTGAAAGCGCATCTTGGTGTGATATTTCGAAAGATTGGAATTACTGATAGATTACAACTTGCGCTTTATATGAACCGTCATCAGCAACTCTCTGCAATTTGGCATGGAGCAAAAGCATCTCATTCGACGCCAACATCAAATGATCCACGTAGTAAACATTAGATTTCAATCATTTTTTAGTTAGTAGCAAACTCTGGTTGCTAATATTTATAACATTATTTGCATCGATGAATGCTGAAAAAATTCCCTTTCTTCACATTGAAGGGTATATTAAACCTGATGGACAACCTAGCTAATGTGTTTCAGCATAAGTAGGTAACCAGCTAGTAATAGCTGCTACTTAGATATTAGCTAACGTCCTGCGGGCGTTTAAGGATAGACGGAAAGAGCGGACACAGACATGTCAAAAAATAGATTATTAAAAATACTCTTACCTTCAATCGCGTTGACTTTTGGAAGCCAAGCATTTGCGTACACGCTTAGTGAAGCGGTGGGTCACACGCTTGCGACCTCTCCAGATCTCTTAATAGAGACTAATACACGAGACATGGTCGATAAAGAATTGCGACAATCATATGCTGGCTACCTACCAACAGTCGATTTAGCGGCAGGTTGGGGTGAGCAGTACACTAACAACGCAACAACACGTGCAGCAAATGCGCTTCTTGGAGGCACCAGCCTTTCCAAAAAAGGAACTAGAACTGAGACTCGAACAGAGTTTAGTTTAATAGCATCACAAATGTTGTTCGATGGTTTGGCGGTGTACCACGACGTTGAAGGGCAAAAAGCAAGAGTACGAGCAGAATCTTGGCGCGTAAATGGTACTGCACAAGATATAGCGCTCGGTGCTGTTGAAGCTTATATCAATGTGCTCCGTCGCAGAGAGCTCGTTAAAGAAAATCGTGATAATTTGGCCAATCATGAAGCCATTTATGGTCAAATTCAAAAGCGTAGTGAAGGTGGTATTGGCCGTAAAGCTGACTTAGATCAAGCAGAAGGCCGTGTTGCATTAGCACGTACCAACTTAATGGCTGAAGAAGCAAATTTAAGGGATGCTGAAACCGAATTTTTAAGAAAGGTTGGTATTCCAGTTCCTAATCATTTAGCAACGCCAGGACATCCAGAACATTTCCCAGCAAATGAATTTGAAGCAGTGGAAATGGGCTTAAAGCATCACCCCATTTTACGTGCTTCAGTTGAAGACGTGAATGTGGTTCGTGCTGAACACAAAGGAGCTAGAGCTCCCTTTGTTCCTCGTTTTGATTTGCAATTAGGTATGACACGTAATCATAACCTTGATGGTACCCAAGGCGATAATGACGACAATTCTGCAATGTTAAGAATGCGTTGGAACTTGTTTAGTGGTGGTAAAGATCTTGCAAACCTCTGCCGCACAGCATACAAAATGCAAGAAGCGCAAGAAGTTCAAAATCGTGCACACCGTCAAGTGGTTGAAAGTGTAAGATTAGCTTGGAGCACATATGAAACAGCTAAGAAGCAATTGCGCTGGTTCAAGGATCATGTGGATGCAAGTACCAGAACAAGTGAAGCTTATGCTAAGCAATTTAACATTGGTCAACGTACCTTACTTGACTTGTTAGATTCTGAAAATGAGTTATTCGGTGCTAGAACAGCCTATACGAATGGTAAATATACAGAAATGTTGGGTAGATTTCGTATACTTAATGCTGCAGGGTGCCTCACTGAAGGTCTGAGAATGGAATTACCAAAACAAGCAGAACCTAGACCGACTGCTTTGATGGATGGTACTTCTCGATTCTTTGATAATTCGACAACACTTTTTGACTAGAACACAGGTTTTGCAAAAATTGTGTTGAATGAAAAAGAGGGGCAACTACCCCTCTTTTTTTTTGATACAAAATATATTGGGTTACATTTTGGATAGAGCAACGCCTCCTATCGATAAATCTTCTTTTCCAAACGCTTTTGGTTTCGTCAAAAGTGGACATTTAATTATTTTACTAGCTTTCTTGTCTTTATTTGGTTATGCCTTTGCTGTTGAATTTTCTCAAAGTTATATAGAAGAGATTGGTAAAAAATACGGTGAATATCCAAAACGCCGTCTTATTGCATGGCAAAAGCTAACGAATGACAATAAAAATATAGACGAAAAAAAGAAACTCGAAGTCGTAAATATTTTTTTCAATTTATTAGATTACCGAAAAGATATTAATCACTGGGGTGAAGATGATTATTGGGCAACACCATTAGAATTTGTGGTGTCTGGGGCAGGAGATTGTGAAGATTTTGCTGTAGCCAAATATTTTGCACTTTTAGAGCTTGGTGTTCCTGATGAAAAATTATTATTAATGTATGTAAAACTCAATCAATATAGCAAAATCTATAGTCAAGCACATATGGTGCTTACTTATTATGAAACTCCACAAAGTGTTCCGCTGGTGCTAGATAATGTCAATAAAGAAATATTACCGGCCGACAAAAGAACAGATTTAAAACCAATTTATGGGTTCAATGGTACGGGTCTTTGGCAAGCAAAAGAATTAGGTAAAGGTAATAAAATAGGTCAGGCAAGCGATCTAAAAAGATGGGTAGAATTAGAGGAAAGAATTAAATCTGGAAAAATTTCCAAATGGAAGGATGAATAAAATGACGCTTAGTCGGCAATTAATGTTATCAGGTTTGATAATTTTATTATGCCTGTTTACAGGCATGATTACGTTTGTGGTGAAAAACACGCAAGAATTTATGGATCAGCAACTTGCCTCGCATTCGCAAGATACTGCCACAGCATTGGGATTAACCTTAACGACCATCATGAAAAACGATGATGTCGTAACAGCAAGCAGAGCTGTTGATGCGGTGTGGGATAGAGGTTTCTATAAATCAATTATCATTGAAACATCTAATGGTTCTCCATTGGTTGAGCGTCATCAGGAAATAAAAATGCATGGCGTACCTGAGTGGTTTATTCAATTTCTCCATTTGAATACTGAATTAAAAGAAGCCCTTATCATGGATGGCTGGAGTATTGTTGGGAAAGTTAAAATTGAAAGTAATCCAGGATTTGCTTATCAACAAATTTGGTTAACATTTATTGATTCTTTACAATGGTTTTTAATGACCGCCTTTTTAGCTGTGATATTAGGTGGATTCTTACTATATATAATATTGCGACCTTTAAGAGCAATAACTGCACAAGCTTTGGCAATATGCAATCAGCAATTTTCAATTCAAGAAACCCTACCATGGACACTTGATTTGCGCTTGGTTGTCGAAGCAATGAACAACATGTCTAAAAGATTAAAGCAATTATTTGAAGAACAAGTTCGCGTGAGTGAAATGCTGCGTGAACAAGCATATAAGGATCCTGTTACAAAATTAGGAAATAGACAATATTTTGATATGCAATTTGAATATTTGCTTAATGATAAAGAAAAGGGAATAAGTGGCGCTTTACTATTAATAGAATTGAATAATTTTAAAGAATACAACGATAAGTATGGTTATCAAGAAGGCGATAAATTATTAATTAATATCGCAAAAACAATTCAAGAAAGAGTAGCCTTTGATAATGCCATTATTTCTCATGCAAAAGGGGCCAGCTTTTTTGTGATATTGCCTAATAAATCTAAAGAAATAGCAGTGGAAGTTGCGGCCAGTTTATGTAATACGTTTAATGAATTGCTCAGATTGGGTTTAAGCAAAGAAAGCGAAATAGCCTCAATAGGGGTGGTGACTTTTAATCAAGAATCTTCAAAAAAGGATATTTTAACCCAAGCCGATATGGCCTTAAGACATGCGCAAACTCAAGGGATGAATCAATGGCATTTTGATGAAGTTAAAAAACAAGAACAGACGCATGGTTCTCAAGAATGGGCCACAATATTTGCAACAGTTTTACGTGAGAATAAAGTATTACTCTATTTTCAAGAAACCAGCATTTTTGAAAATAAAACTCAAAAAATTTATGAAACACTGATGCGTATAAAATTAAGCGACACGAATATAATTTCAGCTGGGGTTTTTATGCCTATGGCTGAAAGTTTAAACCAAATTATCCCACTGGATAGATTAGTGATTGAGAATGTGATCCAAAGAATTTTAATGACTAAAAATGAAAATCATTATTCGGTCAATTTATCTCCAAGTTCTTTAGAAGACGAAGAATTCAAAAGATGGCTGCTTACTGAAACGAAATTACTTGGCAAAAAAGCAAAACATTTGATCATTGAGTTGCCAGAATATGGTGTAATAAGTCGTATTGAGCGAGTCAGAGAGTTTTTCTTAAAGTTTTCTGCTTTAGGAGGCCAAACTTCTATCGATCATTACGGCAAAAATTTTAGTTCTTTCTCCTATTTGTACAACTTAAAATTAAATTATCTTAAAATTGATGGCGGTTTTATTAAAAATATCCATGAAAAGGAAGAGAATCAATTTTTTATTCGCTCACTCATCGATATTGCTCACAGCTTAGGGATTGCAGTGATTGCAGAATCGGTAGAAACTGAACAGGAATTTGTCATTTTACAAGAATTGAGAGTGGATGGAGTCCAAGGTTATTTTGTTGGAAAACCAACTGATCTAGACGTGTAAATACCAAAGAAAAGAGAAAGGGCACTTGATCGCCGCTCGCTAATGCCGTAAGTTTTCCCTTTGACGAAATACAGGTGATATAAAAGTTAAATGACTGGGAAAGTTCCCTTAACACGAACTGGCGCTTCATCACTTGATACGACGCCACGATCGTCATTCGTAATTAATGTCTTGCCATGGGTCATCTGTGGCTTGGCAGCAGCTTTTTATTGCTATGAATATCTATTACGCATCACACCGGGATTGATGGTACCTGAGCTACAGCGTGCCTTTAGCATCAATAATCAATACCTTAATGCAACACAAGTTGGGCACCTTAGTGCCTTTTATTATTACGCGTATACTCCAATGCAATTACCCGTTGGGCTTTTTATGGATCGCTATGGTCCGCGATGGATTTTAACCATGGCAGTCTTTTGCTGTGCTGTTGGAACTGTCTTATTTGGAGCAACAGATTCTTGGTGGATTGCTGCTAGTGGACGCTTTGCTATTGGCTTTGGATCAGCATTCGCCTTTGTGGGCGTATTAAAACTAGCATCGAATTGGTTGCCGCCTAACCGTTTTGCCATGATTTCAGGATTAACTACCACCTTGGGCATGATTGGTGCAATGCAGGGTGATATTATTCTCGGCGATCTAATACAAAAGATTGGTTGGCGAGATACCATTCTCTACTCTAGTTATATCGGTTTTATTCTCGTTCCTATTATCTGGCTAGTTGTGCGTAACTCCCCATCGCACTTAAAAGGGGCATCCATTCAAGAACAGGCTAAAGCGGCTTGTGGCAGTTATAGCCAATTGTGGCAAGAAATCCGCTTTTCCATGAAGAATAAGCAAATTTGGATTAACGGCATTATTGGTGGCTTGCTGTGGACTCCCACCATGGTATTTCCAGAATTGTGGGGCAAGCTTTATTTACAAACGATTCATCAATTTAGCGCAGAAGATGCAGCTCGTGCCGTTACCATGATTTTATTAGGTATAGCAGTTGGCGCTCCTTTAGCGGGCTATATTTCTGACAAGATTCAGCGTCGACGAACACCACTTATTGTCGGGGCTTTGCTGTCGACCATTTTATTATTGATATTTTTATATTGTCCGAATCTGTCCTTGCTTCAAGTGAAATTATTGTTATTTTTTATTGGGGTTGTTACCAGCACAGAGGTTATTTGCTTTGCCGTGGGCCGGGAAAACTGTCCTCAGAACTTGTCTGGTACGGTTGTGGCTGTGACAAATTTTTTAGTAAGCTCTTTTGCAATTTGCCAAGTTGTTGTCGCGAAAGTGTTGGATTATACCTGGAACGGTCAACTTGTAGATCAAGCAAAAATCTATAGTGTCGATAGTTATCAAACAGCAATGCTTATCTTACCTGTAGCAACATTGTCAGCTTGCTTTCTTTCTTTCTTTTTAAAAGAAACATATTGTCGTCCAATAGGCTCCCCCTTAGATAATCAAATTAAATAGTTTTACACTATAATATAGAGAATATTCAGGGGAGCTAAGATGGAATATTCTATTAAGGGATTGCTGATCATTTCTTTAGCGATAACAGCTTTAGGCTGCGCTATAGAACCTAGCCAACGAGCTCAAAGAATCATTCCTGCCTATCCCGAGATGGTTGCCGATTGTGCATTTTTGGGTGGGGTGACAGGAAGATCTCCCGTCTTAGCGATACCAATTGGCGAACAATATGCAAAATATCAAGCACTTGATGAAGCTGCACAACTTGGAGCTACCCATCTTGTTTGGGCTGATACCACTGCTGGTATCCTTCCGCTAGAAAATTTTAGGCCGACTGCGCAAGGTCGGGCCTATTATTGCGATCCTGACCGATCAATGCCTTATCCTTATCGCTACATGGAGCAATATCTCAGGCTTCATCGCTATCCTTATGATGGTGAACGAGATTAGAGGGCGTACTTTATCGGTTTTTTCTATCCCAAGATGTTCCGACAAGTTATAATGTGGCAAATTTCAAAAGTGTGATAATGCATCAAATATAATGACATCATCTTTATTTCGAAAAGAAGCACTCGAGCACCGTAAAGACAGACTTTACGGCGATGTTATTTTACTCCAGCCTTTGCCTTTAACTCTGCTTGTAAGCGTTGTTGTTGTCATTTGTGCTCTCATCTTGGCCATTTTATTTTGGGGCACTTATGCACGTAAAGAAACGGTGCATGGATATTTACTACCTGATAAAGGGATAGTAAAAACATACGCACCTCAAGCAGGTACCATTGCAAAAGTTCATGTTCGTGAAGGTGATGATGTTGTCGAAGGGCAAACATTAATTACTATTTTGTCTGAACGTTCAGTGCAAGGTGGCAGTGATATTGACACTTTGCAATTACAAGAGTTGCAATCAACTTTGGATCATCAACAGGAACGCATTACAAGTGAAAAATCGTTAGAGGTTGCTCAAACTGCTCAATTGAAAACACAAGTGGAAGGCTTAAAAAATGAATTAGGCCAGATTGCTCAAAATATTAAATCTCAACAAGATAGAGTACAAATTTTAGAAGCTAGGGTTGAGTCTTTAAAAAAATTGCTCGAAAGCAAAAATATATCCCAAATGGACTATCAAAAAATATATGAAGAGTTGTTAGTACAAAGACAACGTTATCAAGAATTATTAAGTACCAAATCTGCAAAGCAAAACGCACTGTCTCAGGCTGAATCTGAGCTTGATCAATTACCTTTGAAAACAAAATCACGTATTCATGAAATAGAAAATAATATTTCTGAACTCAAACAACGTACAGCCGAAATTCAAGGTAGACGTGGTCTTGAAATCCGTTCACCGATTGCTGGCACTATCACAGGGTTGCAAGCTAAAGATGGACAAATGGCTAATAACAATACTCCTCTTTTAGCCATTATTCCTAAAGATGCACAAATGCAAGCAGAGCTATTTTTACCCTCTAGAGCAATAGGTTTTATTACTCCAGGACAATCTGTCCGTATTCGATTCGATGCATTTCCTTATCGACGGTTTGGGATTTATGAAGGAACGGTGAGTGTTATTTCGAAACATGTGCTTTTACCTGCAGAATTACCTATTCCATTAGATTTAAAAGAACCGGTATATCGCATTACTGTCGATTTAAAAAGCCAGCATGTGGTGGCTTACGGAAAAGAGTTTCCTTTGCAAGCAGGGATGTCTTTAGAAGCCGATATCATCTTAGAAAGACAAACTTTGTTTAGTCGCATATTAGATCCAATTCTCAGCTTAAAAGGAAAGTTGTAATGCAAAATCCTTTAGAGTTGTTAAAATTTTCTGGGGGCCATCGGTTACCTGTCATTTTACAAACTGAAATAGCTGAGTGTGGACTGGCATGTCTTGCTATGGTGGCAAGTTTTCATGGCCATGATATCGATCTTAATACCTTGCGTCGTCAATATCCTATTTCTCTTAGGGGAACAACGCTTCATACCTTAATGCAAACAGCCGATAAAATGGATTTTGCATGTAGACCTCTAAGATTGGAACTTGATCAGCTGGATCAGCTTCGTACCCCAACAATATTACATTGGGATATGAACCACTTTGTTGTACTTAAAAGTGTCAGCAAAAAACATGTGGTTATCCATGATCCTGCTCAGGGCGTGCGCAAATTAACTATTGCCGAAGTTTCAAAACATTTTACTGGTGTTGCGCTTGAATTAACTCCTACACCAAAATTTACCCCCAAAGACGAAGTGCGCAAAATTCCGCTTTGGATGTTTTGGGAGCGTATCGTTGGCCTAAAGCGTGCAATGATACAAGTTTTTCTACTTTCTGTTGCGTTGCAATTATTCTCGCTTCTTAGCCCGCAGTACATGCAATTTGTCGTTGATGATGTATTGACGAGTTACGATGTTAATTTCTTGAAAGTGTTGGCTTTAGGCTTTTTATTACTCATGGTCATTGAGGTTGGTACAACCACCTTGCGCTCAATCTTGCTCATGAGTTTCAGTAGTATGCTATCAATTCAAATGGCGACTAATCTTTTTCGTCATTTAATTCGCTTACCTTTACCATATTTTGAAAAACGTCATATTGGGGATATTGTTTCACGTTTTGGATCATTAGGTCAGATAGAAAAATTATTAACAACAGGGTTAATTCAAGCAATTGTTGATGGCATGATGGCGATAGCCACCCTTATCATGTTATTTATTTACTCTCCATTTTTGGCTTGTTTGGCCTTAATTGCTTTGTTTTTCTATGGGATTATTCGCTTTCTTTGGTATCGTCCATTAAAAGGATTGACCGAAGAAACCATTATTGCTGGTGCAAAAGAAAACACCAATTTCATGGAAACGATCAGAGCAACCCAAAGTATCAAGATTTTTGGAAAAGAAAATCAACGCCAAATGCTATGGCAAAATCGTAATGCTGAGAAAATTAACTCAGGCATTCGTATGCAAAAGCTTTCAATAGCATTTAAATCTATCAACTCATTGCTATTTGGTATTGAAAATATCATCGTCATTTATTTTGCAGCGAAATTTGTATTAGCCAATCAATTTACCGTTGGTATGTTATATGCCTACATGTCATATAAATCACAGTTTATTGGCAAAGCGGTTGCATTAATTGAGAACTTTATTGATTTGAAAATGTTAGGTCTTTATTTAGAACGACTTGGTGATATCGCTTTAGAAACACCAGAAGTCCAAGAGGGTACTTTATTAGAAGCCCCAGATTTAAAAGGTTCCGTTAGACTTGAAAACATAAGCTTTCGTTACAGTGAAAATGAACCCTATATATTGAACAACATTAATCTGACTATTAATGCCGGTGAATCGATAGCACTAGTTGGACCTTCTGGTTGTGGTAAAACAACATTGATGAAAGTCATGATGGGTTTATTTGCGCCTGAGAAGGGCAAAGTTTTTATCGATGATATCGAATTATCTAGATTAGGTTTAAGTAATTTTCGAGCACAAGTTGCAGCTGTGATGCAAAATGATCAATTGTTATCAGGATCTATCAGCGAAAATATTAGCTTTTTTGATCCCAATTTAGACCAACAACATATTGAAAAGTGCGCTCAAATGGCTGTGATTGCGCATGATATTGCGGCGATGCCAATGGGTTACAATACCTTAATTGGTGATATGGGAATGACTTTATCAGGAGGTCAAAAACAACGCGTTGTCTTGGCCAGAGCCTTATATAAGCAACCTAAAATTTTGTTTATGGATGAGGCGACAAGTCATTTAGATGTAGCCTTAGAGCAAGCCGTCAATGCCGCGATTAAGCATTTGAAAGTGACCCGGATTATCATCGCTCACCGTCCTGAAACAATTCGATCAGCCGATCGTATTTTTGTATTTACGCCCCAAGGTTTAATAGAGCAGCCAAAACCGGCTTAAACCTTGAAAAGTGATGGTGTATTATGTAAACTCTTTTCTTGTTGTTTAGTTGTTAACTAACAAATTGCTAAGCAATACCTGCCTAGGGATCTGGCTATATTCGACAAGTCATCACGCTTTTATCAAAAAAAGCCATGACAGCAATCAATAAATTTTTGATATTAATGCATAGCGAAAGCGTTTGTTTTGTGCATTTTTTAACTGTGGGTAAAATTAAATGTTAGATTCTATGCTTACACTGCTTGAACAAAATCCCTTACCTGTAGATGAGATCAAATTAATGTTGCAGACTCATCAACAACAACTATTTAACTTAAAATCAGTATCTGGCTCATTTAAAACAATCTATCCCCTCAACCAGGAATATGCTGTAGCAAGTACTAAAGCAAGTACGATGTTAGGCAAAGAGAAAAAGCTTCTACAGAAACTTGAAGACGTTGGTTTACCTGCCATCAAGATCTATTCTGATGTATTTGAACTCCCTCAAGACTATCAGGCTGTGCTATTACAATGGATCTCTGATGCAACCCTGATTGATGTAAAAGATTTTGAATCAGCGCAACGCAAACTGATGATTGCAGCATTAGGGATAGACTTACCAGTATCTGGTGAGGCTTGGGTTTTATATAAAGACATGATAGAGCAACGCGTTAATAAAATGTTTGCAAATAATGCTGAATTATTTATTCACGTTCAACAGTTTGCTAAAACATTACATCAGGCTTTACTTGATATTATTAATAAACTTGAAAGTAATGCGCTGCGGATTGCAGATCTGCAGCTTCTGGTAACCAAAGAAGGCGCAGTCTCAATCATTGATCCTATTGATGTGGTAAAAATTAAATCCTCCATCGTTAACTCAAACGTATACCTTAGCTTATTAGATGAAAGCGTTCAGAATGGGCCTGATTTTGTTCAACAATTAATAATGGGGCAGGACATGCTCAATAATTGTTTACAATGGTGTTCTGAAATAGCCAGATTATCTTCAAATGTTGATATGCTGTTATACTTTTTAGCACCGTCAAAGCAAGAGGTTGCGACATTAGATATTCGAAAATCAATATTGAAGAAAGGACTTTCTAATCAAGGTCATAGGGAGTTTTCATTATCAGCAACACATTTCCCTAGGCAATCCTCATTGCCAGCATTAAGTTCATCCGCAAGAGATTTGTTTATCACCGGCTATCACACGAAAAACAGCTTTACGGCCAGCAAAAGGCGTTCTAACTGAAATTCAAGCATTATCTCTCAATCATCATGCGAAGACATCGCCATTGAAAGCATCATTACCACCTACATTACTTACAAAAAAGGAAAATCACTCTCCAAATACCCCAGCTATTAAAATATTATCAGCGCAAAAAGAAGAACAAACATCACATGAAGAACTTTTTGAATCTGGGTATAAGGAAATTGCATTTCAATTTCAGCAAGTAAAAATAACCGCGCCAAGCGGTTCTCGTAAACTGTCGCTTAAGAGCACTCAGCCTCCTCCTGCGAGTTATTTTCAATCTTCGGAAAATGATGGCGCTAGAATAAACGCAAAAACAATTTAGATTTGCTGAGATTTCTTGGGCAGCGAAGGCTGCCCTTGATAAATCATTTTGATTCGTGTACACTCTATTTGCTGTTGTTAGGTTAACTAACAAATGTGCTGAACAATACCTGCCTAGGGATCTGGCTATATTCGATTAGTCATGTTGTTTTTACCAAAACTTTCATGATAGCAAAAATAATTTTTTCAATATAAATACACAAAGCATGGTTTTGTGTATTTATTAATCTTGGGTGATAAAAATGTTAGACGGAATCTTTGCACTTCTTGCGCAGCGACCATTACCTATTGATGAAATCAGAGCAATTTTGCAGTCTCATCAACTTGATTTTGATAATTTAACCACCATTTCGGGGTCATTTAAAACACTTTATGCGCTTAATCATGAAGTTGCTGTTGCAAGTGTCTCAGCAATTAATAAAGATATGCTGAGCAAAGAGAAGATACTTTTATCAAAATTGGCAGAACTCGGCTTGCCTACCATTCAATATTATACTGATGTATTTGAATTCCAATTAAATCGACAAGCAGTATTAATGCAATGGGTTCCTGACTCAACCCTCATTGACTCAAAAGATTTTGAATCTGCACACCAAAAACTGATTATTGCTGCCTTAGGTATAGATATACCGGTAACTGGAGAAGCTTGGGTTTTACACAAAATAGCAATAGATCAAAAGATTCATCAACTTTTTTCCGCGAAGCCTGAAATTTTTATTCAAGTCAAACAATTTGCACTTAACTTACATCGTGCTTTATTGAGCATTATTATGAATTTAGAAACAAATGGCGTACGTATTGCCGATTTGCAACTTCTTGTAACAAAAGAAGGAAATGTTTCAATTATAGATCCAATTGATGTTGTGCATGTTAAAGCTAGGTATGACAATACTAATATTTATCACAGTCTATTAGATGATAGTATTCAAGACAATCAAGCATTTATTAAACAATTAGGCCTTGGGCAAACCATGCTGAATAATTGCTTAGAATGGTGTTCTACTATCTCGAAATTATCTTCAAATCAAGAAATGCAAAAATTTATTACGATGCCACCAAAAGTTGCAGTTACATCATGTAATATTCGTAAATCATTGCTGATGAAGACCGCGTCTTCTCAACTTTATCGGCAAAGCCCTTTAGCACAACAGAACGCTTGTTTATTACCAGCTTCTTCATCCATGCCGAATGTTTCTCCTTCGTCACTGACAAGAAAAAAGTTACCGCGCACAACAATAACAAAAAGAAAATCACCAGAGTCGTCTCCTGAAAAAGTGCTGAAAACATCTCCTACAAAGAAACAAAGAGCTATTATTCAAGAACAGGTCAGCGATTTACTAGATTCACCAAGTAAAATAATCGCTTTTCAGTTTTCAGCAGTACAACTTTCTGCATCATCATCAGAAAGTGCAAAAAGAAAACTTTCTTTTAGCAGCGATCAACTGACGATAACCCATTATGAAGATGATGAAAATTCATCAATAAAACCGCTTTAAAAAAATAGCTTTTTTGTCGTTGGGCTAGGCGCTTGGGACTGGGATTGAGATTTAATCTGGCTAATTCGAGAATGCCCCCTCGGATCTGAACGGGTGGAAAATACCAGTGGTTCAACATCTAAGTTTAATAAAGAAGATAAATCTGCATAATGCTGAGCAGAACAAATCTTGCTACAGGTTTGCTTGGCTAATTTTAGCCAATTTCTTGTGTTTTTAATAAACCTTAAAAGATCATCATTAGGCTTAGGTGCATCGGGTAGAATGGAAAGACACTCATCCTGATTTTGTTTGACTACATCTAAAGGATCAATAATCGTGAGAGTACCTTCTGATGAAATGATCATTTGCAGATCGACCACCATTTCTTGATCTTGTTCAAATTTCGCGATGAGCGTATCAAAATTATGTTCTAAAGTTTTTGCACCTGTCTGAAGTTTTGCAAATAAAATAGGATTTTTGATCTTTTCTTCAATATCATCAAGTAAACGTTTTTTATTGAGTGCAAGCCATGCTTCTTGCGGTCTGATGTACTCAATACCGAGAAGGGCTGCAATAATATATATTTTTAGTGGGGGTACTGTTTTTGCTTCAATAAAAATACCTGGCATATAGCGCATGACCATACCAAACCGCTCGTTACCGGTTTGGTCGAGTGCAACAACAAATTCTTTGCCAATCACTTCTACCACTGGATAATTATTTTCTTGTAGGTGCGCTAAATATTTGCGCTCATCTTGGACAATTTGTGCATGCTTAGAATCGGCACGATGACCAAAAACAACTGCATATTCAGCCCATTCAGGTTTAAGATGGCTTAAACGTATCATTTTTTTGCAGGTACCCTCTTCACTTGGGAAATTAAGAAGGGTGCTAAATTTCTCATAAACAAATTGTTTTATATCTATTTCTTGCTCTGAGCTGACTTTGTTTTTTTGGGGGCCTAAATACATTGTAAACCTTTAGAATGAATGCAGACTAAACTTTATCAAAATAGGGTACAGATAGTAAGAGCATATGCACTCTATGCTAACTAACTTGTAGCATTGGATTTATATTGTAACAGCGTACAAGCAACGGTAAATCCAATTAATACTGTTAAAGCTTGCCATTGATGCGGCTTGATAAAGTTGGATCCTAACAGAAGTAAAATCCCTAGACTCAAAAGAATTAATAAATATCCTAGTCGATAGAGCTTTTCTTTAAAGTAGGGGAGGCGTTGTAGTAACGCATATAAAATAATGGATAATAAACCAAATCCAATAGCGCCTAAAATATCGATAGGATAATGATAACCATGATAGAGAATGCCATAACCAATTAAACATAATAGGAAAAAAGTTATCTCATAATACCACGCTTTGTGGTATTCATAAGCTAGCCATCCCCAAAATACCACGGCTGTATGCATATGACCACTGGGGAACCCCCAGCCTTCAAGAGGAGGTGGTAAAGGCATTTTCCAAATGGATTTTAAGTAGACGTTATAAATCATTGTGAATAGAACAAGTAGCAGAGTGCGGCTAAATATTTTCTTATTGATAAAGAAAAAACCAATCAGAAAGATACTTGCAAGCACATAAGTCTGACAAAAAAACAGGCCTATTTTAGCAATAATTTCTAAAACTAAACTCATTGTGTGATAGTCGCCACTTTGATGCCTAATAAAATTAAAAAGCCACCTAATATTTTTTCAACATAACCTTGAACGGATTGTAAACGTTTTTTGAATACAGGATTATCTAAAATAAATGACAATAAGCTAAACCAGCAAAAGGCAATCACTGCAAATTCAATCCCAAAGCTTGCTTGAATTAATAAAGGTGTTTCAGGAGAGATGACTTGAGTGAAAATACTTAAAATAAATAAAGTCACCTTAGGATTAAGCAAATTCACTAAAAGTCCTTTCTTGAATGCACTAAAAAGAGAATGGTGAGTGCTCATTGCATGGAAGGTTTTTTCTATTTTAGGAAGTGTGTTGGATGAACGCAGTGCTTTTATCCCTAAATAAACAAGATAAGCTGCGCCAAGATATTTAATGATATTAAATAAGACGATAGACTCTGCAACGATAACCCCGATGCCAAGTACACAATAAGTGATATGGACTAAGCAGCCTAAGGAAATGCCTAAGGAGGTAGCCATCCCTGCTTTTTTGCCATGGGATAAGCTTGATTGAGTGACGACCACAAAGTCAGGTCCTGGACTTATTGCGCCTAATAATCCGATCACTCCTAATGCTATAAAATCGTTTAGATACCCCATCTTTACTTACCTTTACCTTCAAGGAAGGTCATATCATATCAAAATAGCTTTAATAAATAGTGGGTAAGGTGGAGTTTTTTGTTAAAATGTTCACCATCTTTTATTGATAAATTAAGTAGCTATATGGTCATCACACGCTTTGCTCCTAGTCCGACCGGGGATCTGCATATCGGTAGTGCTCGCACGGCATTATTTTGTTGGTTATGGTCAAAAAATCAACACGGAAAATTTATTTTACGCATTGAAGATACCGATAGAGAGCGTTCAACTGATCAAGCCGTACAAGTCATTTTAGACGGTTTGGAGTGGTTGGGTTTGCGTTGGGATGAAGGTCCAATTTATCAAACGCAGCGTTTTGATCGTTATAAGCAGGTTGCAAAGCAGCTTTTGAATGATGGCCATGCGTATAAATGCTATTGCACAAAAGAACGGTTAGAAGTATTGCGCGATCAACAAATCGCGGCCAAGCAAAAACCTCGGTACGATGGTTATTGCTTACGTTTTCCTCATCCTCCGCACGATAATATGCCTTATGTTATACGTTTTAAAACACCACAAACTGGATCAATCGCTTTCAATGATTTAGTTAAAGGGCCAATTGAAATTCAAAATACCGAATTAGATGATTTAATTTTGGTCAGAAGCGATGGTACACCCACTTATAATTTCACCGTCGTTGTAGATGATTGGGAAATGGGAATAACCCATGTACTGCGAGGGGATGATCATATTAATAATACCCCTAGGCAAATTCATATTCTGCAAGCTTTAGGCGCTAAGATCCCGCAGTATGGACATATGCCGATGTTGTTAGGGCCAGATGGTAAAAAATTATCTAAGCGTGATGGCGCGGCGAGTGTGTTGGATTATCGATTGCAAGGGATATTGCCAGAAGCATTATTGAATTACTTGGTCCGTTTGGGATGGTCGCATGGTGATACCGAAATATTTTCTGTGGATGAGATGATTAAACTGTTTGATGTCAATGCTATTAATGGCTCAGCTTCAGCCATCAATCCTGAGAAATTATTATGGCTAAACCAACATTATTTAAAAACCAAGCCCGAAGCTGAAATAGCCAAAGAATTAGCATGGCATTTTGACAGATTAGGCATAGATGTCTCTAAAGGGCCAGCACTAGAGCAAATCGTGATTGCCCAAAGAGATCGTTGTAAGACGATAGTGGAGATAGTTCAAAAGAGCCAATTTTTATTTCAAGAAGATGTTGTCATTGATGAAGAGAGCTTAAATAAGCATTTTAATCAGGAAGCTTTTCATGCTTTGGCTGCGATTATTAACCAACTGAAAACAGTCAATGATTGGAAGCCTGAAGCCATTAACAATGCAATTAAATCTGTGGTCGAAGAGCTAGGTATTAAACTGGGGCTTATTGCACAACCCATTCGCATTGCGGTTACTGGTGGCACAGTTTCACCTTCAATTGATACCACGCTCGCTTTACTTGGAAAAGAGAAATCCTTGCAGCGCCTACAGGATGCTTTAAGTCTTAAAACAGAGATGTTTCCAGAGGGTTGACTCTGAGTGCAAGTGGACGTAGAATCGTCGCCTCTATCCTGGGGCTATAGCTCAGTTGGTAGAGCGCTTGCATGGCATGCAAGAGGCCGGCGGTTCGAGACCGCCTAGCTCCACCAAAAGCTGGTTAACTTAGCTTCGGCATGTAGTGCAAAGAGAGAAGAATATTTTTTCGAGCTTATTTGGCTTTAGGCAAGGCGCCAAGAGTCGAGCAACCGGAATGTACAGAGTTAAGTACATGAGGATTGCGAGAACTTGAAGGCAACGAGGCATAAAGACAAAGAGCGAAGAATAAAATCTAGGTCCCCATCGTCTAGAGGCCTAGGACACCGCCCTTTCACGGCGGTAACAGGGGTTCGAATCCCCTTGGGGACGCCATTAATTTGGTATTCAAATCAATCACATATCAAAAATCCCGTCGAATAGAATTATCAGCGTATGTAACTTTTGAGTAACTTCCATGGAAGAATATTATTGCAAAATTGCAGAACACATTAAAAATAGTAATGATAATACCCAGGACGATTCAGAAGGAAAGATTGTAGAAACTGCCAAAAATGCATCGATACGAGCGCAATGGCTTTGCTGGGTAGTATTTAATGTTGAGCAAAGGATTGCTGATAAAGTCCAATCTTCAAATCTAATCAATCAATACATTTCAGGCATCCTCCTTAAGTGTCATCAAAATGACCAAAAAGCTACAGTATATTTTCCTTGGCTCAAAAAACCAGAAAAGCTCCGGGATGAACATGAGCGAATGGTTCATTCGTACTTCCTTCATTTGGCCATAAAAGCGTTTAGAGAAGCGCATCGTTGTTCGAGACGTGAAGCAATTAATACGCTTGCAAAACATGCAATGGAGCAGACTTCATCTGAAAGGAAAAGTGGCAAAACGAAATTTTTTGAACGATTTAATACAACTCCAAAACTTGAAAAAGAATTGAGGTACTATAAGCAAAACTACAAAAACTGGGCGTTTTTGTTTGAGATTTTTGTGGATTTTAGCTTTTCCCCTCCTTTTAAGTTCCAACCTCCTGGTCAATATACCTACGATACCCATGCAAGTATTTTATTTAAAAAAATATTAGTAGATTTAAAAGTCCAATCATAATTTCCTCTTAATTTCAAGAGACACTTTTTAACCGAATCTAACCAAATTTCGTCTCACGAAGTTTAAATACTTTTATCTTATCATGCGTGCTCTTATGAACATCCAGGAGTACGCTATGAAACAAAAACCCGCATCTTCAGTAAATGAGTTCTGTGCTGATCACAGCATGGGGAGGACTATGTTTTACGATCTTTTAAAAAAAGGTAAGGGGCCTGAAATAATCAAATTGGGACGAAGGACAATAATCTCCGTTGAAGCAGCTAAGAGATGGCGTGAAAAATTAAGCAAGGAATACAAGGATGAATAATCCCTTGGAGACTCTTTATTCGCAAAGGAAATTTAATAATGAGCGCAGATAGAGCGCAATATAGGAGAAAATATGAGGATTAAGAGAAAAACCTCTAAAAGAGTAAATAGTGAAGTGGTCAAAAATTTAGAAACACAAAGCCATATAAACGTGATTTGCTCTGTAACTAAAAATTTAATTATGACACTTCATAACGAAGGCATTTTGAACTGGGATGCTACAGAAGAGTTAAATAATCGTTTTGGTTTGGAGAATTTCTAATGAGTAATTACGTTAGTAACTTTAGAGAAGCAATGATTGAGCATGGCTTTGAGCCACCGTCAACAGTTTATACTGATGGTAAATTGCATCGCTTTTCTAACGGAAGTAAAAAAGGCGATAAACCAGGTTGGTATATATTATATGGTAACGGGCAAATTCTCACAGGCATTTTTAATGACTGGAGGCGTGGTGGGAGACCATTCATTTGGCACCCCCAGGACCCCAAAAAGATATTAAAATTTGATTTGTTAACACATAAAGCTAAATTAAAAAGAATCATAACAGAAGAAAAAATAAAAATTGATAAGAGGCATGAGCAGGCCTCGTATGAAGCAAAATTAATATGGGATTCCTTGGGTCCAGCTGATCCAAACCATCCTTACTTAGTTAAAAAAAGAATTAATCCCTTTATTGGTCGTCAGAAATGCAATTGCTTAGTATATCCGATTACTGACTTTAATGGGCGTATATGGAGTCTTCAATTTATTTATCCAGATTCCAATAAAAGGTTTCGACCTACTGGGTGCAATAAAAAAGGTAAATTTGTGCTTCTTCAAGAGGGTTCGTCTAGGTCAAGAATCCTGATACCAGAAGGAATAGCTACGGGAGCAACTCTTGCTCAAGATTATCCAGATTCGACTGTAATAGCCGCACTTGATGCAGGGAATTTAGAGCCTGTTGCAGTAGGTGCAAGGTGGAGATATCCAAGTTCTAAAATTGTAGTTTGTGCTGATGATGATAAATTAAATCCATACAACCCTGGAATTAATAAGGGCAGAAAAGCTGCTTTAGCAGCAAATGCCTATTTCTCTCGACCCCAATGGCCTGAAGACGCACCAGAATCACTTAGCGACTTTAATGATCTTGCATGTTGGTTGGCTTCTAAACAGGAGTCACTATGAAAGACATATTTTTACAAAGAGAACATAGAGAACGTTGGGAACATCCCAATAATAACGAGAGCAACATGAGTGCTCAGGATGATCTCATCGATAATAAAGCTGAGAACAAGATAATTACGATAATGGAGAAGCCAGTAGAGTTAGTTCGACCATATTTTAATTGTTACTTAGAGCCATTTGAATTTAACTGTAAATTGCAAAAAGCCGGTGTCTATCATCATGGATTAAAGCAAACACAGAATGGATCAATTGAAACTGATGATTGGATCTGTGATCCGCTCATTATAGAAGCTATAACCTCTTCAAAAGATGATGATGACTACGGTCGAATTCTTAAGCTGAGAAATAGTAATGGAAATTGGCATACTTGGACTATGCCAATGAATTTTCTTAAAGGTAGAGGAGATGAACTAATAGGAGTGTTATTGGATTTGGGTTTGGAGATTAATAACAGAAAGAAAAATGATATCTTAACCTATATAAACAGTCAACATCCTGACAAAAGAAGACAATGTGCCACTAATATCGGATGGCACGATGGAGTATTTTTACTTCCTGATAGAGTTATTGGAGAGCCAAAAGTTGTATTTCAATCAGACTCTCATGAGGTTAATGAGTTTAAAACTTCTGGAACTATCGATAGCTGGAAACAAGAAATAGGGCAGTATTGTTTTGGTAATGTGTCTCTAATTGTTGCCATTTCTACCGCATTAGCAGGACCATTATTGAGAAAAGTTGATCACCAGGGGTTTGGTATACATATAGTGGGTGACTCTTCGAGTGGTAAAAGCACTGCAGCTGATATTGCAGCAAGCATTTGGGGAGCGCCAGATATAAAAAGAACATGGCGCTCAACAAGTAATGGTATTGAAGGTATAGCTGCAGCGCGAAATGATACTTGTTTAATACTTGATGAAATAGGTGAAATAGATCCAAATGATATTGGAGAAATTGCCTATATGCTTATTAATGGCCAGGGAAAACAACGTTCCAATCGAGCAGGAAAAGCAAGGAGAATATATCGTTGGCATCTTACAGTGATTTCAACTGGAGAAAAAACTTTAGCAGGTGTCATGAATGAAGTAGGTAAAAATCCATATACTGGTCAGGAAGTCCGGTTATTAAATATTCCATTTGAACATTCTCATGGTATCTTTGATGAACTGCATGGGTTTGAAAATGGAAGACAATTTGCAGATCATCTAAAAACAGTAAGATGTAAAAATTTTGGCTGTATAGGTCCAGCATTCATTTCTCGACTAATCGACGAGAAGAGAAATCTTCGAGAGCTACATCAACAAATAACTCAAATTTTAGCATGTCAGGCCCGAAATTCAGTTGTTGGAAGAGCTGCGGCATCATTTGCATTAATATGTATGGCTGGGGAGCTTGCAGCTGAATATGATTTGATACCCTTGGAACGAGGAAGTGTCACATTATCAGTAAAAAATGCGTTTAACATTTGGCAATCATCTCAACAGAATGCTCTGACTGAAGATGAAAAGATCTTGAAGAGCGTGAGAACCTACATAAATCAATATGGTGATTCACGATTTTCAGACATTGACTCAATACAATCAAAACAGATCAGCAAGAGAGCAGGTTATTTTATTGATATCAAAGGTGAACGTATTTATATGTTTTTCTCAGATGAAATGCAAAAAGCTGGAGGTGGATATCCTTTACCAAGAGTTGCTAAAGCCTTAGATAAATTTGGTTGGATTATAGAAAAAGATAACGGCAGATATAGCAAAAGAAAACGCATTCATGGATGTCCGACTTATATGTATTACGTTCAACCAAAAGAGGAGGGGATTAGTGAATCTTGAAGATATTGCTAAAAAACAGAATGTTCTCAGTATTGAATGAGCTGAGAACACCCTGATGACTAGAAAATGGTTATAGATCTTGAGTGTTCTCAATGTTCACATTGTTCTCAGTATAATCATAATAATGAATCATACAAGCTAAGGCGTAAGCTACACAAAACTAATATATAAAACGAGTGGAAATTAATATGCAAGATAAAGAAGAGAAAGCTAAAACTGTATCAGGATCAGATGAATCCCCAATTACTCAATACACAAAAAAGGGCAAAGGTTCATTGATGCTAGGTGCTATAACACAATGCACTTATTCAGAGTATCTAAAAGATCTTGATCCTAACGTTGCTCTTCAAAATCTCATTGAAGCTGGAAAAAAAATAAAAGATGGGGATTTGGAATGCTTAGAAAATGTTTTGATTATACAAGCCCATACACTGGATATGATGTTTAACAATTTAGCCTGTAGAGCATCGAATCGGGACTATGTTAGTCAAACTGAAGCATATATGAGATTAGCTCTTAAAGCGCAGACTCAATGCAGAGCCACGATTGAAACATTAGCCAACATCAAAAACCCTCCTCATGTTGCATTCGTAAAGCAAGCTAACATAGGTCACAATCAGCAAGTGAATAATAATGGAACTCCTGTTGCCTCCCGCGCGGGAAAAATAAAAAATAAGCAAAACCAACTATTGGAGGAACATCATGGTGAACGGTTGGACACAGGAGCGCAAGGCTCGTCAATCGCAGCTGATAAGGAATTGGCAACCGTGGGAGAAGTCGACGGGGCCTAAAACGCCTGAAGGCAAGCAGAGAGCTGCTAAGAGAGGTTTTAAGGGGGGAATAAGGCAACAATTAAGAAGGATTAGCAAAGCTCTCAAAACTAATAAAGGTGACTTGGATGAGCTTCTTGATGAATGGATTTTTTAAGTATAAGCCAGAGGAGACATTTATTTGTAAAAAGTTACCATTTTGTGCATTTAGCTGTGCACATAATGCTACATCGATCATGCCATCATGAATTAGTACTTTTGATGTATAAAGGTATTATCATAGCTATGCCAAGATATGCGCCTAAGAATAGCAATGGGTTTAAGGAAGTGGCAACAAAACAAATTGTACCTATAGCTGAAAATTTAATTGGATTTTTCATGCCCCATGAAAGAACAAGAGAAAACACTTTACGTACCCTTATCCAATAATTCTCAAAAGTTGAATTATCTTGAGGGTAAAGTCGAATACCATGTCGATGATAACCATGAATATCAATTTTTCTAATGATTTTGCTTTTCTCGATCCTCTCTGCCTCATCTGGAAGTGGTGGGCAATAATGATCAAAATCAAGTTCGTCTAAAATGCTTATTTCTAAGATCAAAGTTATGTTGCCAGGCCATTCTCGTCTTTTTATATCTATTATTTTTGCATTTCGCGCGTATACTTCTCCAATCTCATTTTCGAACATATGTACTTTCAGAAGCGTATTTATTTTTATTTTATTCTTACGTTCTGATTTAATTAAGCGCAAGGTTTCTGAATCAAAAGTGTTATAAAAAATATTATCAATGCAATCGCTAAACCAATAGTGTTCACTTAGATCGATAATCATCCCACCCCGCTCATTATCTGAAGTTTTATATAAATCACAAACG
Source organism: Gammaproteobacteria bacterium (assembly GCA_016191245.1). Lineage (GTDB taxonomy): Bacteria > Pseudomonadota > Gammaproteobacteria > Berkiellales > Berkiellaceae > Berkiella. The sequence goes on along the minus strand of JACPOY010000013.1, from coordinate 107,661 downwards.
CCTATGTAAGGGTATTGGGAGTACATTCTTAGGCATTTCAGAAATTCAGTCGGTATATTATCATATCCAAGATTGTCTTGTTTTATTTTCATTTCAAGCAAATCAAAACGTAGTGACATTAATTCATCAGCAATCGCGTCATTAAAGGAGATTTTTCCCCATCGGTTGTTAGTTTTTTTATTAGTAGTGAATCCATTTTGAATTAAAGCATTTAATATTTCTTTTGCGTATAAAAATGATATTAAACAAAATAAAAAAACCATTATATAGAATACATAGTCTTTTGATGATAAGTCGTAATGCTTGATTAACAAAGTAATTGCAAAGCCAGCTAAAGAAAATAAAATACTATCTCTAAGGTAAGATATATAACCTTTCTTATTGGCCCAATTAATTATCGACAGAATTACTGCGATTGCTATGATATAGATTGGAAAAGTTAATAATTCACGTACAAGTGTGTTATTCATGTTTTTTACTTCATATTAATCAAAAAACAGATTCCTACTTAATAGATAAATGTGCGGTGCAAATTAGTTCAAATCAGTTCAAATCAGATGTATTATGCGTAGGTCTTCGCAACATTTTAAAGATATTATTTACTAACAAGAGATTGAATTTTTTTCCATATGCTATATAGAGTATTGATTGTTTTAGAATATTTAGACTTAAGAAAGTGATTAATAAGCCAAAACTCCAAAATTTTATAACATTAAACCAACTTCCATGTTTCTCGCTCACCCAATAGGTTGGGTAGACGGCAATCCAATCAATTTCACTCAACTTATCTTCATATTCTTCTTTAGGGGTAGCCCAATAATTAGTGATTTCTGATTGACTGGGTAATGAAAATAACCGCTTTTTTAACCCTGAACGAATATTGGGATCTTTTATCTGATCTATATATTCTGGAAATGCTAAACAAATAGCATCGGTTATCTGCTCTTGGCTCATTGATTCAGGAAAATTTAATATTTTGTCATTGGGCAATTTTACATTGATATAATCTTTTTTGTTTTGACTTTCAATCGAGCAAGTTCGTTCCCCTGTTTTATGAGCATGGTTGTAATTTCTTTCCGCATCATAAAAAGATATGCCTAAATCTTTTAAATGTTCTACATGGCCATCAGGACATATTAAGTAACTTTTTTGAGTATTAATAGTCTGATATGGCTTTTCTTGCATTCCTAAAAAAAACACAATCAAAACAACCAAACCTAAAGCAAATAAATACATTACCTTTACAAATCTAAAAAAAATCTTGTCTTCTAAGCAATCAATTTTCGACTTCATACATTTCTCATTCCGAAATAAAAACCTAACAACTTATATGTTCAAATAAAGTTGTAGAAACTAACTCCCTCTTTAGAAGTTAGAATTATTACTTTTTATTGGCAAATCAAATATATCATTCTTCAAAGCAAAAGGCCACTTATTGGGCGTGGCCTGAAGGGGCGATCCTTTTAACTATTTTCATGGAGAAAAAGCACCCTAACCTAGTAAAAATTGGCAAGAAAATACGAGATGCTCGCAAAGCTAAAGGGTATTCTCAAGAAGCTTTTGCGGCTGAAGCCCAGCTTGGTAGAACATATATGGGCAGAGTTGAAAGGGGTGAACAAAACATTTCTATCCAAAATTTAATTCAAATTGCTCTTACCCTCAAAGTTGAGGTCGGTGAGCTTATCCCCCCATTAAAAAATCTTTCCCATTCCTGACTAAGGGGGATTAGCAATTGAATTATTTATCAATAATATTCAGTTCTATTGGTTTGTGCAGCCTAATAGCATATTTATGTAATAGTAGAAAAGTAAGATATATGATATGAATATTGAACAAACTTTTAATTTCAAAAACAAATATGGAAATTTGTCATCCTCTTTATCTTTATAACAAGGTTCATTTAGTGCGAGCTTTTTCCCATTTGAATTTAGCTCATTTTCTTTGTTGTTTGCTATGGCGTAGTAAATGTATGCAGCACTAATATATTGCAAAAGATCAAACAAAAAATAAATTAACGCAAAGATAAGTGCCCATAAAACAGGTCCATGTAACAATATTGTCGAGTCTTTTTGTCTAAATAACCAGCAAACAGCTACACTTGCAAAAGCTAGTTGTCTTGAAATTTTTGAGAGAGTAACAGTACTTTTATGATGGGAATCCCATATCGCGTGTAAAGTTAAGCCTTGAGCTTGATCCGTGGTATCATCTTTATTCTTTGTTTTTTGTGATGCGTCGGACATATTCGATCACCTTCTTATACCGGGCCCTGGCCCTACAGTACCAACCCGATTTAAGTTATTATCAGAATTATTCAACAAATCTTCATTTTTTAAAATTTTACGTGCTTCATTGATAATTTGGTATGTTTGATTTTTGTTAACAGAAGATTCGATTGCTATTTTTTTTAATTGTTCTTCATTAGGATGAGCAATTAAATTAACGTTATTCGTTCTTGCTGCATGTAAAACTTTACGAACGGTCTCTTTATGAGTAGAAGATCTTTTAGCGATAAGATTTATGTCTGCTTCTTTAATATTAAGTGGCGGAAGAGCTGTGTGATTTTCATTGTTGCTGATCTGGGCACTTTTTTGGATGAAAGATGAGCTATGATTTACACATCCACTTATTATGAAAAATATAATAAAAAAGTAATTTACTTTCATATGCCAACCGGGTATCTAACAACGCATTTAAGGCCATAATTTTACTAATCGGCAGATATTAAGAATTAAGGATTGTACATTTATCTAGGTTAAAATTTTATATGAATTATCGAAGCAATCATAACTTATGAACGAGCGCACTACGAGCGCAATAATTCCCCCAAATATGCTCAAATCAGCGTACTTACACTTGAACTAAGTCTTTGATCATTATAAGGTTAGCACTTGTACATTTGAGTAGAACATGGACTTAAAATCCCTTGATAATCCCTTAAGCTAATATAGGCAGTACATTTATATATTTTTCTTGTATTGAGAATGATGGAAGCATTTCATTCACTATATTTGCCAACGTCTTATCACATAAATGCGCATAATGTCTCGATGTCACTCTAGTATCAGCATGCCCTAACAATTTTGAGATAGTAAGTAGATCTGCTCCTGCTTGTGCTAGCAAAGAAGCATAAGTATGTCGCAATTCGTGAAAACTAACTGTAGACTCAATTCTGGCATTAGTGCAGGCTTCTTTTAAAAGCCTAACATGATGATTTTTCCCCCAAGGCATATTATTGTTTTTGGTAAATACGAAATGATTGCCAAGCTTGCCTATGATGGCTTTTTTGAAAAATTGAGTGCCGCTCTCATTAAGTGGCACATATCTGCTTTTGCCATTTTTAGAAGGTTGGATGTAGATATATGGTTTATCGTTCAAATGAACATCGCAAACCTTAAGGCTTGCAAGCTCATTGAATCTTGCACCCGTATACAGAGCAGCTTGGATCATTTGTCTTAGGTCCGCCTTCGCAGCATTGATTAGTCTTTTGGCTTCAGCTTCCGTCAAAAAGCGAACCTTAGGCTCATCCACCTTTTCAAATGGTTTTACCCTGCGCCAAGCAAGATCATCATCAACCACTTCATCTTGGTAAGCTTTGTTTAAAATGGCCTTAAAGACAGAGAGTGTTCTATTGGCAGTCGCCTTTCTTGAACGCTTTTTATCATCGGAGTCCGCATGATTGCGGTACTGTTGCTGACCAAATTTAGATGAGCGTTTACGAGCAGGAGATGAGGCTAGCTTTTGATGCCAGGCTTTAATTTCCTTAGTGGTTAGATCAGATATTAGCTTATCACCAAAGTAGGGAAGGATATGAGCGTTAATGCTAGCCTGTGTCTCATTAATTGATTTGCGATTTTCCTTAAACCATTTCAAGTAATGCTCGATGGCATACTTAACTGTTGATTTGGGATGATCTTTTAGCAAAGTCTCAATTAGTTCATGGGTTTTAAGCTGAGCTTCTTTAAAGCTTAAAATTTCGACGCCATCAGAGTCTAAAACATCATCAGCTTTGCCAATTACTATTCTCTTGTAGCTCTTAGTTCCCGGTTTGATTAAGCGGAACCACCAAGACCCACCTTGTGGGCCCTTACGGTAACCAATGTAGCAACCAGAACAAATCAATCGCCAATAAGGATCCTTATTGGGAGGAAGCCTTAACCTTGATTGGCGAGTTTCTAACCTTGCATCTTTTACTTGTCTAGCCATTTTAATCTCGTTATGCGTGAGTGAGTTCTGGCATTGAGACTGAATAGGTAGTAATTGATTTCAGCTGTGCAATTGCAATTTGGTTGAGTTTTTTTAAGCGATCCGCTTGAGGGTATCCCATACGAATAAATTCAGCATTCATTGACTCAATGTTTGCTAATACTAAAAGTTGTTCGACAGTAGCGTAGTCGCGCAAATTACCTTCTTTATTTGGATTGGCTTCTCGCCATTGTTTCGCGGTTAAACCAAAGAGTGCGACATTCAGCACATCAGCTTCATTGGCATAGATAAGACTAGCTTGCTTGCTACTGATTAATTTGGGAATGATGTTATCTTTAATAGCATCCGTATGGATGCGGTAATTCAACTTAGAAAGGGTACGGTTGAGGTTCCACTCAAGCGACAGTCTTCGACTTTCATCTTCTTTTAAGCGCTGGAACTCCTTGATGAGGTAAAGCTTGAATTCAGGACTAAGCCAAGAACCAAACTCAAATGCTAGGTCTCTGTGAGCATAAGTACCGCCACCTCTGCCTGCTCGGGACTGTATACCCATTGCGCCAGTGGCATCTATCCATTTCCTAGGAGTGAGGTAGAAGCTATTAAGACCTGCTTCCTTTCTAAAGGTCTCGAATTCGAGACCTTTAAAGTCTGGATTATGGATTTGCTCCCATATACCTAAAAATTCAACAGTATTTCGGTTACGCATCCAGTTGTATATCAGGACGTCACTTCCAAACTTGCCTGCCATGTCAGTTAAACAAATATAATCATCCTCATTTGCTTTGAGTACTTTAATGTCGACGCCTTGAACGGTCATTTTTGCGGGTTTAGTTGTTTTAGTGGCCATGGCAGGGAACTTCCTTCTCATATTCCTGTTTAACTTCAATTTTCCGAAGAGTTAAAGCGTATGTAACCTTTGTGAAACTTACATGCGTGATCTTCCGCGGATCCGAGTGTATACTAGCGTACGAAACCTATATTTATCAATAGGTTTTTATGTTCGTGGATGTGCGTGGGAGTAAAGCTTAAAGGACTTTCACGGCGGTAACAGGGGTTCGAATCCCCTTGGGGACGCCATTAAATGGCTATAAATCAAATCTCTTCACCAGCATGGGCCATTGCACCCCCAAAGTAAATGCTCTAACAATCATAAACCCAAAGAATGCACACCATAACCCATGGTTACCCATGTTTGGGGTTAACCATATTGTGAGTAAGATAAAGATAATGAGCGAAACGATCATACTATCGCGCATGGGTCTGGTGACCGTTGCGCCTGTAAAAATGCCATCTAATTGAAAACTCCAAACTGAAACTAAAGGTAATAAAATGGCCCATGTAACATAATGAGAGACCGTTTCTCGTACAACCTCAATATCAGTCAGCAAGTATACGATAGGTTGCCATAAAATGGCGTAACTTAATGTGAAGATACCGGCAAAGCAAAGTGCCCAAAAAGTCGTTGATTTGAGCGTATCGTAGAAATAGCGTTTATGTTTCTTACCAATTGACTCACCAGTTAAAGCCTCAGCAGCATTGGCGAAACCATCTAAGGCATAAGCCGTAAATAGCTGAAAGTTCATTAACACCGCATTCACTGCAAGTATGGTATCGCCAAATTGTGCCCCTTTTGCGGTAAAATAAAAAAATGCAACTTGCAAACACAGTGAGCGAATAAAAATATTCAAATTAATGCTACATAATGTAATAAGTTTCTTGGTGTTTAAAAGTTCACTAAAGTTACGATGCGCAAAGTAATGAATCAAATAATGACGAACCAAAAAAAGGGCAAAAACAAGGCCAACATATTCTGCAATAACTGTTGCATAGGCAACCCCTTTCGCGTCGTAACCTAACCCCATAACGAAGTAAATGTCTAAAACAATATTGGTTATGTTAAGAACAAGTTGCACATATAATGCTTGTTTTGCTTTTTGCATGCCTATCATCCAACCCAAAAATGCAAAATTGGCTAATGCTGCAGGTGCTGAGAGGATGCGTGCCAAAAAGTATTCGTCAACCAAAGGTGCTGATTTTTCAGGTGGATCAATTAATTGCTGGCAAAGATCGACAATAGGAATTTTTAAGACGTATAAAATGACGCCAATTAAACCCGCTAGCAATAGTGCTCTAAGTAGCCAAGCTGTGCATTCAGCATCATCTTGATTGCCCTTGGCGATAGCGACTAAACCGGTGGTACCCATGCGAAGAAAGACAAAGCCAAAATATAAGGCACTAAAGATGGTCGCGCCGATTCCCACAGAAGCCATAAATTGTGTGCCGGGTATATGGCCTACCACCGCAATGTCTACTGCGCCAAGTAAAGGGACTGTGACATTGGCGAGAATGATGGGACCAGCTAATTGAAAAACTTTTTTATGCATAGGCTCAGATATCACCTCATTTAAATAATCCATAAAATTTCTTCTAAATTTTTATGATCCTTTAGCAATTCGAAAAAGCAATTAAAAAACATATTTCCACGGAAACGAATAACAAAATCAAAACCGAGATCTTGCTTTAGAAAATCGTATAATTTTGTATCACCAAAACCGCGATCCGCCAAAATAGTGACCTTTACTCCTTCCGGCAGTACAGATTTAAATTCATATAGCAATTCATCCTCGTAATCATTTATTTAATTTTTTAGATTTTTTTTCTCTATCGTTTTCCAAAGTAAAGGGGTTGCTCTACCATGTGATGTGACCATGCTAATCTGTAACGTTGCTTGTTTATCCGCGTCAAAATCAGTCCAGTCCATCACAACAACAATTTCTTTACGGGCACCAATAATATAGGGAACTGTCTTCTGAAAACAGTCTGGCAACTGCAGCTTAGAATTGCTCAATAATCGATCTACTTGTTTTATTGCGTGCTTCCCAAACAATTTTTTAGAATTTGCTAAACCTATGCCTATACGATGAACTATCAAAGAGGCACTGCTAATAACACCAAGCACTGCATTTGCTAATGATTCTTGGCGTTTTACGTGCATTGAATTCTCAAAAATATTATTAATTATTTCTTCATTTTGCAAAGAGTCAATATTTTGATCTCATAATGCTAATTTTTCAAATTTTTTAACTGATTGTTTTTATTAATGATTATTTAAAGAAATGAGGGGATCTCTGAGATTCTGATCCCTTCATAATCTGCATCTTCAGTAATTCTTTCTGCTTTAATGGATTGATCATCGAAGATAATGCCATCGGGTTCAACAGAAGTAGTGATCATATCCCTAATTTGCTGGATAATAGATTCTATTTCATTGCTGGTTTTCCCTAACATATCGATATCCTTTGTTGGGCGGTATTGAGATGATTCCCACACCCTAAGCATTAGAGCACCTTTTAGAATAAATTTATCGGCGTATGGCGATTTTGATAACCGATATAAAAAGCGCTCCATAGCAAAATATTGTAGGATTTCATTAAAAGGACGCTTATCTGTATCCCTCTTGTTTAATAATTTTTGTGTAATTAACTTTCATTCCAAATACTTTTTAACCTTGCATCTCGGCCGCAGTTCCAACGATAGTAATTGTATCGAACAGGATTTTTAGCTTTATAATTCTGATGGTACTCTTCTGCATCATAAAATGTAGTATAAAGGATAATTTCTGTGACTATCTTCTTTTTTAATGTCTTTTCAATGTTTTCTTTAAACTCATACGATAACTTTTTTTGTGAATCATTTTTAAAGAATATCACGGAGGTATAAGGGGATCCCTTATCGCAAAATTGTCCCAACGCATCAAAAGGGTCAATATTATGCCAAAATATATCCAGTAATTTATTGTAAGGGATAACATTTGGATTATAAATTATCTTTACAGCTTCTTTATATCCCTCATGATCAGCGTAGGTAGGATTTGATTTTACGCCACCTGCATAACCTACTTTTATTGAAAAGATCCCTGGTAGTAAAGCATTAGTTTCATGCTCTCTAAATTCAGACTCTGCACACCAGAAGCATCCCATGGCAAAGATGGCTTCTTCTTGGTTTACTTCGATAGCATTAACACTCAAGTTGAGTAGTGAACCTATTATTAACGCAAAAATTGCCAATTTGTTCGACATTTTCATTTTTTGCCTCTTCAAATCGCTCAGTTTACAAGAAAGCGCATCCGTTATTTTGCTTTTAATGCTTTAGTCTAGCAGCAATTCTATCCATTGATGCTAACAATACACCTGAGAAGTAGGATAATCAATGCGCCTACTAAATAGATGTACATAGGGGCTATTAACCAATGGCTAGCAAATATCCCTGCTCCATCGGTGCTGCTTTTTTCTGTGTAACATGGATAATTTTTCGAAAATCCATAGTTAAAATGGCTTAGTCGTTTTGATAGAGGGAGAACATCCTGGTTATGATTGACTTATTTGGTTCCTGACCAAGGTTATACTCAGCAAGATAAAACCCAGTAAATTTACCCTATTTTTATCTGATCCATCTCTTTAAAATTGCCTACTTCCAAAATTTAATAGGTGTAAATATGAAAAAGAGAAGGCTTTATGCAAAGGCGCAGACATTCCCAATCAATGACTCAAACATGAGAGAGTTAAATTTTGATGAAATCTCTGAAATTCATGGCGGCTTATTAAGCAATATCGAGTCAATAGTATTTACGACTTTATCTGGCGGTCTTATTGGGGCAGCCGCTGGAACTTACGCTTACTGTACAGCAACCGGTGTTAGCGCAGCATTAATATCAGGGATCGGATTGAGTTTAGGGGAGGCAGTATTCTATGTAGCACTTGGAAGCACAATGGTTTCGTTCAGTGCAAGTATCGCAACGGTAACAGGTAAAACTGTTTGGGATTATTTCTCTTAGTTGTGAAGGAGCAAAATTTTATTATTTGTTGAGTTTTGCTCTTTTACTCATTGTTGAAATAATCGTTAAATTTAACCATCATTTGCGCATTTGTGGAAACACCGATTTTACTTTTTATATTAGCAATATAATGTTCAATAGTACGATGAGAAAGGCTAAGAATTTTACCGATAGCTTTGGGGGAGTTTCCAGCCATAATATGTTGGATACATTGTATTTCACGACGAGTAAAGTAATTGTGGTGAATGTGAGATGTAGTTAAGGGCATTAAAGGCTCATTTGATAACAACCCTAGTTGATAAAGTTTAGTTATGCTTTGTGCAACAGAATGGTGATTTAGAACTATCGAACAACCAAAGATACCTATAATTTTATTTTCCTCAGAATACCAAGGAAACGAGAGCCCAACAAAAGTAATTGGTACATCATCTTTTCTTATCAAAAAATCTTCTATGATTTTCTTTTTCTTTGTTGTTAAAATTTCTTTTTGATTAATAACAGATCGCATCGCTGTCTTTTTAGTGGAGAAATCAAAAACTGAGCGTCCTATCGCATCCTGGGTTGATTCAAAACCACATATTTTTGCACAAGTTTCATTTACGATTTCTGCCTTATGATCATAATTATCAAAATACACACTGCAGGGAAAGTTTAAGATTTCACGAAGAGCAAAGGGTGATTCCGCATCATTTAATGCATCACATTCTTTTGATCTAACAAGCTTAACACCATCATGCCAGCGTCTAAGCACAAGATTGCTGATTGTGTCAGTATTTTTAACCATAATTGCGAAATAACCCATTTTTCATAAATGGCTTTTATTCTATCGTAACTAAATTGTAAAGAAATGAAATGATGTGCCCTTTTATCACAGTAAATAAGCCTTTTAGCGAGTTTACTGTAAGATAGCGAATTAAATGTCATAATTTTATTTATTAGATGTGAATTTTAAGATTTAAATGCCGCACACAGCGCCGATTTTATCTCAATTGTGCGCGGCTATCTAGGCATGCAGCTACTTTGCTTTTAATGCTTTAGTACTTGCCGCGATTCTATCCATTGATGCCAACAATACCCCTGAAATTACAAAAACGAGATGAATGATTACCATCCACTTTATTTGTTGTTCTGATGCTTTGTTTACATCCATAAACACTTTAAGTAAATGGATCCCTGAAATGGCAACAATAGAAGCAATCAATTTTAACTTTAGAGTATTAAAATCAACGGTGCCTTTCCACTCTGGCTGATCTTCATGATCTTCTGTATCGATTTTACTTACAAAATTTTCATATCCAGAGAAAATCACAATAAGAAGCAAGTTGCCTGCCAAAGATAGGTCGATTAAGGATAAGATCCCAAGCACAATATCTGTTTGCTCTAATATCATTGCATGTGATGCAAAATGATATAACTCCCTCATAAAGCCTATGAGTAAGATAATCAATGCGCCGACTAAAGCGATGTACATGGGGGCCATTAACCAACGACTTGCAAATAACCCTTGCTCCATGACATGTTCAATTTTCTTTGCAGTTGTACGCATAGTCTTTACCTTACCTAGATATTCTGGTTAGTCATTAATTTTTCAATTATAACATACCAACAAAAGAGAAATGATAGCGCTGTCTCGTGCCTCGTTTGCTAATGATTGTTGCCTTTTTAGTGTGTATACGCCGATCGTAAATCACGACTTTTCATTATTGAAATTCCAACTACAATAAGCTAATCAATTTTCTAACTTTTTTCATATTCGGCATCAACGATGATGAAAATAATCCCAATAACAATAATGTCATTCGAAAAGAAGCATGGAAATTGTAAAAGGTTGAAAAAACAACAATTCTTGTCGATGCATGATGAAGAGAAAAGTATGAAAAAATCTACACTGCTCCTTAACAATCAACTTATTGAAAAGCTACTGAGTCCTATTTCCATATTATATAAAGAATATGGAAGTTTCATTAGGGATCCAGACGATATAGTTAAATTAAAACGATATATCACTTTATCTGAAATGGTAGATGCGCATTTAATGCTTATAAGTGTAGAACTAAAAAAATTATTTAAAAAATCTAAGTTCTATGCTAACACCTCAATGGATTTTATTTTTGATTGGTATTTTTACTTTACGCATAGTATTGACTCTTATTTCAAAACATGTGAATTAAAAGAGGCAGCTGAGGCGTATGAAAAAATATTAATCAGAAGTTTAAAGCAACAAAAACAAACAGCAAAACTCATGGAGTCTCTTAACACGAATCCATCTGGAAACATTGTAAGCCGCTTTGCAAGCGTTATCGCTGAACATTCAAACGTTTTAGGTATAAAACATTATTTAGCCAAACGAAAATGCAAACAAGCTCTTAAAAGTTGCTCCGATGCTTTGGATTGGTCCAAAGCCATCTCTAAAGAAGTTCATGATGCCTTTGTTGCGAAGCACCCTATTCAAGTTTCAATCTCAAACTACAAAAGTCCATTTGAAGTAAACTATCAATTTTTAATCCAAAAAATTCAAAGAGATCTCAATTTTATTTTGGTACATTCCTATTTCACTCAAGGTTATCAAATGATAGCGTTAGAATTTTTAACCAAACTCCTTGAGCAAGAATGGATTGTTACAGAACATATCGTTGAATTATCTTGTATATTTATAGATCAATATCTTGTAATAGATAAATTTGAGCATCTGCGTTTTCAATATATACAAAAACTTATCAATTATATTTCGCGTCATAACATTAATGATTTAACTGATGATGCGAAAGAAAGAACGCTTTCTTTAATGACGCACTATAGACAAGTTGAATTGCCTCAATTAAGAGATAAACTCATATTTAATCTTAATGAAGCGATTAAAAAATGGCAATCAACTGTTTATAAATGTGAATTATCCAAAGAATGTACAACCCTCACAATATCTTGGTCTGCCTCAGAAGAATTTAGCAATAGCGATTTTGAGCCGCTTGAGGCGATAATCCCTGATTACATGTTATTTACAAAAGATGGTATTACAACGATTTCTGTTGCAAATCCATTGCTATTACCATCATCGAAAATAGAAGATTTCTTGAAGACTTTCAATAGAATTGTTGAGGATAAAATAGCTTATAATAAATTTTTAGATCTTTCGAAACAACTCAAAGCATTGAATCTATTTCTACCTAAGGAATTAGCAAAACAAGAGGTAGTAAAATTGCAAGATAAATCAGAACTTGAACATGATTATTCCGAATCTGTCGTTCTCCCTAAAAATCCAGCTAAGAAAAAGAACGGTAAGAAAAATGTAAAAACTCAAACAAATGACGAAAATCGAAATATTACAAACAATAATAACAACAGTGACATGCCTCCAGCACGAACACCACAAACCTCACCCAAAGTCGTCATGGCCAAGCAAATAGGATTTAAATCCAAAGATAAAGAAGATGTGAAAATTTATCCTTTACATGGTGAAGTTATCGCTGATGGAATATTTTTTGCGCATGGAATTGAATTAGATAAAAAAGATGCACATAAAATTCCTAAGGTTGAGCTTAATCATTATCAAATGCTGCTGGAGGCTGGGACCGTTGTACCACGATTTGCGCAAGGATTGCGTATTGTACGTAAAGAAGAAAGCGGTCTAGATCACATTACCTTTAAAATTACAGATCCCAATCACAATTTACGGCTTATGATGGAACTTGAAGAAGAAATGACAGACGAACAAGGGTGCAAAAAGTATTTATATAAAGCAGGAAAAGCAAAATACCACAAGTAAGAATTGAGTAGGTAAGTTGAAATTTGCTGTTTATCTGCGCTTTATTAGACTTTATCTGTTTTTAGCTAAAAATTGCCATTGTCGGGATTTATGTGACATTTTTTTAAATTTATTTTTGATACTATTTTGCAATCTGACTTTCCTTTGGGGTTGCAAATGGCTAATCTATCTAAAAGTTCAAAAAAATTAACCAAAAAACGTGTTATTGATATTTTAGATAAATATCGCTATGTAACTGAAAAAAACTATGTAGATGCAAAGCCAACGCCAGAAGATCTTGATATCATTCTTGAAGCAATGGAAAATGAAGCTATTCTAACGAGTATCGTAAAAGATAAACCCGCGTTACTCCATAATGCACTTGTCTTATTTGCGGCAAATGGTTATGCCACTCCTTTAAAGTTGTTATTTCAAAAAGTTCCCAAAGATCAAATAAATTTTAATCAAAAAAGGGGAAAAGGCGATAATGCTGAAATCACGGCTTTAACGTTAGCACTAAACTTGTACAAATTGGGGAATCACCTTGGTTTGCAAATTATCATTGCGAATATGGCTTTCAATGATTTAAGACTAATAGAGGGAACATCACAACTTGCTCAATTAATTGAAATAGCGATGTTTGACAAAGATAAAGTTGCAGAGCATCTGGTTGTTCAACCTGGTTTTATCATAGCCTTACAAAATGCCATCTATCTACATTTTAATAACTTTATACTTGCTCACCAATTAGGAAGTAAATGTCATCCAACACTTCTATTTACTATTTTGAAACATGTTAATTTGCCCCTTAATGATATTAGCGATCAAATCTTTGCTAAACTAATAGATTGTTTGCAAATGCTTGAAAAATCTAATTATCCCCTTCCTTTTAACAATCATGGTAGATTGTTATTCTCAGTGCGATTTAGAGCTTTTTCAAATTCAAGTAATATTAATGTTCAATATATAAAGCAAATTTTTATTAATGCGATATTTGCCGCAAAAAAACATAATCAAACGCATTTCCTGTCGTTGATTTTGCTCCATGCTAATTTTCAAAAATTTGGTTTTTCAAAGTTAGATTTCTCTAAAATTAAAGAAATGCAAGAGATAGATCAAGATTTAATTTTTTCAATAGCTTTATATTTAAAGACACGTGATGTATTGGGGGATTTAGATAAACTGTTAATTGAAAATCTAAAGCAAGCTGGCATTGCAGATCCAGAAAAGTTTTTTGATACTCTATTGATAGAGCCATTGCATATCGCAATTTTAGATAATAACACTGCTAAAGTTAAAGAGTTAATTGCATCAAAAGTTTCAGTAAAATCGTTGTTTTGTAATGTATTGGAACCTCTTGCTTTAGCGGCAAAAGTCCCCAATTCGGATCAAGTTGTGAGAGCCCTGCTAGAGGCTGGTGCTAGTGTAGATTTAAAAGTTGATGATAGAAGTGAAAATTGTCCTACCATTTTCGCTAATGCAGTGAGAAATAAAAATATTCAATTACTACAATATCTGATTAAAAGAGGATTTAATGTCAATTCAAAAATTGGCAATCAAAGTGTTTTGCATGTTTCAATTCAAACCGGCTTCTATGTCGGTGCAATTATGTTGTTAAGAAACAAAGCAGATGTTAACGCCCAAGATCCAAATCAAAACACAGCGCTTCATCTATTATTAAGTTCAGTCATTTTTGATGAACGTACTTTCAAATCTTTGGCTCAAGTTATTCTAGTCGCAAAACCCAATGTTGAACTCAAAAATAGTCAAGATCAAGAATTACGTCAAATGCTAAGCGATAAAAATAGGCCATCTTTCCCACTTTTACGCCAAGCGATGAATGAAGTTCATACGCTTAATCGTCGTTTTGTGAATATTGGCTTTATTTTATTTGAAAAAGGATTAAATTTGGATGTCATTGCTGGGATTTTAGCTTTTGAATTGCATTTCCCACGGGCATTTAAAATCACGCGTGACTTAAGACATGATCTTAATAAATTGTATACATCTTGGTTAAATTGGAAAAATAGAGTACATAAAAGAGTTCAACCTGCGATATCGATTGAAGTTGAAGATAATAATAACAACAATAATAGTAAATCTTCAGAATTGACAACATCAAAGGCTGAGAAAAACTTAATAAGTGATGAAAAGACATTATGTATTTTTTGGAATAGGTTTGGTAACAATAAATCTGCTAGAAAACAGCTTACATTTTCTAACAACAATGATGTTCACAATCATCAAGATCCTAAAAGGAAAAAAAATGTTACTCAGAATAAAGATATGGAAAGTGGTTCGAAAAGAATGAAAAAGTAAAATGAAAGTTAGCTAATACTCTCTGATAGGTTTGTATTTAGCTGATTTTGACCTCTTTAAGGCTCAAAAATGATGCCATTTCTTGTATAGAGGGAAAATCTAAGTTATCATACTTAAATGAAAAATCAATCGTCCTTTATTGCCAATATTCATACTGTATACAAAGAAGTGGGAAAAGAGTGGTTAGAAAAACTCACATTTCACATTGCAGAACTTGCTAATCAGTGGGATTTTCGCTTTATTCATCCTCTTGCGAATTTAACTTATCATTATGTTGCATTGGTAGAATTAAATTTAACTAAAGAAATTGTGATCCTTAAAATGGGGCCTATAGGTTCTAATATTGTGCAAGAAGCACAATGGCTATGTTCTTTTCATCATCGCGTTCCACGTGTTTTGAATATTGATGAAAATAGAAATGCATTTTTAATGGAATATTTGACGCCTGGGGATACCTTGAAGTCTTTGGTTCAAAAGGGCGAAGATGATGCTGCAACCAGGATTATCAGTCAAACCATTCTAGAATTACATCGTGATCAAGATGAATATCCATCCTCTTATAAACATCTTGCTGATTTAATGCCTGCTCTGTCGCAATTAAAGGGGCTTATCGATAATGGACTACTTTCAAAAGCTCAATCCTTATTTTTGGATTTAACTTTAGATCGTACTCAAGATGTACTGCTTCATGGCGATCTCCATCACGATAATATTTTATTAAGTGGTGATACTTGGAAAGTGATCGATCCTCATGGTTATATTGGCTCGCCCATTGCAGAAATAGGGCCCATGATCCACAACCATTTTGATTGTTTTCCTTGTCATGAACCGATGCAAAAAATAATAGAAACCCGGTTGAAAATTTTATGTGAAATGTTGCCCTATGATCCAAAAAGCATTCAAGCATGGGCATTTTGTCTTACCATGCTCTCGACAGCGTGGGATTTTGAAGATAATCAAAAAGTGAATCAATTAAAAATTGAAGAAGCAATTGCTGTTGATAGCGCGAAGCTCTAATGTAATAATTCATCTAACTATCTTTTCCTCATAACCGCTAATCATATCCGTTAGTCAGAGATTAATTGATTCATTATTCTGCTTTCATTTACAGTCTGCGCCCTAAATATGAAAAAAATAAACGGGGATAAAATGAGTAAAAATAAAGCAGTAACTTTATCATTAAGCGAATTCGTGAATGTCATTAAGACTCTTGAAATTGGTCAATACATTTACCAACATCAAAGAGACAGTTCATCAACAGAAGAATATATACAATTACCCTTTGATGTGACTTGTGGATTTATAAAGTTAGATAGATCTCTGCACTCCCCAGAATGGAATTTTCTAAAGCCGAAAAAAGAATTTGATAATTTTTTTCATCATTTGGTGAGATTTGCTCGTTTTAATAACGGAGGGTATCCCACAGCTGAAAAAGCACATGCTGAATATTTGCTTGGGTTTTTGTTGCATCATAATATTCAAATCAAAATTGACGACAATATTTTCTCTATTGAAGCTGCACTAGAAAAATACCAACCCCCACGATATTCAAGAGTTTATTTCTATAAGGGAGAGCTTATTTCGCCGGAAGTGAGTCCTACCTATCAGTTTTTATCTGAGCAATGGCGACAAGATCAATCCTATCCGGAACTTGAAAAATTAAGTCAACTTTGGGTTGCTCATATACATAGCATTGAACAAGAAAGAATCGCCAAAGAACAAGCAGAACTTGCAAAAAGACAGCAAGAAGAACAAGAAAGAATAGCGAAAGAACAATTAAGAGCGCAATATGCGGCTTATAAAGCTGCGCATTTTTTTGAAGATAATATCCTCGATCTCAAATTATTTTCTTTGGTTCTCGAAGGATTTATCAAAACAGGTCGGATCCTTTTGGCAAACGATAATAATCCTTGGGTTAATAAACCACGTTTGCCAGCAGATATTTCAGCGCTAATTTTGCAGTTTTCGCAACTTTCAAGATCACCTTCGAATCCATTTATTCCAAACAATGAAAGTACTTTTGCCTTTATCCGTATGATGAAAGCAATTATATCAACCGCCAAGTACCAAGGTAATTATCTCAATGCATCGCATCAATTACTTGGATTTTTGCTCTATCACAATTTTCAAATAAACCATCAAGGTCAATTGTTCAGGATCTCAGATATTGTGCAGGCGGAAATGACTCAAGAAGATTACAATCTGCTGTCAGTGTATGGTGAAATGCTTTTTCCGTTTCTCAATGGAGAATGGCGACAAAGTCAAGGTTATCCTGGTAAAGATCAACTTGAGAAGCTATTAAATGATAATCAAAGTTACCCTGTTCAACCGCAACAAACCTATTTGCCAGGTTTTCAGCAAAGGGCGATGCCTTCGTTCTTGCCAACAAATACATGGGCGGTTCAACCTCAAAATACCGTGAGAAATCCTTTTGAAATACCTCGTCTTTGGTAACACTGTGTGATAATACAGGTAAAAGATTGCATTTTAGATAAAAATCAGTCAGTTTGTTTAGATCGGGCGAATGTCTGTCACACAAATGAGAAATAAGCGATCGAATGTATTCTGTCATAGGGTTACGATGACTTAAAGGTAAAGATAAGTCGTGGTTTCCACATAGGTTGGATGACTTTGTTGAGGTTCCATTCTGATAAGGATGGGCTTGGGTTTCACAAGGATGAGTGAGCCCAATTCTCTGATATCTAGGGAGAGACTATGTCTGGCGTCGCAGTTGCGAGTCACATCTCGTGCACATTAGCTTTTGTTATCGTGACACTTGTTTTGGCGGGGCATCGCCCCACACGTACTCAATTTCCAATTTTAATAGCAAGTTGTGCCTTTACCGCTATCTGGGCCTTTTTGTCCATTTTATATGCTGCAAATATTATTCAGCATTATTATGTGATCTCAGCGAGTGAACTACTGGGTAATGGGTTATGGTTCCTCAGTTTGATTCAATTACTGAAATTAACCCAACGTGGTAACAAAAAACGTTGGTTCTTCAGCCGCTATTTTTATGCATTCAGTGGAACTTTATTATTGGGGTTACTGATTAATGCATTTGTGATTGAGATGAGTTTTAACCCCGGCAGCAGCGGCATCTATTCAAAATTTAGCTTTATTGGTTATGTTCTCTTTTCGGTACTTGTGCTTGCCCTCGTTGAACAACTTTATCGCGGTACAGTACCTGAAAGACGCTGGGGAATAAAATTACTCTGTATTGGTATTGGATTAATGTTTAGCTATGACTTTTATATGTATGCTCATGCGGCATTATTCAATGTGTTAAATACTTCATCTTGGCAAGTTCGAGGCGCAATTTTAGCAACCATCGCGCCTCTTATCGGGTTAAGTGCATTACGTCACCATAAATGGCAAGCTGAAATTTTACCATCTCGTGCTTTAATTTTTCGTTCGACCGTGTTTATTAGTTGCGGGATCTATCTCATGCTCATGGCCGTGATGGGATATTTTATTCGCGAGTGGGGTGGTACCTGGGGACAATCACTTCAAGTCGTATTTTTTACGGGCTCATTAATTGTGCTTTCTCTAATGTTATCTTCTGGGAAAGTGAGAGCTTCCGCGAAATTATTTATTTCTAAAAACTTTTTTAAATTAAGATATGACTATAGAGAAGAGTGGTTAAAATTTTCTACTTTACTTTCAAGTGATGAAGATGGAAAACAACATTCTCAATATGTTATCAAAGCCTTAGCTGATATGATGGAAAGCCCAAGAGGCATTCTTTTCGAATGGGAAGAAAAAAGAGGATATGTTTTAAAAGACTGTTGGAGCAATCCTTTTCCAAATAAGGATATGGTCATCGAACCATGTGCCTTTACAGACTTTTTGCAACAATCACGTCGTTCATTAGAGCTGCCATCTCGATTTAATACTGACAATAGGATCCCACCTGTTCCTGTTGCCATCCGTCAATTTAATTGGGCTTGGTTACTTGTACCTTTGATCCATGGTAATCGTTTACATGCATTCGTCATTTTAGCCCACCCCAGAGTTGCCTTCTTTAATCTAAATTGGGAAGTGCTAGATTTGCTTTCAATGGCAGGAAGACAAGCTGCTATTTGCTTAGTTCAAGAACAAAACGCCCAAGCATTAGCAATTGCGCGTCAATTTGAAGGGTATAATCGTTTGTCAGCATTTGTGATGCATGATTTAAAGAATGTTCATTCACAATTAAAATTGATACAAAGCAACAAAGAAAAGCATGAAAATAATCCAGAATTTATTCATAGTGTGTATCATACAATTGAGCATACAGCGGATAAAATAGATAGATTGCTTGTTCAAATGCGTGCTAAAGATCAATGTATCAAAGCAGAAGAAGTTGAGGTTGCAAAAACGCTGCAAAAGGTTATTCAGTTAACAAGTCATCGCCAGCCCAAGCCAAGTTTAGATTGGAAAATTGCTTCAAGTGAAATAACAGTGGTAGGTGATGAAGAAGTATTTACGAATGTCCTATGTCACTTAGTTGAGAATGCTCAGCAAGCAACGTCCCTTAAAGGAGAAATCGTTTTATCCGTTAAACTCATGGATGAAAGGCTTGTCATCGCAATTCAAGATTCAGGTTGTGGGATGGATCCTGAATTCATTCATATCAGTTTATATAAACCCTTTGTGACAACAAAAGGGGATAAAGGAATGGGAATTGGTGTATACGAAGCCCGCGAATATTTGCACACGGTTGGTGGAAAGTTAACTGTTGAAACCGCTAAAGGTCAAGGTTCAACATTTTGTCTTGAATTCCCGCACGCAAGTATATTGACGGAGCGAGATGTTGCCTAATGGCACCTATAGGAAATTTATTGTGAATGATAAGCCATATTTATTAGTAATTGAAGATGATGCTGGGCTTCGTGAGCAACTCTTGTGGGCATTTGATCATTACGAAGTTATTTTCGCCCAAGATAGAAAAGAAGCAATTACTAAATTACGACGCTTTGAGCCAAGTGTTGTTACATTAGATTTAGGATTACCACCAAATCCAAACAGCTATGAAGAAGGGCTCAATACGCTTAAGGATATTATTTCTTTAGCGCCAGAAACAAAAGTGATTATGGTGACAGGCCAAACCTCACGAAAGCTTGCAGTAGAAGCTATCAGTCTTGGCGCATATGATTATTATGTCAAGCCTATTGATCCTCATGCATTGGCTTTAATTGTTGAAAGAGCTTTTTATTTAAATAAACTTGAGAAAGAACATAAACAAATTACAGAGATTTCAAGCGGTCATAGTATTAAAGGGGTCTTAACTGGTTGCCCGTTAATGCAAAAAGTTTGTCGCACTGTGCAAAAGGTAGCTCCAAACAATATAACCATTTTGTTAAATGGTGAAAGTGGAACGGGTAAAGAAGTCTTGGCCAGAGCTTTACATGAACATAGTCCACGAGCGAATCAACCCTTCATCGCTATCAATTGTGCTGCTATTCCAGAAAATTTATTAGAAAGTGAATTATTTGGATATGAGAAAGGGGCTTTTACTGGGGCTGCAAAGCAAACCCTTGGTAAAATTGAGTTGGCTCATAAGGGAACTTTATTTTTAGATGAAATTGGGGATCTGCCTCTTTCTTTACAACCAAAATTATTACGATTCTTACAGGAAAGAATGATTGAAAGATTGGGGGGGAGAAATCCAATTGCTGTCGATGTACGTGTAGTTTGTGCGACTCATCATCATTTGGACGAACTCATTCAAGCGCATACTTTTCGTGAAGATCTCTATTATCGACTGAGCGAAGTTACCATCAATATTCCTCCTTTGCGCTCACGCATTGGTGATGCCACCGTAATGGCTAGATTGCTGTTAACAAAATTTGCAAGAGAATTTAAGCGCCCAGTCAGGAGAATTTCTCAAGAAGCATTAGAAGCAATCGATAACTATTCTTGGCCAGGCAATGTGCGAGAATTAGAAAACAGAATGAAGCGAGCGGTGATTATGGCTGAAAGCCAGCAAATCACGCTAGGGGACTTAGATTTACCCAAGCATGAAATGCATGCAATGCCATTTAACTTAAAGCACATTAGAGATACTGCGGAAAAAGAAGCGATTCAAAGAGCAATGAACTATGCTAATGGCAATATATCGAAAACTGCCGAAATTTTAGGGATTACACGCCCAACACTTTACAATTTGATGGAAAAATTAAATTTAAGTGAACAAGCGCTTGTACACGAACATTGAGTCATTTGATAACTAAATAACGGCGTGTATAATAGCGCTTCATTTCGTTATGGATGATTCTTCCGCCAGTGAGTGGCTAAATATAAAGAGGCTACTCATCAATCGATAATTATGATTTAGTTAATCGACCAATGAGCTCGCTTATCTGCTTTTGTTGTTTGCAGAGGGTATTTCAATGCTAAATGGAACGAAGAAACAAGCGCTTCATCGTGATCGAATAATGACTCGTTCACAAACCAAAAAAAACAATGTTAATCAAGATGTTATTGAATTTGTTGCCTCAAACGATGTTCCTGATAGCAGTAGCATCAGCAGCTTGGCAGGAAGTCCTACCTTATTAAATTCGGATACCTCATATATAGATGAAGCATCACCTTTGCCTTGGTTAGAACTTGATCCTGACGAAATGCAAATCCCTAGTCCGTTTAACGACTCAATTTCTCCTCAAGATCTTGCGTATAATAAATATTCACTCGACGATCCGATTTCTCCACTGGAAGATGTTGCCTACGATAAATATCTATCCCTATCTGATGTAAGTGGTTTTTATGGGTACTGTGATGAAGATTGGGTTTCTCAATATTTAACATTGCCTCAATCGTTTGAAGAAAAACTGGATGATTCGCTATTCAATTTTCCACATTTATATACAGCTAAAGATGAATTTCCGATGGCTGATTTTTCATTAAGTGAAGAGGAAAAACTATCAGGAGAATTGCCTATTGACCCTGATCAGTTTTTTTCAGACAATATGTACATTACTTTGAGGTCTTCTTTAGTTTCTTTTGCAGATGATGGGTCAAAAAAAAATGAAGATAAAGCGCAAGTTAATAAAACGCAAGAACCAGTTAAACTTGCAGAAACGTCGAAACCCATTACTCCTGCTTTTAAAGCAGCAAACAAAACAAATTCTTCCTTCACAATCCTCCCTGAACGAAAATCTAAATTAGCTGCAATTGAAAAATTAAAGCTTAAAAGGCCCCAATAGGAGCTTTAATGCTTTTATCTTGCTTCAAAGGTTGGCATCTTCAAAAGTTGTGGACGCTGACCGGCATCGTTTTGCGGGCTTGTATACATAGAGATTTGTTTTTGATGGTTTTCTAAAGCAACTTGTAAACTCCAGAAAATGGAATAACAAAGGTTTTGTTCACTGCAAACCCAATAGTTTAAATGGCACCAACCTTGTCCACAAAGATCAATAGCCTCTTTGCAAAGAGCAATAAATGATCTTTCATTTCCTTCTTCGAAATATTCAGGACATGCATTCAATAGCTTCATTAGCGTTGGCTTTAGCCCCAGTGGCATATGGGGATCCTCGAGTGATCCAATAGATATGTTGATGTCATTAATAAATTGTTGGCGAGCAAGTTTTGGCAGTGGGTGCAAATAAGAGAGAGCTTCCTGCAATTGCCCGATTTCTTTTTGGAGTGAAGAAATCATAACACCTTCTGAAGTCCTACTCATGACAATCCTTGTCAATCCAGTTACAAAAGGGTGTACTTCGATATGAGTACTATGTCTTAGTAACTCATATAAAAAGTGGATAGTCAATAGCATAGCATGAGAGAAACTATTGATATTTGTAGAGAAAAACAGGTAATGATAGAAAAGTAAATAGATAACTAACTATGTATTTGACTTATCTTGCTTTAAGGCTTAATGTGCACCTCGTTTGATATCAGATGAGGAAAATGTCATGCGAGTAGGTGTTCCTAAAGAAATTAAGAACAATGAGTTTCGAGTTGGATTAGTACCCAGTAGTGTAAGAGAGCTTGCAGCAAACGGGCATGAAGTATTCATAGAAACCAATGCAGGTATTGGCATTGATATTAGTGATGACAATTACCGACAAGCTGGGGCATTTATCGTTGAAACTGCGGCAGAAATCTATGCCACAGCCGATCTGATTGTCAAAGTAAAAGAACCTCAACCAAATGAATGTAAAATGTGTCGCGAAGGCCAAGTTATTTTTACCTATCTTCATTTGGCTCCCGATCCTGAACAAGCAAAAGCGTTATTAGAATCAAATTGTATTGCGATTGCTTATGAAACCGTCACTGATAATGAAGGTCGTCTACCATTGCTTGCGCCAATGAGCGAAGTAGCAGGTCGTATGTCTATCCAAGCTGGTGCGCATGCCCTTGAAAAAACACAAGGTGGCAGAGGCATTTTATTAGGAGGCGTTGCGGGTGTTGCTCCGGCTCATGTTGTTATCTTAGGTGGCGGTGTCGTTGGCACCAATGCTATTCGCATGGCCATTGGCATGGAAGCAGAAGTCACGGTTTTAGATAAATCATTAAATCGTTTACGAGAATTAGATTTCCAATTTGGTTCATCATTACATACCATTTATGCAACTCAAGATGCAATTGAACGTTATGTTCCACGCGCAGATTTAGTTATTGGTGCTGTTTTAATACCTGGCGGTTCAGCTCCTAAATTGGTGACAAGAAAAATGTTAGCTGAAATGAAACCAGGGGCTGTTTTGGTGGATGTTGCGATAGATCAAGGCGGTTGTTTTGAAACAAGCATGCCCACAACTCATGCCGAACCTACTTATAGAGTAGATGATATTGTGCATTACTGCGTTGCTAATATGCCAGGTGGCGTACCACGTACCTCCTCATTTGCTTTAAACAATGCGACTTTGCCTTTCGTGGTCGATTTAGCAAACAAAGGTTACAAACGCGCATTACTAGAAGACGTACATTTGCGAAATGGTTTAAATGTTCATATGGGCAAAATTACGCATTCAGCAGTAGCTCAAGCGTTAGGTCTTAAGGGCTATTCGCCGTTAGAAGTTTTGAATGTATAGATAATTTGTTTTTACCAATAAGTTAATTTGAAAACCATTTATTAAGTTGGCACTATCCCTCTCCCAATTTTGGGAGAGGGTGGCTCGAAGAGCCGGGTGAGGGTTTTTAAATTAAGATTTCAGATTTTTTCCCTCACCCGCCCGTTGGGCACCCTCTCCCGCGTAGCGGGAGAGGGGAAGTGCCATTCTGAAAATATCAGCGAATTATTACTGTAGGATTCAGATGGATCTGAACAATTCTATTTATACTGATTTTGTAATAGGCGATGTCGTCTCTCAGGCAGAGCCTAGATTGATTGTGATTGGGGGCGGCTTAGGTTGCGGCAAAAATACGTTACTTTTTTTGAAACAACATAATCAGTCTCTTCCCACATCATATATCATGCATGAGCCTGATGAAGTGATGGCTAGATTGCCAGAGTTTCAATTGCAGTCAACGTTAGATCCACAAGAAGCCTTTGCTCGTTGGGAGCTGTTTGCGAGAAACATCGCCAATGAGTTAACCCATTTTGCTTTTAACAATCGATTCCATCATGTGTATGTCCGATCGCTTAGTTTAGTCGATTCATTAGAAACCCTTTATAAAGCAAAGCATGAATGGGGATATTTTTTAGAAACTCATATTGTTCAATGTTCATTGTCAAAGGCTATGGAACGTATCAAACTAAGAGAACAAGTTCAGTCTCGCCATATTGATCCTTGTGTTATCGAATCAAGATATAAGCAATTAGAACAAAACTTGCCCCATATAAAAAAGCTATCGGATCAATTTGAAATATGGGATAACGAACAAGATAATATTCAACCGGTTAGGTTAAGCGTTTGATAATTGATTTGTTGATTTCATTTCCCAATCTAACGCAGTTTTAACAATAATAGCTAAATCATCATATTGAGGCTGCCAATTCAAGTTTTGCTTAATTTTGGCATTATCAGCAATAACTTGGGGAAGATCACCTTTGCGTGGCAATGAAGGTAAAATAGAGAGTGATTTTTGAGTAAGTTTCTCAACGGCATTCACTACTTCTTTTACACTGTAACCATGACCATAACCACAATTAAAAGTGTCAGATATTCCACCTTCTTGTAAATATTGGATGGCTTTAATGTGCGCATTGGCTAAATCACATACATGAATGAAATCGCGAATACAAGTGCCATCAAAGGTTGGGTAATTTGTACCATAGATGGGTAAATGAGAGTGCTGTCCACAAGCAGTTTGCACAGCCATTTTAATTAAATGAGTTGCATTCTTAGTACGTTGTCCAATGGATTTATCAAGACTGGCACCAGCAACATTGAAATAACGTAAGATGACAAATTTTAATTTGGAGCTGGTTGCAACATCTTTAATCAGCTGTTCGCTCATTAATTTAGAATGCCCATAGGGATTCGTTGGGTTGGTGGGCGAATCTTCCGTAATTTTTGCTTGAGAGGTTGGTCCATAAACCGCCGCAGTTGAAGAATAAATAAAATTCTCAACATGATTATCGACGCAAGATTTTAACAATTGTAACGTACCAACAGTATTATTTTGATAATACTGTAAAGGATGTTCAATTGATTCTGGGATGACAGTGGATGCTGCCAGATGAATAACAGTATTAATCTTCTCAGCTTTGATTATTTTCGATACTAAAATGGTATTTTGAATATCGCCTTGAATAAATTTAATTGTGGGCGCAATGCTATCTGCAAACCCTGTCGATAAATTATCAATCACAGTGAGTCGTGTGACATGTTCATCAACCAGTGCTTTGACAATATGACTACCGATATAGCCTGCGCCGCCTGTAATTAAGATATTATTCAATCGTTATTTTCTCTTATCCATTGGCGTAAAATCGCGCATTGTTGATCCAGTATATAGCTGGCGAGGCCGATTAATACTTAAATCTGGGGAGCTTATCATTTCATTCCAATGTGCAATCCAACCAACGGTACGTGCCATAGCAAAGATAACAGTAAACATGTTAGTAGGAATACCAATAGCACGCAAAATAATGCCTGAGTAAAAATCAACATTAGGATAGAGTTTCTTTTCGATGAAATAAGGATCTTTTAATGCAATTTCTTCTAGCTTTAAAGCAATAGCAAACAAAGGATCATCATGTAGGCCTAATTCATCTAACACTTCGTAACAGCTTTTGCGCATTACGGTAGCGCGAGGATCAAAGTTCTTGTAAACCCGATGGCCAAATCCCATTAACCTGAATGGATCATTTTTATCTTTGGCTTTTTCTATAAATTTTGGAATATTTGAAACATCACCAATTTCTTGAAGCATCGCTAATACAGCCTCGTTAGCACCGCCATGGGCAGGTCCCCACAGGGCTGCAATACCAGCTGCGATACAAGCAAAAGGATTAGCGCCAGAAGAGCCGGCAAGTCTTACTGTAGACGTGGATGCATTTTGTTCATGATCAGCATGTAAAATAAAAATCCTATCCATAGCTTTGACCAAAATGGGATTGGGAATCATTTCTTCACTTGGCACTGAAAACATCATGTGAAGAAAATTCTCGGCATAACTCATTCTATTGAGTGGTGAAACAAATGGCTGCCCCACGGAATATTTGTAAGACATTGCCGCAAGCGTTGGCATTTTTGCAATCAATCGAAAAGAGGCCATTTCGCGATGTTCTTCGTTATGGATATCTAAAGAATCATGGTAGAAAGCAGAGAGGGCTCCTACAACACCACACATAATAGCCATTGGATGGGCATCTCTTCTGAAGCCACTATAGAATCTAATTAATTGTTCATGGATCAAGGTGTGGTTTTTGACCTTTTTCTCAAATTCTACTTTTTGCACGGTATTAGGGAGTTCCCCAAACAAAAGCAAATAGCATACTTCTAAGAAATCGGAATGTTCTGCCAGTTGTTCAATTGGATAGCCACGATGCAAAAGTAGTCCTTTATTTCCATCGATAAATGTAATTTTAGATTCACAAGAAGCAGTGGAACGAAAGCCAGGATCAAAAGTAAACATCTCCGCTTTTGAGAGCATTCCAATGTCGATAACATCTGGACCTAGAGTCCCTTTGATGATGGGAAGTTCTAAAGTTTCTTTGCCAGGCAAAGTAAGTTTGGCAACCTCGTTAACCATGGCGGCTCCTTAGTTAGAATCTTAATAATAAAGTTATAGCTAAATAGTATAGAGTATAAACGTTTTGGCGAACTGTATTAAATATGAGCTAGAAATTTATCTAAGCTGTATAGGGATCCCTTTTCTCATGATGTAAAATTTTGCGTAACGTGACTATAATAGTTGCTTGCAAAGAATCAAGATGAGGGACCTCAATTGAACAAAAGTCGACCCATAAATGTGAATCCCTTAAGTATTCGATTACCAATTACAGCTTTTGTTTCTATTATGCATCGTTTATCTGGAATTTTAGTTTTCTTACTAATTCCTTTGTTATTAAGTTCTCTGCAACGTTCGCTTGCTTCACCTGAGGGTTTAGCGCAAGTAAAGGATATATGGGAAACCCCATTATGTCGTTTTTTTGTCTGGTCTTTGTTTGCTGGCATTGTTTTTCACTTATTCGCAGGGATGAGACATCTATTAATGGATCTTCATATTGGCGATTCATTGTGTGCTGGTAGATGGGGTGCAAGAATTGTTCTTGTTCTTTCCGTGTTAGTCGTCCTTCTTTCGTTTTGGTTCTGGGGGATGCAATGAGCATGTTAGGAAGTGGTTCACGTGATTGGTTAATGCAACGTTTTACTGCTATTTTTCTTGCTGCATATACTTTATTTCTTCTTTTCTTTTTTGTTCGGCAGACTCCTGTCAGTTATGAAGCTTTGCTTCATTTGTTTTCTGGTCGAGTGATGCAATTAAGTACACTCTTTGCGTTAATTTGTATTGCTTTTCACGCTTGGATAGGTTTGTGGACAGTCTTAACCGACTATGTAAAACCACTCTTACTAAGATATTTGTTGCAAGCAGTCATCATCATAACGCTTTTTGTGTACGTGGTTTGGGGCATTTTTATTTTGTGGGGTAATTAGCGAATGGCTATTCCTGCGCAGCGTACATTTGACGCAGTTATTATTGGGGCAGGCGGTGCTGGCATGCGAGCATCACTTGAACTTGCTAAAACGGGAAAAAAAGTTGCTTTAGTCTCTAAAGTATTTCCAACTCGTTCTCATACTGTTTCTGCACAAGGTGGGATCACCGTCTCATTAGGCAATAAACATGAAGATAATTGGCAGTGGCATATGTTTGATACTGTCAAAGGTTCTGATTATTTAGGCGATCAAGATTGCATTGAATATATGTGTCAAGTGGGACCTGAAGTAATATATGAACTTGAACACATGGGGCTGCCATTCTCCCGATTTGATAATGGGAAAATTTACCAAAGACCTTTTGGTGGTCAATCGCGTAATTTTGGCGGGGAGCAAGCATCACGAACAGCTGCTGCAGCCGATAGAACAGGTCATGCTTTATTACATACTCTTTATCAAAAAAATTTAGAAGCGAATGTTTCTGTTTTCAGCGAATGGTATGCCATTGATTTGGTAAAAGCTGAGGATGGATCAATTGCGGGTGTGATCGTTTTAAATATTGAAAATGGCGATACACTTTTTATGGCAGCGCATGCGGTTATTCTAGCAACCGGTGGAGCTGGGCAAATTTTTCATTCCACAACTAACGCATTGATTAATACGGGTGATGGCATAGGCATGGTTCTTCGTGCAGGTTTTGCTGTACAAGATATGGAAATGTGGCAATTTCATCCAACTGGGATTGCTGGAGCCGGTGTTTTAGTGACTGAAGGATGTCGCGGTGAAGGCGGCTATTTGGTCAATAAGAGCGGTGAACGTTTTATGGAACGTTATGCTCCACATGCCAAAGATTTAGCTTCCAGAGATGTGGTTTCTCGTTCAATGGCAATTGAAATACGTGAAGGCAGAGGATGTGGCCCACGTGGAGATTATGTTTTATTAAAATTGGATCATTTAGGTGCAGATGTGATTATGTCGCGTTTGCCTGGTATTCGCGAACTATCGATGACTTTTGCGAATGTTGATCCCATCAAAGATCCAATTCCTGTTGTTCCTACATGTCATTACATGATGGGAGGGATCCCCACCAATGTACATGGACAAGTCGTTCAAGTGAAATCAGACGGTCAGCAATCTATTGTTGAAGGTTTATATGCTGTCGGTGAATGTGCATGTGTTTCCGTCCATGGTGCGAATCGACTTGGTGGTAATTCATTACTTGATTTAGTGGTATTTGGCCGTGCTGCCGGGATCCATGTTAATGAAAGTTTAAATAATGGCATGGGATTTGGTTTACTAAAGCAAGATGATATTGAACGAGCCATGAGCAGACTCACGCGCTGGGATCAATCTTCTGGTGGTGAAAAAGTAAGTGTCATACGTCATGAATTGAAAAAAATCATGCAGAATGATTTTAGTGTGTTTAGAACAGAAAAAGTGATGGTTGAAGGTGTTGAAAAATTGAAAGCGCTTTATGAGCGTTTACAACATGCTAGTCTGTCAGATAAGAGCAAGGTATTTAATACCGCACGCATTGAAGCTCTTGAGCTGGATAATTTAATGCAAGTTGCACTTGCGTCGGCAGTTTCAGCTTTAGCAAGAAAAGAAAGCCGTGGCGCACATGCAAGAGAAGATTTTCCAAAGCGAGATGATAAGAACTGGTTAAAGCATTCCATTTATTTTGCCGATGGCAGCATGGGTTCACGAGCAGTTAATATGCAGCCTCTGACAATTGCACCTTTTGAGCTCAAAGATAGGGTTTACTAACTAGGAAAATAGTGATGCGATTTTCAATTTATCGATACGATCCTGAAAATGATCAAAAGCCACGGATGCAAGATTATGAAATTGATCTTGAAAAGACCGGGGCTATCATGGTGCTTGATGCTCTATTGATCATTAAAGGTGAACAAGATGAAACCTTAGCTTTTCGTCGTTCGTGTGGTGAGGGTGTTTGTGGTTCTGACGGGATGAACATTAATGGCAAGAATGGATTGGCTTGTATTACGCCGATTCGATCTTTATCGGAACCTATTGTTTTAAAACCTTTCCCAGGGATGCCTGTTATTCGTGACTTAATTGTCGACATGACTCAATTTTACGCTCAATATGAGAAAGCTGAACCTTATCTACAAAATGAATCGCCTCCTCCAAGCAAAGAAAGACTGCAGTCTCCTGAGCAAAGAGCGAAGTTAGATGGCTTGTATGAATGCATCATGTGTGGATGTTGTACAAGTTCTTGCCCATCCTATTGGTGGAATCCAGATAAATTTTTAGGGCCGGCTGCATTGCTTCAAGCATGCCGATTTATCGTTGATAGTCGTGATACTCAAACCAGAGAAAGATTGGCACAATTAGATGATGCTTATAGTGTATTTAGGTGTAGAAGCATCATGAATTGTGCTGATGTTTGTCCAAAAGGTCTCAATCCGACCCAAGCGATTGCGACAATTCGGACTAAGATGTTGGAAGATGATGTTTAGGTAGCGATTTTCTTTTATCTTGTCCCCTCTCCCCTTGCGGGAGAGGGTGAGGGGTAAAAAATCCTTTAAGATTTAAATTTCCCCTCATCCTAACCTTCTCCCGCAAGGGGAGAAGGGAAAGATCCTCTTTTCTGATTAATTCCATGGTAAGAATTCTAAATCTACGCATTCAAGTTTAGTCTGAATGTTGTATAATTTACTTTTTAAGAAATAGTAACGGGGACGCTTGAAGTTGTTTGAGTTACTAAGAGATCCAAGTCCCCATTTATTGTTAGGGTGCGTACCATGCAAGAAGGCATAATGAATTCAATGTGGGGATCCTCTATGTGCGATGGGGGTAATGCTGCGTATTTAGAAAGTATATATGAGCTTTATTTAAAAGATCCAAATCAAGTTCCCCAAGAATGGCGTCAATTTTTTTCAAATCTCCCGACCACAAACGGTCAAGCAAGGGATGTTTCTCATAGTGAGATTCAAGAGCTATTTAAGCAAATAGCCAAACAAGGTTCAACAAGTGGAAAAGCCCCCGCATCCAGGGACAATGCTGAACATGAAATTAAACAGATGCAGGTATTACGCTTAATTAATGCTTATCGTCTACAAGGTCATTTACACGCGCAAATAGATCCATTACGTATGCGTGAGATACTAGATGAAAATGCTTCAGAATTATCTTTAGAAGAATATGGCTTGTCTGTTCAAGATATGGCAACAGAGTTTGATGTTGAAACTTTTGTGGGTCCTAAAAAAATGCCACTTGGGCAACTCTATCAAGCTCTCAATGATACTTATTGTGGTTCAATTGGCACTGAATATATGCATATTCCGTCGCGTGAAGAAAGAGCATGGATCCAAGAAAGGATTGAAGGTTCACGCGCTACGCCTCAATTTTCAGTTCAACGAAAAGAACAAATCCTGGAGCGCCTCACTGCTGCCGAAGGTTTAGAGAAATATTTAGGTTTAAAATTTCCAGGTGCAAAGCGATTTGGATTAGAAGGTGGTGATTCCTTAATACCCCTGTTGGATGAATTGATCCAACGTGGTGGCAGTCAGGGCGTGCGTGAGTGCGTCATTGGGATGGCACATCGAGGCCGCTTAAATGTATTGGTGAATGTTTTAGGAAAAGATCCTAGAGAACTATTTGATGAATTTGAAGGCAGACATTCCTCTAAAGTTGAGTCCGGTGACGTCAAATATCATCAAGGATTCTCATCAGATGTAAGTACCCCAGGTGGAAATACTCATCTTGCTTTAGCGTTTAACCCTTCACATTTAGAAATTGTGACTCCTGTTGTTGCAGGCTCTGTGCGTGCAAGACAAAGCCGTTCAAAAGATGAAAATCACAATAAAGTATTATCTGTTGCAATTCATGGTGATGCTGCCTTTGCAGGTCAGGGTGTTGTGATGGAAACCTTAAACATGTCTCAAACCAGAGGCTATGGGATAGGCGGTACCATTCATATTGTGATTAACAACCAAGTCGGATTTACCATCAGTAATCCACATGATGCACGTTCAACTTTATATTGTACTGATGTGGCGAAAGTTATTTTGGCGCCTATTTTCCATGTGAATGCAGATGATCCAGAAGCAGTCGTGCTGGTGACTCAAATGGTACTGGATTATCGTGCACGCTTTAATAAAGATGTTGTGATTGATTTGGTTTGTTATCGTCGACATGGTCATAACGAAGCAGATGAACCATCAGCGACTCAGCCTATTATGTATAGCAAAATTAAATCTCATCCAACAGTTAGACAAATTTATGCAGAGCAATTGTTGCGAGACAATGTTATTGCAAAGGAATTACCAGAAACACTTGTAAAACAAAATAGAGAATTGCTGGATAAAGGTGTCTGTGTAGCCAAAAATTTAGTAAAAGAAAATCATGTCAGTCATGTCATTGATTGGTCAAAATATTTTTCAGATGATTGGCGAGAATTGGTCAAAACAGGGATTAATGCTGATAAAGTAAAATCACTTGCCGCAAAAATTTTGACTTTGCCACAAGGTTTAACCTTGCATCCACGTGTTGCGAAAATATACGAAGAAAGAGCAAAGATGGCAACGGGTGAATTACCGATGGATTGGGGCTTTGCTGAAACCATGGCATATGCTTCTTTGTTAGATGAAGGTTACCCGGTAAGATTGTCAGGTCAAGATAGTGGACGTGGTACTTTCTTTCATCGTCACGCTGTATTGCATGATCAAAAATCAGGACAACCTTATATTCCCCTAGCCCACATTGCTGATAAGCAACCAAACTTTACTGTCATTGATTCATTATTATCTGAAGAAGCGGTACTTGGTTTTGAATATGGTTATGCGACAACCGATCCAACTTCATTGGTAATATGGGAAGCGCAATTTGGTGACTTTGCCAACGGTGCACAGGTTGTGGTGGATCAATTCATCAGTTCTGGTGAGCAAAAATGGGGGAGATTATGCGATTTAGTCATGCTCTTGCCTCATGGTTATGAAGGTCAAGGACCAGAGCATTCTTCAGCAAGATTAGAAAGATATTTACAACTTTGTGCACAACATAATATGCAAGTTTGTGTGCCAAGTAATGCATCGCAAATATTTCATTTGCTTCGAAGACAAATGCTTCGAAAAATTCGTAAGCCACTCATTGTGATGTCACCTAAGAGTTTATTACGTCTTAAAGCTGCCTCAAATGATGTTAGTTCTTTAATCGATGGTAAATTTGAGGTTGTAATACCTGAAGTTGAAAATCTCGATGCACAAAAAGTGACTAAAATAATTTTATGTAGCGGCAAGGTGTATTACGATATTTTAGCTAAACGTCAAGAAACGCAGAAAAATCATGTCGCGATTATGCGTATTGAGCAGCTTTATCCTTTCCCAGAACCAGAGTTGAAAGCTGCATTAGAAAAATATCCAAAAGCAACACAAATTATATGGTGTCAGGAAGAACCTAAAAACCAAGGTGTTTGGTTTTCTTCACAACATCATATTCGCGCGTGCATGACTGACAAGCAACAATTGCACTATGCAGGCAGAGAGCCTTCGGCTTCACCTGCGGTAGGGTATCATCAAGCTCATGTTGAGCAGCAAGAAGCGCTTGTTAATGAAGCATTAAAATAATGTTTAATTTTAAGGGTTAATTATGGCTATTGAAATTAAAGTTCCAGTTTTACCAGAGTCTGTTCAAGATGCTACGATTGCAACATGGCATAAAAAGCCAGGTGAACGTGTAGAACAAGATGAAAATTTGGTTGATATTGAAACTGATAAAGTTGTACTAGAAGTTGTTGCACCTGAAGCAGGGATGATTGAAAAAATCATCAAAAATACAGGTGACACAGTTTTAGCAGAAGAAGTGATTGCTGTCTTTACGCCAATGAAAGAGGCACCAAAGACACAAGCACCAACCAAACCGGAACCTGCAAAAACTGAACCTAAAACTGAACCTAAAACTGAACCTAAAGCTGAATCTGCAGCACAAGCGACAGCAGCGACAGCAGCGACGACACCGCTTGCAGGTCCTGCGGCACGTCGTATGATGGCCGAAAAAGAAATCACTCCAGCGCAAGGTACAGGCGTGGGTGGGCGAGTCACAACTCAAGATGTGGCGCAAGCAAAAGAATCTAAGCCTTCAACTGCTCCATCCATGCAAGTTGCAGGTGATAGAATTGAAAAACGAGTTCCTATGACTCGTCTTCGAGCTCGTATCGCAGAAAGACTATTGAGCGCACAACAAAATGCCGCCATTTTGACCACATTCAATGAAATCAACATGCAACCCGTGATGGATTTGCGAAATAAATATAAAGATCAATTTGAAAAAGTGCATGGTGTGAAATTAGGCTTTATGTCCTTTTTTACCAAAGCAACAATTGAAAGTTTAAAGCGATATCCGGCGGTCAATGCTTCTATTGATGGCAAAGATATTGTTTACCATGGTTTTTTTGATATTGCGATTGCGGTTTCTTCACCACGTGGATTAGTGGTTCCTGTTATCAGGGATGCAGAAAAACTGAGCATGGCGCAAATTGAAAAATCAATTAATGAATTAGGGATTAAAGCCAAAGAAGGCACGTTATCGATAGAAGAAATTACTGGCGGCACATTTACCATTTCAAATGGTGGTGTTTTCGGTTCACTTTTATCAACACCGATTTTAAATCCCCCACAGTCAGGTATTTTGGGTATGCACAAAATTGAGCAAAGACCTGTTGTGGAGAATGGTCAAATTGTAATAAGGCCTATGATGTACGTGGCATTTTCATATGACCATCGTATTATCGATGGCGCTGAATCTGTACGATTTTTAGTCACCATTAAGGAATTATTAGAAGATCCTTCTCGATTATTATTAGATATATAAGAGGTTTTAATGAATTTACATGAATATCAGGCAAAAAGAATTTTTGCCGATTATGGACTACCAGTTCCTAAAAACATTGTAGCGCGCTCAGTGGATGAAGCAATCAATGCAATGAATAAACTCGACGGCAATAAATTTGTGGTAAAAGCACAAGTGCATGCAGGCGGTCGTGGTAAAGCCGGTGGTGTAAAAATTGTCTCCAATCGAGATGAATTGGAAAATGCAACAAGAAGCATGTTGCATTCTCGATTAGTGACATATCAAACAGATTCACATGGACAACCTATTAATGAAATTTTGATCGAAGAAGTCAGCTCTATCAAGAAAGAACTCTATGTGGGTGCTGTATTGGATAGATCTTCGCAACGCGTTGTGATTATGGCTTCTACTGAAGGCGGTGTTGATATTGAGAAAGTCGCCAGTGAAACTCCAGAAAAAATTATTAAATTGATAGTTGATCCTTTATTAGGTGTGATGCCTTATCAATGTCGTGATGTAGGTTTTGCTTTAGGATTAAATTTAGATCAGATAAAGCAATTGACAACAATATTGACAGGTCTTGGTAAGATGTTTGTTGAGCGTGATTTAAGTTTAATTGAAGTTAATCCATTAGTGATTACGGATCAAGGCAACTTATTATGCTTAGATGGCAAAATCAACATAGATGATAATGCTCTATATCGTCAGCCCAAACTGCATGATATGCGAGATACCACTCAAGAAGATACGCGTGAAATTCGTGCCAGAGAATGGGAATTAAGTTACATAGCCTTAGATGGTAATATTGGTTGTATGGTCAATGGCGCAGGACTTGCCATGGCGACAATGGATTTGATTAAACTCCAAGGCGGAGAACCCGCTAACTTTTTAGATGTCGGTGGTGGCGCAACCAAAGAACGTGTTTCTGAAGCATTTAAAATTATTCTTTCAGATAAGCAAGTCAAGGGCGTACTCGTCAATATCTTTGGTGGTATTGTGCGTTGTGATCTTATTGCTGAAGGTATTATTGGCGCAGTCAGTGAAGTTGGTATCACAGTGCCAGTGGTGGTGCGCTTAGAAGGCAATCATGCAAAAGAAGCAAGCGTTATCTTGCAAAAGAGTGGCCTCAATATTATTGCAGCCAACGATTTAACAGATGCAGCCAAGCGCATCGTCAATGAAGTGAAAGGGTAAATCATGAGCGTATTAGTTGATAAAAATACTAAAGTTATCTGTCAGGGATTTACCGGCAGACAAGGCACTTTTCATTCTGAACAAGCTATTGCCTATGGCACGAAGATGGTTGGTGGTGTGA
Organism: Gammaproteobacteria bacterium; assembly: GCA_016191245.1. Classification (GTDB taxonomy): domain Bacteria; phylum Pseudomonadota; class Gammaproteobacteria; order Berkiellales; family Berkiellaceae; genus Berkiella. The sequence goes on along the minus strand of JACPOY010000013.1, from coordinate 71,407 downwards.
CGCCAGGTAAAGGCGGACAAAAACATTTAGGTTTGCCTGTTTTTGATACCGTACATCAAGCAGTCAAACAGACCGGAGCAACCGCAAGTGTGATTTATGTGCCGGCTGCATTTTGTAAAGATTCTATTATCGAAGCCTGCGATGCTGGAATAGAACTCATTGTTTGTATCACCGAAGGGATCCCAGCCCTTGATATGTTGGAAGTGATGGCCTATTTGAATGGGACAGGATCACGTTTAATTGGCCCCAACTGTCCAGGCATCATTACGCCAGGACAATGCAAAATAGGCATTATGCCGGGGGACATTCATCTTCCTGGTAAAGTAGGGATTGTTTCACGATCTGGAACATTAACCTATGAAGCAGTGAAACAAACAACGGAATTAGGGTTTGGCCAAAGTACTTGTATTGGTATTGGTGGTGATCCTATTCCTGGTACCAACTTTATTGATGCGCTTGCTCTATTTGAACAAGATGCACAAACTGAAGTAATTGTCATGGTGGGTGAAATTGGTGGAACGGCTGAAGAAGAAGCTGCACAATTTATTCACGATCATGTAACCAAGCCCGTAGTTTCTTACATTGCTGGTGTGACTGCACCTAAAGGCAAGCGCATGGGACATGCTGGAGCAATTATTTCTGGTGGTAAAGGAACAGCGGATGAAAAATTTGCTGCTCTTGAAAAAGCCGGAGTAAAAACGGTGAAATCACCTGCCGATATTGGTAAGGGTGTACAAGCCGTATTAGCTGGTAAGTAATAGTTCGTTATTACCCCCTTCACTTGAAGGGGGTAAATTTCAAATACTTTGCAGATAGATGAAAATCCTCCTCTCTTCCCTTTCGCGATTTCTTAAGCATTATCCTTCTTAAACCGATATTAATCCGAAGAACCGAATATGAGTTTGCTGGACAAAATTGGAGTGGATTATGCTTTTAAAAGACAAAGTGGCTATAGTAACAGGTGCAGCTAGTGGTATTGGTAAAGCTATTGCTGAAAAATATGCCACTGAAGGGGCCAAGGTAGTCATCGCCGATCTTGATCTCAAAGATGCCGAGCTTACCGCAAAATCTATGCGTAATAATGGTCATGATGCACTGGCGGTGGCAATGGATGTTACCAACGAAGATCAAGTCATCAAAGGCGTAGAAAAGGTTATCTCAACTTATGATACGGTCGATGTCTTGGTGAGTAATGCAGGCATTCAAGTAATATCTCCAATTGAATCTTTGCCTTTGGCCAAATGGAAGCAAATGTTAGCCATCCATTTAGATGGTGCCTTTTTAACAACTCGTGAATGTCTTAAATATATGTATAAATCCGGTAAGGGCGGCAGCATTATTTATATGGGTTCAGTACACTCAAAAGAGGCATCCGTTTTAAAAGCGCCTTATGTTACGGCCAAACATGGATTAATTGGCTTATGCAAAGTCGTAGCTAAAGAAGGCATTAAACACAATGTTCGTGCCAATGTGATCTGCCCAAGTTTTGTACGCACGCCATTGGTTGATAAACAAATTCCAGAGCAAGCCAAGGATCTTGGTATCAGTGAAGATGATGTTGTTAAAAAAGTCATGTTGAAAGATACAATTGATGGTGAGTTCACTACAACTGAAGATGTTGCTGATATTGCATTATTGTTTGCTTCATTTGATTCAAATGCATTAACTGGTCAGTCTATTTTGGTCAGTCATGGTTGGTTTATGCAATAGGATATAAAATGTCACTGTCACATGATTATGATATGAGCGTTTTTGTTCTGCAAGGAGGCGGTGCGCTTGGTTCTTATCAAGTTGGTGTCATTGAAGGATTATCAAACCGTGGTTGCAAACCGGATTGGATCATTGGAACGTCTATTGGCGCAATTAATGCAGCCATTATTGCAGGTAATAAGCCTGAAGATAGAATCAATAAATTAAAAGAATTTTGGAAAATGATTGAGACGCCAGCCATTTCTTTTCCGACGTTACCCTATACTCATATTCGTAAATTACAAAATTTTTGGTCTTCATATTGGACAATGTGCTTTGGCCAGCCAGGATTTTTCACGCCAAACATCATGAATGCATTCCAACAATTTGAAAGAACACCCGACAAAATTGGTTTTTATGATACTGCACAATTACGTCTCACGCTTGAAAGCGTGATTGATTTTGACATTATTAATCAGCAAACAACGAGATTGAGTTTGTGTGCCGTCTGCATTGAAGATGGTCAAATGGTTTATTTTGATAACACTCGTCAGACGATAGACGCTTCTCATGTGATGGCAAGTGGGGCCTTACCCCCAGGATTTCCGGCAATTAAAATAGACGATAAACATTATTGGGATGGTGGGGTGAGTTCAAACACGCCTTTTCAATTAGTATTAAATGAAAAAATTCCGCAAAAAATTATGTGTTTTATGGTCAATTTATTTCCTAATGAAGAAAATTTGCCACTAACGATGTTGGATGTCATGAAGCGCAGAAAAGATATTCAATATGCAAGCCGATATCATCAAGTATTACATGCTTTTTGTGAAATTCATCGTTTGCAGCATAAAATTCATAAAGTTTGTGAAATGCATAAGCCAGAGCATAGAAGTAAAGAATTAGATGAATTGTGTCAATTTGCACATCCTAGTGCACTCAATATCATTCGATTTCAATACAAAGATAAGCCTTATGATTTGTGCTCAACTGATTTTGAATTCTCAAATAAGTCTTTGCAAGAACATTATCAAGCAGGCATTGAAGATGTTGCGGCAGCGTTAATAACACCAACATGGTTGGAATTGATAGCAGATGATGCTGGCATTGTATTACATGAATTTTAAAGAGGTATTTCCATGAAAAAAGAAGATATTATTGAAAATGCATTCTCAATGCCATTCACACGTCCGGCTTACCCAAAAGGACCGTATCGATTTATTAATCGTGAATTTTTTGTTATTACTTATGAAACGGATATGGAGGCTTTAAAAGCTGTCGTACCAGAACCATTAGAAGTCACCGATCCCATTGTAAAATTTGAATTTATCCGGATGCCAGATTCCACCGGTTTTGGTGATTACACCGAGTCAGGACAAGTGATCCCTGTTACTTATCAAGGTAAAAAAGGCGCGTATGTTCATTCGATGTTTCTAGATGATGAAGCCCCAATTGCAGCAGGCAGAGAAATCTGGGGGTTTCCAAAGAAATTGGCCAATCCAAGTCTCTGTGTCACTTCAGAAACACTTATTGGTAAACTTAAGTATGAAAATACTCAAATTGCTCTTGCAACAATGGGGTATAAATATGAGCCTCTTGATCTCAAGCAAGTATTGCAATCTTTAATGATTCCGAATTACTTACTTAAAATTATTCCGCATGTCGATGGTACAGCGCGCGTATGTGAATTAGTTGAATATTATTTAAGTGATGTGACAGTCAAAGGTGCTTGGCAAGGGCCTGCGGCTTTAGAGCTGATGTCACATGCGATGGCGCCAGTTGCTACATTGCCTGTTTGTAAAGTTATTAGTGGCGCACATATTTTAACCGATCTCACATTACCTTACGGTAAAGTTGTTTATGATTATTTACGTTGAGGCATTTATTTTAATCGCATGGATCTCATGCGGAATTAAATCTTTTAATTGTTCGTATATCAGTTGATGCCTTTTTAACAAGGGCAAACCAGCAAATGCTGCGCTTACGATAGTAAGCGCAAAATGATTACCGCCAGCTTTAGCTCCTTCGTGTCCTACATGCTGATGACTTTCATCAATAACAGTCATCAGAGACGGTGAAAAGGCTGCAGCTAATCGTTTTTCTATTAATTCTTTTCGTTCTAATGGTGTGAGCATGTTATTTTATGTTTTTTTTTCTTGTTGTTTATCTTCTGGCATATATCGTGAAATCAGCATACCTTGGAGTAAAACAAAAATAACAGTGAGTCCGAGTGTGCCAAAAAGCTTGAAATTAACCCAAGTATCGGTATCAAATGAATAAACCACAATTAAATTTAAGATCCCCATACCAAAGAAAAAGCTAATCCAGCTAATATTTAATTTTAACCAGGCTTTGTGAGGCAAGCTTAAGGATTTTTCAAGCATCTTTTGCACAAGTGTTTTAGAAGTAAACTGGGTTGCTGCAAAAACACAGCCTAATACCCAATAAACGACAGTGGGTTTCCATTTGATGAATAATTCATTGCGAAAGAGTAAAGTGGCTCCTCCAAGGATAATAATCATGGCTAATGTAATCCATTGCATCATATCTGGTTTTTTTCCACGTATCATGGTGAATACGATGTGGGTGGTGGCAGCGACAATGGCAACTGCTGTGGCGACATAAATATTGTAGAGCTTGTAAGCGATAAAAAAGACAATGATGGGTAATAAGTCGTAAAATAGTTTCATAGTTTCCTCATTGTCTATACTCTTCGCGATTGAGGTTTAGGTTTTGTTGCTTTTGCACTCTCGCAATCCTCATTTACTAATACGTAAACTCCGGTTGCTCGATGCTCAGCGCCTCACCTAAAAATAAATCGCTTTGAGTCTACACTTATTGTATGAATTTATAAAAATTGAGAGTGATATGACCAGGTATTTTACCATGCATCCTGATAACCCGCAGCCCCGATTAATCAAACAAGCTGCAGAAGCCTTGCTTTCTGGGGAGTTACTTGCTTATCCTACTGACTCTGGATATGCGTTGGGTTGCTTATTAAGTAATCGAGATGCGGTTGAAAAACTACGTCGTTTGCGAGGAGTGGGAGTGAAGCATCCTTTTACACTCCTTTGTCATTCAATTTCAGAGGCTTCACAATATTGTTTGCTTAATGATCAAATATTTCGAATTTTTAAAGAATTTACACCCGGTCCCTATACTTTTATCGTGCCAGCGACTAAAAAAGTACCCAAACCAGCTCAAGGTTTAAAACGCAAAGAAGTCGGGATCCGTATTCCTGAATATCCTATTGTTAGCGCATTATTGCAGGCGCTTGGGACACCCATTTTAAGTACTACGCTATGGCTGGCTGATGATGAAGAGCCTATTAGTTGTCCTACAGAAATTGCTCACAAAACCAAAGGTGAAGTCGATCTTATTCTTGATGGCGGGACAAGTAATGATAACCCTAGTACAGTCGTTGATTTATTGGGTAGCAAGCCAATAGTTATTCGGGCTGGCTTAGGGGATATATCACCATTCGAGTAATCAGTTCAATCGTTTTTCGGGTAGTCAGCTTTACATACGAATCGATAAAGCCACTTTAAGTTGATAAACTTTATTTTTCCTAAGCCATAAACAATGGCGCCAATAACTATCAGAGTCAAAATTGCAACGACAGCTTCTGGGCTGCCTGAGGCTGATGATGTTTCTGGAGGAGGTAAAATCATTGGATTTACTGTTAAAAAGTTGGCATACTACCTTTTTGGTGAGATAGTGTCAAAATAATTTTATCCGCCAAAAAGTTAATTAACATACAAATGCTAAAAGTGTTTCTTGGTCCAAGGCTCTCGATGACATACAATTCGCTAAGGGTTGAAAGCATTTAAATAAGGAAAGGGTCAAAAGTGAGTGTGACTGGCACTTCAAATGAATATCAGCGTGTTGTTTCTGGCATGCGACCAACAGGACCTTTACATTTAGGGCATTACCATGGGGTGCTCAAAAATTGGATTAAACTGCAATACGAGTATGAATGTTTCTTTTTTGTTGCAGATTGGCATGCGCTGACAACTCACTATGAAGATCCAATCGACATAGAATCAAATGTATGGGAAACCTTTATTGACTGGCTTGCTTGTGGTCTGAATCCTGGTTCTTGCAAACTATTTATTCAATCTCGCGTGCCTGAGCATGCTGAGCTTCATTTATTGTTTTCAATGATCACACCGCTGGGTTGGCTAGAACGTGTGCCCACATACAAAGATCAGCAAGAAAAGTTAAAGGGTCGTGATTTAGCTACTTATGGTTTTCTAGGTTATCCATTGTTACAAAGCGCAGATGTGCTTGCTTATAAAGCAGGTTTTGTTCCTGTAGGTGAAGATCAAGTATCACATCTTGAATTAACACGTGAAGTAGCTCGCCGTTTTAACCATTTGTATGGAAAAGAACAAGGTTTTGAAGAAAAGGCTCTTGCTGCTGTTACCAAAATGGGTAAAAAGAACGCCAAAATTTATCTAGATTCTTTAAAGCAATATCAAGAAACTGGTAATGTCGAAGCATTAGAGCGAGGACAGGCATTGATTTCATCGCAAGGTAATTTATCACTTGGCGATAGAGAAAGATTGTATGGTTATTTAGAAGGTAGCGGAAAGATTATTTTACCTGAGCCATATCCATTATTAACGCAGCACTCGAAAATGCCAGGGTTAGATGGACAAAAAATGTCGAAGTCTTATGGCAACACAATTGCTATTCGTGAAGAGCCCGAGAATATTGACAAGAAAATTCGTGTCATGCCTACCGATCCTGCGCGTGTCAGACGTAACGATCCTGGCAACCCCGAAAAATGCCCTGTTTGGTCATTTCATAAAGTGTATTCCTCTGAGAATGTACAAGATTGGGTGGTGAAAGGCTGCACAACAGCTGGCATAGGCTGTATAGAATGTAAAAAGTGTGTCAGTGATGCCATCATTGAAAATTTAAAACCTATTCAAGAGCGTGCATTAGAGTATAAAAATAATATGCGCTTAGTGAAGGAAATTGTAAGAGAAGGTTGTGAAGCAGCCAGAGATATAGCAGAAGAAACATTGGAAGAAGTCAGAGAAGTGATGGGGCTTGTACACCGTGACAGATAATACCCCTCTCACAGATGATATTCATCCACAAGATACTGTTGAAGCTCAAGAAGCAGGTCCGGAGCTTCATCCCTCCGTATTAGCGATGGTTAATGGGATTGCTGTTACGCAGCTTCCAGATGATCTTTATATTCCTCCTGATGCTTTGGAAGTATTTTTAGATGCATTTGAAGGACCATTAGATCTTTTACTTTATCTCATCAGAAAGAGTAATGTTGATATTTTGAATATTCCTATTGCCCAGATTACGCATCAATACATGGAATATGTCGATCTAATGAAAGATTTGAGGCTCGAATTAGCTGCAGATTATTTAGTCATGGCAGCTATGTTAGCTGAAATTAAATCAAGAATGTTATTGCCACGTTCAGAAACACAAGCTGAGGAAGAAGATCCTCGTGCAGAGTTAGTCAGACGTTTGCAAGAATATGAAAGAATCAAACGTGCTGCCGAAGAATTGGAGCTGCTCCCTAGATTGGGGCGGGAAATTATTACTCATCAAGTATTTGTTCCTAATTTGGAGCAACCACAATACAAAATTCAAGTTGAATTATCAGAACTTTTGAGTGCTTTTTTAGATATTCTTAAACGCTCAGAACTCATGGCTACGCATAAAGTACATAAAGAGGCGTTGTCTGTTCGAGAAAGGATGAGTCACGTATTAGATATGGTTAATACGAAAAAATTTATCGAGTTTCATGATTGTTTTGATCTCTCTGAAGGACGTCTTGGTGTAGTGGTAAGTTTTTTAGCTATTTTAGAATTATTGAAAATTGGATTGATTGACATTGTGCAAACTGAGCAATATGGACCGATACATATCACACAATGCAACGTCGTTTATGATGGTCAAGCAACCAATGATAGATTTACTAAAGATGAAGAAATACCAACAGAATTGTTAGTTGCAGTCGATGAATATTGAGCGCTCGAAGGCAACCACGCCTAAACTTCAAATGAGAAGGGTATGTTATGGCAAAAAATGTTGAAGAATTGATCCCAGTAATTGAAGGTGTGCTATTTGCAGCTTCTGAGCCACTTAGCGCTGAGGCGATATCAAAGCTCTTTATTGATGAAGCTAAACCTAAAATACAAGATATCAAAAAAGCATTATCACAGCTGAAGATCCTCTATCAAGATAAAGGTATAGAATTGGTTGAAGTTGCAACAGGTTTTCGTTTTCAAGTTGCTCAATTTGTCTTGCCTTATATTGCAAAGAGCGTCGAAGAAAAGCCAGCACGCTATTCTAGAGCATTATTAGAAACATTGGCATTAATTGCTTATAGACAACCAATTACGCGCGGAGAAATTGAAGATATTCGTGGTGTTGTGGTGAGTACGAATATTATTAAGACCTTAGATGAACAAGGATGGATCAGAGTGGTTGGTTACAAAGACGTTCCTGGTAAGCCAGGCTTATATGCAACAACGAAATCTTTTTTAGATCATTTCGGTTTAAAAAGTCTTGAAGATCTCCCCCCTTTGGCTGAGTTGCAAAATTTTAATGAATTGCCTACTGAACTTGAAGGGCAATTAGAGCTTGATATAGAAGCTAATCAAGATGAGCAAGCCGAACTTAACGTTCAAGCAAGTGCATCGAATGGTGAAGACGAACCTGATGCAGATAATGAGATCACTGAAGAAGAAATAGAAGAAATTGTCGAAGAGTTCGAAAAAACCGAAGAAGATGATGAAGATCTTCAAGGAATTGAAGAAGACGAAGAAGACGAAGAATTCGAAGAAGACGAAGAACTTGAAGAAGACGAAGAACTTGAAGAAGACGAAGAACTTGAAGAAGACGAAGAACTTGAAGAAGATGAAGATCTTGAAGAAGATGAAGATTTTATAGATATAGAAACAATAGAAGAAAGTGCGGAGGAAGAGAGTGACGCGACTACATAAGTTACTTGCCAATACGGGGCTAGGATCGCGTCGTACCATTGAAAGTTGGATAAAAGAAGGGAGAATACATGTTAACGGGAAACCGGCACATGTAGGACAGCAAGTTTCCTCATCAGACAAAATTCAAGTCAATGGTAAAGCCGTTCAACTTGAAGATGAACCGGCAAAAACTCAAGTGCTTATTTACAATAAACCCGAAGATGAAATTTGCTCACGCAGTTCCATTGATGGCAAGAAAAGTGTATTTGATAATTTGCCGCCTCTATCTGAGGGCAGATGGGTGATGGTGGGGCGTCTTGATGTAAACACCTCCGGATTACTATTATTTACCAATGCTGGTGATCTTGCGCATCGCTTAATGCATCCTAGTTTTCAAGTGAATCGTCAATATCTTGTTCGTGTTATAGGCGAGGTAACCGATGGTATGTTGTACAATATGCGAAAAGGTGTCGAACTTTCGACAGGATTAAGTCGATTTAAAGATATTAGCCAACGCGCTTCCAGTGATGGTGCCAATCAATGGTTTACTGTTACCCTTTCTCAGGGAAAATATCGCGAAGTACGAGAACTGTTTGCTTCCCAAGGTTGTACTGTCAGTCGATTGATTCGAATTAAATACGGTAATATTTCATTGCCACGTGATTTAAAGAAAGGGAAGTGGCAACATTTATCGGATGATAGAGTTCAGAATTTAGTCGATTCATTACCTGAAACAACAACTTGATTTCTGCCTAGCTTCTTAGCGCTATAGAGCGCTTTGTCTGCTCTTGCAAACATACGCTCTGCATTATCATTTATTTGAAAATTTGTTATCCCAAGGCTAATCGTTATTGGGATTTTTACATCATGAAATATAAATTCTGCATGTTGAATTTGTTCTCGAAGACGTTCTGCAACAAAAATTGCGCCGGCAAGATGCGTATGATTTAGGATTAAAACAAATTCTTCACCGCCATAGCGAAATAATGGATCAGTTGTGCGATTTAATTGTGTCATTATTTTTGCAAGCATGTTAAGAATATGATCGCCTGCGCTATGCCCATATTTATCATTGATTGCTTTAAAATGATCGACATCAATCACAACGAGTGCAAACTCCGTTTTATGGCGTTTAGCGAATTCAATTTCTCTTTCAATAAATTTATCATAGGCTCTACGATTACCTATCTTTGTCAAAGGACAGGTAAAAGAATTTGACACCGCTTCATGATAGAAAATAGCATTTCTTAAAGGGTAGAGTAAGTTTTGCAATGCATTTTCAAATGAAGTAATTTCAAGTTGAGTAAATGCTGTGGATCGGGTGATATAAATATCACCTAAAGATATTCCTTCAAGCATGAGTTGATAATTTGCTTGAAACTCTGCAGGTTGATTAATATCTAATCCATGTTGCGTCTGAATATTGTGATAATGAAAACTATGATTGGGAATAAATTTTTGTAATTCTTGATGAAAATTTTTAATGAGCGTGTACACGTCTAACGTGGTTTGTAAAACTTGCCCTAATGAAAATGATTGTTGCTGCAGCGCTTCATTATTTTTGGACTGGATAAGCTTCCATGCTTGTTGTGCCCTGTCCATGAATAAATCTCCTTTTACATTCTCCCACTAGTATAGTACATGAGCTTTCCTTTATTTTATGTGCACTACTAGAATACTAAAGTCTTCTTTTTTACTTCTTCCGTAGTATTTTTTGCCTCAGCAGAACAAGAAGCCTGAGGAGATTGACTTTTACCTTTTAATGCCCAATAAGCATAATATCCAAAATGATAGGCACTTTTATCTCCTTCAACCCATTTGTCATAATCAGATTTTTCTTCAACTACTGGTGGCTTTGAACCATAACCTAATAAATATTTTGTGTAATATCCAAATTGATATTTTCCTGTAGCCTTACCTTGCGCCCAAGCATCAAATTCTGATAATTCTGCTTGCTTCTCAACGATAGCCTTTGGTTCTTCAACTTCTTTCCTTTCTTCAGTCACCGCAAGTTCTTCTTTTGCTTGCTCATGTGCTACCACTTCTTCAATAAGCAATAATCTATCTTCTACATCTAGACGTTTCACCATATCGCTCAATGCTGAATTTCCGTAACGAGCTGCTAAATGGTTGTATTCTTGGGTTACGTTTTTAGCGGTTTGCCAACGAGGATCACACATCCAGAGATCTCCAGTGGTAGCGTTTCGATATACCGACCAAGTATGAGCTCCAATAATTTTATCATTGATTTTTAAACTAGAACGATATTGCCTGACGCAGCCTTGTGGCAAAATATTATTTTCTACCAAATGCGCTAAAATACTGGCTGCTAATAATCCTTTATGCCTACAAACGAGAATTTTCTTTTCAACAAGTTCGTCAAAATGAATATTGATATCATCTGAAGGGCCAAGTGTCTTTCTTTTTTCACGCAAGAGTTCTTCCAGTTGCGCATCAAGAGAACGTTCAACGTCTTGTCGAGATTTTCCTGGTTGTGCGGTTAAATCATTTACCAAGGCATTCACCGTGTCTAGCACAGTTGCGATATCTTTTCCTTTGCATGCTAATAATGCTTGGGCTTTCAATTCAGTGACGACAGGTGAATTTTCATCAAAGAATAATCTTTCTCTGGATTTAGAGGAACCTAATGAAACCCACTGTTTGTTGGCATTATTGACCCAGTTTGTTTTCGAATTGACGATTTGCCATGGCTTATGATCAAATTGTACTTCACTTATATCACCATGGACTTGCTGTGAAATGACAGATCTGCCCATTAATTCTAAATTTAACATGTGGTATTCCCCGCTAAGTTTCATTTGTATGTCATCATGATAACTTATAAGCGAGTGAATGAATACTCACAACGGATGAAATGCTAAATAATATGGATAGAAGGCATACTCGAATCACAGGATCCTCATCCTAACCTTCTCCCGCACTTGTCCGCCGAAGCTAAAGCTTCGGCGGACAAGTGCGGGAGAAGGTTAGGATGAGGGGAATTTAAATCAGAACAGCAGCTTTTTCACTATGATTAACAGGCTCAACAGTAACAACTTTCCCTCTTATATCCTTCGCTTCTGGACTCAACAAATAAAGATAATGATGGATGATATCTTCTGGTGTAGGCAAAGAAAGAGGATCTAACCCCGGATAAGCTTTGACTCGCAATGAGGTACGAACCTTGCCAGGATTAATACAATTGACTCGAATATCGGTATTGGTTTGCAGTTCTTGATGTAAGCTTTGCGCAAGACCCATCAGGCCAAATTTGCTTGCACTATAAGCGCTCCAATAAGCTTTTCCTGCATGTGATTCATCACTGGTAGTAAATAAAATAGAAGGATGCACGGCTATGCGTATTAAAGGAAGTAACGCGTGGGTAAGTAAATAAGGGATATGTAAATTCAATTGCAAGACTTCTTGCCATTTTTCAGGGGTAAGATGTTCAATCTGACAAATTTGTCCCGAGATCCCTGCATTATGAACAACCGCATCCAGTCGACCAAACATACCATGAATACTTTCTGCTAATTCGTAAGCATGTTTTGGTTCGGTGCGTAAGAGATTAAGAGGATGAATCGCAGGTTCCGGATAACCTGCACTGACAATCTCATCATAGACCGATTCTAATTTTTTTAAAGTTTTACCTAATAAAATGACGGATGCGCCATATTTGGCTGCTTGCACCGCTAAAGTTCTACCAATGCCATCACTTGCTCCGGTAATTAAAATAACGCGTTTAGCAAGACAATGTGGCGTAATGTGTGATTGTGTAAAGTGGAGTGGTTCCATCAGAGTACCTGTTATATGTTAAAGAAAACGTGTGCGCCAACCTATCCAATATTTACGAATAGGTGTTAAGCAATATTTTTGTTTAAGGACATGAAAGTTATCTCGTTCCATCTCATCAAGGAGTGTCATATAAATATTTGCCAAGACAACGATGCCCAGTACAGAGCGATGATTATATTTATTCAAAGACGCTATCGCTGTTTTATAAGCATGTCGTGCCATTTGGGCATATTCTGATAGCGCGAGAGATAATTTTTCTTGATTGATGGAAGGATGATAGATTTCTTCCTGTAAAGGTAAATACATTTTTCCATGCGATATATCTTTTCCGAAATTTCGGATTAATAAGATGAGCTGCATAGCAACGCCAAGATATTGAGTGAAATTTTTCGTTATCGTATTCCCAAAAGACAAAATGTGACACATCAATCCACAAAGAATGCCGCCACTATTTTCGCAATATTGGATGAGTTCATCATGATGGGTAAAATGATGATGATCAACATCATGAATCATTTGCGCAATAATCTGTTGAAAATCTTGTTCGTTCAAATGGTATTGTTGAACAATTGGCAATAGGCTTTGAGATAGTGGATGTTGGGGTTGATGAGCAAACAGTCGACTTATTTCTTGTGTCCACCAAGTGAGCTTTGCTTTAGCGACTTGTGGTTCAGTGACATTCTCTACAATGACTTTCATTTCTTGGTAAAAAGCACAAACTATATTTAATGCGTGATGATGCACTTGGGGTGAAAAAACTTTCAAATAATAGAAGCTTGAACCTCTTGGGGTGGATTTTGCTTTTAGGTGAGACGAAGTCATGACGAGGTTTCAGAGTAATCTATTTAATAAAAGGTCTTGAATTGTAACGTTTCCCCTATACTCTTTCCATTTTAATTTTAGGCGTTTCCGCCGTCGCTATAGCTATGGTGCAAGGTTGCTTGCTTCTTGCCGCCTACTTGTCCTGCGTAGCTTCTGAGCGTAGAAGGAGCCTACGGGGAAAACTAAAATGCTTCGAGTATATTTAGTCGGTTAGATTATTAGGCGGCGATATAACCTTTTTTATGTTCTTCTATGTGATTTGATGAGGTGCTCTCAGGCAAGCTGGATTGTTGAGAAGCTTGTTGTAGGAGTTCTAATCTGATTTGCTGCCATCTTAAATGCAATAACATCATGTTAGGGGAGATTGTCGCATCGCGACCCATTTTCATTATTTTGGAATTAGACATGATACCCTCGGTTGCTATCCTTGCTGAGGTACCCTTTCACTACACATCCCAATTTACCTTTAGGCTTTGTTGCCTTCGCTTTCTCAAAACAGTCATGTACTAGGATGTACACTCCTGTTTCTCGAAAGACTCGTCGCCTAGCCTAAAACCAAATTGGTTCGTGTATATAAGTGAAGAGTATCGTTTTTATCAATTCGATAAGATGTATTCTGGATTGAAATTTGAAGTAAGGGTGATAGTAAGGAACTGAAAGGCTTGTGAGAGATATCTGCATATAAATGAAAACAAAAGCTATTTTGAAGAGAATTCTCTTAAGTATAGGATGGGTTAGCGCTTACGCAAGTATAAATTGAGGGATTTGGGCAGGATATTCAACATATTTATCAGCCCCCCAGGTTGAAGAGTTTTCACCCAAAGGAATGTACCCATAGTTTGCAACCAATGACCGCATGCCGGCACGGTGTGATGCAATCACATCGGTTTGGGCATCGCCTATGTACCAACAGTCTTTAGGAGTAACATCCAATTCATGGCAAGCTTGTAATAATGGGGCAGGAGAAGGCTTTTGAATTCGATCTCCAGAAACAACACAAGCGGCACGTGTGAGCGGTTCAAACATTTTTACCAAGGGCAGGGTATATATCTGGGGCTTATTGGTCACGATACCCCAAGCAATATTTTTAGTAAGGAGTTCTTCTAGAACTTGAGCTATCCCGTTGAAGAGTTGTGTTTGTGAGCCAATATTTTGTTGGTAGAGCGATAGAAAGCGGGGTAATAATTCTTGAAGATAGGGATCTTGTTCGTTCAACTTAAATCCGAACTGCAGCATTCTTCTCGCACCATGAGAAACCACCCCTCGCAGTCCCTCTATGCGGATTTCTTCTCTACCTTCTTCTCGTAATAAGGTATTTAAGCAATATGAGAATTCCGGTGCAGTATCTAGTAAGGTACCGTCTAAATCAAAAAGTACGGCCGAACAGGCAATCATGAGTCCGCATCCTTTTCTAGGTGCATAATATAGTTAACAGAGACATCATCAGATAAATGATAAGTCTTATTAAGTAGTCTATAGCTTATTCCTTTCAAATGTTTTAATGAAAGTTTTTGGTTTCTTGACCACTTGGCAAGCTCACTTGGCCTGATAAACCGCTCATAGTCATGGGTCCCGTGGGGTAACAATTTCATCATATATTCGGCACCAACTATGGCATATAAAAAAGCCTTTGGTGTGCGATTGAGTGTAGAGAAAAAAAGTTGGCCGCCAGGTTTTAAGAGTGTTGCACATGCGCTGATGACTGAAATAGGATCAGGGACATGTTCAAGCAATTCCATGCAGGTGAGGACATCAAATCGTCCAGGGTAAAGCTTACTTAAATTTTCGACGGTTTCTAGTTCATAGCGAGGGGGATGTTTAAGCCCTTTGGCATGCTCATTCGCAACTTCCAACGCTTTTGTGGATTGATCGATACCCCAGACAAAGGGGCTAAACTGTGCTAAGGCTTCAGTTAGGATGCCACCACCACAGCCAACATCCAGAATTTCATGATTGGCTAGCGTGCTATGGGTTTGAATAAAACCGAGGCGTAGAGGGTTCAAATCATGCAATGGCTTGCATTGGCCTTCTTTATTCCACCAATCAAGGGCCATATCATCAAATTTTTCTATTTCCTGGGGATCAACGTTCAAGGGGTTTCCACTATTGCTGTGAGACTATGCCCGCCTATGCTACAATATTGCGACATAAATACACCAGAAAAAGCTTATCCTTGGATTGTAGTTTAATAGCTAACAAAGGAGCCGTGGTCCGTGACTGATCTGGCAAAAGAAATACATCCGGTTAATATCGAAGATGAACTCAAGCAGTCATATCTTGACTATGCGATGAGTGTCATAGTTGGGCGTGCCTTACCTGATGTGCGTGATGGGTTAAAACCCGTGCATCGGCGCGTACTATTTGCAATGGCAGAATTGGGCAATGATTGGAACAAGCCCTATAAAAAATCGGCACGTGTTGTCGGTGATGTTATCGGTAAATACCATCCCCATGGCGATACCGCCGTATACGATACCATCGTTCGAATGGCGCAGCCTTTTTCAATGCGTTACTTATTGGTCGATGGGCAAGGTAACTTCGGTTCCGTGGACGGGGATTCCGCCGCTGCAATGCGATATACCGAAGTCCGTATGTCTAAATTTGCGCATGAGTTATTAAAGGATTTAGATAAAGAAACGGTCGATTTTGCGCCAA
This sequence comes from Gammaproteobacteria bacterium, assembly GCA_016191245.1. Taxonomy (GTDB): domain Bacteria; phylum Pseudomonadota; class Gammaproteobacteria; order Berkiellales; family Berkiellaceae; genus Berkiella. The sequence goes on along the minus strand of JACPOY010000013.1, from coordinate 55,487 downwards.
ACTATGATGAAACAGAATTTGCGCCAACCGTTTTACCTACTCGCGTACCAAATCTATTAGTAAACGGAACTTCCGGTATTGCTGTTGGTATGGCAACTAATATTCCTCCACATAACTTAAAAGAAGTAATAGCAGGCTGTCTTGCTCTAATAGATAATCCTGATATGACCATTGATGAGTTAATTCATCATATCCCAGGTCCTGATTTCCCAACGGCGGCAATGATTAATGGACGCTCAGGGATTATAGATGCTTATCGAACGGGTCGAGGTCGAATTTATGTTCGAGCAAGAACCAATATCGAAGAAGAAGATGGCAGACAAGCCATTATCATTACTGAGCTTCCCTATCAAGTTAACAAGGCAAGATTAATCGAGAAAATAGCCGAGTTAGTCAAAGATAAGAAGATAGAAGGGATCTCTAATTTAAGAGACGAATCCGATAAAGACGGTATGCGAGTTGTCATTGAATTAAAACGCAATGAAATCGCAGATGTCATTATTAATAATTTATATACGCAAACCGCAATGCAAAGCGTGTTTGGTATTAACATGGTCGCCTTGGTGGATGGCCAGCCCAAAACCTTAAATTTAAAACAAATTTTAGAAGCGTTTATTCGCCACCGACGTGTGGTGGTGAATCGTCGAACCACGTTTGAATTACGCAAAGCCAGAGAAAGAGCGCATATTTTAGAAGGCTTGAGTGTTGCTTTAGCGAATGTCGATGAAATTATTGCTTTAATTAAGGCTTCAAAAACACCAGGTGAAGCGAAAGATCAGTTATTAGCAAAAGGATGGCCAGCCGGGCTTGTGCTCGCGATGCTTGAAAAAGCAGGTAGTGATGCGTCCAAACCCGAAACACTGTCTCCTGGTCTTGGTTTGATTGGACAAACTTATCATTTATCAGCAATACAAGCACAAGCAATTTTAGATTTAAGATTGCATCGCTTAACTGGTTTAGAACAAGATAAAATCTACCAAGAATATGAGTCGATTTTAGAAGAAATCAAAGCGCTGATAGAAATTTTAGTCAATCCAGCAAGGCTCATGCAGGTTATTCGTGAAGAATTAATTGAATCCAGAGATCAATTTGGCGATGAACGTCGTACAGAAATTCTTGCCAACCAGCTCGATTTAACAAATGAAGATCTGATATCCGAAGAAATCCGCGTCGTTACTTTGTCATATCAAGGTTATGTCAAAACGCAGCCTCTTGATGCTTACCAAGCACAACACCGCGGCGGACGTGGAAAAGCAGCGACGGCAGTAAAAGATGAAGATTTTGTCGATCAACTACTTATTGCTAATACCCACGATACAATTTTATGTTTTTCAAGCCTGGGTAAGGTTTATTGGTTGAAGGTCTATCAACTTCCATTAGGATCGAGAAATTCTCGCGGTAAACCTATTGTTAATCTATTGCCATTGGCACAAGACGAGAGAATCAGCGCAATTTTACCATTACGTGATTATTCTGACGCTAGCTATATTTTTATGGCAACAGCACAAGGGGTCGTGAAAAAAGTAGCTATTAGTAATTTCTCACGTCCACGTAGCTCAGGCATCATTGCTATTGGTCTTGATGATAATGACCAACTTGTTGGGGTAGAAACCACAGATGGTAATCGCGATGTCATGTTATTTACCAACGCAGGTAAAGTGACACGATTCCAGGAGAAAGCAATTAGATGTATGGGCCGTACTGCTCGAGGTGTTCGTGGTATTAAATTACAAGAAGGCCAACGTGTCATTTCATTGATTGTGGTAAAAAGCGAAGCTTGTTCCATTCTCACTGCAACAGAAAATGGTTTTGGTAAACGTACAGCTATATCAGAGTTCCCAATCAAAGGACGTGGTGGCCAAGGCGTTATTTCAATCCAAACGACAGAGCGCAATGGTGCTGTTGTTGGTGCGGTACAAGTTGAAGACAATGATGAAATCATGTTGATTACCAACGGTGGAACATTGGTTCGTACACGGGTTGATGAAATCTCGATAGTGGGAAGAAATACCCAAGGCGTTACCTTAATTCAATTAAGCAATAATGAAAAACTAGTTGGTTTGCAAAGAATAGAAGAACAAGAAATAGATGTCGAAACAACCGCAGAGGTTGCTTCTTCTCGGCCCATCATTCCATTAGATGAATCTGATGAAGATGAGATTGAAGAAGAAGAGGAAATGGATGACGAGCCAGAAGATGAACCAGAAGACGAAAACGAGTAACGAACAAAAAACTTATAATTTTGGTGCGGGACCGGCTTGTCTACCTGAACAAGTATTGACGCAAATCCGTGAAGACATTCCAGATTGGTATGACGGAATGTCTATCATGGAAATCAGTCATCGTTTGCCAGCATTTATGGATTTGGCGCAAACTATTGAGGCCGATTTACGACATCTTCTACGCATACCTGATGACTTTGCCGTTTTATTTATGCATGGCGGTGCACGAAGTCAATTTTCAGCTGTTCCGTTAAATTTACTCGATCAAGCACAAACGGCTGATTATTTAGATACAGGTGTCTGGTCTGAAATGGCCTTTAACGAGGCAAAAAAATATTGTAAGCCGAACGAAGTTGCATCAGCAAAAAGCAATGGTTATACCCGGATCCCGGATGAAAAAGAATGGTCATATAGTGAAAAAGGTCTTTATTTTCATTATACCGATAATGAAACCATTCAAGGGTTAGAATTTCACACAGCACCAAAGCGTCAGAATAAATGGCTCATTGCTGATATGACCTCGAATATTCTTACCAAGCCAATTGATTTTAATCAGTATGGTTTGATTTATGCCAGCGCGCAAAAGAATTTAGGAATTGCAGGTATCACGGTAGTGATTGTGCGTAAAGAGCTGCTAGGCAAAGCGCACCCGATGACGCCTTCCATGCTAGATTATTCGATTTACCACCAATCACAATCGTTGTTTAATACACCACCCATGTTTTGCTGGTATGTTTTGGGATTAATGGTAAAGTGGACTCAAACTTTGGGTGACTGTGAAGCACTGAAGCGTCTTTGTGAGCAAAAATCTTCTCTTATATATGATGTTATTGATAGCAGTGATTTTTATCATAATCCGGTAAACAAACAACATCGCTCAAGAATTAACATTCCATTTCGATTACCTAATGAGACTTTAGAATCGCAATTTATTCAACAAGCGCATAGCCTCGGATTGAAACAACTTAAAGGCCATAAGATTGTTGGGGGCATTAGAGCCAGTGTTTATAATGCAATGCCAATGCAAGGCGTGAATGCTTTAGTCAATTTTATGCAAGATTTTCAGAAAAAACATGGCTAATTTCTGTCATTGCGAGCGTAGTGAAGCAATCCATCAACAAGTTTTAAGAAGATCTGGATTGCTTCGCTACGCTCGCAATGACGGGCAAAGAGCAAACTAATGGATCTGACCGTTAATCCACGGAGTTTGCTACAAGGTGAAGTGCAAGTTCCTGGTGACAAATCAATCTCGCATCGCGCGATAATTCTTGGGGCACTCAGTGAAGGTAAAACGTACATCCATGGCTTTTTAGAAGCCAAAGACTGTTTTGCGACTTTACAAGCCATGTGTCAATTAGGCGTTGTGATTGATAAATTATCTCCTGGTTCATATTGTGTGCAGGGCGTAGGATTGCATGGGTTTACACCCTCACATTCTCCAATAAATTGTGGCAATTCTGGAACAAGCATGCGATTACTAGCCGGGGTACTTGCCGGTCTTCCTTTTGAATCACACTTAATTGGCGATAATTCTTTACAAAATCGTCCTATGGAACGTATTGTCCGACCTTTACAAAAAATGGGGGCAACCCTCTACGGTCAAGAGCGCAATGAGAAAATATGTGCGCCATTACATATTATCGGAAATTCTCATTTGCAAGGGATTGAATATACTTTGCCTGTTGCCAGTGCTCAGGTGAAGTCATGTCTTTTGCTGGCCGGATTATTTTCAAATAACAAAACAATCTTGATAGAAAATGGTGCCAGTCGTGATCATACAGAGAGAATGATGCATGCATTTGGTGCTTATATCGACATTGAGCGTAATAAAATAACGCTTTTTCCTTCATCACTAAAGGCACGTGAATTAAACATACCAGGAGATATTTCTTCTGCGGCTTTTTTTATAGCCGGTGCGGCGATGATACCTGATTCACATGTCATTTTACGTTCAGTTGGAGTAAATCCTCGCAGAATTGGCATTATCCATATCTTAAGAATGATGGGGGCGCAAATTGATATTTTGAATCAAAGAGAAATTTGTGGTGAACCTGTTGGTGATATTGAAGTTAAGGGTGGCAAGCTCAGTGGCATTACTATCCCAACAGAATGGGTGGTGAGTGCTATTGATGAATTTCCAGTTATTTTTGTAGCGGCTCTTGCTGCATCAGGAAAAACGCTCATTCATGGATTGGATGAATTAAGATTGAAAGAAACTGATCGTATTCAAGTGATGGCAAAAGGGTTAAAAGCACTGGGTGCAGATATTGAGGAAGATGAAGATGGGGTGCTGATCCAAGGTTCCCTTTTAAAGGGAGGCGTAGTGGAAAGTGAAGGTGATCATCGAGTTGCGATGGCCTTTGCAATGGCCAGTCTGATAGCAAATGATTCGATTATTATCCGCGATTGTGACAATATTGCGACCTCATTTCCCAATTTTTGTACCTTAGCCCAGCATCTTGGGTTAACAATTTATCAGCATGCAGAGGGTTAGAAATGATGCAAAGAAAGGTTCCTGTGATCACTGTGGATGGGCCGAGTGGTTCAGGTAAAGGCACGTTAAGTCGTCAATTAGCACATGCTTTGAAGTGGCATTTTCTTGATAGTGGGGCGCTTTATCGAGTGCTAGCTCTGGCTGCGATAAGACATGCAGTGGCGCTGGATAACCATCAAGCGCTGGAAGTGCTGGGATTACATTTAGACGTTACCTTTGAACATGAACCCATGCGAATTCTATTAGAAGGACAAGATGTCACATTAGCCATTCGCACCGAAGAATGTGGGAATGCTGCCTCAAAAGTCGCTGCCATTCCTGCGGTCAGGACCGCCCTTTTAGAAAGGCAACGAGCTTTTTCTGAGCTCCCAGGATTGGTCGCCGATGGGCGTGATATGGGGACAGTCGTTTTTCCAGATGCAGATTTAAAAGTATTTCTCGATGCTTCTGCCAAAATCAGGGCTATTCGTAGGCAGGCGCAGTTGAAAGAACAGGGCATAGATGTTAGCCTTGATGACCTTTTTGCTGAGATTTCTGAACGTGACAAGCGAGATAGGGAGCGAGCAATTGCGCCTTTGGTTGCGGCCAAAGATGCCTATGTTATCGATTCAACTTCCATGTCTATTCAAGAAGTCTTTCAGATGGTCTTAGCGGAAGCGAAAAAGCGTCATTTCATTACTTAAATGGAATGATAAATATTAACCTTAACCAATTTGACGCTGCCTTTTTGACTTTAATAGGCGTCAAAGGACTAAACTAATGAATGCTATTCCAACCACTACCGAGAGCTTTGCTCAACTTTTAGAAGAAAACTTGTCTCAATTTGAAATGGTACCAGGCACGATATTTGATGGTGTCGTACTTTCTATCAATCATGAAACAGGTATTGTGACAATCGATACTCCCTTTAAATCAGAAGGGTATGTTCGTGCAGAAGAATTTTTAGATAAAGATGGCAATCTTGAAATTGCTGTCGGTGACAGTATTCCTGTTGCCTTGGAAGCGATTGAAGATGGTTGGGGTGAAACCAGACTTTCCAGACAAAAAGCAAAACGCCAAGAAGCGTGGAAAGTATTGGATAAAGCATTTCAAGAAAGCAAAGTGGTTAAAGGTATTATCTACGGCAAAGTCAAAGGTGGTTTTACCGTTGATATTAATACCATTCGAGCGTTCTTACCTGGCTCATTAGTTGATGTACGTCCAGTACGTGACATGAGTGCATTAGAAGGCAGAGAGCTTGATTTCAAAGTTATTAAATTAGATCAAAAGAGAAATAACGTTGTTGTTTCACGTCGTGCTGTTGTTGAATCAGAAAATACACAAGAACGCGATTCATTGTTAGAAGGTTTACAAGAAGGTCAATTGATCACCGGTGTTGTGAAAAACCTCACTGATTATGGTGCATTTGTTGATTTGGGTGGTATCGATGGCTTGTTACATATTACCGATATCGCGTGGAAACGTGTTAAGCATCCAAGTGAAGTCTTAACTGTAGGCCAAGAAATGCAAGTGAAAGTATTACGTTTCGACAGAGAACGTATGCGCGTTTCCTTAGGCTTGAAACAATTAGGTGAAGATCCATGGGTTGGTGTTGCTCGTCGTTACCCAGAAGGTACACGAGTCGTTGGACGCGTCACGAATATTGCTGATTATGGTTGCTTTGTTGAACTAGAGGCAGGAATTGAAGGTTTAGTCCACGTATCCGAAATGGATTGGACAAATCGTAACGTTCATCCTTCTAAGATTGTTTCACCAGGCGAAGAAGTTGAAGTGATGGTTCTTGATATTGATGAAGAACGTCGTCGAATTTCTTTAGGCTTGAAACAATGTAAAGCTTCACCTTGGGATGCCTTTGCTGCAACTCATAACAAAGGTGACAAGATTGTTGGTAAAATTAAATCCATCACTGATTTCGGGATCTTCATTGGTCTTGATGGTGGCATCGATGGCCTCGTGCACTTATCAGATATTTCTTGGAATACCCCAGGCGAAGAAGCAGTTCTTACCTACAAAAAAGGTGATGAAGTTGAAGCCGTTGTACTTTCCGTTGATCCTGAACGTGAAAGAATTTCATTAGGCGTTAAACAGCTGCATGCTGATCCTTACTCCAATTACTTAGCTGAACACGCTAAAGGTACGATTGTTGTTGGTAAGATAGCTGAAGTTGATGCTAAAGGTGCAAAAGTCCTTTTAGCTGAAGGTGTGGAAGGCTACTTGCGTTCATCTGAGTTGGCACGTGATAGAGTAGAAGATGCTCGTTCAGTATTAACGGTTGGTGAAGATATTGAAGCCAAATTTGTTGGCGTCGATCGTAAGAACCGCACCATCTTGCTATCGGTTAAAGCAAAAGACTCCCAAGAAGAAGCTGATGCATTACGTGATTACTCAAAATCAGGTGAGACATCTGGCGCTACTACTTTGGGCGACTTGCTTAAAGAGCATATGCGCGGTGATAAAGACGAAGAATAGCTGCTCTTTTTTCTGTAGAATAAAACGGTGTCAGCGTCATGCTCACACCGTTTTTTTTTATCCATTTAATTAACAACATGGAAGGAGGGTGATGTGAGAATTATTGGGGCGTTGTTAACTCTCCTACTCATCATCGTAGGGATTGCTTTTGCAGCATTGAATGCTCAAGTTGTTGAGCTTAATTATTTAGTTGGTACAAAACAAATTCCGTTAGCAGCTGTATTGCTTATCTGTTTGGCAATTGGCGTAGTGATGAGTATATTTTTAATGGGATTTGGGATTATAAAATTAAAGGCCAAAAATAAATGGCTAGAAACCAAATTAAAACATGCACAAGAACAATTGGCTCAAAGCCAGCATTAATGTGAAAAAATGACATCAACTTTTGATTTGTTGGAAATGATTTGCTTGCTGTTACCGGTAGCTGCGCTATCAGGCTGGTATTTAGGCAAACGTTCACAGCGAACAGGGCCATCTTCAAAAAGTGCCATGTTAAGTACAGATTACTATGTTGGTTTAAATTTCCTTTTAAATGAGGAAACTGACAAAGCTGTTGATGCTTTTATTCGCATGTTAGATGTCTCTCCAGATTCTGTAGAAACCACCCTGGCTTTAGGTAATTTTTTTCGACGCCGAGGGGAGGTAGATAGAGCTATTCGTATTCATCAAAGTTTAATGTCTAAGCCAAATTTAACACCCAAGCAACGTAATCATTCTTTGCTGGAATTAGCGCAAGACTATTTACGTGCAGGTGTTTATGACCGAGCAGAATCCTTATTACTAGAACTCACCAATACTGTTGGCAATCAACTTGAAATTAGTTTGCGTCATTTGATTGATATTTATGAACGAGAAAAAGATTGGGAAAAAGCTATTCATATAGCGATTCGTTTGCAAGAAGTGACGAAGCAATCGATGAGTAATGAAATAGCACATTATTATTGTGAAATTGCCGAAATTGCTTGGTCAAAGGGAAAAATTAGAACCGCATTTAAATATTTAAAACAAGGCTTATCTCATAATCGAAATTGTGTTCGTGCAAGTTTTATTCAAGGAAATTTTGAGAAAAAGCTTGGCAAGTATAAACATGCATTACGCTCTTATAAGCGTATAGAATTTCAAGATCCTGCCTATTTGCCGGAAGCCATTTTCCTAATAATGGAATGCTATGAACAATTAGGTGAGCATCAAGCCTTAGAAGAATATTTAGATTATTTATTACATCATTGTCCTTCAATTAGCATTGTTTTAGCGCATGCTGAGAAGGTAAAAGAAAAGCAAGGTAAAGAGTTTGCTGCTCAATTTTTGGCCAATTATATGCATCGACATCCTTCTATTCGTGGACTCAAGCATTTGATTGAGTTTCATTTAACCCGCGTGATGGGTGAAGTGCGAAATGAATTATTGATGTTAAAATCTTTAGTTGAACAATTAGTTGAAAAGAAACCTATCTATCGTTGTGGTCATTGTGGTTTTGCCACCAAGCTTTTACATTGGCAATGTCCGAGCTGTCGTCAATGGGCCGCGGTAAAGCCGATTCAGGGAATTGAGGGAGAATAAAATTGATTATTCCCCTCACCCTAACCCTCTCCCGCAAGGGGAGAGGGGATAAGATCTCAAGATTCTCTTTTCCGATCCCCTCTCCCCTTGCGGGAGAGGGTTAGGGTGAGGGGTTCTTAAATGGAAGAAGTTATAGAAAAATTTAGAAAGCACTACGTCGGCCCTAAAAGCCGCTTAGCTCTTACAAATTGAACATATAATAGAATAATAATAAAATTGAGCCTACCGAGGAGGGGTGTCGAACATGTCACATAAGTCAAAAATCATTGTTGCACTCGATTTTGAAGATAAAGTGCAGTTACAACAACTGATTTCTCAATTAGACCCTTCTCAATGCCGCTTAAAAGTAGGCATAACGCTTTTTACCTCCATGGGCCCAGAATGGGTGAAATCATTGCATGAGCAGGGTTTCGAAATATTTTTAGATTTAAAATTTCATGACATTCCGCAACAAGTGCATGGCGCTTGTTTTAGTGCATCACAACTTGGTGTGTGGATGATTAATGTTCATGCCTTAGGTGGCCTTGCAATGTTAAAAGCGGCAAAAGCCGCTGTTGATAGAGCAGCAGACCAATTTAAGAAAAGGCCATTGTTGATTGGCGTAACATTATTAACGAGTTCGGGACCAGAAGAGCTCAAACAATTAGGTATTCAAGGCACAGTTGAAGAAACAGTGTTGCGGTTAGCAAGTCTATGTTTTGAAGCAGGGCTTGATGGTGTTGTTTGCTCAGCTCAAGAAGCGGCAATGTTAAAAGCAAAATTTGGCAAAGAATTTCTGTGTGTCACTCCGGGAATACGTTTACCAGAAGATGACAAACAAGATCAGCAAAGAGTCACAACGCCTTTGCAAGCAATATCAGCAGGAAGCGATTATTTAGTAATTGGTCGTTCAATAACCCATGCAGCTAAGCCTTTAGGGGTTTTACAGCATATTAATGAGAGCATAGAAGTCGTATGAGTTGGTTTGCGTTTTTATTTTTATTGTTGGGCTTAAGCTGGACATCAGTTGGCATATACAGATGGTATGCTGTCAATAAAGGTCTATTGGATTATCCCAATGCACGCTCTTCGCATATTGCCCCCACTCCTAGAGGAGGCGGTGTAGTCTTTTTTCTAGGCTGGGTTCTATTAATTACTGTTTTGCATTTTTGCCATATCATTTCTGTGAAATATCTTTGGTTATTCTCTCCAGTTTTATTAGTTGGATTTATTGGATTTTGGGATGATCATCATGATATATCAGCTGGGATCCGTTTTATGGTGCAATGTATTGCAGCTGGAGTAAGTTTATTTCTTTTGGGTGAAGGCGGATACTTAATCCAACCATGGTTAGCTATTCCTTTACCATTATGTTTTCTTGCCATTATCGTAGCCATGGTATGGATGATTAATCTATTTAATTTTATGGATGGCTCTGATGGAATCGCCGCCACAGAAGGTATTTTTGTATTTTCTGTTGGTGGGTATTTATTATTTCAATATCAGGCTTATGAGTTAGCAACACTTGCTTGGGGGCTTTCAGCTTTAATTGCTGGTTTTCTAACTTGGAATTGGCCTATTGCAAGAATATTCATGGGTGATAGTGGTAGTTGCTTCTTAGGATTTATGGTTGCCCTCTATGCCCTTATTAGTTACAAACTATTTCATTTCCCTATCATGATTTGGGTTATTTTAACTGCCATGTTTTGGTTTGATGCCACAATTACTTTAGTAAGACGGATCTTAGCCGGAGAAGAATGGCGTAAACCACATAAGAGTCATGCTTATCAACGTCTTATTCAGGGTGGATGGAGTCATCAACGTGTATTGATAGGTTCGATTGGTGTTAATTCAGTATTGTCAGGATTAGCATATTTGGTCTATCGCGATCCTAGACTCACTATCTTTGCGTTTAGCCTTGCTGTTACATTTCTTTTCTGTCTCTATCTATTAGTTGAGATAGCAAAGCCTATGTATAAAAAATGGCATGATGTGGCACCAAATCAAGTCGAGCAATAATTAACTAACTTTCAAACTTTATCTTCTGTGCACAACTTGCTGATATAGGTATAATGGCTTCCTGCGAATAAATGGAGTTCAGCATGAAGGCAGTGTTGTCGCAATGGCGTAGTCGCTGGGCTGCGTTTGCCCATGATTTTCTCAGTATTCCTGCTGCATGGTTAGGTGCCTATTGGCTTCGCTTTAACCTCGGAGAAATTCCTGAAGAAATTTTAGCACAGGCATTATTTACATTGCCGTGGGTGATTTTATTTCAAACTATCGCACTATGGGTATTTGGTTTATACCGTGGTGTATGGCGTTTTGCTTCACTACCTGATCTCATTCGTATCGTCAAAGCCATTGTCATGGGTAGTCTCATGACATTATTGGCAGTTTTTTTAATCACTCGAATGCAAAATTTACCGCGTTCGGTGGTTCCTTTATATAGCATACTGCTGCTCTTTATTTTAGGTGGCTCTCGCTTTGTTTATCGCTGGTATAAAGACAAACGTTATTTTGCCAGTGGTGATCAACGTGTGCTAATTGTTGGGGCTGGATTGGCAGGAGAAAGTCTTGTTAGAGATCTGCTAAGGGATATAAAAAATAGCTATATTCCTGTTGCATTTGTAGATGATAGAGAACAAAAGCGTGGACGAGAACTCCACGGTATTCGTGTTGTGGGTACCTGTGATGATATTCCAGCAATTGCACACCGATATAATGTGGATATGATTTTGATTGCGGTACCTTCGGCTAAAGCAAGTGCAATGAGACGAATAGTGGCCATTTGTGAATCAACCAAACTTCCTGTCAGAACATTACCTGGAACCAATGATCTCGTTTCTGGCTTGGTTTCTGTCAAAAATTTACGTGAGATATCTTTAGAAGATCTTTTGGGTAGAGATCCCGTTACCCTTAATTGGCATGCTATTCAAGAGTCATTAAGAGACAAAGTTGTTCTTGTCAGTGGCGGCGGTGGATCAATAGGTTCAGAGCTTTGCCGGCAAATCATGAAACTAGAACCTAGCAAGCTCATCATCTTTGATAATAGCGAATATAATCTTTTTTGTGTTGAACAAGAGTTAAGCGAAAAAGCGAATCAATCAAAAACACAAATTTTTTATCATTTAGTTGATCTTAACGATAACCCAGCATTGAGTCGTTTAGTACATCATCATCAAGTCCAGATTATATTTCATGCCGCAGCTTATAAGCATGTGCCTTTGCTTGAACCACAAATTCGTGCGGCAGCAAAAAATAATATTTTAGGTACCTTTGGTATCGCACAAGTTGCCATTGACAATAATGTCGAAAAATTTGTCTTAGTATCCTCAGATAAAGCAGTGAACCCTACTAATGTTATGGGGGCGACCAAAAGAGTTGCTGAACTAGTTTGTCAGTATTTTAACAGTCAGGAAAAAACTCGTTTCATTACAGTACGTTTTGGGAATGTCTTGGGTTCTAGAGGATCTGTTGTTGAAACATTTCAAAAGCAACTTGAAAATGGCGGCCCCATTACGGTGACTCACCCTGATGTCACTCGCTATTTTATGACCATCCAAGAAGCCAGCCAATTAATCTTGCAGGCATTGGCGATTGGGGAAGGTGGTGAGCTTTTTGTTTTAGATATGGGCGAACCGATCAAAATCAGTTACATGGCAGAGCAAATGATTCGTCTTGCTGGTAATAAAGATAAAGATATACGAATCGAATACATTGGTTTACGACCCGGTGAAAAATTATTTGAAGAGTTATTTCATAAAAATGAACATTTAGCCCCGACTTCGCATACCAAGATTTTAAAAGCACATTCACGTATCATAGAAAATCATAAATTTGAACAAAGCATTTTTGAGCTAAGTAATGCAGTAAATGATTGTAGTGAAGAAGAAAGCTTTCGTATTATTAAAGAACTGGTACCTGAATTAACGCATTCTCGTCAAATTCATACGATGCCAGAGTTCTCGAAAAAGCGTGAAGAAATATTAGTTTAGTAGGAGGCACTATGGCACAACCTGTAACAAAAGCAATTTTTCCGGTTGCAGGACTTGGGACACGTTTTTTGCCGGCTACCAAAGCAAATCCTAAAGAAATGCTCCCCATCGTGGATAAACCACTTATTCAATATGCGGTTGAAGAGGCAATTAAAGCAGGTATCACTGAACTAATTTTTGTCACGAGTTCTAGTAAAAGAGCGATAGAAGATCACTTTGATACCAATTTTGAATTAGAGTATCGTTTACAGCAACAGGGTAAAACTGAACTTTTGGATATGGTACAAAAGATTGTACCCAAGGGCGTTGATTGTATTTATGTACGTCAACCTCAAGCCTTAGGATTGGGGCATGCTGTACTCTGTGCTCGTCAGGTGGTGGGAAACTACCCATTTGCTGTTTTATTGGCAGATGATTTAATTGATGCTAACACACCATGTTTAACGCAAATGATGAAAATTTATCATGAAACCGAATCGAGTGTGATAGCTGTTGAAAAAATAGCGTCTGAAGATTCAGAAAAATATGGCGTTATCGCCGTGGATCAAAATTGGAGAGGACAGGGTCCAATTCAAGCTATTGTAGAAAAACCAAAACCTCAAGATGCACCATCAAACTTAGCAGTTGTCGGTCGCTATATTCTCACTGCAAAAATTTTTGAACATTTAGCAAAAGTACCCCCAGGCAGAGGCGGTGAAATTCAGCTTACCGATGCTATTGCCAGCTTATTAAAAGAACAAAAAGCAATGGGCATTCAATTCGATGGGATCCGATATGACTGCGGTAGTAAATTAGGCTACATGCAAGCCACAATTACTTTAGGATTAAGACATCCTGAATTGGGAGCAGAGTTTAGAGCCTTTTTGCAAGAAGCAGTTTCTTAATTTCATCATATAAGCTTTTGTTGTAGCTACAACCACTTCTTATTTATTCAATTGTTTATATACTTCTTAATTGATAAACTAAGTCATATAGCACACTTTTTTTGGTTTCAAAAGGTGTACTCACACGAGGTGCAGCAATGGCAGACTATGGCAAATCAGTACCTGAAAAACACGGTTTAGCTTATTTTATCTATAAACTATTTCATCGGAATGCAAAAATATCTGAGCACAATGATGAGATTCAAGTGAAAGATAATTTTCATTTAGAGCCAAAATATTGGCCTGAAGTTATCGAATTTATGAATAATTTAAATCAAGTCATTGAAACACATACTATCTCAGGATCAAACGTTCAACATGTAAATCAGCGCATTATTGATTATGTTGCCGAGCAAATTAACGTCAAAGGACAAGTAGAAGATGTAGATAAAAAATATTCTGCATTGGATACATTAGCTGATCGTATTTTAAGTAATACTTTTAGTAAAATTGCCGGCCTAAAACATGAAGAAAATACCCATGCTGATTTTACTGATATTGTTCTTCAATTCAAAAAGCGCCTTCATCAAAGATATCAAGACGAAGTAATCTATCTAGATAGTAAAAAGCAAAATCACGAAAGTCAAAACCCACTCGGCCATTAAAAGTAAGTTAATAAACTAATAAAATTAGCGCTTGATCTCGCTTGCTCTGTCATGTATTCTAGCTTTCCGGCTAACTTATGAGACTTTCCATATGTCTAAATTGTTTGATTTTATCGCTCAGAAAAACACTAAATCCGCTTTAACCCTTATTCCAACATTGTCTAAAACTGAATTAGAGCAAACGTATCGTATTGGAGAATTCCATTCTTGTACATCATTACATATTGCTGCATTGCTAGGTCAAGACGAAATAGTTCAGTCATTAATTGATCATGGAGCTAACGTTCAAGCTCGTGATAAATTCAATCAGACACCGATGCATTATGCTGCAATAGATTGTGAAGAGGCTGATCCACAAAAAAAATTAAATATTATGCAAAGCTTACATTTTGCTGAATCATATTTAATTTATGATATTGACAAGAAAGGTGATACCCCTTTGCATGTTGCTGCCATGTCAGGTGAATATGATTGGGTAAAGTACTTATTAGAAATGGGTAGCAGCGCGATAATCAAAAACATGAAAGGGTTAAAGCCGATTGATTTAGCTCCCATTGAAGATGAAAAGCTTTTACGACTTCTTCGCATGCAAGAAAGATCATTGCAAGTGCTTGCACTACGTAAAATAAAAGAAGTTGTAAAAACACAACAAGATCAAATTGCATCAAAAGCCCTCTGGGATCAATTTCTAAGTACAGCTCCAGAGCACATGATTTCGCAATATTTGGTGCTAGATGAAACCTCTCCCAGACTTGCAGTATGGTGCTTTAATCGAGCGCGAGAAGCTGAACAAAAGCAACTAGCTGAATCTCACACTGCAGCAAGCTCTGTAGAGGATGATTTAACAAAAAACTTAGCTACGCTCTCAATAAAATAAGTTAATCAACCCTTAGAAGATGACTCTTCGAGAAGGACTTCTTGGGGAGTCCTCTACTCGAATTGCTTGAGCTTTTCGTTCAGCAATTTCAGAGACGTTTCTTTCAAAACGTGAAAAATTAGAGCTAACAGATATAGTCGCATCTTTGAACACCGCAGTGCTGGTATTCTTCTGCACAAATGCAACTAAATCACTCATCCTAGGATCGGTCTTTGCTTTAAAAATCAAATATTCGAGATCATTCATCCCATCTTCGCGCTTAACAGAGAAGTTAATGTAATGATCAAACCACCACCCTCTCATACCACCACAATGTTTAGCAATGTCCTGTAAAATATCGATTCTATTATTGTCAACTAATAATCGAAACGGCGTATTGCCCTCAGAATCTTCAACATTAGTTCGTTCATGATAGACACCAACTTCACCTGTTGTTTGCAAACGATTAATAATTCCCCAAAATGCATCTGCTTTAATAGCAGGATCTCTCGCTACATAATGCAGTGGTGTCATACCTTTTGAATCTGTGCTGGCAAATTCTCTAGTCTGTGTCTCAGGTGAAAGACGCGAGAAAAGCACATTCTTCAATGCTGGTGATGCATTATTGAATGCAAATTCCAAATCACTTAGCCCATCAGCACCTTTAACAGTCATATCAAAATAATGATCTAGATACCACCTGCCTGTGGTTTTATAACCAGTTTTCGACGCAAGTAGTTCCAAAATATTCGTGGCATTATTGTTAATGATATGCCGTAAAAGCGTTCTATTTTCTTTATCAGGCAAGCTAGTTTGTGCTTGATAGTCTTTTGACTCTTGTCGCAATCCTGTCGGACTCCATGTTTTTAATCCCTTTACCAACAAATTCCAGATCTCTTCAGCATTGGATTCGTCTACTAATTGGTGTAGTCTAGGAATGCCAGAGGCATTTCGCTGCATACTTTCAGGTAACGCTAAATTGATTTGTTCATATAGTTCAGTGTTAGGTTGAACATTTGCCATCATATATTCAAAATCTGAAAGTCCATCTGAGTGAACAGTTTCTAAATCAAAAATGGCATTAAGACTCCAACCTTTCCAATTTTCACGTAGATATTCAATAATATCTACGCGGTTATTATTCAAAATTGTTCTGAAAATCGAATTCGCTTGGTTATCTTCTTGTGCAGATAGTTGTTGATAAGTTGCAGCCGTTTCGATACCAATGAGAGGAATCATTGTCTGGGACGCTTGGGCCAAATACTCAACGAAATACTTGGGACTTATTTTATCTTGTGGACTTTGTGCAAGATAATGCAAAACAGTTTTACCTTGAGAATCAGCCTCATAAAGTCCTGCTCTGGAGACTTTTTGTAGAACAAAGTACATTAAGGGTTCTAATGAAGGGTCCTTAGCTGCTTTTTCAACAAGATATTCTAAACTGGTTTTGCCATCAGCACGTAGATGGAAAATATTAAAATATTTATCAATATTCGACGTTCCAATGACAGATTCAATAATATCTTTGCGGTTATTCTCAATTAAATAATCAAAAGGGGTATTGCCATCGTTGTCAGGGACATCAACCCTAAGATAACCTCCAGTTCCTCCTTTTGAAATAAGATTCACATATAGCTCAGAAGGACAGTTTTTATTTTGAGCAAGGTGATGTAATGCGTTTTTGCCTTCACTATCGGAAATTGATCTAGCAAAATTGATTTTACTTTTCAAGATTTGATCAACGACTTCAAGATGACCTGCCTTAGCTGCTGCCGTCATTGCCGATGAACAATGATGAAATGGTCCGGCTTCATTAATATCAGCACTGTTAGCAAGACATTCGGCAACTAATTCGATATTATTTTGTAGTGCTGCCAAATATAACAAAGAACTATCATCTGAAAATTTCACTTTGTATATTTCTTTCAAACTTGCCTCAATGGCTGGGCTTTTCTTACAGATGGCTATTAATTTTTTTGCAACTTCCCAGGAAGTTTTATCCTTTGCAGCGTTTTCTATTAGAGTTTTACCTTCAAGCGTTGGTTGCATTAAACAACGCAGTGCTTGTTCTGGTGTAAAATCAGAAAGATTATCAGGAGACACCTCTCCTCCTAAAAATTGCTCTGTAAAGCGTTGAATTTCGCGTTCTGATATGGCAGTCCTTTCAGGACTATAGGCACGCACATCATCTAAAGTAATAGGGCCCTTGGATATCACCTTTTCGATTGCGTTTAGATCAAGCTCTAAACTTTTTTGTGCGCTAACACGAATAATTTGCTCTCTTAAGCTTTCTCCTGAACCAAATTGCGAACGAAATTCAGGATTAGTTTTGCTTGCAGAGCTTAACACAGTTTGAATCCAAGCTGTCGTTTTTGGATGAGTAAATAGTTGATTAATAAAATCTTGATTTGCGTTTTCAATAACGTAGTGCAACAGATGCTGCCCCTTTGCTGCAAAAGGCAAAGCAGGTTGTAATTCAGTAATAATCTGCTCAAAAGTGGCAAAGTCACCAGCATCAACGCAAATATGTAGTGCATTATTCCCCTTAACATTGGTAGCAAGAGGATTAATATAATGTTTGGCCCCAATGCCAAATCCGATACCTTTACTCTTGAGTTCTAAAAGATAATGAATCTTATCTTTATCTTGTTGTAAAATTGCACTCTCCAAAAGAGAAGGATCGGTGAACTGTTGCATAAATAACTGGAAGCGAGTTGGAAAATTTTCCAAAGTTTCATTTTCTAATTTATTAAACAAGCCAAAACCGCCATGCCATTTTCTGCCTTGTTGATCAAGTTGGTGAGCTGTTGTGCGAAGATTTTCTAATAAATCATGAAGTTGTTGGGCAGAGCAGTGCGATGATAATTCGCTTAATAAACTTGGATCTTTCATCATCAGGTCGAACATACCAGACATTTGTCCCTTAAAAATAGCAATAGCATGAGAAGTTGTCCGTTCGGAATTTTCATTTAAAAGTTCATGTATTTTTCGAATAACTTGCTCTTTATCGATATTGCTGTCTAGGGTTTTCTTTTTATGAATTTTTAAGTCCTTGGCTTGAGCTGCACGTGTTCTTACAATGTCGAACACTTGTTTATTAATTTCTAAAGCACGATCAGACAATAAAATGGGATATTTTTTTTCTAATTGTTTGATTTGCCAAGATAAATGCTTCAACCGTTGGTTGTTATTAAGATCTTTAAATTGCTCCAAGCGTTCTTTTTGTTCTTCAGTAAGTGCTGCCATAGTCTCTGGATCGTGACTGAGAGCAATCACCTTTCGAAGGCTCGCTAATTCATCATGAAAATCTAGCATAAAGCGGCAATATTTTGCAACGCCTTTTGCATTTTTTCCTTCAAGTTTAAGTTGTTCCAATTTAGCGATATCTTCTTCGTGAAGAGTTGCTTCACCCTCGAATTTACTGGGGTCGTATGCAATACCTTGACCAATATTTTTAGAGTTAAAGTAATCATCATACGTGAGGGTGGGGTTGCGATGCTTAAGATACCAATTGATAAAAGCAAATTTACCACTATCTTCAATCAGCTTCATTTTAGAAGGAGGTAAATCAAATTCAAGAGTACCAACTCCTTCTGTATAAATAATGGTTGTTTGTCTATCAAATATTTTGCGCTTTTTGTCATCTTGCGCGCTAGTTGACGTATCACCTATATAATTTTTTTTGAGAACACCTGCAAGATTCCATAATTTATGCTCCTTTAATTTACTGATTTCTGTCCTGCGTGAAAAATCGTCATCACTCTCATCTTTTGCAATTTTGCGACCATGAGTACGTTGCTTGAGAACACGCAATCTATTGGTAGCAGGGGTGATATTTTCATCAACTTTGTTAAGTGAAGTGGTAAGGCTAAATCCATAACTGCATGGATTTTGTGGCACCTGCGTGCCAATAGCATCCTCGCAAATGGGTTTATTATAAGCAGGGTTTTCATCTACAAGATTAAGCCTGTCAATGGGGTAATTGTTTAAAATACCACCATCTGCAAAACGTCCAAACTCGTCACCATCTCGAATACTTTTTATATTTCCCTCTGCGCTTTTGCCATATTTAACATGAAAATGCTCCCAGGCACCTGGAAATGACATCGAGCATCTCACTGCATCCGCAATTCTTATATGAGGTGTATCATTGGCTGAAAAAATTACACTTTTCTTATGTGGAGTAACCATGGTACCCATAAACACCATTTCTGGAACAGGAAGTCCTCTTTTTTGATACCATTCTTGCATTTCAATAAAGGTAATATCTGGATCGCCAAACACCATCGCGCATTGCCCTCTCGCCCAATTGTGGAAGGCATTACCTGAGAAGGCATGTAATTGCGTGGCTACTGAAGTTGCTTGTCCTATTGCAGTACCACCAAACTTTGCACCCAGCATAGATGGATTGAAATCAGCTAAATCTTGAAAGTTCATGCCATCTGAAATGGCTTTAAATTGTTTTGAATCGTAACCCAGGCCCATTAAGAATGAGGTAATCGCACCTGCGGAAGCACCACAATACGTTTTTGTTGAATCTGTCACACCCAGCATATCCATTGCTTGATAAGTTCCCACATAAGCAGCACCTTTAGCTCCCCCTCCTTGAATGGCACACCTGGTAAGTGGCGGCATGGGGGCAAGTTCAGCACCTTTGGTTCCTCCCAATTCATTAATATGTTGCATTATGTCAACGATGTTTGACTCGCGAGAGGGCTCTTCGAATATGGATAAGTAGTTATCAACCATGCTGTGCTTAATATCTAGAGCTTCTTCAATGAACGGTCCCGACTGATATATATCAGTAAATCGCAGTGGGGCTCTTTTCCGTATTGTTGGGATAGTTGTAAGCCTACTTAACAAACCTTGCATTTTTTCTATGGAAATATCCGTATCAGATCTTCCTGAGCTACTACCTGCATGACCAAAGCTCAAGGTGGAGACAAGATCATCAACTTTTTGATATGAATCTCTATCTTGCTCTGAAATTGTCTTTAATTGTTTTAAAAGTTCTAATGCCCGTTGAATCTTTATATCGGGGGCATGTGAATTCATTTCTGTAAGTCGATAGATGTTTTCATCAATTCCACTGAGCATATTTCACCTCTACGGTTTAGAAAATATTCTAGCTTTTAATATAAAGACTCGAATTATTGCTTTAAGTTCCAAAGATTCCTAAAGAAGTGTGTAGTTCCCCTCTCTCAGTGGCGTTTGCTAAGGGAATAGATTAATATTTAAATTAGTGCATTAATTGACTAAGTTTTAGACCTACAATCAATATACTTTTACCATGGTCAATATCAAGGGGTGTGTGATGACTGATGAAAATAAACCTGAAGAAAAGAAATCAAAATGGGGCATTAAAATGCCTGATTTAAAAAGTATTTCAGAGGCTGCGAATAAAGCAGTAGCTGCTGGAAAAGCGGCCGGTGAAAAAGCGGTTCAAGCCAGTAAAGATGCTAGTGATAAAGCAATGGCGGCAGGTAAAGCTGCTGGTGAAAAAGCCTCCCAAGCTGCAAAAGATGCCGTTAAAAAGAAAGATGAGAAGCCTGAAGAGAAGAAGGATAAGCCTTCTCCATAATGTTTTCACAAAAGGATAGGTACTATGCTGCATTCAGCAGAGTCGGAAAAGGATATCTTGTTAGAAGAGACTTCTAAAAGATCTCTTAAAAATGCATCAAGAATACAAAAATATAATAATTTGCTTGATCAAGCGTTGGCCTATATTCACCTCTTTGATAAAGAAGATGGAACGAACTCCTTTTTAGAAACGGATAAGCTTTTGCGGGTATCTGGTTCTAACAATCAAATAAACCAAGTGTTTAATAAAATGATGGGTCGAGCTAAAAATCTTTCCGGCGATCCTAGCATCAGATCTTTACTTTCGTTTGATAAGTTTATTAAGGATCCAAATAATGTAATTGGCTTAATTAAATATGGTCTCAGTGAAATTAAAATATATTGGCCAATCAGTGTTCACGATGCATTCCGAGCATTTGTAAACGATCCATCGATGCCTTTTGAAAACTTTATTCAGCGCCTTCTAGAAAAAGGTGCTATTGAAGAAGCAAAAGTATTTCATAATTTGCTTTATTTATTTCACCGTATTTACCATTTTCATGCCAAAAACAATATGCATGAGAATGAAATATTTAAAATCATCGCTGAACCGTTAACGCATTTTTCAAATAATGGACTTCCCTTTGCTTTATCTTCTAGGAAACATTTTGGTCAAACACTGAAATTTTCACAAGAACAATTAACACAAGGTGAAAAAAGATTGGTTGAGGCAATAAAAAACAAATACTTTGAGAAAAATTTTACTCAAAGGTTTCCAGTAGAAAGTGCTTCTTTGGTTAAGTTATATCAAAATGATACTCAGTTTCCGATATTAACCGAACCGATGAAGATGCTTGGATTTGTGATTCCTCATTGGCTTTCAGATTTTTTAATAAAATATTTTTATAAGCATAAAAAATCTGAAAATGTTGAGCAAACATCATCAGCGATAGAGCAGCAACCCCAGCCACCATTGGCTCAGGCTGAGTCACCGATTCAAATAAAAAAGCCAGAATCGGTCAGGGTATTTGAACCTGAACCGTCAATTATCATTGAACCTGAACCAGTCAAAAAGCCACTTTCGTCTGTTCAAGCAGTGGAGCCAGAACCTATTAAAAAGTTTGAATCTGCGCCTATCAGAAAAATGGAACCTGAACCAATTAAAAAGGTAGAGCCTGAGCCTATCAAAAAAATGGAACCTGAACCAATTAAAAAGGTAGAACCTGAGCCTATCAGAAAAATCGAACCTGAACCAATTAAAAAGGTAGAGCCTGAGCCTATCAGAAAAATCGAACCTGAACCAATTAAAAAGGTAGAACCTGCGCCTATCAAAAAAATGGAACCCGAATCTATTAAGAGAGCGGAACCTGAG
This sequence comes from Gammaproteobacteria bacterium, assembly GCA_016191245.1. Taxonomy (GTDB): domain Bacteria; phylum Pseudomonadota; class Gammaproteobacteria; order Berkiellales; family Berkiellaceae; genus Berkiella. The sequence continues at coordinate 33,453 of JACPOY010000013.1, read as the reverse complement.
CGGGTTAAAATGGTACCTGAACCTATTAAAAAAGCGCAGCCTTTGGTGGAAGACGCGCCTCTTTCGCCTTTACTGCCTATGACTGAAACAAAAATTAAAGAAAAACCAAAGGCAAAAGCAAAACCGAAAGCTAAAAGTAAAGAAATTGATGAAATAGTGAAAAAACCACCTAAAGATAGATTATCTCAACTGCAAGATAAATTTATCATGATGAATCGACCTACACAAAAAGATAAACCTGAAGAGAAATAAATACAATGCGCGCAATGGTGCTTGATAAAATCGGTGAAAAATTAACGCTGAAACAGGTGCCACTTCCTATCCATCATGAGCAAGAAATTCTCATTAGGGTCAGTGCCTGTGGTATCTGTCGCACAGATTTACATGTGGTTGATGGCGAATTGAGCTCGCCACGTTTACCTTTGATTCCCGGTCATCAAATTATTGGTATAGTGGAAAGTAAAGGTGAGAATGTTTTCAACTTTAAAGTGGGAGATAGGGTAGGGGTACCTTGGCTTGGCGGCAGCTGCGGGCAATGTTCATTTTGTTTATCAAATCAAGAAAATCTTTGTGACAATGCTAAATATACCGGATATCAATTAAATGGTGGTTTTGCTGAATTTTGTGTTGCAGACAGTCGATTTTGCTTTCCTGTTCCGCAAGATTATCCTGATGTACAAGCTGCTCCGTTGTTTTGCGCTGGCTTAATTGGATATCGGGCTTTAAGCAAAACAGGACAAGCGCAAAAAATAGGATTTTATGGTTTTGGTGCCAGTGCTCATATTTTAACGCAATTGGCCGTGTATTTTGGAAAAGAAGTCTATGCTTTCACCAAACCTGGTGATGAAAAAGCACAAAGTTTTGCGAAATCTTTAGGTGCAAGTTGGGCAGGGGGCAGTGAGACATTATTAGCTTCAGCTTTGGACGCAGCAATTATTTTTGCACCAAATGGTGCATTAGTTCCTTTAGCGCTAAAAAATACAAAGAAAGGAGGGACTGTGGTCTGTGCTGGTATCCATATGAGCGATATTCCAGCATTTCCTTATGATTATTTATGGGGTGAACGTCATGTTTGCTCTGTTGCCAATTTAACCCGCCAAGATGGAGAAGAATTTTTAAAATTAGCTCCTCTTGTACCAATAAAAACGCAAGTGACTGTGTATCCTTTAGAAAAAACTAATGAAGCATTAGAAGATTTAAGAAATGGAAAGTTTGAAGGCGCGGCAGTAATTCAAATCCTTGATGTTTGATAGGCAATATTATTTTCTTTTAATGTACTAGAGGGAGTAGGTTCTTCCAAAGTTCTCTCAATGGCTCTCATTCAATTGACTCTAACGTTGCGCTTGCATATACAAATAAAAAAGCGCCTATTGGCGCTTTTTTATTTGAGAGGGAGATTATTTTTTAATAGATTGTGTGGCCGTGGTGACATTCTCATGAATATCAAATATTGAAGAGAAACCGCTGATATCAAACACTTCTCTTACATCTTTTGACATGTCACATAATAATATTTTGCCACCATAAGGTTTTACCTTCTTAGCAGCTAATAGCAGTACCCGAAGACCGGCACTACTGATAAACTGAACGCGTAGAAAATCAACCACCATGGTATGGCATCCAGTATCAATAATTTCGATCAATTTTTCTTCGAACTCAACTGCAGCAGTAGAATCAATTCTACCGCTTAATGAGACTACTACATTTGAGTCAATTTTATCTACTTTGATTTCCATGGTTACCCCGATGGTTACTTAAAATTAATCCAATTTTTTGGTGAGTTTTAAAACGTTATAATCACCTTCGCGTTGATATTCCACTTTATCCATCAATGTCATTACCAAATGTATACCCAATCCACCAATATCGCGATTATCAAGAGACAGTTTGGTATTAGGTCTTGTTTGTGTTGTTGGATCAAATGCAATACCATCGTCACGCAACTCTAATTCAATTTTGTCATCTAAAATACGGCATTCAAGTAAAACAGCATGTTCTTCTTTGTCACCATAAGCATGTGCAATAATATTGGTTATTAATTCATCAACGCACAATAGAAGCTTATTTATAATTGTATCGGGGATCTGCCGGTCATGCAAAAAGTACTCCACCCGACGAGCAATGCGCGGTGCTTCTTCAGCACTATTGGCAAAATGTAATGTAAGATGTTGAGAACTCGTCATATTGTGCGCATCCATTCTCAGTTTTGTTTCCTAGCTAAATAACGTATTGCTAGCATTGTAATATCATCACTTTGAGGCCATCCTGCCGCAAAACTGGTGATGTCTGATCTTATTGTATTGATTAATTCACTAGCTGCCAAATCTCTGTATTTTTCAAGATTACTGGTTAGCCTTCCATCCCCGTAAAAACTACCATCACCTGTTTCAGCTTCAGTGACACCATCTGTATATAAGAAGAATAGATCACCTTCGTTTAATTGGATCGTATCTTCTTTATATTGTAGATCTTCCATGACCCCTAGTGCCATGCCATGGCTTTTAGTGATCGTTTCTATGGTCCCCCCTTTTCGTACAATGTGGGGTGGATTATGTCCAGCATTTGAGTAAGTTAGGATACCTGTTTTAATATCAAGTGTCGCATAGAAAGTTGTCACAAACATCACATTAGTATTGTCTTTATGTAAGGCATTGTTTACTTTAGTTAAGCATTTACCAGGGGCCTGATCATCATTGTAAGCATGAGCCCGAATCAACGTACGAGAAACCGTCATAAATAACGCGGCAGGAACCCCTTTACCAGAAACGTCTGCTATCACAAATCCTAATTTAGTTTTTTCTTCGTCTAACCAGAAGAAGTCATAAAAGTCACCGCCGATTTCTTTTGCCGCTGTCATTTTGGCAAACATTTCAATATTTTCATCAGTGATAAAATTACGTGGTAAAATGGATTGTTGAATTTCACTTGCTACATTCAGTTCATGTAAGATACCGTCTAATCTTGATTTGGTTCTTTGTGCATCAATTAGATTTTGAATATGCGTCAAAGTTTTATCGATAGTGACATTTAAGTCTTCAAAATTAATTGGCTTTGTCACAAAATCAAATGCCCCTAGATTCATTGCTGCTCGGATATTATTCATATCGCCATAAGCAGAAACGATAATCGGGATAACATTTGGAAATTTTTCATTAATATTACGTAATAAAGTTAATCCATCCATTTCTGGCATGTTAATATCAGAAATCACTAATCGAATGTCAGGTGCTTTTGAAAGCACATCCAAAGCTTCAATACCATTGCGAGCAAAAGAAAACTCGAATTTCTTTTCTCTTAATTGCCGACGAAAACGCTGCGTCATTAATACCTCGACGTCTGGTTCATCGTCTACAAATAAAATTTTTGTTCCATTGCTTAATACATTGGTTTCCATAGGCGGACCTATTTTTTCTCACTACTTACATTTTTGGGCAACTTAATAATAAATTCAGTATATTCGCCTGGGCTGGAGACGACGTCTAAAGATCCCCCATGTTGTGACACTACAATATCATAGCATATGGACAACCCTAATCCGGTCCCTTGGCCAGCTGGTTTTGTCGTAAAAAATGGTTCAAATATTTTTGCTCGTACATGTTCAGGTATTCCATTGCCATTATCTTTAATTTTAATAATCACACTGTTTTCATCTTGCTCACTGTTGATAGTAATGGTAGGCATAAAATTGCCACTTATTTTTTCAGCTTTATCATTTGCAGCATATAAACCATTATTGATAATATTGAGAAAAACTCTTCCAATGCTTTGCTGATCAACCATGACAGGCAAAATACTTTTATCAATATTTTTTTCTATTTTGACATTAAGTTTATTGTTTTGAGCTCTCATGCCGTGATAAGCAAGATTAAGGTACTCTTCAAGCAACGCATTAATATCAAGAGGAGCTTTCTCAACATCTGAAGTTCTTGCTTGAATGAGCATATTTTTAATAATAGATTCTGCTCTTTTACCGTGTTCGTTTATTTTTTTGCAATTAATAACAATATCATCAATGGTGCTATTAACTGCTTGCTTGGTTTCTTCTGGAGCATTTTCTAACGGTTTTTCTAGTTCTTCTTTTAACTCGTCAAGTAATTCCACTGTCATGTCGGCAAAATTGTTAATAAAATTAAGAGGATTTTTGATTTCATGGGCAATACCCGCTGTCAGCATGCCAACAGAGGCTAATTTTTCTTGGATCACTAATTGTTGTTGTATGTCTTTTAAATTTTGTTCCAACGTTTCACACTGTTTATTGTTGTCATCACCATTTTCTTTTGATTTAGGCTTAATAGTGTTAGGGCTTTGTTCTAAGAGTGCAATATAAACAAGCATAAGGGCTGAAAAGGTGGCAACAGCAAGCGTTATCGCAATTGCTGTTAAATGTTGATAAAAGGCATAAGCAATCGCGCCCAAAAGTGCTAGCACAATGATTAGGCTAATAGGATGCGATTTTAGAAAGCAGTAAATTCGCTTCAAGTGTCTTCACGCCTCCGTGTTAATGACACTGCCATTTTTTTATCAACTCATGCTGAAAATTTACACAGGCATAGCAGCATGCAATCCTTGTGGATTATTTATAAGGATAGCTTATGTTAGAAGATGTGCTTGCTGCGAAAGGGTGGTGGGTGCTGCTAAATCATGGTGATGCTGTTATTTTTATCAATCTTTTCTATTACCCATTATGTGCAACCTCGAATATATATCACAAACTCTTTCAATTGAGTAATATTTGCAGCTTCTGCATTAATACACCACTTATGTAATTGTTCTAAAATTTCATTATTATTCGTTGTTGTCTTTGTCCAAATTTCTTGAAATTGATTTTTTAAACGATACACCATTTTTAAATCAGTATAGGCTGATTTTTTGCTATTTATTTGACGAGTTGGTTGAATGTGGCAAGTTTTTAGCGCTAATTTAGCTTTGTTAAAAACAGGCAAAACAACGGAGCTTTTATATTTAGCTAGAATTTGATATCGATTTTTAATGATAGTTTTCAAAGAATCAATATCTATTCTTTGTTTGCATTTATTAATGATCATTTTGGGTATACGACGTTTTATTTTTGCCAAACCCAATAGTGATAATATTCTTATATAGAACCAACCTATGTCGAATTCCCACCATGTAGTTGAAAATTGTGCTGAAGTAGGAAAGGCATGATGATTGTTATGCAACTCTTCACCTCCAACTAATATTCCAATAGGGAATAAATTTGTAGATGCATCTGGACAATCAAAATTTCGGTATCCCCAATAATGACCAATACCATTAATAACCCCTGCAGCAAAAAACGGAATTAACATCATTTGAAGTGCCCAAATGGTTATTCCCGGAAAACCAAAGAGTACTAGGTTAATAAATAACATGATCAAATACCCCTTGTTTGAATGAGGGGTATAGATATGATTTTCTAGCCAATCATCAGGGGTGCCTTGGCCATAGCGCTTTAACGTTTCACTATTTTTAGCCTCCATTTTATAAAGCTCGGCACCTTGCCATAAGACTTTTGAAATTCCTAAGATTTGAGGACTATGAGGATCTTCTTTGGTTTCGCATTTAGCATGATGCTTACGATGGACAGCGGTCCAAGCTTTAGTGTTAATGCCTGTCGTTAGCCATAACCACGCTCTGAAAAAATGACTGACGGCAGGGTGCAAATCGAGACTTCTGTGAGCTTGATGTCGATGAAGATAGATAGTGACACATAAAATAGTGATATGTGTTAAACCAAGTGTTACAACGATATATGCCCAATTGGGTAGTGAATAAATTCCAAACATAAAAATTAATTTCTCCTCATAAACTAAGAAGAAAATAACATAAATTACTTAAGGGATCTTTGATATAGATCAATAAAAGGATTAATTAGCCTGAAATTCAACCTGCTTGTGAAGCTAAAATTTGTAGTTGTGAGTAGTCTTTTAGAAAAATATTTTTCTTTGAGCATTCTAAGATATTGTTTAATTGAAATTTTGAAAGAATACGACTAACGGTTTCTGTTGCTAAGCCCAAATACCTTGCAATATCTTCTCTTGTCATGCTCAAGTTGAAATTCATCCCAGTTGTGCCGTAATTTTTCATTTTGTTTGATATGGTTAAAAGAAAAAATGCGATTTTAGACTCAGCAGAGCTCGATAAATTGAGAAAGAAATTACTTGATAATTTTTCACTCATTAATTTTACCAACTGGTGTTGATAGGATGGAAATTTTGATGAAAGCTTTTCTAGTTCATTGAAGTTTAATTCGCATACAGAAACAGTATCTAAAGCAAGCGCGTTTTCTTGGTAGGTTTTAGTAGCAATTGCATCAAATCCTAAAATTTCTCCTGGGTAGCAAAATCCGGTTATGATTTTTTCTCCGTTAGAATTAATTTTAAAGGTTTTTACACTGCCAGAACGAATAATAAAAATTTTTCTAAATGTTTCAAAAGCTCTATAAATATACTCATTACGATGCAATATTGTCTGCTGATTAACAAGTTCACTTAGTAAATGCAAATGAGATTTATCTATACCAGGTGGAAAGCAGTATGTTGCTAACCTGCATGAAGAACAGCTTTGCCCTTCTCGCATCGTATTCAAATCCGCTCCCCCTGAAAACTATATTGTTCCAGCTTAAATTTTACTTTCTTTCCAGAAGTTTGTATATCTTGGTAGCGAAAACATTTAGTCAACTTAATTTGGTGAATATACAAATGTCTCTATTGATAAATAATCGTTAGAGCTATACCAATGATTGCAATCAGAGACATCAACTGAAGAAGCGTTAGCCTAAACGGTTTTTGATCGTTAATATTCATTATTCTTTTCCTCCATTATTTCAAAATCATGCTTTAGAGATCCACACTCAGGGCAAGCCCAATTGATTGGAAGTTCATCAAATTTCGTAATGTTTTGTTTTTCATCATTAGATTCAACGTATACATATCCGCAAGGCAAACATAAATATTTACTCATAGGTTCATTCCTGTAAGTTAAGTGATTAAGAGGTTAACATTAGCATTATCTGTTCAACAATATATTCTTGAAATAACCTTACATTTCTTGATCTAGATCAATTTTTTTGATATTTAAGTAATTTCCTTTTCCCCGGAATAGTACAATTATCTTCATGAATTAAAAGAAAACGAAATTAAATTTGAATTGTTATCATAGAGGAATGTAATTATGCACTTATCGTGTATAACTGATATCAGGAGTTACTTTATTGACTTGCAGGATATTATTACCCAAGGATTAGCACAAGAAGATGGTAAAGGTACTTTCCAGGAAGATATTTGGGCACATAAAGGTGGTGGTGGCGTAACCAGAATTTTAGCAAATGGTGCTGTTTTTGAAAAAGCAGGGGTAAATTTTTCTCATGTTAAAGGAAATAATTTGCCAAGTTGCGCTACCAAGCATCGATCAGATTTAGAAGGTTATGAATATGAAGCGACAGGGCTTTCACTTGTTATACATCCTCATAACCCTTTTGTGCCAACAGCGCATGCAAATGTGAGATTTTTTTCTGCGAGCAAAGAAGGATCAAACCCTCTCTGGTGGTTTGGTGGGGGATTAGATTTAACACCTTATTATGGTTTTGTAGAAGATTGTGTACATTGGCATCAAGTTGCAGCAAACGCCTGCAAACCTTTTGGTAATGGCATTTACGAAAAGTATAAAAAGTGGTGTGATAATTATTTTTATTTACCGCATCGACAAGAACATAGAGGTATTGGCGGCCTTTTCTTTGATGATCTAAATGAGTGGGGATTTATTAAATCATTTGCGTTTACTCAAGCGATAGGAGATATTTTTTTAAAAGCATATAGACCCATTGTTAATAAACGAAAAGCACTTCCTTACAATGATAAACATAAAGCGTTTCAGCTTTATCGACGCGGTCGCTATGTAGAATTTAACCTTCTCTACGATAGAGGGACTTTATTCGGATTACAATCAGGAGGTGCTGTAGAATCTATATTAATGTCCATGCCCCCACAGTCATGTTGGCAATATAATTGGAAACCTGAACAAGATTCTGAAGAAAGTTTATTATACAAGGATTTTCTAATTGATAAAGATTGGCTCAAGTAAACATAAAGGATTTTCTGCAATGTTAAATTACAATAAGGGTAACGTTTAAATGAATAATAAATTTATTTCTTCACTAGTACTTGCTAGTGCCTTAGTTGCAACACCATTAGTTAAAGCTGAGGTAGAAGATCCTTTTGCACTGAGGGTACGCTGGTTAATTGTGTCACCAGATGTGGATAGTAGCCCAATTTCAACAATTGGTGGAACAGCGTCTGTAGATACCAATATCACTCCTGAAATCGATATTAGTTATTTTTTCACTGATAATATTGCTGTAGAACTTATCTCTGCTATAACTCGTCATCGTGCTAGAGCAAATGGCACTATTGCTGGTAATGTCAATCTGGGTGAAGTAAGCTTATTACCACCCACTTTAACACTTCAATGGCATTTCTTACCTCGATGCTTTGTTAACCCCTATATTGGTGCAGGCATCAACTACACATATTTTTTCGGCGTTAATCCAGGACCACTAGCAACCCATATTGAATATGAAAATAGCTTTGGAGGTGTTTTGCAAGCGGGTATTAATTTTAATTTTAGGCCGCAATGGCATATTAATTTGGATGTCAAAAAGGTTTATATCGATACTGATGCAACGGTACAATTAGTGGCTCCTCCAGTATTAAAAACTTCAATTGATATCAACCCTCTTATTGTTGGTGTAGGCATAGGCTATCGATTTGGTTAAAAAAATGAGAGGGATGGGCTCAAAGTCTAGCAATCATCTCATTTGAGCCCATTTTCTTGATTAATGAGGAGAATTGTGTTAGTAAGTAGCCCTTGATCAATTACAATAAAGTTAACTTAGCATGACATCTCTCTCAAACTCCATTTTATGGCAGCGTATGCACGAATACTATTCACAACTCGGGACAGAGGTTTGGATCGATGAGGTTGTGCCACAGCAAATCACCAATAATACCTATTTAGCTAATAATTACGCGAAACAGATTGTTGCACAAATACAAGATTATATCTTAGCGCATGGTAAACCTGATGATTTGCCTTTTTATATTTTTGAAATAGGTGCAGGTCATGGTCGGCTTTCTTTCTACTTATTAGAAAATTTACGACAAGCGTTTGAAGTTTTTGAATGGCCCAAAAAATGGTTAAAGTTCATCATGACGGACATTAGTTTAAAAAGTCTTGAATCATGGCAAACCCACCATGCGTTGAAACCTTTTATAGATGAAGGCTGGTTAGATATTGCTGTATTTAACGCAGACCGAGATACCGAGCTAAAATTAGCTATTTCAGGTCAACACCTAAAAGTTAATTCAATTAATAAGCCGCTATTTGTGATATGTAACTATATCTTTGATACCTTAGCTCAAGATGCCTTTCAGGTTATTAATCATCGCTTGCATGAAGTCGAGTTGGTCATCAAAAATGCAGACAAAATTGAAAAGGGAGATCTCAAAGATTATTTTAAAGATGCACAATATGAGTTTGTAAAGCATCCCGTCGACACAAATTATTACAGCGAAAATCCAGTATTGAATAAAATATTGCAAGACTATGAAACTGAAAGTGAAAATGCTGCCTTTTTAATGCCCATCGGTGCCATTATGTGCATTGAAAATTTGAAAAAATTCACTAACGGACCTGTCATGTTTTTGGTTTCAGATAAAGGTGTAACAGATAAAGATTTATTTGAAGAGAACGACGACCCTGATATTTCCTTTCATGGTTCTGTATCGATGATGGTAAATTTTGATGCACTAAGACGCTACACTGAGCTTTGTGGGGGAAATTGTTTGTTAATGGGGGATAAAGGAGCTGATTTTCAAGTAGCAAATTTTATCTTTCAAACGGATTATAAAATACCTAACACAACTTATACCTTTACCAATAGTTTATCTTGTTTTAGCCCGCAAGATCTTTTTGATATCTGTTATATTGATGATGAACCAATTACCAAATTTACATCGCTAGAATCGATTGTTAATATTTTAAATTTAGCGGAATGGGATCCTAGTATATTTTATGATTATCATGAACAAGTGATCGAAAAACTAGAAAATGATGCCATCACTGTCGGCGTACAACATAGTATATTGAACGGACTTGAACGCGCATGGCGTTACTTCTTTAAACTCGAAAAATCACAAGATCTTCCTTTTGCGATTGGCTCAACTCTCTATAATATGGGCTTTAACGAAAAAGCGATTGAGTTTTATAATTATTCATTGGAATTTTTTGGAAAAGACAAAGATACGTATTTTAATCTTACGCTGGCGTATCAAGCTTTAGGAAATTATGTGAAAGCCCAAGAAATGATAAATGAATCACTTAAAATTGCTTCTAAGAACAAGGCGCTAGCAGAATTACAAAAGGAAATTGAGTCACTTCAAGTCATATAGATCTTTCATTTAATTACTGAATTTTTTTATTAGCTTCTTCGAATAGGCGACTTTTCTCGTATGCCTAAAAGGCTTCGCAGAACTTTTTCATAAATAAATAGAATGTTAATAAGATCGTGCTAAAGGCGATCGCCCCTTGGGTTTTTCAGTATGAGACTTTGGATAAACGGTCAATAAAGCCATGGTATCAGCCAATGCATCAATATCATCGGTTTTTCTTTCATTCAGATTATCTAAATCCATGGGTTGTGTGACAAAAAATATGGGTAGATCCAATTTTAGAGTTTTAAAAAACCGTAATAAAGATTGCGCTAATGTAGTTAATAAGTGATTATTTTCCAAATATAGATCTTTTAATTTTTTGAGCGTTACTAATTCTTCAGGCAATTGAGTAAGATGATTATTACGTAAATATAACCAAGTTAATGATTGTAATAATGCTACATTTGGCGATAATTGTTTTAATTGCATATTATCGTATGATAACCATTTAAGAGATTTGAGCTGATAAATAGCATCTGGCATGGTGGGTGTATTACCACCGCTAAAATATAAAAAGTGAAGATTCTGTAGCTGATTTAGCGATGCTGGGACTGCAATAATCGGATTATCATAAACATCAAGAGAAGTTAATGATTTGCATAAACCAATCGTCGTTGGTAAAGTTTCTAATAAGTTGTCTTTTAATTCAAGTCGCTCTAATTGTGAAAAAAGTGGTAGATTATTCGTAATAACATGTTCAGGAAAACGGCTAATATAGGAAAGTTTTAAATATGTTCTATTTGCAGATAAAAGTTGTATTTCGATGAGTTGAGCATTAAGCATAGTTAATAATTGATTTATTTCCTTTAACTTTTCAATATAACTTTCACCCCATGGGTTTTTCATCAACTCTTTTATCCTTGCCAAACTCACATTAAAATGTGCTAAAGCCAAGGGGTGAATTTGTATCATAGCAAGTATTTTTGGATAATGTTTATCGAAAAAAGCGACCTCTTTTTGTATGCGTGATAAGCGTTTCATAAAATTAGCTTTAGTGGGTGCCAGGTTGAGCTCAAATGGGCAAAGTGCTTTAATTCTATTTGCCCAAAAGTGCTCATCATTCAGAAAGCGATTGGCTTCACGGCAGGTTTGACTAAAGGCAAGTTGTGATTTAAAAGGTAATTGATCTAATATTTGAGCAAGTATTTCGCTGGGAATTTGCACAGGGAACATGTTCTCATCCTTGATTCCATTTTCACGGGCATAATTTATTTATACTGCAAATCAATTAAAAAAAACAAGAACTATTTATTTTTTGTTTATTTCATGCATAGGCAAATTTTATGCCATGTGGTATGTTAACCAAAAAGAGCGTTAACCTTACATCAGGATTTGTTTATTTGATTCACATGCCGCTCTGAGCAAAAAATGAATATGAATACGCTTTCCATATAAAAGCTTTGATACGGATTGTAAAAATGGACAATAAAACGCAAATCATTGAATTGGGATTAGATTATCTGATTTCTAAAGATCATAAAATAGAAAGTCCTCCTGAAATCGTGATAGAAACACCTTGGTCTACTGTGATCCGATTTTCTACCTCAAAAGGTTGCTTTTATTTAAAACAAACACCACCTGATTTGATTATTGAACCAGAAATAATTAAAGTTATTCAAAAAAATATTCCAGATTCAGCTACTCCAGCAATTCTTTTTCAAAATCATGAGCTTTATTGTTTCCTGATGAGTAGCTGTGGTGATCATTCCCTTCGCACCAAGTTTAACGGAACAATAGATGCAGATCTTCTAATCAAAGGTTTACATTCTTATATAAGTATCTTGCGGTCTTTTGAGCAAAATCTGGATGCTTTGCAAGCAATTAGTGTTCCAGATTGGCGCATAAATCGCTTTCCTGAACTTTATATGGAATTACTAGAAAAGAAAGAAATGCTGCAACAAGAAGGGCTGACACGCGATGAGATAGATAAGCTAATAAAATTAGTACCTACCATAGAATCAATTTGTGAATTTCTTATGATGCAAAAAGTAAAAGAAACGCTAGTAAATGCTGATTTCAATGAAAACAACATGATATTAGATGAAGATACGCAACAAATATCCGTCATAGATTGGGGTGAGAGTGTAATAGCGCATCCATTTTTTTCAATAGCCTCTCATTTGCGCAGTAATGCAAGACGATACAAATTAGAATTAGATGGACCGTTATTGGAAAATATTAAGCAAAAATGCTTATCCTGTTGGTCTGATATTGCTGATATAAAAAAATTAGATAGCATCTATGATAATATTCTAAGATTGCTACCTATTTTTTCTTCTTTAGCCATTTATCGATTACAGACCGCAACTCGAAGCAAAAGTAAAGAAAAACAAAATTGGTTTATTGGAGGCTCTCTTAAAACACTACTAAAAAATGAAAGTGGTAAGTAGTCGCTAAAGTGTTTGTTGCATGACTGTTTCCTATCTTGTTTAATGTGACAATTGTTTAAAAGTAAATTTAATACCTAAGGTTTTTTTTATGAAACTTGGTTTATATCAACATTATAAAGGCCCTTTTTATCAGGTGATCGGCATTGGCCGACACTCTGAAACGCTTGAAGAATTTGTCATTTACCAGATGCTGCACGAAAACTATGGCCTCTTGATCCGACCTTTAGAAATGTTTCAAGGTAATGTAGAAGTAAATGGTAAATCAGTTCGTCGATTTACGTTTGTCAGAACGTTGTTTGAAGAAGCACCAATTGAGTAGAATGTTTTAAATGCAACCCTAATTTGGGATGATATTTTGCGATTAAATAAATCTGACAAACCTATTGTTATCATTCTAAATGGTCCATCAAGTGCTGGAAAATCACTAATAAGTTATTTTTTTCAGGAAATGCTTGATACGCCTTTTTTACACATTGGAATTGATACCATGATCAACATGATGCCCAATAAAATGAATAACTGGGAAGGTCAAAAAGCGGAAGAAGGATTTTGGTGGAAGGAAGAAGTTGATCTGGAAGGTAGAAGTGCCTCAAGCATTCAAATGGGAAATTATGCGATAAAAATAAATGAAACATATAAGGATATTGTGAATACGTTGGTTTTAAATGGACACAATGTCATCGTTGACGAAGTTACTTTTGGACAAGAAGGATTAAATGCTTGGAAAACTAAGCTATCAAATTGTTATATCTTTTTTGTCGGCGTAACTGCAAATCTAGATGTGCTAGAAAATCGAGAAAAGGAACGTGGTGATAGGAAAATTGGATCTGCCAGGCATCAATTTTATCATGTTCACAAAAATGCAACTTATGATTTATTCATTGACACATCTACTAAGAAACCAGAGCAGTGTGCTTCGCAAATAGTTAATCTTATCAATGCTGCTTTGGTCTAAAATTTTATATCAATAATGTAAATTAAAATGAATAGCGCTCCAAAATTTACTGCTTAAGCAGTAATTTCTGCTTTATATAACCGCCAATACAGTCTTTTATGTAAATATTGCTGCTATAGCGGTAAATTATGTGTTTTTATGATTGATTAATTGACAAATAAGAAAAATTAAGCCATATTTACTGTTATAGCAGTAAAATATAGGAGCCTACTGTGGAAAGCCCCTTTATAATGCAATTAGCTAAGAGAGTTCGAGAGCATCGCAAACATAGTGGCCTCAGCCAACAAGAATTAGCAAAATATGCTGGGGTTGGTAAAACGGTTATCTTCGATATTGAGCATGGCAAAGCATCTATTCAATTAAACACTTTATTGAAAGTATTACATGTTTTAAACATTCAAATACAAATAAAAAGTCCTCTAATCGCACAAGAAGTAATAAATGATGCGTAAAGCGCAAGTATATAACCATGGTGTCTACGCAGGGCAATTAATTGAGGTAGGAGATGGCACTTATGAGTTTATTTACGATGAGCAGTACAAAGGTCCTGCGATTTCACTCACCATGCCTGTGTCAAAGCAGCGTTTTACTTATAAGCAATTTCCGTCATTTTTTGATGGTTTATTGCCTGAAGGAATGTTGCTAGAAGCACTTTTGAAAAATGCCAAAATTGATCGCAAAGATTTATTTTCACAAATTGTCACTGTTGGGAAGGATCTCGTTGGATCTGTGACCGTAGAAGGTGAGGCATGAGATATTGTCCTATTACCTATGACGAAATCAATCAGAATGAGAAATATGCCAAACGTGGTTTGAAACTATTATCGCCCAAACTTACTAAGTTGCTGGATATCGATTTTACAGCCAAAGAATTGCAAAATGAAGCCTTAGCCCGAGCAGATAAAATGTCTATTCAGGGTGTACAACCTAAATTGAGTGCAGTTTTAGATGTAGGGAATAATTGCTTTAAATTAGTTGATAAGGGTGGACTATATATTTTAAAACCGCAAAGCGCACTGTATGAACAAGCCCCAGAAAATGAAGATCTTTCAATGCGGATGGCAAAAATTGTTGGTATTGAGGTGCCTCTTCATGGTTTAGTGTACTCAAAGGATGAAAGTCTTACTTATTTTATTAAACGTTTTGATCGTGGTCCACGCAAACAAAAATTTGCTATGGAAGACTTTGCTCAGCTCGCAGGTTTTGATAGAGAAACTAAATATCGATATTCTATGGAAAAACTGGCATACCTAATTGAACAATATGCTACATTCCCAGCAATCGAAAAAGCCGAGTTACTCTTAAGAGTGCTATTTAATTTCCTTATTGGGAATGAAGATATGCATTTAAAAAATTATGCTTTAATTACGCGTAATGGGAAAACAGCATTAGCACCGGCTTTTGATTTTATTAATTCAACTATTGCTATTAAACACCCCAAAGAAGAGATTGCTTTAACACTAAATGGCAAAAAAAGAAATTTACGGCGCACAGACTTTATTGATTATTATGCATTTGAAATCCTTAAATTAAACCAATTAGTAGTAAATGATAAGCTTGTGCTAATAGAGAATGCAAAAAATGCTTGGTTATCGTTGATTGACAAGAGTTTCTTGAGTGGGATTTTAAAACAAAAATATTACAAAATATTAGAAGATAGATTTAAAATTTTAGGATTATCATTCTAGCATGGAGCCAGTCATTCCGAAGATCTTAGAAGCTTAATACTTTAGAAAGTGAGGAGATATTACTCATGCTAATTAATTGCGTCGCCTACCAAGAAGGAAAGAAGCTGTGCAACATTCCTATCGAAGATATTAGTGAGTATATCAAACGGCCTGGTTGCTTTGTTTGGGTAGCGCTAAAAGAGGCGCAACCACACGAACTTAAACAATTGCAGGAGGAGTTTGGGTTGCACGACTTGGCTGTCGAGGATGCTCGTGTGGGGCATCAACGTCCAAAAATTGAAGAATACGGTGATTCTATTTTTGCCGTCATGCATTCTGTGGAATTGGTCGATGGGAAATTATGTATTGGTGAAGTAGATGTTTTTGTTGGCGAGAATTACGTTATCTCCACGCGTAACCGCGATCAACTAGGATTTTCGGATGTCCGTGAGCGTTGTGAACACGAACCACATCACCTAAAGCAAGGTCCAGCTTTTGTTTTTTATGCTTTGATGGATACTGTCGTTGATCGTTATTTCCCAGTTGCTGATGCATTAGAATCAGAGCTTGAAATGATTGAAGATCAAATTTTTGCCAAAGGCTCACAACGCGATAATACTGAAAGGTTATATCAACTCAAACGTAAAGTCGTCATTCTTAAGCATGCAGTTGTACCATTAATGGAAGCAGTCGGAAAACTACATGGGGCCAGAGTACCCACTATATGTACCAACACACAAGAATATTTCCGTGACGTGCATGATCATCTTCATCGCGTTAACACGTCCATCGATTCGATCCGTGAAACCATCAGTACAGCAATCCAGGTTAGCTTGTCGATGGTAAATATAGATGAGAGCGAAGTGAACAAACGACTGGCGGGTTGGGCAGCAATATTTGCGATGGCTACTCTGCTAGTTGGAATCTGGGGCATGAATTTCGAGTTTATGCCTGAATTGAAATGGAAATATGGATATGTGGTTGCATTATCTATCGTCGTCACAGTATGCGGTTACTTGTATTATCGCTTCAAAAAATCAGGTTGGCTATAAAGATGAAGATTTGGATGAACTGGAAAAGAAGAAAAATTATATGCTGATTGTTTTAGAGTGATATGGCAGCTCTGAAAGTATTGGCCACCATGAGAACTCACCAATTCAGGCGACAAATTTTGCTATTTTTTTCGCAAATTTGAGAAAATAGGTAACTCCCATCGACGCAGAGCTAATACGGAACCAATACCAAACCGTTTGTTTAGAGGAAGCTTTAAATCTTCTCGCATTAGATCATTGATTTTCGAAGCACATTCATCAAATAGCATTTTTACTTTTTCAAAAGAAGCATCTGATAACATACCGCCCATAAAAATAAGCTTGGAATCAGGATCCTTAAATTTATCTTTAAAAAAATTAGCCAGTACTTGTTCTTCAAAAAACTTCTGCACGGAGCTATTTTTGTGCCATGAAAAATTGCTAGCCGTAAGAAGCTTGACCCTATTATTTGGCAATAATTCAATCAATCTCAATTTGTCCAGTTTTGCAAGTAATTGAATGGATTCAAGGTGCTCAATATTAAACGAACTATAGATATCTTGAAGTGCCCAGCCATTTAATAATAAGAAAAAAATAAGAAGTAATTTCGGTTGTGATATTAGGGATTTTTCTTGTTCTGAGGTAAGTACACTAATATATTTGCCTTCTTTTTGAATCAAAGCAAAAAACTCGATAAGACGCATATCCATAAGCTCTAAAATTTGTTCTAAGCGTTCCAGAGATAAAT
This sequence comes from Gammaproteobacteria bacterium, assembly GCA_016191245.1. Taxonomy (GTDB): domain Bacteria; phylum Pseudomonadota; class Gammaproteobacteria; order Berkiellales; family Berkiellaceae; genus Berkiella. Next base: position 16,172 of record JACPOY010000013.1, on the reverse strand, counting down.
CACCATGGCAAAATAGCCTTTTTATAGAGGCTTCGCTTAGAGCTAGATGCTTAGCAACATCTCGATACGTTAGTTGATTTTTTTTCAAACAGTCTTTTAAGGTAACTAAAAGAACTTTAGTTTCGCGCATAGTATTATACTTCGATACTTTTAGTAGAGTATTATTACACTTTAACAATATTGGTTGAATAGCTCAATACTTTTGTTATTATTTTATTTTAACATTGTCGAAGATTGATGCGGTTACACCAATGAAAGAATTTATCAGAAATTATCGTGATTCATTGCTAGTGTTTATAACTCTAAGTGTTATAACGATTTTGTTTTTACACCCACCTATTCCGCAGTATGAAAATTATAACTTTTTTGCAAATCAATGTTCATGCATGGGGTTACCGCATGCAGAAAACACCATAACAAACTTACCATTTTTGTTTGTAGGTCTTTGGGGATTGATGCGCTTTCGTCGCTATGTGATCACCTGCAATATCGAACGTTTTTGCTGGTTAGGTTATTTAATAGGCGTAACCTGCACTTTCTTTGGATCATCTTATTATCATCTCGATCCTGATAACTTTCGTTTAGTGTGGGATCGAATCCCCGTTGTATTTGCATTTATTAGTTTGTTTCATGCAATCTTGGCAGAACGTGTATCTAAAAAATTTGCAAAAATTAGTTTATTACCTCTTTTAGCATTAAGTATCAGCACAGTTATCTATTGGTATTTTACTGAAACTTGGGGATTGGGTGATATGCGAGCTTATATATTAGTTCAATTGCTACCAATGCTATTAATTCCATTCATTTTAAAATGGTATTCGTCACGTTATAGCCATGGATGGATGCTCTTATTGGTAGGCGCATGGTATTTATTAGCAAAAATATTTGAAGGCTTAGATGCATTTGTTTATGACCTAAATGGGTATGTAAGTGGTCATGGAATAAAACATTTGCTTGCTGCTTTGGCATGCGTGCAAGTAGTTTGGATGCTAGAGAGAAGAAGTTTACTAAAAGTTAAGCAAATTTAAGAGGTAGTATGATTATGCCAAGTTACGTTTTTCTTATTGTAATACTTTCAGCAGGTCTTTTTTTGCTTTTAGAATACTTTTTTCCTAGACAAGAATTTTCTCCTGTTAAAGGATGGCGATGGCGTGCTCTGAGCATTATTTTAATACAAATTACATTTTCATTTATGACAGGCAGTTATATTGATCCAATAATACGAAAGTTTTCCTTTTTTCATGTAAATGGCAATGCTTATTTTAAAGTTGGTCTTGGATACTTCATCATCAGCTTTGTATTTTATTGGTGGCATCGATTAAGGCATACGCGATACTTTTGGGAAATATTTCATCAACTGCATCATAGCCCCAGTCGTTTGGAGATTTTAACTACTTTTTACAAACATCCCGTGGAAATTTTTGTTGACAATATTTTATCTAGTATAATTCTTTACCTGATGTTGGGATTATCACCGACGTTAGGGGCGAGTGTTGTTTGCATTACCGGTGTGGCAGAGTTATTTTATCATGCCAATATTAGAACGCCTTATTGGCTAGGATATTTCTTTCAACGACCTGAAAGCCATTGTATGCATCATAAATTGGGTATTCATCATTATAATTATTCTGATCTGCCAATATGGGATATGTTGTTTGGTACTTTTTATAATCCTACAGAATCATCTTTTAAATGTGGATTTTCAGGAGAAAAAGAATTACAACTAAAAGATATTTTATGTTTTAAAAATTTAAACAAATCTTACTAGGTCAGAGTAACAGAAATTTTTCAACTACCAATTTCAAGCAAACATTAATTAAAGTGTTCAAGTTGGCCCGAGTTGGACGATTTTCGAACTTTTCGGGTTGAGATCCAAGAAACAGTTAAACACTGGCCTAGCACCTAGTTGACCTAAACAAATCTTCCAGTAGTACACCTCTCCATTTTATTACCAGCTGAGCTTGCAGTGATTAATTATGTATATGTAAACATATAATCCTACCACATTAGGATTATATTCTGTAGTAAGCGCCTATTATACATTAATCCTATTCTGGTGGGATTTTAATGCGGAATGTGCTAGAATTTAATATAAGTCTATTAGAGTAGGATTAATATGGCTAAGCAAATTAAGGTGCATCCAACACCAGATTTAATTCAGAGATTAACCCCTGAATTATTGGGGCTGGCAATTAGATCTAAGCGTACACAAAGCCAATTACGTTTAGAAGATGCTGCGACACTGTGTAATGTAGCAAAACAAACACTGCAAGACATAGAAAGCGGTTCAGGGAAAAGTAAATTCGAGACTATTTTGCAGGTATGTCATGGCTTAGGGATACAGCTACAAATAATGCCATGGACAGAAAATGATGGTGAATAAGATGAGTAATCAATTAGATATTTATTTTGGTTCTGAACTGATTACTCATCTTTTGCTCCAAGAGGATCAATTACACTGGCTTTATACTGACGCTTGGAAAGCGAAAGGTTTTTCCATATCACCCCATTTGCCATTATTAGAAAATATCCCTTCACTTAATGTACAAAGATTTCTACGAAACTTATTACCAGAAGGGCATCCCCTAGATGAGTTAACCGTTCATTTTAACTTAAGCAAAAATAATACCTACGCTTTAATTAGAGCGCTTGGGCTTGATATATCTGGTGCACTTGTCGCATTACCAGCAGGACAGAGCTTACCAACTAAAGGTAAGTTTAGAATCCTACCAAGCAAAGAATTAGCTCAGAGATTAGATGATCGAGAGCATTACAGTTTAATGGTATGGGATGGTAAACCTAGGTTGTCTGTAGCAGGAGTACAAGACAAAATAAATGTCGTGTTAGATGATAAAGGTAATATGGGTTTCGGTGAGGGGGCATTATGCTCTACCCATATTTTAAAATTTGAAAAGCAAAAGCTATCACACCTTGTGTTAAATGAATATTTTACTATGCACCTAGCAAGTGAATGTGGATTAGATGTTGCAAAAACGCAATTAATCTATTTTGATAAGCATGCAACATTGCTTGTAGAGCGTTTCGATAGAGAATTTATTTCAAAATCAGAAATTAAACGACGTCATATTATAGATGGCTGTCAGGCGCTTAATTTGCCTCCCGAATATAAATATGAACATAACTTAGGTAGTGGTCGAGATGTGAAGCATATTCGCGATGGCGTGAGCTTGTCTAAACTATTTTATTTTGCTGATAAATGTAATAATCCAGCACTTACTAAGAAAAAGATACTGGACTGGGTTTTATTTAATATATTAATCTTTAATTTTGATGCTCATGGTAAAAACATTAGTTTTTTTGTTTCTAAAAGGGGAATTTCTCTGACCCCATTTTATGATCTGGTTAATATTAAAATGTACCCTGAATTTGAACATGAAATGGCTATGGCGTTAGGGGATGAATTTGATGGCGATTTGGTTAATGCATATCAATTAGCAGATTTTGCAGATACTTGTGGTTTATCGCGTAGATTTGTGTCAAGGCAATTAAAGGGCTTAATTTCTAAATGTCAAAAAGCTTTAGATTTTGATGTTGAGCAAATCGCCAAAAATCAAGATGAAAAAAAATACTTAAAGGAATATACAAGAATAGTTCATGCTCGTTGTAAACATCTGTTAAGTGAGCTTGGTAATATTGCAAGTATTGAGCTTTGATGTTGAAAATTTATTTCACGGTTATTTGATAGCCGAAGAGAAATAAATATTTTGTAAGTCTTCCGAAGTCTAGGTTTCTATTCCTTATCTCAAATAATTAATCTCACTTTAAAGCTTTACAGAAGGTCCCCTCTTATTCTGGGTTGCTTTCTCATCATTATTTTTCTGTGTTTTATCTAAAGTTAATTTAAATGCTTTTGAAATTACGTTACGAGCTATTTTCTTTGTTTGCTCAATTTGAGCTTCAAATTGTTGGTTATATTCTGCTGATGTTTGCTCAAACTCAGCGGAACGATTGAAATTCCACAAACTATTTTCGATTGGATAAATTCAATGATGGTTACAATGGCATTATTGGCTGAAAATATAGCGATCAATCCTTCAATGGAGATTGAACCGCTTAATGAGATTATTTTAGAAATTTATTCTAATTAATTATGTGTAATACCACTAAATATTCACTCAGGCGAGCTATTTTTGCCAACTCAAACAAAATAACTTGACATTTGGTAAAAAATTTACAATAATTAGTATTATTTTGTTAAAAATGGTATTATTGATGCTGTTAGAGTTTACGGTCAAGAATTTTAGATCTATTCAAGAGCCCCAGACATTTAGTCTGGTGGCTAATAAAGATCAGTCATTACAAGAAACTAATTGCTTTGATAGTGGTTTGTCATCTATTCCCAAGCTAGTTCGTTCCGCTGTTGTGTATGGAGCCAATGCTAGTGGCAAAAGCAATTTAATTTTGGCAATGGTGATGATGAAGGATGTAGTAATCAACTCTGCTGTACGCATTCGGGAGGGTGACAAATTTGTCAACGTAACGCCATTTCTTTTTGATAGGGAAAGCAGGGAAGAGCCTACTGAATTTGAAATTTCTTATCTTGATGACGGCGTGCGGTATCAATATGGCTTTGCTTTGAATAGTACACGGATCGTAAAAGAATGGTTGCTAGTTTATAAAGCTCGCAAGTCTCAACGTTGGTTCGAACGTAATTATAATAATGAAACTGAAGCGTATGAATGGTATTTTGGATCTCATTTACTTGAAAATCAGAAGCATAATCTATGGGAAGAATCAACTAGAAATAATGCTTTATTTTTATCAACAGCAGTAAACTTGAATAGTGAGCAACTACGTCCTATTTATAATTGGTTTTATCATAAATTAGTCATAATTTTGGGCGGTATTCCTAATCCATCTGGGTTTAATCTTGAGTATTTAAAAAAATCTGAAAATAAAGCTAATGTTATTAAATTCTTACAAGCCGCAGATCTTGGAATAACAGACATCGAAGTTGAATATCAAAAGGTCAAAAGCATCGAATTTAACTATGATTTTAGTGGACCTTCAACAACAATAGGGACGCCACGAGATGAAGAAATTCCTATAGTTAATTTTCGTCATAAGGGTGCCAATGATGAAAATATTAAATTACCATTCGAACATGAATCTCATGGCACAAAAAAATTGTCGCTTTATGCAGAATCGATACTTAATGTATTAAAGAGTGGCTGTGTATTTGTGGTAGATGAGCTGGAGGCTGGTCTACATCCTAAAATGGTTCAATTTATAATTAATCTTTTCCATGATAATGAGCTTAACACAAATAATGCTCAGTTGATTTTCTCCACGCATCAAACATCATTGTTGGATACAGATTTTTTAAGAAGAGATCAAATTTGGTTTATAGAGAAGAATGATAAGGATGCCTCTGTATTATACCCATTAACCGATTTTAGTCCTCGTGTGTCTGAAAATATTGAGAAAGGATATTTACAGGGCAAATTCGGTGCTATTCCATTTTTAGGTGATTTGAAGTTCTAATAGGGAAAGTGTGTGGGTAGTGACAAACTGTTTCAGAAACGAAAGAAAAAGGCTGAAGTTGACTTACAGCGCAGAGAAGAACAAAGGTTAACTACAATAACCATATTGATTGTGGGTGAAGGTGTAACTGAATACAATTACTTCAATGAAATGCGCCGTATTCTTAGAGGAAAAGGGATTAATATAGTATTGGAAAAGCCACGTGGTTCTGCACCTATTAGTGTAATAGATTTTGCTATAGATTTTGCTATAGATTTTTGTGAGCGAAATGATGATATAGATTATGCTTTTTGTGTTTTTGATCAAGATGAACATCCCACTTTTCATGCCGCTTTGGATAAATTAAATAGATATAAACCATCTGCATCTGTTAGAAGTAAAACAGTATTCAAAGCTATTCCATCGATTCCTTGTTTTGAAATATGGCTCTTTATTCATTTTACATATACCACTAAAGGTTATGCTAGAAGTGGTTCTAAATCTCCTGGTGACATTGCTTATGATGATTTATTAAGAAAATTCCCACAGTATTCTAAAACAATGACTGATTTGTTTTCTAAGTTAAAACCTAAATTAGATACTGCTATCACACACGCAAAAAGATTATCAAAATACAATGCAACTACCAATACTACAAATCCATCAACGAATATGCACGAAATAATAGAGTTCATACGTGAAAAAGTGGGAGTTATCTAAATAATAAAATGGATTAAAAATACAAATATTTATAGATCATAAATAATGAAGGATGTAATGAGTGTTAAACCTATAAAATTTTCTGAACATTTTAAAATTGATAAAACCAAACTATTTGAGCTTAAGGTATTTGATCCATTTTTAAATCGGGACACCCAGTTATTTGTTGATTTATTGTTGCTTAAAGACAGTGCCAGCAAAATAATACGGGAGGCGTTCTCTAGATATAATTCATTTTTTGCTGATCTTTTAAAGCTTTTAAAGGTATCCCAACAAGTGGGTGATAAATCGTGGCGTGCAGCAAAAAGGATGGTTAATTTCCCTGAATACAAGTATACGTGCATAGGTTATGGCACAGGTACGATAAACGGGGTTGGATCGGGGGCGGTGCTTAACGACAAAATATTAATAAGTGCAAAAGAAATCATAACATTTGCTCAAAATGATCCTTCTATATTTTTATTGCTCCCTCTTTTGGAAGAAGGTATAGGAGCAGATATTATCAGTGATATGACCCAAAATATAATCGATGATTACATTTGTGATTACACTATCGATATAATGAATAAATTGGGCATAAAAGGCACTTATAAGCATTATTCCAGAAGTAATACACTTTATTATTTGCCATATAACCCATTTCATAAATGTCCAATAAAATTGCTGCCCAGGGATATCTTGTCTAATTTACCCTTAGCCGAAACTATTGATTCTTGGTTACTTGAGCTATCGCAAAAAAATGAAGTTCTTCGATCGCATGTTAATGGCTTAATTGGCATCAAGTGGTTAGAGACAACTAAATCGCAAAAGAAAGAAACAATACTCCAGCTTGTTAAAAAGGATAAGAATTTTTTTCTTTCTGTACTTGAAGCATTGCAAAAAGAAACTTTCGAAAGTTATGACCTTGAGAAGGATGTTGAAGGTTTATATCGTTGGTTCGATGATAGTGAAGTGGTTTCTAAAATTATTGACCGTGGAAATGTATCAGATAATTTATCACTTTTTGAAACTATCGGAATAATTATCAGCGATTTTAAAAATCTTATTGAGGAACATGAATTCTGGCGATTGTTTTGGACTGATCTCTATAGAAAACGCAAGCATGTGAAGGAATTTTATTCACAAATGCTCTTTTATATGGTTAGTAGCGCTGGGTAGCTGCGCAGGGTAATAAAATTTTAATTGATCATATTTTTAGTAAAGATAGTCATCAGCTTGAAATTGTATTCGCGGTTCCAGGCCAACAAAAAGTTAAAGTGCAGATAAAACATAATGATAATTATTCTGGCTTAAAAAAGTGCTATGAAGATCTAGTTACACATTGTGTCCGAAAAAAATTGAAATGTTATTACTTGGTTATGGATTTTACTGATAGAAAAAGTGAACAGCATAAACATATTCTCCTAACAGCTCACGCGGCTTGTAAAATAGTAGAAATTGATGTTATGCATAAAGATCAAACCTCACCCACTTTTGATCATAATGATCTTACACTTCATCCTAATGAACTTACTTTTGATCATAATGCTCTTGCTTTTGATTTTGAAAAAATGGTTATCGAGTTTGAGGATGTCGATGAGGATTTTTACATTAGTGAAAAACGACGTGGAGGTTCGAGTTCTTATAAAAGCTACAAACCTTTAAAGGAAAAGACCCAAGAAGTATGCAGACATGTATTCGAATCAGGAACGTATAAGTCAGCACAAAAATTTACTTACGCAGTGGCTGAAATTATTGAGCGTGACCATAAGGACTTATTAAAGAATTTTCTTCCATATGCAACAAAGCAACCTGGAAGAGAATGGGCAAAGGAGGCTTTTTATAAATGGTGTAAAAAAATTTATAAATCAATGAAAGATGTCTCTAACATCGAACAATTAAATTAGCAGGTCAATTAACATTGGGGGTGAAAATTTTGAGCATAAAAATTTCTGATCTTTGCAACACCTCGAACCTCTTCCACAAGTAATCTTACTTTACATCTTCATTATTGTTTTCAAAAGTTTTAAGTCCAGCCTTGTACCGTAATCCTTATCTACATCAGTAGCGCAATCTTCTCAAAGCATTCTTGGTAATCACTAGTGGTTACCAGTAACCTCTAGTGAAATCAGTTAGCCATAGGACAATTTTTGCGTAGAATCAAAAAAATTATAGCAATTTCTTAGTGTGTTATGGATTCGATGCAAAGTTTAATCAAAGGTTTATACGAGCAGATCGCGGATCAGGATGCGATTCTTGCCGAAAACAATTTGGTTGGATTTTTCAGGAAGCTAGAGGCCATTAACAAAAGGTTGCTAGAGGAGGGCGAATGTGAGTCCGTAGATGATAGAGGTAATGAACATAATCATGAAAATTTCAGAAGTTGAGATAGTGCTTGTTAAACCCCATAACGGTTTAATAGCTTTTGCAAGTTGCGTTATAGATAACAGCATTTACTTATCCAATATCGCCATACATAAAAAATTGAATTCCGATGGTTATCGTTTGACATATCCCAATAAAGGTTCGTACACCATTTTTCATCCTATCAACAAAATAGCAAGCCATGAAATCGAAGTAGAAATTTTTAACAAGCTTAAAAATGTAATGAAAAAGGCAAATGGCAATGTTCAAGAAATACAATCCTAGGCGAGTTAAAAGTTATAAATCTTATACCTTACAAGAAATAAGCCGTCTTTATAAGACAGATCAACTCCATATCAAGACCATCCGAGCTTGGATAAACAGCAGAGAATTGAACTATTTTAAAGACGGAAATAAATACCTTATTTATGGCGCCGTTCTCAAGCAATTTCTTTTTAATCGTAACCAGGGGAAAAGTCGTCGTTCTTTGCAGTTTGATGAATTTATGTGCTGCAAATGTAAGCAAATAAATAGGCCATTGATAGACACTATCCTCTCCGTCGCCATAAGAAAGAACGGTAGCATTCTTGCAATTGCAATGTGCCCGAACTGTGCATCTGAAATGAATAGATTCTATAAGCGCACTGAAATAGATAAAATTTTTGCGTGCTTTCAAATTGAAGCAGATGCCTTGAGGGTATTATCTGATACCTCAAGCAGCGCCTCCAACACTCACCTAAATACTAATCATAAAACACAGGGATCTGAGACCGATCCCTTTCAATTCATAGATCCAACAATTTCAAGTTTATCAGCTAAATGTGGGAAAGAAACAGCATGAAAAGCATGAACAGAACGAACAGAATCGATACGCGTCATAATCAAAACAATGAAATCGTAAAAAGGAAATTCTTTGAAGAGTTAGAGCATGCTAAAAATGGCAAAGATCCAAAGACAGTAGATCAGTACATGAAAGCAATACATGAATTTGAAGTGGCGACAGGCTTTAAGGATTTTAATAAGTTTAGTTCAGATTGGGCTGTAGAATTTAAAAATTACCTTGAAGATAAAATTAATAGACACACGGGTGAGCCAATATCAAAATCTTTTTATTTTAATTATTTGAGCTGTGTCAGAGAGTTTTTTACATGGTTAGTTGCAAATGAGAAGGCATATAAAAAAATAAAATTAAGACATATTGAATATTTTTATCCTACCAGAAACGACAAAAACAAAGCAAAGGCAACAGGGTATCAAGAATGCTATTTGCTATCAGATATTTTGGCCACCATTAGAAATATGTCGAATACCACCGAAATTGAGCTTAGAAATCGAGCTATGATTAGCTTATGTTTATTAACAACTCCTCGAATCAGCGCACTTCAAACTGCGAGGTTGCAGAGTATTAAATACTTTAAGCAATATGATCTTTGGGCGTTTGTTCAAGATCCACGATTGCTAAACACAAAGTTTGCAAAAAAAATAACGGCATTTTTTATTGGGCAGGTTCCAGATCTTATTAACAATGTGATTTCATGGCGTGAACATTTGGTAGCTGAAGGTTTCACAGGGAAAGATTTTTTATTTCCTAAGATTTCCAGTAACTTCACTTCAGATAATTTGTCAGCTAAGACACTCACTCGTGAACGTATCAAATCACAGTCGGTGATTAGGGATATATTCAAAACGGCTTTTATGAGTAATGGTTTACCATACTATAAACCTCATTCATTTCGGCATAGTCTCGCAAGAGCCATAAAAAAGGCACCTAATGCTGTAGAATTGTCGATCGCACTAGCTGAGAACATGGGTCATAAAGGAGGCTTAAGCACGTTACACGCTAGTTATGGGGGCGATTATGAGCAACAGCAATCAGCAATTTTAAAAGCCTTCAAATTAGGGTAGAATCTCAATGTATTTAGTCGACTTAGAAAGAAGTAGTGAATTATGAAAGCAGTCATTTTCGCCAGAGTTTCAACACAAGAGCAAGAACAAGATGGCCATTCTTTAGACGCGCAAATAAACAAATTGCGTGATTATTGTGCCAGGCATAATCTTGAGATTATTAAAGAGTTTGAGGTTGTTGAAAGCTCAACGAGAGGTGAAAGACCTGAATTCTATAAAATGATCGATTTTGTTAAAAAGCAAAAAAGCACTATCGCGGTTGTATGTGACAAGGTAGATAGGTTACAGCGTAGTTTTACTGAATTGCCCATACTAGATAAGCTACGGCGAGAAAATAAAATAATTATCTATTTTCTTGATATTGGTAAACTTGACAGTGAGGCCAATAGTCAGCAGATCTCGTTTTATCAAATGTCAGTTGTTTTCGCAAACGCATATACAAATGCAATATCGGATAATGTTAAACGCAGTATCATACATAAGCTAAACAATGGTGAATGCATTTTAAGAGCGCCAGTAGGTTACTTGAATGTTAAAGATGAAAGTGGAAAGTCTACGGTTATAGTAGATAAATCTAGGGCGCTTTTGATGCAAGAAATTTTTAAAAAATACGCGACGGGAACTTTCTCCTTAAATGACCTAGCCAATTTTGCAAAAGAAAAAGGACTTACAAACACCTTTGGTAAAAGTATTAAGCCGTTAGCTAAAAATGTAATTGCAACTTTGTTAAAAAATCCATTCTATTACGGCGAAATGTACGTAAAAAAATATAATAAATTTTACCCACAGAAGTATGAGCCGTTAATTACTAAAGCACTGTTTGATGAATGTCAAAGAGTCACCTATTTTAGGGGGCAAGCTACTAATCGAATGCAAGCCGTAAAAACTAATAAGGATTTTGTTTTCAAGGGCCTTATAAAATGCGCGGTGACTGGTAGAGCAGTTTCATCAGACAGGAAAGAAGATAAAACGAATAAAAACACTTATCTAATAACTTGGGATCCAGAAAATTCGACCAAGAAAATGTACGTGCCAGAAAGCCTTGTGTTGAGCGAGGTGACAAGTATATTTGAATCCATCCGATGTTCTTTTAAAGGTGACTGAGCGCCTGCAACAGTCTCATCAAGCCGAGAAAGAGTATCATGCCTACAAAATTGCACTGTTGAAGAAAGAAGAAGAATCTATAAAGACTAAAATCAATCGACTGCTTGATGTTTTTCTAGAAAACAGCATTTCTGAAAAAATCTATGCAGAAAATAGCGCGAGGCTTGAGGCGCAATTAGCTGCTATACGCGTAGAGATTGAATCGCATGAAGAGGCAGATACTAATTTCAAGCAAACCCTTGTGACAGCATTCAAGTTGGCTAACAAAGCTAGTCAATTATTTGAAAGTTCGAAAACGCATGAAAAAAGGGAGTTGGTGAATTTCTTATTTTCGAACTTGGCCTTAAGAGGCCGGAAGCTAGAGTACACCTTGCGTAAACCCTTTGATGCCATGGTCAATTTACGTAGGTGTTCAAGTTGGCTCCCCGAGACGGGTTCGAACCGCCGACCCAGTGATTAACAGTCACTTGCTCTACCGCTGAGCTATCGGGGAATAGCGCGTGATAGTACTTTTCTCCTGGAATTAAGTCAAGTTCAAATGTAACAGTTAGAATGATGCCCAACATGAATGCTATAAAACCCCCTCCCAAAAATGGGAGAGGGTCTAGAGAATCCTATCCAAACGCTCTCTTCATCCTCTCTACGGCTTTTTCAAGTACATCCATACTTGTCGCGAAAGACAGACGCATAAAGCCTTCAGTGCCAAATGCAGAGCCTGGAACCAGAGCGAGTCCAACGGAGGTGATCAGGTGTTCTGCGAGCTGGAGATCTGAGTTAATACCAGGCATGCGATCGATAATATCTTGCACACGTGGAAAGGTATAAAAAGTACCATCGCCAGGAAGGCATTGAACACCGTCGATAGCATTTAAGCTGTTCACGAGATAATCGTGGCGTTCTTTAAATACTTTAACCATTTCATGAACGGTTTCCATGCCCCCACGTAATGCCGCTTCAGCTGCAATTTGTGAAATGGAGCTTGGATTGGAGGTGCTTTGGCTTTGAATATTTCTCATTGCTTTAGTAATAGGCATGAGAGGACAACAAATATAGCCAATACGCCAACCAGTCATTGAATAAGCTTTAGAAACGCCATTGAGAACAATAGTTCTTTCATAAAGTTCAGGGCATACATTCACGATATTTGCGAATGGTTCTTCTGTCCACAAAATATGTTCATACATATCATCTGTCGCGATGATTACCTGCGGATGTTTTTTTAATACTTCTGCAAGTGCTAATAGTTCTTTACGTGAATAGGCCATACCGGTTGGGTTGGATGGGCTGTTAATAAACAGCATTTTTGTTTTAGGGGTAATAGCCGCTTCAAGTTGAGCTGCGGTAATTTTAAAACGTTGTTTGATATCGGTTTGGATGATTACTGGTGTGCCTTCAGCAAGTAACACCATATCTGGATAGGAGACCCAAAAAGGAGCAGGAATGATGACTTCATCACCTTCTTGGATAAATGCTTGTAATAAATTGTAGATACATTGTTTTCCGCCCGTAGAAACCATTATTTGATCTGGGCTATATTTTAATTGATTAAAACGCTGCATTTTTTCAGCAATTGCTTCTTTGAGGCTCGGAATGCCATCAACAGCGGTATATTTGGTTTTGCCATCGCGAATGGCTTTAATGGCAGCTTCCTTAATATGCAGGGGTGTGTCAAAATCAGGTTCCCCAGCGCCAAGGCCGACGATATCTTGTCCTTGGGCTTTTAGCTCAGCTGCACGTGCTGAGACAGCCAAAGTAGGGGAAGGTTTGACGCGTTTAACGCGGTTTGCAAGTTGGATGTCCAATTTTATATGCCCTCGCGATGAATTAAGTAAAAGTATTAACATCAGATTCAGATTGATTACTATGCCACATTTAAGTCTTTTTTTTAAGAATCTAACGTAAATTTATGACAACACCCAAAACAAAGAAAAAATTCAAACTGGCAACAAGCTTTAAACCAAGGGGCGATCAACCTCAGGCCATCGAAGCTTTAGTCAATGGTTTGCATGATGGTTTGCAATATCAAACTTTATTAGGTGTCACGGGTTCCGGGAAGACATTTACTATTGCCAATACAATTGAAACCGTCCAACGTCCAACATTAATTATGGCCCCCAATAAGACCCTGGCTGCACAATTGTATGGTGAGATGAAAGAATTTTTTCCCACCAATAGTGTTGAATATTTTGTATCTTATTATGATTATTATCAACCTGAAGCTTATGTGCCATCTTCAGATACTTATATTGAAAAAGACGCATCGATAAACGAACATATTGAGCAGATGAGATTATCTGCAACAAAATCAATTTTAGAAAGAAATGATACGATAATAGTTGCAACAGTTTCTGCCATTTACGGTTTGGGTGATCCGCAATCCTATTTAAGCATGATGTTACATATCAGTCGTGGTGAGACGATTGATCAACGAAAAATTTTACGTCGTCTTGCCGAATTGCAATATACCCGAAATGATGTGGAATTACGTCGAGGGCATTATCGAGTTCGTGGAGATGTGATTGATGTTTTTCCTGCAGAATCTGAGCAAATGGCTGTGCGGATTGAATTATTTGGAGATGAAATTGATAACTTAAGCATCTTTGATCCACTCACCGGGCATGTGCAACAACAAGTTCCGCGAATTACTATTTATCCGAAGAGTCACTATGTTACACCTCGCGAACAGGTCTTAGATGCAGTTGAAAAAATTAAAGTTGAATTGAAAGAGCGCTTGGCCCAGTTACGAGAACTCAATAAATTAGTTGAAGCACAACGCTTAGAGCAACGTACGCAATATGATATTGAAATGTTAGTGCAATTGGGTTATTGCAATGGTATTGAAAATTATTCACGCCATTTATCAGGTCGTAATGCAGGTGATCCCCCACCCACATTAATTGATTATATGCCACGCAACGCATTGCTCGTGCTAGATGAATCGCATGTGATGGTGCCTCAGTTGGGTGCTATGTATAAAGGGGACAGATCACGTAAAGAAACACTCGTGGAATATGGCTTTCGACTTCCTTCAGCTTTAGATAACAGACCACTTAAATTTGAAGAATTTGAAAGAATGAATCTGCAAACCATTTTCGTGTCGGCAACGCCAGCAGATTATGAATTAACTCATTCTGGCACGCCGGTGGAGCAAATTGTACGTCCAACGGGGTTAATTGATCCTCAAATTGAAGTACGTCCTGTTGGCACGCAAGTGGATGATGTGTTATCGGAAATCCATAAGCGAACGGCGGTGAATGAACGTGTTCTTATCACCACTTTAACCAAAAGAATGTCAGAAGATCTTAGCGATTATCTTGCCGATCATGGTATTAAAGTGCGTTATTTACATTCAGAAATTGAAACAGTTGAACGTGTTGAAATTATTCGTGATTTACGATTGGGTGTATTTAATGTTTTAGTGGGAATTAACTTATTACGAGAAGGCTTGGATATGCCAGAAGTTTCTTTGGTGGCGATTTTTGATGCTGACAAAGAAGGCTTTTTGCGCTCTGGGCGTTCACTTATTCAAACCATCGGAAGAGCTGCTCGTCATATCAATGGTAAAGCAATACTTTATGCAGATAAAATGACTGGCTCGATGAAATATGCGATTAGTGAAACTGATAGACGCCGTAAGAAACAACGAGAATATAATAAAGAACACAATATTACGCCTGCCTCAGTGGTTAAATCGATAGCGGACATTATGGAAGGTGGCTTTGTTGGGCGTAAAATATCTAAACGGACTTCCAAGAAAGAGAAAGCGCTTGCACCTGATGATCCAATCATCCAAGAAATCAAGCAATACCAGCAATCGCATATTGTTGTTTCACCCACTGAAATGACAAAGCTTTTGAAAAAGTGGGATGCCAAAATGTACGAATATGCGCGAAATTTAGAGTTTGAGCGGGCAGCCCTTATTCGAGATGAAATTAAAATTTTAAAAGAAAAAGCTTTTAAAGAGTCTTTATAGTCTTCCTCAATGAAGATTTATTGATGTGGTAATTATCACTGCATACTCTTTGAATCATTGTCTATAAAATAATCCATCAAAAAAAACTTACTAACTAAATAACTTTGATTAAAGTGGCGCCCTTGGCAATAAGCGAGCGCTCACTCACAATTTGATTAAGAAATGAGTAGTAACTAACGAGAGGTATGATTATGAGACAATTAACTAATATTGAAGTAGCAACTGTTAGCGGTGGTGTTGATGGTTGGCGAGCAGCTTTTGATGTCGCTGCTGGTGGCTTAATCGGTGGCGCCGCAGGTGGCGTGATTTCCTATGCGACTTATACTGTGCCAGCAGGCCTAGAAGGACTTTTAATGTTGGTTGTAGGTGAACCTCTCGCCATTTGTTTGGGCGGTATTATTATTGGAGCAGGGGTTGGCATGGCAGCAGGCGGCCTATATGCATTCGCCCGAGAAAAGATGTTCTAATATGCTTTGCACAAAAAAATGGGGCATTATGCCTTTAATGCCGGTCAGTTAAGCTGACCGGCATTTTTTATGGGTATCGATTTTTATTTATTTTAAGCGCTCTTGGGTACGATTTTCTACGCCTCTTATCAGGTAATACATAATGCTGCGTTTCGCTATATAGATGTTTCAAAGCT
>JACPOY010000008.1 GCA_016191245.1 Gammaproteobacteria bacterium | reverse complement strand
TGATAAGGTAATTCAAGAGTTATGGGGCGTTTTAATTGCATATAATTTGGTGCGTTGGCAGATGAATCAAATGGCAAAACACGTTAAAGTTGCTGCAAATAGAATAAGCTTTTCCTTAGTTTTGCCTAATATACGAATAGGGCTTATTTTAAGTGCAACCAGCTCTGCAGGAAATTGGCCAAAAGCTTTGAAACATCTATATAGCGAAGCCCAGCATTATGTATTACCTGATAAGAGGCGTAGAAAATCGTACCCAAGAGCGCTTAAAATAAATAAAAATCGATACCCCATAAAAAATGCCGGTCAGCTTAACTGACCGGCATTACCGTTCAACGGTCCCTTTTTTTATCCCAGCGAAGATAGATCGCGAACGGGCAGATTTTTATCAAGAACCTCTTATGCTCTCAGAGAGACTTAATTTTCCACTTGTTTTGGATTTTAATACCATTTTATCTTCATGTTGGAAATTATCATGTTTGTCTGAACTAGTAGGTTGAGAAGTTTTACTATTTTTTTTCAGTTCATAACTGAACGTAATAGGAGGATGATCTTGGACGCTCAAAGGGGATAAAGATTGATCGGGAGGATTATCATCACACAGAGAAGTCGATAAACATCTAGGGCTAATATCCATAATTTGCGCTTCTTGAGACTTATGAAGCGATAAGGAGCTGTTTTCTTTATCATAAATGCGAGAAGATTGTTTATGAGATTTAGCTCTTTTTAGATGTACATGAGATTTCCTCTGCGATCCTTGTTTATTGCTCAAGTTTTGAGAATCTGTAAGAGTAGGTTCTATTTTAGATGCAGATCTTGGACTGATTTCCATTGCCTGTTCTAAACCAGATAGATAAAGCTGAAAATCAAGATCTGTCTCGCTTAGATTAGGGTAATATTTGTATTTTCTTTTAGCATTAAGAAGTGGTAAGAGTATTGTACTAATGACAGCAAGACTCATATTCTCTCTTTTTTCAAACATAATTAATTTATCTTTATAATAATACAAAAAACATGGCATCGAAAATGGATTGCATTCCAAGAATGCTCTTGCGTGTTTTGCATTGCCTGCTGAATCGAAAAACTTACATAATTCTTCATAGATTTTTGTGGTTTCACTATTTAATTTGATCTCAGATTTTGGGGTTATCCAAAGGCCACCTGAAATTGCTAAAGCGACATTAAGATCACTATCATATAGTTCATTATTAGATAAACATTTTTGGGCAACATGTGTGAACAAAGTGAATGCTAGCGCTTTTTTTTCAACGCTAGCTTGAGCTTTAATTTGATTTGCTACAAAACGAGTAATATCTTCAATTTTTTTATCTAAAATAACCACATGAGGTGATAGAGTTCTATTTTTATTTGAATTTTTGTTTTCCCAAAGAATATCTCGAAATTCATTTAAATCACAATGTTTAAATACATTGATAATAATGCTACGAAACTCATTAGCTAAAAAGCAAGCAGCTTGTTCTATGTTGACCTCTTTGCTATTGAATAGGTTGTTTAAATACTCATGAATGGAACTCTTGCGTTGTGATGGATATGAAATACTAAGAGTATCAAATGCTTTAAAACATAGAACTATTGAATCCTGGCTCAGTTTTTGTGTGAGGTTATTTAGTTCTAAGATAGCATTAAGTAAATTCACATCATAGAATTTTTTTAGAAACTTACTTAAATCATTGTTAAAATTCGACGATAAATGATAGCCAAATTCAATATTAACCAATAACATTTCTTTCACTATATAAAGTGCAATCAATTGCTGACTTTCTGTCAAAAGCGGTAATAATGCAGATAACATCTCTAATACAGCTTCAGGCTGATATTGATCTAATATTCCTAAAGTGCATTTACGAATATGTTGAGGATCAAATTCTCGAGTGTAGCAGATAGAATATATGAATTTAATACCACGGGTCATACTGGCATTGTTCTTAAAAAGTGTATCTAATACTTCTTCTTTTAATTCAAATATCTGGTATTTATACAAATTTTTCCCTAGCCGGTGTTCGTATAATAATTTCTGAAAATTTTGCTCCCATTGTTTTATTGTTGAGTTAGCCTCAGTTTGTTTTTGTATGTAAGTGGGAAATAGCATGTTTTGTACATTTTGTACAAATTCGGCATAAGAATCATCTTCCGATAAAGCCATATGTTTATGTATTTCTCTTAAACAATTCTTAGTAAAGATAGCATTATGTTTAATCAGTTCGATTAAAATGAGCTCTTTTCTATGGAGGAAAGCATAGAAAACTAAAGGCATACTTAAAGAAGGAGAAGTCGAGGTAGAAGGTATTGACAGATTGGGATCCCCATCATTATTGAGATAATGAACGATTTTTGAAAGTCTGCCAGAGATAAAATCTACTTCCAGTATCTTGAGTGAAGATGGGTGATAATTTGTATGTGGATAAGGCCTGGAAAAATCCGTTGGTTGCATCTTTCTAAGATCTTCCATTGGTTTTACAGGAAAAATAGTTATGTTTAATTTTTTAAATTGCTTGGTTAACTCCTTTAAACTTCCTTTGTTAATTTTAAGCGGATGTTCTGGAAAAACTGATTTATTATATTCTTCTAAGGATACATTTGTAACAGGTGGAGTATTGAGTGCTTGCGTTAATTCTTTCTTATTTATTGATTCATCAATGATGTCTTGAACAGTTTGTCCCTTTTTGTTTCTTATTTGCAAATCACGGTGTGGGTGTCTAGCAAGAATTTTTATACTTTCTGTTAATCCTTTTAAAGCTGCTTCATGTAACGGTGTGTTTCCTTGCATGTTAACTGCATTGATATCAATTCTTGGTTGTTTGGTTAAAAGGATTAATATACCAAGGGAATCATAGAGTTCGGTTCGATTGAACGGATTATGGCTAAGAGGGATGCTAGCGGCAATATGTAGTGCAGTGTTACCATAATCATCCTTTTCATTGAGAGGCCATTGGTAGCTTATTAACAATTGTACTACTTGAACTAAACTATACTCACAGGCCAAATGTACTGCGTTTTTCCCGCGTTGGTAATTAGCGTTACGACATTTTGGATTTTGATAAAAGAGCCATTGTATATTTTCACATTTCTCAATGTCTGTGATGGTAAAAGAGAGAATGGTTTTGCTTATTTCGTTAAATCGAAAAGGTTGAGGATTGAGCGCTTGAATTAAACTGTTTTTTCTCTCGCTAGGTTTAAGTTTTTCCAGGATCTCTTGAACGGTTTGCTCATCCAAGTTGCGTAAGCTTAAATCACGATGTGGGTGTCTTGCTAGAATTTTGACACTTTGGACAGACTGCTTTATTGCCGCTTCATGTAACGGCGTATTCCCCATTAAATTGACCGCATTAATTTCTATGCCAGACTGATTGCTTAATAATATCAATATACCATGCAGACAAGAGGGTTCGTATGGATTGAACAGATGTTCTAAAACCGGCGCTGTTTTGGCAGCAAGATGTAGTGGTGTATTGCCGTCAGTATCTTGCTCATTGAGTGGCCAATGGTGATTCACTAATAATTGGACGACTTGGTATAAACCGAGTTCACAGGCCAGATGTAATGCATTTTTTCCATTTAGGTATATTTTAAAGTAATTGTTAGGGTTTTCATCAATAATCCATTGTAAATTTTTGCATTTCTCTTCTTCAGTCATCACCTCATTGTTAATAACGTCGTGCATTTCTGTAAATTGATAAGTATTGTTACTTTTTATAATGGTAACATCGAGCATATAGTCCTCCCTGACGGCTCTTCTTATGTTGTGTGATGTTAATCGATCTTTTCTTCATCTGACAATTAATATTTTGTGCTGTATAAAAGCACGGTGAAGAGGAGTGTTGATTATTTTATTCATAAGAATGAAAAAGGACATTCATTTGTTGGGAAATTTGAGAAAAAATTTCTCTGCGCTAAAAGCGCTTCTTTCTCGCGTAACCGATCGATTTCAAGGGAGATGCCGCGCTTCGCGGCAAGTTACGAATGTAAAAAATGTTTTATTGCTTGTGGCAGATAGTAATTTCATTACAAATCTTTTGCAAAGATTTCCTAATCATAATTTGCAAATTAAAGAATTACTTCAGAATGAGATGATTGCTAGGAATAAAAAAATTAAAGGTGCTTCAAATAAGTAGATGTTTTTAATAAAGATAAAAATTTGGTAGGAAATTAAAAAGGGTATTTACAACACATTTTCTTTTTTGCTATCGTACACAAATCGCACCATGCAAGTGCTACCAACACTTGCACAGTGCTAACCAAAGACAAAATCGGTTAAGGATTATTGCCCATGCATGGCAATCGCACTCAAATCAGCATAATTGAACCACATTTTCTTTCCTTTTAGCAACATTTAAATCAGCTTCCAAGACTTTCAACAAATACTTATTATCCCAGCCAGCGCTCTTGCGGCGACAGCTAATACCATTCTTGTGAGTCTTTTCTTGTTTGAGGAGATTTAAAGCAATGCGCCTCACGATGGCTAGGTTTTCAGCAGCATGCCCAATCCGGACCCGGTTTAAATCTTCTTTAAAGCTGACATCTAGTGACCAGTGTAAATTAATTTCTATGCCCCAATGCTGTCTTACGGCTCGCATAAAGTCATCAATATCTTCATATTCCAAGCTGGTCAGAAAATAGCGCGTTGATTTTTCCACTTCATTATTTACGGTACGAGTTGTTTCAAGCATGCCTATGCCTTTTAGTCCAGGCCAACGCAAAGAAAATAAAAGTGGGTCTCGGGCTGATATTAAAGTATATCTACGTGTCTCAATACGACCATGTTTGCGAATTTTTTCAAGTTTTATTCTATTTAACATTTTCTTATATTTTTTAGATCCTTCCTTACCTTTAGTAAGAATAGAAGAGACATCTTGGTGTAGAGTTTCTTGGTTTTCCTTCAAAGACAAAACGTAATTTGCACCTTGTTCTATTATCTGTTTAGCAATTTTTTTCTGACAGCCCATTGCATCAATAGTGATGATGCTTCCTTTGACATCAATTATTTTCAGAAGTCTAGGAATAGCTTCAATTTCGTTAGATTTCTCTTCGGTTTTTACTTGTCCGAGAGTTACTCGATTATTAACTGCCCAAGCACTGACCAGATGTAATGGTTTTAAGCCTTTTTTTCTGTTATGAGAACCCCGTAATGTTTTTCCATCAATGGCAATGATTTCTTTTGATACATCTATGGTTAAAGAAGCTATCCATTCGCAGAAACATTCTTCGAATTCTTTGGGATTAATTAATGAAAATACACGTCCAAATGTGTCATGAGATGGTATTCCAAAAGGGAGTTCTAAAAATGTTTTTAACCAATCACTTTTTGCTTCAGCAAAGGCACAAATTTCTGTCCAAGTGTCTGCACCACAAATTGCACCTAGAATAGTGATAACAAGAATATCGTGAAAGTTATGTCTTCTGTTGTGTGTGTCCATTCTGGGATCATCTACTGCTTCAAAGTGACGTAGAAAGGTTTCTGACAAATGCATTGTACATCCTTGCTCAATTTTTTCCAAAAATTGGGAGATATACATCTAAAGTTTTTAGAAATCAACAAGTTAGGGAGGCTGAAAAATACAGGAATTTTAGTGCGATTGCCATGTTTCAGCCCATGGCTTCGTGCATTCTATTACATTCATTATCAGTTACCAAGCTCGATTCAATTGAATCCGCTAATGCTTTGTTTTTATTGCAAAAATTTTATTCCACCTAACGCATTTGCGCGTCAAAGATTGATATTTTTGTTTTAAACCTAACAAATATTGGTGGGTGATCTATGATCGAAGTTTCGCGTGCGCGACACATTTGCGCGCATACCGTTAAACCGTGCTTTGCAATGACAAAACGTGAAATACAATTTGTGCTGAATTTTCCTGGGTTAAATGATACCGGAAAATTAGTGTGGATGGTGTTAGCGTCTTTGAATGAACAAAATCCTGATTTTACCTACCAATATTCATTTCAACAGTTTGCCAAAATGCTGGGGAAAAGCCCTAACAGTGTTTTGCGCGCGATAAAGCATTTAGAGGCTGTGGGGATTGTACAGGCAATAGGAGAAAAGGAGACTCAAGCGCGTAGCGCAAATTCCCTCCTTTGGAATCAAAGGAGGGTGCGAGTCCTCGAGCGGGTGGATTTATTAAAAAAATCCCTCTGCACCTTCGGTGCGTCTCCCTTTGATTCCAAAGGGAGAGAAAATATGCGCTTCGCGCACAAGAAGAAAAATCCAGTGTTGATTAATTTGATTCGCAGAAATGAAAAGAAGCATTCAACTTTTGGATTGTGGAATTTTCTTTGCTTGTTTGTAAGAAGAAGAGGAAGGATTAATTTTGGAGAAGTATGGCAGAAGATTCATTAAGGAGTACAAATGTTAAAAATTGTAAACACAATTCAAACACAACAAATCAGTGCAGGTTACTTGGGTGATATCACAAGTGAAATGCCAGATTTACCGAGTAATGCAGGGAGAGAGATTTATACCATTATCAAGAAAACGATGTGTGATTATGTGCCTCAAGTTTTAGATTTGCAGGTGATTTGATGTAATGTTAGCCCCCTTTGATAGCATACCCCCATACTTATGTATAAGGGTATGCTTTGTAAAAGGGGGCCGCCTTCTTGCCCTGCGAAGCTTTAGCGAAGCAGGATAAGGCGGGGGATTTTTTTCAAGATAAAATCCCTCTGACCCTTCGGGTTGTCTCCCTTTTTTAAAGTGAGAAAATTGTGTCGCTTTGCGACGAAGAAAAAGATAGGAGAACCACATGACCCTCATCCAACTCATCACTTTCGCCTGGATTGCTACCTGGGTATTGGCAGAATCTTTATTCCCCACTCTTTCTTATGCTGAAAAAATTCAAGCAGCTGCATTTTCTGTGTTTGTAGTAAGTTATGCTAACAATGCGCATGGTATAATGTGGCAAAAATTGAAGAAGATGATGGGAGTATAAAATACGGGAGATTTTCTCTACTTCATCTCAACAATCACCCCAAAACTCACCGTTGGAAATCCCGTGTAGCAAATATGATTTGGGATAGTTTGTTCATCTTTGTAATCAAGTTGAAAGTAGCCAAGTGCAATTCTTGGAATGATGTGTACATGATGTGAAGGTCTTAAGCGATAGCTTAAACCAAGATCAGCAGCATAGAGATCGGTATTGGAAACAGGCAAAGAGATGGCGCCCATAAAATCAACTGCAAATTTTTTGGTGAAATCATATTGAACTTTAACGCCAAGATCGACACCAACTAAACTAAAGGAGCGCGCACTTGACAGAGGAGGTGAGTAAAACTCATAGTGATAATTCAATAAATTTGCCAAGAGGGCTGGAGACACAGTCCAATGGTTAGAAAAATGAAAATGTTTACCAAAGCCAATAGTAAATAAATCATAATCCATGCTCATTTCAAATGAACTCCCCACGGGAATAAATTTGGCATGGGTCATCAGGCTTTGGTTTAGTATGGTGCTGCCGTGTGGCGAAAAATGATGATAATCAAATAGTGCAAAGTAATCGTCAAATTGAACGGCGGCGCCCAGTGCATAGAAATGATCATGATGAATGTTTAGTTCATCAAAAGTGGGTCTTCCTAAACTGGTTGTGCCAATAGAACCGCCTTGAGGGGTTTGAATAAATCCATGCACTCTGTCATAACTTTCATTGGCGTAAATAAAAGTTTTCATTGCCGCATGAAGAGGATGACTCAGTAATCCTAATACAGCGAAAGAAAAGCAGGTTAAAAAATTTTTTTTCAATGTATGCTCATCCTTGAGAGACATTTATTTTAATCTTAAACGATTAATCCAATACTTGAGTGTTAGCTTATTTATCAAAGAATTATTAATGGGCTTTTGACGAGTCCATAAAGGATCGGCATTAATTCGATACACAAAGTGTCGAGATTGATCCCAGCCAACATTCAGCGCACTACCAATACGTATGCCAAATTCGTAATGTTTTCTGACAATTTGATGCGCCTTCTTTGAAAAACAACCGTATGGGTAAACAAAATTCTTAATGGGAATGTTTAATTTTTCTTGTAGAATTTTTTGAGAAATAATGATTTCTTCAGATAAATCGGTAGTGCTTTTACTCAAGTTGGCATGAGATAAACTATGAGAAGCTATTTCGACCAAACCACTTTCTGACATTTCGCGCAGTTCGTTCCAAGTACAAAATGGAATTTTATTAGCATAGCTTGGATCTTCCATTCCTTGAACATAAGGAACTTGTAAACGGGTTTCATCTGCAATGGTTGTTTCATCTACAATATATTTTACTGGTACGGCTAACAAAGCTTTGACTTGATACTTTTTTAAAAGAGGATACACATTATGATAAAAATCATAATAAGCATCATCAAAGGTTAAACAAATGGCAATCCCACTTTGGGGTAATTGTTCACCAGGAACGACGATAGGGAAATGTTGAACAAGATAATGTAAATATTGCGCAAACACTTCTGGACAATAGCCCAACGTTACATCATTAACACGATGAAACATCAGTGTGATAACGCGAGCATGTTTCAAAGATCACCTTTTTGTTGTTTTTCACATAAGTACATCAATTTTAGATAACGATAATAGGTTCCCTGCGCATTACTGACAGCAAGCAGAAAACCTTCGCGGCCATCAAGGCAACCCAATTTTAATAGATAACCACGAAAGAAAGACCAAAGTCCATGAGATATTGCCGTCATCAGAGATGCTTTTCTGCCTTTTGCGAGTAGTGCTTTGGCGCTTTGAGTCGAATAATCGTTCATCTTGTGCAATAAAGCGCCAAGATGATGAAAGGGGTGATGTATGATAGATGCGCGTAATTTGCCTACGCTACCTTGGGTCTGTACATGACAATGCACAATATCTGGCGTTATCTTGGCCAGACGGCGATTAAATAACCTTATATGCGATTCGCCTTTCCAATCACCGAAGCGAATGGCTTTACCACAGTAAGTTGATTGATATGGAATATCAAAAGCTGCATGGGAAGTCTGGGCAATAGTCGATTGAATTTCTAAAGCCAGCGCTGGGGTGACGCGTTCATCGGCATCCAAACATAAGATCCAATCATTGGAGACTTGTGCAAGTGCTCGGTTTTTTTGCGGACCATCCCCTGGCCAATCGGGGGTAACGGTGACTTTTGGGGTATATTGCTTGCAGATTTCGACGGTATTGTCTGTACTGCTTGAGTCAAATACCACAATTTCATCGGCAAAAGAAATGCTCTTTAGGCAGTCCTCGATGTTATGGGCTTCATTTTTTGTGACGATAATAACAGATAATTTTGACATCTAAATAATATTTTGGCTATTTCTTAATACCGAAATCATAGCGGATTTAGCTTTGGTTGAGAATGTGAGTCGGATTTTTGATTCAAAACCAGTTAAAATGGTTCCCTTTCCCCTTGCTGATATAAAGTGGCAAAAAGGGGACCATACCCTCAATTTTTGAGGGGTATCGATGAGGAAATGATTGAGTATGGTTTCGCGTTGTTTGCGGTTGATATATAGCATTCTTTTTACCTGTTTATTACCCTGGGTATTTTTTCGTTTATGGGTTAGAAGTCTAAGATTCCCTGGGTATCGACGTCGTTGGATGGAGCGCTTAGGTCATGTTCCCTTACCACCTTTAGAGGATGTTCTTTGGGTGCATGCAGTTTCAGTAGGGGAAGCACTCTCTGCTATTCCATTAATCCATCGTATTCGTCAGCAATATCCGCAGACTCCTATTTTAATTACCACCACCACGCCAACGGGCTCTGAACGTGTTCAGGCTGCTTTTAAGGATATGCTAGGAAAACAAATTTTCCATTGTTATTTACCTTATGATTTACCTTGGACCTTGCAGCCATTCTTCAACAGAATTAAACCCAAATTATTAGTGTTGATGGAAACCGAATTATGGCCAAATTTATTGCATGCCTGTTATGCTCGAAAATTGCCTGTATTAATTGCTAACGGTCGGTTATCCCCCATATCTGCAAAACGATATGGATGGTTGGGGAGTTTAATGCACTACATGTTGCGCCCCGTTTCAGCTGTGGCGGCTCAAAGTGCACTTGATGCTTCGCGTTTTTTAAAGCTAGGAGTGCAATCTGAAAATATATGGGAAACCGGTAATATTAAATTTGATTTACAGCTCCCTTCATACCTGCATGAAGCAGGAGCAGAATTTCGTCAAGAAATAGGTCCACATAGAAAAGTATGGATTGCAGCAAGTACTCATGAAGGTGAAGAGACGATTTGTTTGAATGTATATCAAACCCTCAAAAAGCAAATTCCAAACTTGTTACTCTTTTTAGTACCAAGACATCCAGATAGATTTAATAAAGTGGCAAGTCTTTGTCTTGAGCGTGGCTTTAATATGGTTCGTCGCAGTCAAAAACAAACTGTTGATAATGACGTTGATATTTACCTAGGCGATTCAATGGGAGAAATGCCGTTGTTTTATGCGGCCAGTGATGTTGCTTTTGTTGGTGGGAGTTTTGTACCTGTTGGCGGTCATAACTTATTAGAGCCAGCAGCATTAGGTTTGCCAGTCTTAACTGGACCACAATTGTTTAACTTTGTTGCCATTAGTGAAATGTTGGTTCAAGCCAAAGGTGCAACTATTGTACAAGATGAAAATGAACTGACACATCAACTTAGTTTATTGCTTGAAGATAGCGCGCTCAGACACAGTCAAGGCACGCTAGCGAAGAATGTAGTTGAAGAAAATCGTGGCGCTTTAGATAAATTACTTAAACTGATAGACGACATCTGGGAAAAAACACCAAAGATGGCGTAAATGGAGCTAAATGGAACTTAGCCTACTTAACAGTATTTTAATTATTTTAACCATGAGCATTGTTGTCAATGCTCTTTGTCAATGGTTAAAGATGCCAGTCATTATTGGTTATATTCTTGTTGGGATCTTTGTAGGTCAGCATGCCATTGGGATCATCTCTGAATCTGAAACCATTAAGCTCCTAGCAGAATTCGGTATCGTTTTTTTAATGTTTACCGTTGGTTTAGAGTTTTCATTACATCATTTATTACGATTAAAAAAAGAAGTGTTTGGATTTGGTGGCTTACAAGTTGTACTCACCATATTGGTTACTTTGGGTATTGGTTTTGCATTAAAGATGTCAAAAACCGAATCTCTGATTGTTGGTTTTATTGTTGCCATGTCTTCCACAGCTATTGTGCTCAAACAGCTCACCGAACAGCTTGAAATTAATGAACCTTATGCGCAAAAGTCCCTTGGCATTCTCTTATTTCAAGATTTAGCAGTGATTCCAATTTTAATACTAATGCCATCTATTTCTGATCTGAATACATCGGCATTTATAGCTGAGCTTTTCTTTTCTCTTATCAAAGCTTCTCTTGCAATCATTGCCATTCTCTTGATTGGCAAGCGTTTGTTAAGACCGTTACTTTATAGCATTACTAATGCTTATTCGCTTGAAATGTTTACCTTAACTATCCTTTTTATTAGCTTAGGTGCGGCATGGTTAACTTCTTTTCTGGGGTTATCATTAGCGCTTGGTGCTTTTTTAGCGGGTATGATGTTAGGCGAAACAGAATTTAAACACCAAATTAAAACGGATATTCGTCCTTTTAAAGATGTGTTGCTAGGATTCTTTTTTATTACGATTGGTATGCAATTCAATGCTTCTATTATGCTAACAGCGTGGCATTGGATGTTGTTAGTTTTGCTTGCTTTAATTGTCTTCAAGATTCTATTAATTACTTTTTTAGGAATATTTTTTACTCGCTCCGCAAAATTAGCCACACAAACGGCATTGATTTTGGCTCAAGGTGGAGAATTCGGATTTGCCATTTTAACGGTCGCATTGAGTCATCATTTGCTACCTCAAGACTATGGTCAAGTGATTTTAGGTGCATTGTTATGCAGTATGGCCTTAGCGCCTATCATTATTAAACATCATCAATCTATTGTGAACATGTTGTTTAAGCATACAACAAAAAAACAAGAGTTAGCACAAACGAACATAGCGCATGTCAGTGAACACTTAAAAAACCATATTATTTTATGTGG
The DNA here is from genome assembly GCA_016191245.1 of Gammaproteobacteria bacterium. Classification (GTDB taxonomy): domain Bacteria; phylum Pseudomonadota; class Gammaproteobacteria; order Berkiellales; family Berkiellaceae; genus Berkiella. The sequence goes on along the minus strand of JACPOY010000008.1, from coordinate 63,559 downwards.
GTATGGTCGCGTTGGACAAAATATTGCACGTTTTTTAGAAAAAGCAAAAATTAAGTTTATTGCTTTTGATCTTGACCCTTTACGTGTCAAAACAGCGAGATTAGCTGGAGATAATGTATGTTATGGGGATGCCTCCACTTATGAAATTCTCAAATTAGCTAAAGTAGATCAAGCAAGAGCGGTGATTATCAGCTTTATTAATACTCATGCGGCAATTAATATTCTTGAACAAACAAGAAAACACCATCAAGATTTACCGCTTATTGTCAGAAGTCATGATGATTCACAAACTAAATTATTTCTTGAAAAAGGTGCAACGGAAGTTATTCCGGAAATTTTAGAAGCATCATTAATGATTTCATCCCATATTTTATTGTTAATGAATGTTCACCCTACAGAGGTTTATCGTTGGATAGATGAAAGTCGTCAGAATCGATATAATCTTTTGCGTTTTGTTTTTCCTGGTAGAGAATCATTATCTTTAGAAGAAATAGATTATGCAAAAGAAGCGCTCAATGTGGTGACATTAACGCAAGATGCCTATGCTGTGGGCAAGAGTATCAGTGAATTATCTTTAGATAAACATCAAGTAAAAATTACCGCAATTCGCCGAGGCAGTCATCGCTTTGTTGATCCGCCATCTCATATGACACTGCAAGAAGGCGATAATATCGTCCTCTATGGTAGTCAGCCAAATTTAGAGCATGTTGAAGAATTTTTGTTAGTGGGTGAGAAGTAAGACCCCCTCCCTCACCCTCCCCCGCAAGCGGGAGAGGGGATCAGAAAGAGATCTTGGATTCTTGTTCCCTCTCCCGCTTGCGGGGGAGGGCTAGGGAGAGGGTTAAGAAGCAAACAAATTATTCACGCAATATAAATCATCCGAAGTTAATGTACCTGCTTTTTGTTTAAGAATTAAACCTTGTAGCAGATATTCATAACGCGCTTTGGCATGGTCACGTTGTGCACTTAACAATTGAGATTCAGCATTGAGCACGTCAACGATGGTACGTGTGCCAACTTCATAAGCGGCTTTGGTTGCTTTTAATGAGCTTTCATTGGAAACAACAGCTTGAGCTAGTGCATCTACCCGGCTCATGGCTGTTAACACGCCTCGATATGCTTCTCGGGTTGAACTATCAGCTAAACGTTGCTGTTGTTCTAATTTTTGTAAGGCTTCATCATAACGAGCACTAGCTTCTTTAGTGCGAAAAAGAACCCCGCCTCCTGCAAAAATGGGAACAGTGACATTGAGAGAAACACTGCGATTGTAGGTTAAATCCTCAAAAGGTGGTCCGCTCTTAGTGCGATTGAGCTTGCCTTGAATATCAAATTTTGGATAATGACCAGCCACCTGAGTGCCAATATCCGCTTTAGAGACATTGGCATTTTCTTTGGCAGCAATAACATCTAAGTTGAATTTGTGAGCAGTATCAACCCAAGCTTCTGGTTTATTAGGATTGGGTGGAACTAATTCCAATTTTTTAGTCACAGGAAAAAGTGTGACTTCTTGAATAGGTATGCCCACAATTACTCTGAGTTGCTCATACTGATCTGCAACTAAATTTTTCGCCGATATTTCTGTTGCAACCGCATTATCATATCGTGCTTTTGCTGTTTCAACGTCAGTGATTGCAATGATACCCACATCAAAACGTTGTTTTGCTTGTTCATATTCTCTGGAAAAAGCTTTGAGCTGGCCTCTAGCATAATCTAAATCATCAAGAGCAGCTAAAATTGCAAAATATTGTTTGGCAACTGTGACGATAAGTGTTTGTGTTGCACTTAAATAAGTTGCTTGTGCTGCTTTAACAACATGGCGAGATTGCTCAAGTTGTGCCCAATGCTCAGGATGATAAATTGGCTGATTGAGCGTTAAACTATAATTTTGAGTATTGTAGCCGCCAAGCGCAACAAAAGGATTGGGCGTGCCCTGTTTGGTTTCAGTACCCGTTGTTTGATAGTTGGCAGATAAATTGGGCACCATTTGTGCGATAGCTTCCGGTAATGCTTGGCTATTGGCTTGCATGGCCGCATAAGCTTGAGCCAAAGTTGGATCGCGCAGAACTGCCAGCTGATACACTTGAGTTAAGTTATCAGCGCAGGCGGTGCTTAACCAAAATAAACTTAATGATAAAATGTAATAACGAAACGAACCCATACTTCACCTTGTTCTAAAATTGAAATGCTTTGGGTTGTGGGGCATGTATAAGAGCTGGAACAACCGTTTCAAAAAGCGTATTTGTTGTGTAATCATTTTTTCCAAAGCGTTCAATGAGTACAGCTCTCATCGTGGGAGCAAGACCTGTAAAAGCAAATAAACGTCCGGGGGTTTTGAGCTGTGCACAGATTTGTTCTGGAACACCTAATGGGTAGGAGCCGGTCACAAAAATAGCATCAAAAGGCGCTTCATCTTCCCAACCAAAAACCGCGTCCCCTTGAAGTAAAGTTAAATTGCGACAGTTCAATGCGTCTAAATTCATTTGAGCCTGCGCAAGCAAAGTTGGTTGAATTTCAATGCTCACGACACTGCCAGCCAGCTTTGTTAAACAAGCGGTGACATAACCTGTGCCGGTACCGACCTCTAAAACTTTTTCAACGCCCGTTAATTCAAGTGCTTGTAAGGCTCTGCCAACCACTTTAGGAGGTAACATGGTGTGCCCTTCACTTAATGGGATGTCAGTGTCGCTGTAGGCAACATGATGGAAAGCCAACGGCACAAAATTTTCACGCGGTATCTGTAACATTGCTGTCAGCACATTGTCATTGATAACATGCCAAGGCCGAACTTGTTGGGCTACCATATTGGAGCGAGCCTGTAGGAAGTTCATTATTGCATTCCAAGATAGTTTAATAAATTAAATTTTCGTGAGATTTAAGCCCGCATCCTACCATATTTCTTTGTTGTACAAACCAGCCGAGATAAAGTAAAAGCGAAATTGTCAATTGATCTCACCCTCGGTAGACTTTGTTCCCACGGTTTGAGAATGAGGTAAGCTAATGACCGCACCTGTATGGGTTCCAACATGGTCTCATCAAGACGTTGAGATTAAGGAAGATAACTTAGTATATAAGGGATTTTACAAAGTTCAAAAGCTACAATTGCGCCATCAATGCTTTTCTGGGCAATGGAGTCCGTGGCTGGTGCGAGAACAGGTCCATCATAGTAATGCAGCTGCTGTACTTTTGATTGATCTCAAACAGCAAAAACTGGTAATGGTGGAACAATGCCGGATTGGCATGATAAGTTCTGGGCACGAGCATAGCCCTTGGGTGTTAGAAATTGTTGCTGGACTGATAGATCCCGGAGAGTCGCCCGAAGAGACAGTTTTAAGGGAAGCGCTTGAAGAAGCTAATTGTGAGATTGAGGCATTACACACCATAGGTGAATTTTATAATAGTCCTGGTGGATTTGCCGAAAAAACAACGCTTTACTGTGGCATAACCTCGGCAATAGGAAAAGAAGGTATACGGGGGGTAGGGTCAGAACATGAAGATATTCGTGTGCACGTACTTGATATCGAAAAGGTATTGCACGCTTTTGATCAAAGAGTGTTTCACCTTAGTGCATCGACATATATCGCTTTACAATGGCTAGCCTTGAATTTACAAAATAGGCATCCATTTTTAATGAAATGATTTTATAAACATTGAGAAATATAGCAAAAATTATGGCAAAACAAGCATATAACGCAACGGCAATTGAAGTATTAAGTGGGCTAGATCCCGTACGTAAACGTCCAGGGATGTATACCGATACCACAAGACCCAATCATTTAGCACAAGAAGTGATTGATAACAGTGTCGATGAAGCACTTGGTGGTCATGCAAGTGAAATTACCATTACCGTCTATAAAGACGGTTCGTTATCAGTACAAGATGATGGTCGTGGTATGCCAGTAGACTTGCACCCTGAAGAAAAAATGACGGGTGTTGAACTTATTTTAACCAAGTTACATGCCGGTGCTAAATTTTCCAACAAAAGCTATGAGTTTGCTGGTGGTTTACATGGTGTAGGTGTTTCGGTTGTTAATGCTTTATCCAAAAAACTTGAAGTCACCGTTTTTCGTGACGGCAAACAACATGAAATGTCTTTTAAAGACGGCGATACGCAAACAAAACTCAAAGTCACAGGAACGGTTAACAAAAAGCAAACAGGTACCATCATTCGTTTTTGGCCTGATCCAAAATATTTTGACCATCCAAAATTTTCAATTACTAAACTTGTCCATGTATTAAAAGCCAAAGCAGTTTTATGTCCCGGATTGACGGTGAATTTTACGGATGAAACAGAAGGTACCACCCAAACCTGGCATTATGCTGAAGGATTATCAGCGTATTTACGCGAAAGTTGTCAAAACATGGTGTGTTTACCTGAGCAACCATTTGAGGGAAATTTTGAAAGTGAAGCAGAAACCGCTGCATGGGCAGTGGTTTGGTTGCCTGAAGGTGGGGAAGCCCTCACAGAAAGTTATGTCAACCTTATTCCTACAGCGCAAGGCGGCACACATGTGAATGGTTTGCGAAGTGGACTATTGGAAGCCATGCGTGAATTTTGTGAACGTCGAAATTTATTGCCGCGTGGTGTCAAGCTTGCTCCAGAAGATGTATGGGACCGTTGCACTTATGTGCTTTCAGTAAAAATGCGCGAACCACAATTCTCAGGTCAAACGAAAGAACGTCTTGCCTCCAGGCAATCTGCCGCGTTTGTGTCTGGTGTGGTCAAAGACGCCTTTAGTTTGTGGTTGCATCAACACGTTGAACTGGGTGAACAATTAGCACAATTAGTCATTGGTTTTGCGCAAAGTCGATTAAAACAAGGCAAAATGGTTGCGCGTAAGAAACTCACACAAGGTCCAGCGTTGCCTGGCAAGCTCGCCGATTGTTCCAGTGGTGAACCGATGCGTGGCGAATTATTTTTAGTGGAAGGGGATTCTGCAGGTGGTTCAGCTAAACAAGCGCGCGATAGGGAATTTCAAGCCGTCATGCCACTACGAGGCAAAATATTAAATACTTGGGAAGTCGATAGCAATGAACTTCTTGCTTCTCAAGAAGTTCATGATATTGCTGTTGCCATTGGTCTTGATCCTGGTGAAACCGATTTAAGCAAATTACGCTATGGGAAAGTTTGCATCTTAGCAGACGCAGATTCCGATGGTTTGCATATTGCCACTTTATTATGTGCATTGTTTTTAAAACATTTTCCAGCGTTAGTGGAAAAAGGCCATGTTTTTGTGGCGATGCCTCCTCTATATCGTATTGATATCGGCAAAGATGTTTATTACGCATTAGATGATCAAGAAAAAGAAGGGATTTTAGATAGAATTAAAGCTGAAAAGAAAAAAGGCAAAGTGAATGTGCAACGCTTTAAAGGGTTAGGTGAAATGAACCCTATTCAATTGCGTGAAACCACGATGTCGCCTGATACCAGACGACTCTTACAGCTTCATATTCCAGATTTTATTCAAGCTAACGCCATTTTCGATATGCTCTTAGCCAAAAAACGATCGTCAGATAGACGACAATGGTTAGAAGAAAAAGGTGATTTAGCACAAGTGCCAGTTTAAGAAACCCTCACCCGCCCTAACGGGCTCCCTCTCCCGCAAAAGGGGAGAGGGTAGGGTGGGAAGAAACTATATATTTGGAGTTTTTCATGTCCCAATCCAACGTGATTGTCTTTGAAGGTGTTGAACGTCAAAATATCGAAACGTTCACAGAAAGAGCGTACCTTGATTATTCCATGTACGTTATTATGGATAGAGCGTTACCCCATATTTCAGATGGTTTGAAGCCAGTACAAAGGCGTATTATTTATGCCATGTCCGAATTAGGTTTACATGCTTTAGCCAAATATAAAAAATCAGCTCGTACTGTGGGTGACGTTCTAGGTAAATTTCATCCTCACGGCGATAGTGCTTGCTACGAAGCGATGGTTTTGCTTGCACAACCATTTTCTTATCGCTACCCATTGATCGATGGTCAAGGTAACTGGGGTTCACCCGATGATCCTAAGTCATTTGCAGCTATGCGTTACACTGAATCGCGCCTTTCTAAATTTAGTGAAATATTTTTGTCTGAACTTGGACAAGGAACGGTTGAATGGTCGCCAAATTTTGATGGCACGATGGATGAACCTAAAACCTTACCAGCCAGATTACCCACCCTTCTTTTAAACGGCACAACGGGTATTGCCGTCGGGATGGCAACAGATATCCCACCCCACAATCTTACTGAAGTTGCCAATGCCTGTATTCATTTATTGAAAAAACCTAAAGCGACGTTGCAAGAAATTATGGAATTTATTCCAGGTCCCGATTTTCCAACGGATGCAGAAATTATTACGCCCAATGAAGAGCTTGAAAAAATGTACCGAACTGGGCAAGGCTCTTTAAAAATGCGTGCGCAGATAACGCACGAAGACGATAGTATAGTGATTACTGCTTTACCCCATCAAGTATCAGGTGCCAAGGTCCTTGAGCAAATAGCCGCTCAAATGCAAGCAAAGAAATTACCAATGGTGGCAGATTTACGCGATGAATCAGATCATGAAAACCCAACACGTTTGGTAATTGAGCCTCGATCAAATCGTATTGATAAAGAAGCACTTTTATTACATTTATTTGCCACGACTGATCTGGAAAAAAGTTATCGAGTCAATATGAATGTTATTGGCTTAAATGGTCGTCCGCAGGTGAAAAATTTAGTCGGGCTTTTACAAGAATGGTTAGTGTTTCGAACAGAGACGGTTCGCAAACGCTTAACTTATCAATTAGAAAAAGTCATGGCCCGTTTGCATATATTAGATGGTTTGTTAATTGCTTTTTTAAATATTGATGAAGTGATTGCGATTATTCGTCATGAAGATAATCCAAAAGCCGTACTCATGAAACGTTTTGCTTTAACAGAAACACAAGCTGAAGCTATTTTAGATTTAAAATTGCGGCACTTAGCAAAACTAGAAGAGCAAAAAATTCGTAGTGAACAAAAAGAATTGGCCGATGAGCGTGCAGGTTTAGAGGAAATATTAGATTCTGAAACTAAGTTGAAAAATTTAGTGAAAAAAGAATTAGAGCAAGATGCTAAAACTTTTGGTGATAAGAGACGTTCGCCAATAGTCGTGCGCGAACAAGCTCAAGTATTAAAAGATGTGGATAGAGCGCCTACTGAGCCAGTGACTATCGTATTATCTAGCATGGGCTGGGTGCGAGCAGCTAAAGGACATGAAGTAGTAGGCGCAGATTTGAGCTATAAAGCAGGTGATGGTTTCTTCATGCAATTACGTAGTAAGAGCAATGATCCTGTCTATTTCTTTGATAGTATGGGAAGAAGTTATTGCTTAATAGCCAATACACTGCCATCAGCTCGGGGACAAGGTGAACCTTTAACCTCTAAATTAAAGCCTGAAGGTGGGGCAAGCTTTGTTGGGATGATTGTTGGTGATTTACAAGATAAAGTCATATTGATGTCAGATATGGGTTATGGTTTTATTGCAAAAATTGAAGATTTGGCTACCAAGAACCGATCGGGTAAAGCATTGTTAAAAGTGTCAACCGGCGCTAAGGCTTTGATGCCAGTTTTAATATCTGCACAAGATAAACGAGTCGCTTTATTAACCAATGAAGGAAGGTTGCAGATTGTAGACATGGCTGAATTTGCCCAAATGTCAAAAGGCAAAGGTAACAAGATTGTGCAAATTGCTACCGCTAAGGATAAATCTGAACAAGAGCTTATTATTTCGGTTATCAGTTTATCGCCAAAAGATAGCATAAATGTTTATGCAGGTAAGAAACAATTAACCTTAAAACCAAGAGAGCTCGATCAATACTTAGGTGAAAAAGGCCGACGAGGTCAGAAGTTACCAAAAGGCTTTACCAATGCAACGTATTTAGAAAGAGTGGGGAATGAAAAGGATAAGGCATAAAGAAAAAGGGGCGCGCTGCGCCCCTTTTTGATTAACGAACTCTGATGCGCCTTACAGGGCGTGCATCATCATGAGCAATATTTTCTTCTCTTTGATGAACTCTTCGACCAAATCTTAATTCTCTGGCAGGAACATCTGCATCCATACCATGAGCCGGGCGATGTGCAAGATAATCACCTAGTCTTGCTCCTCTTCCTTGGGCATGAACCACTTCTCTGTCAGGAGTATGGTTAAAGCGAACAATCCTTCCTAACCCTGAGAACATAGCATTCATCGCATTATTCATGGTGCGCACACTAGCAAGAACAATCATAGTGGTAGGTGGTAACAATACAGCAGTTGCACAAACTGTTAATGCCAATGCACCTAATGGGGCACTAACAAAAGGAGTGAGCGCAGTGAGTCCGACTTTTGCCAATATTTGAGGTCCAATGGCAAAACTGCCTAAGAAATTAGAGTAATAAAATAAACCTGCCCCAATGAGCGCGAGATCTTTGGCAACATCAGTAAGTTTAAGTGCTAATGATAAAGTTCCCTGTAATATTCTGGGTAAATTCACTTCTTGCACGACATTATTTAGTATTGCAAAGGGAAGTGAGGTGAGTCCCAGCGCAAAGGATCCTGCGATTAATAACGGTGAAAATATGATTTTGGTTACAGCAAATGTTGTATCAAAAGCATGTTTAAAGAAATCAAAATAATTACCACTTCCCACCATATAAAGCGTGTTATTCTTAAATGATTCAAAGGAAGAGGACACAATGTCTTTGCTTACTTCAATAAGTAAAGGGATCTGTAGCCAAAATAACAAGTTATAAAACGCAAAAGAAATGACAGAGGCGTTTGGTGTTACATCAAAAATTCCATCGTTCTTGAATAATCTACTAAAGCTAAAGCGGTCAAACCAAGAAGTATTCATATGTGCCGCGATAAATGCCTGCCAATTGCTCAATCGGGGAGGTGGAACATAATGACCCCCCCGAGGTGGTATGTATGGTGCAACATAGGGAGCACGAGGTGGAACATAAGGTGGTACGTATGGTGCAACATAGGGAGCACGAGGTGGAACATATGGTGCAACATAGGGAGCACGAGGTGGAACATATGGTGCAACATAGGGAGCACGAGGTGGAGCACCTACTGCAGCCCTTGCATCTACTGGCACAGGTATTTTAAGTGCAGGAAGTGCTTTAATGGCAACCGGTGCTGTTCCATACGCGTAAGGCACATGAGCATTGGGTTTTGCTGCAATATCTCTAATTTTTGTAAATTCACCTTTTAACCAGTCTAAGGTTTGTGTATTTAACTCTGGGTAATTACGATCAATATTATCTTTATTATTATCAATGTAATTTTTTATCACAGTATGATTTTCAACCAGAAAACGAAATAATTTCATTTTAGTTAATAATGAAACCAAGGGCGTCAAATCATAACCATTTGCAGTAATTTTATCTTGATTTAGGCCTGGAACGTGTCTGCCTGGTTTATAGAGCAATTGGTTTAAAATATCGAGTTCATCTTGAATATCTTGATGTTGTGGCGTATCTCTTTGCCCAAACAATTTTAAAATCCAATAAGCTTGCATAGGTTCGCGTGAACCCTCTGGTAAGGCAGATTTAATAAAATCAAGCTGAGTGTCGGAATAGGGTATGAGTACTCTATCGAGAGTGCCTTTAAATTGTTGACTGCCAATATAACTGTCGCCAGCAATCTGTTTAATATACTCTGCTACATGAATAATGAGTTTACCTAAGTCGTGATCAATATTGTTTAAATCTTCTCTGTTTGACATACAACCAACTTAATTACAATGGTTAACTTAAAATGAAGGTAAGGCTATCACCTGAGGTTTTAAAAAAAAAGCGTTAAATGTAAAAGGTGCAAATTATCGGACAAGAGGCAGTAAGCAAAGGATATATGAGGGATTATAACGGATAAGTTAGTTGTTTAGTTTATATTCTATGAGATGGACTTTGCCGATGAGGGATCTGTTTTAATGACATCCAAGGTAGAGGGAAAAGTTAACTGTTGGTAAGCAAAGAGTAGTCCAAATTCTTGATAACTTGAGGTCGCACCGAAGCTCTTTTGTAAGGTTGCAGTGTAAATTTTGCTTTCAAATTCAATTTCAACTTCATTTCCTACCTTAAAAGGTAAAGGAGGAGTAATAAGCCGCATAGGTTTATGGGCCTCTGGTTGTTCAGGTAAAACGATAGTAGGAATAGAATACTGAACAGTAGTTTCCGATAATCTCGCCTTCACGGGAAGGGCTTGCATACTGAGTAACTCAATACCAAGCAAGGTGACATGTGAAGATTCATTCTTTAACCAGCGTATCACCCCAATGGACCATACTTTTGTTAACGTCTCAGTTTCACCTTCCAAGCCGATAATTTCACCGCTTTGTAAATGAGATGGAATTTCTTGTGTCCATTTTAGGCAAAATCCTTTTGGACTTTGATCGATAATTTCACAAGCAGTAACTGGAAATTTTTGAGTGCCAACGTCTTCATGAGAACTGGATTCAGGCAACACATTGATATCAATTTGCTCAAGATCGGGAAATGTTTCTTCACTGGCGACGATAGGTAAACCTTTTTCTTGACTAAGATACCAATGACAAGCTGAAATACCAAGGCAAACCTTTATTTGACCTTGTGCTCTTTTACGTTCAAAGGATCTTGCTCTTAAGCTTCTCCATGAATTTAAAATAGATTCAATATGCGCATAAGGCAATGCTAACTCAGCGGCATTAAAATATTTTGCTAATTTATCATCATTGCTAGCGCCATGCATCGAAAGTAACTTCACTAGGTGATCATTGACGCTTTCAAGATTTAAATAATAACAATAGGTAGGTGCTTCATGATATAAGCCAACATAGCGGGGAGGAGAATCTTGATTGATATCTACAATATATAAACAAGATCCACTTTTATCCGTTTCTTTCAAGCTTAATAATGGTGCCCATACTTCTAATGCATAAAATAATTGAGTAATTTGTGCGCGTCGCAAATGATTTGGGTTGGCTATTGAAAACAGTAAACATTGTTTGTACATATCAGCAAGAGTTTTGTATCTTGCTTGCCAGGCAAGAAAATTCTTTAATGATTTATGTTCAAGTCCTCTTTTTCTGGCAAATTCAAAAAGATGATGTAATTCAAGCCAGATCCCCTCTGGGGTTGGACGATGTTGTTCATAAGAATAAAATATGATTTTAGAACAATATGCTAAAGCATTTTGTAAGGAACCAATGAGTATATTTTGATTGCAGAAAAATTGGGCACAAACATCTTCTATGACAAGCTTATATCCGTTTATCATTTCAAAATTCAATGCATTGACTAGATCCGCAATTGCGCGTTGGTTTTCATTTAATACTTCTTGGGTGTCATAAAATTTTTGTAATGCTTGGAAGATATAACTTAACGTTGGACGTAAGGTGGATAATATATCAAAGCGTTCTTGATAGGGTAATGACACTTGATGACAATCTTGTAATGTAACATAAAGTGCTTTTGCACTAGAGGCGATATCTGTCATAGAAAGATGTTTGCGCCATTGTTCAATAGCATTTGAGCTAATTTCGCGCTTTTTTGATATGTTCCCTGTTTGTTTAGGCAGGACAAGTCCTGTTCTTCCTTTGATGTAAATCATATATGGTGCTTTTATCAAAATATAATGATAAAAAATCGGCGTTTGAAGTGAATACTTAAGCTATTGATTGAATAAATTATCAGGGTAGAATATCAATTGGTGTTTTACTTAAACGATGTGGAATTTCTTGAACGAATTTAGGAACCAAATAACCAGGTAAATTTTCACGAAGTGATTGCTGAAGATCTTTCGCTTTTTTCTTGGATACTAAGAAGTGGCTTGCACCTTGAACGGTATCGAGTAAATTAACATAATAAGGCATAATACCCGCTTTAAATAAGTCTAAAGACAAGGTTTTTAGACATTCCGTGCTGTCATTCACTCCAGCTAATAATACGCTTTGATTTAACACAGTAATGCCATGTTGTTTAAGTTTGTGCACCCCTTGTGTAATGGCTTTAATGATTTCATTTGGGTGATTGATATGATAAACCATCACTACTTGAAGTCGAACATCATGCAATATCTTCAACAAGCTTTGCGTAATACGTTGCGGAACGACTACTGGTAAACGAGTGTGAATACGTAGCAATTGGACATGAGGAATATGTGATAATTTTTGTAAAAATTCATGAATAACATCATCTTGTGCCATTAAAGGATCGCCGCCACTTAAAATCACTTCTACAATTTCAGGGTGTGAAGCAATATAATCGAGTACTTGGGTCCATCCTTTTCGACCAACATTATTACTTTGATAGGGGAAATGACGCCTAAAGCAATATCGACAATGAATGGCGCAGCTTGAGGTAAAGGTAAGCAAAACCCGACTTGGGAATTTATGGAGCAAACCAGGCAGAGGATTATATTTTGTTTCTTCCAGGGGATCTTCAGAAAAGTTATTATCCAGCTGACTTTCGATTTTGATTGAAAGCACTTGTTTTAGTAGAGGATCCTGAGGGTCACCCTTTTGTATACGTGAGATAAAACTCTTGGTAGCACGCAAGGGGAAATCTTTATCCCACTGCCATGGGATATCTTCTGGCGATAAATTGACCATCGATAATAAATCTAATGGAGAAGTCACCATCTCACTTAACGCTTGTTGCCACGTAAGTGACTGTTGCGTTAGAGAAGGTTGCTGTATGATCGCCTTCATTGCTCTCTCAGGTCAACGCCCAACTTGGAACGGCAATCATACACAAAATTCAAATGAAAAGGGTATATCCATGGTGACATATGGCAACTTATAGTACGAACGAATTTAAAAGCGGCATTAAGATTATGTATGAGGGTGATCCGTGCACCATCATCGAAAATGAACACGTCAAACCCGGAAAAGGTCAAGCGTTCAACCGAGTTAAGTTACGCAACTTAAAAACTGGACGCGTATTAGAGAAAACTTTTAAATCTGGGGATACCGTCGAAGCCGCGGATGTCATGGATGTTGAGATGACTTATCTTTACAACGATGGAGTGCATTGGCACTTTATGGTTGCTGAAAATTTTGAACAACATGAAATGAATGCCAATACGGTCTCTGACTCTGCCAAATGGCTTAAAGAACAAGATGTTTGTATTGTGACATTATGGAATGGTCTGCCACTGCTCGTTATGCCACCAAATTTTGTTATCTTAACTATCACAGAAACTGATCCCGGTTTACGAGGCGACACCTCAGGTGGCGGTACAAAACCTGCAACCTTAGAAACAGGTGCTGTGGTACGTGTTCCATTATTTTTGGCCATTGGTGATAGCATCAAAGTGGATACACGGACAGGCGAATACGTTTCTCGCGCTAAATGATGAAGTGGCAACCCAGTGCCACCATTTCGGCATTACGTGAACGCGCTACATTCTTGCAACGTATACGTCAATTCTTTGATGAACGTGGCTTGATGGAAGTGGATACACCGTTGTTAAGTCAAAGTGTAGTCACGGCGCCGCATTTAGCATCATTTCACATCGATGGTAGATATTTACAAACCTCACCTGAGTATGCGATGAAACGCTTACTCAGTGCAGGTTCTGGTTCTATCTATTATCTTGGAAAAGCTTTCAGACAAGAAGAAGTGGGGAAACGTCACAATCCTGAATTTACCATGCTTGAATGGTATCGTACCGATTGGGATCATCTTCAATTAATTGAGGAAGTTGATGCATTATTTCAAACTTTACTAGGCACGCAAAAAGCACAAATCATTGCCTACGCGGATCTTTTTGAAAAATACTATGGATTCAATCCGCATCTTGCCAGCATTACCCAATTACAAAAAATAGTCATGTCTGAAGGATGGATTGATATAGCGCATTTGCCAGAAATGGATAAAGATGGATGGCTTGATTTAATTATCTCGCATGGTATTGAGCCACATTTAGGCCAATCTCAACCAACAGTCGTTATTGATTTTCCAGCATCACAAGCAAGTCTTGCACAAAAGCGTAAAATCGATGGCTATGAGGTGGCATCACGTTTTGAGTTTTATTATAGCGGGGTTGAATTGGCAAATGGTTACCATGAATTGGGCTGTGCTAAAGAGCTACAATTGCGATTTCAAGAAGACTTGGAAAAAAGAAAATCTCTAGGCCTTTGTGAATTACCCATTGATGAAGCTTTGCTATCGGCGATGGAGGCGGGATTTCCACCCTGTGCAGGGGTGGCCATTGGGGTTGACAGGTTGTTAATGTTGAAATTACAAGAGAAAAACATTGCACACGTTTTGCCTTTTGGATGGGAAAATGCTTGAACTCATTTTAATAAAGCGCTTACATTTTGCTCTTATATAAATAAAGCCCAAAGACCTGCATACAAAGACAGACTCTACATATTCACATCCCTTATCTTTAAAGGTTCTATTCGTATCATCGATATATAGTAAAATACTATTTTTTTCGCACTAGAAAAAAAATCAGCAGGAGTTTGCTATTTATATGAAATATCAATCACTATTTTTTATTGTAATAGTTTTGCTCCCCTCAGCAATATTTGCTGAAGGCAAGCCATTAACTGATGGTGATATTAGAAATTATATACTATCAGGTAACTTGAGCACTTTTACAGAGGAATGTCCTTGTCCATATAGTTTGGATAATAAAAAGAATGTGTGCGGTGAAAATAGTGAATATGTTAAAAATCCAGGTACACTAAAGTGTTACCCAGGAGATGTCACAGATGAGGAAGTGAGGCAATATCGCCGTGATAACAATACAGAAAAGCCTTATTTACCTTGGAATAAAGAAAAGAAAGAAGGCTACTAAGAGAGGTGTCAATGAATATTAAAATACCTGTTGCTTTGATAGCAGTATTTGCTGCACCTTTTGTTTATGGCTATGGTCAATTAAAACCGATGACTGATGAAGAAATCAGAGCTAATATTCTCAATGGATTGCTCAAATCCTATGAACAAGAATGTCCTTGCCCCTTTAGTAAGGATTCACAAAATCAACTTTGTGGTGATGACAGTGATTATTTTAAAAGCAGAGGAAGAGTGATGTGCTATACAAGCGACATCGCTGATTCTGATGTTGCAGCTTACAGACAAAAATACAATGTTATCGATCCAATAAGCGATCCAAATTACCAATATACTTCTCCTGCTAATGTCTATAAGCAGCGAGAACAACCGCTTGAGAAAGAACAAATTCCTCAAAACGGCGGCGGCTTTTCGACCAATAGATAGATCACATATTCTATACATCAGTTAAATACCACCACGTGTCAGCAAGGTTAGATACTCGGCTTACAATGGTGTATTCTACGATTTTACATTTTAAATATTGGGGCAACACATGTTAAAACTTCAGCAATTAAGAGCAGCGATGACTGACGAACAAAAAAAGGCCGAGCTTGAAAGACGTAACCATCCGATGCGCCAAGCTTTTAATATTATGGCACAAGTAAATAGAAACTTGCATGATACTCTTCCTGGCGCGCTAGCAGATGATAATGATAACACTGCATCAAATCGCGCACCTCGGGCTTAAAAAAAGTTAAAAAATAACTAGCATCCTCAATTGTAAAAGAGTATGAATATTAGTTAAGAAGAAGCTATTTTGTCTTAACAATAAAAAACTGCAAACGGAGTATATAAATGCAGTAACATGTTCTGAATAGGCGCAAGCCAAGGAGATTGATATGCTATTTGAACAATGGTCTTTGCTCATGGATGAGCTAAAAATCGAAGTTTTATCAAAGTTAATCTATAGTAGTGGATTCCCACAAACACTTTTACAAGTTACGCCTGTGAGCGTACAGAGTCGTGCTTTCGCAAAAGATTTTTCAATTTGGCAAGCAGCACTTCGCTATTATTTTCCTCTTCTTGAAAAAATCAATCCTGAAACAGGACTGACTCCCATCGAACGTTTTAAAAAAATCTATGTTGCATGTGAAAAAGTGATGGCAGAAAAAAATGTCAACATGTCAGATTTTATAATGATTGTGCAAAATGACTGGAAAAATATTCCAGATGAAAAGAAAGATATTCTCATTGGTTTAGGACTTGTTGCTGGTTTTGAGGATAAAATAGATAAAAGCGCTATTACTATCCAAGCCAAAAGTTATGCTTTGCTTTTTGCAACGTGCTTTGACATAAAATCACAAATCTACTCTCTTATTACGCTTAACGCCCCAGCAATTGCGGCTGAATTCGTGCGTCTGGGCTTAAACTATGCTGCAGAGTTTGGTCATTTGACCATTTTTGCATATTACTTATCCAAGGCGAATGCTCGCTTGGATCATAATACTAAACGAAGTGCGTTAATAAAAGCCGCTACGCATGGGCACTTTGATATTATCAATTTAATTGTAAAAATTCCTGGATATTGGCAAGGAGCCGTTTTTGCTTTGCGTAAAGCCATTTTAATGGTATCAGAAAATGGTCATGCTAAAGTTGTAGAGCAATTATTAACTAAATTGACCTTAAATACGGAGAGCGCTACATTAAGAGAAGCGTTAAAACTAGCATGTCAAAAAAATCATCCTGCTGTTGTTGATGTATTATTACAACAGGCCAGTCCACAAATGAATGCCTTAACTGTCATTGCATTATTAAAAAAGGCTGTATTCAATGGTGATGTTGAGATTGTATCCTTGTTTTTTCAGCACACGAATCAATATATTTCAGATACAATGGTCCTTGAAATGTTACGTCAGGCAATGATTCAAAAACATGAAAATGTTATTATGCTGATTTTGGAAAAAAGACATGCCAAATTAAGTACCTATGTGAAACGACAACTTTTTGTTGATGCTTCACATAATGGATTTGCATCTGTTGTTGGATTTTTATTGAGAAATGATCCTATAGCAATAGATAAAACATTTAAAAGACAAGCTTTAAAGGCAGCTGAAGAGAAACATCACACTCAGGTGGTTGAACTGCTACAAGTGAAAAAGGATAAAAATGAAGTTACCGATAAAGACGTAGAAGGGTTAAGTACTCAAATTGAGGATTTATATTTAGGTAACAACAAAAAAAATAACATCAAGCCTTTCACGCCCAAATATCATAGTATGCAAAAAAGTACCTCTGTCGTTGTGATGGATACTTGCGCCACCACGCTTAAAAAAGCAACAGAGATGAGATTTTAGAAAGGCGCAAGAGCCGAAGAATCAGATGGACAAACTCAATCAAGTTCAGACTTTGAGAATTTGCTTGTGCGTCTAGAATCTTCTATGCGTTGTTTAATTACGTGTATATTATATAGTGTAATATACTCACGTTGACAGGATATATTCCTTCCTATATGAATAGATCATAAGGAAGGAGGTAATATGTTAACTCCAGACGAATTGAAAAAACTCAGAGAAATAGGCCACTTATACAATTTGCATGATTATTCTGCAAATCAACCGCAGTTTATGCAAGAGCTAATGAATAAGATAAGATTGGGCTTGATGGCAACTGGCGGTCCACAACAAAAGGCAAATAATGCTTGTGATAGGATGAAGCTCCTTTATCGAAACTCGCCAGATATGAAAGCTATCATTGAAGAAGCCTTTAAAGGCAATCAAGTTGCGATAGATCAGTTAAAACTAACCAATGGAAATCTAAAGAATGTACTTAAAATGACCTTGGTGCATGATACGCTAAAAATTGTCATCAAACCCGAAGTTGATTTAGAACATAAAAAGGAGCATCAAAAGAAATTAGAACAAAGCAGTTATCTTCCTTTTTCAGACTTTGGACATGAACAACACAATCCAAAGGAACGCGCCGCAAAGAAACCTCAACCACATCCAAAACCTGACTTGGATGAGGATGAAAAAGAGCGTTTAAAAAATAAATAACACGACTAATCAAAAAAACTTCATATTTTTTATGTCATGAAGATATTATTTTATTCAAGTAAAATATATAGTTGAAAAATCAACTATATAAGACCCCTCTATGCAATCACTTCTTTATTTTCGTATACTCATCGCTTTGCCTTTGGTTTGTTAAAAATGCTGATAATTAAACCAGAGCAATTAAATGATGACGACTATTTCTATATAAAGTGTGGTAACACTAGCCTACTCAAGGAAGTAAACAATGAAAAGACAATATAAAGCGATTTTTTATATCTGTAGCGTTATTTTTCTTTTAGGACATCAAGTAAGTTCTTACGCTGATGATTATGAATGGTATTGGGGAGGAGATGTACTTCCCAGAGATTACAACGAATATTGTAAGCCATTAGAGTTAGCAACTGCTTGCAATCAACTATGTACAGGTAATGGTTATACTTTTCCCAATAATAGTGGTGGTGATGTTCCTGGTGGGGCTTACTGCAAGCAGTTGGTTACGCATTATAAAATTTGGTGTAGTTGTGACATTACACAAGCTAAATATCCAAACTGCACCTTAACAGCAGGTTCTTGTCATCCTCAATTTATTGTTGGCACAGGTAATGCTCAGCAATGCAGTGATCAAACCATTTGCGGAGGTGGCACGGCCACTTGTAATTATGAAGGTGTTTGGTCAGGAAATATCTGCATGCAAGGTGGTCACACACAATGTATTTGTAATAATACCGGACAAGGCTAATTCATTAAGCCCCATTTTTAATGGGGCTTAAGCATTCAGATATTATATTCGATATAGGTTGTGGATATTTATAATAAGGCAGCCTATGTCTACCGAGCTTATAAGCAGTAATGAGCTAACCTATGATGGCAAAACTAATGAACTGTACAAAATTTATGTACTGAGCATTTTATTAAGTATTTTTACATTAGGCATTTATCATTTTTGGGGCAAAACTCGAAAACGTCGTTATATCACCTCTTCATTTAGTCTGAATAAAGATAGATTTGAATATACTGGTTATGGTAGTGAACTTTTAATCGGTCTTGTTGTTGGTATTATTCTGCTGATAATTTCATTTTTTCCACTCTTTTGGGCTTCGCATGAAATTCATGGTTACAATGATCCTGAAATTCAAGCACAAATAAAGGCAGCAAGAAAAGGCACTAGTAACAAGGACAAAGAAGTACCTGCACATCATTTTGAGCAAACAGATCATTTTGGCAATAAAGTGGCAATTGATTTTAGTGGAATTTCAGATTTTTCATTTGAACTTAATAAATATTATTTTAAGATAAAATACAAAGATAAATTTGTTGATATAAGATGGAAAGCAATGGATGTTCAATTGCAAACAATTGCATCTGCTGTGAATTCTCAAGGACAATTACAATTTAATCCTCAAAAAAGTTACACGTTATTATTTGCTGTGATACTCATTCCTTTATATATAATATTTTATTTTGCATATTTACCATTTGTTATTGTATATGGATCTTTGCGTTATAGAGTATCACGTTTACGATGGCGGGGTATAAGAGGGCATGTCGATGGTTCAAGCCTTTTATATGGTTGTATAGGATTTTTTCAAACAGTGATGAAGATCTTAACATTAGGTCTTTGGACCCCTGTCAGTGATGTCATGATGTATAAATATAAATTGAAAAATTTTTATTTTGGTAATCAAAAAATGAGTTTTACACCATCGGTTAAGCCTCTTATTCTAATGAATTTAGCTACAATAGGTGCTTCATTATACCTTGTTGCGTTAATGTTAATATGTGGTTATTGGTTATTACCTTTTATAGCAAGCTTTGCTCCCAAAGAGGGTTGGTTCTTGGCAATGTTTATTGCAAATGTATTAAAAGAAAGTTATATGATTACGTTTATCATTTTAATCTGGGTTTGCTATATCCCGCGATATTGGTATCGTGCAGCTTTTTTGCGAGAACGATATAATAATCTGCATTGTGGAAATTTAAGTTTTAAATGTGATGCCAAAGGAATTGACTATTTTTCATTGTTCATTTTTAACGACTTGATTTTTATTTTTACTTTGAGTTTTGGTTTACCCTTTATTTGGCAACGAAGAATGAAGTTTTTTTGCAAACATGTAAAAATTATTGGTAATCTCAAAGAGATAACCATTGAACAAGCTACGGGAAAGAAGTCAAAATTTGGTGGTGGCTTTGCCTCTATTATGAATTTAGAAATTGGCCTCATTTGATGAATAAAGAATGATATGGACAATAAAATAAAAGCACGCTTTTTTGATGGCAAAAAAATTCAAGAATCACAAGCTTGGGTTGATATTGATCCTGTTGGATTAAAGATTAGTTATGAAGAAAATAATATTAAACAAGAAATAATCTGGCCCAAAGAAGTATTACAGCTTTTAGAGAGACTATATCATGATAAGCCTAGTGTTTTTGGTTGTAAAACGATGCTGGGAGCCCGTCTGGTTGTAGAAAATGCAGCAGATTATGAATTAATCAAACCTCTTGTGTTAAAGCGAAATATCAAGCTATCTCATGTTCATCATCCATGGCGAATAACGTGGATGCTAATTGCAGCAATCATTTTAATCATAGCATTATCAATATCTCATAGTCATATGCTTTCATTAGTAGTAGCCAATTTGATCCCATATTCTTGGGAAGAAAAAATTTGGGATAATGAAATTAAGCCTTATATCAATCAAGATGCATTTGAATGTGTAAGTCCTGAAGGCAAAAAAGCACTTACTAAAATGATTGCTAAACTAGAAGCACATATCCCCTCAAAGCATACTTTTGATATTAGAGTTATCAATTCTCCTGAGTTTGATAATGCAGAATCATTGCCTGGATTTCATATTTATATTTATAGTGGGATCTTAAGAATGAACTCACCAGATGCACTTGCTGGTGTATTAGCACATGAAATGGGACATTCTGTGAAACATCATTCGGTCGCACTTTTTATCAATTTAATGGGAATGAATGCATTTCTTAAATCAATTTTAGGTTTATCTGACAGTAGTATTGCTTTGAAGTTTATTAACCTAAAATATTCTCGTGATTATGAAAGACAAGCTGATGATTTTTCGATTGAATTAATGAAGAAAGCTAATGCTAATCCTGCAGGACTTAGGTTCTCAATGGAATATTTGCTAAAAAATAGTCGAGATTTTGAAGGTATAGAAGCATATCTTCTCGATCATCCTACATTTGGAGAACGTATTGAAAATATAAAATCAAAGGAAAATGTCGTTAACCCAGAGCCCATTCTTACTTCACAGGAATGGAAAGAACTGCAATCCATTTGCAAAAAGAAAATTCCGCTACACTATGACTAATAATGACAACTAGATTGTTTAATAAAAGATCATCAACAGTTGAACATAAATCTTTATCGATGTTATTTTGCGATGCCTATTTTTTATCATCTATAAACCAAATGCTGCGATGCGTAATAAATGAGGTCACTTTATTTTTTGTTCTCTAAACGCTTTGCGATTTAAGGATTAAACTAAAGGTAGCTAGGGTCTAATTTGAATTGAGGGAATAAATGGCTACTCAAAAATGGATGTCCTTTTTAATTCTGTATATTTATTCAACGATTATTTTTGGTTATGAAGCGAAAATAAAATTATCCTCCTTGGAAAAGAAGCATAGCCAAGAACAAAGTGGAGATGAGCTATATATCAGCATCACAGAGTATTCTAAGAATCATTTGCCCCGAAATTATCAATTTCCCGCATTTCCATCGCATTGGTTGTCTCAACATGTCAGTAACGTCAAAGATGCCGTCATTTGGAAAAAAGAACTGAAAGAATGTGAAGATATCGATTTATTGATAAATTTGGTTGAAGAAGATGTTCAACCTTGGAATGTTGATGATTCTTTAGGATCTTTGAAGTTAAAATTAAGCTGTCAGAACGGTAAAACGCAAGGACAATGGGAGATCCCAGATAGTAAAACAGTGAGTAAAGCTCCCAATCAAAAGGACAAATTTAGCTTCACAGGAAGTAATGGCCAATATGAGCTTCAATTTAGTTTTGAAAATATTGAAATCAAGGCTTAATTCATTTTAGAGTCATCGTAACCCCTGCGGGCATATCTATAGTTTATTGTTTGTTTTGCAACTAACAATAAGCAATTTTTTGCTTTCCAAGCATAATCGATTACTATCAATAAGAGTTCTAATATTGTTAGGAAAAATGTGGGAAAGCCCAACAGGGAACAGATGATGAATGTGAAACACTTTCATATTGCCACAGCAGTTGCTTTAATGGGGTTATTAATATGGATCCCAACCTCCCATAGCGCACAAGAGCAAACCAAACATAATTATGTCACTAAAGATACAGATTGAGAGATATTGGTTCATTTAGGAGTAAAGATTTATGGCGGGGAAAAGACAGTAATAGCCAGAGTGAATTCCAATATTCAAATATTAACAGGATGTTCTAACAGCGCTATGATATACACACTTTAAACATTGTTGTATCTCATCCTAATTAACTGAACCTTTTACCGTAACTCTGGTCTTACCTTAAAATGAGCATATTTTAATTGGGAGGCACTATGGGTAACGGCAAAGACGAAGAAAATCAAAAACAAAAAAACGAGAAAATGGTTTTAAATAAAAAAGCGCAGGCTGCGATGTTGCAAATGATGCAGCAATTGCAAGAATTAGCAAAATATTTAACCAAGTTGGAGGAAACTACACAACAGGATAAGGGATTCATAGCACAATTGTATGAGTTAAGAGCTGAAATTGATGGTATGTCTTCAGATGTAAAGCAAAAAGGTTATGTTAATGCTTCAAAGCTTGATGCTGTCACCCTAAAAATGGAAGAAGTTGCAAGAAATTCTAAAAATATTGTATTTGTAAGAAATATTGATAAAGCCAAAGCTCGTCTTGCTGCACGGCCTGGTGCAAATTTAATGCAAGCCAATCCGGTCAAAAAGTCACAAAATACACCACTAAATGAAGAATCAAAGGAGAAGGAGGCTTTGCAAAAAATGCAGCAGAATATCTTGGCTGGACTTAAGATATTTTCTAAAGATAAGATCTTTGAACTTCAAAGAGCTGCGCAAACTTTAAAAAATGAATCAAAAAAGCAATCAAAGATAGATAGATTTATCCATGCAACCAAAAAATGGTTTTCTCATGCATTTAAGAATACGATTGGTAGTTTATTGCAAAAATCTCCACCAAAAGCACAAAAACTGCCTGATGTTCCTAAATCTGGACAAGGAAAAAGGCCACTACCTAAAAAGCCACATAATGAGTTATTAAAAGAAGAAATGGACAAAAGACAACAAAGTCTTGTTAGTTCAGATGATATAGATCAGCAACAAGCAGAGCGCAGAAGACAGCAAAAAGCTAGTAAAAATCCCCAAACCGAAGCCGAAGATCTTAAAGCCCAACCACTTGTTGCTCCAATGAGGCCATTAGATGAACTTGAACAACTGCTTTCTTTTTTAGAAAAGGAAAATATTGCATTGAAGAAAGTATCAACAGTAGCTGAACATGTAGATGGTCCTGGTATGACAGCACTAAAGGAATTACTAGCAGATCTTGAATCATCTGAAACATCTACTATTAGAATTGAACCTGGCGAAGATCCAACACATGATGAAGCACTCTCTATTTTAGATAATATAAATAAAGACAAAGACGATGAGGCCTTGGATGAACTAGATAAGCTTGTTGCACAACATGAAGTTGAAAGACAACAAGACAAAGATAAATTGCAAGCTAGATCTAATATATCACAAGATGCGCGTCGTCATTCGATGACTGTTGCAAGGGAAGTTCAAGAGAAACAGCACCGAAGACAATCAATGCCTCCTAAAGTTGATGTTCCAACAAGCATCAAACCACCGGGAGGAAAGAAAAAATAGCAAATAGGCTAATGAACTGGTCTTAACAAAGGCCGGTGTCGATGGGGCTCTTCAAGCCGTTCTTCTTCGCGGCAGGTCGCTATAGGTCGCAGCCGTTGTTGGCTGGTGAGTTTTGGGTTACGCAGGTTGCTTGGTAAATAGGTACGGCCTAATTCTGATTCTGAAGAATGTGCGCAAGGCGTATTATTTAAAGCGGTAATGAGATGCTTGATGACATCTGGCAATGCCGCTTTCACATCTTCATAATCTTCATTAACTTCAGTTAATGCACTTAACTTTTCTTCAAATTGAGCTCGTTGTTCTTTAGGAAGCAGTTTTTCCCTAATTTTACGAATAATATCTAGCCAGTTTGCAGGCAGAGCCTCTTGGAAATAAGGATCCTCTTCCAGCACTTCAAGGGCTGTGAATGAGGCTCTTACATGAAAGTTACTCGATTGAGGACCAGCCATTGCCATTTTCTATGCTCCCGCCAGTGTTGCAAAGTTTTGTAATAAGGGGAACAAAGATGCTTTCACACGAGGAAAGATATGTTCCCTGATACTATTTCGGATTTCCTGGATCGATGCCAGTGTAAAGCCTTCGGGCATCGGTTCATGAGGAAAGAGTTGTTGTAGTTTTTTTACAATGACTTGTGCGTTATTTTGACGATAAGCCCAAAGCGCAAAGATCCCTGGGTAGAATTTGAAGTCAGAATTCTTAAATATATCATTTTTTGGAAGTAGGTCGACGTGGGATAGAACCGTATCAGGTTTTCCCTGTGCAATAGCGTAGCAGAATTGCACTTGTTCTGGCGTCACTGTATCCCCTTGCTCGATTAAGAGTGGAAATCATGTCAGCATATGACCAATTTTTTGGCCGACAACAAGCCGAGAATTCTGGCTTAGATCATACTCCCAAGCCATGCTCTCATCAAGTAATACTATTACTGTAGAGCCCAAAGCAAAGTAACCCATTTCTTCACCCTTGTCTAATTTCACATGTTGCTCGGGTGTTTGGGGGTAGATGGTATGCACAATTTCATTTGCACGATGAGGGATAATATTACCTCCCCACCGCGTGAAAATACTGCCGACGATCATTGCTCCTACTAATATTATGGCAAAGGATCCCTGTTCGTGCTTGAAAAAACAGACTATGCGT
Source organism: Gammaproteobacteria bacterium (assembly GCA_016191245.1). Lineage (GTDB taxonomy): Bacteria > Pseudomonadota > Gammaproteobacteria > Berkiellales > Berkiellaceae > Berkiella. The sequence continues at coordinate 38,723 of JACPOY010000008.1, read as the reverse complement.
TCATTTTGTGCAAATAAATTATCAACATGTTCGGTTGTTAAAGGATTTACTGAGAATAATTTGCCTGGGATGTAACGCATACTTTCTAAGGTGCCTGTCAAAGGCATATGTACGCGATGATAATCTATGGGAGCTAGATAAATAGTTGCAAACTTACCATTCTTAAAAGGCTCTGCATCAGATTTGCTACCTAATAAGGCTTCTAATGAGAAGGTTCGGCCTTTCGCTTGTAGCAGTGATCCTTGTTCAATATTTCCAATTTGGCTAATTGAACCATCGCACGGCGAGCAGATCCCATCACTGCTTTCCTCAATAGGTCGTACACTTGGTTTTAAGCGACGAATAAAGAACTCATGATAGGAAGGGTAGGCAAAGGGATCTTCCACGATGGCTTCGCTCATGTTGACTTTGTAACGTTTTAAAAACCAACCGATTAAATAATTCTTTAACCATGGGATTTCACTATGAGAGAGCCAGCCGCCAAAACGCGTTAATGCATGTTGTGGAAGTAAATATTGGCGCCAAACTTTTAACGGATATTGCACTGGTGATTCTCTCTAAGTTAGTCTTCAGATATGATGGTATGGTAATTCTGCAAACGAAAGGGGGCAATTTTGCCCACTTTAAGTGCCTCCTGTAAAGCACATCCTGGTTCAGCAGTATGTTCGCAATTGCGGAATCGACATTGTCCAAGGAAAGGTTGGAATTCTTTAAATCCGTCCTTGATGGCTTTTTTGCTTAAATGTTGCAGCTTGAATTCATGGATCCCCGGAGAATCAATAATATTGCTGCCATTACCTAAATGATAAAGCCGAGTTGCTGTTGTGGTATGACGGCCAAAACGATGAATTTTTGATAATTCCTGCGTTTGAACTTTTGCATCGGGTACCAGAGCATTTAAAAGAGAAGATTTTCCAACCCCGGATTGGCCCATCAAAATGCTGGTTTTCCCTTTCAAAGCCTCTTCTAGTTCAAGAAGTCCAGATTTTGTTTTACTACTGACTGCTAACCATGGATAACCAATTTGTTGGTATATGGTTAATTTATCCTGCAGTTCTTGATAGGTTGAGTGAAAAGGTAAATCGCTTTTATTCACCACAATCAGCGCTGGTAGTTTTGCATTTTCAGCAAGAATTAAGTAACGATCGAGCGTGGTTTGTTTGGGAAGGGGCTCCCATGCCGTTACAATGACAATCAAATCGACATTAGAAACAACAGCCTTAGTGGCATGTCTATCGGGGCGAGTAATAATAGAGCGTCTATCGATACAGGCGACAACAACGCCAGAATTATCATCAATTTGTTGCCAGATGATTTCATCACCGGTAACCAATTGCCCCAAATTTTGTCTGAGGCCACAGCAAAAGAGTTGCCCTGCTTGGTTTTCAACTATCAGGGTGTTACCGTAGTGCGCGACAAGCAGTCCTGGTTGTTCAGGACCTAAATTTTGGTTTAAGGTGTCTTGAGCCGTTTGCGACGTCGCTCTTGCTAAACGTTTGGCTTGAATGCTCTTTGCTTGCTTGAGCTGGCGGTTAGTAAGACGTTTTTTTCCCATAAGTGTATATATACAAGATAAGTCAGTCTAAGGATATAGATAGCATGAATGATAAGCCAACCAATTTAATTTGGATAGATCTAGAGATGACTGGCTTAGATACGCAAAATGATCAGATCATTGAAATAGCGACTATTATTACAGATAGTAATTTAAATATTGTAGCTCAAGGACCTAATCTTGCTATTCATCAAAGCGAAGAAATTATGAGCAAAATGGATGAATGGAATACCAAGCAACATGGGCAATCTGGATTAATAGCGCGTGTGGCAAAAAGCACTATTACTTGCGAAGAAGCGCAGGAGCAAACTTTAGCTTTTGTGAAACAATATGTTGCGCCAAAAGCATCTCCGATGTGTGGCAATACGGTTTGCCAAGATAGACGGTTTTTAAGTCGTTTAATGCCAAGTCTGGAAGCCTTCTTTCATTATCGACATTTAGACGTTAGTACAGTCAAAGAATTAGCAAAAATGTGGGCGCCAGAAGTATCAAAAGGGGTAACCAAATCTGCGCATCATCTGGCTTTAGAAGATATTAAAGAATCTATCGAAGAGTTACGTCATTATCGAGATCATTTTTTCAAGCTTGCTGAAAAAGTGGGAGACAGAACGTGAATACCTCTGGTTTGCCGTTATATCAGACCACTGAGGTTCGACAACTCGACAAGCTAGCTATTGCTCATCAAGGGATCTCAGGTTATCAATTAATGTGCCGGGCAGGTCAAGCGGCATTAAATGTTTTGCTGGATCGTTGGCCCAAAGCCAAGCAAATAGAAATATGTTGTGGCTCTGGCAATAATGGGGGTGATGGTTTTGTTTTGGCGCGATTAGCAAAAGCGCAAGGCCTACGTGTTCTGCTTTATGGCGTGGGTGAGGTAAATGAAAGCAAATTATCTTTAGAAGCAAAGCAAGCACGTAGTGAATGGCTGTCTTGTGGTGGTGAAATCATCCGCTTTCAAGGACAAGCCTTCCGTGCTGATGTCATTGTCGATGCATTATTAGGGACAGGCTTTAAAGTCCCATTAGCGGTAGAATATCAACAAGCGATTTTATCAATTAATCAAAGCGAAAGTCCGGTATTAGCGCTTGACCTGCCTTCCGGGTTACAGGCCGATACGGGGCATTATGAAGAAGCTGTTGAGGCAACGGTCACCATCACCTTTATTGCCATGAAATTAGGATTAGTATCTGGTGCGGCGATTAATGTTGTCGGAGAATTAATTTTAGATAATTTAGGGATCAGTGTCAGTACATTTCCAGAGGTGAAGCCAAAAGCATGGAGCATTGAATATCAGCATATCATTCAGTCCTTACCCGCACGACGGTTAGCGTCCCATAAAGGTGACAATGGTCATGTATGCATCGTTGGCGGTGGCCAAACCGGGTATAGTGGGGCTGTTTGTTTAGCTGGAGAAGCTGCTCTTCGTGCAGGCGCTGGGCTTGTCTCAGCTGTCGTATGTCCTGAGAGTTTGCCTTTATTAGCACGTAGCCCAGCAGAACTCATGTGTTATGGATTAAGTCATCCTAAAGAGCTCAAAGAGTTGTTTGAACGTGCAACTTTTATCATATTAGGTCCAGGTTTAAGCCAATCAAAATGGGGCGAGAAGTTTTTTCATGATGCTATTAAAACAACAAAGCCATGTTTAATTGATGCCGATGGGTTGAACTGGTTAGCAAAATATCCACAAAATCGTAACAATTGGATATTGACACCCCACCCAGGTGAAGCTGCGCGCTTGTTAGGAACGACCACTCAACAAGTACAACAAGATAGAATCAGTGCAGCCTTTGCACTTGAAGATAAATATGGTGGGGTGATAGTGCTCAAAGGTGCTGGATCCATTGTTGTTACCGAAAACCGTGACATGTTTGTGAATATCGGTGGCTTTCCGGCCCTAGCAAGTGGGGGCACTGGCGATGTTTTGGCTGGCCTCATCGGTGGCCTAGCAGCACAAGGCCTTACTTTAGGTAACGCTGCATGCTTAGGGGTGAGTGTTCATACTAATGCTGCGTATTTAGAACAAACCATCGGTGCGCGAGGAATGTTAGCGAGCGATTTATTTTTGCATATGCGCACGCTAGTCAATTTTGATGAGGATTTATAATGTTGGCGTGGAGTTTGAATATCAACACCCCAGAGGAGATGGAAAGCTTGGGGCATAAGCTATATCATGCTGCCAATGCAAAGGGTATGGTTAGTTATTTATCAGGTGATTTGGGTGCAGGAAAAACGACTTTCGTAAGAGGCTTTTTAAGAGCGATGGCTTTTACAGGTAATGTAAAAAGTCCCACCTATACTTTGGTAGAGCCCTATGAATTCAATGATGAAAAAGTGTATCATTTCGATTTTTACCGCTTAAATTCCCCGGAAGAACTTGAATACATGGGGATCCGAGATTATTTTCAAACAGATGCCTATTGTTTAGTTGAGTGGCCTGAAAAAGCACAAAATGCATTACCAGAGCCAGATTTACAGATACAAATTGAAATACATGATAACCATCGATTAGTCACCATCAAAGCGCAAACTGACAGAGGCAAGGATGTATTGCAACAGCTTAAAGTTGAGTAAGCTCTTAAAGGGAGTATTTTTACTGCTTTTCATTTGTTATGGCTCTTATTCTTTTGCGCATAAAGAAGTTAAAGGCTTACGGGTATGGGCTTCACCTGAAAGTACACGACTTGTCGTTGATTTATCTGACACAGTTACCTATAAATTGTTTACCTTAGATAATCCATATCGTATTGTTATCGATATTGAGAGCGCACAGTTTAAAGCCACGTTTGATCAAAATACACTCGAAGGTTCAGGGATCAGTAAAATTCGACATGCACAACGAGATAAAAATCTCCGATTAGTGCTTGATATGCAAGAAAAAGTGAAACCTTCCAGCTTTATACTTTCACCTGAGCAAACATATGGACATCGGTTAGTTGTTGATTTGGGTTTAACACAAGTGAAAACTACTTCAATAAGTAGTGCAACTCCATCTTCTTCAGGATCATCCAATATCAGTTCTATTAAAGATCTCTCTGCCATTGGAAGTCAAAAGTCTGTAGCTGAAACAAAATATACTTCACGTGAATTTATTGTGGCCATTGATCCTGGCCATGGGGGAGATGATACCGGTGCCATAGGGTTACATCATCACTTGCGTGAGAAAGATGTTGTTTTAGCCGTATCAAAAAAATTACAAGCATTGATTAATGCGCAACCGGGAATGAAAGCATTTTTAGTACGAAATGGCGACTATTATGTTGGGCTTCGAAGCAGGATGGGAGTCGCTCGTGATAAAGGTGCGGATCTCTTTATTTCCGTTCACGCAGATAGCTTTAAAGATAATCGTGCCTCAGGAGCTTCTGTTTATGTCTTGTCAGAGAAAGGGGCGAGTAACGAAGCATCACGATGGTTAGCCGAAAGAGAAAATCGTTCCGACTTAATTGGGGGCGTAAAGTTAGAGGATAAGGGCGATCTCTTAGCTTCTGTTTTATTAGATTTATCTCAAACAGCAAGTCAAAGTGCAAGCCATGAATTAGGTAATCATTTAATTGCTAATCTAGCTAAAGTGACCGATTTACATCATAAAACAGTGCAGCGCGCAGGGTTTATGGTTTTAAAATCACCAGATATTCCCTCGGTTCTTGTTGAATTGGGCTTTATTTCAAATCAAAGCCAAGAGAAAAAATTATTGAATCCAGCACATCAACAAGCCCTTGCCACAGCATTGCTATCGGGTGTGAAAGCCTATGCGGCCAAGCGTTCTCAACCAATCAAACATCAAGATGATTGGACAGTGGCGAAGAAATAAAGTGCAAACACGGATCCTGCAACTTTCACCTTTGATTGCCAACCAGATTGCCGCTGGTGAGGTGGTTGAGCGTCCTGCATCTGTGGTCAAAGAATTACTTGAAAACAGTATTGATGCCAAGGCCACTAAAATTGAAGTTGAAATTGAGGGTGGAGGTATGCACCTTATTCGTGTGCGTGATAATGGTCATGGCATTATTAAGCCGGATTTGGAACTTGCCTTTTCACGTCATGCCACAAGCAAAATTCGCACACAAGCAGATTTAGAGGCTATTCACTCCATGGGATTTCGAGGAGAAGCCTTAGCCAGTATTGCCTCTATATCACGCTGTCGATTACTTTCGCAAAGTGAAAATCAAGAAGGTGCGTGGCAAATTCAATTTGCACCTGATTTAACATCCATTATCAATCCCACGGCGCATCCACAAGGCACCACTGTAGAAGTGGCAGATTTGTTTTATAACACACCTGTGCGTCGAAAATTTTTACGAAGTGAAAAAACAGAATTTCAAGCAATTGACGATATGTTTAAACGTCAAGCCTTAGCGCATCCTGAAATAACGTTTTCATTGAAACATCAACAACGGCAAGTGCGGTTTTATCCAAAGATATCAAATCAAAGTGGTGAAAAAACCCGAATTGGAAAAATTTGTGGGCAGCAATTTATCAATCAGGCAGTTGAAGTTTCTATGCAAGCAGGATCATTATATTTGCGAGGTTGGTTAGGCTATCCTCAATTGGCTAGACGTCAAGCAGATTGCCAATATTTCTTTGTTAATCAACGCATGATAAAAGATAGATTAATCAATCATGTGATAAAAACTATTTATCAACAACATGCTTTGATGGTGGAAGGCTCGTACCCTTGTTATGTGCTTTTTTTAAATGTTGATCCAGGTGACGTTGATGTCAATGTGCATCCTACCAAGCAAGAGGTGCGTTTTAGTCAAGCACGCTTAGTACATGACTTTTTAAGTAAATGCGTTCGCGATAGTCTCAATCAAATCAATGATGAGCCAGCACAAGCTACGCCTTATCATCAAACGCCTGCGCTATCAAAACGATTTTCATCAGAATTTTATCAAATTGCAAAAGAAAACCCTGTAGAAATAAAACAACAAACGATAAATCATGGCAAGCGGTTTGCATTTATCGAAGATGAAGATGATGTGATCCTTGTGTCTCTACTTAAAGCCAAACCTTCATTGTTAGCTTTTTATTTTAAAAATTATGCAGGTTCTATTGCCACCAAAACCTTGCTCTTTCCCAAACGTTTTACAAAACCTCAATGTAATATGCCTTCTTCTCAATGTGAAGCTATATTAAAAAATTATGGTTTGATTGTTCGTGTGCAGGATCAAGACATTTTGTTGTTAGAACAACCCAATATTCTTCAAGGTGAAATCACACAGGCACAATTAGATAAAATGATGACTATCGATTCGCTGATGGATCATGCTGTGGCTGAACTGACAGTAAATTGGTCATGTTTAGGAGGAGCTGATTTTACATCATTATTGCAAGCATGGATGAATCATCATCCACAGGGACCTTGGGTGCGTATAAGCCATCAACAATTTGAAGAAATGATATTTCAAAAAGAAGCTACTATTGCGCTTGAGCTATAAGCTGGATGAATGAATTGTTTATGTCATTTAAAATCATCGATGTTAAGTTGACACTATTAAATCGAATCTATACTATCCTGCTAACAAACTTTGTCTAGGTGTTCTATATCATGTTACAACAACTTTCCGAATTCTTTATGGCTGGTTCAGTTGAGGTTATTGCCGATCTAGTTGGGATTGTTGGCGTAGGCCTCACGTTGGCAGCTTATTTTTTACTGCAAATTGATAAAATATCTTCAACAGGAAGAAATTATTCTTTGCTCAATACAATTGGTGCTGCTTTAATTTTGTATTCTCTTTATTTTAATTGGAATACACCCGCCGTTATTATGGAGACAGCTTGGTTTATGATTAGTCTTTATGGATTAATAAGACACTATAATCCAAAACCCAGTTGATCATTTTATGGATAGTCCTCATTGTAAAAAAACTTATGCCATTTGTTTAATGGGTCCCACAGCTTGTGGTAAAACCGATTTGGCCCTTACTATAAGTCAACAATATAAAGTTGAAATAATTAATGTTGATTCAGCGCAAATTTATCAAGGTATGGATATTGGCTCTGGCAAACCACCGGTGCACATTCGTGAAAAAATTAAACATCATTTAATGGATTTTTTAGATCCGAGCACCCCTTATAGTGCTGCACAGTTTCGCCATGACGCACTTACTTTGATGGAAGAAATTACGCGTCGTGGCCGTACCCCCTTATTAGTCGGGGGAACGATGTTGTATTACAAAATTCTTCAAGAAGGCATGGCGACTTTGCCAGATGCATCGATGTCGGTTCGCAAGCAACTGGATGCCTTAGCGGCTGAAAAAGGCTGGCAGTTTTTGTATGAAATGTTAGTGCAAAACGATCCCATTTCTGCCATGCGAATTAAACCCAGTGATACCCAACGCATTCAGAGAGCATTAGAAATACATCAATTGACAGGACACCCTATGTCATATTGGTTAGCTCAGCCTAAGCAAGAAATGGGTGCTCCTTATCAATTTATTAATCTCGCACTTGTCCCCATACAAACTTCTCGCAGTGTCTTACATGAGCGTATTCAGATACGCTTTGATGCCATGTTAGCGCAAGGATTAATTGAAGAAGTCAAAAATTTGATAGAGCGAAATGATTTGCATGATTCTCTTCCTAGCATTAGAGCAGTTGGATATCGTCAAGTATGGAAATATTTAAAGCAAGAAATGAGTTATGAAGAAATGCGCGAAAAAGCCATCGCAGCAACCAGGCAACTGGCCAAGCGCCAGCTGACATGGTTGCGAGGATGGCCTGCATTACAGCAGTTTGACTTTCTATGCCCTGATTTGCCAAACACCGTGAGCGGATTTTTGCACCATCAGGGAATAGAAAGCAAATAGCTATCTAAAATGCAGCTTACGTTCTCCTTTTTGTAATTCACGTAGGATTTCTTGTCTTTGATCGACAGGAAGTTTTTTCCCATCATCATCTTCAAAAACACTTTTTAATTCTCGTCCTTCTAAATGATAGCTGTCTTTTCCTTTCCCTTTATAATGATGATTATGTGTATGAGTACGATGACGACGTTCTTTGGCTTTGCGCACAATTTCATCTTTCATACTTTCTTGAGGCACCTCTTTGATAGGATTTTTCTCTTGTAAAGCAGCAGTTTGTTCTTGAATTTTGTTATACATTTCTTCTCTGTCTGTTTGTAAGGGGGCAGGCTCAAGATGTGCAGGTGATGGCGTTTTAGGGCGTCGCGTGAAAGTAGTATTTCTGGTTCGACGAACACGCACAGGTTCTTCGGCAAATGAAACTTCTTTAACTTCGGGTTCATTGACAACCTGTAAGTCCGATGATTCAGGAACCGGTATTATTATTTCAGGTTCAAGTGCCGCCTCATTTTCTTCAGCAAGTGCTAAAGGCTTAACAGTATTTTTTGCTTTCTTATATTTGCCAAATATTTTTTGTGGGATTTTTTTAAAAAATTGCAACATATGTTTACTCCTCAAAGAGATTGTTGGTTATAGGTCACTTAAGACAAAAGAACATATAATCAATCAAAGATTAATTATATTATTTCCCTATTTTGCAAACTTCCCTACACGAACAAGTATTGAACGTATGGAATTTACAATACGTTCAATACATAAAAACATAGAATAAATTTCTAGTTTTGTTTTGGTTTGCCGGTCTTATTTTTATCAGTGGTATGTTGTGTTTTTTCATGTGGGTTTTGCGCTGGTGCTGTTGTTTTATGTTGATGTTTTTGAGCATCAAATTTTTTCTGATTTTCTTCTTGCTGCTTTTTGTAGTCTGTCATAATTTATCTCCACGATTTATTAATATAAATATTAACAGTTAAAGTGATTTCCACTGAGAGCATTTGCATGTTCATCAGTTGCATCATTCCTGTGAGGAATAATCATAGACGAATCTATAAAAGAGATAGCTCAAAAGGGGTGATTTTGTTCAGTATTTAAGCTGAGGCAGAAAAGGGCTCTAATGTTTGTTTGGGAGAATCACTTTTATTTGAAAGCCCAAAGTATTTTCGTAACGAAAATACAACGATATAAAAGGGAATAGTACTTACAATGGTGGCAAGCATTTTAAATAGATAACAAGAAAGAACAATATTAATAAGTTGAGAAACTGCACTTTTATCGTTATGAATTATCAGTGAATCGGTTAAGAGAAATGCGATTGATATGACAAGAATAGTATCAACGAATTGGCTGAATAATGTTGAAACATTTGATCGAAACCACAAATGTTTTCCATGAGTAAGTTTTTTACAAAGTTGAAAAATTTGAACATCAATTAATTGTGCAACTAAATAGGCAATTACCGAGCCTGCCATACTGCAGAATGTGAACATGCGAATTTGAAAAAAGGCAAAATGGGGATGAGTTGTTTCTGGCAAATGTGTAATGGGATCAAGCTCAACATGCGGAGGCAAAAATCCCGCCCCCCACATGATAAAAAAGATCCATAGATTGATAAATAGGCCGGTCCATATCACGAGCTTTGCACGTTGTTTCCCATAGAACTCAACAATTAAATCAGTGCACAGAAAAGTAAGGGGGTAAGGTAATACACCCAAGGGGATAGTAACCGGTACTGTCAAGGAACCTAATGAAAAACTCAGATCCAATATTCGGCTAAGGCCAATGACATTTAGCACAGCCAAAGTACTCAAAAATATCCCCGCCAGCACGATAAAAACACTTTCTTGGCGTTTGGCAAAGGTATTTAGATGGGGTTGGGCAAAAAGAGATGTCATTAATTCATATCGTCCGTATACTCCAGGTGCAAATAATACCTTGTCCTTTTCTTTTGTACAATTTGTATCAGACTAGTGATAAAGAAGTCCCGATAAGCCAAAAATTTTTATTTTTCAATGAATTAAGCAATAATATGAGCTGGGTCCCTAGTTGCTGCACATGGTAAGTGCGCGTATGCTTAAGTAAATCATTTATTGGAGGTAAGCAAGTGACTTTTGGTTCGCTCCTTAAAAACCCTAAACTAAAAGCCGCCTTTATTGTTATTGGTGTAGGATTGGTCATTTATCTTTTAACAGGTAGTTGGTTGAGCAAGATAAATTTTGTCGAAAAAAGTATCCATACTTATTGGGGTATTTTGAAGCAAGACACCGAAAGACGTGCCCAAATGTTGCCAAAGTTTTCTCAACTTATTCAGGCATATTCACCCCAAGCCGAGCATTTGCAACAAATATTAGTTAAAGCTTATCAAGATAACGAAGCTTTAAATACAAAAGAAATAATACTAAAAGATCCCGAACAATATAAAACGTTTTTAGCTGTACAAAATGAGATTGTTAACGCATTACTTATCGTGCAGCAACAAGCATCACATGATGAAACACTTGCTCAAAATCGCCAATTTTTGATGCTAAAAATGGAATTATTAAATATAGAAAAGCAAATTCAATATGATGTGTATTTCCTTAATCGAGAGATAGCAAGCTATAACGGTTTTCTCACCGGCTATCCGGAACGTTGGGTGAATCAGCTATTTTTAGGAAAAAAACTTAACATGGCCATTGAAGTTCCCACAGTCAAAGATACGCTGGGCCAGTGACCGATAAACTCCCCAGCTTAATCGATAATTGGCACACGCGTATATATAGTAGACAGTTGACAGGAAATTTAAGACCAACACAGTTGAAAGTTAGCCTGGTAAATCATTACACTAACCCAAGTCGTCGTAGTATGCCTTGGGGGCTAGATGTTCAATTTCGCTAAAAATCCGTTTCTTTTTTTTATTCAATGGCCTTTTGGTGTGGGACTATATGTCGTCGCTCGCATTATTTTGCTTAATTTTCTTAAATTGTTTGCTTGCCTGGCAATGACATTACATCTGCAATTCAATCTGGTTAATCATGAGCCGGTGGTAGCCCCTTGGGTTTTTGATGAAGAACAAGTTCTTTCAACAACCACTTCCGCAGGTATATCGCAAGTACTGAGTGAATCAGCCAAAAAATCAAATATTTATGTACGAGTCATTGTCGTGAAATACACAGGTGAAAATGCAAGAGCACAAGCTAAGCAGAAAATGCTTGAAGTTGATAATACCAATCCATTTCACCAGCAAAACAAAACGGTATATTTGATATTGAATGCATCTACTCATGAAAGTTATCTTTTTGCTGGAGATAAAATAAAACGCACCCCAGTCTTGTTAGAGGGTATATTGCGTATAGAACAAAACATCATTGATCCCAACCTTAAAACTGGCAATATTGAAAATGCAGCTAGAGAGGGGAGCGTTGCCTTGATGACAATATTAGAACAATGGCCAAGCACCTCTTCTGTTTCCATTCTCCAAAAAATCAGTACATGGCTTCATCAGCATCATTTGATGCTTCTTTCACAATTTCTGGCAGGGCTAGCATTTTTAGTAGGGGCTGGGATTTTCTTGCATCGCTATCTTAAGCGACCTATTGAGGTACCATCAGCAATTGATTTGACCGCTATGTCACTTGAAGAACGCATGCTTCTTGGCAGCATTGCTTATCGTGATTATCAAAATGACGGATCAGATACTGGTAATTCCAATAAATCGTAGCCTACGAGTTGAGCACCTAAAAACCACCCCAGGCCATTTAGCTTATGCTAAACCCGTGATAATATGACCTCTTAGGGAAGAAAACGTTATCGCAAGATAACATCGTTATAATAAGGAGAGGTCCGATGGCAAAAGGGCAATCTTTGCAAGACCCATTTCTCAATGCGTTGCGTAAAGAGAAAATTCCCGTTTCCATTTATTTGGTAAATGGCATTAAATTGCAAGGACAAGTTGAATCCTTCGATCAATTTGTTGTGTTATTAAAAAACAGTGTAAGTCAGATGGTTTACAAGCATGCTATTTCCACTGTTGTGCCAGCGAGAAACATTACCAGTAAATTACCCCTTGTTGGTCAAAATGGTGATGATCTTGACGCAGGTAATACTTAAAAAAACGAACTGACATATAATTGCAGTTTCGAGTAAAGGAGCTAGCATTTTGTTTGAGCGGCTTGAGTGCAGTGATCGGGCTGTTCTTGTCCATGTTAATTTTCGACACCACTCTGATCAAGCAGATCTCCAAGAGTTTAGTGAGTTAACCTTAGCGGCAGGAATTATTCCTGTATCTACGTTGACGAGTGTTCGTGATAAGCCTGATCCAAAATATTATATAGGCAAAGGTAAATTAGAAGAGCTTGTTCAGGAAGTGTCATTACATCAAGCTAATTTCATTATATTTAATCACGAATTAACCCCTTCCCAAGAAAGAAATGTCGAACGATTTGCCAAATGTCGAGTGATGTCTCGTACCGGTTTAATTTTAGAAATTTTTGCTAAACGGGCTCGCACTTTTGAGGGAAAACTCCAAGTTGAACTTGCTCAACTTGAACATATGTCGACAAGGCTTGTTCGCATTTGGACTCACCTTGAACGTCAAAAAGGAGGGATAGGGGTACGCGGCGGTCCTGGTGAAACCCAGCTGGAAGTGGACAGACGATTAATTCGTGAGCGGATCCAAATTATTGAAAAGCGTTTGGAAAAAGTGAAAATCCAACGCCAACAAAGTCGGCATGCAAGACAACGGGCAGAGGTGATAACGATTGCATTAGTTGGTTATACCAATGCGGGCAAATCCACATTATTTAATGCTTTAACTGGGGCTGAGGTTTGGGTTGCTAATCAATTATTTGCAACGCTGGACCCCACACTACGATCGATTGATATCCAAGGATTGGGGAAGGTGGTTCTAGCAGATACCGTTGGCTTCATTAAACAGCTTCCTCATACTTTAGTAGATGCTTTTCGAGCTACTTTAGAAGAAACCACCCAAGCTTCTTTATTGCTCCATGTTGTTGATGCAAGTGATGAAAAGTATGAAGATCACATTCATGAGGTCAATCAAGTGCTTGCAGAGATTGGCGCCCAAGATATTCCGCAATTATTGGTATTTAATAAAGCAGATTTATTGGACAATGGGGTTTATCATCCAGGTCAGAAAGAACTAGATAAAGATGGTAAAATAACTAAAATTTGGGTTTCTGCGTTAAAAGGCATAGGCTTAGATTTGCTGAAGGACGCATTGCAAGGTAGGCTTAGCATCAATAGAGTACAAGGAGCTTTGCAATTGGGTCCAGAACAAGGGCAATTGCGATCGCAACTCTATGCTTTGCATGCAGTAATAGATGACACTCCTCTTCCAGAAGGCGGATGGAATTTGGTTATCAATATAACAAATAATCATTGGGAAAAGCTTTGCCAACAGCATACTGGATTAGCACAAGCATTAATGGCGAAGGTAAAATAAAAGAGGTTACACATGTCTTGGAATGAGCCTGGCGATCGGGATGACAAAGGTAAGAAGAAGAAAGATCCTTGGGGACGAAATGACGAAGAAGGTCCTCCTAATATTGATGAAGCATTGCGTCAATTACAGCGTAAATTACGAGCGGTCTTTGGCCAATCAGAAGGTGGTTCTGGTTCATCGAGCTTTGCGGGAAAATCTTCTTCAGGCAATAGGACCTTTGGTTTTACATTAATCGCCATCATTGCTTTGGTGATTTATGTGATAAGCGGGATTTATGTTGTTGAACCTGCAGAAGAAGCCGTGATCTTAAGACTAGGTAAATACATCGAAACCGTAGGCCCAGGTCCACATTGGATAGCACCCATTATTGAAACAAAAGAAGTGCTCAATGTGCAGGAAGTGAAAACAACCAAGCATGGCGGTCAGATGTTAACGAAAGACGAAAATATCGTCAGTGCCGAAATAGCGGTGCAATATCGTATTAACAATGCCAAAGACTATCTTTTTAACTTGGTTCAACCTGAAAAAAGTTTACAACAAGTATCAGAAAGTGCTTTACGTTCAGTCGTGGGACAATCCTCGTTAAACGAAGTGTTAACAAGTGGTCGTGGTGAAATTGGTGTTGAAATCCGAAAACAAATTCAACAAAATTTGAATAATTATCAATCTGGATTAGAAATTTCAGATCTAGCCATGCAGCAAACGAAAGCACCAGAAGAAGTCAAAGCAGCTTTTGATGATGCAATCAAGGCTCAACAAGATGAAGAGCGCCTTGTGAATGAAGCTGAAGCTTATTCAAGAAAAATAATTCCCATAGCTGAAGGCCGTGCGAAACGTACTTTTGAAGAAGCAAGAGCTTATAAAGAAAGGGTAATTTTAGAAGCTGTGGGTAAAACCGCTAAGTTTTCTGAGATATTGCCCCAATATCAAAAAGCTCCCCAAGTCATGCGCGAAAGACTATATCTGGATACGATGCAAGAAGTTTATGCAAGGACGCCGAAAGTGTTAATCGATGTCAGTGGTGGAAATAATTTAGTATATTTACCATTAGATAAATTGATTGCAGCACGTGATGTTAATTCTGGTCCTCAAAAAGAGGAAGAGGATGATGGTTCTTTGGCATCGAATGATAAATCGAACCAAAGCATGAATTCTCTTTCACGCAATGTCGGTAGACGACCAAGTTATGAAGACGCTGAGCGTCCTTCGCGTAATGGAGCCTAATCATGAGCGGTAAAACAAAAACATTCACTTTAATTTTTCTGGCATTCTTTGTATTGTTTGCTGGTATGAGCTTGTTCATTGTTGAAGAAACTGAACGTGCTATTGTTTTGCGCCTTGGAACAATCATTATTGATCCTGAAACGAAGGAAGCAGGCGTGTTAATGCCAGGCCTTCGAGCAAAACTGCCTTTAATTGATAGTGTGAGACTTTTTGACAAGCGTATTCAATCGTTGGATATCTCTTCTTCTCGGATCCCCACACAAGAAAAGAAAGAGTTAATTGTTGACTTATATGCAAAATGGCGAATACAAGATTTCTCCAAATTTTATAACACCACTGGCGGTAATACAAAACGAACAGAGCAACTATTGCAAGAAAAAATCGTAGATGGTTTACGGGGTGAATTTGGGCGTCGCAAACTAAATGATGTGGTGTCTCAAGACAGAAACAGTGTGATGGAAAAAATCCGCTCTGATGCAAACAAAGCTGCTAAAACGCTTGGTGTAGAAGTAGTAGATGCACGGATTGTACGTATCGATTTACCTAAAGAAGTGAGTGAATCGGTGTTTAATCTGATGCGTACCGAACGCCAAAGAGTGGCATCTGAACATCGCGCACAAGGCCATTCACGGGCAGAAGCAATTCGTGCAGATGCAGATGCCAAAGTAATCGTTATAGGTGCCCAAGCAGAGAGTTTAGCCAACCAAGTTCGTGGTGAAGGCGATGCAACCGCTTCTAAAACCTATGCTGATATTTATGGTAAAGATCCAGAATTTTACAGCTTCTATCGAAGCCTTGAGGCCTATCGGGAGACATTTAAAGGCAATAATGATATGCTAGTAATCAAACCGGATGATGCCTTCTTTAAGTATTTTCGTCGAAACAACGCTCAAGCGTCACAAGCAGTGACTCAGGCGGCAAATAACAAGAGTTAGGTATTTTAAATAAAATAAAGGCTACGATAGGGCCAGACATACTGGCCCTTTTGCTTTTGGAAATAAACCATGTGGAATGATCTTTGGGCTGCTGTTGCGCTGTTGTTGGTTTTTGAGGGAATAATGCCCTTTACCAATCCTGCAAAATGGCGCCAGGTTATTCAAATGGTATCCACGCAATCTGATACTGTGTTAAGAACAATGGGGCTTGCCAGTATGCTGATGGGTGCCTTTCTTTTATATTTTATTCGATAAAATCCTCAATATAAGAAAAAGTAGGAAGCCGAAATATGGCAAAAACAATGGTAATCCTCGGTAGCCAATGGGGCGATGAGGGTAAAGGTAAAATTGTTGATCTCATCACTGAAAAGGCACAACTTGTTGTACGTTTTCAAGGTGGACATAATGCAGGGCACACCTTAGTTATTGATGGCAATAAATTGGTATTGCATCTTATCCCCTCTGGTATATTGCACGAAGGGGTGATGTGCGTACTAGGACAAGGTGTGGTGATATCACCGCAAGCATTGATGGATGAAATTGATATCTTGAACTCAAAAGGGATCCCAGTTTTAGACAGATTACGGATTTCAAGCGCTGCTGCATTGGTTTTACCTTATCATGTGGCTTTAGACAAAGCGCGAGAAGCATCACAAGGAGATCAAAAAGTAGGTACCACTTGTCGTGGTATTGGGCCTGCTTATGAAGACAAAGTCGCAAGACGTGCTTTGCGTGTTGTCGATTTGCTTGATCCGGTTAAATTTGAAAGTAAACTTGAAAAATTATTGGAATATCATAACTTTGTTTTAACGCAGTACTATCATGTTGATGCGATTGCCAAAGAGCCTATCCTAGAAGAAGCAGCAAAGGCTCGTGAGCGTTTATATAACGTCATCACTGATGTACCGGCGTTACTTGCAGCGCATTATGCTGACAACGCTACAATTGTCTTTGAAGGTGCACAAGGCACATTATTAGATATCGATCATGGTACTTATCCTTATGTTACTTCATCAAACACAACGGCTGGTGGTGTTGCAACAGGAAGTGGTTTTGGACCGCGTTATATTCAAGAAATTATTGGTGTGACTAAAGCTTATTGCACCCGTGTTGGGGGTGGTCCATTTCCAACAGAGTTATTTGATGAAGTTGGTAAGTTTATTGGAAAAGTTGGTCAAGAAGTGGGTGCAACCACAGGGAGAGCGCGCCGCTGCGGTTGGTTTGACGCTGTTGCGATGCGTCGTTCCGCCCATCTGAATAGTTTAAGTGGTCTAGCCATTACCAAATTAGATGTCCTTGATGAACTTAAAGAAATTAAAATTTGCACCAAATACCGCTTTGAAGGACAAGAATGGGATACCCCACCAGTTGATGCGGATTTGTTAGCTAAATGTGAACCTGTGTACGAAGTATGGCCTGGATGGCAAGAAAGTACGCATGGAATTAAAGAATGGGATGCGCTTCCTCTGAAAGCCAGACAATATTTGTCCCGTCTATCTGAGCTGGTGGCTACGCCTATCGCAATAGTATCAACAGGACCCGATCGCCGTGATACCATATTGCTAAAGGAAATATTATAAGAATTGTAAGAAAGTTAAATTATTAATAAATGGATAATCAAGAAGAAGGACATTAAGATGGTGCCGAGGAGAGGACTTGAACCTCCAAGGAGTTTCCTCCACAAGTACCTGAAACTTGCGTGTCTACCAGTTTCACCACCTCGGCAGCAGCGGCAATCTAGCTTGTACGATAGCAGATGTCAATATAAGTAACATGGCAAAAAAAAATTCACATGAAAATCAAGATCCTTTTCTAGACAGAGAAGCGAAAAACTACGAAACCCCCGTTCCGAGTCGGGAATACATTTTGTCTGTGCTGACTGAATGGGGGGAGCCTGTCAAACGGCGAGCGTTAATCAAACACTTCGAGTTAGAAGATCCAGAACTATGCGAAGGCTTACGGCGTCGTTTGAAAGCGATGGTTCGAGATGGTCAATTATTCAAATCTCCAGAAGGTTACATGCCTATCACCGATACAACAATTCATGTTGGTGTGATAGTAATGGAAAGAGAAGGGGTAGGGCACCTTAAAACTCAAGATGGTCAAACCATTGTATTAGGTGGTCCAACGTTGCGTGGCTTATATGATGGTGACGAAGTTGAAGTCCAAATTATTCAAGCTGATAAAGAAGGTTTTTTAAGAGGCAGAATTACTAATCTCTTGCATGCCGTTACGCCTCTGGTGATTGGCAGATTGCTGAAAACACCGCACGCCTATGAAGTACTCCCCTTTGATAGAAAATTTTCTCAAAATATTACCATTCCCAAAGATCATAAAGGCGAAGCCAAAGATGGTGATATTGTTCAGATTCAAATACTACGGGATGAAAAATATCAGCACCATGTGGAGCCTGTTGCAAAAGTAATAGACGTATTAGGCGATTTTTCAACACCTGGTATTGAAGTACAAATGGCTATACGCAAATTCGGGATCCCGGACGTTTGGCCAAAAGCCGTTGAAAAAGAATGCACGAAATTTAACCCTAAAGAAGTCAAACATAAGGATGAACGTGAGGATTTAACGGATTTGCCTCTTGTCACCATTGATGGTGAAGATGCAAAAGACTTTGATGATGCGGTTTATTGTGAAAAAACAAAAACGGGTTGGACATTATGGGTAGCTATTGCTGATGTGAGCTATTATGTTACGCCTGGTTCAGCACTAGATCATGAAGCAATGCGCCGTGGTAATTCGACGTATTTTCCAGGTTGCGTAGTACCGATGTTGCCAGAAGTACTATCCAATGAATTATGTTCACTCAAACCAAATGTGCCGCGTTTATGCGTGGTTTGCGAGATGAACATTGATCATCATGGTGAAATATCAGAATCAACTTTTTATCGTGCCCTGATGCATTCTAAAGCCAGATTAACCTATACCGAAGTGGCTGAAGTTATTCGAGGCAATGAAGCTGTTCGAGATAGATACAAAGCCCTTTTAGGGCCATTGGAAGCGCTTCACGGCTTATATGAAGCACTCAATAAGCAAAGACGTGTTCGTGGTGCGATTGATTTTGATACCGTTGAAACACGAATTTTATTTGACAAAGATGGCAAGATTAAAAGTATTGTGCCCACTGTGCGCAATGTAGCCCATAAAATGATTGAAGAAAGTATGTTGGCAGCGAATGTCTGCGCTGCAAAATTTTTACAGCATCATAAACGCGGAACACTATTTAGAATACATGACAGACCGCCCCAAGATAAATTAAAGGCACTACGCCAGTTTTTATCAGAATTAGGTTTAGACTTGCCAGGACAACAACAACCAACTGCTAAAGATTTTTCAACATTAATTAATCAAATACAACATCGTGACGACAAGCATTTGATTGAGACGGTGATGTTACGTTCATTAAGTCAAGCGCAATATAATCCAAAAAATATTGGTCATTTTGGCTTAGCTTATCCATGTTATGTGCATTTTACATCGCCAATAAGACGTTACCCGGATTTAATAGTACATCGTGGTATTGTGGCATCCCTTGTCGAGAAATCGAAAAAGAAAACCGATAATCTTGATTATGAAAAGCTTGGGACCCAATGTTCTGAAACAGAGCGTCGTTCTGATGAAGCGACTCGTGATGCAGCCCTTGCATTAAAATGTCACTATATGCAAGATAAAGTTGGTCAAGAGTTTTCAGGCATCGTTGCTGGCGTGGCTAATTTTGGGATTTTTGTTGAACTCAAAGATATTTATATTGAAGGGATGGTGCATGTCACCAGCCTTGGGAATGAATATTTTCATTATGATGCAGCAAATCATCGCATGGTGGGCGATAGAACAAGAACAGTGTACCGCTTAGGCGATAGTCTTGAAGTAAGAGTTGTTCGTGTCGATGTAGAAACAAAACGAATCGATTTGGAACTCTTAAATCAACCAGCAAGAGACCCATCAAGCAAAAATCAACAGAAAAAGCAACGTAAGAAGCAAGAAACAGGTTCTTCAACCGGACCTAAAAAGCGAAAACGAAAGCCAAGACAAAAAAGAAAGAAAAAATAGGATTTCATATGGCATCCTCTAAAATCATTTATGGTTTTCACGCGGTATTGGCGGCATTAGAGCATCATCCTGAAAATGTTTTAAATGTTTATGCTCAAATCAAAGAAGAAAGCGCAAGATTGAAAAATTTGATTTCCAAAGCACAAGATAAAGATATTCATGTTGAAACTGTTTCTGCAACCAAATTAGATAAACTCACTCACACCTCACATCATCAAGGCGTCGCAGCAAAAGTTCGCAATGCACAAACTATAGATGAAAAAGCAATTTATGCTTGGCTTGAAATAACGGATAAAAAGCCATTATTGTTGTTATTAGAAGGTATTCAAGATCCTCATAATTTAGGGGCTTGTATTCGAAGTGCAGAAGCTTTAGGGGTAGATTTTATTGTTATCCCCAAAGCACAGAGTGTCACCATGAATGCTACTGTGAGCAAAATCGCTTGTGGGGCAGATCAAACCCTCCCCGTGGTGGAAATTACTAATATGGTGCGCTTTATTGAACAAATTCAGCAATTGGGTGTCTGGGTAGTCGGTACCTCGGGCAGTGCTTCACAAAGCCTTTCTCAGGCTACTTTAACCCGTCCTGCCGCATTGGTGATGGGCGCTGAAGGTAAAGGCTTAAAGCGTCTTACGCTAGAAAAGTGCGATGAAGTGGCCAAAATACCGCTTACAGGAACTGTCGCTAGCCTTAACGTCTCGGTCGCAACCGGGATTTGCTTGTATGAGGTATTAAGGCAGCGCGAAGCGGTCTCAAGGTAAACTGATATCATCAAAAGTAAATTGAAAGTATATTGTTTTATCAATATCTTGTTCATCAAATTGAACTGGAACTCTACTGTCACCTTGACCACCTCCCCCGGCCATCATTTCCATGGGAGCTATTCTTTTCTGAAAAAAGGGCATGGGCTCTGTTGGTGGTATTTCAGAGGCTTTTACCATTTTTAAATTTTGAATTTTATTACTCTTTAATAGAGCTGATAATTTTGCTGATGCATCTTGAAAAGCCAAGCCAAGCGCTTTTTGCTCAAGTTGTGAACGAAGATCTTGAGAAATGCCAGGAACTGGACTTGAGATTGTGGCATATGAAATGGATGATTCAATCAATAAAGGAGAAAAGCGAGATATTTGTTTATAGACAGTATTTTGAATCTCATCGAAAAGACTCTCAAAATTATCAATATCTTGGGTTCTAAAAATAATATTATTTTGTTTTTGAAAAGTATCTTTGCAGAAATATTTGTCTTGATAATAAGTCTGATAGGGTTGAGTATAGCCACCGGTTGAAATAACGGTATTATAATTATCTTTTTTCTTAATTTTGCTATTGAGAAAATCAACAATTTTTCTTGCGGCTTCATCATTTATTTTTCGAGCATCACTGGGCGTTGAGTAACATTTAGAATCCACTAAGATATTAAGCTCAATATAGTCCGGAGAACTCTTTACATGTCCAACACCTGTGATCATCGCTTCTGCAGCATTGCCTATTGATACCCAGCTGATTAATATGGCTGTAACTGACCATTTATTCATGTTGTTAATCCTATACATTTTCTCTGTAAAGATATCGGCAGACTACTGCTAAAGCGTCATGATTTAATTTTGCTACACTATATTAACCTTTGAAATTTCATTAAAGGGATAAAAAATGCAAAGAATTACACCTTTTCTATGGTTTAATGATCAAGCCGAAGAAGCTGTAAATTTCTATGTGAGTATTTTTGATAATTCAATGGTTAAAAATACCACGCGTTATAATGAGGCCGGAGCCCAAGTTTCAGGCAGACCCAAAAATTCTGTGATGACGATAGTTTTTGAACTTGAAGGGCAAGAATTTGTTGCATTAAACGGGGGGCCTGAATTTACTTTTACGCCTGCTATTTCGCTGGTTGTCAATTGTACAACGCAATTAGAAGTAGATGAATATTGGCGTAAATTATCTGAAGGGGGTTCAACTGAACAATGTGGTTGGCTTAAAGACAAGTATGGGATCTCCTGGCAAATTGTTCCTACGGTGTTAGGGGAAATGTTAAGTAGTCCCGATCCTCAAAAAACCGAAAAAGTCATGAAAGCGATGTTACAAATGCGAAAAATTGATATGAAAACTTTAAAGGACGCTTTTGATCAATAGTTTATATGTCGTGATCTAGTCATTTCCTCAATAAAAGCTTGTATATACATGTCGTTAGTTCCTAAATAATTACCGTTCATCCGCAAGATTCAGCTAACTGTCTTTTTAGGGTTACGATTTTGTTTTGGACCTTGTAGATTTGCTATCTGAAATTTAGCAACTATGTGGCCTAGAAATGAAATTCAAGAATTTAATTATTAATTGTGAAAACGACTCACGTATTCATCAAATGTTTAGAGCAGTTGTAGAGTTAATGCCGCTCATGCCAGAACTAGAAAAGCTGATTGATGAGGCTACCAAAAACGGCCCCATTACCGTAGATTTTGTGTCAAGAAGTCAATTGGATACAACGGGTTGCTATCAAGAGCGTGGCGTGATCCGTGGAAATCATAAATCACTTCAACGCTTTATTAAAATCGCCAAAGATGGCCAATCATTTCGAAACATGTTTGAAACCTTGGTATTTGAGTTAAATAATGCCAAAAATCCAAGTTTCCAATTATTTGGTAAAGATCATATTAGCCCTGAAAAATATGCTAATAGAGAAGCCTATGCATTAGCTACGGAGTTTGCTGAATATAGTAATACCCATGTTCCTTCAAAGAAATTATTGAAATCCTTATTTACCAAAGATTGGTTAGTAGATGCATTCAGTGCAAAAGGCTTAAGATTAACTCGTCATGATTTATTAAATTTAACGCATAATGGCTTTCATTCTTTTAATGATTGGTGGAATCATGTTAATAAAAATGTACCGGGACGTAATTATAGTCACGCCGATGTCTATCGCCAGCAATTTGATAAGAAAATGCCGCATGTGCCTAAGCAACCCACCTCTATTCAACCGAAGTTGCCAACAGTTAAACCAGTGGTAAATCCTGCACCAAAAGCAAAACAGACACCCGTTGTTATGCCATTATGCTTTGATAGACATAAACAACGTTGTGTAAATGGTCGCCTTCCACAGGGAAGACAGGGTGGTCAATTAGTTTTTGTATTACATGAAGCTAATGGGAACGGTAGAAGGAACAGATGTAGGGCTTAAGGTTTGGATCTCTCACCCTAACACCTCTTCTCTTTCTGATTCCCTCTCCCGCTTGCGGGGGAGGGTTAGGGAGGGGGGATTTATCTATTAGCTAATTTGTAATTAATCTGTGGCTCTGTTTTATGTTCTTTCGCCGCAGGTTGAAGACTCGCATCAAGCGGGACAGCTTGGCCATCAGTCATTTCTTTGCGTTTTTTAACATCTTCAACAAATTGATTCAATATAGGAGTCGATTTTCTCTTGTCATCGGATCTGTCAAAATTAGGTTCTTCTAAGGCTAATTCACACGCTTGAATGCCACTAATGGCAGTAGTTAACATATCATTATATTCTTGGCGTATTTTTGATTCATGTCGATGATAAGTTAATTGCGGCTCTTTTCTAAAAGCCAATTGTTTGCTTTCAAAAGTTCGCATATGTTCTTTGAATGTCTTCACGAGGGGATCCTGTAAGATTTTTTCAACGTCCCAGGCGGCTAATTGTCTTAACGCTTCATCAAAATATTGACTAATCGCCTCAAATTTCTTTGTAGTAACAATAAAATGACCATTATCAACAACAGGAGAGGTATTATGGATATCCTTTAATTTTTTCAAATATTCAGACACGACTTCAGCGAAGACTGCATGTGCTTTTTCTGTTCGTTGCGCCATTGTTCCAAACCCATGTTCTTCGTATTTATGATGAATTTGGGCACAGGCTGCAAGTTCACGATGAACGATATCTAATGCACCGCCATAATATGTAAGTGCTGTTTGCTTGTTCGCATTAACAAAACTCAGTTCACAGGCTAGTTGTTCTGGAGAATACAAATCAGCAAGCTCTAACAACATTTCTTTTTCTCGATCCAAATAACTTGTCGTAAAACTCAACACATTATTACCTTTTGAACGATAATTTAATTGTGCTTTAAGTTCTTCTGGTTTTAATAATGCAATCAGTTTTCTAAAATTTTCTGGGGTTGATTTTAATAAAATAATCATTAAAGGATTGCGACACTCTGCATCAAGCTGCATGAATGAAGCTTGATATTTATGCAAAAGGGTTACAATATTGAAATTTTGGTTGTTTTCAGATAGACAATGTAATGCTAGCAGCATGGGAGTGTGATGATCATTGTATCCTCTCAGGCGTGGCATTTCCTTGTTAAATGGTTTGGATGCTAATTCAGGATGATGTGTGATGACGGTTTCAACTTCGTTGAAATTACCGTCGATAATGGCAAGATATAATCTATATTGTGTGGCGTGTTCGTTCGGAATATAGGGTTTCGAAAAAGTTTCTAACATATAAATAACCTCAAAATGAATAAAATATAAGTTTGGGAAGAAGCAGTACTATGCGTGTAATATCCACGCTTAGACTTATTTATGCAGCATTATAACTTGTTATTTTTACGATGAATGTGGTAAAAAATGATAGGAATGTGGATGCTTCTGAATAAAATAGGTCGGAAAAACGGACGAGTCTTTAAGATTTGGACCCCTCACCCTCACCCTAACCCTCTCCCGCAAAGCGGTAGAGGGGACAAGACAAGATCTTATTTCCGATCCCCTCTACCGCTTCGCGGGAGAGGGTTAGGGTGAGGGTCTTAGCTGCAGTAAAATTGCTTCATTCCATCTCAATTGCTTTCATCACTTGTATTCAAAATAGCGATCTTATAAACTCCTCGCTCTTTTATTTTTCTAGCAAAAATAGAAGTTTGTTAATTAACTCCTTGCGCCACTGCCTTTACAGGGCGCTATAACCATGAGGAGCATATATATATGCGTCATTATGAAATTGTCGTTCTTATTCACCCCGATCAAAGTGAACAGGTCACTGCAATGGTAGATAGATACCGTTCGATGGCCGAAAAAAATGGTGGCAAAGTACACCGTTATGAAGACTGGGGTCGAAGACAATTGGCTTACCCAATTATGAAAATGCATAAAGCACACTATATTTTGTTAAATATCGAGTGTGATAACGAAGCATTAGATTCTCTCAAACACGCTTTTCGTTACAATGACGCCATTTTGCGCCATTTGATTTTGCAACGAGATGAAGCCATCACTGAAGTGTCCGCAATGTTACGTTCTGAAGAAGAAAAGGAACGTATGGAGCGCGGCGGTGATCGTGTCATCGCGATGGAAGAAGAAGAACTTGAGATTTAATTGAGAGAGGAAATGAATCATGTCGACATGGCGTGCACGTAGTAGTAAAAAGAAATATTGTCCGTTTACTTCAAAGAAGATCCCTAAAGAATTCATTGATTTTAAAAATTTCCGTTTTTTGCGTAAATACATTACGGAAACAGGAAAGATTGTTCCTAGTCGTATCACTGGGGTGAAAAATATTTACCAACATATGTTGGCGCGTGAAATTAAGTATGCGCGTTATTTAGCCTTAATCCCATTCTGCGATAGGCACTAAGAGATTTAACCCCTCACCCTAACCCTCTCCCGCAAGGGGAGAGGGGAAAAAGAAGAGGAAGAAAAGAGGTTTATAATGGAAGTCATATTACTTGAAAATGTTAGAAATCTTGGCAAATTTGGCTCGAAAGTCAATGTCGCCAAGGGGTTTGGACGAAATTTTCTTATTCCCCAAGGTAAAGCGGTTCCTGCTACCAGAGATAATCTTGCTCAATTTGAAGCACAAAGAGCAAAATTAGAAAAAGCAGCAGATGATCGTTTACATACAGCTCAAAGTCGCGCAGCAGAAATTAATAATATTCATATTATTATCGCTGCCAAATCTGCTGAAGAAGGTAAGCTTTTTGGTTCAGTGGGTACCATTGAATTGGTTCGCGCTTTCAAAGAGAAAGGCATTGAAGTTTCAAGACAAGAAATTCGTTTACCTAATGGCCCATTAAGAGAGTTAGGTGAATACTTGATTGAGCTACAATTGCATGCTGAAGCAATAGCACAAGCTAAAGTGAGTATTGTGCCAGATACAGACAATAAATAATGTCGATTGCCCATGTAAAAATGGGCAGATCTGCTGCATTGAATGTCGTAAAATAAGGGAAATAAACTGTTATTTCCCTTTTTTTATGTCCACAACATTATCTATCTTTCTTAATTACAAAATAAGGGCGTTGCTGTGATAAGAGATACTGAATCAGTGCGTTCACCCGCAGAATCATTGACAGCAAAACTAAAAGTACCGCCTCATTCAATGGATGCAGAACAAGCTGTTTTGGGCGGTTTGATGTTGGATAATCGTGCTTGGGATCAAATTGCTGACAAACTGGTAGAGAAACATTTTTATCGGCGGGATCATCAGCTTATTTTTCGGGCGATGGCAAAATTAACCGAAGAGAATAAACCCATCGACGTGATTACCGTTGCTGAAACATTACAAAAGATGGAAGATCAAGAAGATGGGAACAGTCTAGCCTATCTTGGTGAGTTAGCAAAAAATACCCCCAGTGCCGCCAATATTGCAGCTTATGCTGATATTGTATGCGAACGCTCTATTTTACGTGAATTAATTTCGGTGGGAACCAATATCACTGAATCGGCATTTGATCCTCAAGGACGTGCTAGTGCTGAGATATTAGATGAAGCCGAAAAGAAAGTATTCGATATTGCCGAGCGCGGTGTACGTGGAAGTGGTCCTGAAGCTATCCGTTCTATTGTCTCAAAGACCTTAGATAACATTGAAAAACGTTTTCAAGATAATACCCCTATCACAGGGATAGCTACCGGGTTTACCGATTTTGATAGGATAACCACAGGGATGCAACCTGGTGATTTGATTATTGTGGCAGGTCGTCCTTCCATGGGTAAAACCATCATGGGGATGAACGTCGCTGAGCATGCGGCTATTCGAAGCAATAAATCGGTTTTAGTTTTTAGTATGGAAATGCCAGCAGAATCATTAGCCCTTCGAATGCTATCGTCCTTGGGTAGGATAGATCAAAATAAATTACGAACTGGTAAATTAATGGAAGAAGATTGGACACGTCTGACTTCTGCGGTGGGTTTATTAGGAAATGCTAAACTATACATAGATGAGACGCCTGCTCTAAGCCCTATTGAGTTAAGAGCCAGAGCGCGCCGAGTTGCCAGAGAAAAAGATAAATTAGGTCTAATCGTGGTTGACTATTTACAGCTCATGCGAGGTAGTAGTAACTCTGAAAATAGAACAGCAGAAATTTCTGAAATTTCCCGAAGCTTGAAGGCATTGGCCAAAGAGTTAAATATACCAATTATTGCTTTATCTCAGTTAAACCGTTCATTAGAGCAAAGACCAAACAAAAGACCAGTGATGTCTGATTTACGTGAATCAGGCGCGATTGAGCAGGATGCGGATTTAATTGTTTTTATTTATCGTGATGAAGTTTATAACGACGATAGTCCTGACAAGGGCACGGCAGAAATTATCATTGGTAAACAACGTAATGGTCCCATTGGTACAGTGCGTTTAACTTTTATGGGTCAATACACACGCTTTGATAATTTTATGACTGAACATGTAGCACCAAATATATAGGGTAGATGTGAAATGGGACGTAATGTTCTAGCGCAAGTATCACAACAAGCTTTGCGTCATAATGTAAAAGAAGTCCGCAAGCTTGCCGCTAACGCTAAAATCATAGCCATGATCAAGGCCAATGCTTATGGGCATGGTTTAGCCAAAGTCGCAAAAACCATTCATGATGTTGATGCCTTTGGTGTTGCTTGCATCGATGAAGCGCTTCTTATTCGCAAAGAAGGGGTGCAAACCAATATTGTTCTCATGGAAGGGATCTTTCGTGATGAAGAGCTTGAGCTCGTTCAAAAATATCATTTTACCTTAGTCGTACATCATTGGCGTCAGATCCAGGCTTTACAACAATACCCTAAAACAACGCCAGAAAAATTTAAAATCTGGATAAAAATCAATACCGGGATGAACCGCTTAGGGTTTAGCCCGAATGAGTTTGATGAAGCTTATACCGTATTATCAAACTTACCTCATGTTGATCTGATTGGTTTTATGACGCATTTTGCCAAGGCCGACGAAAAAAATAGTACCCTGACACAACAGCAGTCTGATTTATTTAATCAAATTGTGGGCAAAAGACCAGGCCAACGGTGTTTAGCTAATACTGCCGGTATCCTCGCTTGGTCACAAACTCATGGTGATTGGGTACGCCCAGGTTTAATGCTCTATGGCGCTTCTCCTTTTGCAGACAGCACAGGCAAAGATTTTAATCTTATTCCGGCGATGACATTGAGCTCAGAAATTATTGCAGTTCGTGATGTCGGTATGGGAGAGAAAGTCGGTTATGGCGGTACTTGGGAAAATAACAAAAAGACGAGCAAAATAGGGATTGTGGCTTTTGGTTATGGCGATGGTTACCCTTGGCACGCTAAAAATGGCACCCCTGTTTTGGTGAATGGCCAGCGGGTGCAAACCGTGGGCAGAGTTTCCATGGATATGTTAGCGGTGGATTTATCTTCGCTCAATAATGTGGAAGTAGGTGCCCCAGTTATACTGTGGGGTAAAGGCTTGCCGATTGAAGAAGTGGCTCGTCATGCCGGCACGCTCCCTTATGAATTATTTTGTCGATTCACAGAGCGCGTGCAGGTTGAGATAGTGTCATAAAAAAATGCTATAAAGATTTCTTTGCAGAAGATGAACTAACCAGCTCTATGCTCTCTTGACTTGCAGTAGTGCGAGCTTCAGAGATTCTTCTATTGGGTAAGCAATTATATAACCAACGCAGACCACTGCCGATATCTGAACCAATATCATCGAAGGTTTTTGTTGCTAAAGTTCCTTTATATCTTTCAAGTAGATATGCATCACGCTCGTCATCACCACTTGTTCCATGCATCAGATCAAAAAAATCACCAGCAGTTTCTACAAATTCAGAATCAGCTATTTCTTGCAATGTGCGACCAGTTTTTGAAAGCAATGCTTGTACAGGCGCTGAGGCATGAGGTAACAATTTGGTTGCTGCTACGTTTGCCGCTATTTGGGATGGGATCCGAAAGATTGCATGTAAATTATGAATAGAGGCTGGCAATGAACTATTAATTAATGACAACTGATTCGGATAGCCATATGAGAGTGAAGCCATTGTTACGATGCCATCTGCTAGATTAACGCCAGAGGTGCCAATTGCAGGAGTAAGTAACTTTTTAATTATTTCTTTGGAAGTATAAAAGGCAAATAATTCCGGAGTCCAATAAGCGGCAGCAAGCATCAGGCTAGTTTGCAGGGCTAATTTTGCCGCAGGATGAAGTACGGTTCCTTCATTGGCAAGTAACAATCCTTCAATGTCTTCGACATTTTGATTCAGAGGTTGGTTTAAAAGCGTTAGAATTTGTTCATCACTGATAGTGACATCATAGCCAGCAGCCCAGCCGGCTATTGCAGCAATCCGATCTTGATCGCTTTCCATACGAACAAGTTCATCTTGCTTAGAAATAACGTTTGCGATAAATCTTTCAAGATTTCTTAAATCTTCAGGTGATCTTGGCTGAACATAAATTGAACCTAACATAATACAAGCTCCAACGGGTCTTTTGTTTAGGTGTATAACTTATTACAGATAGAATATATCGTCACGATATTTTCGATAGGTATTGCAGCTCACAAGATAAGCGGAAGTTAAAGAGAGAGTATATCCGCCCTTTAGGTTTTTCCCTCAAAGCGCTTAATACTATCCATGATTTCTTTTTTAGCTGCCTTGGCATCTAACCAACCATCTAATTTCACCCATTTACCTTCTTCTAAATCTTTATAATGGGTAAAAAAGTGGGCAATTTGTTTCAGAAGAAAAGGGGGGAGATCCTCATGTTTTTGCACATGTGTATAAAGGCTCGTTAATTTATCGACCGGCACAGCAAGTACTTTTTGGTCACCACCTGCTTCATCTTTCATGCTGAGCATACCAATAGGACGACACGCAATCACGCAACCACGATTAACTGGTATAGGCGTAATGACGAGAACATCAACAGGATCGCCATCATCAGACAACGTGTTGGGGATATACCCATAATCGCAAGGGTAATGCATGCTGGTGGATAGAAAACGATCAACAAATAAAGCACCTGTATCTTTGTTGACTTCATATTTAATTGGTTCACTATGCGCAGGAATTTCAATGATGACATTAATTTCATCAGGAACGTTATTCCCAGCGCTGACTCCAGCTAATCCCATTTTAATATCCTATGTTACTTGTCAGACATGCTAATATAATTAGTATAGCGCTTTTAAAATAGCTAAAGAGTGTGACACTATCACAAAGTTGATAGAAAATATAGTTACCTAATTGGCTCGTTTCATTGAGGGTTCTGTGATGAGTGAAACCATTTTGATTACAGGCGCAAACCGCGGTCTCGGTTTAGAATTTACTCGCCAATATGCAAAAGAAGGCAATAAAGTGATTGCATGTTGTCGTCATATTGATGAGGCAAAAGAACTAGAGGCATTGCAAGAGGAATTTTCCAATATCGACATTCATGAATTAGATATTACTTCTGAAAAAGCTATCAAAGCATTACAAAATGAAATAACTCAACCTATCGATCTTCTTATTAATAATGCAGGGTATTTAGAATCCGAAAATCATTTAGGACAAATTTCCACCGAAAGCATGATGAAAAATTTTATGATTAATGCGATGGGCGCTTTTAAAGTAACAGAAGCATTTATTGACCAACTTTCTAAAAGTAAAAGAAAATTAGCTGTTGCCATTTCTAGCAGTATGGGCAGCATTAGTGAAAATACAAGTGGCGGTTATTATAGCTACCGTGCCAGTAAAGCAGCTTTGAATATGTTAATGAAAAGCTTGGGTATTGATCTCATGCCCTATGGTATACGCGTATTATTACTGCATCCTGGTTGGGTAAAAACCCGTATGGGCGGCGATGGAGCACAACACGATCCCAGCACAAGTGTTGCAGGAATGCGAAAAGTCATCACTAACTATTCCCCCAAAGAAGGTGAAGTAAAGTTTATACGCTTTAATGGCGAAGAAATCTCTTGGTGATATCTTTTCAGTACAAAAAGAAAACCCTCTTAAACAGAGGGTTTTTTTTGCTTTTCGACTTGGTTATTTGGTTTGAGAGTAGGATTTGCCGTATCAGTGCTATTTATCGTCGTAAACTGTTCAAATTGTTTTAATAAAGATTGTGTAGGCACTCTTTGTTTAGTAGTAGATGTTGATTGTAGAGGATAAAGTTTATCAGGGCGCACATAATGCCTTAAGCTCTGACTACGTTCTAAGCGCTTTTTTGCATCAAAATGTGGTTTGACTGTAGGTTTTGAAGAAATTGAAAATCGACTGAAAAAATCGCTCAAAGAAGAATGATCTGTTTCTTTGCTATCATTCTCGGCTTCAATTTTCGAAGGTGACACAATGGTTTTGTTGGCTTTATTTGTAACAGCAGTACAAAACTCAACCATTGGTGTGCGAGCCAGGTTTTTAGCTTGATGATAATGGCGATAAGTATCAATATGAAAAGGATTGTCAAAAATATCCAAAGTTAATAATGCTTGAAGAAGCTGGATGGTGGCACGAACTTCTGTAATTTCTGCTTTTGCTTGATTAGAGTCTACGTTTTTACCTGTTCCAACATAGGGAATAATTTTCCCGCGCAACCCGGTTCCGATGAGAAAAGGATAAACGATATCTATTGCAATAGAAGCGCTTACATCTTCTGTGGATTCTTTACTGATAGTGCTGCTTTTTAAAACAAGTCGACCTTGATGTAAAAAATCATGGATTAATGAAGCTATTTGGTCATTTTTATCTTTAACCAATTGCCCTATGAATTCTAAAAATTGTCTTTTTGAAGCAGTGATGGATCTATCCGATGGATACATATCCGCTAAATCATCTAGATTTCTTAAGTGTCGAATAAAGGTAGCACGGGTAAAGAGAAAGTCCGCATTATCAGGATTGAAGATGGGACCTTTACTAAAAACGTCAAGGAGATTTGCAGTGGGGCTTTGTAACATGGTTAATCCAACTAAATTAGTTAGTCATTGAATTGACAATTTTATTGGATTATCATGATGAAGTAAATATTTTCACGACGTATATAACCATAATTAATCCTTTAAATATTCAGGAAGTTCCTTAATATTTGAAATATCGGCATAAAGTTGGGAACTAGGAAAATACTCTGCGTGGAGTTGCACTTTTCCTGCAGTCTCATTGCCAGCGAGATCTTCTATTATTGCCAAAGCCATATCCGTACCTGCTGATATGCCTGCGGATGTCCATATATTGCCATCTTTTACAAAGCGCTTTTCGACAACTTTCACCTCGGGAAATTGTTTCAATCTTTCAAGTGACTTCCAATGAGTGGTGGCCTTGGTATTGGTTAATAAGCCGGCCGCTTGTAATAAAAAGGATCCAGTACATACCGAAGCAATAACAGAGCAATGTTCTGCTTGTGTTTGTATAAATTGAATGATTTTTTTATTATTAACTTCAGTGCGTGTCCCCATACCACCAGGGATTAATAAATAATCCAATGAAGGGGAGTTTTCGAATGAAAAATCAGATGCAATTTTTAGTCCCTTGCTGCAGGTTATTAACCCTCCAGTTTGACTTACTGTAATAAGATTGTTGGGACCACTAAATTCTTTGCACCATAGGCCTATCATTTCCCATGGTCCAACAAGATCAAGTTCTTCTAGTTGATCAAATAATAAAAAGCCAAAAGTTGCTTCCATGGTATTTTGTTCCTTGTTTTTATGCATCATAATCCAATATTCAACAGCAAGTCTTCTAAGATAGTCAGACATATGGAGTAATATTAATGAGTAACAAAGAGCTTATTTATTTAGCCTGCCCTTATTCTCATCCAGACTCGAGAATGGTACAACTTCGCTATGCTGTGAGTGCCCAAGTTGCTTGCCAACTCGTTAAAGAAGGTTTAATGATTTTTGCCGCGTCTATGCATAATGCTCTTTTAGCAACCATGGCAGGTATCAGCGATCAATTTGCTGATTGGAAAGAATATAATCATTTGATGATTGAGCGTTCAGATAAACTGATGGTGATTACTATGGAAGGTTGGGAGCAATCGAAAGGGGTACAAGATCAAATCCAATATGCAAAATCACTTAATAAACCTATTGAAATGATTGAACCACCGCATGATTTAATAAAAAATGTGTGGGATCAAATTTGTCAATCGCATGAGAAAATGACGGCTAAAACAGCCTAAATAACAATTCTTTCTTGGGATCAGCCCAGATCCCAAGCGCCGTTTTTATGAAAATATTGAAATTTTCTTTGAATTTTACAATATTCTTTCTTAAGTGCCCTATCTACATCTGATAACTGACGTGACTGATATTGATGAAAAGTAGTCAGAAAGTTGATATTGCGTGTCGTAAATTTACACATTAACCCATTCACAACGTTAAAAACCGACAAATGTCGTGATGTTGCCGATAGTTGGTTTGTC
This sequence comes from Gammaproteobacteria bacterium, assembly GCA_016191245.1. Lineage (GTDB taxonomy): Bacteria > Pseudomonadota > Gammaproteobacteria > Berkiellales > Berkiellaceae > Berkiella. The sequence continues at coordinate 5,120 of JACPOY010000008.1, read as the reverse complement.
ATAAAATTATATATTGCGTATAATTTTGGCTATGTTTGATGAGTCTTCTCGGCAAGGATGGCAATCGAGAGTTGATAAATGGGGATTTCGAACTCCCACTTAGTTTAAGGGTATAAACGGGTTTATCACTAAAATATTTTTTCCAAGGAGAACAAATTGCGTGGTTGTGCCATTTACCCAAAATCATATAACGTATCAAGCTCAAGAGAGAATACGTAAATTAGTCGCACCATTAACGAAATTAGCTAATGTTCACTATTTTTGTTATCGCGTTCAATATAGTGACAATACGTTCTTTTCTCTTATTACCCATCTAGATTATTTTGAATCTTGGTTTACTCATCAATTTCCTTTATGTGGCTATTGTTGTAAAAATGGCTGGCATCAATGGGATCCGCATTTGCCGAAAGTCGACATTTCCAAAGAATTAGGTATTGGACACGGTATTTGTCATATTAATCATCATGAAGACAAAACAGAAATTTTCTCTTTTGCCACAAAGCCAGAGAATGATCGTATATACGATTTTTATCTCAATGAACAAAATTTATTAAAGAAATTTACATCTCACTTCACAAGAGCTGCTCAAGATATCATTCTTGAAGCTGATACCCACCGGATCGCTCCTTTACAGGAAACCATGGGAAGAAATAAAGTACATCATCCTGATTTGGATCATTCCTGCGACAGGACGATAGATAAATTTTATTATGATATTAATCAACCATTTTCAATGCTTTCGGAAAGAGAGTCACAATGTTTTCATTTCCTTATTCAAGGTTACTCGATTCAGGAAATAAGCAAAATGCTGTCTCTTGCTCCAACCACCATTGATGTTTATATTGCACGTCTTAAATCTAAGCTTAAATGTTCAACAAAGAAAGAATTAGTGCAATTGGCTATTCAATCTGGTTTGATTGAATATTATTTTCAAGATTAAAAGCTTGGTCTGACTAATATTCTAGTCAGGCCAGCTCTCATATCATTACCATTCCCCGGTGCTTTTCATTGACACCCAAGGTTCTATCGGTGCTAACGCCTTTCCTTTTTGTAATAACTCAATAGAGATATTATCGGGAGAGCGTATAAATGCCATACGGCCATCGCGTGGTGGGCGCAAAATGGTCACGCCTTTTGTTTGCAATTGATGACAAAAATCGTAAATATTTTCCACTTCAAAAGCCAAATGTCCGAAATTTCTTCCACCAGTATAGGGTTCAGTTTGATCCCAATTATAGGTTAACTCAATCATGGGTTCATCAGCATCTGTTGCCAAAAATATCAAGGTAAAACGTCCTTGTTCATATTCGGTTCTTTTCATTTCCTGTAAACCAAGTTTGTTTATATAAAAATCTAATGACTTTTCTAAATCAAATACGCGAACCATGGCATGTAAATATTTCATAAGTTCCTTCGCTAAATGGGGCTCTTCAAGATACGTGGTATTTTAATACAAATATGACCTATATCGAAATAACTAAAATTAAAAAATGAACTTTCATGATTCATGTCATGTCTTAATTATAAACTTTAATTTAGCAGGAGGTTGTGGTGGGTAAAAGCAAGAAAAAAAACAATGAATCTAAACACAGTGTTGGGTTTGCAGTGCATGCAAGACAGTTAAAGGAAAATGCAAAGCGTTTAAATGAACAGGAGCATCAAAGAAGATCTAAACCCGTTGCTCATGTTCACAGCCGCACGAAAATTTCATTAAACATGCCAGTTCTGTTAAAGAAGACCTCAATAAAGCTCATCAAGAAGAATTTGTAAAAGAAGTAAAATCTGCAGAACAAGTACTGGTGAGTGGCGCGAAAGGTTTCTTAGGCCTATTTAGTAAAAAAGCAGCAGCAAAAGTTGATAAAGCTGCAGCCAAACACTTGGATGTCGGTAGCTATCAATCGAAATTTAAAGCAGAGGCGCAAACAATGAAGAGCGAAGAAGCCAAAATAGGAAAACACAAAAGAAAGCATAAATAGCTTTGATAACTGTTGAGATCTAATTTATAAAAACGCTGGTTTTCGGTGCAATTCCCATTATTCTAACCTTTTGTTGACAAAAGGTAGGCAGGCAACGATAGTCTTAGCGGGCACCTGTCCAAAGTTATTGTTTTTTATAGTATAATTAAGACATTATTATATCGCGTATGAATATTATATTTTCGGAGAATTCTATGCTCACTCAGTTTCTTAAAACAAGTTCAGAAATCGAATTTCTTCTGTCAGATAACTGGGTCCCAGAGCATGAAAAAATGAGATTGAGGCGCCTGCAAGGCCAAAAAGCGACAGAACTGCATTTAGCCGAGCGAGATAGGGTGTTAGAAGAGATAAACACCAAACTAGCCGAGTCAATATTAGAAAATTCAACAATTTATGTATTGAATGCAAGTACTTTAGGTTTATCAAGAATACCCAATAAGATTTTAGATTTCGTTCGTCAGCACCAAACGACTATCACTATTGTGGATTTAAGAAATAATAATTTGGTGTCGGTGCCGGCTGTCATTCTTGAATTGCCTCATGTAGAACGCATCGAATTACAGAATAATCGTTTATCACAAGATACCGTTAATTCTTTAGATAAGAAAGTAGCAACTGATTCACAAAAAGAAGAAGTGCATGTATTTCAAACAACTCCACAAAATACTTATACTCCCAAACATTCAAGTGTGCAAAGTGATGGCTTTCCAATTGGACCACAAGTTCCTACTCATATTTTGCCTGAGTTGCACATAAAGCGTAATGACAGAGATTATTCTTGTCATCTTTTGTAATAGAAAACATTTAGACTTTTCTAGGTGTATTTGGTTTGTGTTCATCATCATTTTCAACAGACTGTGATGGCAAAGAATCCGGATCTGCTGGTTTCATAATGGGTTGTTGTTGACTAACAATTTCAGTGACATCATTCGACTTAGGTGGTCCTTGAAAAACGATAGCCGGTTTTTTTTCACTTCCCCATCCCATTGCTGATGCAATCGCACCAGGTGCTGATAATATTCCGGCCGGAATAGCTGTTGCAACGGAAGCTAAAAAATATGCCGCATTGGTAACTTTATAGTTTTTCTCATCCATGCTTGAATAGCTCAATAAGCTTAATTCAGTAAGATATTTCTGTACGGCGAAATAATAACTCTTTTGCTGAGGATTGAGACCTTTTACTAAACTTTCACTATAAGCTAATGCATTATTGTATGCCATTTGTGGATTCGTCATACTGTCATTGAAGGCCTTTTGTTTGAATATTGCAGCACGTTCACCTGCACCCGCAGCTAAAATATCACAACAATTATCAGCACAATTATTAGTAAATAATTTAAATTCATCCCCTTCGGTGGCTTTAGCTGCCATGGCCTGTAACATGGCCTCAACTTCTAAGCCACCAGGTTGATGCGCAGATTGCAAAGGTAAATTGACGACATGATCTGGGGGGTGTCCATGAATAACAGATTCTCTTATAATTTCATCGGCTCTTTGGGCCGAAAATGCTTTTATAAAATCAGTATGGTTCATCAGTGTTTCAATTTGCTTAAAATCTTTTGCGTTGCTAGGATCTAACATACCATCAATTTTTTCTGCAAGTGGTTCTAAGTAATCATCTTTAATATCGTCATTTTGAACATAAATTCTGGTTAAATCCGCATGATTTTTAAGGGCGGCCAAAAAGTCTGTTCTCAACTGCGCATGATTTGATGCTCCGCTTTGTTTTGCTTCAAGATATTGATGAAGAGACTGATGAATATTCTTTAATGTTTCAATATTTTTTATTGAATCCATTAACTTGTTAAAATCTCCTTTCATGGCTGCTCCGCTATTTAATAACGGATCACTTCTTGCTTGTGACACAAAGGTGTCAACACTTTCTTTATCCGTAACCATATCAAAACTAGCGCCAAATATCTTTTTATATAAATTATTGAGTGCTTGATATTGAGAATCATTAGGGGGCTTATATTTATCTCCAAGTTCGATAAACTGACGGATTTCAATGATGGTTTTATAATCTTCTATTTCTTCAGGACTTTGAACATTATCTTGCAGAGCTTGATCTTTACCGTTTAATTCAATTAAGGATTGAAGATAGCCAATGGTGGCTTCGGTCCTTTGATTACGAATAATCTCTTGTTTTGCTTTTAACATTGGCAAGATATCATTCGGATTAATTTTATTTTTACTCTGATCATATTCAATAAATCTTTTCAACAAAAGTGCTTCGCTGGTATCAAGCGTAATTTCTTTTTTATCTTTATTTTTGTTCAGTTTTGAGATAAGTAAATTAATAGCAGATTGTTGGGCGTTCAAGAAAAGAAGTTCTTGATACTGGACCAGAACCTTTTTTTCTGCATCTGTATATCCACGCATGTGTCCAACATTCGCAGGTGAAAGCGTGATTACTTTGTCTCGTATCTTGCTCATTAAACTTGCGGAATCTTTTCGTTCTTCTGGTTGTAAAATATCTCGCCATTGTGAAGCATAATTGGTATCAACACCGGTTCTTTCAGCCACAGTATCTTGTTCAAAAGTATTAAAATCGTAACCCTTATCATGTCCTGGCCACCAACTAAAATATACTTCGATGACTTTTTCTTGATAAGCGGGTTCCTTGCCATAAATGGGTTTGCCATTACTATCAAAATCTACAAATGATTTTGTTGAATGTGTTTTGTAAGAGAATGGAATTTTTGTTTTCTCGCCTTTCTTATTAAGGGTACTTTCTACGAGTAGCCTATTTTCAGGCGTATCAGGAATCGTTAATAGCATAGCGGCATGTCCCACATTTCCGCCCACTATTCCAGGGGATAAAAATTCTACATTGCCTTCACTTTGCGGTTTGCCAAACTCAGAATCATGTGATCCCCAAGTAAAGACTTGTACGCCGCATCTTGATGGTTTTTTGGGAGGACCGTTTTGCATATTTTTTTCCTGTTATTTATTAAATGTGACATTTCATTTAATAAATAAGTTCCAGGTATAATATGGTATACAGGGGAATTGCACTTGATTTCCCATTGATAAATAAGCGAAAACTGGCAAGATTCTGAAATTATCAGCGATAGATCAACCCCTTAATGGCGAAAAGATCAATGCTGGAAAGCTTTCCTTATAAGATAATAAATATTTCAT